>NZ_JBSNCH010000002.1:0-887625 GCF_058780625.1 Azospirillum sp. UENF 111221
GGTCCGCACAAAGAGAAAGGGGGCGCCCCTGCGGGCGCCCCCTCCTTTTAGCAGGCTTGGGCTCACGCCCCCATCATCAACCGAGCCCCATCATCAACCGAGGTTGATGTCGGAGAGCGAGAGGACGGTGCCGTTGTAGACGCCGAGCAGCCGGACCTCGGTGGCGGCCACCTGGCCGTCGCCGTTGGTGTCGACCACCTGGTACAGGCCGGAGCTGGTGCCGTTGTTGGCCAGAACCAGCGTGCTTGCACCAGCCGACGAGTTCGTCAGCGTCCCCAGGGCCGAGCGGAAGCTGGCCAGCGAAGCGTCCGTCAGGCTGCCGCTGACGACCGAGGTCAGGCTCACCAGCTCGTTGGAGCCGATGTTCACGCCGTTGGTCGCAGCAGAGGCCGTCGAGAGCGAGGCATCGCCGTTCTTATCCGCAGCGGTCCGGGCCGTACCGGTCAGCTGCACCTTGTCGGTGCCCGACTGGAAGTTCGAGACCGAGACGAAGCCGGTGTTCGCGCCCAGCGCCGAGATGTCGGTGAAGGACGAGTACACCACCGTGTCGGTGCCGCTGCCCGAAGCCAGGCTCAGGCTGTCGCCCGTGCCGGCCTGGAAGCGGATGCCCGCACCGCCGGTCACCGTGATGGCGTCGGTGCCCGTGCCGCCGATCAGCGTCTCGATGCCCGAGACCGACATCGTCACACCGGTGTTGCCCAGCGTGATCACGTCGTTGCCGGTGCCACCGGTCAGGGTCTCGATGCCGCGCAGCAGGACCGTGTTGCCGCCATCGCCGAGGCTGACGATGTCGGAACCGGCGCCGCCGACCAGGATCTCGATCCCGCTCTCGGCCCGCATGGTGACGCCCGTGTCGCCCAGGATCACCAGGTCGCTGCCCGCACCGCCGATCATGGTGTCGATGCCGCGGGTGATGACGGTGTTGCCCGCCGCACCCAGGGTCACGACATCCGAACCGGCGCCGCCGACCAGGAACTCGACGCCCGAGGCCGTCATCGTCACGCCGGCCGAACCGGTGAAGACGATGTCGGTGTTGGCGCCACCGACCAGGGTCTCAACGCCCGTCACGGTGACCGTGTTCGGGGTGTCGCCCAGGGTGATGACGTCGGTGCCCACGCCGCCGATCAGCGTCTCGACCGCACGGGTCAGCAGGGTGCTGCCCGAGGTGCCCAGAGTGATGACGTCGGTGGCAGCGCCGCCGACCAGGATCTCGATGCCCGAACCCAGCGTCATGGTGACGCCGGTGTCGCCCAGGAACACCAGGTCGCTGCCCGCACCGCCCGACAGGGTGTCGATGCCGCGGGTGATGACCGTGTTGCCCGAGGAGCCCAGGGTCACGACATCCGAACCGGTGCCGCCGACCAGGAACTCGACGCCCGAGACCGTCATCGTCACGCCGGCCGAACCGGTGAAGACGACGTCGGTGTTCGCACCGCCGGTCAGGGTCTCGATGCCCGTCACGGTGATGGTGTTCACCGTGTCACCGAGCGTGATGACGTCGGTGCCCACGCCGCCGATCAGCGTCTCGATGCCGCGGGTCAGCAGGGTCGTGCCCGAGGTGCCGATGGTCAGCACGTCGGTGCCAGTGCCGCCGACCAGGATCTCGATGCCCAAGCCCAGGTTCAGCGTGTTGCCGGTGTCGCCCAGGATCACCAGGTCGCTGCCCGCACCGCCGATCAGCGTCTCGATGCCGCGGATGGTGGTGGTGTTGCCGGCCGTGCCCAGGGTCAGGACGTCGGTGCCGGCGCTGCCGATCACGAAGTCCGCACCCGAGACGGTGAGGGTCGAACCAGCCGTGCTGGTGAAGATCACCTCCAGGCCCGTGCCGCCGATCACCGTTTCGATGCCGCTCACCAGCAGCGTGCCGCCGGCCGAGCCGATGGTTACGATGTCGGTGCCCACGCCACCGGTCAGGGTCTCCAGACCCGAAACCAGCAGGGTGTTGCCCGCCGTGCCCAGCGTGACGATGTCGGAGGCGAGGCCACCGATCAGCGTCTCGATGCCGCCGACGATCAGCGAGTTGGCGGTGTTGCCGAGCGTGATGACGTCGGTACCCAGACCGCCGGTCAGCGTCTCGATGCCGCGTAGCAGCACCGTGTTGCCAGCCGTGCCCAGCGTGACCACGTCGACGCCCGTGCCGCCGACCAGGATTTCCAGGCCAGCCGCCAGCAGCGTCGAACCGCCCGAACCCAGGAACACGAGGTCGGAACCCGTGCCGCCGGTCAGCGTGTCGATCGCGTTGACCACCAGGGTGTTACCCACGGTGCCCAGCGTGATGATGTCGGTGCCCACGCTACCGGTCAGGGTCTCCAGACCCGAAACCAGCAAGGTGTTGCCCGCCGTGCTCAGCTGGATCAGGTCGAGGCCTGCGCCGCCGGCCAGGGTCTCGATGCCCGAAACCAGCATGGTGGTGCCGGTGTCGCCGATGGTGACGACGTCGGTGCCGACGGAGCCGGTCAGGGTCTCCAGGCCACGCAGGAGCAGGGTGTTGCCCGTGGTGCCCAGCGTGACGACGTCGGTGTTGGTGCCGCCGACCAGGATCTCGATGCCCGAAGCCAGCATCGTGTTGCCGGACGAGCCCAGGAAGATCACGTCGGTGCCAAGACCGCCGGTGACCGTCTCCAGCAGGTTGGCGAGCAGCGTGCTGCCGGCCGTGCCGATGGTGATCAGGTCGGTGGCGGTGGAACCGGTGATGGTTTCCAGAGCCGAGACCAGCAGGGTGTTGCCCGCCGTGCCCAGCGACACGACGTCGACGCCCGAGCCGCCGTTCAGCGTCTCGATCAGCGTCACCGCGAGGGTGTTGCCGGCCGAGCCGAGGGTGACGACGTCGGAGAGCGAGCTACCGGTCAGGGTCTCAAGACCCGAAACCAGCAGGGTGCCGCCCGTGGTGCCGATCGTGATGGCATCGGAGGCGGTGCCGCCGATGATCGTCTCGAACAGCGAAACTGTCGCGGTGTTGGCCGTGTTGCCCAGCGTCAGGACGTCGGTGCCCACGCCGCCGGTCAGCGTCTCGATGCCGCGCAGCAGGACCGTGTTGCCGGCCGTGCCCAGCGTGACAACGTCGGTGCCGACGCCGCCGATCAGGATGTCGATGCCCGACACCGAGACCGTCGAACCGCCCGAGCCCAGGAACACCAGTTCCGAACCCGTGCCGCCAACGATGGTTTCCAGCGCATTGGCAAGCAGCGTGCCGCCCGTCGAACCGATGGTCACGACGTCGGTGGCCGTGCCGCCGGTAATGGTCTCCAGGCCCGAAACCAGCAGGGTGTTGCCCGCGGTGCCCAGGGTGATGGCGTCGGTCGCCGCACCGCCAGCCAGCGTCTCGATGCCCGAAACCACCATGGTGGTGCCGGTGTCGCCGATGGTGATGACGTCGGTGCCCAAGCCGCCGGTCAGGCTCTCGATGCCACGGACGATGACCGTGTTGCCCGAAGTGCCCAGGTTGACCGTATCGCTGCCCGCACCGCCGATCAGGAACTCCAGACCGGAAGCCAGGACCGTGTTGCCGGCCGAGCCCAGGAAGACGAGGTCCGTACCCGAAGCGCCGGTGATCGTCTCGATGCCCGAGGCCAGCAGGGTGCCGCCCACGGTACCGAGGGTGACGACATCGGTGCCGACGCCACCGGTCAGGGTCTCCAGCAGCGACACCAGGACGGTGTTGCCGGCGGTGCCCAGGGTGACGACGTCGTTACCGGCCTGACCGGTCAGCGTCTCGATGCCGGACACCAGCGTGGTGTTGCCGAGGACCGAGGCGAGGGTGATGACATCGGTGCCGACATTGCCGGTCAGCGTCTCGACGGCCGAGACGAAGACGGTGTTGCCGGCCGTGCCCAAGGCGATGACGTCGGTGGCGGTGCCGCCGATGATCGTCTCGAACAGCGAAACCGTCGCGGTGTTGCCCGTGTCGCCCAGCGTCAGGATGTCGGTGCCGACGTTGCCGGTCAGCGTCTCGATGCCGCGCAGCAGAACCGTGTTGCCGGCCGTGCCCAGCGTGACCACGTCGGTGCCGACGCCGCCGATCAGGATGTCGATGCCCGACACCGAGACCGTCGAACCGCCCGAGCCCAGGAACACCAGTTCCGAACCCGTGCCACCGGTGATCGTCTCAAGACCGTTGGCAAGCAGCGTGCCGCCGGCCGAACCGATGGTGATGACGTCGGTGCCCAAGCCACCGGTCAGGGTCTCCAGACCCGAAACCAGCAGGGTGCCGCCCGCGGTGCCGATGGTGATGGCGTCCGTCGCCGCACCGCCAGCCAGCGTCTCGATGCCCGAAACCACCATGGTGGTGCCGGTGTCGCCGATGGTGATGACGTCGGTGCCCAAGCCGCCGGTCAGGATTTCCAGACCGCGGACCGTGGTGGTGCTGCCAGCCGAGCCCAGCGTGATGACGTCGGTGCCCGCACCGCCGATCAGGAACTCCAGCGCGACCGTTTGGAAGGTGCTGCCAGTCGAGCCGATGAAGACCAGGTCGCTGCCCGCGCCGCCCTGCAGGAACTCGATGCCCGAGGTCAGCAAGGTGTTGCCGGAGGTGCCCAGGATGACGGCATCGGTCGCCGTGCTGCCGGTCAGGGTCTCCAGACCCGAAACCAGCAGGGTGCCGCCCGCGGTGCCGATGGTGATAGCGTCGGTCGCCGCACCGCCGGTGATCGTCTCCAGCAGGCTGGCGAGGATCGTGTTCCCGGCCGAACCCAGGGTGACGACGTCGGTGCCCACGCCACCGGTCAGGGTCTCCAGACCCGAAACCAGCAGGCTGTTGCCGGCCGTGCTCAGCGTCACGACGTCGGAGGCCGTGCCACCGATCAGCGTCTCGATGCCATTGACGGTCAGCGTGTTCGCCGTATCGCCCAGGGTGACGACGTCGGTGCCGACACCGCCGGTCAGCACGTCGATGCCGCGCATCAGCACCGTGTTGCCGGCCGTGCCCAGCGTGACGATGTCGGAGGCCGTGCCGCCGACCAGGATTTCGACGCCCGAAACCAGGACGGTGTTGCCCGTGGTGCCGAGGTAGACGAGGTCGGAGGTGCTGCTGCCGGTGATCGTCTCCAGCAAGCTGGTGAGGATGGTGCCGCCAGCCGAGCCGAGGGTAACGACATCGGTGCCCGAGCTACCGGTCAGGGTCTCCAGACCCGAAACCAGCAGGGTGTTGCCCGCCGTGCCCAGCGTGACCACGTCGGAGGCCGTGCCACCGATCAGCGTCTCGATGCCGCCGACGGTCAGCGTGTTGGCCGTGTTGCCCAGCGTGATGACGTCGGTGCCGACACCGCCGGTCAGAACGTCGATGCCGCGCAGCAGGACCGTGTTGCCGGCCGTGCCCAGCGTGACGATATCGGAAGCCGTGTCGCCGACCAGAACCTCAACGCCCGAAACCAGGACGGTGTTGCCCGTGGTGCCGAGGTAGACGAGGTCGCTACCGGCGCCGCCGGTGATCGTCTCCAGCAGGTTGGTCAGGACGGTGTTGCCGGCCGAACCCAGGGTAACGACGTCGATGACGGTGCTACCGGTCAGCGTCTCGACCAGGGTGACCAGCAGGGTGTTGCCGGCGGTGCCCAGCGTGACCACGTCGGTGGACGAGCCGCCCGTCAGGGTCTCGATGCCGCCGACGGTCAGCGTGTTCGCCGTATCGCCCAGGGTGACGACGTCGGTGCCGATACCGCCGGTCAGCACTTCGATGCCGCGCAGCAGGACCGTGTTGCCGGCCGTACCCAGCGTGACGATGTCGGAAGCAGTGCCGCCGACCAGGATCTCGAGGCCGGAAACCAGGACCGTGCTGCCGGCCGAGCCGAGCGTGACGATGTCGGTGCCCACACCGCCGGTCAGCGTCTCGAGGACATTGGCCAGGATGGTGCTGCCGGCCGTGCCCAGCGTCACGACGTCGATGACGGTGCTGCCGGTCAGGGTCTCGATGGCATTGACCAGCAGGGTGGTGCCGGTCGTGCCCAGCGTCACGACGTCGGAAGCCGCCGTGCCGGTCAGGGTCTCGATCGCGCCGACCGTGACAGTGCTGCCGCCGGTGCCCAGCGTGACCACGTCGATGGCGGTGCTGCCGGTGATGACCTCAATGCCGTTGACCAGCAGGGTGGTGCCGGTCGTGCCCAGCGTCACGACGTCGGAAGCCGCCGTACCAGTCAGCGTCTCGATCGCGCCGACCGTGATGGTGCTGCCGCCCGACGCCAGAGTGATGACGTCGGTGGCGGTGCCGCCGGTGATCGCCTCAATGCCGCTGACCAGCAGGGTATTGCCGGCCGTGCCCAGAGTCACGACGTCGGTGGTGGTGCCGCCGGTCAGGGTCTCCAGACCCGAAACCAGGATGGTGCTGCCGCCCGAGCCGAGCGTGATGATGTCGGTGCCGACACCGCCGGTCAGCGTCTCGAGGACATTGACCAGGATGGTGCTGCCGGCCGTGCCCAGCGTCACGACGTCGATGACGGTGCTGCCGGTCAGGGTCTCGATGGCGTTGACCAGCAGGGTGGTGCCGGTCGTGCCCAGCGTCACGACGTCGGAAGCCGCCGTACCGCTCAGGGTCTCGATCGCGCCGACCGTGACGGTGCTGCCGCCGGTGCCCAGCGTGATAACGTCGATGGCGGTGCTGCCGGTCAGGGTCTCGACGGCATTGACCAGCAGGGTGTTGCCGGCCGTGCCCAGAGTCACGACGTCGGTGGTCGCGCTACCGGTCAGCGTCTCGATCGCGCCGACCGTGATGGTGCTGCCGCCGGTGCCCAGCGTGACGACGTCGGTGGCGGTGCCGCCGGTAACCGTCTCGATCAGGCTGACGAGGACCGTGTTGCCCGACGTGCCCAGCGTGACGATGTCAGAAGCCGTGCCGCCGGTCAGGGTCTCCACCGCGGAGACCAGGATGGTGCTGCCGGACGTGCCCAGCGTAACGACGTCGGTCCCAACACCACCGGTGATCGTCTCAAGCAGGTTCACCAGCATGGTGGAGCCGGACGTGCCAATCGTGACCACGTCGGTGGTGGTGCTACCGACCAGGGTTTCCAACAGCGAAACCTGGAGGGTGGAACCGGAAGTCAAGGTGATGAAATCGGTGCCGGTGCTGCCGATCAGGGTCTCAAGCGTCGAAATCGACACCGTGTTACCGGCGGTTCCGAGCGTGATGACATCGGTGCCAACGTTACCGATAATCGTAGAGAACTGCCCCAATGTTAGGGTTGAACCCGTAGTTACTCCTACGGTGTAGGTTCCAGCCATTAGTAATCCCCTTCAGGTTTGGCTCGCCGGCGGATGAACCATTCTAAGGTGTGCGCCACACTGGATGCAGGCAGACAGACTCAGTCCTAGCGCGACCTAACACACCGTGCCCTTGTTATCCGAAGGACTGCGCCTATGGCAATCCGTTTCTACCGAAGTGGGTAGACCGAACTGGCCGGTCTTGTGACACTCTGTGAAGCCGTTATCCTGAACGGCGGAGTGCTGTTCCCCCAAGTCTTTGCAATGCCTTGCGAAATGCCCGGTATGGCGAAATCGCCACAGCACGCACGAAGTTGGTGGTACCCACAGTCCCAAGGGCTTCCAGGCGGGAACGTGACCCCGGGCAGGAGGAAGCCGTTCTCGAATCGAGTGTAGAGCGACGAAGACTTGCGTGACTTTCACAACTTCGCCGCCGATCTGCCGCCAAGCTCTGGCTTCGACGATGACGGCCACGTTGTTACAAGTTGATAACACGGCCTGTATTTCGTTTGCCGCAGCAGCGAGGATGCGCTTGGAGAATTCGGGAACACCCGTTATTCCCTTGCGGCAACAGGCGCCGCCGGACAGCCGCCACACGAAGACACCCAAGGGCCAGGGACGACCGATCGAGCATGGCGACCATTCAGGACGCGCTCGCCGCAGCAGTGCGGCATCATCAGAGCGGCAATCTGGCCGCGGCAGCGCGGCTCTACCGCCGTATCCTGGAGATCACGCCCGAGCAGTCCGACGCGCTGCATCTGCTGGGGCTGGTCGCCCGCCGCGCCGGACAGGGGGGAGCCGCACTCCGCCTGATGATCCGTGCCCTGCGGATCGATCCCGCCATAGCGGAAGCGCGTCTGAATCTGGGCAACCTGCTGCGCGACCAGGGCCATGCAGCCGGGGCGGAAGCGGCTTACCGCAACGCCGTCGCACTGCGCCCCGACTTCGCCGCCGCCTATGAGAATGTGGGCGGCCTGCTGCGCGGGCTGTCGCGCCCTGCCGATGCCCGGGACGCCTATCGCCGGGCGATCCGCCTCTCCCCCGCCGGGTCGGAGGGCCATGCGGGGCTGGGCAATGTCCTGCAGGAGGGCGACGACCTGCAGGATGCCGTCGCCTCCTATGCCCGCGCCATCGCCATCGACCCCACCAATATGGCCGTCTGCAACAACCTGGGCATCGCGCTGCGCTCCCTGGACAAGACGGGGGCCGGGGCGGAGGCGGCCACGGCGTGGCATCGCCGCGCCGTGGCGCTCAATCCCTATTTCGCCGCAGGCTACAGCAGCCTCGGCCTGGCCTTGCAGGAATTGGGACGGTTGGAGGATGCGGCGCACGCCCATGCCCGCGCCGTCGCCGTCGATCCGGGCTTCGCCGGCGGCTATGCCAACCACGGCAACGCCCGGCTGAACCAGAACCGGCTGATTGAGGCGGTCACCGGCTTCCGCCGCGCCGTCGCCATCGACCCCGCCGGTCCGGATGCCCGCCGCAACCTGGGCATGGCCCTGCTGGTGGGCGGCCGTTTCGAGGAGGGCTGGCGCGAGTATGAATGGCGGCTGCGCTGCAAGGATGCGCCCGCCCAGGCCGCCATGCCCAAGCCGCGCTGGACGGGGGAACCGCCGGATGGCCGCCGCATCCTGCTGCACGGCGAGCAGGGGCTGGGCGACAGCCTGCAATTCTGCCGCTACGTTCCCCTTGTGGCGGCGCGCGGCGGCCGGGTGATCCTGGGAGTGCCGGCGCCGCTGAAGCGGGTGCTGGCCGGGCTGCCCGGCGTGGAACGGGTCGTCAGCGGCCAGCTCGGCACCGACGACTTCGACCTGCACCTGCCGATGCTGAGCCTGGGCGAGGTGTTCGGCACCCAGATGGACACCATCCCGCACCGCGTTCCCTACCTGTCGGCGGAGCCCGATCTGGTTGCGCGCTGGGGCGAGCGGCTGAAGGGGTTGGCAAGGGACGGGGGCGGCCTGAAGGTGGGCATCGTCTGGGCCGGATCGCCCACCCACGGCAACGACAGGAACCGCTCCATCGGGCTGGCCCCCTTCGCCCGGCTGGCCGCGATCCCCGGCGTCAGCCTGGTCTCCATCCAGAAGGGACCCACCGAAGGACAGGCGGCAAACCCGCCGGGCGGCTTCCCGCTTTTGAACCTGTCGCCCGACATCAAGGACTTCGCCGACACCGCCGCAATCATGGCGAACCTCGATCTCGTGGTCTGCGTCGACACCTCCGTCGCCCATCTCGCCGGAGCGCTCGGCGTCCCGATCTGGGTCCTGGTGCCCTTCGCCCCGGATTGGCGCTGGATGCTCGACCGCGAGGACAGCCCCTGGTATCCGACCATGCGCCTGTTCCGGCAGGCAAGGCCGCAGCACTGGGACGACACCATCGACAGGCTGGAGCGCGCACTCCGCGAACGCGCCGCTTCCCTCCCCCTCCGTCAGAATGGAGCTTCCGACATGCCGATCCTGGCGCCCGTCTCCTGGGGCGAACTGCTGGACAAGATCACCATCCTCGACATCAAGACGGAGCGCATCGCCGACGCCGACAAGCTGGCCAACGTCCGGCGCGAGCGCGAGGCGCTGCTCGCCGTGGCGGTGCAGGCCGACACCGCGCGTCCGGAGGTCGCCGTGCTGATCGACGGGCTGCGCGCGGTCAACACCACCCTGTGGGAGGTCGAGGACGAGATCCGCGACTGCGAGCGTGCCAAGGATTTCGGCCCGCGCTTCGTCGAGCTGGCCCGGCAGGTCTACCACACCAACGACCGCCGCGCCGCGCTGAAGCGCGACCTGAACCGTCTGCTCGGCTCCGAGCTGGTCGAGGAAAAATCGTACCAGGCCTATTGAGGCCCGGCGGATCCCGTCTTCTCCGGCCCCTGTCACCCCTGGCCTCCTTCCAGCCCAAAGGTCCAGTTCCATGACCACCGACAGCGCAACCGGGACCGCCGGCCTTCCGACCGGCCAAAGCGGTCCGGACCATCAGGCCGCCGGCCAACGTCTGGCGCAGGTGCTGGATTCGTGCCGGTCCGGCCGGCCGGAGGAGGCGGAGGGGCCGTACCGCGCGCTGTGCGGCACCCCGCCGCAGGATCCGGCCGCACTGCTGTCGCTGGCCGACGCCGCCCGCATCCTGGGCCGGCCGGCCGACAGCGTCGCCTGGGCCGAAGCGGCGGTGCGCAGGCAGCCGGACAGGGCGGAGGGCTGGAGCGTGCTTGCCCTGGCCTTCATCGCCGCCGGCCGTGTCGACGACGGCTATGCCGCGGCAGCCGAAGCGCTGCGCCGGACAGGGCATGAGGAGGCGGGTGGAGCGGCCGCGGTCCAGGCCCACCGGGCGCAGGCGCTCGCCCGGCTGCGCCGCGGCCAGCTGGCCGAAGCGGCGGCAGCCTGCGACACGGCCCTGCGCCTTGCCGGCGGTGCGGCGCAGCCGGCCCAGCCGTTGCGGCAGGCGCAGGCCGAGGCGCTCGGCACCCTGGCGCTGGTCCGCATGCTGGAAGGCCGCGTCGATGAGGCCGAGGCGCTGTTCCGCCGCGCGCTCTCCCATCGCCCCGTCTTGCCGGAAATCCTGGGCAACCATGCCTCGCTGCTGGCCCGGCTCGGCCGCAACGAGGAGGCGCTGGAGCAGGCCGAGCAGGCGGTGGCGCTGCGCCCGCGGCTGGCGGGAACGCTGCATCTGATCGGCACCCTGCACCACCGCAGCGGCCAGCTTGAATCGGCGATCGCCGCCTTCCACCGCGTGCTGGCGGTCGATCCCGGCCATCTCGATGCCCGGCTGCTGCTGGCCGACAGCCTGCGCGTCGCCGGCCACTGGACGGAAGCCGTCACCGTCTGCCGCGACGGTCTGGCGCTCATCGCCGATCCGGACGACAGGACCAGGACGGCGCTGCTGGCCAACCTCGGCACCGCCCTGCAGAGCGGCGGCGACGCCGCAGGCGCACTGGAGGCCTATGGCGCCGCGCTGCGCCTCACCCCCGACCTGCCGGAGGTCCACAACAACCTCGCCCGCCTGCACCAGGAGACCGGCAACCCCGACGCCGCCATCGAGGACCTGCGCCGTGCCGCCGCCGGCCGGCCGCTTCCCCTGCCGCTGCGCCGAACGCTGCTGTCGCTGCTGATCGCCGCCGGCCGCACGGCCGAGGCGGAGACGGAGGCGTTCGGCATCGCCCGCACGGCTCCGGACGATGCGGAGCTGTGCTTCGGCATCGCCGCGCTGTTCCTGCAAGGCGGCTGGCGCGACCAGGCCCTGCCCTATGTGCGCAAGGCGATCCGCCTCGCCCCCGAGATGCCGCGCAACTGGATCGCCTTCGTCGAAGCATTGCGGGACGCCGGGCCGCCCGCATCCGGCGAGGGGCCGGATGAAGGCCTGCGCACCGACCTGCTGGCGGCGCTCGGGCGGCCGGAGGTGGAAAGCGCCGGCCTGTCCCGGGCCATCGCCGGCGTCCTGATGGCATCGCCCGTCCTCAAGGCCCTCGCCGCTCCGGAGGCGGGCCCCGAGGACGACGGGCGGACGCTGGACGGGAAAAGCCTGGCGCTGCTGGCCGACGGCTCGCTCGCCGGGCTGGCGGAGGATGCGCTGCTGCTGGCTCACCTGCGCGCCGCCCCGGTCTGCGATCCCCGGCTGGAACGGGCGCTGACCCGGCTGCGCCGGGTGCTGACGCTGGCGCTGACCGGCCCCGGCCTGCCCGACCGGCCGTCCTGGCGCACCCTGTGCGCCGCCATCGCCGAGCAGTGCTTCCTCAACGAATATGTCTTCGCCGAGACCGACGGCGAGTTCCAGGTGCTGGCGGTGCTGCTCCGCGCGGCGGAGGCGGCTTTGGCGAGCGGCGAGCAGCCGCCGGCGGTCCTGGTCGCCCTGCTCGGCGCCTACCGGCCGCTCTACCGCTGGGAGCGGGCGGAGGCCCTGCAGGCGCTGTCCTGGCCCGAGGAGATCGCCCGGCTGCTGAACCGGCAGGTCGCCGAACCGCTGGCCGAGGCGGCGATCCAGGCGGAGCTGCCGGAACTGACCCCGATCAGCCACCCGGTGTCGGTCGGCGTGCGCGCCCAGTACGAGGAGAATCCCTATCCGCGCTGGATGACCACCGGGCTGCTGCCGGAGCCGATGCCGCTGTCCCGCTTCCTGCATGCCCTGTTCCCGCATGCCGCCCTGCCAGCCGCCCCTGCCTGGAACGCGCCGGGCTGGGAGGCGCCGGAGGTGCTGGTCGCCGGCTGCGGCACCGGACGGGAGGCGGTGTGGGCGGCCTCCACCCTGAAGAATGCACGGGTGCTGGCGGTCGACCTCAGCCGCCGCAGCCTTGCCTACGCCACCCGCCAGAGCCGGCGCCTGGGCCTGAAGACCATCGAGTTCGCCCAGGCCGACCTGCTGGAGCTGGGAGCGCTGGGCCGCCGCTTCGACGTGATCCACAGCGTCGGCGTCCTGCACCACATGGAAGACCCGATGGCGGGCCTGCGCGTGCTGCGCGGGATGATGAGCCCGCATGGCGTGATGGAGATCGGCTTCTACAGCGCCGCCGCCCGCCGCTCCATCCTGGCCGCCCGCCAGTTCATCGCCGAGCGCGGCCATCCGCCGACCCTGGACGGCATCCGCCATGTCCGCCGCGACATCCTGGCCCTGCCGGAGGGTCATCCGGCGCGCAGCGTCGTCCATTCCCCGGATTTCTACGGCACCAGCGCCTGCCGCGACCTGCTGATGCACGTGCATGAACTGCACGTCACCCTGCCCTGGCTGGCCGACGCGCTTGCCGCGCTGAAGCTGGAGTTCCTGGGCTTCCGGCTGGCCGATCCGGCGGTGGCGGCACTCTACCGCAAGCGCTTCCCCGAGGATCCGGCGATGACCTCTCTGGCCCGCTGGGACCGGCTGGAGGCGGAGCATCCGATGATCTTCGGCGGGCTGTATCAGGCCTGGGTGCGGGCGCGGTAAAAGCGCGGCCGACCATTCTTGCACCAGTCCGCCGGCGGGTGTAGAACCCCCGTCATATGGCCTCTATTTTGTTGGAGAGCGGCTTTGCTGCATTTCTTCTGGTCTCCTTATATTTTCCGCCGTGACTCCTATGACAAATACGAGACCAACAACGCGGAAATCAGCAAACACGCCCGCCGCGTTCTCAGCAAATACACGCCGGTGCACAACAGCACCTTCACCGCATCACGGGTGACCACCAATCCCGGCGACATCCTGCTGGGCCACGTCACCTTCGACGCCGGCGGCGGGCTGGTCGACGACTGGGTGCGCGACAATGCGCTGGAACCCGGCCGGCCGGCCCATCCCAACACCTACATCCTTGCCCCGATCCTCCCTGTCATCATCGAGGAATACCGGCCCTGGACTCCGTTCCAGGAAACCCAGCTGGACGCGGCGCGGCTGATCTTCGGCATCTGCGGCGAACATTGGTACGAACGCATCCAGGCGCTGGACGACGACAGCCTGATCGCCCGGATCAAGCACAAGGTTGTGCGGGTCGACATGGGATGCGAGGCCCGCATGTTCGGCGAGCCCCGCCGCTACACGCCGGAAAGCATGAACGGCCTGCTGCACATGAGCGACCTGCGGCCGCACAAGGGGTTCGACCTGCTGCTGAACAGCATCGATCCGGAGCGGATGCGGGTGCATCTGGGCAGCGCGTCGCTAGGCGCCTACACCAACCAGCGTGTCCGCATCCAGGGGCGCGAGGTCATCTCGCTGGGCTGGATCGACAATGGCAGCGCCCAGCAGAACCAGTTCATCAAGGACAACTGCGCCTTCTACATCCACACCAGTTCGCTGGACGCCCAGGCCACCGCCATCCTGGAAAACTGCGCCCGCGGCCTGGTGCCCATCGTCACGCCGGAAAGCGGCTTCCGCTGCCCGCACGCGATCTACCTGACGCAGGACGCCGGGCAGAACCGCGCCATCATCGAGCGCGCCATCTCGATGGGCCGGGACGAGTATGAGGCGCGCAGCGCCGGCGTGGTCGAGTTCGTGCGGACCCGCCATTCCTGGGAAACGGTCTATGGCGGCATCTGGGAGCGCATCCAGGCCGACCTGCAAGGCCGTTGAGCGGAACCGAAAGACGAGAGGCCAAGATGGCGCCCCCAATCCATATCGGCATCGACGCCCGCGTGGCGCCGGGCGCCTTCGGCGGCGTGGCAGAGGTGTTGGGCCTCTATGCCCGCTCCCTCGCCCATCTCGATCCGGCCGACTTCCGCTTCACCCTGCTGTGCGACCGCAAGTTCGACACAGGCTGGCTCAGTGCCGTGATCCCGGAGCATGCCCGGATCCTGTCGGTCTCGGACAGCGATTTCGAGACGCGCAAGGTGGTGGTGCCGATCCGGCGCAACCGGCTGAGCGAGACGCTGTTCGGCCTCACCGTCCCGGTGCAGCAGTTCGGCATGCCGATGCAGGACGCTTCCGCCATCTGGCGCCGGGAGGGGGTCGACCTGGTGCATCTGCCCTTCCAGTTCGCCATCGACAGCGACCTGCCGACCATCTACCACCCGCACGACCTGCAGCACATCCATCTGCCGGACTATTTCTCCCGCGACGACCTGATCGGGCGGGAGGCCACCTACCAGTATTTCTGCCACAAGGCGACCTATGTCGCCTGCACGTCGCGCTGGATCGCCCAGGATCTGCTGACCCAGTACGATCTGGCCCCCGAGCGGGTCCGCATCGTGCCGTGGGCAACCACCACCGGCAAGGTGCCGGAGCCCGACATCGACCGCATCAAGCGCGTGCTCTCCCGCCACGGCCTCATGCCCGACGGCTATATGCTGCTGCCGGCCCAGACCTGGCCTCACAAGAACCATCTGGGCGCCATCCGGGCGCTGGACAGTCTGAGGAGGACGCACGGGCTGCGGCCCCTGTTGATCTGCACCGGCAGCCTCAATGCCCATGCCCAGGTTCTGTATCAGGAGATCGCCCGGCTGGGGCTGGGCGACCAGGTCCGCTTCCTCGGCTACGTCGACCGCGACGATCTGTCGACGCTCTACCAGTTCGCCCGCTTCACCCTGATCCCGACCAAGTTCGAGGCGGGAAGCGCGCCTTTGTGGGATGCCTTCACGCTGGGCTGTCCGGTGACCTGCGCCACCACCACGTCCCTGCCTTCCCAATCCCAGGGCGGAGCGCATCTTTTCGATCCGGACGACATCGGGCAGATCGCGGAGGCGATCCGGGTCATGTGGCTGGACGCCGATCTGCGCCAACGCCTGGCGGCCATTGGAACGGAGGCCGTCAAACCCTATCGCTGGGACATGACGGCACGCGGCTTCGGAGTTCTATACAAACAAGCGCTCGGTCGCCCGGTTTCCGAAGGCGATCAAGCCTTTATGGCGTCTCTACCCGTATTCTAGGCACACCGTGCCCCCTCCCATAATCTGAGGGGCCATGCCATAATCCTTTGAGGAATCCTGGATCATCCTAAGGGCGACGCGGCAACGGCTTCTCTAATCTTCTGAGGGTTCATGATGGGTATCGCCATTTACGGTGCAGGCGGTTTCGGTCGGGAAGTTGTGCCGATCGCTCGCGAGATGTTGCGGGAAGCCGGGCAGGCGCAGGACGATGTCGTTTTCGTGTCGGATCGGGAGGAGCTTCACAACACCTCCATCAACGGCATCCGGGTCGTGCCGCCCACGGATCTGACATCACCGGAATTCAAAGACTATTCTGTTGTCATCGCATTGGCCGATGCAAAAGCCCGAAGGGAAATTGCAGAGCGCTGCCAGGACGTCGGCCTTAAAATCGGCAGCGTGCATTCTCCATTCCGGCGCATCTACGACAATGTAAAAATAGCCGAAGGGTCTATAATATGCGATTACTCGATCATCACGTCAGACGTGGTAATCGGCAAGCATTTTCACTGCAATCTATACTCTTATGTCGCTCATGAATGTGTTGTTGGCGATTTCGTCACCTTGGCTCCTCGGGTCTGCATCAACGGCCGCGTCATTGTTGAAGACGACGTCTACATCGGAACAGGCGCCATCATTCGGGATGGAAAGCCCAATCGCCCTCTTGTGATCGGCAAAGGGGCTGTAATCGGAATGGGAGCCGTCGTCACGCGCGATGTTCCTCCCGGGGCAACCGTGGTAGGCAATCCCGCAAGGCCTCTTGAACGGTAAGCCGCCAACGTCCCGCTCGTGAACGCCTTATTCGCGGGCAGGGCAATTCCGCCACATTCTCTGCGAGAACACCGTCGTAATGGACAAGCCCTTCATCCAGATCGCCGCCCCCGACCTGCGCGGCAACGAGGAGGCTTACGTCGTCGAAGCCTTGCGCAGCAGCTGGATCTCCTCCACCGGCGCGTTCATCGACCGGTTCGAGCGGGATTTCGCCGACCTGTGCGGCACCAGTTCGGCGATCACCGTCTGCAACGGCACCATCGCCCTGCATCTCGCCCTGCTCGGGCTGGACGTGCGGCCGGGCGACGAGGTTCTGGTCCCCTCGCTGACCTACATCGCCACCGCCAACGCGGTGCGCTATGTCGGGGCCGAGCCGGTGTTCGTCGACATCGACCCGGAGACCTGGTGCATCGACCCGGCCCGGCTGGAACAGCACGTCACCCCCCGCACCAAGGGGATCATCGCTGTCCATCTCTACGGCCATCCCGCCGACATGGACGCCATCAACCGCTTCGCCGCCGTCCACGGGCTGTGGGTGGTGGAGGACGCGGCCGAGGCGCACACCGCGCGGTACAAGGGGCGCCCCTGCGGCAGCCTGGCACGGGTCGCCACCTTCTCCTTCTACGGCAACAAGATCATGACCAGCGGCGAAGGCGGGGCGCTGACCCTGAGCGATCCGCACCTGGAGTTGCGCATGCGCACCCTGCGCGGCCAGGGTATGTCGCCGACGGAGCGGTATTACTTCCCGGTCACCGGCTACAATTTCCGCCTGACCAATCTGGCCTGCGCCCTGCTGTGCGCCCAGCTGGAGCGGCGGGACGAAATCCTGGCCAACCGCCGCAGCATCTTCGACGCCTATGCCGAGCGGCTGCGCAACATCCCCGGCATCGGGTTGCAACCGGTCGCCCCCTGGGCGGAGCCCGCACCCTGGCTGTTCTGCATCACGGTGGACGACGCTTATGGCCGCTCCCGCGATGCCCTGATGGCCCGCCTTGCCGAGGAACGGATCGAGACCCGGCCCTTCTTCCATCCCCTGCACCGCCTGCCTCCCTTCCGCGAGGCGTCGCGCAAGCGGGAGGAGCATCTGCCCCTGACCGACGGTCTGGCGGCACGGGGCATGAATTTGCCCTGCCACAGCGGGCTGGGCCTGGGCGACATCGACCGCATCACGGAGATCATCCGCAGCTTCCGCCGCTGACCACCCCGCAAACGGGATCTGGGAGGGCCTGCCATTTCGCCATGGCCCGCAGCGCCGGATCGCCTCGGTCTTGCAGGGGGCGCCGACCGTCTCGGCCAAGTCGTTGTCGTGGGAATCGCCAACGCTGCCGGCGGAGGGCCCGCCCCCGGCTTCGGCGAGGCGCTCGGTGTCGCGAATGGCAACGTGGCCGTTGCCTCACTGCCACCAGGCGTGATCGTCGGTGATCTCGGGTTCGGGGATGTGGATGTCGCTGCCCGGCGGCAGGGCGACGAGGTTGACGGCACCGACCCCGCCGAACAGGTCGGTGGAGTTGCCGGCGAAGTTGCCGGGATGGAACAGGCGGGCCGTGTGCCACCAGACCCGGTAGCCCATCGACCGGATCAGCCCGATCAGGGCGGGCGAGCGGTCGCGCCGGTCGTTCTCGACATACAGCACCGGCCGGTGGCGCGCGATCAGCCCGCCGGCCCCGCGCAGCACCGCCTCCTCCATGCCCTCCACGTCGGCCTTCAGCAGGCGGCAGGACGGCAGGTTCAGGCTGTCCAGCGTCACCAGCGGAACCAGTTCGCCATGGTCCCACCCGCCGAGGCCGAGGGCGCCGAAATTGTTGGAGCAGTTCGGGTCGAGCGTCGGCACCCGGATGGTGCCGGCCTCGCTTCCCACCGCCATGCGCCGGGCCCGCACGCTGGTCACGCCGTTCAGGACCAGATTGGCGGAAAGCAGGTTGAACAGCATCTCCTGCGGCTCGAAGGCGATGACGGTGCCCGACGGCCCGACCATGCGGGCCAGCGGCAGGGTTCTGGGCGCCGATGTTGGCCCCGACCTCGACCACGACGTCCCCCGGACGCACGACCGAGCGGAACAGGGCCACCTCATACTCGGCATATTCGCCGTAGAGATCGAGGGAGCGGCCGACATAGCGGTCATTGCGGTTGTAGACCATCAAGCCGTGACGGCACGGGCGCATGCGGTTGAAGCCGCCTTCCAGATCCACCGGCCCACCGATCATCCACCCGCTCCCATCCGACCTGGCCAAGCTGGCCGCATACCACGCCCCCTGCTGTAGCCAAAGCAGGACCCGGAAGCCACGACTTTCCGCCCACGCGCCCGCTGTCCCCGCCTCGCCGGCACCCAGGGTCCGGCATTTCGCCATGGCACCCGGCCGGGGGAGGCGCTACACCTAGCCCCCGTCGCCACCCTCGGCAGTCCCTTCGGGAGAGCAGCCCCATGTGCGGTTTCGCCGGCTTCGCCGGACCCGGCGGCGAGCGCGACCTCGCCGTCATGACCAGAATCATCCGTCACCGCGGTCCTGACGACGACGGCGTCCATATCGACACCGGCGGCGCCTTGGCCGTGCATCTGGGATTCCGCCGCCTCGCCATCATCGACATCGAGGGCGGCCATCAGCCGATGGCCACGGCGGAAGGCGATCTGGTCATCGTCTACAACGGCGAGATCTACAATGCGCCGGAGCTGCGCCGCGCGCTGGAGCAGGCCGGCCACCGCTTCGTCACCGACCATTCCGACACCGAGGTGCTGCTGCACGGCTACCGGGAATGGGGCCTGGACATGCTGGAGCGGCTGAACGGCATGTTCGCCTTCTGCCTGTACGACCGCCGCCGGGGCCGGCTGGTCTTCGGCCGCGACCGTTTCGGCAAGAAGCCGCTGTTTTATGCCGAGACGGCGGACGGGCTGGTCTTCGCGTCGGAAGCCACCGGGGTGCTGTCGCACCCGTCGGTGCCGGACACGCTGGACCGCAAGGCCCTGGTCAAATATTTCGCCTACGGCTTCATCCCGGCGCCGCTGACCGCCCATGCCGCGGTGCGCAAGCTGCCGGGCGGCTGCAGCATGGTCTACGACCTGGCCAGCCGCCGGCTGTCGGTCAGCCGGTATTGGGAATACCGGATGGTGGTGGACGACCAGCCGCCGGGCGGCCCCGATGAGTGGGCCGAGGAACTGCGCGAGCTGCTGGACCGCGCGGTGGAACGCCGCATGCTGAGCGACGTGCCGGTCGGCTTCTTCCTGTCCGGCGGCATCGACAGCGCCGCCATCGTGGCGCTCGCGGCAAAGCACCGCGACCCGGCCACCATGAAGACCTTCACCATCGGCTTCGACGAGCCGAGCTTCGACGAGAGCGGCTATGCGGCCGACGCCGCGCGCCATTACGGCACCGACCATGCCTGCCGCACGCTGAACCTCGACACCGCGGCGGGAATGCTGCCGGAGCTGCTGGGCCGGCTGGACGATCCGATCGCCGATCCCTCCATCCTGCCGACGCATCTGCTGTCGCGCTTCGCCCGCGAACGGGTGACGGTGGCGCTGACCGGCGACGGCGGCGACGAGCTGTTCGCGGGGTACGACACCTTCGACGCGCTGCGCACGGCGCGGCTCTACCACCATGCCGTCCCCCGCCCGCTGCACCGGCTGGCGGAGGCGGTGGCCCACCGGCTGCCGCGGTCGGACCGCAACATGAGCTTCGACTTCAAGCTGCGCCGGGCGCTGCGCGGGCTGGGCCACCGGCCGGCGCACTGGATGCCGGCCTGGCTGGGGCCGGCGTCGGTGGAGGAGGTCTCGCGGCTGTTCGGCGTCGAGCTGACCGCCGACGAGCTGTATGACGAGGCCGACGCGCTGTGGCGCTCGGGCGCCAGCCGGCACGACGTCGACCGCTCCATCGAGTTCTACGGCCGCTTCTATCTGGGCGAGAATTTGCTGATCAAGGCCGACCGCGCCAGCATGTTCTGCTCGCTGGAGACGCGCTCGCCCTTCCTCGACCGCGACCTCGTCGCCTTCGTCAGCCGCCTGCCGGCCGGCGTGAAGCTCCAGCCGAACGGCATTCGGGGCGGCACGCGAAAATGGATCCTGAAGAAGGCGATGGCTCCACTGCTGCCGCCGGCGATCCTGTCTCGGCCCAAGAAGGGCTTCGGCATCCCCTTGAGCCGCTGGCTGCGCCACCTGCCCCAGCCGCCGCTGGAAACTGCGGCGCGCATCGGGGTGGACGGCAAGTGGCTGGCGGCGCGCTGGGACGAGCACCGCAGCGGACAGGCCGACCACCGCGGCCTGCTGTGGGCCTGGACGGCGCTCGCCACCGCGCTGGACCGCCCGGCCCAGACCCCGGCACCGACCCCGATGGAAAACGCCGCATGAGCCTAGACAGTCTGGATCGTCCGTTCCCCCGGACGCGCGGGGGCGCGGACATGCACGATGCTGCCCGTTCCGAGGTCCCCGCCGGCCGCGCGTCGTCGTCCGCCCGCACCCTGGTCGGGCTGCTGCTGGGGGTGGGGGCGCTGATCGTCGCCTATCAGTTCGGCATGAACATGCATGCCAGCACCGGCCTGCCCTATTGGGACGATTGGGGCTATTTCTTCGGCACCGCCCAGGGCGTGCAGCAGCCGCTGACCTTCCAGTCGATCTTCGCCAAGGACAGCGACCATGTCGCACCCTTCTTCAAGCTGCTGACCCACGGGCTGTGGCAGGCCATCGGCGTCGATTTCCTCACCTTCCGGCTGGTCGGCTGGCTGGCCTTCGCCGCCATGCTCGCCGCTTACGCCCTGGTGCTGCTGCGGGACTGCGTGCGCTCGGCCTGGGATGGGGTGCCGGTGGCGGCGGCCGGGCTGTTCCTGACCGGCACGCTGAACAACGAGTATTTCTATTACCAGCACATGGGGCTGGCCCAGCCGATCTTCTTCACCTGCCTGTTCCTGTTCCTTCACACGCTGGCCCGCGGGCGGCTGGTGCTGGCGACGCTGTTCCTGCTGGCCTTCGGTTCCACCGGGGTGTTCGGCGCCAGCTATGCCCTGGGGGCGGCCGGAGCGGGGGCGGTGCTGGCCCTGCGCCGGGACGGGGAGCGTGATGGCCGGACGCTGGTGGCGGTCGGCGGCGGTCTGCTGCTGACCGCGGCGATGCTGTGGATGACCTTCCACGGCTCCTACGCCAACCACACCGGCCAGCCGCTGGTGCTGCCCTGGCATAGCGGCTTCTGGGCCTTCCTGCTGGGCGCCTTCGCCACCGCCGCCGGCCTGCCGGTGGAGGCGGTGGGAGCCCCGCTGTCGCTGGCGGCGGGAGCGGCGGCCCTGGCGCTTTGCCTCATCCCGGCGGCGGGCCTGCTGCTGGGCCGCGCCGGGCGGGAGAAGCCCAATGCCGCGCTCGCCATTTCCGGGCTGATCGCCGGGACGGTGATCGTCACTATGACCACCGCGCTGGGCCGGGCCGGGCTGTGCGGCGAGGGCATCGCCAACGCCATGCGCTGCGGCACCATCCCGCGCTACGCCTATCCGGTGCTGCTGGCCTTCCCCGCCGCGGTCGCCGGCTGGACCCTGCTGTTCGGCCGCCGCACGAGGGTGGGAGCCGGGGCGGGAGCGTTTGCCGGGCTGGTGCTGGCGGCGGCGCTCGCCGTCGGCCATGGCGCCGGGACGGACGCCTTCTGGCGGCACTGGAGCGTCGCCGGCCTCAACCGCATGGTGGCGGAGCGCGACGGGGCGGCGGAGCGCTGCGTCGCCACCTATCTGCAAGCCATCCGCAAGCCGGCCGGGATGGACTGGAGCCAGCCGCTGGTCTGCCCGTCCGCCTCGCCGCGCAACATCGCGCCGTTCCTCCAGGCCGCCTACGATCTGAAGGCCGATTTCGTGCAGACGATCCTCGCCGATGCCGCGAGCCGGCCGGAGCGGGGAACGCTGGCCACCCTGTTGCAGGCGGGCAAGCTGGATGAAGCCTCGGCACAGCTGCGGCTGGACATAGTGCCGCGCGACGGCGGCCAGGGGGGCGGACTGCTCGGCTCGCTCGACCGCTTCACGCAGCTTCCCTCTGGCTCACTGGCGGCACTCGGCTGGGCGGTCGATGCGGCGGTGCCGGCGCCGGCGGCCTTCGTCCTGCTGGGGGTGGGCGACCGCATCGTCGCGACCGCCCCGACCGGCGGTGCGCGGCCCGACGTCGCAACGGTCCTCAAGGACGGGCGGATGACCGACAGCGGCTTCGCCCTGCCCATTCCGCCAGACCTGGCCGGCCAGCGGGTGCGGCTGTTCGTGCTGGGCCATGACGGCGGGCTGAAGGAACTGACGCCGCCCGGCGGGGTGGCGGCGACGCCCTGACGATGCCCTGATGCGAAAAGGCCCCGCACCGGGAACGGTACGGGGCCTTTTCTTTATCGGGACCGATCAATCGCGGAGGCTGCGGTCCGGCGGAGGCTGTTCGTCGAAGTTCAGCATGGTCTTGATCGAATAGTGGCTCTTGCCCTGGCTTTCAAAATAGATACGGACCAGCAGCTCGGCCAGCAGCCCCATCAGGATGCACATCACGCCGGTGACCAGCCCCATCGTCACCAGGAGCGGCAGCGGCGTCAGGATGAAGGAGATGCCGTCGACCAGCTTCAGGTAGATGGCATAGATGCCGGCCAGCACCGACAGCCCCATGAACATCAGGCCGGCGAAGCCGAAGATGTAGATTGGCTTGGTCTCGTACTGGGTCAGGAACTTCACGACGACGAGGTCGAGCACGACCTTCAGCACGCGCTCCAGCCCGTATTTCGACTGGCCGTGGCGGCGCGGGTGATGGCGCACCGGCATCTCGGTCAGCTTGGCGCCCTGCCAGCGGGCGTAGATCGGCACGAAGCGGTGCATCTCGCCATAGAGCCGGTAGCCCTGGAGCATCTGGCGCCGGTAGGCCTTCAGCGTGCAGCCATAATCGTTCAGCTTCACGCCGGAGATGGTGGAGATCAGCTTGTTGGCCATCCGGCTCGGCAGCGTGCGCAACAGGAAACCGTCCTGCCGGTCGGCGCGCCAGCCCGACACCACGTCGTAGCCCTCGTCCAGCTTCGACAGCAGGCCGGCGATGTCCTGCGGGTCGTTCTGGAGATCGCCGTCCATCGGCACGATGACGTCGCCACGGGCATGGTCGATGCCGGCCATCATCGCCGCGGTCTGGCCGACGTTGCGGCGGAAATTGATGACGCGGATGCGGCTGTCGGACGCCACCCGCTGCAACTCCGCCTCCGTCCCGTCGATGGAGCCGTCATTGACGAAGATGACCTCGAAGCTGCGCCCCAGCCCGTCGAGCGCCGGGATCAGCCGGCCGCACAGAGGGGCGATGTTGTCCTCCTCGTTATAGACCGGGATCAGGACCGAGACGGAAACCGTGCCGGTGTCCGTGGTGGCGGATCCGGGGGCAAGCAGGAGGGTCATCGAACGGGTCCGGAGGCTGCTGTCATCTGTGGGTGCGATGCCGGGCCATGGTATGGCCGCAGGATCCGGCGAGCGCAACGGCTAATTGGGGCGCGGACTTGGCACGGCTCCCCGATCAAGGACAATGCCATGCGACGATGCCGCATCCCCTACAGATTTGGATGCCGCCTCAATCACGGAGTTGGAGGCACCACCCCCAGAAGCTCATCGGTTGTTTCGCGACGCTGGAAGGGCGTGTATTTGATCAACGCCGCATCGATTATCATCGACTTCCTGAACACGAAACATGTTTCTGTGTTGAACTCATAATCTTCGGCAACGCCTAAATAAAGCTCATTCCAATCCTTCCATCTCACCCGTTCCAGCACGGACTTTCTAATGGATGGAAGACCGGATGCCACTTTCCATCCCGTAAAATGACCATATGTGCTTTGTTTTTCCTTACATGACAGAAACCATCCTCCAGAAAAATTCTCGTTGAATATATCATGATTCCAACGAACATTGAAATTTGTTGGTCTGTCTTGATTATATTGCGGAAATTCTTCTCCATCCATGATCATGGTATGGTTCAGGTGAACGATGTCCTGCGCTTCGAACATTGCCCTTATTATGGCGATGCGCTGCGGATGCACCTCATCGTCGGCATCCTGGTAGGAAATTATTTCATGAATTGCCCTCATCGAGCCGGCTTGCCGATTTGGCCCATGCCGCATGCGACCGTCATGCTTGATCAGGGTGAAATCGTCGAAAGCGGTCCCGATTGCGCCAACCTCGGACACGGCAGCTTTTGAGGCGAGAGGCGCCAAGCTCAGCGAGACGATCACCTGATCGGGTTTCACAGGTGCCGACGCATAGGTTTGGAGCAAGCGGGGAACGCAGGCAACGTCCCTGTGCGTGCATGGGATAACCAATGAAACTTTCATCCTGCCTACCCTATTGATCGGGCCTTCCCGATTGGCCCCGCTGATTGACTGGATTCGTCATGGCTCAAGACAGCGGCCATGTCCACTTCCGCGATCATGGCATTCAGGATGATCATCGATCGTCCGCCGGAATCCTTGTGGGAGGCTGTGCGTTCCAGTCGATCCCTCCGACGCCCTCGCGCGGCCCGGCCCCAGGCCGGCTGCGCAGGACCGTCAGGTCGATGACGGCGCCCAGCAACGCGACCATCGCCTGGAAGGCGAGGATGCCGAAGCCCAGCGCCAGCGACTGGGCATGCGGCACCCCGACCAGATCGAGCAGCCCGACCAGCGACGCCTCGCGCAGGCCGATGCCGGCGACGGTGACCGGCATCAGCACGATCACCGACATCAACCCGATCACCGCGCTCCACACCGAAAAGGGCTGGTCGATGCCCACCGCCAGGCCGAGCGACTGGCTGCCGGCGACCGCCGCCACCTGCACCGCGATCCCGACGGCGACCGACAGCAATGCCCGCCCCGGCCGGCGTGCCTGGTCGCGCCAGGCTTCCAGAAAGCGGCGCAGCGGGCCGAGGAGCCAGGCTTCGCGCTTCGGCCCGGCACGCCAGCCCAGCAGACCCAGAAGCAGCGTGCGTGCCGGCGCCCAGGCCAGCAAGGCGGTCGCCGCGACCAGCCCGGCCAGCACAAGCACCACCGCCACAAGCAGCCCGTCGCCGAAGCGTGCCGACTGCACCGCCAGCCCGCTGCCGGTCAACAGCAGCAGCCCGGCGATCCCCGTCACCTTGTCGAAGGCCACCGCCGAGACGATGCGGCCGCCGTCGATCTCTCCCTGCCCTTCGCCCCGCCCTTCGTCGCGGCTGAGGCGGTAGGCCTTCACCGCCTCCCCCGCCAGCTGGCCCGGCAGCACCAGCGCATAGAGCTGCGCCACCAGCGTGTAGGCAAGCAGCCGCCCCGCCCGCAGTTCCGGCAGCAGCACCCGCAGCTTCAGCGCGTTCAGCACATGCATCAGGAAGAACAGCAGGCCGGCGAGCGCCATCAGCCCCGGCGAGGCCACCGCCAGCACCCGCACGACCTCCGCCACGTCGACCCGCCACAGCAACAGGGCGACCAGCAGCACGCTGACCAGGGCCTTCAGGCGGGGTCGCATCTAAAGACACCTTTTCATGAAATCATGATGTGATGAAATAAAACCATACCCTCCCTTCATGCGCCCGGCGGAGCGAAGACCCGCCGGGCGCATGAAGGGAGACAGGAAACTCACGACCCCGGCCGGCGGGCCAGCACGTAGATGTAGTCGCCGTGCGACCAGGAGTTCAGGCGGAAGATATGGTACAGCGCCTCGGCAAGGAAGCGGCGGCCGGGACCGTAATCACCCTCGGTGCCCTGGCCGCTGGCGGCCCCCAGCACGTTGCGGTAGAGCGGCGAGAAGAAGGGGAAGCCCCATTCCACCACCCGTTCGATCTCCAGCCCGACCGACTTGATCTTGGCCTGCAGCTCGCCGCGGGCATAGTTGCGGTGGTGGCCGACCGTGCGCTCGAAGTCGCGCATCCGGCCCTGCAGGGTGGAGACCAGCAGGTAGCGGCCGGTCATGGCGGCGAGGTTGCGGAGTGCCGCGACATCGTCCTCGATATGCTCGACCACGTCGGTGCAGACCACCAAGTCGAAGCGGCGGTCGAGATGGCCGGCGGCGACGTCGAGCAAGCCGAACTCGGCATTGGGCGCCCTGCGGCGGGCGACGTCGATGGCCTTGGCGGCGAAGTCGAGGCCGGTGTAGCTGGCCTGCGGCTTCAGCGGCATCAGCGTGGCGAGCAGCGAGCCCTGGCCGCAGCCGACGTCAGCCAAGCTGTCGTAATTCAGCGGGCGCACCATCTCGGTGACGATGCGGCGCAGATGCCGGCCGGTCGGGCCGTATTTGCGCATGTCGTTCCAGCGACGCTCCCAGCTGTCGTCGTAATCGACGCCGCCGGGATGGTCAGCCGCCGCCGCCGGCAACGGAGTGGAGAGGGGAGTGGCGGACTTGAATGCGTCGTCGCTCATGCGGGCCTCCGGCGCAGGATGAATTCGTTGCAGCCCGTCGGCACGCGCGGCGGACGGACCTCCAGCATGTCGAAGCCGAGCGCGTCCATCCGCGCCCGCACCTCGTCGGCACTGGCATATTCATAGGGGTAACCACCGAGCCAGTCGGTCACGTCCACCCAGAACTCCATGCCGCGCTCCTTGCGCAGCGGGTTGGCCCCGGTGATCGCCCAGGTCGCCAGGAACATCAGCGAGCCCAGCGTCCAATCCCAGACTTTCCGCAGGAAGCTCGGCGACAGGTTGTAGACGATCTTGATCAGGGTCCAGATCGGCGAGGTCCAGTGGCGGTTGTAGAGCGCCAGCACGAAGGTACCGCCCGGCGCCACCAGCGGCGCCACCGTCTCGATCGCCGGCCACATGGAGCCGGTGTGGTGCAGCGAGCCCCAGGCATAGACCACGTCGAAGAGGCCGAGCGAGCCGGCGAAGCTGCTGTCCAGCGCAGACCCGCGGCGGAACTCGATGCGGTCGGCCAGATCCGGTGCGAAGCGGCCCAGGTTGCGGCGGGCGACCTCGACCCCGGTGGGGTTGACGTCGAAGCCCAGCGCACGGGAAACGCCCAGCTTGCCGGCGGCGATGGTGAACAGGCCGGAGCCGGAGCCGACGTCGCAGAAGCTGGCGTCCTTCAGCCGGTCGGTCCCGACCAGCCCCTTCAGGCTGTCGATGGCCGCCACCAGCCGCGGCTCGTCCAGCACCGTGCGCGAGTAATGGTCCCAGTTCTCGCCGAAATCGAAGGCCAGGGCGGATGGTCCGGCCGGGGTGCCGCCCCTGCCATCCGCCGTCTTCACCGGTTCCACCACGCTGTCCGATCCCTTGCTGTCCGATCCGCTCTGCCGCGCCGCCATACGCTCCCGAAAGCCATCGGATGTCAACAGCACGTCAAGCGGGGGGCGTAGCGGCACCTATCCTTGGAGGGGCGGAGAGTGGAGGGCAAGATGGACACGGATTTCACGGATTTGGACACGGATGTCACGAATGTGGCGTTGCGGGGCAGCCGCTCCTCGGGACGGCAGGAGCGCCGCCAAGATCAGAAAAATCCGTGAAATCCGTGGAGATGTTGCCAGACACCCTCGTATGTCGCACGGAATCCCGAACGCCTCACTCCGCCTGCGCCGACGGAACCCGTCCCGTCGAGGCGCGGCCGGCAAGCATCAGGTCGCGGTAGGCGGCGGCAACGGCCCGCCAGGAAAAATGCTCGACCACCCGGCGGCGGCCGCCCTCGCCCAGGCGGCGGCGCAGGGCCGGATCCTCAGCCAGGCGTGCCAGTGCCGCGGCAAGCGCCGGCGTGTCGTCGGCGTCCAGCATCAGGCCGGTCTCATCCTCCACCACCAGATCGCGGCTGCCGGCGATGCGGGTCGCCACCACGGGCAGGCCGGCAGCCATCGCCTCCAGCACCACGTTGGGCATGCCCTCGTCGCGCGACGGAAAGACGAAGGCGTCGGCGGCGCGATACGCGGCGGGAAGCTCGTCGCGCCCGAGCCAGCCGCGGAAGGCGATACGCTCCGACAAGGCGAGCCGGGCGGCCTGCGCCTCCAGCTCCGACCGCGCCGGGCCATCGCCGACAATGGTCAGGCCGATGCGGCTGCGCGTCCCGGCGGGCAGGGATGCGAGCGCCTCGAACAGCACGTCCAGCCCCTTCTGCCGCACCACCCGGCCGACGAACAGCAGCGACAGGCGGTCACCGGCATTTCCGCCATCGACTGTCTTTGGATCGGCCGGCCCGGCATCGGCCGGCGAGAAGCGGGTGGCGTCGACACCGTTGGGGATGATGGCGATGGGCTGGTCCGGGGCGAAGCGGCGGGCAAGCCCGGCCAGCCCATCGCTGTTGGCCACGACGGCGGAGGACCGGCGCCACAGCCAGCCAATCACCGGCCCGGCCAGCCGGTGGTAGAGCGAAATGCCGTCATACTGGAAGCCCGGCACGTCACCGCCGCGCAGGCTGACGACATAGGGCACGCCGGACAGCGCCTTCACCATCCAGGCGGCAGGGCCGCAGGGCAGGCCGAAATAGGCGATGGTGGCGTCCGCACGCCAGCGGGCGGCGATCAATGGCGCCATCACCAGCGAGCTGGCGAGGAAGGCCAGCATCTCCACCACCGAACTGCGGTCACGGCGGCGGCGCAGGGTGGGGATGCGGCGGATCTCGACGCCGTCGGCCCGGCGTTCCAGCCGCGGCAGGTCGCCGAAGGCGGAGGTCAGCACCAGCACCTCTTCGCCCAATGCCGCCAGTTCGCGGGCGGTGTTGTCGGTGGCGTTGGCCGCCCCGCCGCCGAGCGGCGGAAACTCGTAATTGATCAGCAGAAGCCGCGCCATGCCGTCCGCCACACTCCCCGTTCGACGAGCGCCATTGATGCGGGGGCGGGGAGTGCGATGCAACAGCCATCACGCGGAGGACAGCGGTTCGCGACGGATGGAAGCCTGGGGACCACCGGACCCGACAGGATGGCGGGGGCCGCCCTTCGCAGAAGCCGGCATCTTCATGCCCCGGCATCTTCATGCTACTGATCCCGCCGTTCCCCAACCGAAGCGCCGCGGCCCCCATGAACATCGAGCAAGCCTTCACGATGGCGGTCGGCCTCCAGAAAGCCGGCCGTGCCGACGAGGCCGGGAGGCTCTATGCCCAGATCGCGGCCAGCGATCCGCATTTCGCCCCTGCCGTCAACAACATGGGGCTGCTGCATGCCTTGGCCGGCCGGAAGGAAACGGCGGTCGCCCTGCTGCGACGGGCCTTGGCGCTGGTTCCGGGATCGTTGAACAGCTGGAACAATCTGGCATCGCTGCTGACCCAGCTCGACCGGCGGGAGGAGGCGGTCCGGACCTACCGGATCTCCGCAAGGCTCGATCCCGCCCAGCCGGCGGTGCTGAACGAACTGGGCCTTCTGCTGGAGCGGTCGAAACGCCCGGACGAGGCACGCGAGGCCTTCGCCCGCGCGGCGGCGCTGGACCCGATGGAGGCGGAATATGCCAACAACCTCGGCGCCATGCTGCGCACCGACCATCGGCTGGAGGAGGCCACAGGCTGCTTCCGCCGGACGATCGCGCTGAACCCGCAGCACAGCGGCGCCTACAGCAACCTGGGGTCCACGGTGAAGGACCGGGGCAGCTTCTGGGCGGCGCTGCTGGCTTTCCGCCGGGCCACGACGCTGGAGCCGGATTTCGCCGGCGCCCATTGGAACGAATCCCTGGTCCGGCTTCTGCTGGGCGATTTCGTCCAGGGCTGGCGGGGTTATGAATGGCGCTGGAAGCATGGCCAGCTGCCCTCGCCGCAGCGCAGCTTCTCCAAGCCGCGCTGGGACGGATCGCCGCTGCGGGGCCGACGGCTGCTGGTCTATTGGGAACAGGGCTTCGGCGACGTGCTGCAATGCGTGCGCTACCTGCCGCTGCTGGCGCAAATGGTCGGGGCGGAGAAGGGGGGGGAGGACGGCGAACGGCCCATCCTCCTGGAATGCCAGCATGCGCTGCTGCCGGTGCTGCGCAGCCTGCCCGGCGTCACCGTGGTGCTGACCGGGGCGCCGCTGCCCGATTTCGATGTCCAGCTCCCGGTGATGAGCCTGCCGGCCCTGTTCGGCACCCGGCTGGAGACCGTCCCGTCCCGCGTTCCCTACCTGTCGGCGGAGCCCGATCTGGTTGCGCGCTGGGGCGAGCGGCTGAAGGGGTTGGCAAGGGACGGGGGCGGCCTGAAGGTGGGCATCGTCTGGGCCGGATCGCCCACCCACGGCAACGACAGGAACCGCTCCATCGGGCTGGCCCCCTTCGCCCGGCTGGCCGCGATCCCCGGCGTCAGCCTGGTCTCCATCCAGAAGGGGCCCACCGAAGGGCAGGCGGCAAACCCGCCTGGCGGCTTCCCGCTTTTGAACCTGTCGCCCGACATCAAGGACTTCGCAGACACCGCCGCAATCATGGCGAACCTCGATCTCGTGGTCTGCGTCGACACCTCCGTCGCCCATCTCGCCGGAGCGCTTGGCGTCCCGGTCTGGGTCCTGGTGCCCTTCGCCCCGGATTGGCGCTGGATGCTCGACCGCGAGGACAGCCCCTGGTATCCGACCATGCGCCTGTTCCGGCAGGCAAGGCCGCAGCACTGGGACGACACCATCGACAGGCTGGAGCGCGCACTCCGCGAACGCGCCGCCGGATAAGGGGCACCGGCAAAATCGGGTTCCCAAACGGGATCGGGGGCCATGCCCCGCCCGCTGCGTCCGTCATCCCCCCGGCCTGCCTGTCCGGGCGGCCTGTGCGGGCGGGCGGCGCATCCGGAAACGCGGATATAAAAGTGCCACGCCGGAGTAACCGGCGTGGCACAGTTTCGGCTGGAACCCTTTCCCGGGTCCATACAGACATTTGATGATATTTGGCGAACTGTTCAAGCGCCTTCTCCTGAACGGCATCGTTTTGGCTTGGTATCGCCTCTATATTTCCGCAGGGCGGTGGTGGACCCGCATTTGTGGTACCGGCCACCCTCCCGGCATGGACCGTTCAGGGCCGGTGAACCGCGACTCGGGGGAAGCGATCCGGTCGGACGGAAGGCATGATGGCGGTCATGCTGGCCGCTTGTCAGCCGGACGGGTGTCATGGGATGAAAGCCGCCCCAGCCTGAAAGACCGACCGCCATGCCCTCCGTCCCGCCGCCTGCCGATCTCCAGAGCGATTTGGACGCCGCACGCGACGCCGAGCGGACGGGCGGACCCGAAACCGCCATGGCACTCTATCGCCGGGTGCTGGAACGTGACGTGGAAGAGGGCGGAGCCGGAGTGGCGGTGGCCCATGACGCGCTCGCCCGGCTGCTGGTCGGACAGGACATGGCGGAGGCGGCCGGCCATGCGCTCGCCTCCTGGCGGCTGACGCCCGCCGATCGGACCCGGCGCTCCAACCTGTGGCAGCTTCTGACCCATTTGGGCAAAGCCGAAGACGTCGCCCGCTTCCAGGGCCACGACGACTGCGTCGGGCTGGTGGCGCTGGGCAACGCACTGCGCCGCGACGGGCAGGGGCTGCGCGCCGAGCGTGCCTACCGCCGGGCGCTGGAGCTGTATCCGGAGGTCTCCTTCACGCTGAGCCGGCTGGCCTGCCTGTGCGCCGAACAGCACCGGCTGGAGGAGGCCGACGCCCTGTTCCTCCAGGCGGCGGAGCGCCATGGCGGACGCGATGCCGTCACCCGCACCGCCCCGGCCTTCCTGGCATCCCTGCGCGACGGACCGCCGCCGGCCGGCATCCGCGCCACGCTTGCCGAAGGGGCGGGAAGCGCCGACCGGCCGCTGGTGGTCTACGCATCCTGCGACGCGGTCTATGCGCGCAAGTTCCTGCCGACCATGGTGCGGTCCATCGTCGAGGACAGCGGCCTGGACTGCGCCATCGCCCTGCACCTGATCAATCCCGACGCGGAGGCGGAGGCGACGGTGGCGTCCCTGGCCGCCGCCCATGGCGCCGGGCGCTTCATCGTCCTGCGCGAGACCATCGACCTGACGCCGCTGGGCGACAATGCCAAGACCTATTACGCCTGCAGCCGTTTCCTGGTGCTGCCCGACCTGCTGTCCCGCTGGAGGCGGCCGGTGCTGATGCTGGACGTCGACCTGATGGCGATCCGTGACCTGAACCCGCTGCTGGCGGCCTCCGCCCACTCGGACCTGGGGATGATGAGCCATGCGCTGAAGCGGCTGGACATCTGGAGCCTGCTCTACGCCGACGTGCTGCACATCCGGCCGACCGCGGGGGCGCTGCGTTTCCTCGACCTGACCCGGCGCTATATCCGCCATTTCCTGGATCGCGGCCTGCCGGTCTGGTTCCTCGACCAGGCGGCGCTCGCCGCCGTGCATCTGGCCGGCTTCACGGCGGAGGCGGCTCCGCGCCTGACCGTCTATCCGGCCGACATCCACAGCAGCACGGTGATGGTCGATGGCGAGGGCCGCTATTGGACCGACGACAGCGCCTATTTCTATTCGGTCCGCGCCACCGGCGGCGGCCAGCACGCGATGCACCGGCTGAAGCGCCGGGCCGGGACCACCGCCGACGTCAAGCCCGGATAAGGCCGGGCGGCGCCGGCCCGCCTCAGCGGATCCAGCCCATCTCCCGGAAGCGGTCGAGGTTGTCGCGCACCAGCCGGGGATGACGGTCGAGCGGCACGACCTCGTACCCTCCACGGGCACCGGGGGCACCTTCGGGCAGGGTGCCGCCGCCGTCGAGGAAGCTGGCGACGTCCGCCATGTTGCCTTCGCCGAAGGACTGGGCATGCTCCTGGTGGGCGTAGGCGTTCAGCTTGGCGGCGAAGCGCGACACATCGCCCATCCAGCTGAAATGCCAGCCGGCGTCGCGGATGAAGTGGCCGATGTTCTGCTTGGCGAGGTAGCGCACGGCATTGGGGCCGGTCTGCCGGATGAAGCGGAAGGGCGCGGCCCCGGCGGCACGCCAGTCACGGGAGAAGCGGTAGTTCAGCCGGTAGAAGAACAGGTCGAGTTCGGTGGTGAAGACGGTGTCGAAGGCCGGCCCGCCGCCGCGCAGCCGCTCCACCACCTCGCGCCGCAGGATCTCGTCGACGTCGGAGACGATGACCATGTCGTCGTCGCGGCAGCCGTCCAGCCCACGCAGGATGGCGTCGCGCTGGTAGGCTTCCCGCTGCCAGGAGAAGGTGCCGACAAGCTCGTCCACCACCACGTAGCGGATCTTGTCCATGTAGGGTTGGAACCGCTCGCGATGGTCGCCGAAGGTCAGCGCCTTGGGCTCGCCGGAATGGGTGTGGGACGCCTCCACCACGACGAAGCGCTCGACCACGTCGTAGAGTTCGGCCAGCCGGACCTCCAGGATCTCGGCCTCGTTGAAGAAGGTGCAGCAGTCGAAGACCCGCCGGGATGCCGGTTCCGCCGGGACGGCCGGTCCCTCCGCCATGTCTGCGGTGGCCGCGTCTTCGGCGAAGGGATTGCCGGACAGCGGAAGAATGGGATTGCGTCCGAGCGCCGCCGCATAGCCGACGAGCGACCGCATGCCGAGCAGGGTCGTCCAGCGCTGCGTGCGGGTCCAGCTGTCGATGCCGGGCGCCTCCAGCAGGCGTTCCATCGTTGCCGACAGGCTGTCGAAGGAGGCACGGGCCGCGGCCTGCCGGTCCATGTCGTAGACATAGGCATAGGCGAAGCCCTTCAGGCTCTCCAGCAACTCCTCGATGACGAGATACTGCTGGGCCTGCGCCTTGCGCTCCAGTCCGGCCGGACTGTTCCACAGGTCGAAACCCTGCTTGTGGGCCTCCAGGGCGTCACGATAGCCCTGCCGCTCCTGCTGCAGATCTCCTAGCCAATGCATCGCGGCCGCGGCCGCCTGCCGGCGCGCCTCCGTCCGGCCGGCGCCCTGCCACGCCTCCGCCTGAACCGTCATCCCGCGGCAACGGGTCAGGGCCTCCGCGTGGCCGGGCGGGCACAGCCGGCCGAGCGCCCCCAGGAGCGGAGCCGCCGGCCGGTCACGGCCAAGCCACTCGGCAAGGGCGCGGATGCCGGCCGGCATGGCGATGTCGCGCAACTGGTCGCCATGGGCCGTCTCCGGGGCAAGCAGCAGGCCCCGGGCGATCGACATGGCCGCCACCGCCCCGTCGCCGTCGGCGCCGCGCTCGAATTGCCCGATGAGCAGATGCGCCTGGGCGATCGCCGGATCGAGGACCAGCAGCAGCCGGCAGGCACGCCTGGCGTCGCCGGTCCGCCCGGCATTCGCATCCTCCATGGCGCGCTGGAGGATCATGGAAACCACGGCTTCGCAGTTGGTGCGAAAGGTATCGCGCGGCGCGCCATACTCCGCGAGAAGGACGAAACACCAGACCGCCGCCTCGAGCCGGCCATGCCGGTAGGCGTCGCTCCCCTTTGCAAAGATGTCGGTCAGGACCGTTTTCGACAGCTCGACGGCGTCCGCATTCCCGGGCTCCCGCTGCAGGATGCGCCGCAGCCCTTCCATGGCGTGCCAAGGACGCCCCGCTTCGGTATCGGTCCGGACCTGGAGGAAGCTGGCGTCTGTCATGCGGCGGATCCTGGCGGCGGGATGGCTGAGGCGGATGGATTGAGCGGCTGAACACGGATCCGCAGGCAGGCGGCGGTCGATCCGGGTACGGCACAGCATACCGCCGGCTGGGAGCCGCAACGGCTGGGCCGGGTGGCTATGCCATGGCGATGCCGGGGCTGACAAGCGCCGGGGCAGGGACGCACCGCCGTCCCGGCGTCTCTCCCCCTCCCCAAAAAGCCATTTTATATTTAAATATCATGATTTCATGCTTCTTCTTCATGACGTGAAACCACTTCCATCTTTCCTGTTCTTGCGTGTAAATCCGCAAAGCTCCCGCTCGGGTCCCCCCGCTTTCCCCCTCTGCAACCGGGAACCACCGCATGGCTCGGATCATCAGTTTCGCCTCCACCAAGGGCGGCGTCGGCAAGACCAGTCTGGTCATGGCGCTCACCTCCGAACTGCGCCGGCGCGAGGCAAGCGTGCTTCTGCTCGACTGCGACCCCAACCGGCATCTGGCCGAATGGGCGCGGCGGCGGAACGATGCCGGGGTGCGGGTGCTGGACGAGATCACGGAATCGAACGTCCGCCAGACGGTGCAGGAGAACGCGCCGAGCTTCGACTACACGCTGATCGACCTTGCCGGCTTCGGCAACCTGACCATGCTCTACGCCTTCTCGGTCAGCGACGGGGTGCTGATCCCGACCCAGCAGTCCTTCATGGACGTGAAGGAGACGGTGCGCACCTTCAAGGTGGTGGCGGATTCCGTCGGCGTGCTGAAACACACCCCAGCCTCCAGCGTGGTGATCGTCCGCACCCAGGCGGCCATCGAATCCCGCGTCGACCGCCATGCCCGCGGCCTGCTGGACGAACATGGCGTCCCGGCCTTCCGCACCGAACTGATCGAGCGTTCTCTCCTGAAGGAGATGACCTATACCGGCCACGGTCCGGGCGAGGTCAATCCCGACAGCAATGCCGACCTGAACGTCCGCGCCCTGACCGACGAGTTCGTTGCCTTCCTGGAAAGCTCACCGGCCAATCCGCTGATCCCGCGGGGGTGAGGCGGACCGGGCGGCCTCCGGAAGCCGTGGAGAAACGCCGTCGCGGCTTCAGGGCATGAGATACGGTCATGTCCTTACTTGTATATTTCATGAAATGATTTTCATCGCATAGCTGGCGACCTGAGGGTGAGGCGGGGCTACGTTTCCGCGGATTGGGCGCATCGGGACCGGCCCCCCAAACCGGTGGGCGGTCCGGTGCGGATTAGCTGAGAGAGTGGCTTGCCTTCCCCTCCGGCAGATGAAGGGGCACCATCACCCCGGCAGTGGGACGGCCAGGATCGGCATTTCATCACCATTTATCATGTCATGATTTTTAGGCATGGCTTCCTGTTACGGTGAAAGGTGATGAAGGCATGAGGCTGGAGCAAGGCTGCGTCGACACGACCGGAGAAGCACAGCAACTCAGCCGCCCAAAACATGCCTTTTCATCATTTCATGGATTCCCGATAACGCTGGTATCCGGAAAGGCGGCATCCGCCAAATCATGACCGCCCAGCCCTGCGAAGGTTCAATTCCGACCGAGGAACGGCCGGGCGGGGCAGGGCAATCGCGTCTTACCGGATCCCCCTGCCAATGCGGGACAACGGCATCTTCCTTTCCCGCGGTCCCGCTGCCACGGATATGCCGGACAACCGGCACAGCCCGGCCCCCACATTGCAAAGATCACATCACATCATTTCATGGTTAGTTTTCATCATTACTGTTCATACAGACACTTTGCTGCCCCGATGGTATCGCCGACGATGCCTCCGCTCTGGACGGCGATACCATCCCTCCTCGACCGATGGCCGGCCCGCCCCCCTCCTGGAGCCTCCCAGCCCGCACTTGTCATCATGTTTTTATGTCATGATTTTTTGTGATGGCATGATGCCCTGCTATCCCCCCTGTGCTTCCCGCGCCACGCCGGTCGGCTTTCCGCCATGGCACACGGCCCACCCGCCACATGTCGTGAAGACAGGACACCAAGTCATGATAATGCTTCATGGCTTATTTGGCCGGCCCTCTTCAAGCCGGCATCGCCCTGACCGGAGTGCCCATGTCGACCGACAGCCCCGCCAAGCCGACCGTTAAGCCTGCCGCCAAGCCGGCCCGTCCTCCATTGGGCGGGATCGGGATCGGCGGGCTGGGCACGAACGACATCGATCCGATCCGCCAGTACGGATTGAGCAAGGGCTTCCTGCCGACCGAGACGGAGCCGCCCGCGGCATCGCCGGCCACTGTTTCCCAGGCCATCTCCCAGGCCGCTGTCCAGCCCGCCGTTCAGCCCGCGCCGCAACCCCAGCCGGCTCCGGCACCCACCATCGTCCGTCCGGCGCCGACCCGGCCGTGGCAGGCGATGCTGCCCGATTATCTGGTTGAGGAGCTGCGCCAGGCCGCCGCGCGCGAAGGCACCGCCCAGAAGGTGATCGTGCTGAAGGCGCTTCGGCAGGCCGGCTTCCGGATCGACGACATCGACCTTCAGGATCTGCGGCGGCGCTAAGCCTCCCGCATGAGCGCCGGGCGGCCACAAGAAGCACACAAGTGCAGCCGAAGGGACGGTTTGACTCTCCATGACTAGCCGTCTATGCCCTACCCGCGCTCTGCTCCTGCTCCAAACCGACTGCAGACCACCAGCGACGACGAGAGATGAAGGCAAACATCACCCAGGCCGCCCCGGCGCCGTCCCCCCAGGCAGCCTTGCCCCTTCAGGCCTCGCCGCATCCGATATCCTCGGTTCCGGTATCATCGGCTCCCGCACCGGCACCGGCACCGGCTCCGGCCCCAACTCCGGCAGCCGGCCAGGGCTCCCACGGGCTCAGCATCGAGATGCTGGAAGGGATGCTGGAGCAGAAGCCGCGTGATCCCAACGTATGGAGCGCGCTGGGCGCCCTGCTGCGGCAGGCCGGCAAGCCGGAGGCGGCGATCGCCTGCCAGCGGCGCGCGCTGGAGATCGACCAGCGCCATATCGGCGCCTGGACCAATCTCGGCAACGTGCTGGGCGACGTGGAGCAATATGCCGATGCCATCGCCGCGCAGGAGCATGCGGTGGTGCTGTCTGGCGGCAACGCCAACCTGCTGTCCAACTTGGTGGTGGCGCTGCGGCACGGCTGCCGGTTCAACCGCGCGCTGGAGATCCTGGACGTCGCCCTGCGCGCCCGGCCCAACGACCCGGGGCTGCTGTGGGACCGCGCCCTGACGCTGCTGCAGGTCGGCCGCTATGCCGAAGGCTTCCGCGATTACGATTCCCGCCTGTCGCTGCCCAGCTACCAGAACCGCATCGCCGACGGCACGATGTGGGACGGCGGGCCGCTCGACGGCAAGACCATCCTGCTGACCACCGAACAGGGGTTCGGCGACGTGCTGCTGACCGCGCGCTATGCGCCGATGGTCAAGGCGCGCGGCGGCCGGGTCCTGCTGGAATGCCATCCGGAGCTGCACCGCCTGCTGTCCGGGCTGGAGGGCATCGACGGCTTCGTGCGCGCCGGCACTCCCTATCCGCCCTATGACGTCCATTGCCCGCTGATGAGCCTGCCGCACCGGCTGGGCACGACCATCGACACGGTGCCGCCGCCCACCCGCCTGACCGTTCCGGCCGAAGCGCGAGAGAAGGCCGCCCGGCTGGTTCCCGGCCCGGACGGCACGATCAAGGTCGGCATCATCTGGTCCGGCCGCGTCACCTTCAAGGACAACGCGCGCCGCGCCACCACGCTCAGCCGTTTCCTGCGCTTCCTCAACGTGCCGAATGTGCGGCTCTACAGCATCCAGAAGGGCCCGCCGGAGGCGGAGCTGGAGACGCTCGGCACCTCTACCCTGATCACGCCGCTGGGGCAGCATTTCAACGATTTCGCCGATACCGCGGCGGTGCTGGAACGGCTCGATCTGGTGATCATGACCGACAGTTCGGTGGCGCATCTGGCCGGCTCGCTGGGCCGCCCGGTGTGGAACCTGCTGCAGTTCATGCCCTACTGGGTCTATGGCGACGGCAAGGGCGAGTGGGCCGACACCACCCCCTGGTACCCGTCGATGCGCCTGTTCCGCCAGACCACCCCGGGCGACTGGGACAGCGTGTTCGCCGCTGCCGAACAGGCCCTGCGTCAACTGGCGGCGCTCAGGACCTGAGGGGTCGGACGCGGCCATCGGGCGTCGGGACGGAGCGGGGTGGTTCCCCTGTGCTCACGGCGTCAGGCAATTTCCCGCTCATGCCTGACGCCCCGTCCTCATTGCGCTCCTCCCACGGACCGTAACGCCTGGCCCACCTCGCCCAGCACGCCCCTCCAATCCCCGGGCGTCGTCTGGCGGAAGAGCCGCAAACTCGGGTACCAGGGGGATGTGGCCGCAGACACCCCCCAGAACCACGCCGGCATGAACGGCAGCAGCACCCATCCTGGAATACCAAGCCCACCGGCCATGTGCGCCGTGGTGTTGTCGATGGTGATGACCAAATTCATTGCCGCCACCAGGGAGGCGAAGCCATCGAGATCGCCCGATGGGTCAACGCTTGTTTCATGAAAAAGGCCGGCGATGCGCCGCTCCTGGTCGTCGACACCGTATTGCAAGCTGATGAGCCGCCCTCCGGCTGCCGCCACCCCTGGAGCGAGGGCCGCCACGAGTTGCTCCAGACCGAGTGAACGTTCCGCACTGGCAACCGAGCGCCAGGAGAGGCCGATACACAGCCGGACATCGCAGTGACGGGCCCGCAAGGCGGCAATCCGCTGTGGATCAGCGACCAGATAGGGGCGTTGGCCGGCAAAATCCTCCGGTCGGCGCCGCAGATACCGCGGCAGGTCGCTGGCTGGAACCCGTGCCACACTGTCATCCACCAGAGCGGATGTCGTCACGACAGAGGGATCGGCAGTTCGCCCCACGACCTCCGTTCCCTTCAGAGAGCGCTGCAGCAAGGAAACGAGGCGGGTATCGCATACGAAACGGCAAGCAATGCCGCTTTCGACCAAGTCCGGGATCAGACTGGCAAACAGGATCTCATCTCCCACCCCGGGTTGCCCCACCACCAGCAACCGTCCAGCCGGTATGGCGGAACCCGACCAGCGTGGCAGATCATCGCCCATTCCTGGCAACGCCGTGGTCTCCCAGCGAGCAGCCAGATCATCCCATCCGCCGGCCATCTCTCCCAGCAGAAGCCGGGCGATACCGCGGTTTACTTTCAGCTCCGAGTTGTCTGATTCAATATCCAGGGCCCGATTATAGGCGGCAATCCCATCCTGTGGCCTGCCCAGATGCACCCGCGCATTGGCAAGAAGGGCATAGCCCTGCACAGAGTCGGGTGCCAGGACGATAACCCGCCTGCCGTATCGTTCCACATCAGGCAACCGTCCTTGGGCTATCGCCACCAGAGCACTGTTAAGCACGGCCTCCACTGCCTCCGGAGCCAGGCGGCGCCCCCGCGCCAAAGCCAACTCGGCCATTTCCTGACATCCCAGGGCATGCAAGACAGCGCCGCGATTGACGTGCGCCATCGCCAGAGCAGGCACAAGCAGGCCCACTCCCCGGAACGCGGCCTCTGCTTGCTTCAAAGCACCACGCCGGAACAGGAGTATCCCGCGCTGGAATGCCGCTTGCTCCATCAGCGGATCGCAGCGCAGAGCAACCCCATAGGCAGCAAGTGCGCCAGCCTCGTCACCCTGCTCCGCCAGCAGAGTCGCAAGTTCGGCAAACATCGTGGCGTCGGCAGGGGATAGGGCGATAAGGCGCTGCAGGCAGCCCAGCCCTGCTCCATAATCGCCGGTCGCCCTGGCGGCCTTGCCCAGCAGGCGCCAGCCATCGGCATTCACAGGATCGGCGCGCAGGACAAGGCGATACAGAGCCATCGCCTCTTCCAGACGCCCGGCGGTGTGGTGATCCGCCGCCAGACGCAGAACGTCGCCAGTCGTCGCCATGACTTCGGTGTTCCTGCTTCAATGCCGCTGCACAGCTCTTTGCGTTCCTTAATGCGCTGGAGAGAGGCTGACCAGAACAATTCACCATCCACACAGCCATCTCCCTTAACCACAGCTGTTGACTGCATCGGTCGATTGCCAACGGTTCATGCAAGCCGTCAGGCGCAATCTGGCTCCCCCGCAACAGGGAACGGGAGAGGGGAGGTGAGAATTTTGCCGGTTTGAATACCGTGCCGTCCCCCCTACTCCTCGCCTACACCCCCGCGATCCGGCCATAATGCGCCAGCAATGGGTCCTGCCGCTTCAGAATGCGCTCCAGGTTCGCAAGCGCATCGTCGACGCCTTCGGCCGGTTCCACCCACCGGTCCAGTTCGGCGGAAACCATAGGTGCGAGCCCAGGAACGGGCCCGGCGGCGACGGCCGCGGCCCGCGGCGCCACCTCCCCCAGCATCGCCGCCAGAATCCTCCGCCACGAAGACGCGGTGGGTGCGCCGGCGTGTGATCTCCACGGCGATTTCCAGCCGCTGCAATTCCTCCAGCAGGTCGGTGGCGGCACTGGTGGCGCAACGCAGCCGGGCAGCCAGCCGGGCCGGGCCTATCACCCCTTCCGCCGCCACCGCATCGACGGCCCGGCGGATACGAGCGTCGCTGCGCCGGTCGCCAACGCGCCGGCGCCAACCGCGCCAGCGATGCAGCAAAGCGGTGAGGCCATCCTCCCCCTGTTCCGCTTGCCGGGCGATGCCGTCGAGGAAAGCGACCAGCCACATCCCGTCCGGTTCAGCGCGGCGGATCGCCTCGACCCCGTTCAGGCAGGGCAGCGGCAGCGGCGTCATCCCTTGGGCGGTGAGATAACGGGAAACAGCCAGACAGGCTCCGCTGCGGTCGCCGCCGGCTTCCAGATGGGCGAAGAAGCCAATTCCGCACGCGACCAGCACCGCTGCTCCAGCCCTGGCATGGGCCTCCTCCATCCGGGCGAGCGCCCCGTCCATGCCGGTCGGAACGAACGCCAGCGGGCTGTGGTCGGAGAGCATCTGCCGCATCAGGTCCAGGGCCAGCATGGTGGCCCCCCAGTCGCGTAGAGCACGCGTCGGCACCTGAGCCAGCAGAGTGCGCAGTCGGTTGGGATCGACGCGGCGGCCCTGACAGTCGGCGATGTCGGCAACGGCCTCGACCCGCGACCGATGCAGCCAAGCCGCCAGGATCGGACTGCCGGTGGTTGCCTGGGCCAGCCGCCCGACAGCCTTGGCGGCTCGCTCCAAGGGACCGAGAAGGAGGAGGGGATCGGAAAGACGCAAATCCTGCATATCTTTATATAACAGACAGTTATGAATTTTTGGCATTGAAAAATCTGGAACCTGTCCAATACATAATATGCTGAAAAAAACGATTTCAGAGGCTTCCGCTTGGCGCACTCAACGTCCGGGGTGTTGGTGCTCACGATCACACTGCCCCCACCCCGCCGGTGATCCTGGCCTTTTGTCGCGCAGCGGATGCCGGAACCAGGGACCGGAAAGCCGGCGCCGCAATCCGGGGCAGTTCCCACCTCGCATCCTGCCTCCATGTTCATCCGGATGGATGAAATCGACTGATATTCTGTACAAAGAGCCCGAGAGGCGCGTTTCCGCCCAGAATGCCCAGGACATCCCGATGGCCCTCGTCGCCTACGCCCGCGTCTCCACCGAAGACCAGTCCACCGACTCCCAACTGCTCGCCCTGCAGCAGGCCGGCTGCACGCACATCTTCGAGGAGCATGCCTCGGGTGGCGACCGTGACCGGCCGGTGCTGGCCAAGGCGCTCGCCAGCCTGAAGAAAGGCGACACGCTGGTGGTGGCGCGCATCGACCGGCTGGCACGGTCGCTGTTCCATCTGCTGGAGGTGATCGACGGGCTGGGGCAGCGCGGCGTGGCCTTCAAATCGCTGGGCGACCCGATCGACACCACCAGCCCGCAGGGACGCTTTGCCCTGCAGGTTCTCGGTGCTGCGGCCGAGTTGGAACGGGCATTGATCCGCGAGCGCTCGATCGCCGGGCTCAGGGCCGCGGTGGCCAGGGGGAAGGAGCCCGGCAATCCCGGCCTGCGCCGACGGGACCCGGCGGCGCTGGAAAAGGCACGGCAGGGCCGCGAGGCCGCTCGCGACGAGCTGGTCGTCGCGCACGCCCAGGAGTTTCTGCCGACCGTCGAGGCTCTGCGCCCGGCGGCACCATGGGATCAGGTCGTGCGGGCATTGAAGGCGCAGGGGCGGACCCGGCCGTGGGACCGCAAGCCATGGACACCAAACAGCCTGATCCGCGCCATCCGCCGGCTGGCCACAGGGGGGCTGGTTCGTCAGAACCTTCTCGATGCGGCACCCAAGCGGGTCGACAGCAACGACCTAATGCTGATGGTGGCGGGACTGGCGCGGGCCGAGCCCGGCATCACGCTCGATGGCATCGCGCGGCGGCTGCAAAGCATGGGACAGCGCACGCCGCGCGGCGGCCTGCGCTGGAGCCGGTCGTCGGTGAAACACCTGTTGGATCGCGCCAGGGATCAGGGGTTGGTGCGAGGATCGGAAGGGGCGTAGCGGGCGGCAAGCCTTCTGCGCCCCGGCTTGGCGGCGGGACCGGCGACGAGGGGGAAAGCACGGGATCATGCGGGATCGTCGAGGGCCTGCGGCATCGGATCGGCCGCGGCGATCCTGGTCAGGAAGAGAGTGTGACGAAACAGCAGGGCCTCGGCCTCCCGGCGCTTCACCAGCCCTGGAAGCTGCGTTTTCCTGCCATTGACGGTGGCGTAGACCCAGCGCCCGAACTCGCCGGCAGCCCCCTCATGGTCCCCCATGTTGAGCCGCTTCAGCAGGGTCGAGGACTGGAAATTGCCCCGTCCCAGATTGAAGACGAAGCTGGCGAGCGCACCGCGCTGCCCGCCGGTCAACAACACCGCCACCAGCCCGTCGACCACGGCCGCCGCGGCGGCGAGGTCGCGGGACAGCAGCGTTTCGGCCCTTTCGGCGGTGATGCTCTGCCCGAGCGTCACGCCGGCGGTGTGGCCGTAACCGATGGTCGGAATGCCGGCCGGGCAGAGATAGGCATCGAGGGACAGGCCTTCGAAATGCTTCACAAGGTCGATGGCGGCCTTGCAGATCGGATCGGGCATGGATCGGGACTCCCGGGCGATAGGTGAGGAGACAGGGTGGGAGCGGATCCGGCGGAGCGCTGCCGGGACCGTCAGGGCGACAGCGCTTCACCGGATCGGGGCCAGGGTCCCGGGGATGGCCCCGGGACCACCCGCGTCAGGCCCCGCGTCAGGCGACGTAGTCGTAGACGACGTTGACCGGGTAGGGCTTCAGGTTGGTGATCCGGTGGATTTCGGCCCCGGCCGCACCGTTGCGCTTGATCGTGTAGTCGATCTTGGCGGCCCCGAGTTCGTACTCGTCGCGGGCCAACGTCACCGCATCGACGCTGGGCGAGACGTTCGCGTTGGCCGTTTTCAGCGAGAAGGCGAAGTCGATGGTGCCGTAGCTCTCCACATTCAGGTTTTTGAGGGCATTCTGCAGGGTCAGATAATCGTTGCCGTTGGTGTCGATGCTGGCCCCGCTGTTGAGGGGCACGACAACCCAGGCCGCCCCGTCCCACTTCCGCCACGTCGCCCGGCCGTCGAAGCTGACCAACCACTTGATGCTGGTGCCGGGCGGGGTGGTCTGCGTGATCGTCGCCGAATGGATCGTGCTCCAGTCCGACACGTCGATGCGGCTGCTGTCGAGCGTCGCCACATAGAACGGGCCGGTGACGTACTGCTGGCCGTAGGAGATGGTTGGCGGAGTGAAGTTGGAAGTCCAGCGCATGGTGTTGCTCATGCGGATCTCGTCGAGCGTGCCGCAGAAGGGGGCCGTTCCGTTGCAATCGTTGAACAGGCTCAGGAAACCTCCATCGCCATCGTTGCGGCACATGGTGTCGGACAGCGAGGCGTCCCTGACGCCGTCGATGTAGAACACTGCGGTCGCGGCTCCAGCGTTCGCCAGCAGGGTGTATGTCAGCGCCACATGTTTCCAAGTGTTCAGCGGAATGGCGGTGCTGGCCGTCAAAGTACGGGTGCTGCCGCCGGCATCGCGCCAACGGAACTGCGGAAGGTTTCCGCCTGCGTTGATCCACAGCTGCCACGTTTCGACGCCGTTGCCGTTGCCGCTGTCGTATTTCTGCGCGATGACGTTGGTCGAAGACGCGGTGACATAAACCCAGGCGTCGATGGTGAAGGTACTGTCGACACCGCCGATCCAGGTCATCCATCGCGCGCCGCGCATGTCATAGCGGTGCGCCCCGCCAGCACCGGTGTAGGCGAACTCGACGCCACCGGTGCCGAACCTGGCGCGGGCAGTGCCATTCTTCGGGCCGCCATTGGCACTCAGGGCAGGCATCAGATAGACGCCGTCCTTCACCGTGCGGGCATTGCCGTTTGCGGCGATCATCGCGCTGTTGCCGGACAGCTCCTTGACCCACTTCTGGCCGACCGCGCCGTTGAACTCCCACATCAGCGTGGTCATGTCGTCGGCGACCAACGTTGCCGGGGTGAAGTTGGCGGTATAGCGCGGCTGGCCGTTGGTGACGCGGATGGCGTCGATGGCGCCGTTGAGGATGGCCTGCGCACCGTCCCAATAGGAGCCGATGCAGAGGCGATAGACCGCGTTCAGATAGCTTGGGTTGAGTTGCGGTCCCGCCAGCAGGTTGGACCTGGTTCCATCGACGTAGACGTACCAGCCGAGACCATCGCGAACCAAGGCGATATGGTGCCAGCCGGTGGCCATCGCGGCGTTGGACAGCACCATTGCGCCGCTGCCCCATCCGTTGAAGCGCAGGGTGCCGTCCGTGACCGCCCATAGCTGCATGGAATTGCCCACCGTGCCGCCAGCGTCCGAGATGTTGAGAATTTGCGGCGAGGTCGAGAAACTGGCAAAATACATCCAGGTCTCGATGCAAAACTTGGTGTTGGCGCCAAAATACAGCGGATGGCCGGCGCTCGGGGCGGCAAAGGAAATCGAGAGGGCATTACCCGATCCTCCCGCCATCGCCAGGGAGGTGCTGTGGCCGCCACGGGTCTGGGCGGCGCTGAGGGAGACGTTGGCAAAGGCCAGGGCGGGAGTGATGGCGTCGCCGAAGGCGTTGGCGCCGTAGCTGGACCCGCTGCTGTCCAAAGTGACCTTGTCGCCATTGGCCCCGTCGAAGTGCAACAGCAGGACGGTGCGGGCGTCAGCAACGTGCGGAACGGTCGGCGGCGTGAAGTTGGATGTCCACACCGCCTCACCGCGCTTCAGACGGATTTCGTCCATATAGCCGTTGAGATAACCGGCATTGTAGAACTCGCCGAAGCGCCAGAACGGGTTGGTGCCGTGGAACAGGCTGGCGGCGCCGACAGTGATCGCCGAGCCCTGGAGCACACCGTTGACGAAGATGTACAGATTGGGGCCGCTGCGGGTAACGGCGACATGCGACCATGCGCCGGTGGCGATGGTGAAACCGGGGCTGTCGATCTGAGTGGTGCCGTTGGTGCTGTAGACCAGCTTGTATTGATCGGTCGTCGTCGTCGCCCGAATGCCGAAGGACGACAACCCGGTGCCCATCACCGAATATCCGAAAACACTGCCGGTGTTGCTCGTCCAACTGATCGGGTAGATCTCGAAAATCTATGGTGAAGTCGTCCGATCCGAACGCGAGATCGGCATGAAACTTGTTGTCGTACTCGCCGACGAAGACGCCGCCACCACCATCACTCTGGTTGCAGTAGGCGCTCGACGTGCCGAACCTGGCCTGCGCCGTGGAGAGCCCCGAACGGCAGAGGACAGAGCGTCCGCTGTTGGCGCGGTCCTTCAGCACCTGCCCGCCATGACCGTCGTCGAAGCTGAACAGATGGACGGTGTCGGCGTCGGTGGTGAAGGCAGCGACCGGGGGCGTGAAGTTGGCGGTGTAGCGGGCGATCTTGGAAACGCGGACTTGGTCCAGCCAGCCATAGGGGTTGGCAAGGCCGTTCTGGTATTGCGCTCCGAGCAGGATCGGACCGAGGCCCTGAGAGGTGCTGTCCGGGCGCGTGGTGTCCACCAAACCGTTGATGTAGAGAGTCAACACGCCACCGCGGCGAACCGCGGCGATGTGATACCATGTGTCAAGCGCGATGCTGGTGGCACTGTTGACGTTGGTGCCAAAGTTGAACTGGAGCTTGCTCGACGAAGCATCATAGTAGAGAAATAGATTGCTCGTCGCCGATGCGGTTCGCGTGTCGAGCAGCATTCCCGAGGACGCGACAGAGGTTCTCCACCAAAACTCGTAGGTAAAGTCACCAGTGCCGAAAATTGTCTTGTGACTTTGCGGAATCTTCCACGAGGATACCCCGTCGAGCCAGCCGCAATGGGTGCCGAACGGCGTGATGCCGCGCTCGTCGATGATCTCGGTCGAGCCGTTGGCACCATCGGCGTGAATCAGCAGCTTGGTGGCGCTATCGATCTGAGCGCCGGCTGTGTTGTAAAGCTGGAACTGGCCGCCGACCTGATCGGTGCCAGTGGCGGCGTTCTCCTGCGTGTATTGCGCCTCGGTGTTGTAATCGACGTTGAAGGTCTGGCCGACGAACTGTCTGTACACCCCCAGGATGGACTTGGCGGGAACGTCGAGGGTGCCGGTGGCGGGAAGAAGCGTGACAGCCGACTTGGTAACGGTGTTGGTGGCGCTGTTGGTGACGAGCGGAGCGCCGTTGACGGTCGGCTGAGCCTTGAAGTCGATGGAAGTTACCGAAACGCCGCTGCGTGTTACCGTCAAGTAGTCCGCATAGCTGGACCAATCATCGGAGTTGACCCGCTGATGGAGCGTGTTACCGCTGACGACAGTCTGCCAAAGACGATTGTCGACGGCGGCGGCGGAGTTGTAGGCGTTGACCGCAGGTGCCGTGCCAACCATGTTGAAAACAGACGCACCCACACCGCCCCCACTATCGCGCATGGCGATCTTGCTGGCGGTAGCATTGGCATCGGCATCGGTCGATTTCAGCAGTGCGGTGCCGTTGACGGTCGGGTTAACCTTGAAGTCGGCGGCGTTAGGCGACATCTCCACGATGGTGGTTGGAGTGACTGACCCTGCCGGAGTTGCCGACAACACCCATTTCGCCCCCTTGGCGGTGGTCGTCCAATTCTCGACAGCGGCCAAGGTAAACTCACCGCCGCCATTCCACCCATAAGTCCAACCGCTGCCGTCGTACCCGCCGACGCCGACGCCGCCCAGGCTGTCGCCGGACTGTACAGCGGTCGGGGAAGCGACCGTGCCGCGAGAGCGGGCCGACAGCACATGGGCACGCGATCCGGCAGTGTTACCGGAGAACTGTCCGGTCAGCGGCCACTCATAGGCGGCTTTAGAATAGACGTTGCCGCTGTAGGTTTCCCCGTTGGCGCCGCGCTGCACAAGGCTGTAAGCGGTGGAGTTGGTGGAAGCATCCGTCGCCTTGAACACCGGGATACCGTCGATCTGGATACCGCCAGCCACGTTCAGCTTCGACCCGCCGGTCGGTAGCGCGGTCGTGCCGATGGCGGTCAACGAGCCGCCTTCGGAAATGACGAGGTTCTGCCAAGCGCTTGAACCGTAAGCCCCGAGCCTACCGTAGCTCCCGGTGTCGTTCCAGCCGAGAAAGGTGTACTTCGTCCCCGCCGTGTTGGCGATGTGAAGCGCCTCCATCGAACCCGAGTTCTGAATGTTAAGCGTGCCACTGAAAACGTTGTTGGCGGCAAGCTGCGCATAGCGCCCATCCGCCGCGGCGCGATCCGGAATGTCCGTGCCGTTGGCGACGCCGATGGTGCGCTTGGCGCCGGTGCCCGCCCCGGTCTGCACCAGCACGCCGGCGGTGCTGTCGAGCGAGGCGAGGGAGGTCAGCAGAGCCGGCTTGCTCTCCACCCCGGACCAGTCCACCGCCGAAGCGCGTGCCGCAGTGTAGGCCCGGTAGCCCGCCGCGTTGCCAAGATTGCTGTCGTCGACGACCAGATACATCAGGCCGCCGGTGCCGCCGACCTGCACCGTGTCACCCTTCTGCACCTGGGCGGTGGTCAAGGCGAAACGCTCGGTGTCGTTGGCGACCGGATAGAGGCGTTCCAGCGCGCCTGCCGGCAGACGGGCGATGTCGATGGTGCCGGTCAGCGCAGACGCCGCCACCGCCGTCACCGGGATGGCGATGTTCTGGGTGCCGTCGAACGAGGTCGCCGTGCCGGTCGCCCCGCCCGACAGGGCGATGGTGCGGGGCGTCGTCAGCCTGGCAGCACCGGCCGCCTGCCCGGCAGCGATCATGGCGGCGATGGCGGCATCCGTCTGCGCCTTGCCGTAAGCGGTTGCGGTGCTGTGCAGCTCGCCGCCCTTGTAGCTCGCCGTCCGGCCGGTGGCCGGGACGATCTCGACCGCTCCGTCCTCCGTCACATGAACCGAGCCGCCGCCGTTGGCGATGCTGTCCTGCGACAGGGTGGACAGCCGGTGGTCGATCTCCTCCAGTGCCCCCTGCACGGTGCCGGCGGTGATGTTGCCGGATGCCGCCACCGGCGCGGTCGCGGCATCGAAGCCGAAGGAGACCGCGTGGTTGCCCGGGCTGAAGGTGAGCTTGCCGCCCGGGGCCTGCACGAGGTTCAGCAGGGAGCCGGGGTTGTCGGCGGCGAAGCGCTGCGAGGCGCCGTCGCCGACGATGCCGAAGTTGGAGCCGCCGACGATGGTCGCGGCGGTCTGGGCATGGCCCTTGGCCTGCTCCGACCAATGGAAGGCGGAATAGACGCCCGGGCTGGGCTGATAGCCGACGGCGCCCTGGGCGAAGGCCTGGGACAGATCGCGGGCGCCCTGCGCCTCCGTGCGGGCGGCGACAGCCAGATCGCGGGCGGCGGTGGCATCGGACTTGGCCGAGATCGCGTCCGCCGCCGCCGTCGCCGACGTCTGCGCGCTGTTGGCGGCGTTGGTCTGCGACTGACCGGCCTGGGAGGCCGCGACCTGCGCCGCCGTCATGGAGGAGACTGCGCTGTCGCGGGCCGCCTCCGCCGCGGTCCTGGCCGTGGTGCTGGCGGTCCCGGCGGCCTCCGCCTGCTGCGCGGCGGAACGGGCGATGTCGGCGGAGATGGCGGCGGCGGCGGCCTTGGCGCTCGCGGTCTGGGCGCCGGTCGCGGCAGCGGCGGCAGCGGCCTGCGCAGCGGTTGCCGCACTGTCGAGACCGGCGGCACTCTCGGCGGCGGCGGCGGCGCTGCCGGCGGCCTCCGTCGCCTTGCCGGTGGCGACGGTTGCCTGGGAAGCCGCGTCCAGGGCGTAGGACAGCGCCGACTTCAGGCTGCCGGAGACCGGGGCGTCGGTCTTCACCGCCCAGTCCTGTGCCTGCGTCCGTGCCGCCACCGCCGCGTCACGCGCCTGCTGGGTGGCATCCCGCGCAGCGGTCGCGGTGTCGCGGGCCGCCTCGGCCGCCGTTCTGGCGGACAGGGCGCCAGTTGCCGCCGTGCCGGCTTCGACCCGCGCCTCCAGCACGATGTCGCGCGCCGTCTCCACGGCGGCAAGCGCCGCGGTGGCGGATGCCTCCAGCCCGGCGGCGGCGGCGGCACTGCCGGCGGCCTCATCGGCACGCTGGACGGCGATGGCCGCCTTGGCGGTCGCGGTCGCGGCGGCAGCGGTGCTTTCGCCGGCCTGCGCGGCGACGGTCGCGGCGGCTTGCGCCACGGCCTGCCGGTCGGCACCGACGACCGTTATCGCCGCCTTGGCGTCGGCGGCAGCCTGCCGCGCCGTCGCCACATCGTCCTCGATGGCGGCGATGATCTGTGCCGCATGCTCCACCACCCCGTCGTCGAGGAGCTGGAGCAGGCGGGCCGGGCTTTCGACCAGACGGGTGATGCCCTTGCTGTCGGTCAGCGGATATTTGCCGTCGGCATTCGGGCCGCCGTTCGGGGAGCCGCCGAGCCAGTCGTCATACTGGTCCTCGCGCACCGCCCATTTCGCGACCATCGCCGCGATCTCGCCGGCCAGTTCGGCATTGGACAGGGTCGCCGACGCGGCGATGACGGCATAGGGGGAGGAGGCCGCCGTCTCGCCCTCCCAGGGGCGGTCGAGGGTCAGCGTGTGGTCGTTGGCAACCTCACGGATCTCGTAGAGCGTCCTGCCGTCGGTGGTGAAGGCGGAGCCGGGACGCACGACGCCCATCCACATGGTGCCGGCGCCGGCGACGGCGGCCGATCCGGGGGTCAGGGCGACGGTGCCTTGGCGATACCAGCCGGCCATGTCAGTTCTCCTCGCTGGGGGTCGTGTCGGAATAGGGGTAGAGCGCGCGGATCGCCGAGAAGTCGGCGCGCATGCGCTCCCATTTGGCGGGGTCGCCGTTCAGCATGTCCTGCTGGGCTTCCAGCTGCCGGGCCGCCGGCCATGCGGCGAGGTAGGCCTGCTGGCGCAGCTTCGCGATCTCGTCGCGGGTGCGGACTGGGATCACCTTCATGGCGTGATCTCCAGAACGAAATGGGCGTCATGATGAGGCCAGGCGCTGACGCGTACGTCGTAGGTGCCGGGCAGATCGTCGTAATCGAAGCTGCCATCCTCGACCCTGTAGGTGCCGACCGCACCGGAGGCGCGGCAGGTGACGGTCACGGTCGCCGGAATGGGCAGAGCGTCCAGACTCTCGATTTCGGGACGCGAGAGTACCGCGGGTTCGGAGCCTGAAAGATCGACGTAGTCTTCGAAGACCGAACCCTTCGCCTGCAACCGCTCGCAGCCCGGAAGATGCATATGCGGCACTTCCAGCGGCCCGATGCAGGCGGTTTGCCGAATTTCACCAGTTTCCGGCTTATAGAAAACGTAGGAAGAGCTTACGTTTTCATTTTGCTCTGAAGCTGCGCCAGAACCATTCTGGATGATCGGCGGAGCTTCTCTCTTGGTCTTTTTAAATGATACAGTCATTTCCTCAACTCCACTGCTGAGATTGCGCAGTAGAAATTGCGTGGATTTCGCCCATAGGCGTCAGATGTTGCTGTTTTCCAGGTGTAATAACCTGGTCCTGGATGCTCTATCCACGCATAGGCAACGGAAACCCAAGATGGAGACCAGATCTCTGAACTGCTCTCGCCGCCACCGTAGCCAGTAACGATGTCGATCTGCCAACCACGCACTGCGGTGATCAGCACACGTTTCCCGATTGTCTGAAGACCGACGGTCGCGTCCCACACCCCCTGCGCCGCATTCATATTGGATGTGGCGAAGTCTTCGATCTTCTGGCCCCGGATTGTCAGAATCCTGAATGTGCGCACTGGAGATCGTTGCATCCCTGATCTTCGCGCTGTCGATCGAGGCGTCCTGGATGAAGGCGGCGGACATGGAGATGCGGGGCACCCCATCCACCCGACCGATGACGAAGGGATGGTCGATGCTGCCCCCGGGGCCGGTAATGCCGATCAGGAAACGGTCGGCCCGCACATAGAACTCGGATCGCACCCCGCTCTCATCGGCCGGGTCCGAGGAAAGACCGAACCCGCTGATGGCGCCATTGTTGTCGATCTTGACCGTCCACTGCCCCGACAGGCCGTTCGTTACTTTCGAGACCTGCTCGATGGACGAGGTGTGATTGCCGACCGTGCCGCTGAGAATGTTTACCTTGCTGACAGCGGATTTAGCCTCCGTAACCGCCAGGTTGACGCTTTCCTGAAAAGACCCTGAAGCATCTTTTATCGCCACGAACGCGTTGTCGATCCGGCTGGCAAGGGCACCGACGGCGTCGGCACGGGCGGTCTGCTCGCTGGTCAGCCCCGCCTTCACGCCATCGACCGATGCACCGATCGTATCGAGGCGCGTGGTCAACGCGTCGGTCGCCGTCGCGTTGGCGGTGATGCGGCTGTCATAGCCGGCCAGGCTCTTGTCATAGCCGGCGACGACGCTGTCGATCCGCTCGGCATTGGTCCGGCTGTCGTTCGCCGTCGCAGTCAGCTTCGCCTGCACACCGGCCAAATTGCCGTCCCAGGCCGCGATCACCGTGTCGATGCGCGTCGCCGTCGCCTCGTCCGCCGTCACCAGGGCGGTCAGCTCCTCCTTGACGGTGGCGATCTGCCCGTCGAACTGGGCGGCGACGGTGGTGACCCGGCTCGCCAGTGACTGCGTGTCGTCCTGGACCTGCCTGACATCCGCCTTCACCTCCGCGACGTCGGCCTCGCGCTTGCCGATCTCGCTGCGGATGCGGCCGTAGCTGTCGTTGACGCGCACCAGACCCGACGTGACCGTCTCGGCGATCTTCTCGATCCCGGCAATGCGCTCGGCCATGAAGGGAGCGAGCTTCGATTCCGAGACCAGCTTGTCGGCGAGGTCGTCGTGGGAGATCTGCTCGGTGGTGGCGCCGGTGCCGATTTTGGAATTGACGTCGCCGACATTGCCGCCGAGATCGACGGCGCGCACCCAGTAGTAGCGCGTGACCAGCCCGCCCAACCCGGCGCGCACGAAGGCGTTGCCCTTGACCGTGCCGATGACGGCGGCGGCCGACAGGTCGTTCGCCGCCCCCTCCAGCACCTCGATGTGGGAGAGGTCGGTGTCGGGCGGATTGACCCAGGACAGGGCGATCTGGCGCAGCCCGCCTTTGGCGACCAGCCCGGCGGGCTGGCCGGGCGGCGTGCCCTTGCCGTGCACCGTGGCCCGGATTTCCGCCGGCACCGAACGGCGCTTGTCGTAGGCCAATGCCGTGATGCGGAGGGTGTAGACGCCCTCCGCCGCCGGCTCGATGTCGAAGCTGCCGGCGCGGGTGACCTTCCATTCCTGCCACTGGCCGCCCGGCGTCATCACGTCGGCGCGGTAGCCGGCGATGCGGGCATCGTCGCTGGGCGTCCAGCTGACGGTCAGCCGGGCCTGCGGCAGGCCGTTGACCCAGTAGGCGCTTTCCACCGCCGCGAGGTTGGCGGGGGAGGGGATGGCGTTGGCGGCGCTCTGGGTCGCCACAGGCTCGATCTGCACGCCCTCCTCGACCCGGGCATATTTGCCGGGCTCGTGCAGAAGGGCGGTGACCTCGTAGACGCCGGGCGATTTCTCGGTGACGGCGCGCACCCGGAACAGGCGCGGGGCGAGGTTGGTGGCGGTCAGGATCCACACCGCATGCGGCTGCGGCACCGCGCCGCCGAGCGGAGCCGCGTCGATGACGAGCTGGCCGGTGGTGTGGTCCTCAAGCACCGGGCGGCGGACCGGACAGTCGACCAGCCGGCCGTCCGGCAGGGTGAGTGCCAGCACGTGGCTTTGGTTGGCTTCCAGCGTCACCGTGTCGTCGAGGGTGACGACCTGCCGCTCCGGATCGTAGGCGACCAGCCGCCCGCCGGTGCGCACCAGCGCCCAGTTCGGGTCGGCCAGCTTGACCACGTCGCCCGGCATGACGTCGAGATGGTCGAAGGAGCAGCGGTAGGTGACGGTCTCGGTCTCGTGCTGCTCGCTGTCGAGCATCCACAGGCCGAGGCGGCGGGCCTGGCTGCGCCGGGTGCAGCCATAGGCCGTCGCCTCGATCGGCCGCCAGCCGTAGCGCTGGATCATCCCGGCATTCTCGACGACCTCGACCGTCGGGCGGTAGCCGTCGTCGGGGTCGTTGAAGGTGATCAGCGCCGCGGTGTGGCGGGCCTTCAGCGCCGTGCCGGAATAGGTGAAGCTGCCGCCGATGACGTTGGCAGGGGTGACCAGCTTGATCGGGTCGGCCGGCATGTCGGCGCGGGCCAGCACGCCGCCGGCCGACCAGAAGATCAGGCCGCGGAAGGTCGAGGCGATGGACTGGAGAACGCGGTAGGCCTCGGTCCGGCCGGAGATCACCCCGTTGAAGGTGAAGCGCGGCTCCATGATATCGCGGCCGCCGGTGTCGGTCCGGCCCGACTTGACCGGCTGGTCGCAATAGACGCCGATGGTGTAGAGCGACCAGCGGTCGACCGCCTCGGCGGAGATCGACTGGCCCAGGCCGTAGCGCCTGTTGGTCAGCAGGTCGTAGAGCACCCAGGCCGGGTTGTCGCTCCAGGCGGTCTTGAGGCTGCCGTCCCACTGGCCGGTATAGCTCCGCGTCTCCGGGTCGTAGTTGGAGGGGACCCGGATCTTCAGGCCCTTGACGTCATAGGCCCGCTCGGGGATCGAGTTGCCGAACTGCTCGGCCTTGACCGTCAGCGCGACCAGCGCCGAATTGTCGTAGCCGAACTTGGACTCGACGATCTCGGCATAGTGCGACCAGGAAAAGCTGTTCTGGATCGCGGTGCGGGGCGGATCGTCGGTAACGCGGGTGACGCGGATGTCATATGGGCTCCTGCCCAGCTCGCGCAGCCCGACCTTGTAGGACCGCTCATAGGCGCTGGTCGTCTTGCCGGTCACCGTATCGTTGACCAGAACCTTCCAACGGCCGTCGGCCGCCCGCCCCTCGATGGTCAACTGCACCGCCGATCCGTGCAGGTTGCCGTTGGAGGTGTCCTGCTCGGTCAGCGCATTCCAGCGCAGCACGATGCGGGCGGCGTCGACCTCGTCGCCATGGATGGTGCGGACGACCGGGGCCGCCTTCTTCACCTCGCTCCCGACGGCGACGGTGGTCTCGCTGGCGGTGAAACCGCTGATCGGCTCCTGCGAGGGAATGCCCCGGCGCTCTTTCCAGGTCACGCCTTTGAAATTCTCCGTCCCGTCGGAGGCGATCAGCGGCGTGCCGTCGAAGTAGATGCTCCTCCCCTCATTGACCAGCCCGGCGATCTCGCCTTCGCTCAGCAGATCGATCACCCGGGCGGTCGCGGCGGATTGCAGGCTGTTGGGATCCTCGGTGGCGCCGGAACCGCCGCGGCCGGACTTGCCGCCGCCCTTGGCCCCCTGGATGCCTCCTGCCGGACCTCCAGCCGAAACGGCGGTGACGGCGGATGCCGCCGGCTGGGGCTGGACGGTTCCGACCTGCTCCGTATCCATGCCGGAGGAGATGACGGTCGAACCGACCCAGCAGCGGCCATAGACCAGGGGAACCGACCCGCCCTGTTCGGTCACGTTGACCGGGCCGGAGAACAAATAACTCTGCTTGCTGTCCGGCAGGTTGGCCTTGGGGGTCGGCGACAGCATCTGGCTGATGCCGGACAGCATCATCGACGCGCCGAACAGTGCAACTGAGCCATAGGTAACGCTGAGGCCGACCCCTCCAATCGTGACCTCAGCGCCCAACGCCAAAGAGGTCCCACCCGAGGGGATAGACGCAGCCACCGCCACGACCATCACCAGCGCGCCCATGATCGCCTTGCCGGCGCCGCCGTTCTTGGCGCCGGCCGGAACCGGGATGATGTGCAGGTCGGCGTTGCCCAGCCCGAGCGTCAGGGTGTCGAGGGTCAGGTCGATGCCGCCGCGCGAGCGCGGGCCGCGGACCAGCCGGTAGGAGCCTTCGCGGAAGATCTTCTCGAAATCGGGATGGTTGGCGGCGAGCGCCCGGATCGCCTCGGCGGCGTCGCGGACCTGATAGTCGGCAAGGCGCCCGAATTGGCGGCCGAGCGCGCCGTGCAGATGGATCCTAGCCATGAGCGAGATCCTTATGACGCAGGATGTGGACGATCTGCCGGTGCCAGGGACCGAAGGGTTCGCGGCGCGACAGGCGGCGCGGCAGGTGATGCAGCAGCAGGCCGCCGTCGAGGACGACGCCGGCATGGTTGGGCACCGGCGACAGGACGGTCATCAGCGCGACGTCGCCGGCCGCCGCCTCGCCGGAACGGACCACCGAGAAGCCGGCATCGGCGAAATGGTCGAGATAGAGGTTCTTGCCGGCGTGCCACCATTCGTCGTCGCGCGGGAAATCCGGCAGCCGGATGCCCCGCTCCAGCTGGAACCAGTCGCGCACCAGGGCGTAGCAGTCGGTCACGCCGTGGCGGAACTCGCGGCCGAGCAGATCGGGCACCGGCACGCCGTCGCCCCACAGGATCGGATCGGAGCAGCGTTCCCCGTCGGTGGCCAGGATCGCCCAGGGGACCGCGCTGTCGATCTGGCCGCGCATGTCGGCGGCCGACGGGTGGAGCGGCCCGTCCGGATGGCTGTGGACGATGGCGTCGATGGCGCCGGCATGGGCGAGGTAGTCGGCATCGTCGATGCGGAAATGGGCCGCCGGGTCGGCGGCGCAGTTGGACAGGGGCCGGTAGGTGCCGGCCACCACCAGACCGCAGCTCTCGCGCGGATAGTCGGCCAGGGCATGGCGCTTCATCGCGAGGATGGCGTCAGCGGTGAACATGCGCTGCTTGCTCCTCTGGCTGTGAGGGGAGCGGCACCCGGATCAGACCCGGACCCGGGAGACGCCGGGAAAGCCGCCGAAGGGCAGGAGATCGGTCGTGTTGGGGTAGCGCAGGCGGCAGTCGGCCAGCCGCTTGCCACAGGCATCCCTGGCGGGATCGGTGCGCTCGCCGGTCGCGGTGAAGCAGAGGCTGCCGGAATAGGGGCAATCGACCTCTTCGGCCGACCATCCCGATCCGGTCCAATGGCGGTAGCGGCGGGTGCAGCCGTCGCGCAGCACCTGCCGGCCAGGGAGCATGGCGCCCTCCTGGTCGATGGCCGCCGACAGCTCGAACTCGACATGGGTGGCGGTGTGGGCGCTCTTGCGCTCGACCCGGTAGAGGTCGGGCGGGAAGAAGGCGAGCGGGTCGGCCTCCGCCCGGCCGTCGAGATAGCGGTCGAAGGTGCGCAGCCGCCTGACCTTGGCGCCGAGCAGGTCGGAGAACTGGTAGATCAGCGCCGAGATCTGGCGGTTGATGTTGGCGATGCGCAGGCGCGGCGTCGGCAGCGCCCCGGTCGCCGTCCATTCGAACCCTTCGGTCTCCATCTCGACCGGGACATAGGCGATGCCGCCGAACAGGACCGGCTCGCCGCCACTGCCCGAGGGGGTGAAGTGATGGATCGTGCCGCCGGGATACATGGTCAGGTCCAGCGTGAACAGCGTCACATAGGCACCGGGATCGGGCGACTGGACGGCGGCGGCAAGCGCCGGCCGTTCATCCCATTTGGGGATGTTGGTCTGGCTCATGGGGATTCCTTGGATGGGCGCCGCCCCCGCCGTCGAAGGGAGCGAAGCGGCCGCGCGGGGTCAGAGGTCGAAGACCTCGACGAAGGTCGCGGAGATGCTGGAGAACAGGTAATGGGTGCGGGTGCGCTTCCATTTGCTGCAGATCCAGCGTCGGCGGTCGGGTTCGCCGGGCGGCTTCCACAGGAAGCTTTCAGCACCCCGCCGGGCCCGCAGGAACTCCTCGATCGCCTGCGCCTGATCGGTGTCGAGATACTCCCAGCCCAGCGAATACTGGTCGCGGATGTTGTGGATGCCGTCAGGCGCCCGCTGGGTGTAGCCGTCGCCGAAACCGGCGGTCAGCACCTTCACCTCCGGCTCGATGGTGCTGCCCGTCACCGGCGGACAGGGCGGCAGGAAGACCGGGACACCGTTCTGGCTCGTGGCGGTCTGGCTCGTGGGTTCGCCGGCCATCGCTCAGCCTCCGTAGCTCATGTTGTTCAGCATGCCGCCGGGCCGCATCTGCTGGCGCAGCTCGTTGCCCATCATCGCGCGCAGCTGCTCCTTGACCGACGCGCCGATCCGCTCGGCGAACGCCTTGTCCTGCTCACGGTCGCCGGTGGAGCCGCCGGCGACATTCACCGTCACCGACTGGGTGACCGCAGGACCGCCATCCTGCGCCGCCTGGATCAGACGGTCTGCGTTCGTCATTTGTTCCGGCGTGAAGACAGCCTCGCCCTTGCGGGCGATGATCGGAACCTCGCCCGCCACCAGACCGCCGGTGTGGAAGCGGGGAGCGTCGGCGAACAGGCCGGGGGACACCATCCGCCCCGCCCGGCCGGTTTCACCGACGATGCCGCCGGTGTGGAAGAGCGCCGAAAAGAAGCCGGCGATGCCCGACAGGATGCCGCCCAGCGGCCCTTCGGGTTTGAGCAGCGAGGAGAAGAGACCGGAGATGCTGGACATCAGGCCGCCGAGCAGCCCATCCGACGTGAAGAGGGAGGATACCTTCGACCAGAGGGTGCCGAGCAGGCTGTCTGAGGTGAAGAGAGAGTCGATGAAATTGAAAAGTCCGTTGCCGGTGCCGGCCGATCCGCCACCAGCTGCCCCATTTCCATTCGCGGACGTGTCGGAGGATGCTTTGGCTTCGTCCTTCTTGTCCGTTTGGGCGGATGCCGACGGATCGCCGGCCTTCGCGGCGGATTTGCCGTTTTCGGGGATGCTGGTCTTGAAGCCCAGCACGTTGAGCAGCCCGGCGCCGGTCTGCTCCGCAACCGACTTCACGAGGAAATCCCGCAGCTTGTTCCGCATGGTGGTGAACAGCTTCTGAAAGGCGGGACCGATTTGCTGCTTGCCGGTCACGACGCTCAGCACGCCTTCGCTCCAACCGCTGAGCAAGGTTTGCAAGCCGTCGCCGAAGCTGGCCTGCACACGTTCGCCAAGGGGACGCAAGGCAGCGCCCATCACCTGATTGTACTTCTTGGCGGCCTCGTCGGTCTTCTGCGCCGCTGCGTCCGGCGGAGCGCCCGCTTCAGCCTTTCCGCCGGTCTGATTCTGGGCAAGCATTCCCGCCGCACTGTAGGGTGCCGCGAAGCGGCTGGCCATTTCATGCGGTGTGATCAGATCCTCAGCGGCCTTATGAAGCTCGCTGATTTGCTGATGCAAGCTATCCAGCTGGGAATTGGTCTGCACCGCAAGATTGGTGATGCTACCATCCAGGCGTTTGATGGAAATGGTGAAATCCTGGTTTTCGATAACCAGTTTTACAGTCGGGCCGGCGGCGTTTTCAGCCATGGTTTTCCCTTTCTGTTAGCCGAAGCGGGCACGCAGTCTGGTTCTGGCCTTTTCGGTCAGGCCCGGCTCCCCATCCGCCCGGCCGCCATCAGGCAGGTCGGCGAAGGCGAGCGGCGTGCCGACCCGCTGGCGCAGCCGGTCGTGCAGTTCGCGGGCGCCGATGCCGGCCGCCGTCAGATGCACCGGCAGCCAGTCGGCCATCTCCTCCGCGCGCAGCCGGTCGATCTCGTTGAACAGGGTCCAGAACATCCGCACCGGCAGCGCCAGCAGGCGCAACGGGTCGATGCCATAGAAGCGGCTGACGCGGGCGAAGCAGTAGGCGAAGTCGAGCCGCGTCAGCGGGCCCGACGGCTCCCCCGCTTGCCCGCCCGCGGCTCCCCCGGCTGGCGTTTCCCCGGCGGCGGCTCCGCCGGATCGATTCCGCGGATGAAGGCCAGCAGGACCAGGAGCTGCCCGAGATCGAGGCCGAGGATCTCCTCGCGCGGGGTGTCTTCGAGATGGCCGGCGATCACATCGACCAGGATCGGGATCTGCGCCCGCTCGCTGCCGGCCTCCTCGAGCTTCCGCTCGATGTCCCCGGCCTGCAGGAACTGTTCGACGGTCATGTTCTTCAGGATGCGCTCGCGCCCGCCGATGACGACGCTGCGGGAAACGCGGAACTCATCGAGGTTCAAAATGGTGGGCTGGGGCATGGAGGCTCCCGGTCGCTGGTGGCGGGCAAGGTCCGCGAGGGCGGCCGCAGGGACGAAAGCCCCCGCGGCCGTGAACCATCGCGGTCAGGCGGCGACGGGGGCGCCGAAGGCGGCGATGCGGTTGCCGGCGGTGCCGTCCGGATAGCAGCTGAAGGTGACCTCGTAGACGCGCTCGCCGCCGTTCTCGTACTTGAAGGTGAAGTTGGGCAGCGGTGCTGCCTTGAAGGCAACGAAATCGTCCTTGGTGGTGGAGGCGGGCAGGGCGGTGGGGTGCAGCTTCAGCGGGGCGGCGATGGCCAGCAGGTCGATGTTGACGCCGGAGCGGATCTCGACCCCGACCTCGGCACCGGCCGCGCCGACGCCGACCGCCTGCGGCATCACCGCCAGCAGCTTGGTCAGGTTGGTTTCCAGCATCGGCACCTTGACCGACACCTCGGTGCCGGTGATGACATCCTTGAGCGGGGTCTCACCCATCTGGTCGGCCTTGACCTGATAGTTCGTGGTCTTGACGGTCACTTCGACGCCGCCCTTGGTCGAGCCGAGATCGATGCCGTCGAAGGTGACGTCGCAGATACCGAGGGCGATGTCTTCGGTGGTGATGGCCATGGGTATAGTCTCCTAATCAGGCGACACGCCAGTCGGCGCGGTAGTTGACGATGAAGGTGAAGGTGCTTGCCGTCTCGTCATGGGGCATCAGCGGCTCGTGCTGGGGCAGGCACGAGATGACGAAACAGCCCCCGGCCGGAGCCGCCCGCAGGGTCAGTGCGTCGGCGATCGCCAGGGCGCGGGCCTCCCCGGCGAGATAGTCGGGATCGTGGGTGCGGACCTGGAAGGAAAGCCGGCGAAGGCCTTGCGCATAGTCGCGGCGGGTTCCGCCCCGCGGCAGGAAGACCGATCCCGCAGCGGTGTCCTGCGGCGCCCGGCCCAGGAACAGGGACCCTCCTTCGGTTCCCAGCCCCTCGGCTTCGACGTGTTTGAGCAATGCGTGCAGCAGCATGGCGTCGGGACTCCGATAAGACGGTCGAGGGGCGGCGAATGACGGGGAGGGCATTCGTCCCAGTGGACCTTCATCCGTTAAAAGGACATAATTCCTTTAAACGGATGATTATCTTACCCCGTGGGCAGGCGCTACATCTTTTTGGAAAAGCATTCGGGAACAAGGGCTTGACCCGGAATCCGGGGCGTGGCCGAGGGCACGGATGGTCTTGCCCCTCGAACGGTCAGCGAAGCCCGATCCGTCCGGTCCACGGCATGCCCCGGCAAGGCAGATCGATCCCGATCCTGCCGCTCAGGCTTGTTCGATGCGGTTCCTGCCGGCGGCCTTCGCCTTGTACAGCGCGGCATCGACGCGCTGGAGCAGACTGTCGATATCCTCGCCGGCCCTGGCCTGGCCGACGCCGATGCTGATGGTGACCGCCCCGCCGCACGCCATCCGCTGCGCGCTCACCCTCTGCCGCAGGGCTTCCAGAACGCCCAGGGCGGAGGGCAGATCGGTCTCGGTCAGCAGCAGGGCGAATTCCTCGCCCCCCCAGCGCGCCAACGCGTCCGAGCGGCGCAGCCGGTCCGACAGGGTGGCGGCGACCATGCGCAGGGCATCGTCGCCTGCCTGATGCCCATGCGTGTCGTTGAAGCGCTTGAAATGGTCGATGTCCATCAACGCCAGGATATAGGGGCGCCCGTACCGCTCGAGCCTGGCCGCGGCTTCGCCCACCGCCTGCTGGAACCGCCGGCGGTTCCACACACCGGTCAGCGGATCGTGCATGGCCGCCTGCTGCAGCTCCGCCTCAAGCCCCTTGCGGTCGGTGATGTCCAGCAGCACTCCGTTGAACAGCACGGTGCCGTCGCTCCGGCGGCGCGGCTGGGCGCGGCCCAGCACCCAGCGTCCGCCGGCGATCTCCATCTCGCCTTCCCAGACCCGGCCCGCCCGGCCAGCCTGCCGCAGGCCGTGCCGGACCCGCGCCCACCCCTTCATCGCCATCACAGGCGCCAGGGTCCGCGCGGCGGTCAGGTCGGCATCCGGCCGCACGCCGAACAGGGAGGCTGCGGCGGTGCTGAAGTAGGTCGCGCGCAAGCCTCCGCCGGGATGGAGTTCGGCCTGGAACACCGCACCCGGAAGGGCATTGGCGAGATCGCTCGCCTGGGCTTCCCGCTCGCGCTCCTCCGTCAGGTCGAAGAAGCTGATGACCACCCCGACGATCCCGTCATTCTTGCGGATCGGGCTGGCGGTCAGCCGTACGGGAAAGGACGTGCCGTCGCCGCGGTACAGCACCGTCTCGATGTCGCGCACCGGCTCTCCGGCCTCCGCAACCCGGAACACCGGATGGGGCCTGACGCCTCCAGTGGCGGTGCCGGGTGGGAAGGCAGGGAACAGGAAGCGTCCGATGTGGCTGCGAATCAGCTCGCTTTCGTGGCGGAAGCCGAAGGCGCTGGTGGCGGTGGGATTGACGAAGGTGACGGCACCCGAGCGGTCGATGCCGCACACCCCGACCTGCACGTTCTCCAGCAGCAGGCGGTTGAACTGCTCGGCCTCGATCACGGCGGTGATGTCGTGGATGATGCACAGCAGAAGCTTGCGCCCGCCGAGGTGGATGGGGCCGGCATAGACCTGCACATCGCGCACCGACCCGTCGGCCAGGCGATGGTGGAAACGCTGCGGATAATGGCCGCCCTCCCAGGACGCGATCTCGCGCATCGCCGGCAGGATCGCCCGCCCGAGCTGGTTGATGTCCCAGACATGAAGGCTGCGCAGCCGGTCGCGGCTGTGGCCGTAAAAGACGGCGGCCCGCGGGTTGGCATCGACGATGGCGCCGTCGCGTCCGGGATCGATCAGCAGGATGGGGGCGGCGTTGGTGGAGAACAGCGCGTCCAGCACGCCGGCTCCATCAATGCCGCACATGCTGCCGTCGGCCGGCCATAAGGGGAAAGCGCCCGGCCTGGGATCGGCGGACGCCCCGCCGTCCATGTCGCGCTCACCCTGCTCCGCCATTGCGAACTCCCCCCATCGATCGCCCAGGATCGGTCGAACGGCCAGAGAACATGCTGCATATCCTGGCAATCAACTCTATAGGGAATCAAGCTTAAACAAAGCGTTGTCGCAAAGTGGGGGAAAGGACCGGCTTGCATTCCGGCAAGGAGGCGTGCCCCGTCCATTCAAGGGCTTCACGGGACAAAGGTTCGGCAGGGCGCCGGGCCCTGTGGGCGACATCCCGATCCGGTTGTTCCACCCCCCTGTTCTTCTGCCACATCCCCCTGCCCGAACGCGCGAACTCCCTCCCGCGGAAGTGGATTTATCCTCGTCTGCGCACCGGCATCCGCCGGCCTTCGGCAACCCTGACAGCAGTGGGAGGTTGGCATGAGTATGATTAGGCGCAGCTCCGCTGAGTTTCTCGGAACATTCTGGCTGGTCTTCGGCGGATGCGGCAGTGCCGTCCTCGCCGCCGCCTTTCCGCAGGTCGGGATCGGATTGCTCGGCGTGTCGCTTGCCTTCGGCCTCACCGTCCTGACCATGGCCTATTCCATCGGCCACATCTCCGGCTGTCATCTGAACCCGGCGGTCACGGTCGGGCTGTGGGCCGGCGGGCGGTTCCCGGCCAAGGACATCCTGCCCTATGTGCTGGCCCAGCTGGTCGGCGCCTTCGCGGCAGCCCTGGTCCTCTATGTCATCGCCACCGGGAAGGCCGACTACAGCCTGGCCGTCAACGGCCTCGCCGCCAACGGGTACGAGGCGCATTCGCCCGGCCAGTACAGCGTCACCTCGGCCCTGGCGATCGAGCTGGTGCTGACCTTCTTCTTCGTGCTGGTGATCCTGGGATCCACCGACCGGCGGGCGCCGGCCGGCTTCGCGCCGCTGGCCATCGGCATGGCGCTCGTGCTGATCCATCTGATCAGCATCCCGGTCACCAACACCTCGGTGAACCCGGCGCGCAGCACCGGTCCGGCCCTGGTGGTCGGCGGATGGGCGTTGCAGCAGCTCTGGCTGTTCTGGCTTGCCCCGCTGGCCGGCGGCCTCGCGGGCGGGCTGGCCTACCGCGCCCTTGCCGAGGAGATGCCGGCGAAGCCCGCCATCACCGGGCAGGCGGAAAGCTCCACCTGAAGCGGGTGCCCCTGTCGCCATCCGGGACCGGTTCGCAAGAGAACCGGTCCCGGATGGCGCGCCCCCGTACCACGTCCCCCCATACCACGCCGATGTCGCAACGATCCGCCGCCGTCCACTGTTATTCAGGCAGGACCAACGGCGCAGAAGGCGTATTCATGCGGCAGTTCGACCCTGACTCCAACCCGATGACGGAAGCCGATTACGGCATCGTGCTGGGCCTGTTCATCGGCATCTATCTCGGCCTCCTGATGGTGTCGGCGCTGCCTTGACCGTCACGGCTGCGGCAATCACGGCCCTTCCGGCAGCATCAGGCAGCGGTTCACCAGATTCATCAGCTCGCTCTGGCGGGTGGTTCCGGTCTTGGCGAAGACGCTGCGCAGCTGGCTGCGCACCGTGCTGATCGCCACGCCGCGACGCTCGCCGATCTCGGCCGGGGTCAGGTCGCCCAGCAAATCGACGACGAGGCCGGCCTCCACCGCCGTCAGACCGAACAGGGCGCACAGCCGCCTTCCCAACCCAGGCGCCACCGCGGCCGGATCGACGATGTAGACCACGGCCCGGATGTGCGCACCGCCGCCCCCACCACTGCCCCCGCCATCCGCATCGTCGAACGGTCCCGCAGCCTCGGGCGACAGAGGCAGAACGCTCAGCAGATAGGGCGCCCGGCCGGAGGGGCGCGACACCCGCAGGTCGGCCGCTTCCCCCCGGTGCGCCGATGCCCCCTTTCCGCCGGCCGACACCGCAACCTCCAGCAGATGGGCAAGCCGGCGCGCCTCGCCCCCCTGTTCAGCCTGCAACCGCCCCTGCACAAGCCGCAGCCCGTCCCGCGCATCGATCATCGCCTGCCCGGCCCGGTTCAGGCCGGCGATCCGCCCGGCGGCGTCGAGCAGGACAACCCCCATCGGCAGCCGGTCGATGGCACGGCCGCTCCAGCAGGCCTCCTCCCGGCCGTCCCGGCCTGCCAGCAACCGGACGCGCAGCCGCATCGCCCGCTGGAGATGCGGGGCACAGTCCTGAAGGAGGCAGACCGTCTCGTCGGAAAAGGGGAGGGCATCGGCGGGCCGATGGAGGCTCAGCACCGGCTGCACCGACGAAAGCTCGCCGCCGTCGGACAGGGTGAGTGCGCACAGCCGGCCCATGCCGTGATCCCGCAGCAGCTCGTTGAAGAAGGCCGAGCGCCGCAGAACCGCATCCGGCACCAGCTCCTCGCCGCGGCGGACGACGCAGCGGTTCAGCAGACCGCGCGCCGCCGCGGCGTTCGCCCAGACGTCACGGTGGCGGAAATGCGTGGTGTAGTCGGCCAGCTGCCTGTCGGTGATGTTGTGGCGGGCCCACAATGCCGCGGTCAGGCTGTCATGGCGGGGGGCGGCGGTAAACAGGAAGCCGTGCGTCGCATCGGTCAAGGCGCAGAGCCGCTCCAAAACCCCTCCCCAGCGCTCCGGAAAGGTCACGGCGTCGTAGATGGCCTCGATCAACTGGTCAGCGCTGTCCACTATAGGGAAATCCTCCGTTAGCAATCAATTTCCCGTAGGCAACATTTCTCATTCAAGCGCCATCGGTTGCATATGACCATAGTCCAAGCGCCTCGTCCGTCATGTGGAGGATGCGATCCCGGGAATTTTCCTCAAAAGTCACAGGAAGAGTCCCTGCCGCAGACAGGAGCCTTCGAACCGGAGCACGCCCCCATGACCGCGTCCATGATCGATGACGGCCGAATGGATCATGCCGGCCCATCGCCGCAGCACTGGACGACCGGAAGCCGGGTACGCTGGGCTCTGGTTGCCGACCGCAATCCATTGCTGCGCGAGGGGCTGCGGCTTTACCTGGAGACGCTGGGTTGGGGGGTGGTGGCGGGCCGAACAATGGAGGAAGGACTGGCTCTGCTGGCGCGGTCCCCTGCCGCCTTGTCCGGTGCCATCGGTCCCGACCTGATCGTGCTGGGGGAGACCGGACCGGAGCGGCGGGAAGCCGAAGGTCCGTGGCCATCCGTCTTCGACCGGCTGACCGCGATGCGCGGTGCCGTCCGCCCAGTCCTGCTGTCCATCGCCGAGACCAATCACGACCTGATGGTCCGGGCGCGGAACCGCGGCTTTGAAGCCATCCACATCGATATGCCGCCGCTCAATCTGGAGGAATTGCTGCTCGGCTGCGTCCGTCGCATCGAACGGGAATAAGGTAATGGCATGTTCTCACTACATATTTTCATGAAGACATGTCATTTTATTTTCAAAGCATCTTGTTTGGGAAAGTGGCATCCGGGTTGACAACGATGCTGCCCAAGCGGCTTCTCAACCCGACCGCCCCTTAAGAGCCCCGCCACCGCCATCATGCCCGACACATCACCCCAAGCCCGGAATGCCGGACGCCGCAAAGCTGCCTTCTTCGACCGCGACGGCGTGCTGAACGAAGACATCGGCTTCGCCCACCGTCCCGACCAGATCACCTGGATGCCGGGAGCCAGGGAGGCGGTGAAGCGGCTGAACGACGCCGGCTTTCTGGTCTTCGTCGTCACCAACCAGGCCGGGGTCGCCCGCGGCCTGTACAGCGAGGAGCATGTGCGCACCCTGCATCGTTGGATGCAGCAGGAGTTGCGCGCCGTCGGCGCCCATGTCGACGCCTTCTATCACTGCCCGCACCATCCCGATCATGGCGAGCCGCCTTACCGCACCGACTGCGCCTGCCGCAAGCCGGAGCCGGGGATGCTGTTGCAGGCGATGGCCGAATGGCCGGTGGAGCCGAGGGGCAGTTTCCTGATCGGCGACCGCGACACCGACGTGCAGGCGGCGCAGCGGGCGGGCATCGAGGGAACGCTCTACCGCGGCGGCGACCTCGACGCCGTCGTGGCCGGGATCCTGGCAAGGATGACGTGAGAGCTTAACGGCTAGGTCGGATCGACAATCACCTCAGCCAAATTGAGATGCTTGCGAGGCTGAGAAAGCCATTGAAGTGTATTTTCCTGCGGTCGTAGCGAGTGGCGAATCGCCTGAAGTGCTTGAGGCGGTTGAAACATCGCTCGATGCGGTTTCGATGTCTGTAGGCTTCGGCATCATGAGGAATGATGAGCTTGCGAGAGCGGTTGGAGGGGATGACGGCTTTGGCATTCATGGCGGCAATCGTCTCCCGCAAGGCATTGCTGTCATAGGCTTTGTCGGCGAGGACAGCGGCGCCGGACTGCCCTTCCAACAAGGCTTCGGCCTGAGTGATGTCGCCGACCTGTCCGGCGGTGACAATCAAGCGCAGAGGTCGGCCGAGCGCATCGGCCAGCATGTGGATCTTGGTGGTCAATCCTCCTCGGGAACGCCCCAGCGCCTGATCCTTGGCCCCCCTTTTCCGCTCGCCGCCTGCTGATGCGCACGCACGATCGTGCTATCGATCATCAGGTACTGGTTATCCCGGTCGGCAGTCAGCGCCTCGAACACCCGCTCCCAGACCCCGGCGTGGCACCAGCGGCTGAAACGGCGGTGGACCGTCTTCCACTTGCCATATCGTTCAGGCAGATCGCACCAGTGGGCGCCGGAACGGAGAACCCACAGGCAGCCATTGACGAACAGACGATTATCGCCACCCGAGCGGCCGGGATCGCCAACCTTGCCGGGCAGCAATCCTGAAATCCGTGCCCATTGGGAATCCGTCAGTTCGTAGCGTTTGATCCCCATCGACAGCTCCGCCTCAAAATAGCGGAAACCCATGAATCACAACTCAGTCCCGATGGGAACCATGAATGTCGATTGGGCCTAGGGTGAGGGGGACGCGTGGCGAGGATTTTCAAGAACCGCGCAGTCCCCAATTCCCCACCGAATCCACCTTGTGCATCCCCCTCACCCCGACCCTCTCCCCGGGGGGAGAGGGGGAACCCGCCTCACAAGCGAAATTCTCTCCCCCCGGTCCTATCACCTGCGGCCGATAAGACACCGGCTGGAACCTTGGGTCTGACAGGGCGTTATGGCTTTCGAAAAGTCGCCCGATCCGACACCGGGCGTATCTTGAAGTAGAGACTCACCGCCCCAACCTGTCAGTCGTCATGCCGCCCCAGCCTTCAGAAAAGGAACGCGGGCGTCATCCTGATAAATACGCCGGATGACCCGCCCGCGACGCCGTTTCTGCACAGCGTCTTCAGGAGCGGCATGCCTCAGATCTGCCCGGCATTCGGCCGGCAGCCGGCCAATATAAGAGGAAACCATGGATCGCCGCGAAATCTGGATGAACGACCCGGAGCTGAAGGCCGCCTACGAGGCTCTCGGCCCCAACTTCCGCCGCGAGGTCGAGCAGGCGCAGAAGCGCCGCAGCCAGCAGACCCTGCAAGGCGCCGCCATCGCCTCGCGCGGCAACCGCTCCGCTTCGAGGTCCCAGCCGGTCACCGTCGTCCGCCGCTGACCCCGATCCTCACGCGTGCCCCCGGACCCAGCTGACCCCGGAGCGTGACCCCAGATCTGCATGACTGCCGCTGGTTCTGCGGAGAAGGACGGACCTAAATTCGGCGTTCCGCCGTTTCACCCGTCTGTTCCCCCGCTTCCGGCCCGTCCAATGCCTTCCAACCGTCTGCCACATCGGCTGCCCCCCCGGCTTCCCCAGGGGCTGCGCCGCCCCCGCCATGTCTGGATGTCGCCCAGGAACTGGCGTCGGCGCCTGCTGTTCTGGTCCGGTGCCGGCGTGGTCGGTCTGGTCGCCGTGCTGTTCGCCCGCGCCGCCGATTACGCCCAGCAGCTGTTCCGGCTGGCGGAGGCGGCATCGCCCTGGCTGCCCTTCCTGCTGACCCCGCTGGGTCTGGCCTTCTCGGCCTGGGTGGCGCTGCGGGTGGTGCCGGGATCGCAGGGCAGCGGCATTCCCCAGGCCATCGCCGCCCGCCATGTCCAGGATCCGGCGGCCAAGCGCCGGCTGCTGTCGCCGCGCATCGCCGTGGGCAAGATCCTGCTGACCCTGGTCGGGCTGGCCTGCGGCGCCTCCATCGGGCGCGAGGGGCCGACGGTGCAGGTCGGCGCCTCGATCATGCTGATGGCCGGCTCCCTCGCCGGGCTGGGGCGGGAACCCGGTCTGATCCTGGCCGGCGGGGCGGCCGGCGTCGCCGCCGCCTTCAACACGCCGCTGGCCGGCATCGTCTTCGCCATCGAGGAGATGGCCCGCAGCTTCGAGCGGCGGACCAGCGGCCTCGTGCTGGTGGCGGTGGTGGCGGCCGGCCTGGTCGCCGTGGCATTGCTCGGCAACTACGCCTATTTCGGCCACACCGCCGCCTCGGCCAGCTGGCAGGACTGGAAGGCGGTGCTGGCGACCGGCCTCGTCGGCGGGCTGGCCGGCGGCGGCTTCAGCAGCCTGCTGCTGTGGCTGTCGCGCTGGATCCGCTGCGGGGTGGGCGGACGGATTGGCCGCCACCCGGTGTACGTCGCACTCGGCTGCGGCCTCGCCCTGGCGGTCATCGGCACCGTCACCGGCGGACTGACCTTCGGCACCGGCTACGAGCAGGCCCGCGCCGTGCTCGACGGGGTGGAGACGCTGCCCTGGTACTACGCCCCGGCCAAGCTGCTGGCGACCGCCCTGTCGGGCATCTGCGGCATCCCCGGCGGCATCTTCTCGCCGTCGCTGTCGGTGGGGGCGGGCATCGGCTCCATCATCGGCGGGCTGCTGCCGGACAGCTCGCTGGAGGCGGTGGTGCTGCTGTCGATGGTCTCCTATTTCGCCGGCGTGGTGCAGGCGCCGCTCACCGCCGTCGTCATCGTCACGGAGATGAGCGCGTCGCCCGACATGCTGCTGCCGCTGATGCTGAGCGCCGCACTCGCCACCACCCTGTCCCGGCTGGTCTGCCCGCACTCGGTCTACCACGCGATGGCGGACGCCTTCCTGGCGGTGCTGCGCACCGACGAGGCCGGCAAGCCGGCCCCGCCCAAGGCGGCGGCGATCCCGTCGCCGTGACCTGACGCCTCGATAAGCGCCCTCAATAAGCGCTGGCCCGGTCCAGCTGCGCGATGTCGTCGGCCTCCAGCCGCAGCCGGGCGGCGGCGATCAGGTCGCCCATCTGCTCCGGCTTCGACGCGCTGGCGATGGGGGCGGTCAGGCCGGGCCGCGCGATCAGCCAGGCAATCGCCACCTGTGACGGCGTCGCCCCATGCCGGCCGGCGACCTCGTCCAGCGCCGCCAGGATCGCCCGGCCGCGCTCGTTCAGGTATTTCGACACCACCCCGTTGCCGCGCGCACTCTTGCCCACATCGTCTGCCGAGCGGTACTTGCCGGTCAGGAAGCCGGCGGCCAGCGAATAGTAGTTGATGACGCCCAGCCCGTTCTCCCGGCAAATCCCCTCCAGCTCCGCCTCGTAGCCCTCGCGGCTGTAGAGGTTGTATTCCGGCTGGAGCGTCTCGTAGCGGGGCAGGCCGGTGCGGGCGCTGACCTCCAGCGCCTCGCGCAGGCGGGGTGCGGTCAGGTTGGAGGCGCCGATGGCCCGGACCTTGCCCTGGTCGATCAGCTCCTTGTAGGCGCCGAGCGTGTCCTCGAACGGGGTTTCGGGATCGTCCCAGTGCGACTGGTAGAGGTCGATCCGGTCGGTCTGGAGCCGCTTCAACGAGTTCCTCCACCGCCGTCCGGATCCAGGCGGGCGACAGCCCCTTCTTCCCCGGCCCCATCTCCGACCCGACCTTGGTCGCCAGCACGATGCGGTCGCGGTTGCCGCGGCTCTTCATCCAGTTGCCGATGATGGTCTCGGACTCGCCGCCCCGGTTGCCGGGGGCCCAGGCCGAATAGACGTCGGCGGTGTCGACGAAATTGAAGCCGGCCTCGACGAAGGCGTCGAGCAGCCGGAAGGAGGTCGCCTCGTCGGCGGTCCAGCCGAACACGTTGCCGCCGAAGCAGAGCGGGGACACCGTCAGGCCGCTACGGCCAAGCTGGCGTTGATCCATTGCATCGTCTCCTTTGAAGATCACGGTCAGGCGATTTCAGGTCAGGCGGTGGGCCGCCCCTCGGAATTCGGTCAGGTAGAACAGCAGGCCGATGGCGGGAAAGGCGAAGCCGATCCAGGTCACCGGTTCCCAGCCGCCGACGGCGAAGGCATAGCCGGCCAGCGCCGAGCCGGCGGCCCCGCCCAGGAAGAAGATCGCCATATAGATGGCGTTCATCCGGCTGCGAGTCTCCGCCCCCAGCGAATAGATGGCGCGCTGCCCCAGCACCATGTTCATCTGCACGCCCATGTCGAGCAGCAGCCCGGCCAGCACCAGCAGCGCAATCGACCCCTCTCCCGCACGCGCCACGAAGAAGGACAGCGCCGCCATCGCCAGCGCGAAGCCGGTGGCCGGCCGGGTCCAGCCGCGGTCGGCGATCCGCCCGGCGATCGGCGCCACCAAGGCACCCGCCGCCCCCGACAGGGCGAACAGCGCGATGCCGCGCTGGCTGAGATGGAAGGGCGCCCCCGCCAGCAGCAGCGGCACCGAGGTCCAATAGAGGCTGAAGGCGGCGAACATCATGGTCTGGTAGACGGTCCGCCGTTGCAGCACCGGTGTGCGCACCAGCAGCCGCCCCAGCGAGCCGAGCAGCGCGCCATAGCTCGACCGGCCCGTCGGCCGCCGCTGCGGCAGCACCCGCCGCATCAGCACGGCGAAGCCGACCATCACCACCGCCGACAGGCCGAACACCGCCCGCCAGCCCAGGCTGTCGGCGATCAGGCTCGACACCGGGCGGGCCAGCAGGATGCCGAGCAGCAGCCCGCTCATCACATTGCCGACCACCTGCCCGCGCGAGGCCTCCGGCGCCATGTGGGCGGCCAGCGGCACCAGCATCTGCACGGCGACCGAGGTGACGCCGATCAGGAAGGACGCCGCCAGGAACAGGGACGCGGTGGGGGCGACGGCCGCCACCAGCAGGGCCGCCACCGTGCTGCACAGGGTGACCACCACCAGCCGGCGGTTCTCCAGCAGATCGCCCAGCGGCACCAGCAGGATCAGCCCGGCGCCATAGCCGACCTGGGTCAGGGTGACGACGAGGCTGGCGGTCTCCGGCGACAGCCCGACCGCCGGGCCGATCAGCCCGACCAGCGGCTGGGCATAATAGATGTTGGCGACCACCACGCCGCAGGCCAGCGCCATCAGCAGGACGAGCGAGCGGGAGAGGGCAGGGTGGGCGGAGTCTTCAGCGGGCAAGGGAGCAGGATGTGGGGCGGCGGTGGGCGGCATCGCGCGGTCCTGTGCGGTCATGGCTGGTCGAAACTGGTCTGGTCGAAACTGTGACAGAACAGCGCACAGCCTATGTCGGCACCCGCGGCCGGCGCATCGCTCAATTGCGCCGCCCGGCCATGCGCGGCCTCATTCGATCTCCGCGCGCAGCCGGTAGAGCCAGTCGCGGAAGGCGCCGAAGCCGCCATCCTCGCGGCGCGAGGCGCGATAGACCAGATACCAGGAATGGACCATCGGCACCGCCAGCGCGAAGGGTGCCGCGAGGCGCCCGGCGGCGATGTCGTCCGCGCTGTAGAGCCGCGGCGCCAGCGCCACCCCGACGCCGTCGATGGCCGCCTGCAAGGTCATGGCATAGCTGCCGAAGGACAGCCCCCGCGTTCCCGAGGCCGGCATCGGATCCGCCACCCCGGCGGCCTCCAGCCAGCGCGGCCAGTCCTCCCCCCAATGGGAGACGTGCAGCAGCGTGGCGCCGGCCAGATCCGCCGGCCCGCACAACGCCGCCGCCAGCCGCGGCGCGCAGACCGGCTCCAGGCTGGAGGAGAACAGCCGCTCCGCCTCATAGCCGGGCCACTGGCCGTCGCCGAGCAGGACGGCGCAGGTCCAGTCGTCGTTCATCGGCGCCCCCGCCCCGCCGGTGGCGATCCGCACCTCGATCTCCGGATGGGCAAGATGGAAGCCCGACAGGCGCGGGATCAGCCAGCGCACCGCCACCGTCGCCCCCATCCCCACCGTCAGCACCGGCCCGGCCCGCATCGCCGCCACCTGCTCGACCCGCCGGGCGATGCCGTCGAACGCCTCGGTCAGCGCCGGCTGCAACGCCCGGCCGCGCTCGGTCAGCTCCAGCGCGTTGGCCCGGCGGTCGAACAGGGCGAAGCCCAGACGGTCCTCCAGCAGCTTCACCATCCGGCTGACCGCCGCCTGCGAGACATGCAGCTCCGCCGCCGCCGCGGTGAAGCTGCGATGGCGGGCCGCCGCCTCGAAGGCGCGCAGCCCGTTCAGCGAGGGCAGGCGGCGCATGCGTCCATCCCCAAGGTCACTCCGATCCCACCCCAACTTTTCCTGGGGCTGAGCATCGAACAATGCCGTTTGCGGCGCAACCATGCGCGTGAGAGTTTCCGGCCATCCTTTCTGAGATTGGGCGATTCATGCTGACGCTTCCGCTGATGGTGGGGCTTGGCCTCACCGTTCTCGTGACCTCGTTTCTGTCGGGCCTGTTCGGCATGGCCGGCGGCATGGTGCTGATGGGCCTGCTGCTGATCCTGCTGCCGGTGCCGTCGGCCATGCTGCTGCATGGCGTGACGCAGTTCGCCTCCAACGGCTGGCGGGCCTGGCTGTGGCGGCGCCATGTCGTCTGGCCGGTCATCCTGCGCTTCGCGCTGGGCGGCTCCGTCGCCGGCCTGCTGTTCGCCCTGGCCGGCGCCGTGCCGGACCGGGCGGTGTCGCTGCTGATCCTGGGGCTGACGCCCTTCCTGGCGCTGGCCATCCCCGCCCGCTGGGCGCTGAACGCGCAGAAGCCGCTGCATGGCGTGCTGGGCGGCTTCCTCTGCATGGGCATCCAGTTGCTCGCCGGCATCTCCGGCCCCCTGCTCGACACCTTCTTCATCCGCAGCGCCATGACCCGGCAGAGCGTGGTCGCCACCAAGGCCGCCATCCAATCGGTCGGCCATCTGGTGAAGATCGTCTATTTCGCCCCGCTGGTGGCGGGCAGCGGCGACGAGACGGTGGAATCGACGGTGATCCTGATGTCGATCGCCATGGCGCTGATCGGCACGAATCTCTCCCGCCGCGTCCTCGACCGCATGAGCGACGCCCAGTTCCGCCTATGGAGCCGCTATCTGGTGATGGGAACCGCCAGCGTCTATCTCGGCCAGGGGCTTCTGCTGCTGGCGGCCCATTGAGAAAAAAAATTATATAACAAAGCTTTATCCTGTTCCTTCTTTCCTATCCTTACTCCCTGGGGGCTACACTCCGGCCCGGTGCGCAAGACAGGCCCGTTCCCCGATCCTTACGGCTTGGGGGCGGGCTTCCTTACATCCTGGGGGCGTCCAAGCGTCCGTGGCTCCTTGCACAGCCCAGAATCGGACGAAGGGCTCTCATGAATGGCCTGATCCTTACCTCTCGGGGGCCTGGATCCGGTTATCAACGCCCCCAAGCCGTAAGGATTGTGCTTGCCCACAGAGCCCTGGACAGCAAAAATGGCGTTGCTCCCCCAGGGAGTAAGGATGGCGCCGCTCTCTCAAGGGCGTCTTTGCGAATCGAGTCGGTGCGATTCGGCACCTGCGGCCATGTCGACAGACCCCTTGGGGCCAGATTCGCGCTGTTGACGCCTTGGGGAAGCCGTTGCGGATCCGGCACTTGGCAAGGCTTTGCGACTCCCTTTCCCTTTTAAGAGGATTCGTCGGCGCGAATCTCCAGAGGAGTCCGCGAGTCGGTGCGAATCTTCCTTACAGGGTGGGGGAAACAGCCTTACCGGGCGGGGGCGATTTGCACACCCCCCGGGGCGTAAGGGTTCCGCCCCCAGGGTGTAAGGATGAAAAGGATTCTGCGGCGCGACCCTTTCCTTACTTGTTTTTCTGGTAAGGATTGATTTAGCCTCCCCCGATTCTGGCGGAGGACGGCTATGGCGGGGACGGGGCGCAGGAAGGCGCGCAGCACGGTGGCGGAGGAGTCCGTCCCGTCGGATGCGGCTGCGCCCATGGCGGCCCCGATGACTGCCGACAGGATTGCGGAATCGGCGAAGGGCGGACCGGGGCTGGTGGTGCTGGGCCCGCAGGATCTGGCCGGCGGTGCTGTGATCGACGGCGACGGCGCGGCGGCCACGCTGCCGGCGGTCAGCGCCGACTCCGCGGCCCCGGTCGCCGGCCTGACCGCCCGCGTCGCCAGCGCCACCTTCGAGCGCGACGGCTACAAGCATCTGATCAAGGCGGCGGAGGCGGTCTACAGCTACCCCGCCAACGGCACGCGGCTGTCGCTGCCGGCGCAGAAGATGCTGAACTTCATGATCCATCTCGCCGGCAGCCAGAATTTCGCCAACAAGCTCTACCGCATGCCCAAGCGCGTGGTGCGCGGCAACCACAAGGGGAACGAGCGCATCTTCGACGCGCTGAAGGAAATCTTCGATTCCAGCCTGGTGGTCATCGGCCCCTTTCGCGGCCGGCGGTCGCGCGCCGAACTGCGCATCCTCTCCAGCTATGTCCGGCCGGAGGAGGAGGAGGACAGCGACGCCGCCGACATCCATTTCCAGTTCACCGACGCCTTCCTGGAAATCCAGCGCTCGTCGCAGCTGTGGGCCAAGCTGTCCGGTCCGGCGATGGTCAAGGTCACCAGCACCTACGCGCTGAAGCTCTACGAGATCGGCATGCAGCGCTACCAGATGGACTATCCGTCGCTGGAGCTCGACATCGACACGCTGCGCAAGCTGATGAACGTGCCGGAGGGCGCCTACAAGGATTTCGGCATCCTGCGCACCCGCACCATCGACCGCGCCATCGCCGAGGTGAACCAGCTCGCCCCCTTCCGCGTCAGCATGCCGGAAGACAAGATGAAGCGGAAAGGCCGCAAGATCGAGGCGGTGACGCTGGAATTCCTCGCCAAGGACGAGGAGGAGGCGGCCGAGACCTATCTGGAGCGCGAACGCCACAGCGCCGGCCGCCGGGCGCGCCGCATCGGCAAGGTCGACACCGTGGCTCCTGCCGATCCGGTGGAGGCCGGCCTCGCCGACTTGGGCCCGCTGCCCGACGCCGACGACGTGACCGCCCTGTGGGCTGCCGTCTTGCACGCCTTGAAGGGCAAGGTGCCCGCGCCGCTGCTGGCCGAGCTGGAGCCGGACCGGGTGGAGGAGGCCCCCCAGGGTGGCCGCCGCCTCGTCCTGATGGCCAGGAACGCCGCCGTTGCCGACACCGCCCGCATGAATCACTGGCCGAGCCTGAAGTCGGCCCTGTCCTCGCTGACCGGCGGGCTGATCGAGGACGTCGCCTTCGAGGTGGCGGCGCGCAAGGCCAAAGTGGCGAAGGCGGTCTCCCCCGAGACGTAAGGATCGGCCCGCCGCGCCTTCGCGTCAGCGTACGAGGACGTGCGCCGCCTCCTTGGTCCGTCCGACCGCGCCGGCCACTTGGCTGACCGCGCTGGAGATGGCGGTGATGTTCGAGGTCACCGTCGCCACGGCGGCGGATGCGCTCTGCATGTTGGACGACATCGTCTGGGTGACGGCGCTCTGCTCCTCCACCGCCGACGCCGTGCCGGTGACATGCTCCCGCACCGCCGCGACCGCCTCGCGGATGGCGCTCAAGGCGGTGGCGACTTCGGTCGAGGTCGACTGGATGCCTTCGATCTCGGCGGAGATCTGCTCGGTCGCCTTGCCGGCCTGGTTGGCGAGGTTCTTCACCTCGCTCGCCACGACGGCGAACCCCTTGCCCGCCTCTCCGGCGCGGGCCGCTTCGATGGTGGCGTTCAGCGCCAGCAGGTTGATCTGGCCGGCGATGCTGTTGATCATCCCGACGATGCCGTTCATCGCCTGGGCCGCCGTCGCCAGCCGGTCGGTGCTTTCCGCCACCGTCACCGTGCGGTCGAAGGCGCCGTCCGTCGCCGCGCGGGCGCGGGTCATGCTTTGGGAAATCTCGCCAATGGAGGCAACCAGTTCCTCGGCACTCGCGGCCACCGCCTGGACGCTGGCCGAGGTCGAACCCGCGGCGTGGTTGGCCGAGTCCGCCTCTCCCATCGACAGGTGAAGCGCCTGATCGACCTCGCCGAAATTCTTGTCGATCATGATCTTCAGGTTGTTCAGCAACTGGACCTGCGCGGTCACGTCGACGGCGAACTTGACCACTTTGACCACCCGTCCCTTCTCGTCGAGAATCGGGTTGTAGGCGCCCTCGATCCACACCGGCTTGCCGGATTTGGCGATCCGCTTGTACTGCGCCGCCTGGAATTCGCCCCGCCGCAGCGTTTCCCAGAAGCGGGCATAGTCCGCGGTGTCGCGATGGGCGGACTCGACGAACATGCCGTGGTGTTTGCCGACGACCTCGTCCAGGCGATAGCCCATCACCGTCAGGAAATTATCGTTGGCCTTGGTGATGACGCCTTCGGTGGTGAACTCGATCACCGCCTGCGAGCGGCTGATCGCCGCCATCTGCGCGGCATAGTCGAGGTTCTCCAGCCGCTCCTTGGCGTCGGCCCATTCGACGACGAAACCGATGCGCTGGCCGTCCTCGGTCAGCGGCGTGACCAGCAGGTCGAACTGGTGCCCGCCGACCTTGATGGTGGCGCTGTGCGGCTTGGTCAGCGCCGCCAGCATGCCGCGTTGATGGCTGGGATTCTTGTGGAAGACGTCGATGTTGCTGCCGACCAGACGATTGACGTCCAGGCGCGGCAACTCCTTGCGCAGATCGCCCTCCGCCTGGCGCAGCAGCCCGACCACCGCGGGGTTGACGTGGACGATGGTCAGATCGGCATCCGCCACCATCACCTTGGCGCGCAGCGCATCGAGCGCCGCCATCCTGCGCTTCAGCGCAAGAGTTTGCTTTCCCCGTCCGAACATCGTTTCCCCCACATGAATGCGCCGGTATGTTTCGGATCCTATTGAAAGCAAAAAAACTGTCTATCAGGGAGAGTCCGGAATTATGCAGAAAAGACAATTACGGGATTGAAACATGGCTTCCCGATTTTAATCTTATCGCAGGCGGATTACCGGCTTGGATTTCATGTATTGTTGCGATGGCGAATGCCGACTTTTATTGATCGACTTGGGAAATAATCATAATGATGGGCATTTAAAAAATACCCGGACGAATTTGGTTGAAGCATGAAATACGGAATATAATTTTAGGGGCGGTTTTCAGAATGCACTGATGCGGTTAGCGATGATGAAGATAGCCGCCGCCGTGAGTAGCGCGAGGATGATGCGCCCCAACCGATCTTGTCGTCGATCCAGGCGTTTGTTGGCCAGCAGCCAAGCGCAGCCGTGCTCAACGATGCATCGGGCCTTGCCGAGCCCAGAGCCGTGGGGCTCGCCGATCTTGCGGATGTGCGGCTGAACTCCGTCACGCAGGCAGAGCCAGCGATTGTCGGCGCTGTCGTAGCCTGCATCGGCGTAGAGCCTGCCGATGGCGGTGCAGACGACCTGGGCCAAGCGCAGCAAGTCCGGGAAGAGCTTGGTGTCATGCACGTTGGCGGGCGAAGGGACGACCACCAGCGGTAGGCCGTCAGTGGAGACCACGACGTGGTACTTGGTTCCGGACTTGCCGCGGTCGGTCGGGCTCGGCCCGGTTAGGTCACCACCGTGCTTGGCCCGTACCGAGCATCTGTCCACCACGACGTTCCAAGCGGCGACGTCGGGGCCGGAGCGCGCCATGCGGATAAGAACGGCATGGACACGACGGAGCAACGCCGTCGTGTGCCACTCGTCCAGGTGGCGGCGCAGGGTCGAGCCCGAGGCACGCCCGTCCGCCGCTCGAAGCTCACGCCACTGGACGCCCTCACGCAGGAAGAAGCGGAGCGTTTCGATGATCTCGACGGGGGGCATTGGCGGACGCCCGGCACCGATAGGCCGATCCTCGATCCGGTCGATGATCCTCGCCACCAAATCGGCAATTGTTGGCCCCATGTCTGCCTCTCTGTGCCAAAGGCACAGGAAACCGACAGCAGATCAGCGGGTTTCCAGAGGGTGATCATCGGATGGAGGTTCTGGAACCGGTCTCTTAGCACCACTTTGGCAGTTCTACTGGCGCCTGTGCGGGACGAGCCAGCACCGACAACAGGGGCATCGGATCGGCACGATCTGATGAATATGCGCGAGAATGGCTCGGCGTACAGCGGGCAGCAAGGCGCTTGGCCAGCACGCTGGGGTCAGGGCGCAGTTGGGGCCGCCAGCGCAGCGGCCTTCCGGCTGGCGCGCGGGGCGCGCTTGGGCGGGTTTGCCGCCAGTTTCGCCTGTCGCGCGGCGACCTCCGCCTGGATGGCGGGCATCGCCGCCTGGGCCGACTTCTGCTGCTTGGGTGTTCCCGCCCGCACCAGCCGCTCGGCATTGGTGACGAGGGTGGAGAGGTCGGCGTCGGCCATGCCGGGAAGCCGGTCGATCAGTTCGGTGGTCATGTAATCATCCTGTCGTGATGGCATTGGCATCGGCAGCGCTGCGGAAGGCAGCGTCGCGGAGCGGGGCGATGCCGGGAACCGGGAACCCCGAAGCGGGGAGCCCGGCTGCGGGTGTGGAAGCTGGACCAGGAGGGGAGCGGACGCCGCGTCATGGTCATAGGCGCGCCAGCCGGCAAGCCAGCTCTGCGCGAGGGCGCTGTCCGTCGGGTGCGGGTTCGATGACCAGGCGGTGCCGGCTGTCGCCGCCAACTGTCCGGTCATATGAGCGACACGCATCCAGGGATCGACGAAATGCCCACGCGACGCCTGAGCTGCTTTCTTTAGGCGCATGCCCACTCCGGTCATTGTTCGGGAAAAATTGCAGCGTCGCGTATTATGGTCTTTTTCTGGAAAATACCAAGCGCACATTTCGGCTGTGCTCGGAAGCATCTGCATCGGCGGCGACGGTAATCCGGACATCGGCCGTCTGTTCTTGTGTCTTAGTGTATCGTCGACGGTCTTTTCTGAACCGTCCATATCGTGCACGGCCGTGGGCGGGGATTCTATGATCGCACGGTCGGCGGAAGGGCCATGGCCCGGAAAGAAACAGTGCGAGCGACTGGCAGAGGGCCTGTTCCCAAGCCGATCGACACCGATGGTTCACGACTTCCCATCATCGGCCAGTTCTGGCCCAACACCTACCGCGTCAAGGAGCGAAAAAGCGCCGTCGCGCCTCATTACCACAAGGCGCCTGTCAATCCGGCCACATCACGGTGGAACTGCCAAAGTAGTGTTAGGGCGCGTCCTCATTCGGCTCGGCGGCGGCTCGACGCATTTCCGTGCCAGCGTGCACGCTATGGATCACGGTACGAGCTTGCCGGATGTTTTGAAGGTCAAGAGCATAGCCGATGCCCGCTTGCTTCAGATCGGCTTCGAACGTATGCACGGCTTTAATCAACTTCTCTCTTGCCTCCCCATGCTCGGGAGCTGACGACAAAGTGATATAGCAACTAAGTTCATAGTCCATGATTTCTTCCCTTCTGGAAGATCAACACTGCAAAATCATTTTCGTCACTTCGGAGAAAACCGTTTTCCAGACATGCAATTTATCGATAAATATTTTCTCATAACTTTCAGTTGTACTGTGCTGAACACCGCCTTCCCCCGAACTCGCTCACCTCGTCGCGGCGAAGACGGCCTTTGCCTTATCTGTGCCAAAGGCACAGGAAATCGACGGCAGATCAGCAGGTTTCTGGAACGGTGATCATCGAATGAGAGTTCTGGAAACCGCCTCTTAAGTTGCGGGATAGAGGAGCGCTGGCCTGGAGGCGCTTCGCCGATTTGCCGATCGGCCGGCACTTCTTTCGGCGTCATCCCCGCGAAGGGCGGAGCCGGCTTCCCTGCCGTGCTCCCGGTTTTGCACAAAATCCACCATAAAGGATCAAAATCCTATAACCTCTCCGCAAACCGTCCACCAGCCTGCGGAGCGACGCCATGGCCCTCGACAGCCGTACCTTCCAGAACGACAATTTCCCCCGCTGGGCCGAAGAGCCGCCGGTGCCCTCGGATGGCTCGCTGGTCCCCGGTTCGCAGTTCCATGAGGAGCAATGGATCATGGCCGCCGGCATGCTGGCCCGCGGCAGCAGCTTCCTCTATGTCGCCCGCGCCATGGGATGCAGCCGGACGACACTCTGGCGGGCCTATTACGGTTCCAAGGATTTCCGTCACAGGGTGTGGTGGGAGCGGCAGGCACTGAGACGCGAGGCCGACCTGCGGCTGTCCTCGCTGCGCAGTCTGGTCGTCGAGCAGATCGAACGGCTGGTCTCCTCCGGCGATCCGTCCACGGTGCGCTGGCTGGCCGACCGGCTCGGCATCCTCGACGGGCTCGCCGACCAGCCGGCGCAACGGCCGGCGCATCAGCCGCAAACATCTCAGCCGTCGGAAGACCCGTCGGCCATGCCTGCTGCCGACCTTGCCGCCGACCTGATTGCCGACCTCGACGACGACAGCATTCCCGGCGCCTTCCGCGAACGCACCCCGCCCGATCCGCGCGCCGTCGCCGCCATCCTCGCCCGCCCGGAAGCGACGGGGCCGAAAGGCGTCTATCCCTACACCCTCAACCCCGACGATCCCTATCCCACCCTCGGCTCGGCGCTGGAGCGCAAGGGCGGAAAGGCCGCCTTCGACCGTCTGTGAGGCGGCCGGTCGTGAGGCGACCGGCCGTGAGGCGGGCCGGTGAACATGGAACAGCAGCCGGAAACCGTTTCACGCTGTTCCATCCCCTCTGATGCCCCCCCGATGCCGCCCGGGATGGCCCCCAGGAGGTAAGGATCGGCGGAATCCTCCCCCGCCGACCTCGTCATCCCATCCCCCGAACCCTCAGCCCTGCTTGGCCTTCAGCGCCGCCAGACGGTCGGACAGGCTGGTCGGCGCCGTCTTGCCCGACGCGGCGGCCAGCGCGGCGGCGATGTTGGGGTCTTCCTTCTCCGGGGCCGACGGGCGCAGCAGCTTGGCCTTGGCGTTGGCGGCCTCCGCCGCGGCCAGATCCTTGGCCGCCGTGTCCTGCATCGCCTTCAGCGCGACGGTCAGGCCGCTGGTGGCGCCGGCGAGGCCGGCGGCCTGGCGGGCGGCTTCGGCCTGACGCTCGGCCATGGCGCGCTGCTGGTCGGCGCGGCCCATGTCGCGCTGGGCGCGGGTCAGCTCGGCGCGGGCGGCCTTCAACTTGGCGCCGGCGTCGGCATAGTTCTTCTCCAGCATCTCCAGGAACTCGCGCGCCTCGACGGCGTCGCGGACCTCGCGCTCGATGTCGGGGGCCATCTCCTCCAGCATGGCGATGACGGTCTCCAGGCTCTTTTCCAGGGCGGCCTTGCGCGACGGATCGGTCTCGGCGTCGATCTGGCGCTGCAGATGCTCGGCGGCGGCCATGCGCTGGGTCGACAGGGCCTTGATCTCGTCGGCCTCGCGCTGCTCGCGGTCATGGATGGCGCGGGCTTCCGCCACCTGCCGGCCAAGCCCGTCGAGATGCTGCTCCATGGTCCGCAGCTCCGCCTCGGTCGCGGACTTCGGATCCCAGCGGACCAGCGCCTCCATGGCGCCCTGGACGGCCTGGTCGGTCTTGACACCCATAAGGTTGCGGATGAAGGCAAGCATGGCTGATTCCTGTCGAAGGAGGGTTGTTGGAGGCGCCCCCGGACCAAGGCCGCGGACGCTTCGCCTGCACAGATGGGGTGGGGGCGATCCGGGAACCAGACCCCCGTCCTTACCTCTCGGGGGCGATTTTCTCTATCCCGCCCCGTTTACCCGGCCCGGCTCATCCCGCCATGGCGGCGGCGTTGATCACCGCCACCCCGAGCTGGACGCCGACCAGCGTCGCCGCCGACGCGACGTTGCCCGATTCGATCTGGCCGCGCAGGTCGCGGATCAGCAGGGTCGCCACGGCGAAGGCGACCAGCTGGAGGATCACCGCCACCACGCCCCACAGCACGATGTCCAGCAGGAAGCTGCTGGTCGCCAGCGTCGCCGCCAGCGGAATGGCGAGCGCCACGATGGACCCGCCCAGCGTCAGGCCGCCGGCGGCATTGCCTTCCGCCACCAGCCGGCGCTCGTCGAAGGGGGTGATGCGGGTGTAGACGGCGACGCCGACCGCCAGAAGCGCCAGCGTGACGGCGAGCTGGACCAGCAGCACCGGAAGGCCGGTGCCGAGCGCGGTCAGGATGGAACCGAAGGTGCTTTCCATGGGGCCGGCACTCTTGTCGTGTGGGGGGTTAGGACAGGGAGAGGGAGGCGGGGTTCACGTCGATGCCGGCGGCGATCTCGACCGACGCGCGGCCGGCGCGCTCCACCGCCTCCACCAGGATATATTCGGTGGCGGGCGCCGGGTCCCCGGCGTTCGTCGGGGCGCCGTACAGCATCGCCTGGCTGGTCACCGTCTCGGTCCCGCGCAGGGTCTGGCGCGCCTCGCTGAGGGTGAAGGGCTGGATGCGGCTGGCGCCCGGCTGCCAGACGCGGGGATAGAGCTTGCCGTCCTTGGTCTGGAACTCCGGCCAGCCGATCATCCCCTCCGCATCATCCAGCCAGAAGCCCCACTCGCCCTCGTCGGACGGGGTGACGCTGTCGATGGGGGTGAAATAGCGGCACTCGTCCGGCTGCCCGTCGGGGCCGAGATGGATCTGGAAGAAACCCCCTCCCGGCAGATGCAGGCGGTAGACGGTGGCCGGGCCGGAGGTGACGGTTCCCACCGCCTCGATCGACACCAGCCGGTCGGTGCCGGTGTCCGGCGCCTTGACCTTGGTGGCGCTCTCCGCCAGCAGGAAGGGGGTGGGGTCGATGGTGACCGTCATGCCCAGCCGGAACAGCGACGGGCTGTAGGCCTTGCCGCCGAGCTTCTGGTTCACATAGTTGCCGAGCGTTCCGAACAGGGGCACGTCGAATCCTCCCTTGGAGCCGGAGCCCTTGGAAACAGGGCTGCCGGCGACTGCATTCGGTTTGGATGGCGCATCCATCCGCCGCCGCGCCCGCCACAGCAGGAACAGCACCGCCGCTCCCAGCAGCAGCAGGCCCCACCACCAGAAGCCGTGCCCGGAGCTGCGCGACGCCTGCGCGGCGCTGGCGCTGTCCACCGAACTGGCCGAACTGGCCGAAATCGGCGCGCGCCAGAATCCGCCGGCACGTCGGGCGGCAGCTGGCCGGCCTGGCGCGGGGTGCCGGCCTGGGCCGCCACCGACTGGTCGAGCTGGTCCAGCTTGCCGCGCAGCTCCGCATTGTCGCGGGCCAGCCGGTCGGCCTCCTGGCGCCATTCGCGGTAGCCGGGGTCGTCGGCGTTGTTGTGGAAGAAGGCGGCATGGCCCGGCCGGGTCAGCGTGTCGAGCATGAACCACAGGAACAGCCCGTCCCAGACGCCGAAGCGGCGCGGGGCGCTGACGGTGTAGGGCGGCGGGCTCCAGCCATAGCCGCCATAGGGATTGGCCGGCGCCGGGCGCGTCGACGGCGTGCGGTTAGAGGAGCCGCCCCAGCCCCAGCCCCAGCTGGACCCGCCGGAGCTGCTGGAACTGTTGGACCCGCCGGTCCGCCCCTGGGTGGAGGCGGCGGGCGGCGGCGCGCCCGGCTGGGCCGGCGGGGTGCGGTCGGCCTCCTGCTTGGTGCGGTAGCGGTTCAGCGCATCGGCCGAGCCCTGCTGGCTGAAGGTCCGGTCACCTGCCGAGGTCGGCGGGGCGGCGACCGACGGGGCGCTGTTGCCCGGCCGGGCATAGCCGCCGCTCGAACTCGAAGACCCGCCGGAGAACCAGCCGCCGCCGCTTCCGGTGGACGGCGTCCGCGAGGTGGAGGGGCGGGAGTATCCGCCGCTGCCGCCGCTGCTGCCGACGGACGGGGTGCGCGATGGGCGCGAATAGCCGCCGGACGACCGGCTGCTGGACGACCGGCTGCTGGACCTGGCGCGGGCCTCGGCATCGCCCGGCGCCAGCGTGACGGCTGCTGCGGTGACGGCGATTGCAAGCGGGGCAGGGCCCGCGGGAGCGGTCAGGATGGTGCCGACGGGGGCCGCCAGCGGCTGTACCATCATCAGCAGGGCGACGGCGGCTGCGCGCCATCGCTCCGTCCAGCGATCCTGGTACCGGGTAGGCCTGGGGGGCTTCGCGGTCTGCGTCATCCATCCTCTCGCGCGTCATCCGGGGCCGGTTCAACCGGCCCTCCCGGCGATTCGTTGCGCGAGGGTAGGCAGATACGCGGCGGCGCTCAAGGGATTAACCGTGGGGACCGGCCCCTATGCCTTCCGTCAGGAGACGGCGGCCGCCGTCCGCTTGCCCTGTGCCGGCTCAGGTGGCGGCGGGCGCAGGGTGGGCGGTCCGCCGGCCGCGGTGACGAGGCGGTCGCTCGCGGCCTCCAGCCGCTCCTCCAGGTCGCGCATCGCTTCGGCGCGCGGCTGGCCGGGCATGATCGGCGGCAGGAACTCCACCACCACCGTGCCGGGGTGCTTCAGGAAGCTGTGGCGCGGCCAATAAAGGCCGGCATTGAGCGCCATCGGCACGATGGGAATGCGGAGGCTGTCATAGAGCATGCCGACGCCGATGCGGTAGGGGCGATAGGTGCCCGGCGCCACGCGGGTGCCCTGGGGGAAGATCACGATGGGGCGCCCCTCGTCCCGCACCGGGCGGGAGTTGCGGATCAGCGACTTGATCGCCGCCCCGCCGGCGCCGCGGTCGACCGGGATCATCTTCGCCTTGGCGGCGTACCAGCCCCAGATCGGGATCCACATCAGCTCGCGCTTCAGGATGATCGCGGGGTCCTTCACCAGCAGGTGAAGCTTCATGGTCTCCCATGCCGACTGGTGCTTGGCCGCCAGCAGGAAGGGGCCGTCGGGCAGGTTCTCCCGCCCGCGCACCTCGTAGCGGATGCCGACGAGCGTGCGCTCCAGCCAGCCGACCGTGCCGAGATACCATTTCACCACCGCGACCATCTGCGGACGCGGCAGCAGCAGCATCCACAGCAGGGCGAAGCACATCAGCGCGGTCCAGAGGTGGAACGCGATGTTGAAGGCGAGGGACCGGATCCAGATCATGGCCGGCAACTTGTCAGGTCTTCGCCGACTTCTCAAGTATTCCGCGCGGTCAGGGAGAGGACGGCGGAGAGAGGACGGCGGGGAGGGGAGGGCCTTTTGCCGGGCAGGGTGGACTCCGCTCCCGGCCGGGTGCATTGTCCCCGGCATGGAGGGGGGCTGCGCGAAAGGGTGACAAGCTGTGGTGGAACCGTGATCCGTTTCGAGAATGTCGGCCTGCGTTACGGCACCGAGGCGGAGGTGCTGCGGGACATCAGCTTCACCCTTCAGCCGGGCTCGTTCCATTTCCTGACCGGTGCCAGCGGGGCGGGCAAATCGTCGCTGCTGAAGCTGATGTATCTGGCCCACCGGCCGTCGCGCGGGCTGGTCACCCTGTTCGGCCGCGACATGGCGGTGGTGACCCGCCGCGACCTGCCGGAACTGCGCCGCCAGATCGGCGTGGTGTTCCAGGATTTCGCATTGCTCGACCACCTGTCGGCGCTGGACAATGTGGCGCTGCCGCTGCGCATGGCCGGCACGCCGGAGACCGACGTGGTCGCCCATTGCAGCGAGATCCTGCGCTGGGTCGGTCTGGGCAACCATCTGCACGCCACGCCCTCCACCCTGTCGGGCGGGCAGAAGCAACGGGTCGCCATCGCGCGGTCGGTGATCAACCGGCCGCGGCTGCTCCTGGCCGACGAGCCGACCGGCAACGTCGACGACGGCATCGGCATGCGGCTGCTCTACCTGTTCGAGGAACTCTACAAGCTGGGGACCACCGTGGTGATCGCCACCCACAACGAGGCGCTGATCCGCCGGTTCGACCACCCGCGCCTTCATCTCGACAACGGCCGGCTGATGGTGCTGCCGGCGCGCGGCCGCGTCGAGGCCCGCACGAAGGATGCGCGGGCCAATGACCCGGGGCCAATCGATTCGAGGCCCATCGACTCAAGGTGGGAGTAGCGGCATGGCGCTTCGTCCGGTGCGGCCCCGTTCCGACCTGCCGCTGGCGGTCGACCCCTCCTCGCGCTTCCTCGGCTGGATCACCGCGCTGATGGCGTTCCTGGCGGCGCTGGCGCTGGCCGGCGCCATGCTGGTGTCGGACATGGCCCAGCGCTGGGACAGCGGGCTGGCCGGCGGCCTGACCGTGCAGGTGGCGCCGATGCCGGGCGCCCCCGTCGCCCCGTTGGACGAGCGGGCGGAGGCGGCGCTGACCGTCCTGCGCTCCTTCCCCGGCATCCGAACGGCGACCCTGCTGGGCGGGGGGAGATCGCCCGGCTGCTGGAGCCCTGGCTGGGAGCGGGGGCGGCGGATCCGCTGCTGCCGATGCCGCGGCTGATCGACGTCGCCGCCGACGGGCCGGTCGATGTCGCGGCACTCCGCCTGCGCCTGACCTCCGCCGCGCCGGGGGCGACGCTGGACGACCATGCGGTGTGGCTGGCCGATCTGCGCTCCTTCGCCGGGGCGATCCGGCTGGCGGCGCTGGGTGTCGTGGTGCTGATCGGGGCGGCGGCGGTGATGACCGTGGTCTTCGCCGTGCGCACCGGCCTTGCCCTCCACCGGCCGGTGGTGGAACTGCTGCATTTGATGGGCGCCACCGACCGCTATGTCTCGCGCCAGTTCGAACGGCATGTGGTGGGCCGCAGCCTGCGCGGCGGCGGGCTCGGGCTGCTGCTGGCCGGCGGCACGATGTATGGGTTGCACCGCGCCTCCCAGGGGCTGCGGGCCAGCCTGCTGCCCGATCTGGCGTTGCAGCCCTGGCAATGGGGGGCCCTGCTGCTGGTGCCGGCGGGGCTGGCCCTTCTGGCGCTGGTCACCGCGCGCTGGACCGTGCTGCGCACGCTGGAGTCCATGCCATGATTAGGGTCATGATCCGCGCCATGAGTGGGGCCATGGCTAGGACCGGGGGTTGGTCGGCACCATGATGAGCCACGGTCACCGGCGGCGCGGCGGCGGAATGATGGCGCGGGCGATTGCGCATGTGATCGTCGGCATGCTGGTGCTGGCGGCCGTCTGGCTGGGCGGGCTGTTCTGGTATGCGGCCGACGTGCCGCGGTCGTCCCCCGGCGGTGCCGAGGCCGACCGGCCGACCGACGCCATCGTCGTGCTGACCGGCGGCAGCCACCGGCTGGGCACCGGGCTTGAACTGCTCGCCGCCGGCCGCGCGAGGAAGCTGTTCGTCTCCGGCGTCTATGACGGGGTGGATGTGCAGGAACTGCTGAAGCTGTCCCGCCGTTCCCCGACCGAACTGGAGTGCTGCATCACGCTGGGCTATTCCGCCGACAGCACCATCGGCAATGCCTATGAGACGGCCGACTGGATGCGAGACCAGGGATTCCGGTCGTTGCGGCTGGTGACGGCCAACTATCACATGCGCCGCAGCCTGCTGGAGCTGTCGATGGCGATGCCGGATGTGGAACTGGTTCCCCATCCCGTCGTCGCCCCCACCGTCCATCTCGACGACTGGTGGATGTGGCCCGGCACCGCCAACCTGCTGGTCAACGAATACAACAAGCTGCTGGTGGTGGGGCTGCGCTGGGCGGTACGCCGCGCGGTTCGGGACTGATCGCGGGAGAGGATGTCAATTTTCAAAAGCGAATGAGAATGACTTGCAATTGGCTTCGGGCCGAGTTAGGGTCCTGTCCAGGGTTCACGCCCGGACATCGCCAACCGCAACGTCCGTCCAGCAAGAAAGACTCGCCATGCACGACAGCGCCGTCTCCGTTCCCGCTTCCTTCGCCGCATCCCTGCCGGTGGTCGAATCCGGCCGCCTGATGTCGGGCAGCCGCGAGATCGTGATCCAGCACGCCGGGCAGAGCTACCGCCTGCGTGTGACCCGCGCCAACAAGCTGATCCTGACCAAATAAAACGACCTTCAAAGAACCTTCCGGGAAAAACGCCGCCGAGAATGGGCGCCCGACCACTTTGGTCCGGCGCCCATTTTCTTATTTGTGATGACCTTTCACGCCCGGCCCTGTACCTCATAGCCGGCATCCTCGATGGCTTGCCGGATGGCGGATTCTTCGGCGCCGCCTTCGATCGCGACCTCGCCGGCCTTCAGGTCGACCAGGGCGCGTTCCACGGTAGGGAGAGCCTCTAAGGCCTTGGTCACGGTCTGGGCGCAATGGCCGCAGGTCATTCCGGAAACCTTCAACGTCAGCATGGATCTTCTCCCTTGGGAGTTAAGGTGTGCGGATGATCTGGAAAGGCTGCACCTTCCAGCAACGGGAAGGTCAAGCGGCATTCCGCAGCTCCGCTCAACCACCCGATCTCCCGATCGTCACGCTTGAAGCCATGTCTCGAAAATAAGACAAAATCTTGAAAACGAGACGATTCCTCAGTCAATAGTCTCGAAAAAGAGAGAGGCCGGTCCCTGGCGATTTTAGTGTGCACTGCAAAAAATCCGCTATTCCAAAGGTTTCGCCTGCGACATCCTGTCAAGGCCGCCCTGGCATAACCCTTGCTGATACGGATGCATGCACCCCCGTCCCGGGGTTTGCCAGGAAAGAGCGCCGCGATGCCGCTTGTCACCGCCACAACCCTTCTGCCTGTCCCGGCGCGCCACGTGTGGCCGCTGGTGCGGTGGGATGGCGCTGTCGGTGAATGGTATCCCGGCGCGGTTTCCATGACCGTGGACGGGACGGAAAAGGGCGCGCTCAGGCGCCTGCGGCTTTACGACGGCTCGCCGGTCGTCCACCGGCTGGAACATGTCAGCCGGGTCGATGACGCCTACACCTATGCGGTGATCGAGGGACCGTATCCGGTCGCCGACCTGCTGGCGCAAATCCGCCTGCGGGCCGATGGGGAGGGGCAGGCCGTGCTTCACTGGACCGCCACCTTCCATTCCTACGCCTCCCACCCGCAAGAGGGGACGGAGGCGGAAGCCGAACGGTTCGTCCGCGACCTCTACGACGCCGGCATGGCCCGGCTCCGTACTCTGCTTCATCCGTGAATTCCGAAAACGACACTCCAGACGCCAAGCGTCGGAAAAGAATAACCGAGGGAGCACCGTCCAAATGAGTTTCCTGATCTGCCTGGGAGCGCTCGCGTTCCTCATGCTGGTCGCCTACCGGGGCTTCAGCGTCATCCTCTTCGCGCCGGTGGCGGCGCTGGGGGCCGTGCTGCTGACCGACCCGTCCGCGGTGCCGCCGATCTTCACCGGCCTGTTCATGGACAAGATGGTCGGCTTCGTGAAGCTGTACTTCCCGGTCTTCCTGCTGGGCGCGGTGTTCGGCAAGGTGATCGAGCTGTCCGGCTTCTCCAAGTCGATCGTCTCGGCCGTGATCAAGCTGGTGGGGCGCGAGCGCGCGGTGACCTCCATCGTGCTGGTCTGCCTGCTGCTGACCTACGGTGGCGTGTCGCTGTTCGTCGTGGTCTTCGCCGTCTATCCCTTCGCGGCCGAGATGTTCCGGCAGGGCGACATCCCCAAGCGCCTGATCCCCGGCGTGATCGCGCTCGGTGCCTTCACCGTCACCATGGACGCGCTGCCGGGTACGCCGCAGATCCAGAACATCATCCCCACCACCTTCTTCAAGACCGACGCCTATGCCGCTCCCTGGCTGGGCCTGATCGGTTCGGTCTTCATCCTGACGCTGGGCCTGCTGTATCTGGAATGGCGCGTCCGTTCGGCCATCGCGCGCGGCGAGGGCTATGGCAGCGGCCACACCAACGAGCCGGAAGCCGTGGCGTCCGAGGCGCTGCCGAACCCGATCCTGGCGCTGTCGCCGCTGGTCGCCGTCGGCGTGCTGAACAAGCTGTTCACCATGGCGATCCCCAGCGTCTACGGCGCCACCAGCGAAGTGGCGCTGACCCCCGGCGCCAAGCCGCTGGTGACGCAAGTGTCCTCGGTCGCCGGCATCTGGGCGGTGGAAGGGGCTCTGCTCTGCGGCATCCTGATGGTGCTGGCCTTCGCCTGGAAGCCGGTGTCCCAGCGCTTCGCCGAAGGCACCAAGGCCGCCATCGGCGGTTCGCTGCTGGCCTCGATGAACACGGCGTCCGAATACGGCTTCGGAGCGGTGATCGCGGCACTGCCGGGCTTCCTGGTGATCCGTGACGCGCTGGCCGCCATTCCCAACCCGCTGGTGAACGAGGCGGTGACCGTCACCGCGCTGGCCGGCATCACCGGATCGGCGTCGGGCGGCATGAGCATCGCGCTGGCGGCCATGGCCGACCAGTTCATCACCGCCGCCAACGCCGCCGGCATCCCGATGGAGGTGCTGCACCGCGTCGCCTCCATGGCCAGCGGCGGCATGGACACCTTGCCGCACAACGGCGCCGTCATCACCCTGCTGGGCGTCACCGGCTTGACGCACCGGCAATCCTACGGCGACATCTTCGCCGTCACCTGCATCAAGACGCTGGCGGTCTTCTTCGTGATCGCCGTCTACTACCTGACCGGGATCGTCTGATCATGAAGAACAAGCTCATTTCCCTGGAGGACGCCGTCGCGCGCATTCCCGATGGGGCGTCCCTGCTGATCGGCGGCTTCATGGCCGTCGGCGGCCCCAACCGGCTGGTGGACGAACTGATCCGCCAGGGCAAGCGCGAACTGACCATCATCGCCAACGACACCGCCCGGCCCAACAACGGCCTGGGCAAGCTGGTGGTGGAGAAGCTGGTCCGTCGCGTCGTGACAAGCCACATCGGCCTGAACCCCGAGACGCAGAAGCAGATGATCGCCGGGGCCATCGAGGTGGAACTGGTGCCGCAAGGCACGCTGGCCGAGCGCATCCGCGCCGGCGGCGTCGGGCTGGGCGGCGTTCTGACCGCCACCGGCGTCGGCACCATCGTGGAGGAGGGCAAGCGCACGGTCGAGATCGACGGCGTCACCTACCTGCTGGAAATGCCGATCAAGGCCGATTTCGCGCTGGTCGCCGCCAAGCAGGCCGACCTGTACGGCAACCTGACCTACGCGCTGACCGCCCGCAATTTCAACCCGTTGATGGCGATGGCCGGCGCCACCGTGATCGCCGAGGCCGAGGACATCCTGCCGGTCGGCTGCATCCCGCCCGACGCGGTGATGACGCCGTCGGTGCTGGTCGATTACATCGTCGCCGCAACGCCGCGCTGATCGGGGAGTAGAGAGCCATGGATGAAAAGACCCTGATCGCCAAGCGCGTTGCGCTGGAACTGATGGATGGCGACCTCGTCAACCTGGGCATCGGCCTGCCGACCCTGGTCGCCCGCTATGTCCCCCCTGGCCGCCATGTGTTCTTCCAGTCGGAGAACGGCATCGTCGGCATGTCCGGCCCGATCACCGGGGCGGAAAACCACGACCTGACCGATGCCGGCGGCTCGCCCATCTCGGCCCTGCCGGGGGCGGCGTCCTTCGACAGTGCCTTCTCCTTCGGGTTGATCCGCGGCGGCCATCTGGACGTCACCGTGCTGGGCGGCCTGCAGGTGGACCGCGAAGGGCGGCTGGCCAACTGGATGGTGCCGGGCAAGATGGTGCCGGGCATGGGCGGCGCGATGGACCTCGTCACCGGCGCCCGCCGGGTGATCGTCGCCATGCAGCACAGCGCCAAGGGCGAGGCGAAGATCGTCGAACGCTGCGCCCTGCCGCTGACCTCGGTCCGCCGGGTCGATCTGGTGGTGACCGACCTCGCCGTCATCGAACCGACCGACGCCGGCCTCGTCTTGAAGGAAACCGCCCCCGGTGTCACGGTGGAGCAGGTGATCGCCAACACCGGGTGCGAACTGATCATCGCCCCGGACCTCCGTTCCATGCCGATCGAAGGATAAAGAAGAATGACCAATCTGAAGGGGAAGGCTGCGCTCGTCACTGGGTCCACCAGCGGGATCGGCCTTGGGATCGCACGGCAACTGGCGGGCCAGGGCGCCGACCTGATGCTGAACGGCTTCGGCGATGCCGGCTACATCGCCGAGCTGTGCCAGTCGCTGTCCAAGGAGTTCGGCGTGCGCGTCGCCCACAACGGCGCCGACATGTCGAAGCCGGAGGAGATCGAGGCGATGGTCGCCGCCACCGAGGCGGCCTATGGCCGGCTGGACGTGCTGGTCAACAATGCCGGCATCCAGCATGTGTCGTCGGTCGACACCTTCCCGGTGGAGCGCTGGGACGCGGTGATCGCCATCAACCTGTCGGCCGTCTTCCACGGCACCCGCGCCGCTCTGCCGGGCATGAAGGCGCGCGGCTGGGGCCGGGTCATCAACATCGCCTCGGTCCATGGGCTGGTGGCTTCGGTCAACAAGTCTGCCTATGTCGCCGCCAAGCATGGCGTGATCGGCCTGACCAAGGTGACGGCGCTGGAACTGGCGGAGACCAACATCACCTGCAATGCCATCTGCCCGGGCTGGGTGCTGACGCCGCTGGTGCAGAAGCAGATCGACGCGCTGGCCGCCACGCGCGGCCTGTCGGTGGAGGAGGCTGGACGCGAACTGCTCAGCGAGAAGCAGCCGTCCAAATCCTTCGTCACGCCGGAACAACTGGGCGAACTGGCGGTGTTCCTGTGCTCCGAGGCCGCCGGCAACATGCGCGGCGCGGCTCTGACCATGGATGGTGGCTGGACCGCCCAGTAAATGGTGCGTCGGCCCAAGCGGTTCCAAAGCGGCTTGGGCTGGACGCGCACCGAAGCGTCCCGGGAGCGGATCGAAAGGTCCGTTTCCGGGGCTGCTTTTTTTCCGGTTTCAGGTTTCGCTGGTGGCCGGAACCGTGTCGAAGGGCGTCGCGATGAAGGGGCGGCCCTGTCCATGGCCGGCGCGGGCGTGACCGCGTTCGGTCGCCGCCTGCCGGAAATAGCCGACAACGAACACGCGCAGGGCATTTGCAAGGGAAACGCCCGACCGTGATGAATGGCGGGCCTGCTGCTCCATGCGGTCACGCACGTCGTCGCACAACTCGTCCACCGTCATAACTTCCCGCCGGCAGATCTCCTCCAGCCCTTCCCAATAGGAAGGCTCAAGCCGGATCGAAACGTCACGTCCAGACAATTTCAGCGTGCGAGAGGCCAGAGAAGCGGCACCTGTGGATTGATCGATGCGAGATTTGCTGTCCCCAACGCTCGACATGTTCGTATGCCCTCGTGCTACCCGTGCGATTGCCCCCAACGCATGAACACTATAACGCGACCACAACCGGTTTTGGGAACAAAACTTTAGGCATGTAAGGATTCCCCCTAGGGGGTGCGTTCCGGATCTCCGGCCATGTCCTTGAGCAAAGCCACATCGTTGATGACGATAAAACCTTTGGCATATGTCACTGTTCCGGTCCTGCGCAGGGCGCCAAGACACTTGTTCACCATTTCACGGGTGACGCCCAGCATGTTTGCCAATGCTTCCTGGGACAGGGGCAAAGTCAGCCGCAGACCGGCGGGGGTTGGCTGCCCGTAACTGTCCGACAGCAGCAGCAGCCGGCGCGCGAGCCTGCGTGGAACATCGTGGAACACGGCGTCCTCGATGTTCTCCGACACCCAGCGCAGCCGGTCGCAAAGGACGATCATCATGCGGGTGCAGAGACGCGGGTGACGCTCCAGGAAGGGGATGAAGTCGGCGCGGTCGATCCGGAACAGCTCGACCGGCCGCAGGGCGACCGCGGCGGCGGTCCGTTCCCGGCCGTCGATCAGCCCGATCTCGCCCAGGACATCGCCGGCTTCCAGGATGTTCAGCAGCATGGTCTTGCCATCCGCCGATGAGGTGCGGATGGCGATCTGGCCCTTCAGCACGGCGAACAGGCTGTCGCCCGGGTCGCCCTTGTCGAAGATGATCTGGTCGGCATCGAAGCGTGCCATGCGGCCCAGAGCCACCATCTCGGCCATCTGCTCGGGATCGAGTTCCCCGAGCAGCCGGTTGCGCCTCAGCACCGATGCGACATCCACAGGCGCGTTCATCCGTTCGTCCAGACACAGTTTCGAGCCGGGCTGGCGGTCATCGCCACCCCGGCGCGATCAGTCTAGCCAAAACGCGCTTACATCGCGAGCGGCGCCGCATCGCGCAGGGCGCGTTCCCACAGGACGGTGTGTTCAAAATGGAAACGGGCTTCGGTGGTCGCATCATCGCTCGTCGCGCGGCCCAGCCGGCGTGCCATGGCGCGCAGCATCGCCTTGGCGTCCTCGCGCTTCTGGTCGAAACGACCCAGCGGCAGCCAGCCGCGAAAAGCCGCCAGTTCGGAAGCCGGCAGGGCGATGTCGCCGCCCAGCCGCAGCATCCGGCCATAGCCGCGCTCGCGGTAGGGCAGTTCCTTGGCGATGGACTCCAGGCGCAGGGCCGTCCCGGCGGTCAGCACCCGGTCGGCGACCGCGTCGGACAGGGTGCGGCGGATGTTGACCATCGCCTCCGACAGGGAGGTGTAGCCCAGCTCGGCCGGGCCGTGGATCACCGCCACCTCGTCGTCGTCCTCCAGCCGGCCGTCGCGGAAGGCCTCGAAGATGGCGCCGACGCCGGTCATGCCGAAGGGATACAGTTCCGCCGCGCGCAGGGCGCCCATGCTGGAGGCGCCGAACACCGGGATGCCGGCGTGGATGGCGTAGAGGATTTCCTTGTGCCAGACCGACGGCACGCTTTCGAAAAAGCCGTCGATGATGCCGATGGCCGCTGGCTTTTCGGCGCACAGCCGCAGAACGTCGCCCTGGGCGACCGGCGGCAGGTAGGTGGCGTCCAGCTCCAGCGCCGCATCCTCGCGCGGCAGGGTGGGGCCCAGGAAGACATAGATGCCGCTCATGCCGCCTTCTCCATGGCTTGGCTGCCGAGAGCGCGCAGGCCGCGTTCGCCCAGCAGGTAATCGGGGGATTCGTCGGCACCCTCCAGCCCGGGCACGACGACACGCACGACCGGGATGCCGAATTCCGGCTTGGTCAGGTCGACCGCCACCGCCTCCTCGATGCCGACGGTGCGCAGCCTGTCAAGCTGATGGGCGAGATCGGCCTCGATGGTGGGCGCGGCGCCGGTCGGGCAGTGGTGGAAGGATCGCCTGCCGACGCCCTCCACGATCATCGCCTTCCAGCGGGCATGGTGGGCGGGGTCGAGGTGGCGCTCATACTCGGCACGGGGCATGTCGTCGCGGGCACCGGCGATGAAGGTCAGGCGGCTCTGCGCCGCCTCGGTCAGGGCGCGGGACAGGGCGATCTCGCGCGCCACGTGGCAGCCCATGCCGATGGCCGGGCGGATGGAATGCTGGGGCAGCTCCTCCCGTTCGACGATGCGGCAGAGGAAGGCGGGCAAGCCGACGTCGCTTGTGGTCTCCCACACGCCGACGGCGACGCCGGCCGCCTCGAAGCGGTCGATCAGCGAGCGGCAGACCGGATCGTCGATGCTGTCCAGGTCGATGCGGGTCGCGACCTGGGCAGCGGGCTCCTGCAGGTGCCACAGGGTGGTCGCATCGCGCTCCACCAGTTCGGTGACCGCGTGGCTGATCGCCTCGACCTTGTGGTTGCCGGATGCCAGACCGTTGGAGCCGGCCAGGAAGGCACCGTGGCCGGGGGCCATCGGCACGGTGAAATTCAGGTGGACCATTTCGAACGGCACCCATTTCGGGCCGCCGCTCAGCAGGTCCTGACCCTCGATCCACAGGATGGGGCTGTGGGGATTGAAACTTCCGGTCGACAGCCGGGGCAGGCGGTCGACATCCACCACCGGATGGGTCCAGCGCAGCTCTTCGAAGCTGGCGAACTTCAGCGGCAGGGTAATGCGTTCGGCGTGATAGCTCTCGATCGATTCCATGACCCCCGACGCCTTGGCGGCGGCGAGCGTCACTCCCTTGCCCTGCGACACCGAGATGGAGCGCGAATTCGGCCGCGTCACCATCACCACCGGAATGCCGACGGCATCCAGTCCGGTGACGTTTGCGACCCGGGTGATCCCCATGATCGGCAGGAACGGGGCGACCCGCGCCAGGGTCTGTTCGGGTGCCACGACCCGGTGGGTGCCGACCGTATGGGCCTTCACCGCATCCGAAACGGAGGCTTTGATATCGAGCAGATCGAAGGGCATCGCAACTGATCCGGGGCGGAGGAAAATCGAAGAGGCGTCCTGTTCCCGGGTCCGTGGCCGGTCAGCACCTCATCGGTGCTGGTGGCCACGGTCCAAAAACCGGTACCGGGATTCCGATCAGGCGCCCGGGGTGATGCTGTAGCGACCGGCTTCATGATCGGCGGCATCGAAGGTGCTGCGGTCACCGGAGCGGACGAGGTTGCGGGCCGTGGAGGCCTGAATTTCGGCGATCTCGGTCACGCCCTGGGCCGAAACATTGTACAGACGGCCATCAGCGCCACGGATCATCGAGGACTGGGACAGGTTGAGCGACATCGTGCATCTCCTTGGTGTGAGGTGATGTGCCTATTTCTTCGAATTCGAACTGATTTACGCTGTGAAGTTTTTCACTTTGCGAGCACTGGCATTGGGATAACACGGCACTGCCAGTCGGATGTATCCGTGACGGCGACGGCCAAGGAGTTCCATACAATGCTGAACACCGTCAGCAAGCGTCGTGAGGATCGGTCCAGCCATTTATCCGGGTTGATGGATTGGCCCGCGATGTCGGTCCGTGTCGTTCCGGTTGGAAACGGCCAAAGGCGCGTGCGTCTTGAAAATGCAGTGTGGGATAGCTTGGATGCAATTGCCCAATCCGAGGGGCTTCTGACCAAGCAACTCTGCGCAAAACTTGATGCCCGCCGCTGTGAAAGCGTTGCGCTGAGCAGCGAAATTCGCAGTTTTGTGTTGGATTATTTTCGGAGAAAAGACCAGATCTAGAAAATTATCTCAGGAATTTTCGATTTCATTGAGGTTTCATTAGGCGTCCAGTCTCATTTTTTCCGTTCGAACGTTTCTCCCACCTTGACTGCTGAATGTCGTCAGCAGTCCCCCCGCATGCGCCACCAGTGACGTTTGAGAGGTGTTGCGGGCAATTTCCAACCCGTTGCGTGCGGCTTGCATGGCTTCATCCAGCCTTCCCGTGGAAGCGAGCGCCTGGGCATACCAGATCATGACCTGAGGAACGCGCCCAAGCGGGTGAAGCCGCCCATTGCCGCCGCCCTGCTGGAGGAAAAGCGCGAAGCTGCGATCGAACATCGCGAAGCCGGCCTCCCGGTCTCCCGTCAGGACCGACGCATACCCGATGCCGCCCATGACCAGCGGCAGCAGCAGCGGAGCATGGATTGCGTGTCCGATGGACAATGCGGTTTCGAATGCTGGGACGCTGTCTTTCAAGTGCCCGCAGATGATCTGCGTCCATCCCAGATGCGTCAGGGCAAACAATCTCGAGAAAAGGTGATTGCTTTCCTCGGCGATCTCGACCGACCGGCGACCGGCCTCCACCGCCTCTTCGGCCCGTCCCAGTTGGGCAAGACAGCGTGCCGCGATGCTGCCCATATGCACCTGTGCGACGGTTGCCAGTCCATAGCGGTCGTGCGGGCGGGATGTGGTGAGCATGGTGGCGCCAAGCTCGAACGTTTCCAGGGCGTCGACGAAAAGTCCCTTGTCTGTTTGCAGGCCGCCCAGCCGGAACAGAAGCTGGACGCGGGTGCGGCGGTCGTCCCGCTCGTCCAGTGCGGACAAGCCGTCCCGGCAAAGTGCCAGCCCCTGATCCAGATCGCCGAAAGTCCACAGGAACGACGCCAGCATCGAGCAGGCTCGGGCGTAGCGGACGCGGTCGCCCGACTCCCGCGCCATGGCGATGGCCCGTTGCAGGTGGTCGTCCACCCCCATCGATCCGCGCGGCAGCAGCGACCGCGGAAGTGCGATCAGCAGATCGATTTGACGCGCCGTGTTCCTTGGATGATCCGGCAGATGCCGCACCGCGGCCAGGGCGTTGGCGTAATGCCGGCTGGAGTCCTCCAGTTTGGAGCGGCCCTCGGCCCTTTCGCCCGCCCGCCGGCCAAACAGGTGCGCGGCCGGCCAGTTCTCCGCCATGAAGGCATGGTGGGCCAGCAGGTCCAGGCGGTTCGGCAGGTCGTGGTCGCGGCGGTGGCGCAACGCCTCCAGCACGCGGGCATGCAGCGCCCGGCGGTCGGACTTGGTCAGGGTGGCGTAGGCGACTTCCTGGATCAGCGCATGCTTGAAGGAATATTCCAGGTTGGGCAGCAGACGGGTGCGCAGCACGAAGCCGGCGCGCTCCAGATAGGCCAGGGAGTCGGACAGGACCGGCGTGGACAGTCCGGTCAGCGCCTGGAGCAGCCCGACGTCGAAGGTGGTGCCGATCACGGCTGCATTCATCAGCAGCCGGCGCCGCTCCAGCGTCATCATGTCCATGCGCTCGGCCAGCAGGGCATGAAGCGTGCGCGGCAGCTTGTGGACCACCAGAGGATCGATCAGCCGGTAGGCACCCGGCGTGCCCTCGATGGCGTTCGACGCCTCAAGCGTGCGCAGAACCTCCTCCAGATAGAGCGGAACGCCCTGGCAGCGGCTGGCGACCTGGGCCTTCAGCTCCACCAGCGACCAGTCGGGGCCGAGCCAGTGTGCCAGGAACCTTTGCACCTGATCCGGCGACAGCATGCCCAGATCGATACGGCGCCCGCCCGGACGGCCGCTCCAGCCCCGTTCTTCCGACTCCGGTCCCAGCGGGGGAGGCCGTCGTGTGGCGAGCAGCAGCAGGCGAGCCCTCGACCCCGGCAGCGCCTGGGCCAGCCGGTCCAGCAGCCGCACCATCACCGGCCGGGCCCAATGGGCGTCCTCCACCAGCACCAGCAGCGGTCGTCCCACTGCTCCACTCGCCGTCCCATCCCCCGAGTCGCTTCCACCGCCGGTTCCGAGCGGTGCTGCCAGTTCCAGCGTCGCCCCCACCAGACCTTCGATGCCCAGGGACAGGCGCTGCGCCGCGTCCAGGCCGCTCCACAGCGGATCCAGCCCGGATCGGCCGAACAGCGCGTGCACGGCATCGCCGGCCAGCGAGCCGGACCGGCGGCGTGCCGCTTCGCAGACCCAGCCGATGCCTTCCTCGCTGGCGCAGCCGGCCACCTGTTCGGCCAGGCTCAGCGCCACCGCCTCGAGGTCGTCGGGATCGGCCAGCCGGCGGATCGGCATCTGCGGCCATTGCAGCAGGGTCCAGCGCCGGCTGCGCGGGTCGCGCAGGAACTCGCCGACGAGGCGGGACTTGCCGATTCCGGCCTCTCCCTGGAGCAGAAGCTGGGCGGGAGCCCCGGCCTCCACCGAATCGGCGATGGCGAACAGGGTCGCCACCTCCTCTTCCCGGCCGACATGCGGGGCGTCGGTGGCGGACAGCAGGTCGGTGGCGGTGCGGCGGACGGCACGCGCCCCGTCGAGCAGGAACGCCGGCATCGGCTCCACCTCGTCGGACAGGCGCAAGCTTCCCATCGGGCGCGCGGCCACCCCGACCGGGATCAGGTCCAGCGTGTCCCGGCTGAGCTGTGCGGTGTCGGAAGCCGCGCGCTGCTGCAGCTTGGCGGCCATATGCACGCACTCGCCGACCGCGCGATAGTCGGTCCACAGCCCATTGGTCACCACATGGGCGACGACGTCACCCGAACTGATGCCGATGCGGATGTGGAAGAGAGGCCGTCCCTGTTCGTCGCGGGTGGCGCTGAGGATGTCCTGGGCGGCAAGGCAGGCGCGCAGTGCATGGTCCTCCTTGGCGCCGGGGGCGCCGAAGGTCGCCAGGAAGCCGTCACCCAGCATCTGGGTCACCGTGCCTTCGAAACGCGGCACAGCCTCCGTCACACGGTTCAGGATCGAAAGGAGCAGATCGTCCGCATCCTCGGGATCGCGGCCTGCCACCATGGCGGAGGAACGGACGATGTCGACGAACATCGCCGTGACGACCTTGCGTTCGCGCGGCTTATCGCCCGGCAGGCGAGATGCCTCCTGCCAGGGACGGCCTTCGTCCGTCGCTGCGCCCAACATGGTGTCCGCCACGTCCGCCCCCCTCGCGGAATTCGCGTTGGCATATTAGAGCATGCATTTCGAATTTTGCGAACATCCGAGCGATGCGACACCCGAAGATTTTCCCGCCAACGGAAAGTAACATATCTGTGTATGTAATTCCTGGCAAAAAGAAAGCGCCGCGACTTGCGCGGCGCTTTGATTGTTACTTGTGATGAATGTTCGTTGTGCCTGATTGCGGCGCTGCCGGCGCCCGTTGCCTAAACCATGTCAGCGGCGGACGGCGATATTCTCCACCTGGGTCACGTCACGCACGGCGCCGCGGTCGGCACTGGTGGTCAGGGCGGCGTAGGCGCGGAGAGCCGGGGAAACCAGACGGTCGCGGTTGACGGGCTTCCAGGCATCCATGCCCTTGGCGTTCATCGCGTCGCGGCGGCGCTGCATCTCCTGGTCGTCGACGGCGAGACGGATGATGCGGTTGGGAATGTCGATCTCGATGCGGTCGCCATCCTGCACCAGCCCGATGGCGCCGCCCTGGGCTGCTTCCGGAGAGACGTGGCCGATCGACAGGCCGGACGTCCCGCCGGAGAAACGGCCGTCGGTCACCAGCGCGCAGGCCTTGCCCAGCCCCTTCGACTTCAGATAGCTGGTCGGGTACAGCATTTCCTGCATGCCGGGACCGCCGCGCGGGCCCTCGTAGCGGATGACCACCACCTCGCCAGCCTTGACCACGTCGCCCAGGATGCCGGCGACGGCATCGTCCTGGCTTTCGAAGACGCGGGCCGGACCGGCGAAGACGAGGTTGGAGGCGTCGACGCCCGCCGTCTTCACGATGCAGCCGTTCTCCGCGATGTTGCCGTACAGCACGGCGAGGCCGCCATCCTGGCTGAAGGCGTTCTCGGCCTTGCGGATCACGCCCTTCTCACGGTCGAGGTCCAACTCAGGCCAGCGGCGTTCCTGGCTGAAGGGCACGACGGTCGGGATGCCGCCGGGGGCGGCCCGATACAGGGTGTGGACGGACTGGTCCTGGGTGCGCATCACATCCCAGCGGTCCAGCGCCTCGCCGAGCGACGGCGCATGGACGGTCGGGGTATCGCGGTTCAGCAGACCGGCGCGGTCCAACTCGCCAAGGATGCCGAAGATGCCGCCGGCGCGGTGGACGTCCTCGATGTGGACGTTGGCCACGGCGGGAGCGACCTTGCAGACATTGGGGACGCGGCGCGACAGCCTGTCGATGTCCTCCATGGTGAAATCGATGCCGCCCTCCTGCGCCGCCGCCAGGATGTGCAGGACTGTGTTGGTCGAGCCGCCCATGGCGATGTCGAGCGTCATCGCGTTCTCGAACGCTTCTTTGGTGGCGATGCCGCGCGGCAGGGCGGTGGCGTCCTCCTCCTGGTACCAGCGGCGGCAGAGATCGACCGCCATGCGGCCGGCGGCGAGGAACAGCTCCTTGCGGTCGGCGTGGGTCGCCAGGATGGTGCCGTTGCCGGGCAGCGACAGGCCCAGCGCCTCGGTCAGGCAGTTCATCGAGTTGGCGGTGAACATGCCGGAGCAGGAGCCGCAGGTCGGGCAGGAGCCGCGCTCCATTTCCGCCGCCTCTTCATCCGAGACGGTCGGATCGGCGGCGGCGACCATGGCGTCGATCAGGTCGACCGACTTGATCTTGCCGCGCCACTTGACCTTGCCGGCCTCCATCGGGCCGCCGGAGACGAAGACCGCCGGGATGTTCAGGCGCATCGCGGCCATCAGCATGCCGGGCGTGATCTTGTCGCAGTTGGAGATGCAGACCAGCGCGTCGGCGCAATGGGCGTTCGCCATGTATTCCACCGCGTCGGCAATCAGCTCGCGCGAGGGCAGGCTGTACAGCATGCCGCCATGGCCCATGGCGATGCCGTCGTCCACGGCGATGGTGTTGAACTCCTTCGCCACGCCGCCGGCCTTCTCGATCTCGCGCGCCACCAGCTGGCCCAGATCCTTCAGATGGACGTGGCCGGGGACGAACTGGGTGAAGGAGTTGGCGATGGCGATGATCGGCTTGCCGAAATCGCCGTCCTTCATGCCGGTTGCCCGCCACAGGCCGCGCGCGCCCGCCATGTTGCGGCCATGGGTGGAGGTGCGGGAACGGTAGTGCGGCATGGATCGGTCCTCAGCTGGTCGATTTTGGCGAATTGGCGAAAGGAATGGAACGAAACGGGTGGGCACCTTAGCAATCTCCTGTCGCGCGCGCCAGAGGCGCGATCTCGTCCAGGGCGCTGGAGGCGCGACGCGGACGTGGCCCTGCCATGCACGCCGCGAGGATTGCCGATGATAAGCTTGCTTATTAGTTTTGAGGAACCAATAAGCAAGCTTACGATCCGCCGATGTCCTCCCCTGCCGATCCCCGCTCCGCAAATGCCCATTCGACGAGTCTGGGCGCCGTTTTGACCGACACGGCGCGCTTGATGCGCGTCCGTTTCGACCAGCGCGCCCGCCATCTCGGCCTGACCCGCGCACAATGGTCGGTGATCGCCACGCTGGCGCGGAACGAGGGGATCAAGCAGGCGGCGCTGGCCGACCTGCTGGAGATCGAGCCGATCACGCTCTGCCGGCAGATCGACCGCATGGAGGAGGGCGGCTGGATCGAACGCCGCACCGATCCGACCGACCGGCGCGCCCGGCTGCCGCACCTGACGCCGAAGGCGCATGCGGTGCTGGAGCAGGGCCGGGCGCTCGCCGCCGGGCTCTATGCGGAGGCGCTCACCGGCCTGCCGCCCGATGCCGAAGCCATGCTGGTCGGGATGCTGGCCCACATGCGCGCCAACCTTTCCGACCGCCGGGCGGAACCGCCCGCGAAGACCGCCGCTGAAAAGATCGCCGCCAAAGCCTGACGACCCCGCCTTTTTCTTCGGGACCCGACCGCCATGACCGCCGTGACCGACCGCGATACCGATACCCGCCCGGATGCTCAGAATCCGGCAGCCAAGCCCATCCGACGGACGCGCTGGCGCCGCTGGCTGCTGATGGCCGCCCTGCCGCTGCTGGTGGCGGTCGGCGGCGGCTATGAATATGTTGTGGGCGGACGTTATGTCTCGACCGACAATGCCTATGTCCAGCAGGACAAGGTGACGATCAGCCCGGATATCTCCGGCCGCATCGTCGAGGTGGCGGTGCATGAGAACCAGCAGGTCCATCGCGGCGACCTGCTGTTCCGCATCGATGACGAGCCCTACCGGCTGGCCTTGCAGCAGGCCGATGCGGCACTCGCCTCTGCCCGGCTGAAGGTGGAACAGCTGCGCGCCGACCTGGGCGAGGCGCAGGCCAAGCAGGCCGCGGCGGAGGAGAAGGTCTCCTTCGAGCAGCGCGAGTTCCAGCGCCAGCAGGATCTGCTGAAGACCGGCGTCGCCGCGCGGGCCACCTACGATTCGGTGCGCCACGACCTGATGGCGGCCCAGCAGGATCTGAACACGGAGAAGCAGGCGGTGATCAGCGCCCGCGCCGCCCTTGGCGGCGATCCCGAAATCCCCACCGACCGCCATCCGACGGTGCTGGAGGCGCTGGCGAAGAAGGCATCGGCGCAGCGCGACCTAGACCACACGGTGGTGGCGGCGCCGGCCGACGGCGTGGTGAGCCAGACCGACCGGCTTCTGGTCGGGCAATATGCCTCGGTCGGGCTGTCGGCGGTCAGCTTGGTGATGAGCGGGTCGAGCTGGGTCGAGGCCAATTTCAAGGAAACCGACCTGACCCACATGGCGGTCGGCCAGACCGCGACGGTGGTGCTGGATGCCTATTCCGGCCGCACCCTGACCGCCCATGTCGAGAGCATCGGCGCCGGCACCGGATCGGAATTCTCGGTCCTGCCCGCCCAGAACGCCACCGGCAACTGGGTGAAGGTGGTGCAGCGGGTGCCGGTCCGCCTCCGCATCGACCGGCCGGAGGGCGAGCCCGTGCCGCTGCGCACCGGCCTCAGCGCCGAGGTGGAGGTCGACACCCACCACAGCCGGCCGTTGCCGGGCGCCATCGGAAACGCGGTCGCGGCGATCCGGTAAGGCAACCACGCATCCATCATCCGCAGGCATCCCATGGCCGCCAGCCAATCCTCCGTAGCCCCGCATGAGGTGAAGCATCGCGGCATGATCACCGTGTCGATCATGCTCGCCACCATCATGCAGGTGCTGGACACCACCATCGCCAACGTCGCGCTTCCCAGCATGCAGGGCAGCCTGGGGGCGGCGCAGGACACCATCACCTGGGTGCTGACCTCCTACATCGTCGCGGCGGCCATCGCGACACCGGCCACCGGCTGGATGGCGGACCGGTTCGGGCGCAAGCGCCTGTTCCTGATCGCGGTGGCGGGCTTCACGGCGGCGTCGGTGCTGTGCGGGCTGGCCGGCAGCCTGACGCAGATGGTGGCCTTCCGGCTGGTGCAGGGCGTCTTCGGCGCGGCATTGGTGCCGCTGTCGCAGTCGGTGCTGCTCGACATCAACCCGAAGGAGCGGCACGGGCAGGCGATGGCGCTCTGGGGGGCCGGTATCATGGTCGGTCCCATCGCCGGCCCGACGCTGGGCGGCTGGCTGACCGACAGCTTCAGCTGGCGCTGGGTCTTCTACATCAACCTGCCGGTCGGGCTGCTGGCCTTCGCCGGCATGGCGGTCTTCCTGCACGAGACCAAGGGGCGCATCCGCAGCTTCGATTTCTTCGGCTTCGCCATGCTGGGGCTGGCGGTCGGCGCCTTCCAGATGCTGCTGGACCGCGGCGAGCAGCTGGACTGGTTCGGTGCGACCGAGATCTGGATCGAGACGGCCCTGGCCGCCTGCGCCTTCTGGGTTTTCGCCATCCACATCGCCACCGCCCATGGCAACACGAAGACCGAGCCCTTCATCGACCCGGCGCTCTTGCGCGACCGCAATTTCGTCACCGGGCTGGTCCTGATCTTTGTGATCGGTGTCATCCTGCTGGCGACCATGGCGCTGCTGCCGCCGATGCTGCAGAACCTGCTGGGCTACCCGACGGTCACCACCGGGCTGGTGCTGGCGCCGCGCGGCGTCGGCACGATGATCTCGATGCTGATGGTGGGGCGGCTGGTGCGCCGGGTGGATGCGCGGCTGCTGATCCTGGCCGGCGTGCTGCTGACCAGCTGGTCGCTGTGGTCCATGACCGGCTTCACCATCGTGATGGACCGCGAGCCGATCATCATCAGCGGCGTGGTGCAGGGGCTGGGCCTGGGGCTGGTGTTCGTGCCGCTCAGCACCATCGCCTTCGCCACGCTGGAGCCGCGGCTGCGCACCGATGCCGCCAGCCTGTTCAGCCTGGTCCGCAACCTGGGCAGCAGCGTCGGCATCTCGGTGGTGATGACCCTGCTGTCGCAGAACACCCAGATCAACCACGCCAGCCTCGCCGCTCACCTGACGCCCTTCTCCCAGATGATGACGGAGCAGGTGACCGCCACGCCCGAGGCGCTGGCGATGCTGAATGCCCAGGTCACGCAGCAGGCGGCGATGATCGCCTACATCGACGACTTCAAGCTGATGATGTATGTCGCCCTGCTGGTCATCCCGATGCTGCTGCTGCTCCGGCGGCCGAAGGCGGGAGCCCCGGCGCCGGAGGAAGCGGCGGTGATGGAGTAGGGGCGCCGCTCCGGTCAGGCGGCCATGCTCGACATCGCCCGGCAGCTTTCGGCGCAGCGGCGGCACATCTCGGCGCAGCGCTTCATCATGGCGTCGTCGGCCATGCGGTCGCACTGGTCGGCGCAGGCCGCACAGATCTCGGCGCAGGCGCCGCAGGTTAGATGGTGGAAGCGGGAGCCGCGGATCATGAAATCCGCGCTGGTGCGGCAGATGTCGACGCAGTCCAGCAGCAGGCGGACATGCCCGGCCTCCGCATGCGCACCGCCCTTGGTCAGGCAGTGCGATACGGTTTCCAGGCAGACCGTGTGGCAATCGGTGCAGTTGCGGATGCAGTCGTCCATCGACGGCGTGCCGGCCATGACGGTTCCTCCGGAGAAGAGTGCAGGGATTACCTGACAACCGGCTCCGGGGCCGCTGGGTTCCGGCAAGGGAGGCTGGATCAGCCGGCGGTGGCGCTCTTGCCGCCGTCCTTCTTCGAGCTGCGCGGGGGCTTTGCAGCCGGAGTCTTTGCGGTTGTGGACTTGGTGGGCGCCGCCTTGGCGGTGGTTTTTGCCGGAGCCTTGACGGAGGCGGCCTGCTCGGCCGGAGCGGCATCGGCCTTCGGCTTCGAGGCAGTCGCTTTGGAGGCAGCGGCCGGCTTGGCCTTCGCCGGCTTGGCCGCTTCGGATTTGGCGCTCTCCGCCGGGGCGCTCGCGACTTCCGACAGGGATTCGGCGGCGGCACGGGTGCTCTTGCCGGCGGCCTTGGAGCTGGAAGGCTTCTTGCGCGAGCCGGCGACCTTGCCGGTCGGCTCCAGCGCACCGGCGCCGCGAACCTCCGCCTCGGCCTGGGTCCAATGGTCGGAGTCGCGGCCGTGCGGACGGCCCTCGCTCTCCCACAACTCGTGGGCACGGCGTCGGATACGCTCCTGGATATCGTCGGTATCGGCCATCGAGTTCCCCATGTGTCTGTCCGGCAATCGTCTGCCCGGCGGGTCTGCCATACCGTATTTTGTGGCAGCGACCCGCCAACGTTGCAAAGCCACTCGTGCGAGGCACCACGAAAGAGGCGGAGACTCCCGACTCCGCCGTTCCATGAGGGCAACACCGGAGCAAGCGTCTGGTTCCCAGGGGAAACGGGAGATGGTTCCCAACCGGCCTGTTCCGTGCCACAAGGCGGCCGACCTGAACCGTGAGCCGTGCCAATCATGATGCCTGCACCCTCCGCCGCCCGTCCCTCCCTGCTCGACCGCGTCGCGGCGGCGCCTTGGTGGCTGCTGTGCGCCGGGCTGGCGGCGGCGATGGCGCTGTCGGTCCTGCTGGTCGGGTTCCGTCTGCCCTATTGGGTGCATTCCGATCAGGATCTGGTGCTGGCCTATCACGGGCTGCTGTTCGGCGACGGGCTCTCGCAGGAGTATTTCGACCATCCCGGCTACGGCTATTTCCTGGTGATCGACGTCTGGTACCGGCTGCTGCATGCGGTTGGGCTGCTGCCGGTCGCCAGCCTGTCGGCCCTGCCGCCGGGCAGCGACGTCGCGGCGACCGAAGCCGTTTGGCAGTCGCTGGTCCAGGCCGGGCGGGCGCTGTCGATCCTGCTGACCGCCGCCTTCGCCGTCAGCTATGCCACGCTGCTGCGCGGGCTGGTGGAGGACCGGCGGGTGGCGCTGCTGGCCGGCATCCTGCTGGCCTTCGGCGTCGGGCTGACGGCGCAGGGGCGGCAGATGCGCACCGACCTGCTGTCGGCCGGTTTCGTCGTGCTGGGGCTGCTGCTGGTCCTGCGGGCGGTGCGGCCGGCGGACGGCAAGCCGTGCGGCGGCGCATCGCTGCTGCAACTGGCGCTGGGCGGGTTGCTGGTCGGGCTGGCCATGGTGACCAAGGTGCAGGCGGTCTTCCTGGCGATGGGGCTGCCGGTGGCGGCGATCCTGTTCGGGCGGCCGGCGGAGGCCGTGCCGGAAAAGGGCTGGGGCGTTGCCGCGCTGGTCGGGCTGATGGCGGTGGCCGCGGCGGTGCCGGCCTTCGGGCTGATCCAGGCCGGGCTGGCCGGCTGGGGGCGGGCGGTCTATCCGTATACTCCCGTTGGCGGCGGGCTGTCGGGCGGCGGCTATCAGAGCATCGTCGCCGGCTGGGTGCTGGTCGGCATCCTGGTCCATGCGGCGGTCCACCGGGTGCCGGTGGCCCGCGTGGTGGCCGGGGCGGCGGCGGTGCTGCTGGGGCTGGCGGCCGGGCTGCTGGCGCTCGACATCCGCTGGAACGAGCAGAACGCCATCGCCGTGGCGAACTTCGTCGAGCATATGTTCGTCTTCTCCTCCTGGCGGCACGGGGCGGAGCTTCAGGGCCAGGGGAATGTGGTCGGGCAGGGGACGCTCGGGCTGCTGCTGGCCGGCATCGGCCGGACGCTGGCGATCCGCACCATCGTCCTGCACCCCGACAACATCCCGCAGACCATCGTCGTCGAGTGGTTCGCGCTGGCCGGTGCGGTGGTGCTGTGGCGGCGGGGAGAGCGGCTGGCGGCGGTGCAGGCGCTGTTCCTGCTGCTGGTCGCCTGGGGGCTGGAGTCGCTGTTCTCGCTGCGCGGCTTCCAGCGCGCCTATGCCGCCTACACCGACCCGCTGGCGATCCTGTCCGCCGCCTGGGTGCTGGCGCGGATGCCGGGGTTGCTGGAGCGGGCGAGGCCGCGGCGCTGGATCCTGGCGGGCGTGGCGCTGGTGGTGGTCGCGGCCCATGCCTGGCCGGTCATCGAAACCCGCAAGCTGCCGAACCCGGCGACCCATTGCGAGTGGATCCCGGTCTACATGCCCAAGGTGGCGCCGTTTCCCTTCTGTCATTAAGTCCCTTCTGCCGTTAGGAACCTCCCAGGGTCCGCGCGCGGTCGAGTGCCTCGACCACGCCGGCGCTGTCGATGTCGTTGAAGTCGGGACGGTGGTGGATCAGCACGCGCGGGCCGGTGCTGTGGATCGGGTTGGAGGCGTCGGAGAACACCACGACGGTGGGGCAGCCGACGGCGGCGATCAGGTGGGTCGGGCCGGTGTCGTTGCCGACCGCCCCCCAGGCCCGGCGCGCCAGCCCGCCCAGCTCCGGCACGCTGGTGCGGTCGGTGAGGTCGACCGCCTGCGGGCAGGTCTCGGCGATCACGCGGGCGAGGTCGCGCTCGATGCCGGTGCCGATCACCGCCGGCACGATGCCGCGCTCGGCCAGCGCCGCCGCCACCTCGGCATAGCGGCGGGCCGGCCAGCGCTTGTCCGGCCGTCCGGGGGAGGAGCCGGGGACCAGCAGGGCGAAGCGCTCCGGCAGACCGAACTTGGCGATGTCGGCATCGAGCCAGGACAGGTCCGGCGTCTCGTCCGGGACGATGCCGAAGGGAGCGAGCTGGCGGACATAGCGGTCGCGCACCGGCACCTTGCGCCGGCCTTCGTAGCGGTCGGGATGCGAGGCGCCGCGGGCGGTGCCCGACCATTCCGGCCAGGGGCCGGGGAACAGCAGCCGGTGATAGAGGTCGGTGCGCGTCTGCGCCTGGAGATCGTAGACGCGGTCGAAGCGCTGGGCGCGCAAGGCCCGGCGGATCGCCAGATAGGCCGACAGCGAACGGTCGCGCGGGTCCTCCAGCACCTCGTCGAACAGCCCGCTCATCCGGGCGAGCGGGGCGAGCGAGGGCAGGGTCAGCAGGGTCAGCCGGTCGCCGGCATGGTGGCGGCGGATGGCGGCGAAGGCGGTCTGGGCCAGGAAGAAGTCGCCGAAGGCGCCCAGCTTGATGACCAGGATGCGGAGCGGGCGCTTGCTCATCGTGTCTTGTTCCCGATAGGGGCCCCGATGCGGGTCGCCAGCCGCAGCATCAGCGCCGCGGACAGGAAGCCTGCCATCCACCAGGGTTGCCAGATGCCGTAGGCGGTGCTGCCCATCGCCATCGCCGTGGCGAACAGCGCCAGCGCGAAGGGCTGGTCGCGGCGCTCCAGCCGGGCGGTGGCGGCCAGCAGCAGCAGCATCGCCGCCAGCGCCAGCGCCGCCCCGACCGCCCCGGTCTCCAGCCAGAGCTGGAGGAAGGCGTTGTGGGGATGCAGCGGCAGCAGGCTGTCGCCGATCGGCGAGAATTCCGACACCGCCCCTTCCGGCGGCAGGGAGCGCGAGGCGTCGATGCCCTGGCCGAACACCGGCGTGCGCAGCGCGCGCTCCGCCGCATGGCCCCAGATCTCCACCCGGTGCTGGGCGGAGCGGAACAGCAGGCCGGAATGGTCGAGGTCGAGCGGGCCGGAGAACAGCAGGGCGGCGGGCAGCACCAGCAGGAAGGCGGCAGTGACCGCGGTGCTGAACAGCCGGCGGGTCCATTTGGCGGAGGCGCGGGCGGCGGCGAGCGTGACCAGCCCGGCGGCGATGCCCAGCATGGCCGACCGGCTGGTCAGCGGCAGGCAGGCCAGCGCATAGCCGACCGGCACCAGCAGGGCCAGCGCCTTGCGCCCGAAGCGGTCCACCGCCAGGGCGGCGGGCCAGACCAGCAGGCAGAGCAGCGCCGCCGTCCGCTTCGGCACATTGCCGTTCAGCAGGTTGGGCAGCTGGTCGTCGGGCACGCTGTTCCACCAGCGGTTCAGCGGGAAGTCCAGCGCCGCCTCCACCGCGAACAGCAGCCCGCCGGCCAGCCCGCCGGCCAGGAACAGCCCGGCCAGCCGCCGCGCGTCGGCCGCCGGCAGCCCGGCGATCCAGGCGCCGCCGGCCAGCGCACCGAGCGCGATGTAGCCGATCTCCAGCACCGTCGCGAGCGCGCGGTCCGACGGGCTCCACAGGGTGGAGGCCAGGGCCAGGAGAAGGAAGGCGCCGACGGCGGCGACCGGCGGCGTGAGGCGCAGGATGCGCCCGAAGGCCCCGCGCCGGGCCAAACCGGCGAGCGACAGCACCAGCACGAGGATGGCCCAGACCGGCAGCCCGCGCGGGGCGAGTGCTGCCAGCGGCCCCAGCACCAGGGCGGCGGCCCCGGCCACACCGTGCAGCACGGCATCGACCCCGCGGCCGGCGGGAGACGGGCGGGGAACTGGGGGAGCGGGGCGCGACGCGGTGGCGTCCAGGGACTTGACGGGCATGACCTTGACGCGGATCAGCGGAAACCGGCGGCGACTTAACCGCACTCCCGCCCCGAAAGCAACGGCGCGCGGTCGGTGGCGGCCGGGCGCCCTATGGGAGGCGTGTAACGGCGTGGAACAGGGATCCGGGGGCTGTTCCATTGTTTCATCCGCCGTCGGGGCGGTGCCGGAGGGTGCGGCCGGGCTGACGGTTTGAAACAGCGTGGAACAGGAATTCGGATCGTGTTCACCTCTTTCATGCGGAGCGGGGGCAGTACCGGGGGACGCGGGGCGGGCTGACGGTTTGAAACAGCGTGGAACAGAAATCCGGGTGTGTTCCACTGTCTCACCAAGGGTGAAGGCATTGGCGGGAAACGCAGATCGGGTGAACGGCGTCCGGCGCGGCATGGCGGCTCCTGGCCGGCAGTAGCAAGGATGATAGTCCTATCATGGTTGTCGCGGCTTGGGGAAAGGGTGGATGAAAATCGGGGTTGCCCCCTCTCCCCGGGGGAGAGGGGATCTTGGTCGTGTCGCTGGGTGGCTCCCAGCACGCCGTGGATTGCGTTACGCTCTGTTCCATAGGGGCGAAGGGGGCGGAGATGGAACGCAGCGGGGCGCAGGGGACCGACGGCTATCGGGTCCGTGTAATGAGCCGGGCCGACCTGGATCTGGCGGTCGACTGGGCGCGGCTGGAAGGGTGGAACCCCGGCCTGCACGATGCCGGCGCCTTCCATGCCGTCGATCCGGCCGGCTTCCTGGTCGGGCTGCTGGACGGCCAGCCGGTCGCTTCGCTGTCGGTGGTCCGCTATCCGGGGAATTTCGGCTTCCTCGGCTTCTATATCGTGCGGCCGGAGGCGCGCGGGCGCGGCTATGGCTGGACGCTGTGGCAGGCGGGGCTGCGCCATCTGGAGGGCTGCACCGTCGGGCTCGACGGCGTCGTCGCCCAACAGGACAATTACCGCAAATCCGGCTTCGCCCTGTCCCACCGCAACATCCGTTTCGGCGGCGTTCTGCCGGGGGATGGGGGCGGCGGGACGAGGCTGGTGGACGCCCGGACGGTGCCCTTCGACCGGTTGACGGCGTTGGATGCCGCGCTGTTCCCGGCGCCCCGCCCCGGCTTCCTCGCCAACTGGGTTGCCCTTCCCGGTGCGACGGCGCTGGCGGCGGTGGGGGACGGCGATGTGACGGGCTTCGGGGTGATCCGGCCCTGCCATGACGGCTGGAAGATCGGCCCGCTCTATGCCGCGGACGCGAGGATCGCGCGGGATCTGCTGCTGGCGCTGGGTCGGGCGGCCGGGGCCGGGAGCAGGGTCGGCCCGGTGTTCCTCGACGTGCCGGAACCGAACGCGGCAGGGGTGCGGCTGGCGGAGGAATTGGGGCTGTCGCCGCAGTTCGAGACGGCGCGGATGTATCTTGGGCCGGCTCCAGCGACCGGGCTGGGGCGGGTGTTCGGAATCACGAGCTTCGAGTTGGGGTGATTCCCTTGTGGGCGGCGGAGCCCCTCACCCCGCCGCCGTTCTGTCCGCCGTCCTTTCGGCCGTCCTCTCCAGCGAGCGGACGATGTGCTCGGCCAGCAGGTCCACCGCCTTGGGCAGCGGGCCGGGCTGGCGGTAGAGGGCGGTTTCGATGTCGGGCAGGTCGGGCAGGCCGTGTTCGGCGTTCACGATGTGGAAGCCGGGGGCCAGCATGTCCTTCGGCAGGATGGTGACGCCCAGCCCGGCGGTCACCGCGGCCTTGATGCCGGCGAGGCTGGGGCTGGTGTAGGCCATGCGCCAGGGGCGGCCGTGGGCGTCCAGCGCGTCGATGGCGCGCTTGCGGTGGATGTCCGGCGCCGGGGCCAGGACCAGCGGGACCGGGGCGCCCGCGTCGAGGATCAGCCGGTCCGACGCCACCCAGAACAGCGGCTCGCGCCAGACCCGGACGCCGCCGGCCGGACCCTGCGGCTCCCGCTTGCACAGCACGAGGTCGTATTCGCCGCGGGCGAAACGGTCGAGCAGGTTGACGGTGAAGTCGCACTGCACCTCCAGCGCCACCTGGGGATGGGCGCGGGAGAAGCGCCACAGCACGTCGGGCAGATGGGCGGTGGCGAAATCCTCCGGTGTGCCGAGCCGCACCACGCCGCCGACCTCCGGTTCCATCAGCAGGGCGCAGGCCTCGCCCGCCATGCCCAGCAGGCGGCGGGCGTAGGTCAGCAGGATTTCGCCGTCGGGGGTCAGGTCCAGGCCGCGGCCCTCGCGCAGGAACAGCCGCTTGCCCAGCCCGTCCTCCAGCCGCTTGATCTGCAGGCTGATGGTGGACTGGGTGCGGCCCAGCCGCTCCGCCGCCCGGGTGAAGCCGCCGCTGTCCACGATGGTCACGAAGCTGCGCAGCAGGTCGAGGTCGAAGGGCGGCAGCGGAGCGGGCATGGCAGGCGGAGGGGAGGGCAACGTGGAGGGCGGCATGGCGGTGGTTCCGGCTCGGCCGGTCAGGTCAGCACCGCCCGGCTCACTGCGAGGTAGAGTGGAATACCGACGAGGATGTTGAAAGGAAATGTGATGCCCAGCGACAGCGGAAGCGACAGGCCGGGCTCCGCCGCCGGCAGGGCATGGCGCAGCGCCGCCGGCACCGCGATGTAGGAGGCGCTGGCGCACAGCGTCACCAGCAGGGCGGCGTCGCCGAGACCGAGCCCCAGGGACGCGGCGGCGGCAAGGCCGATGCCGGCGCCGGCCAGCGGCATGACGATGCCGAAGGCGATCAGCCGCGGGCTGAGCGACACCGCTTCCCGCAGCCGGGAGGTGGCGAGATAGCCCATCTCCAGCAGGAACAGGCAGAGCACGCCGTCCCACGGCGCGATGAACAGGCCGTGCAGGCTTTGCAGGCCGGGCTTGCCGATCACCAGCCCGACCAGCAGCGACCCGGCCAGCAGCAGGACCGAGCCGTTGAAGGCGGCCTCGCGGATGGCGCCCTTGATCGAGCCACCCTGGACCGGGCCGCCGCCGAGCGGCACCGACAGGCTGCCGCCGCCGCCCGCCGCCACGCCGGACACCATGCCGGCGGCGCCCGCCAGCAGCAGGCCGCTGACGATGGCCGGGCCCTCCATGATCGCCAGTGCCGCGACCATGTGGCCGCCGAAGGTGACGCCCTGGCTTTCCAGCAGCTTGGTGGCGGTGACGAAGGTGACGAGGCTGACCGAGCCGTAATGGGCGGCGATGGCGGCCGCATTGACCTGATCCAGACCGACCGCCGAGCGCAGCAGCCCGAAGCCGAGGACCGGCATCAGCAGGCTGAGCAGGCCGGCGGTCAGCAGCAGCGGCAGCACCGCGCCGACATCGGCGCCCGCCAGCGCCACGCCGCCCTTGAGGCCGATGGCGACCAGCAGATAGGCGGCGAGCGCCTTGCCGAAGCCCTCCGGGAACGGAATGCGCGCCCCGGTAAGCGCGATGACGGCACCGAGGCCGAAGAACAGAATCGGTGCCGACAGCAGCGTGTCCATGATGGATCTTCCCTCGTTTCGATCGTCTGCACGGGTCTTGCCGCAGTGTGGAAATCCGTGGCGGAAAACCATGGGACGGACGCTAACGGGGTATGGTTCTCATGGGAAATTGATAGTTTTCAGCGCTTCCATTGATTTCTTCAATGGAGGGCGGCGGGCCTCAGGCCAGCAGATCGTCCTGCCGGTTGCGCCGCATCCACAGGGCGGCGTAGCTGCACAGCGGGACGATCTTCAGCCCCTCGGTGCGGGCGGTCGCCACCACCCCTTCCATCAGGCGGCCGGCGGCCCCGGTGCCGCGCAGCGAGGGCGGGGCCTCGACATAGGAAATCACCAGGGTCTGGCCGTTGCGGCGGTAGTTGGCGAACACCGTCTGGGTGCCGACCGCCAGTTCAAACCGGTTCATCGCGCGGTTGTCCGTGACCGCCTGTCCCATGCCTTGCTCTCCATCGGTTGTGGGGGCCTGCTCCCTTCAACAGATGGGAGGCGGCGAAGACGCCGGAAGCTCCTGCTTTTTCGCGGCGGCGTCTTACTCGCCGTGCCAGCCGCAGGCGGACAGCGCGTCCCGCATATGCTCCGGCGCCGGGGCGACGGCGCTGACGGGGGCGTACTCGAAGGCCATGCGGAAGGCGACGGAGCGGGCCAGCAGATGCAGATTGCCGGACGGCCGGCGCTCGGGACCGTAGAAGGGCTCGCCCACCAGCGGGCAGCCGATGGCGGCGCAATGGACGCGGATCTGGTGGGTGCGGCCGGTGCGCGGGCGAAGCTCCAGCCAGGAGCGGCCGTTGCCGGTGCCGAGAACCCGGTAGTCGGTGACCGCCGGCTGGCCGGCCGGGTCGGGCAGGATCGTCCAGGAGGAGCGGCCGAACCCTGCGGCGGACTTGGGTTCGATCCGTTTCAGCAGCGGCAGGTCGATCACGCCGGTCCCGGCCTCCGGGATGCCCTCGGCCACTGCCCAATAGGTCTTCCCGACATGGCCGGCGGCGAACATCTGGCCCAGGCGCTTCAGCGCCCAGGGCGTGCGGCCCAGGATCAGGCAGCCGGCGGTGTCGCGGTCGAGCCGGTGGGCGAGCTTCGGCGCTTCCCCGTCCGGCTCCGCCAGATGGGGCAGGTAGAGTTCCAGATGGTCGGTGATGCGCCCGGCCTTGTGGACGGCCAGACCGGCCGGCTTGTCGATCACGAAGCACAGCTCGTCCCGGTGCAGCACACGGGCGCGCAGCTGGTCCGCGGTGAGCGAGCCGGGAGCGGGCTCGTCCTGAGTCGGGGGAGTGGGGGTAAGCGAGTTGGGGATCATGGCCGGCACCATGAGGGCGGACGCCCCCTTCGTGCAAGTATTCGCAACAAAACGTCATACGGAAAGTTCGTTTGTAAAGCCATGACGCCGTACTGGCAGCGGCACGGTGTCGCGCCGGTGGAATCCGTCGCTTTTTCAAGCGGTCCAGCCTATGAGAAAGGTTTGGTGCCGGCCTGGACGTAACGGATAAAGATCGGCTTGATTGAGGAGTTTCAGCCGGTTTTCATTTGATTTCGGCCTCTAGGACTAGCCTTTTGCCCGGTCTCGGAAGGTTTGTTGCGCAGTGACGGAAGGCGTGGCAGAAAGCCGGAACCACGGTCGTGCTTCCGCAGGCTTCGCTTGCGGTCGGGTCCAGCCGTGGAACCATGGATTTGACTTCGCCTCAACCACAAGAGACGTCCAATGCGGAAACCCGTGCGCAAGGTGGTGTTCCCGGTCGCCGGTCTCGGCACGCGCTTCCTGCCGGCCACCAAGGCCATCCCGAAAGAGATGCTGCCGCTGGTCGACCGCCCCCTGCTGCAGCACGCCGTCGAAGAGGCGCGCGCCGCCGGCATCGAGGATTTCGTTTTCGTCACCGGCCGCTCCAAGCGTGCCATCGAAGACCATTTCGATGCCGACACCGAACTGAACCGCACGCTTGAAGAGCGCGGCAAGATCGACGCGCTGGAAGAGGTTCGCCACAGCGAGATCGCGCCCGGCCGCTGCTTCTACACCCGCCAGCAGGTTCCGCTGGGCCTCGGCCATGCCGTCTGGTGCGCCCGCGCCCTGATCGGCAACGACCCGTTCGCCATCGTGCTGCCCGACGACTTCGTCCAGGGCAAGACCCCCTGCCTGAAGCAGATGGTCGAGGCGTACGAGGAGGTCGGCGGCAACGTCGTTGCCGTCGTCGACGTTCCGCGCGAAAAGACCAGCAGCTACGGCATCCTCGACGTCGAGAAGGACGACGGCCGTCTGGCCACCGTCCGCGGCCTCGTCGAGAAGCCGAAGCCGGAAGACGCGCCGTCGACCCTGTCGATCATCGGCCGCTACATCCTGCAGCCGGAAATCTTCGACCATCTGGAAAAGCAGCAGCGCGGCGCCGGCAACGAAATCCAGCTGACCGACGCCATGGCCAACCTGATCGGCAACCAGCCGTTCCACGGCCTGCGCTTCGAAGGCACCCGCTACGACTGCGGCGACAAGGTCGGCTTCATCGAGGCGACGCTCGCCCACGCGCTGAACCGGCCGGACATGGCCGACAAGGTGCGTGCCATGCTGCGTAAATATTGCTGACCGACGGGCAGCACGCCTGACGCGGTGCCCGCCCCCGTCCCCTGATCCGGACGGGGGCGGGCGCATGCGTTTGGACTGCATTTCAAGAAGAGCCGGCCGGAAACGAAAAGGCCGGCCGTGAGGAACGCCTCGCGGCGGAGATCCGCCAGGGCATCCCGAAACATACAGGTTTTCCTTTTTTCAAGGACATGAGGGGGACGCGATGCGCATTGCGATGATCGGCACGGGCTATGTCGGCCTGGTCTCCGGCGCCTGCTTTTCCGAATTCGGCGTGCACGTCACCTGCGTCGACAAGGACGCCGGCAAGATCGAGCGGCTGAAGAACGGCGAGATTCCGATCTACGAGCCCGGCCTGGACGACCTCGTCGCCCGCAACGTCGCCGCCGGCCGCCTGTCCTTCACCCTGGATTTGAAGGAGGCGATGCAGGGCGTCGACGCCGTGTTCATCGCGGTCGGCACCCCGTCGCGCCGCGGCGACGGCCACGCCGACCTGTCCTACGTCTATGGCGCCGCCGAGGAGATCGCCCAGCATCTCGACCACTACACGGTGGTGGTGACGAAATCGACGGTCCCGGTCGGCACCGGCCGCGAGGTCGAGGCGATCATCCGCCGCGTCCGCCCCGAGGCCGAGTTCGACGTCGCCTCCAACCCGGAATTCCTGCGCGAAGGCTCGGCCATCGGCGACTTCATGCGGCCGGACCGCGTCGTCATCGGCGCCACCTCGGACCGTGCGGGCGAGGTGATGCGCCGGCTCTACCGGCCGCTCTACCTGATCGAGACGCCGATCGTGGTGACCTCGCTGGAGACGGCGGAGCTGACCAAATACGCCGCCAACACCTTCCTGGCCGCCAAGATCACCTTCATCAACGAGATCGCCGATCTCTGCGAGAAGGTCGGCGCCAACGTCCATGACGTGGCGCGCGGCATCGGGCTGGACGGCCGCATCGGCAAGAAGTTCCTGCACCCCGGTCCGGGTTACGGCGGGTCGTGCTTCCCGAAGGACACGCTGGCGCTGGTGCGCACCGCCCAGCAGGTCGGCAGCCCGCTGCGCATCATCGAGACGGTCGTCGACATCAACGACAAGCGCAAGAAGCAGATGGCCGAGCGCATCATCGCCGCCTGCGGCGGGTCGGTGGACGGCAAGACCGTCGCGGTGCTGGGTGTCGCCTTCAAGCCGAACACCGACGACATGCGCGACAGCCCGTCGCTCGACATCGTCCCGGCGCTCCAGGCGGCGGGGGCCCATGTGCGCGCCTTCGATCCGGCGGCGATGCACGAGGCCGAAAAGCTGCTTCCCGGCGTGGAATGGGCGAAGGACGCGTACGGCACCTTGGAAGGGGCCGATTGCGTCGCTATTCTCACGGAGTGGAACGAATTCCGTGCGCTCGACCTGCGTCGGGTCAAGTCGATGCTGAAGCGGCCGGTGATGATCGACCTGCGCAACATCTACAACCCCGAGGACATGGCGAAGGCCGGCTTCACCTATACCTCCATCGGCCGGCCGTCGCCGGCCGGCGGGATGGACCGTGGCTGACGGTCCAAAGACGGCGTCCAACAGAGGACTAACGAGACGATGAGCGAAGCCCATACCTTCCACCCCACGGTGCTGCGCGAGTACGACATCCGCGGCATCGTCGGCAAGACGCTGACCCCGGCGGACGCCCGCGCGGTCGGCCGCTCCTTCGGCACCGTGGTGGTGCGCAAGGGCGGCAAGACGGTCTGCGTCGGCTATGACGGCCGTCTGTCCTCGCCGGAACTGGAGGAGGCGCTGGTCGAGGGGCTGGTTTCCACCGGCCTGCATGTCCTGCGCATCGGGCTCGGCCCCACGCCGATGCTGTATTTCGCCACCCGCGACCGCGAGGCGGCGGCCGGCATCATGATCACCGGCTCGCACAACCCGCCGGACTACAACGGCATCAAGATGATGCTGGGCAAGGGTCCGGTCTATGGCCAGCAGAATCCTGGAACTCGGCACCATGGCGGCCAAGGCCGACTGGGAGCAGGGCCAGGGCTCGTCTGAGAAGATCGACGTCCAGGACGAGTATGTCGCCCGCCTGCTGAAGGACTATGACGGCACGCGCGACCTGAAGATCGCCTGGGACGCCGGCAACGGCGCGTCGGGCGAGATCCTGCGCCGCCTGACCGCCAAGCTGCCGGGCACGCATGTCCTGCTGTTCGACGACATCGACGGCAACTTCCCCAACCACCACCCGGACCCGACGGTCGAGGCCAATCTGGTCGACCTGAAGAAGGCGGTGGCGGAGCATGGCTGCGACATCGGCATCGGCTTCGACGGCGACGGCGACCGCATCGGCGCCATCGACCACAAGGGCCGCGTGGTGTGGGGCGACCAGCTGGTGGCACTCTATGCCGCCGACGTGCTGAAGAGCCATCCGGGCGCCACCATCATCGCCGACGTCAAGGCCAGCCAGGCCCTGTTCGACGAGATCGCCAAGCATGGCGGCAACCCGCTGATGTGGAAGACCGGCCACTCGCTGCTGAAGGCCAAGATGGCGGAGACCGGCTCGCCGCTGGCCGGCGAGATGTCGGGCCACATCTTCTTCGCCGACAAGTGGTACGGCTTCGACGACGCGCTCTATTGCGGCGTACGTCTGGCCGGGCTGGTCAGCAAGCTGGACACCACGCTGGCGGCCCTGCGCGACGGGCTGCCGGACATGGTCAACACGCCGGAGACCCGCTTCCAGATCGACGAGGAACGCAAGTTCGCCGTGGTCGAGGAGGTCAAGGGCCGCGTCAAGGCGTCGGGCGCCAAGGTCAACGACATCGACGGCGTCCGTGTGACGACCGACGACGGCTGGTGGCTGCTGCGCGCGTCCAACACCCAGGACGTGCTGGTGGCGCGTGCCGAGTTCCTACAGCACGGAAGGGCTGGAGCGGCTGAAGGGCGCGCTGATCGAGCAGCTGGTGGCTTCGGGGCTGGCGGCACCGTCCTTCGAGGGCGGCGGGTCGCACTGATCCGAGCGGTTGGGGAAAGGCGCCGTCGGCTGACGGCGCCTTTCTTCGTTTTATCTGAAACTCGCCAGATGCCGCCGGAACCGGGCCAAACTCCAGGCGAAGAACAGGGCACCGATCCCGGCCGTCGCGGCGAAGCGCGGCCACACCACGTCGAAGCCCGCGCCGCGGAACAGGATCGCCTGGGCGAAGGCGACGAAATGGGTCGAGGGTGACAGCTGCATCGCCAGTTGCAGCCATTCCGGCTCGCTTTCCAGCGGGGTGAAGCCGCCGGACAGCATGTTCATCGGCAGCACGATCAGGATGAACAGCAGCCCCAGCTGCGGCATCGAGCGCGCCACCGTGCCGAGAAAGATGCCGAGCGCGGTCGCGAAGAACAAATAGAGCGCCGTCCCGGCCAAAAACAGCGGGACCGATCCGGCCAGCGGCACCGACAAGAGGCCGCGCAGCACGGCATAGAGCGCCACCAGCGTCAGACCCAGGATCACCGCACCGTTGGCCAGCACCTTGGCGGCCATGATCTCGGCCGGGCGGACCGGCATCACCAGCAGATGCTCCAGCGTGCCGTGTTCGCGCTCGCGGATCAGGGCGGCGCCGGCCAGCAGCACCGCCAGCATGGTGACGTTGCTGACCACCGACATGGTGCCGGTGAACCATTTCGTATCCAGCGCCTCGTTGTAGGCGACGCGGACCTGCAGGCTGACCGGGGCGGCGCTGCCGTCCGCTTCGTGGCGGACGAAGCGGCCGACCTCGTCGTCGACGATGCCCTGGATGGTGCCGGCGCCGATGCCGGCCTGCATCATCGCGGTGGCGTCGATCAGCAGCTGGATCGCCGGGCTGCGGCCGGCCAGCACGTCGGCCTGGAAATCGGGCGGGATGTCGAGGACGAAGGTGTAGCGGGCGGAATCCATCGCCGGGTCGATGTCGGCATGGCCGATCGTCGCCGGGGTCTGGAACTCCGGCCCATGGAAGCTGGAGGCCAGACGCTGCGACAGGGTCGAGCGGTCCTCGTCGACGATGGCGATGGCGGCGTTGCGCAGCTCGTGCGAGATGCCGGTCGCTTGGCTGTAGACGGAGAAAGTGAAGGAATAGACGACGAAGCCCAGCATGAAGACGTCGCGCAGGAGACTGATCCACTCCTTGCGCGCCAGTGTCAGGCTGTTGCGGAGGAAGTGCCGCATGGCTCAGCGCTCCTGTTTCGGCAGGAAGACGACGCCGAGCGCCAGGAAGACCGGGATGAAGGCGGCGGTCGCCAGGATGAAGGGGAGAAGCTCGGGCAGGGCGAGGCCCTTGGTGAAGGCGCCGACGGAAATTTTCAGGAAATGGGTGGTCGGGAACAGCGTGCCGAACAGCCACGCCCCGCCTTCCAGCGTCGCGACCGGTTGCAGCATGCCGGAGAATTGGGTGGCCGGCAGCATGGTGACGATGGCGGTGCCGAACACCGCCGCCGTCTGGGTCGCGGTGAAGACGGAGATCAGCAGCCCCAAGGCTGTCGTCGCCACCACATAGACCAGCCCGCCGAGCAACAGCCCGGTCAGGCTGCCCTTCACCGGCACGCCGAACAGGGTGATGGCCATGACCACCATCAGCAGCAGGTTGAAGGCGGCCAGCCCGATATAGGGCAGCTGCTTGCCCAGCAGGAATTCCAGCCGGGTCACCGGGGTGACGTAGAGGTTGGTGATCGAGCCCAGTTCCTTTTCCCGCACCACGCCGAGGGCGGCGAGGATGGCGGGGATGAAGACCAGCAGCAGGCCGATGGTGCTGGGGACCATGGCGTCGAGGCTGCGGAAGGCTTGGTTGTACCGGTAACGCATCTCCAGCGTCGCGGGGGAGGCGGGCAGGGTAACGCCGGAAGCGAGGGCGGCATCCTGGATGAAGCGCTGGTGCAGGCCGGCGACGTAGCCCTGGATGGTCTCGGCCCGGAAGGGCATGGCGCCGTCGATGCGCACCGCCACCTCCGGGATGCGGCCACGGCGCAGATCGCGGCCGAAGCCTTCGGGGATCTCGATGGTCAGCGATGCCTCGCCGCGTTGAAGGCGGAGTGCCAAGTCGCGGGCGTCCACGGCCGGCGGGGTGGTGCGGAAGCTGCGGGAGCCGTCGAACTGCTCGATGTAGGCGCGGCTTTCGGGCGAGCGGTCGTGGTCGAGGACGGCGAAGGTCAGGTTCTCGACATCCATGGTGATGCCGAAGCCGAAGACCAGCATCAGCAGCACCGTGCCGAGCAGGGCGACGGTCAGGCGGACGGGATCGCGGCGCAGTTCGAGGGTTTCACGCCAGGCGTAGGCGAGCAGGCGGCGGGTGGAATATCCCCTCTCCCCCCGGGGAGAGGGTTAGGGTGAGGGGGTGGCGCGACGGCCCTTTCCCGAGAATCCTCGCTGTGCATCCCCCTCACCCCGACCCTCTCCCCGGGGGGGAGAGGGGGAATAGGATGGTTGAGAGGGGGGGCGCCCTCCGCCTGCTCCATGAACCCAATGAAGGCGTCGTCCAGGCTGTCGGCTCGCTGCTGGCGGCGCAGCTCGTCGGGCGGGCCGGCGGCGATGACGCGGCCGGCGTTCATGAAGGCCACCCGGTCGCAACGCGCCGCCTCGTTCATGAAGTGGGTGGAGACGAAGATCGTCACCCCCTGCTCGCGCGACAGGGCGATCAGGTCGCGCCAGAACTGGTCGCGCGCCACCGGATCGACACCGGAGGTCGGCTCGTCGAGGATCAGCAGCTCCGGTTCATGCAGGATGGCGACAGCCAGCGACAGCCGCTGCCGCACGCCCAAGGGCAGCCGGTCGGCCACCGCCTCGATGTAGGGCGACAGGCCGAACCGCTCCACCAGTGCCGCCAGCCGGGTGTCGGCGTCGGGCAGGTCGAACAGGCGGGCGTGCAGGTCGAGGTTCTGGCGCACCGTCAACTCGCCATAGAGCGAGAAGGCCTGCGCCATGTAGCCGACGCGGCGGCGGCTCTCCAGATCGGTGGCGTCCACCGGCCGGCCGAACAGCCGCGCCTCCCCGGCGCTGGCGGGCAAGAGGCCGGTCAGCATCTTCATCGTCGTGGTCTTGCCGCAGCCGTTGGATCCCAAAAAGCCGAAGATCTCGCCGCGGCCGATGCGGAAGCTGATGTCCGACACCGCGGTGAAGTCGCCGAAGCGGCGGGTCAGGCCGATGGCCTCGATGGCGGGTTCGGCGCCGGCCGGCTCGGGCGGGCGGGGCGGGACGGTCAGGCGCTGGTGGCCGCGTTTGGCGTCCTCCGGCAGCAGGGCGACGAAGGCCTCCTCCAGATCGGCGGCGCCGGTGCGCGCCTTCACCGCCGCCGGGGTGTCGTGGGCGAGCAGGCGGCCGGCGTTCATCATGACGACTTGGTCGAAGCGCTCCGCCTCGTCCATGTAGGAGGTGGCGACCAGCACGGTCATGCCGGGGCGGCCGGCGCGGATGCGGGCGATCAGGTCCCAGAACTGCCGGCGGGACAGCGGATCGACGCCGGTCGTCGGCTCGTCGAGGATCAGCAGGTCGGGGTCGTGCAGCAGGGCGCAGCACAGGCCGAGCTTCTGTTTCATGCCGCCCGACAGCTTGCCGGCCGGACGGTCGGGGAAGGGGGCGAGACCAGTGGACTCCAAGAGGTCGGCGATGCGGCGCCGGCGCTCGGCGGCGTCGAGGCCGAAGAGGCGGCCGAAGAACTGGAGATTCTCGGCGACGCTGAGGTCGGCGTAGAGGTTGCGGCCGAGCCCTTGCGGCATGTAGGCGATGCGCGGCTGGAGGGCGGCGCGGCCATGGCGGTCGGAAACGTCGGTGCCCAGCACACGGACGCTGCCCTGCTGGATCTTCTTCGCCGTGGAGATCAGGCCGAGCAGGGTCGATTTGCCGACGCCGTCCGGGCCGATGACCGCGACGCTGGTGCCGGGAGCGATGTCCAGCGAGGCGTCCGCCAGCGCCACCGTCCCGCCATAGCGGTGCCGCACGCCCGACAGCGAGACGGCTGGGGCGGGGGTCATGATCTTTCGCCTGTGGGAATATCCCCTCTCCCCCGCTCTCGCGCAAACTTCGTTTGCGCTGACGCGACAGGCGGACCATCGGTCCGCCGAAAGTGGGGAGAGGGTTAGGGTGAGGGGGGAGCGTGGGGTGGATTGGGGGGCGGAGGGTGACTGATTTTCGGCGAAGTCACGCGGTGCGTCCCCCTCACCCCGACCCTCTCCCCGGGGGGAGAGGGAGTATTCCCGGGGGAAGAGGTTGCTTCGCGCGTCAGGGTCGACTCCAGCCAGTCGGGCCAGACCGCCTTGTCGTCCAGCTTCACATAGGCCATGCCGGTCAGGCCGGTCTTCACCCGCTCGATGTACCGGGTCACCAGCGCTTCGGGCACGCGGGCCTTGACGCGGAACATCATGCGGTCGCGTTCGGACTTGGTCTCCACCTGCTTGGGCGTGAACTGGGCGCGCGGGGCGACGAAGGTCACGGCGGCAGGAATCGCGGTGTCGGGAACGGCGTCCAGCAGGATGCGGGCCTCGGCGCCCAGAGCGAGGTTGCCGGCCGTGTCGGTCGGCAGGAAGAAAGTCATGTAGACGTTCGACAGGTCGAGCAAAGTCGCCGCCTTGCCGCCGGCCGCCAGCACCTCGCCGGGTTCGGACAGGCGGTAGAGCACGCGGGACTTGCGCGGCGCCTTCAGCACGCCGTCGGCGACCAGATCGGCCAGCCGGTCGACATCGCCGGCCGCGGCGGCGATGGCCTCCTCGGCGCTGGCGAGGTGGCTCTTGGCGGCCTCCAGGGCTGCGTCGGCGGTGCGGCGGCTGTTGCGGGCCTGATCGACGCGCTGTTCGGAGACATGGCCCTTGCCGAACAGGATCAGCGCCCGTTCCATCTCCTTGGCGGCGAAATCGGCTTCGCTGACGCGCTGGGCGACCAGGGCGGTGGCTTCCTCGCGGGCACGGCGGGTCTGGCGCAGCTGGGCCTCGGCGGAACGGAGCTGCGCTTCGAGGTCGCGGGTGTCGAGCGTGGCGATGATGGTGCCGGCCTCCACCAGATCGCCCTCCTCGACCGGGATGGTCAGGACGCGGGCGGCGTATTTGGTGGCGATGTCGATCTCGTTCGCCTCGATCCGGCCATTGCCGGAGGCGAAGCCGGCGGGCAGGCGGTTGCCCTGCATCGCTCGCCAGCCATAGGCGGCCCCGGCGCCGAGGATCGCCAGCAGAACCACGGCCACAAGGAGGCGTTTCAGGGTCATGGACGGGTTCCTTTCCCAGTGTCGAGCGCGCCCATCACGCCGGCCAGGATGCGGTCGCGCGCCGCATCGTCGGGGGCGGCGTCCAGCGTGCGGCGGAGCGCCAGCAGCGCCTCGGCATAGTGGTTGTGCCAGTCGAGGCCGGCGGCGAGGTCGGCGGGGGCGAGGCGGGGGTGGCGGTCGGCCGGGGCGAGCGGGCGCGGGGCGGCGAGATCGACGCGGTCGTCCAGTGCCGGCTGGGCGATGCGTTCCGGCGACCAGCCCTTGTCGAGCAGGGCCTGGCGGATGGCGGCGCGGGCGGGCTCCTCGCCATGGACCAGGAACAGCCCGTGGCCGACGCCGTGGCGGGCCGCCACCCAGTCCAGCAGGGCGCTGCGGTCGGCATGGCCGGAATAGACGTCGATGGAGCGGACCCTGGCTTTCACCGCGATCTCCTCGCCATGGATGCGGACGCGGGGCGTGCCCTCCTGCAACAGGCGGCCCAGCGTGCCGGGGGCCTGGTAGCCGACCAGAAGCACGGTGTCCTGCGGGCGCCACAGCCGGTTCTTCAGGTGATGGCGGATGCGGCCGGCATCGCACATGCCGCTGGCCGCCATGACGATGGCGCCGCCGGCGATGCTGTTGAGGCGCTGGCTGTCGGGCACGCCGCGGACATGGTGGAAATTGGCGCGGGTGAAGGGGTCGCCGTCGGTCTCCAGATCGTCGAGATGGCGGCGGAAGACGCCGGTCACCGCGTCGGCGAGGGGGGAGTCGAGGAAAACGTCCACCGCCGGCAGCTGGCCGCTGTCGAACAGGCGGTCGAGGTCGTAGAGCAGCTCCTGCGTCCGCTCCACCGCGAAGACCGGGATCAGCAGGACGCCGCCGGCCGCCAGGGCGGTGGACACCTCGGCGCGCAGCACCGCCTGCCGCCCGGCCTCGTCGAGGTCGGTGCGCTCGCGGTCGCCGTAGGTGGTCTCCAGCACCATCCAGTCCGGCCGCTCCGGACCGTCGGCGTCGGCGTGGAAGCTCTTGCCGCCGGGGCCGAGGTCGCCGGAGAACAGGATGCGGGTGGGGTCGCCGGCGCCGTTTCCAAGGCCGTCTGAGACTTCGACCTCGATGGAGGCGGAGCCCAGGATGTGGCCGGCCTGCCAGAAGCGGGCACGCAGGCCGGGCAGGATGTCGGTCCAGCGGTCGTACTCGACACGGCGGAGCCGGCGCAGGCTGCGGATGGCGTCGTCCTGGGTGTAGATTGCCTGGACCGGCGGACGGCCGCGCTGGCGGTTGCGGCGGTTGAGCCGCTCGACCTCGCCCTCCTGGATGTAGCCGCTGTCGGGCAGCATGTACTCGAGCAGATCGACCGTGCCGCCGGTGGCGTAAATCCGGCCGCGGAAGCCCAGCTTCGTCAGCTTCGGCAGCAGGCCGGAATGGTCGATGTGGGCGTGGGTCAGCAGGACGGCCTTGATCGCCGCAGGATCGAAGGGGAAAGGGCGGTAGTTCAGTTCCCGGATCGTCTTGGTGCCCTGGAACATGCCGCAATCGATCAGCACGTCGCCCGCGGGCGTCGACAGGCGGAAGCAGGAGCCGGTCACCGTTCCGGCGGCGCCATGGAAGGTCAGCGACAGGGACATTGGTCGGCTCCTTCAGATGCTCACCCCACTGCCACCCCGCTGCTCTCTGCGGCATGGGCCTGGGCGAAGGTGAAGTCGGCGTTGGTGCTGGCGTGGATGCGGTAGAGCGGCTCGCCACGGCGCACCGGCTCGCCCACCTTGCGCAGCAGGTCGATGCCGGCCCCCTTGTCGGTCGGCGCGCCGGCCAGCCGGGCGATGCGGGCGAGGCGGTAGCAGTCGAGCGACGAGACGATGCCGTCGGCGGGCGAAGCCACCTCCGCCACCAGCGAGCCCAGCGTCGCCACGGCGGGCGGCGGGCCTTGCATCTCGATGATGCGCTCCATGGCGGCGAGTGCCGCGCCCGACGCCAGCAGCTCGCGCGCCCGGCGGGTGCCGCTGCCGCCGCGAACCACGGGGTCGAATTCCAGGATGCGGCCGGCCAGCAGCAGGGCGCGTTCCTTCAGGTCGGCGGGACCGGCGGGATCGTTGCGCAGCACGGCCATCACGTCGCGCGCCTCCAGCACCGGGCCGATGCCGCGCCCGACCGGCTGCGAGCCGTCGGTGATCGCCACCTCCAGCGTCAGGCCCAACCGGTCGCCGACATGCTCGAACAGCTTGCGCAGGCGCACCGCCTCGCCGGCGTTGCGGATCTTGGCGCTGGGGCCGACGGGGATGTCGATCAGCAGATGGGTGGAGCCGGCCGCCACCTTCTTCGACAGGATCGAGGCGACCAGCTGTTCGCGGGTGTCGATGGCAAGCGGCCGTTCGACCGAGATCAGGATGTCGTCGGCCGGCGACAGCCGGACATGGCCGCCCCAGACCAGACAGCCCTTGGCCTCACGCACCAGGGCCTGCATGCGCTCCATCGGCACGTCGACATTCGCCAGCACCTCCATGGTGTCGGCGGTGCCGGCGGGCGAGGTAATGGCGCGCGACGAGGTCTTGGGGATCGGCAGGCCGTGGGCGGCGACGATGGGCACGACGATCATCGAGGTGCGGTTGCCGGGAATGCCGCCGATGCAGTGCTTGTCGGCAATCGTGCCGAGACCTTCCCAATGCAGCCGCGTGCCGGCGGCGATCATGGCGCGGGTCAGGCCCAGCACCTCCGCCGTCGTCATGAAGCTGGCGCAGGCGATCAGGAAGGCGGCGATCTCGATCTTGGAATAACGCTGCTCGGTGACGTCGCGGATGATGGCAGCGAGCTGCTCGTCGCTGAGCGCGGCACCGCCGACCTTGGCGCGCACCAGCTCGAAGCTTTCCGGCGGGGTCGGGGGCACGAGATGGACGGCGGAACCCTCGGCCAGCCCGAGCTGGCCGAAGGCGGGGTCGGACAGGCCGATCTCGTCGGGAGCGACGATGGCGGGGTCGTCGACGACGTTCAGCACCGCCAGCAGGGAGCGGCCGTCGTTCCGCACCTCCACCCGTCCCAGCCCGAGGAAATCCTCGACATGGTACCGGGTGCAGCGGCGGTTGAGGAAGGCGACGTTCTCCCGGACGGTGTCTATCGCCAGATGTCGAAGCGTCAGCATGCGCACAGTCTACGCCCGGCCCGGCAGGCCAGCGTCGCCGAGCCTGCGCGGCAGCCATGCCGCACCTTACGCCCTGCGGTTGATCCGGATCATTGGCGGGGCGGAGGGGCTGTGCTCTGTCACGTGCTTTCCCGCGCGATGAAGGTCAGGCCGAGGTCGAGCCGCCGCTGCGGCGGCTCCTTGCCGTCCATCAGGTCGAGCAGCATGGCGGCGGCGTGGCGGCCGATGGCGTAGCGCGGCGTGGCGACGGTGGTCAGGGTCGGCGTCGTCCAGGCCGACGCCGGCAGATCGTTGAAGCCGGCGACGGCAAGCTGGTCGGGCACGCGGATGCCGCGGCGCCGGCATTGGAACAGGGCGCCCTGGGCCAGATCGTCGTTGCAGAAGAAGACGGCGTCGCAGTCGGTGTTCTCCGCCATCAGCCGGTCGATCATCGCAGCACCCAGATGGATGGAGGACGGGTCGGGCAGCCGCCAGACGCGGCTTTCGTCATACAGACCGGCCTCCTCCAGCGCGTGGCGGTAGCCGTCGAGGCGGGCCAGCGTGCGCGGGTCGAGCTGCACGGCGACGAAGCCGATGCGGCGGTAGCCGCGTTCCAGCAGGTGGGTGGTCATCAGCCGGCCGCCCTCCTCCTGCGAACAGCCGACGCTGAGGCTGTCGGGGTCGTCCAGCAGCTCCATCATGTGGACGGTCGGGCTGGCGAGCGCCGACAGGTAGGTGCGGGCGACCGGGGTATGGTCGGTGCCGGTCAGCAGGATGCCGTCGGGCTGGAACTGGAGATAGGTGCGGATCAGTCGCTCCTCCTCCTCCGGCGAATAGTGGGTGACGCCGATCAGGGCGCGGTAGCCGCGCGGCAGCAGCATGTCGTGGATGCCGGCGAGCGTCTCGACGAAGACCATGTTGGTCATCGACGGGATCAGCACCGCCACCGTCATCGACCGCGCCGAGGCCAGCGCGCTGGCGGCCTGATTCGGCACGTAGCCCATCGACTGCGCGGTGTCGAGGATGCGCTGGCGCAGCTCCGGCATCACCAGCTCGGGACGCTTGAAGGCACGCGACACGGTGATGGCGCTGATGCCCACCCGCTCCGCCACGTCCGCCATCGTCGCCCGGCCGGTGCGCGAGGAGCGCGGCTTGCGCGTCTTGACCGCCGGGGTTGCCGTCCCATCGCCGCCACGGGTCGTCACAGGGCTTCGTCCTTCCGTTTCCGGCCGGCGCGACGGAAGGTCGCGCGGGCTCGCTGGTCACCGGTGTGTATCATACTCGGCAACGGCCGCGGTCCATGCGCAGACATCCCATCCGGGGGCTCAACCTGCAACCCGCGGCCATCCCCGATCAGTTTGTCCGCAACTCAAACAAAACTCTTTACGGCCGTCAAGGTTAGCGCTAACAGTATCGCCACCTCATCCCGGCGTCACCCGCGATTTCCGGCCGGCAGGCTGGCAGCGTCGTTTTGACCCGGTGATGATAGCGCTAACATCATTGTGTCGGTGCGAGGGCCGCCGCGATCGCTATCGCGGGGGCGGTGCCGCACCGGTCTTCGGGAACACGAGCCTCATGAACGGTCCCCCCATCGCGCCGTCCCCCGGCCTGAACACCATTCCCCCCGAGCTGTTGGGCGGTGCGCCGCCGATCGTCGTGGTGATGGGGGTCGCCGGCTGCGGCAAGTCCAGCGTTGGCCAGAGCCTCGCCACGAAGCTGGGCGACGCGTTCATCGAGGGCGACGCCCACCACCCGCCCGCCAACATCGAGAAGATGTCGGCCGGCATCCCGCTGACCGACGCCGACCGCGACGGCTGGCTGGGCACGCTGGCCGGCTTCATCGCCGAGGCGCATGGCGCGGAGCGCGGGCTGGTCGTCGCCTGTTCGGCGCTGAAGCGGCGCTACCGCGACCGGCTGCGCGGCGACTGCGAGCGGGTGGTCTTCCTGCACCTGCACGGCGACAAGGCGCTGATTGCGTCCCGCATGGGGGCGCGCACCGCCCATTTCATGCCCACCGCCCTGGTCGACAGCCAGTTCGCCGACCTGGAGATGCCGACAGCCGACGAAGCCGTGCTGTCCTATGAGGTGACGCTGCCGGCCGAGGCCATCGTCGCCGATGCCTATGCCCGCCTGACCGGCACCGGCGGGACATCGAACCAAGGCGGCGCAGCCGCTGAGAATCAAAGCGGCTCAGCCGCTGGGAATCAGAGCGGCGCAGCCGCTGGGAGGAACGCATGAAGAGCGTTGCGGATCTGCTGGAGCGGATCACCGAATGGATCATGGCGGCGATGCTGGCGGTCATGGTCGGTCTCGTCTTCGGCAACGTCGTGCTGCGCTACATCTTCAACAGCGGCCTCGTCGCGGCGGAGGAGATCGCGCGGCTGATGTTCGTCTGGCTGGTGTTTCTGGGCGCCACCGTGGCGCTGCGCCACCAGAGGCATCTGGGGCTGGAGATCCTGCAGGCCCGCCTGCCCTTCAAGGTGCGCCGCGCCTGTGCCGTGATCGCGCACCTGATGATGCTGTACGCGCTCTACCTGTTCGTGCAGGGCAGCTGGATCCAGCTGCTGATCGGCATGGAGACCTTCTCCACCGTCCTGCGCTTCCCGATGGCCTTCTATGCCGCGGCCGGCTTCTTCCCGGCCATCGCCATGGCGCTGATCGTGCTGGCGAACCTGTGGCGGATCGTCACCAACCAGCCCGGCGCCCGCATCCCCGGCGACCCCGACACGATGATGGACCATCCGGAGTCGCACGGCCCGGCCGTGGCGCCCCCTGTGGATCCGGCGGCACCCGGCAGCCATCCCGGCGCCGCCGTCGCCAAGCGCTGAAGCCCAGCCCAGAAGACCCTTTGCGGACGGAGACGCCGCCATGACGCTCACCATTTTCCTGGGCTCGCTGTTCGGCTTCATGCTGCTCGGCATGCCCATCGCCTTCGCGCTGATGCTGACCGGCGTCGCGCTGATGGTCCACCTAGACTTCTTCGACGCCCAGCTGGTCGCCCAGAACATGCTGAGCGGCGCCGACAACTACCCGCTGATGGCGGTGCCCTTCTTCATCCTTGCCGGCGAGCTGATGAACGCCGGCGGCATCTCCCAGCGCATCATCAACCTGGCGGTCAGCCTGGTCGGCCACATCAAGGGCGGCCTGGGCTTCGTGACCATCGGCGCCTCGGTGATGCTGGCCAGCCTGTCGGGCTCGGCCATCGCCGACACCGCGGCGCTCGCCACGCTGCTGATCCCGATGATGCGCGACCACGGCTATCCGGTGCCGCGCTCCGCCGGGCTGATCGCGTCGGGCGGCATCATCGCCCCGATCATCCCGCCCAGCATGCCGTTCATCATCTTCGGCGTGACCACCAACACCTCGATCAGCTCGCTGTTCATGGCCGGCATCGTTCCCGGCCTGCTGATGGGGCTGGGGCTGATCGCCGCCTGGATGTTCGTCGTCCGCGACATGACGGTGAAGCTGCAGCCGAAGGCCAGCGGGCGTGAGCGGCTGAAGGCGCTGGCCGACGGCGTCTGGGCGCTCGCCCTGCCGGTCATCATCATCGGGGGCTTGCGCGGCGGCATCTTCACGCCGACCGAGGCCGCGGTGGTCGCCGCCGTCTATTCGCTGTTCGTGGCGCTGTTCGTCTACCGGCAGGTGACGCTGCCGCAGCTGGTGCCGCTGCTGGTCCAGGCGGCGCGCACCACCAGCACCGTCATGTTCCTGTGCGCCGCCGCCCTGGTGTCGTCCTACATGGTGACGCTGGCCGACCTGCCGCAGCAGATGACCGAGCTGCTGGCCCCGCTGATGGGCCATCCCAAGATGCTGATGCTGGCCATCGCCGTCCTGCTGCTGGCCGTCGGCACGGTGATGGACCTGACCCCGACCATCCTGGTGCTGGGTCCGGTGCTGACCCCGCTGGCGATCAAGGCCGGCATCGACCCGACCTATTTCGGCGTGATGTTCGTCCTGATCGGCACGCTGGGCCTGATCCATCCGCCGGTCTGCACGGTGCTGAACGTGGTGTGCGGCGTCGCCCGCATCTCGCTGGAAAGCGCCACCAAGGGCATCTGGCCCTTCCTGCTGACCTACATCGTGCTGGTGGGCCTGCTGATCGCCGTGCCGGAGATCGTCACCGCCCCGCTGCACATGTTCCACTGACGCCTGCCCAAAACCAAGCAAGCCCAAAACCAACCAAACACCAGACGCCAATCACCAGATGGCAAGGGAGATCGACCCCATGTTCCGCAAACTGCTGCTCGCCACCGGCATCGCCGCCGCCCTGCTGGCTCCGGTCGCCGCCTCGGCGCAGGACGTGAAGACCCGCATCATCCGCTTCGGCTACGGCCTGTCGGAAAGCAGCAACCAGGGCCGCGCGGTGAAGTATTTCGCCGAGGAGCTGTCCAAGCGCAGCGGCGGCAAGCTGAAGGTCAAGGGCTTCGGCGACGCCAGCCTGGGCAGCGACATCCAGATGCAGAACGCCCTGATCGGCGGCGCGCAGGAGATGATGGTCGGCTCCACCGCCACCCTCGTCGGAATCGTCAAGGATTTCGGCGTCTATGACCTGCCCTTCCTGTTCAACAACGAGAAGGAGGCCGACGCCGTCCTCGACGGCCCGTTCGGCGAGAAGCTGCTGAAGTCGCTGAACGACAAGGGCTTGGTCGGGCTGGTCTATTGGGAGAACGGTTTCCGCAACCTGACCAACAGCAAGCGGCCGATCACCAAGCTGGAGGACATGGGCGGCATCAAGCTGCGCGTGATGCAGAACCCGGTCTACATCGACATGTTCAACCGCTTCGGCGCCAACGCGGTGCCGCTGGCCTTCTCCGAGCTGTTCACCGCGATGGAGACCGGCACGGTCGACGGCCAGGAGAACCCGGTCACCACCATCCAGTCGTCCAAGTTCTATGAAGTGCAGAAGTACCTGACGATCTCCCGCCACGTCTACAGCCCGTGGATCATGCTGGCCAGCAAGCGCTGGTATGACGGCCTGTCGGCCGACGAGAAGAAGATCCTGAACGAGGCCGCCGTCGCCTCGCGCGATTTCGAGCGCAAGGACAGCCGCGAGGCCTCGGCCCAGAGCATCGCCTACCTGAAGGAAAAGGGCATGCAGATCAACGAGCTGAGCCCGGCCGAGCTGGAGCGCATGCGCGAGATGGTCAAGCCGGCCTTCGACAAGTACGCCGCCGACGGCGGTGCCGACGTGCTGAAGGACCTGCAGGGCGCCATCGCCGCCTCGCGCAAGTAAGCGCGGCGACGCGGGTTTGCGAGGATGACGGGGGCGGGCCGGATCAACCGGTCCGCCCCCTTTCTTTTGCGGCTGTCCGATCCGGGTTGCAGCGATTGGAACGATTCGCAAATCGGTCCTTGGATATGGTTTGCGGATGCGGGTCCGAGTTCTTCGGTGGTTTTGAGAACAACTCGCAGTTACTGTTGGCTGGACTGATATATTGATAATTAATTTACTCGAATTTAACAGAATTACGAGACAGTTGCCCTGGGGTGTCGTGCCCTTGTCCGGGTGTGTCGTGGGGACTGTCGATGTTCAAGAAGCTGCCTTTGGTGACCAAGCTGGTATTGGCGATCGGACTGGTCATGACGATCGGGCTGGGGGCCGGGTCGGTCGTGATCTCCGTCAAGAGCGGGGCGGACACCGACGCGCTGTCCTTCCAGGTCGGGGAGGAGCTGGGCAAGTACCATGCGGCGACGGTCGAGCGCCGGCTGAACGATGCGTTGGACATCAGCCGCCATATGGGCACGACGCTGCTCAGCCTGAAGCGGAGCGGCGTTGCCGACCGCGGCGCGCTGAACGACTGGCTGAAAAGCCTGCTGGAGGCCAACACCGGCCTGATCGGCGTCTGGGTCGGCATGGAGCCGAACGCGCTGGACGGTAAGGATTCCACCTTCGCCAACACCCCCGGCACCGATGCCAGCGGCCGCTTCATCCCCTATTGGAACCGCGGTGGCGGCAAGGTCCAGCTGGAATCGCTGGTCGGCTATGACGATCCCGGCCCGGACGGCCTCTATTACCAGCAGGCCAAGCGCACCGGCAAGGAGGTGATCGTCGAGCCCTACAGCTATGTCGTTGCCGGCAAGAGCGTGCTGATGGTGTCGCTGGCGGTGCCGATCCTCGACAACGGGAAATTCATCGGCGTCGCCGGCGTCGACATCGCCACCGACGTCATCTGGGACGAGTTGAAGACGGCTAGGCCGTTCGAGACCGGGTCGGTGTTCCTGATCTCCAATGCCGGCGCCTGGGCGGCCTACAGCAACCCCGACCATCTGGGCAAGCCGATCCTGGAAACCAATCCCCGGCTGAAGGACGCGATGCCCGCCGTCCGCGAAGGCCGGCCCTTCGCCCATTTCTCGGTGTCGGCCAGCCTTGGCTCCGAGGTGAAGCAGCTGTTCCGGCCGGTCGCCATCGGTAACACCGGCACGCCCTGGTCGATTTTGGTCAACCTGCCCATCAACAAGGTCGAGGTGCCGAAGCAGGAGCTGCGCACCTTCATCGCGGTGGGAGCGGTGCTGCTGACCGTGGCGCTTCTGCTGGCACTGTGGCTGACCAGCCGGGTGGTGGTCGGCCAGCCGCTGCGCCGGATCATTGCCACCATCCAGGCGCTGACCGCCGGGCGGCGCGACGTGGAGGTCGCCGACCGCGACCGCGCCGACGAGATCGGCTCCATCAACACGGCGTTGCAGCTGTTCAAGGAGAATGCCGGCCGCGTCGCCGAGATGGAGGAGCAGCGCCGCCTGGACGAGCAGCGCGCCGCCGAGCAGCGCAAGCAGGATCTGGCCCAGCTGGCCCAGCGCTTCGAGGGCTCGGTCGGCGACGTGGTCGCCAGCGTCGCCCGGCAGGCCGAGATGATCCGCACCGATTCCGAAGGGCTGTCGGCCATCGCCGAGCAGACCAACGCCCAGGCCTCCGCCGTCGCCAGCGCCGCCGACGTCGCCAGCGGCAACGTGCAGACGGTGGCCGCCGCCGCGGAGGAGTTGGCCCATTCCATCGAGGAGATCAACCAGCGCATCGCCGCCTCGTCGCGCATGGCGAACGACGCGGTGGGCGAGGTCGAGAAGACCAACGGCACGGTGGCCGGCCTGGCCGAGGCGGCGCAGAAGATCGGCGACGTGGTGAATTTGATCCAGTCCATCGCCGGCCGAGACCAACCTGCTGGCGCTGAACGCGACCATCGAGGCGGCACGGGCGGGGGAGGCGGGCAAGGGCTTCGCCGTCGTGGCGCAGGAGGTGAAGAACCTCGCCAGCCAGACCGCCAAGGCGACGGAGGAGATCGCCGCACAGATCGCCGAGATCCAGTCGGTCAGCGGCAGCGCCGTCGGCGCCATCCAGGCCATCGGCCGCACCATCCTGGGTATCAGCGAGACGGTGACCGCCGTCGCCGCCGCCGCCGAGGAGCAGGGGGCGGCGACGCGCGAGATCAGCCGCAACGTCCAGCAGGCCGCCAGCGGCACCCGCGAGGTGTCGACCAACATCGAGGGCGTCACCCGCGCCGCCAGCGAGACCGGCAGCATGGCCTCGCAAGCGCGTGCGGCGGCCGACACGCTGTCGCACCAGTCGGCGCAGCTGCGCGGCGAGGTGCAGCGCTTCGTGGCGACGATCCGCGAGGCGTGACGGGGTGGGGAAGCCGCAGGTCGGCGGCTCCCCCCTTCACAACAGTCCCACCCTCAGCAGTCGAAGAAGACCGTTTCCCCGTCGCCCTGGATGCGGATGTCGAAGCGGTAGACCACGCCGCCCGGCGTCTCGGCGCGGGTTGCGATCAGGGTATCGCGGCGGTCGGCCGGGACGCTCGCCAGCACCGGGTCGGCCGCATTCGCCGCGGTCTCGTCGGAGAAATGCAGGCGGGTGAAGGCGTGGCTCAGCATGCCGCGGGCGAACACGGTGACCGCGATGTGCGGGGCATGGCCGGGGTCGCAGGCGCCGGGCTTCACCGTGTCGAAGAAATAGCGGCCGGCGTCGTCGGTGCCGCAGCGGCCGAAGCCGGCCGCACCGGGGAGGTGCCTGCCGTCGGCGCCGGCCTGCCAGATCTCCACCACGCAGTCGCGGACGATCTGGCCCTCCCCGTCATAGACCACGCCTTCGATGCGGATGTGCTCGCCGGCCATGTCGCGGGTGGCCAGCCGGTTGGTCGCCAGCGGGCGGCGGCCGTAGAGCTCCGGCGTCCAGGCATAGGCGAAATAGGGGCCGACGGTCTGGGAGGGGGTCTGTTTCAAGGTTTGGCTCATGACGGTCAGCCCTCCATCGGCGTGGCGTGGCGTCCGCGCAGGACGATGTCGAACTCGTAGCCGAGCGCCCACACCGGCTCGGTCACGTCGATTGAGAAGCGGGAGACCAGCAGCTCGCGCGCACCCTCCGGCACCCCGTTGTAGATGGGGTCGAGCGGCAGCAGCGGGTCGCCCGGGAAATACATCTGGGTGACCAGACGGGTCAGGAAGGACGGCCCGAACAGCGAGAAATGGATGTGCGCCGGCCGCCAGGCATTGTGGTGGTTGCCCCAGGGATAGGCCCCGGGCTTGATCGTGGTGAAGCGGTAGCGGCCCTCGGCGTCGGTGAGGCAGCGGCCGGCCCCGAAGAAGTTGGGGTCGAGCGGCGCGTCATGCTGGTCCCAGCGGTGGACGTAGCGGCCGCAGGCGTTGGCCTGCCAAATCTCCAGCAGCGTGTGCGGCACCGGCCGGCCATCCTCGTCCAGCACGCGGCCGGTGACGATCATCCGCTCGCCGATCGGCTCGCCGTTGACGCGGCCGTTCTTGGTCAGGTCGTGGTCGAGCGGATCGAGGCTGTCATGGCCGAACACCGGGCCGGTGCGCACCGACAGCCCCTGCTTCATCGGGATCAGCGGCTTGGACGGCGAGCGCAGCACCGTCGATTTGTAGAGCGGCGACAGGTAGGGCGGGTGTTGCGCCCAATCGCGGGGGCGGAAATCGCCCTCCTTGTCCTGAACGGCGGTGTCCATCTCGGCTGTCCTCCTTGGGCGCGGTCAGTTGTGCTGACGCTGTTGGGATCTGTGATCGGCGAGTGCGCGGTCGATGAAGTGGGAGGCGGCGCCGGTGTAGCGCAGCGGGTCGAACAGCCGGTCGAGGCCGTCCAGGCCCAGCGCCTGCATCACCTCCCCATCCTCGGCCAGCACGTCGCGCAGCGGACGGGCGGCGGCGGCGGCGCGGCGGCTGGCCTCGGCGACGCGGGAATGGGCGGCCATGCGGCCCATGCGGTCGCCCAGCGCCATGGTGACGGCTTCGGCCAGGATCAGGCCGCGGGTCAGGTCCAGGTTGGCGCGCATGCGCTCCGCATCGACGGTCAGGCCGGAAACGGTCTCGCGGGCATGGCGGGCGGCACCGGCAACGAGGCGGCAGAGGTCGGGCAGCGCCTGCCACTCGGCATGCCAGCCGCCGAGGCCGCGCTCATGCTCCTGCACCTGGGCCGCCAGCAGCCCGCCGACCAGGGCGGGAGCGCGGATGGCGGCGGAGAGCAGGACGGCGCAGGACACCGGGTTGCGCTTGTGCGGCATGGTGGAGGAACCGCCGCGGCCGGGGGCGCTGGGCTCGAAGGCTTCTGCCACCTCCATCTGCATCATCAGCGAGATGTCGCGGCCGAGCGTGCCAAGCGTTCCGGCGAGGATGCCGAGGGCGGCGGCCAGTTCGGCGATGCGGTCGCGGCTGGCGTGCCAGGGCAGGGCGGGCAGGGGGAGGTCCAGCTCCTTCGCCAGCGCCTCCGCCACCGCCGGACCGGCGTCGCCGAGTGCCGCCAGCGTGCCGGCGGCACCGCCGAATTGCAGAGCGAGGCGGGCACGGGCGGCGGCGAGGCGCTGGCGGTCGCGGCCGAGCGCGTCGAGCCAGCCGGCGGCCTTCAGGCCGAAAGTGGTCGGCAGGGCGTGCTGAAGCCAGGTGCGGGCGACCATCGGCGTCGCGCGGTGGCGCTCGGCGAGGTCGGCGAGGCCATCGGCGAGCACGGCCAGATCGGCGTCGAGACCGTCGAGGAAGCGGCGCAGCTGAAGCATCAGGCCGCTGTCCATCGCGTCCTGGCTGGTGGCGCCCCAATGGACGTAGCGCGACGCCTCCTCGTCGGCGGCCTTCACGGTGGCGGTCAGATGCTTGACCAGGGGGATGGCGGTGTTGCCGGCGAGCGCTGCCTCCGCCCCCAGCGCGGCCGGGTCGTAGAGATCGGCCCTGCACGCCGCCTCGATGGCCGGGACGGCGCGGGCGGGGATGACGCCGACCGCCGCCTCCGCCCGCGCCAGCGCCGCCTCGAACTCCAGCATGCCTTGCAGCCTTGCCGAGGGGGAGAAGGCGTCGGCCGCGGCATCGCTGGTGAAGAGCGGGTCGAGCAGGGGGTCGGCGTGGATGGTGGTCATGCTGCTCACCCCTTCTTCGCGTCTTCCTCGTCCATCTCGGCATAGACGGCGCGGGCGAGCGCTATCGCGTGGTTGGCGGCGGGGATGCCGGCATAAATGCCGGCCTGCATCAGGATTTCCTTCACCTCGTCGCGGGTGACGCCGGTGTTGCGGGTGGCGCGGATGTGCAGCTTCAGCTCGCCGTCCTTGCCGAGTGCGGCCAGCATGCCGATGGTCAGCATGCTGCGCGTCCGGATGTCCAGCCCCGGCCGGGTCCAGATCTGGCCCCAGGCGGTCTTGGTGATGAACTCCTGGAAATCGGCGTCGAACCCGGTGGCGCGCTCCAGCGAGCGGTCGACATGGGCGTCGCCGAGGACCGCGCGGCGCACCGCCATGCCGCGGTCGTACAGATCCTTGTCCGTCATTTCACGGTCGGCCATCACAGGTCCCTCAGGAAGCCGTCGATCAGGGCTGCCAGCTCCGCCGGCTTCTCGACGCCGGGGATGTGGGCGGCGCCGGGAAGCAGCTCGAACCGCGCGCCGGGGATGCCGGCCGCCAGCTCGCGGGCGGCGTCGGGCGGGGTCGCCACGTCCTCCGCGCCGCAGATCACCAGGGTCGGCGCCGTGATGGCGGCGTTGGCGGCGCGGAGATCGGCGTCGCGGATCGCCATGGCGCAGCCGACATAGCCATCCTCGGGAATGCGGGCGACCATGGCGGTGTAGCCGCGGATCTGGTCGGGACGGCCGTCGCGGAAGCTTTGGGTGAACCAGCGCGCCATCACCCCGTCGGCAATCGCTGTCATGCCGCGGGCGCGGATGGCGGCGATGCGGTCGGTCCAGACCGACGCCGGGCCGATGACGCCGGCGGTGTCGCACAGGATCAGGCCATGCACCCGGCCCGGCGCCTTGACGGCGAGGCGCTGCGCCATCATGCCGCCGATCGACAGGCCGCAGACATGGGCACGCTTGACGCCGAGCGCGTCGAGCAGGCCGGCGGCATCGTCGGCCAGCAGATCCATGCTGTAGCCGGCGTCCTCCGTGACCGGCGTCACCTGGGTCAGGCCATGGCCGCGCATGTCGTAGCGCAGGATGCGGTAACGCTGCGACAGGTGCGGCACCACCGCGTCCCAGATGTGGAAGCTGGTGCCGATGGAGTTGGCCAACAGCAGCACCGGCGCGTCGGCCGGGCCGGTCAGGTCGTAATGCTGGGTGATGCCGGCGGCTTCGATGAAGGGCATTGGGTCTGCCTTCGCTTGTTGTGGCGGTCGCGACTGGGTTTGACGCTACACCCGCTCGATCATCACCGCGATCCCCTGGCCGACGCCGATGCACATGGTGCAGAGCGCCGTCCGGCCGCCGGACCGTTCGAGCTGGTAGACCGCGGTGGTCGCCAGACGGGCGCCGCTCATGCCGAGCGGGTGGCCGAGTGCGATGCCGCCGCCGTTCGGGTTCACATGGGCGGCGTCGTCCGGCAGGCCAAGCTCGCGCAGGATGGCCAGCGCCTGGGCGGCGAAGGCCTCGTTCAGTTCGATCAGGTCGATGTCGCCGACGGTCCGGCCAAGCCGCTCCAGCAGCTTGCGGGTGGCCGGGACCGGGCCGATGCCCATGACGCGCGGCGGCACGCCGGCGGTGGCGCCGCCGAGGATGCGGGCGCGCGGGGTCAGGCCATGGCGCTTCACCGCCGCTTCGGAGGCCACCAGCAGGGCGGCGGCGCCGTCATTGACGCCCGACGCGTTGCCGGCGGTGATCGTGCCGCCGGGGCGGACGATGGGCTTCAGCGCCGACAGCGCCTCGATGGTGGTGGCGCGGGGGTGTTCGTCGGTGGTCACCACCGTCTCGCCCTTGCGGGTGCGGATGGTGACGGGAACGATCTCGCGGGCCAGGCTGCCGTCGGCGATGGCGCGGGCGGCGCGCTCCTGGCTGCGCAGCGCGAAGGCGTCCTGGTCGGCGCGGGCGATCTTCCAGTCGTCGGCGACGTTCTCCGCCGTCTCCGGCATCGAATCGACACCGTAGGCCGCCTTCATCGCCGGGTTGACGAAGCGCCAGCCGATGGTGGTGTCGAAGATCTCGGCCTGACGGGAGAAGGGGGCGTCGGACTTGCCCATGACGAAGGGGGCGCGGCTCATGCTCTCCACCCCGCCCGCGATCATCAGGTCGGCCTCTCCCGCCTTGATCGCACGGGCGGCGGTGGCGAGCGCGTCGAGGCCGGAGCCGCAGAGCCGGTTCATCGTCGTGCCCGGCACCGCGTCGGGCAATCCCGCCAGCAGCGCCGACATGCGGGCGACGTTGCGGTTGTCCTCGCCGGCCTGATTGGCGCAGCCATAGATGACGTCGTCCACCGCGGCCCAGTCGACCGAGGGGTTGCGCTGCATCAGGGCGCGGATCGGCACGGCGCCGAGATCGTCGGCGCGCACCGACGACAGGGATCCGGCATAGCGGCCGATGGGAGTGCGGATGGCGTCGCAGATATAGGCGTCACGCATGGTCTTATCCTTCCCCGCCAACCTGCCCGTGGGCGGCGGCGGTGCGGGCCTGGAGGTCGCGCAGCGCCGCCAGGGTTGCGGCATCCGGGATGTCGGTGGTCTTCAGGTCGGGCGAGATCTTCAGATCCCAGCCGGTGGCCGCCTTCACCTGCTCCACCGTCACGCCGGGGTGGATGCCGGTCAGGGTCAGTTCCTTGGTCACCGGGTCGGGGGTGAGGATGCCGAGGTCGGTGATCACCGCGGTCGGTCCGGCGCCGGGGATGCCGGCCCTGGCCCGTGCATCCCCGCCGTCGAGATAGCCCGCCGAGGTGACGAAGGGCAGCTTGGCGACGAAGGCCTTGGGGCTCTGCTTCAGGACGATGAAGACCTCCTTGGCCTGGGAGGCGATCTCCGGCGCGCCGCCGGCACCGGGCAGCCGCACCTTGGGTGAGTCGTAGGGGCCGATGACGGTGGTGTTGATGTTGGCGAAGCGGTCGACCTGGGCGGCGCCGAGGAAGCCGACGTCGATCCGCCCGCCCTGGAGCCAGTAGCGGAAGATCTCCGGCGTGCCGACCACGGTGTCGGCGGTGAGCGCGAGGTCGCCGTCGCCGATCGACAGCGGCAGCACCGTCGGCTTGGCGCCGATCGGCCCCGATTCATAGATCAGCACGACGTCCGGCGCATGGGTCAGCCGGGCGAGGTTGGCGGCGGTGGAGGGCAGGCCGATGCCGACGAAGCAGACAGTGCCGTCCTTCAGCAGGCGGCTGGCCGCCACCGTCATGATCTCGGTCGCGGTGAAGTCTTCGGAACCCATCACACGGCCTCCTTCATGATCTGGGCCATGCTTTCGGCCAGCACGCGGCGGAAGCCGGCGAAATCGTCGGTGTCCAGCACATGGCGCTGCATCCAGGCCTGGAAGGTCTCGCGCGAGCGGGCGATGGGATCCCAGGCCTTGTAGAAGCGGTTGTCGCGCTCCGAATAGCCCTGCGCGTAGGACGGATAGGCACCGCCGGGGACAGGGCAGACAGCCGACAGCGCCCAATAGGGCAGCACGCAGGCGTTGGGCGGCGCCTCCAGGTCGTCGACGATCTCCTCCACCGTGACGATGGAGCGCTTGGCGGCCAGCACCGCTTCCTTCTGGACGCCGAGGATGCCCCAGAGCAGCACATTGCCGCGGCGGTCGGCCTTCTGGGCGTGGATCACCGTCACGTCCGGCCGGACCGACGGGATGGCGGCCAGCTTTTCGCCGGTGAAGGGGCACTCGACGAAGCGGATGTTGGGGTTGACCTTCGGCAGGTCGGAGCCGGTGTAGCCGCGCAGCAGGGCGAAGGGCAGGTTGGAGGCGCCGGCGACATAGGCGTTCGCCATGCCGGCGTGGCTGTGCTCCTCGATCTCCAGCCGGTGCGGCCAGCTTTGCTCGACCGCATCGCGGAAGCGGTGGAGGGAACCGACGCCGGGGTTGCCGCCCCAGGAGAAGATCAGCTTCGCGGCGCAGCCCATGCCGATCAGCTGGTCGTAGATCAGGTCCGGCGTCATGCGCACCAGCGTCAGGCCGCGCCGGCCCTGCCGGATGATCTCATGCCCGGCGGCATGGGGGATCAGGTGGGTGAATCCTTCCAGGGCGACCGTGTCGCCGTCGTGCACGAGGCTCGCCACCGCCTCGCGCAGGGGCGTGATCTTCGCCATATGACCTCCCGGATGTGCGAAAATCGCACAGATATTCGTCGTTACGCACAGAGTGGCGAGCGGTGCGCTGCGCTGTCAAGGGCGAAAAATGCTTGTATCGTGCGATGATCGCCCATATTGCGGCGCAACATGAGGATTGCTTTGTCGATGCGACCGGAATGAAAGAGAAAAAATATATTTATCAAATACTTGAATTGATGACTGATTCTGTGCGATTATAGAACATAACATCAAATATCGCACTTGACGGTTCGGTCCTCCCTCAGTACGGTGGACGGAACAGTCAATGACCGGAATAGCGAATTCCGGCGCCGGCATATGGTCACATGTGGGAGGGACGATGACGAGGACTCTGCGCAACGCGCTGTTGGGCAACGCGCTGCTGGGTGCGGCGTTCGGTCTGGCGCTGGCGGCCGGTCCGGCCGGTGCCGCCACCATCAAGGTCGGCGTCGTGGCGCCCTTCTCCGGGCCGTTCGGCGTGGTGGGCAAGAGCTTCAAGGAAGCCATCGAGGTCTATCAGGCCGAGCACGGCAAGACCGTCGGCAACGACACGGTGGAGTTCATCTACAAGGACCTCGACCAGGCGAACCCGGCGCAGAGCAAGGCGCTGTCGCAGGAGCTGATCGTCAAGGAGAAGGTGTCCTTCCTCGCCGGCTATTTCTTCACGCCGGATGCGCTGGCCGTCGCCCCGCTGATCGACGAGGCGAACATCCCCTGCGTGATCTTCAACGCCGCGACCTCCGCCATCACGGAGAAGTCGCCGCGCTATGTCCGCACCTCCTTCACGCTGTGGCAGAACACGGTGCCGCTGGCCGAACACATGGCCAAGCAGGGTATCAAGAAGGCGATCTCGGCGGTCAGCGACTATGGTCCCGGCATCGACGGCGAGGCCGCCTTCAAAACCACCTTCGAGAAGAACGGCGGCACGGTGGTGGACACCATCCGCATGCCGCTGAAGTCCACCGACTTCGCCCCCTTCATGCAGCGGATCAAGGATTCGGGCGCCGAGGCGGTCTATGCCTTCCTGCCCGCCGGCCCGACAACGCTGGCCTTCGCCAAGGCCTTCAACGACACCGGGCTGAAGGCGGCGGGCATCAAGTTCTTCGGCCCCGGCGACCTGACCCAGGAACCGGACCTGCCGGCGCTGGGCGACGCGGTGATGGGCATCACCACCACCTTCAACTACAGCCGGGCGCACGAACTCGGCGATGAACAAGGCCTTCGTCGCCAAGCACAAGGAGATGTTCGGCTCCTACGACAGCGTCACCTTCACCTCGGTCGGCGCCTATGACGGCACGCATGTCATCTATCAGATGATCAAGAACAGCGGCGGCAAGATCGACGGCGCCAAGGCGGTGGAGTCGGTGAAGGGCATGAGCTGGGAAAGCCCGCGCGGTCCCCTGACCATCGATCCCGACAGCCGCCACGTCACCCAGACGATCTATCTGCGCACTGTCGAGATGGTCGACGGCCGATTGGAGAATGTCGAGAAGCAGTCGTTCCCGAAGCAGCCGGACTATGGGTACAAGCTGGCGAAGTGAGGGGATGGTCTCCCTCTCCCGTCCCGGTAAGAATGCCCTCTCCCCCCTGCTTTCGCGCATACTTCGTTTGCGCTGACGCGACAGGCGGACCAAAGGTCCGCCGAAAGCGGGGAGAGGGTTAGGGTGAGGGGGACGCGCGGCAGGATTTACGGGTAAGGCACGCAGTGCTTCCCCCTCACCCCGATCCTCTCCCCGGGGGGAGAGGGGGAGGGGCGGGTGGAGAGACATCATGGAAACCATGTTCGGGATCGCCGTCGACGGGGTCGCCTACGGCATGATCCTCTTCATCATCTCCGTCGGGCTGTCGGTGACGCTGGGGCTGATGCGGGTGGTCAATCTGGCGCATGGCGCCTTCGCCATGGTCGGCGGCTATGTCGCCTCCTATGCAGCACAGAGCGCCGGGCTGCCCTATGGGCTGGCGCTGGTGGTGGCGGTGGCGCTGACCGTGCTGGCGACGCTGCCGCTGGAACGGCTGCTGTACCGGCGCATCTACGGCTCGGCCAACGAACTGGCGCAGGTGCTGCTGACCATCGGGCTGACCTTCGTCATCGTCGCCGGCATCAATTACCTGTTCGGCCCGACGCTGAAGCGCATTCCGCTGCCCGATCTGCTGACCGGCACGGTGCAGCTGGGGCCGAAGTCGATCCCGACCCACCGCGCCTTCGTGATCGGCGCCGGGGCGGCCACCCTGCTGGGGCTGTGGTGGCTGTTGGAGCGCACCGATTTCGGCATCCGGCTGCGCGCAGCGGTGGATGACCCCGCCATGGCGGCGGCGCTGGGCATCCGGACCGAGCGGCTCTATCTGGCGACCTTCGCGCTCGGCACCGGGCTGGCGGCGCTGGGCGGCGTGCTGGGGGCGGAACTGCTGCCGTTGGAGCCCTATTACGCCATCCGCTACATCGTGCTGTTCCTGGCGGTGGTGGCGGTCGGCGGGGCGGGCAGCATCTTCGGCTCGGCGGCGGCGGCTTTGGCGCTCGGCATCGTCGACACCGCCGGCAAATATTTGATCCCCAATTTCGGCGAGTTCTTCTTCTACGCCGCCCTGATCCTGATCCTGTTCCGCTGGCCCCACGGCTTCTTCAAAGGGAGGACGGCATGACGAGCGTCGCCGAGCGCGACGGAAAGGCCGGCGCGGTGACCCGCCCCGCTCCGCTCGGGCGGCGCCGCGATCTCGGCTGGATCGGCATTCCGCTGGTCGCATTGGCCGGGCTGGCCGCCTATTGGCTGCTGCCGGACGATCTGGCGCTGCTGACCCGCATCGCCGCCTCGGCGCTGTTCGTGCTGTCGCTCGACCTCGTGCTCGGCTATGGCGGGATCGCCACGCTGGGGCAGGCGGCGATGTTCGGCACCGGCGCCTATGCCGCCGGCATCGTCGCGGTCAACTGGAACAACGACCCCTTCGTCATGCTGGCGGCCGGCGGGCTTGCCGGCGGGCTGGTCGCGCTGGCGACCGGCGCGCTGATCCTGCATGCGCGCGGGCTGACCCTGCTGATGCTGACCATCGCGGTCGGGCAGATCGTGCAGGAGGTCGCCAACAAGGCGCGCGACTGGACCGGCGGCAGCGACGGGCTGTCGGGCATCGACCCGGCTCCGGTGCTGGGGCTGTTCCGCTTCGACATGTTCGGCCGCACCTCCTACCTGTTCGCGCTGGCGGTGCTGGTGGCCGGGCTTTTGGTGGCGCGGCGGATCGTGCGCTCGCCCTTCGGGCTGGCCTGCCGCGGCGTGAAGGAGGACCCCTTGCGGATCTCCGCCATCGGCGGCTCGCCGAAATCCTATCTGGTGGCGCTCTATGGCGTGGCCGGGGTGTTCGCCGGGGTGGCCGGGGGGCTGACCGCGGTCACCAGCGGCATCGTCGGGCTGGACAGCGCCGGCTTCCCCTGGTCGGCGGAGGCGCTGGTGATGCTGGTGCTGGGCGGCACCGGGCGGCTTTACGGTGCTGTGATCGGTACGGCGGCCTTCATGGGCATCCACCACATCCTGGCCGCCAGCGATCCCTTCCACTGGATGGGCTTCATCGGCCTGTTCCTGATCGGCATCGTCCTGTTCCTGCCCGGCGGCATCGCCTCGGGTCTGGAGCGGCTGGGCGGGCTGTTGCGCCGGCCGGCTGGACAGGGGGAGGGTGGGGCATGACCAAGCTTCTTGAGGTCGAGGGGCTGAGCAAGAATTTCGGCGGTTTGCAGGTGTCGTCCGACATCACCATGACGCTGAGTGCCGGCGACCGCTGTGCCCTGATCGGGCCGAACGGGGCCGGCAAGACGACCTTCGTCAACCTCGTCACCGGGGTGATCCCGCCCAGCGCCGGCACCATCCGGCTGGACGGCCGCGACATCACGAGGCTGCCGGCGGCGGAGCGGGTGCGGCTGGGGCTGATCCGCAGCTTCCAGGTGGCGCGGCTGTTCAAGTCGATGACGGTGCGCGAGCATCTGGAACTGGCCGTCCTCCAGCGCGACCGCCGCACCTTCCGGCTGTTCGCCAATGTCGCCAGGGTGGCCGGGCTGGCCGACGAGGTGGCGGGGCTGCTCGATGCCATGGGGCTGACCCATGCGGCGCACACGGCGGTCGGCTCGCTGGCCTACGGGCAGCAGCGGCTGCTGGAGATCGCGCTGGCGCTCGCCATGAAGCCGAAGGTGCTGATCCTCGACGAGCCGGCGGCCGGCGTGCCCCATTCGGAAAGCCAGCGCATCCTCGACGCCATCGACCGGCTGCCCAAGGATTCTGGCGGTGCTGATGATCGAGCACGACATGGATTTGGTGTTCCGCTTCGCGAAGACCATCGTCGTGCTGGCGCAGGGGCGGTTGCTGTGCAGCGGCACCGCCAGGGAGATCGTCGCCGACCCGCGCGTGCGCGAGGTCTATCTCGGGAGCCGTGCCGATGCACACTGAGCCGCGTGGGGCTTTCGAGATCGCGGATCTGCGCGCCGGCTACGGCAAGACGCTGATCCTCGACGGCGTGTCGCTGGCCGTGCCGGCGGGCGGGCGGCTGGCCCTGCTCGGCCGCAACGGGGTGGGCAAGACGACGATTCTGGCGACGCTGGTCGGCCAGACCACCCGCCATGGCGGCAGCATCCGGCTGGACGGGGTGGAACTCGGTGGGATAACTAGCTCGGGTCGCGCGGCAGCCGGGCTCGGCTATGTGCCGCAGACGCGCGACATCTTCAAATCGCTGACGGTGGAGGAGAATCTCGTCACCGGGCTGAAGGGGCGGCCGCGTTCGGCGCTGGAGGAGGCGTACGAGCTGTTCCCCCGGCTGGGCGAGCGGCGGCGCAACGGCGGCGGCGAACTGTCGGGCGGCGAGCAGCAGATGCTGTCGGTCGCCCGCGCGCTTCTCGGCAAGCCGACGGTGCTGCTGCTGGACGAGCCGCTGGAAGGGCTGGCGCCGGTGATTTGCGACACGCTGATGGCGGCGCTGTCCAGGCTCGACATGACCATCCTGCTGGTGGAGCAGCAGGTCGACCGCGCGCTGGACTTTGCCGACCGCGTGGTCTTCCTCGACCGCGGCCGGGTGGTGCATGCCGGGCCGGCGGCGCAGGCGAAGGCCGATCCGGCGCTGCTGGAGCGGCATCTGGGCGTTGCGCTGGCGGCGTAGGGGGGGCCTACCGGAACGGTGGCGCGTAGAGCAGGCCGCCCTGGGTCCAGGGCTTGTTCATGCCGCGGTCCATGCCGTAGGGGGTGCCGAGGTTGCGGTCGAAGATCTCGCCGTAGTTCCCGACCTGGGCCAGCACCTGCAAGGCCCAGTCGTCGGGCAGTCCGAGGGTGCGGGAGACGCTGCCGGCGTGGCCCAGCATGCGGTGCAGTTCGGGATCGTCGGGGATGCGGCCGGCCTGGACGTCGGCCGAGGTGACGCCCTTGGCATCGGCCAGCACGATGGCGTGGAGCACCCAGCGGGTGATGTCGTACCAGTTGCGGTCGCCGCGCGCGATGTAGGGCGTCAGCGGCTCGCGCGAGATCACGTCGGGGTAGATGTAAATGCCCATTCCCGCCTGGCGGTAGCCGGCCAGCGAGGTCACCAGCACCGTGCGGTCGGTGGTCAGCAGGTCGCATTCATGGGCGAGGAACGCCTGCAACGCCTCGTCCAGCGTCTGGAAGGTGCGGATCGTCCAGGGCAGGTCGGACTTGCGGATATGGTCCTCCAGATTGCGGACCGTGGTGGTGGCGGTCTTGACGCAGACGGTGCGCACACCCAGCCGGTCGAGCGGCGGCGGCGGGGTGCCGTCCGAGTGGATGGCGAAGCCCTGGCCGTCATGCAGCAGCGGCATCAGGAACTCGATGTCGTGCGACAGCTCGCGGCTGAAGGTCCAGGTCGTGGTGGTCAGTGCCACGTCGACCTCGTGCTTCTCCACCGCCTGGAATTCCTGCGGCTTCTCCGGCAGGCGGACGACGCGGATGGCCTGGGCGTTGCCGAGCGTCGCCGCGGCGAAGACCCGGCAGACATCGACCAGGAAGCCGTCGAGATGCCCCTGCGGGTCGGAGAAGGAGATGCCGCTGACGCCGCTGCGCAGGCCGCAGATCAGGAAGCCGCGGCCGTGGATGCGCTCCAGCGTGTCGCCGTCCTCGGCCCAGGCCGGTGGCATTAGCGCCGGTAAGGCCGAAACCATCGCCAGCAGCACAAGCAACACCAGCCGCATTCCGACACCCATTCCCCTGACCCGCCTCTTCCACCGCGTGCCGGCGGCGGGCGGGGTCAGGCCGCCTGCCCGGCGCGCAGCGTGCCGAGCAGACTATGCAGCGAAGCCGCTTCCTCGGCCAGCGTGTTCGCCGTCTCGGTCAGCGAGGCGGCGATGTCGCCGGTGCGGGCGGCCTGGGCACTGACGCCGTCGATCAGGCTCGCCACCTCGCCGGTGTTGCCGGCGATCACGCCGACGCGGCGGCGGATGTCGGTGGAGGAGTTGGTCTGGCGGGCCACGGCACCGCCGATCAGCTCCTGCACCTCGCTGATGCGCTCGACCGAGCCGGAGATGCGGGCGAAGGTGCCGACGGTGTTCTGGATGCTGCCGTTGATGGCGCTGACCGACGTGGCGATCTGCACGGTGGCGTTGGCGGTCTCCTCCGCCAGCTTCTTCACCTCCGCCGCCACCACGGCGAAACCGCGGCCCGCCACGCCGGCCGCCGCCGCCTCGATGGTGGCGTTCAGCGCCAAGAGCTTGGTCTGGTGGGCGATGCCGGTGATGACGTCGACGATGCGGCGGATCTGCTCGGTGTTGTCGCCCAGCTGGCCGACCACCTCGCGGGCGGCGGTCAGCTCGCCCAGCGTTGCGCCGACCACGCCGGCCGCCTCGCTCGTCAGGCTGGAGACGGTGCCGATGGTGTCCATCAGCGTGCCGGCGCTGTCGTTGCAGGTGTTGGCGTTGCGGTTGCTCTCGGCGACGAAGCTGCCGGCGCTGACCGTGCTGTCGATGGTGCCGGAGGATTCGCGGCGCAGCGCGTCGGCCAGCTCGCGCAGCTGGCCCGACTGGGTGGCGACGCCCGACGCCACCTGATGCACGTCCTCCATCAGCTGGCGGGCCAGCGCTGCCGAGCGCATCTGCTCGGTCACGTCGGTCCAGGACAGCGTCTTGCCCAGCACGTTGCCCTGGTCGTCGAACACGGTGTCGACATGGGCCTCCACCGTCGTCTCGTCCACCGTCAGGGTGCGGCGCGGGATCTGCGGACGGGCGGGGTCGGTGCAGGCGGCGGTGAAGTCCGGCCCCTGGGCCAGCAGGTCGGGACCGGCCGGGTCGATGCCGTGCGCCTCGCAGAAGGTCCGGGCGGCGGGATTGACGAAGCCGACCTGCCCTTCGCCATTTGGGCCGTCGGTGCGCAGGAGGGCGGTCGGCACCGGGCTGCTGTCGACCATCCGCTTCATCAGCAGCACCTGCTCGACGCTGCCGCGCAGGCGGCGCAGCGCGGCGGCCATCACCGCCAGCTCGTCGCGGCCGGTGCGGGGAACCTCGATGGACAGGTCGCCGGCGGCGATCTGCTCCATGGCGCGGGCGAACTTGCGCAGGTTGGCGATGACGGCGACGCGCAGCAGCAGGGCGGCGGCGATGGCGACGGCCAGCGCGAAGGCGGCGACCATCTTGAGGGCGTCGTTGCGCAGGGCCTCCGTCGCGCCGACGAATTCCGACACGTCGCGCGAGATCTCCGCCGTCGCCCAAGGCAGCCCGCCATCGCCGCCGAGCGCCACGGTGGTGGTGGAGAGCTGCGCATGGGCCGACGGCTCGCCGCCCTTCGCCTCGAACAGAACGCCGCCCTTGGCGTCGGTGATGCGGATGTCGGCGTCGAGCACGGCGCCCAGGTTGGACAGGGCGGGCAGGGGATCGGTCACCACCTCCAAAAAGCCCAGGACGCGGAAGCCGCCGATGGGGACGATCATGCTGAACAGCGGCCGACCCTGGCCGTCGCGCCACAGCAGGCTGGCCGGACGGCGCTTGTCGGCGATGTCGCGGGTCTTCAGCGCCTCGAACAGCGGGGCGACGGTGGCGACGCTGTCCTGCTCCCCGCCGGTGGCGGCGATGCGCGCCATGTCGGCGTCGAACACGGCGACCGAGACCAGCCGCACCTCGCGGTCGACCACCACGGGCCGCGCGTTGATGTTCTTCAGCGCCAGCATCGTCTTGGCCGGGTCCTTCTGGTTGATGCTGTCGACCAGGAAGGCGTCGCGGCTCCATTCGTTGGCATGGCCCTGGAGCCAGTCCGTGTAGTTCTTGCGGATGCGGTCGTTGGCGAGAACCCGCAGGGTGGCCGCGGCACTGCTGTTGAAGGTGGTCAGCGCGAAGTCGGTGTAACGCTGCGACACCCAGGCCTGGCTGGCGATCAGCGCCGCCACCAGCACGCCCACCACCGACACCATGGCGCGGCGCAGGGTCCAGAAGCGGTGGCGCGCACCGCCATCGTCCAAGGTGCTGCCCGCATTCGTCGAGATCGCCGTCATGCCCAAACCCCCGCCGCCAGTGAACGGTTTCAACGGATTGCTACACGCATATCGTCGCAGGGCCCTTTGAACGGTTTAGCGTTCATTTGTGAACAGTTCGTGTCTTTTCGTTTGTATTTGAGGCAAGCGGGGATGAAGGCGCTAAGGAAACAGGTGGTCTTTTGGGCGGATATGCGGTCTATGACTTTCCCAGGGGGGAATCCGACAAGAAGAAAAGCAACCGGATGTGGTGGATTGACTTCGGAGCAGGCTGTCTGCCCGCGTTAACGCATAAAAAATGGGCCACGGAAGCGCGCGAAAAATTTTCGCGATTTCCGTGACCCAGGCTGCCGAGCGCGTGGCCGCCGCGAGACTGAAGCGACGGGGGAGTTTGCTCGGGGTTAGGTGGATGGGCGCCCTATACCCCCTCTCCCCCCTGGGGAGAGGGTCGGGGTGAGGGGGATGCAGGGAGTGGATTCGGTGGCGAATGGGGGAGTGTGCGACTCTATGAAGATCCTCGCCGCGCGACCCCCTCACCCTAACCCTCTCCCCGGGGGGAGAGGGGATTCCGGCCGGTTCGAAGAACTCCTTACCCATCCTGCGTGACGTCGCCGGCGAACAGGTAGCCTGTGCCGTGGACGGTGACGATCAGCCTCGGGTCCGCCGGATCGGTCTCGATCAGGCGGCGCAGGCGGCGGACCAGGCTGTCGATGGTGCGGTCGGTGGCATCCGTCTTGCGCCGCGTCGTCGCCGTCAGCAGATAGTCGCGGTTCATCACCCGGCCGGGGTTGCAGACGAAGGTCGACAGCAGCTCGAACTCGGCGCCGGTCAGCCGCACCGGGTTGCCCTGCGGGTCGGTCAGGCGCATGCGGTCGAGCCACAGCGTCCAGCCGGAGAAGCAGCGCCGGCGGTCGTCGCGCTGGTCGCCCGGCGCCTTCAGCCGGCGCAGCAGGTTCCGCACCCGGGCCAGGATCTTCTCGCGGCTCGAAGGGCTTCGCGATGTAGTCGTCGGCCCCCATCTCCAGCCCGATGATGCGGTCCAGCTTCTCCGCCCGGCTGCTGACCAGGATGATGCCGATCTCCGACACCGCGCGAAGCTCGCGGGTCAGGGTCAGCCCATCCTGGCGCGGCAGCCGGATGTCGAGCAGCACCACGTCCACCGACGCCGCCGCCAGCAGATCCTTCAGCTCCTCCGCACTTCGGGCCAGCAGGACGTCGAAGCCCTCATCTGTCAGATAGGACTTCAGCGTCTCGCGCGTCACCGCGTCGTCGTCGGTGATGGCAATGGTCGCCGCCATGACCCTCTTGTCCGCCTCTCAGCGCGCCTTTTGCCTCAATGCTCCAGGATCTGGCCCAGGAACTGGCGGGTGCGCTCGCTTTTCGGGTTTTCGAAGAATTCGGCCGGCGACCCGCTCTCGATGATCGAGCCTTCGGCCATGAAGACAATAGAGTCGGCGACCTGCCGGGCGAAGCCCATTTCGTGGGTGACGCAGACCATGGTCATGCCCTCGCCGGCCAGCTCGGTCATGACGTCCAGCACCTCCTTGACCATTTCGGGGTCGAGTGCCGAGGTCGGCTCGTCGAACAGCATGATCTCGGGGCGCATGCACAGCGCGCGGGCGATGGCGACGCGCTGCTGCTGGCCGCCGGACAGCTGGCCGGGGAACTTGTGCGCCTGGTCGGGGATGCGCACCCGCTTCAGGTACATCATGGCGATTTCCTCGATCTCGGACTTCGCCATGCCGCGGACCCAGATCGGGGCCAGCGTCAGGTTCTGGAGCACCGTCAGGTGCGGGAACAGGTTGAAGTTCTGGAACACCATGCCGACCTTGCGGCGGATCTTCTCCACCGCCTTGACGTCGTCGGTCAGCTCGATGCCGTCGACGATGATGTGGCCGGTCTGGTGCGCCTCGAGCCGGTTGATGCAGCGGATCATCGTCGACTTGCCCGACCCGGAGGGGCCGCAGACGACGACCTTCTCACCCTTGCCGATGCTGATGCTGACGTCGCGCAGCGCGTGATAGCTGTTGTACCACTTGCCGACCTTGCGGAGTTCGATGATGGCGTTGGCGGTCATGGCGTGTCTCCAGAAGGCCGGTCAGCGGCGGGTGTAGCGGTTGGCCAGACGCTCCAGCCACTGGCTGTAGCGCGACATGCTGAAGCAGAAGATCCAGAACATCAGCCCGGCGAAGACATAGACCTCGGCGAAATAGGGGCGCCATTCGGGGTCGGTCGTCGCGACGGTGGCGGCGGTCAGCAGGTCGTACAGGCCGACGATGGTGACCAGCGAGGTGTCCTTGAAGGCGCTGATGAACTGGTTGACGATGGGCGGGATGACGATGCGCAGGGCCTGCGGCAGGACGATCAGCATCGTCTTCTGCCAGTAGCTGAGGCCAAGCGCGTCGGCGGCCTCGTACTGGCCCCTGGGGATCGCCTGCAAGCCGCCGCGCACGGCCTCGGCCAGATAGGCGGCGGTGAAGAGCGTCATGCCGGCGAGTGCCCGCAGCAGCTTGTCGACCGTGACGCCTTCCGGCAGGAACAGCGGGAACATCACCGAGGCCATGAACAGCACGCTGACCAGCGGCACGCCGCGCATCGTCTCGATGAAGCCGACGCAGAAGGTGCGGATGGCGGGCAGCGAGGACTGGCGGCCCAGCGCCAGCAGGATCGACAGCGGGAAGGCGAGAGCGATGGAGAAGACCGACAGCATCAGCGTGATCGGCAGCCCGCCCCAGCGGTCGTTCGGCACATAGGTGAGGCCGGCGATGCCGCCCCACATCAGCACGCCCATGCCGACCAGGGTCAGCGCCCAGGCGACGGCCAGCCAGGGCCGCCAGAAGGCGCGGACGCCGCTGGCCCCCAGCATCGCCACGAACAGGGCGCAGGCCAGGAAGGGGCGCCACTGCTCGTCATAGGGGTAGGTGCCGAAGAAGATCAGCCGGTGCTTGACCACGATCACCGACCAGCAGGCGCCGGCCGCCTCGCGGCAGGCCTCCGACGACCCGGACCAGCTGGCGTTCAGCAGCAGCCAGTTCGCCATCGGCGGCACCACCAGCCACAGCAGGAACAGGCAGGCCAGCGTCAGCGCGGTGTTCAGCGGCGTGTTGAAGAGGTTGTCCTTCGCCCAGCCGAAGGGCTTCAGCGCCGTCATGCCGTTGGCCTGCGGCGGGGCGGAGGCCTGGGTCGGCTCCTCCTCGTAGGACGCGGCCCAATGGGCGGGGGGACGGGAGCGGTGGGAATCGGGGCCGGATCGGCCGGGAACTGCTTGCTCATCGGGTCACCAGAGCCACGCGGCGGTTGTACCAGTTCATGAAGCCGGAGATCGCGAGGCTGATGATGAGATAGACGAGCATCATCATCGCCACTGCCTCCACCACCTGGCCGGTCTGGTTGGCCGAGGTGTTGGAGACGCTGACCAGGTCCGGATAGCCGATGGCGACCGCCAGCGAGCTGTTCTTGGTCAGGTTCAGATACTGGCTGGTCAGCGGCGGCACGATGACGCGCAGCGCCTGCGGCAGGATGACGAGGCGCAGGATCTTGCCCGGCGACAGGCCCAGCGCCAGCCCGGCCTCGGTCTGGCCGTGCGGCACGGCGAGGATGCCGGAGCGCACGATCTCGGCGATGAAGCCGGCGGTGTAGACCGATAGGCCGATCAGCAGCGCGGTGAATTCCGGGGTGACCGATCCGCCGCCCTCGAAATTGAAGCCGGCCAATGCCGGCACGTCGAAGGCCAGCGGGGCGCCGGTGACGATGAAGGCGAGCGCCGGCGGCAGCAGCAGGGCGGCGATGACGGCCGGCAGGGTCGGGAAGGGCTTGCCGGTGGTCTCGCGCCGGCGGCGGCCGTAGCGGACGACGGCGATGGCGGCGGCGATGCCGGCGACCAGCGCCAGCAGGATCCAGCCATGGCCGGCATGCTCCACCAGGACCGGGAACTTCATGCCGCGGTTGCTGAGGAAGATGCCCGGCAGCACCTCCAGCGCCTCGCGCGGGCTGGGGAGCCGGTTCAGGATGGTGTACCAGACCACCAGCTGCAACAGCAGCGGCACGTTGCGCACCGTCTCGACATACAGGGTGGCGAAGCGGTTCACCATCCAGTTGGACGACAGCCGCCCGATGCCGATCAGCACGCCCAGCACGGTCGCCAGCACGACACCGGCGGCCGACACCGCCAGCGTGTTCAGGAGGCCGACCACCAGGGCCGTCAGGTAGGTGTCGGACGCGGAATAGGGCAGCAGGCTCTCGCCGATCTCGAAGCCGGCCTCGCGGTGCAGGAAGCCGAAACCGGTGGCGACGCCGCGGGTGGCGAGGTTGGTCAGGGTGTTGGAGACGAGATACCAGGCGACGGCGAGGGCGCAGGCCAGGAACAGAGCCTGATACAGCCACCCCCGCACGCGCGCGGAATTCAGCGCCTGGACCGGGTTTGTCATGGTGTTGCTCCGTGCGGGGGGTGAAAGGCCCTCCCTTCCCCCGGAAGGGGAAGGGAGGGAGGGCGCCCTTACTTCATCGGCGGGGCGTACATCAGGCCGCCTTCGGTGTAGAGGGCGTTCTGGCCGCGCGGCATCTTCAGCTTGGAGCCCGAGCCGACGTTGCGCTCATAGCTCTGGGCGTAGTTGCCGACCTGCTTGATGATGGCGTAGGCCCAGTTCTCCTCGACGCCCAGCGCCTTGCCGTTGCCGGCGGTGACGCCCAGCAGGCGCTTCACGTCCGGATCGGGCGAGGTCATGGCGGCGTCGACGGTCTCCGAGGTCAGGCCCTTCTCCTCGGCCTGGACCATGGCGTAGAAGGCCCAGGTGACCAGGTTCATCCACTCCTCGTCGCCCTGGCGCACGGCCGGGGACAGCGGCTCCTTGGAGATCAGCTCGGGCAGGATGACGTAGTCGTTGGGGTTCTGCACCTCGGCGGCGCGGATGGCGGCCAGCTGGGAGGCGTCGGAGGTCAGGGCGTCGCAGCGGCCGGCGAAGAAGGCCTTGTTCAGCTCCTCGTTCTTCTCGATGACGACCGGCTTGAAGGTCATCTTGTTGGCGCGGAAGTAGTCCGACACGTTCTGCTCGGTCGTGGTGCCGGGCAGGACGCAGACGGTGGCGCCGTTCAGCTGCTTGGCGCTCTTCAGCCCGAGCTTGGCCGACACCATGAAGCCCTGGCCGTCGAAATAGTTGGTCGGCGCGAAGTTCAGGCCGTTGGCGGTGTCGCGGGTCAGGGTGCGGGTGGTGTTGCGGGCCAGCAGGTCGATCTCGCCGGACTGGAGCGCCGGCAGGCGCTGCTGCGCCGACAGCGGGGTGTACTTCACCTTCTCGGCATCGCCGAACATGGCGGCGGCGACGGCGCGGCACATGTCGACGTCGAGGCCCGACCACTTGCCCTTGTCGTCGGGCGAGGAGAAGCCGTACAGGCCCAGGTTGACGCCGCACTGGACGTAGCCCTTCTGCTTCACGCCGTCGAAGGTGGCGCCGGCCTGGGCCGTGCCGGACAGGGCGAAAGCGGAGACCGACAGCGTGGCCGCGATGGCGAGCGCGCTCAGACGGGACTTCATGGCACGGGTCTTCACGGGGCGGGGCTCCTTCAGCCTTGGTGGTTCGTTGGGCGCCGGGGCAGGGGGCTCCGGCCGCCGCATGCCGCTACAATCGCTCCGTGGATTGAACAAAGTGCCCGCCCGTCATGAACGGATGTGGTGGAAATGTGAACAGCTTTGGACAGATGGGCCGCGCGCACGGCGAAGGCGATGGCCGGGCTTCTCCCGACGATGGTCACGGGGGCCGGCCGATAATTCACGTGCACGGGCTTGGCCTTGCCCTTACAAGCGATTGGTGTCGGCCATATGTTTTCGCCGGGAATCCTGGGGGTTTTGAGGGAATGGGGTCCGATCGGCCGGTCTGGCGGTGGTTTGCGCGCTTTTCGCTGCTGCGGCGCGGGCCGGTGCAGCGCTATGGCGCCGCCCTGCTGACTTTCGCTGTCGCGCTGGTGTTGCGTCTGGCCGCCGACGGCACCCTGCCCACCGGCTTTCCCTATCTCACCTTCTTTCCGGCGGTGATTTTGACCACCTTCATGGCCGGTCGGGGGCCGGGGGTGGCGGTTGCGGTGCTGTCGGGACTGGCGGCCTGGTATTTCTTCATTCCGCCCTATTACTCCCTCGGTCTGGATGCCTCCGTCGGGCTGGCGCTGGCCTTCTATGCCGTGATCGTCACCGTCGACATCGCGCTGATCCATGGCATGCAGGTGACGCTGGCGCGCCTGAACGAGGAGCGCGGCCGTACCGCCTCCCTGCTGGAGGCGCAGACCACCATGTTCCACGAGCTGCAGCACCGCGTCGCCAACAACATGCAGTTCGTCTCCGCCCTGCTTGCCCTGCAACGACGGTCGATCAACCAGTCGCCGGAAGGGGCGCTGGCGGCGCTGGAGGAGGCTGGGAAGCGGCTCGACACCATGGCCCGGGTGCACCGGCGCCTGCACGATCCGCAATCCGGCGACGATTTCGGCAGCCACATCGACGCGCTGTGCCGGGACATGCTGGCGGCGGCCGGCATGTCCGGCGTCACCTGCCGCGTGAGCGTGCAGGCCGCGCCGCGGTCGCCCGAACGGCTGCTGGCGCTGGCCATGCTGATCGTGGAGGCGCTGACCAACAGCCTGAAGCACGCCTTCACCGGCCGTGACGGCGATGGTGGCGGCGGTGGTGGCGGCACCGTCACCATCGAGCTGAGCGAGGTGCCCGGCCAGCCCGGCCAGCTGCATCTGCTGGTGGCGGACGATGGCGTCGGCCTGCCGGACGGGTTCGACGCGCAGCACCTGCCCAGCCTGGGCTGGAAGATCATCCAGAGCCTGGCGGTCCAGCTGTCCGGCCGGTTGAGCTATGGCCCGGCAGATGGACCTGCCGGCAGCACAGGAACGCGGATCGACCTGCGCTTTCCGGCCTGAGACGGCATCCCCGTTTGAATCCAATCGCGGCTTTTCCGTCGCCATCGGACGAACTATCTGTGATCTTGCCGGTTGCTGCGGGGAACCGGCAGAGGAAAGCAGGAGAGGACTTATGGCGACGCTGAAGGAATTCGAGGACGCATTGAAGGCGTCGGGCAACACGGCCGCGCTGGAGATCCTGGAGTCCCTGCGGGCGCGCGACCGCTCCCAGCGTTCCGTCCGGCCGGCGCGCCGGCTGACCGGGCGCAAGATGACTCCGGAGCTGGCGACCGAGATCCTGCACCTGCACGAGACCACCAACATGACCCAGCAGGAGATCGCCTTCCAGCTGGGGGTGAATCAGGGCCGGGTGAACGAGGTCATCAAGCGCCGCAAATGGCTGAGCGAAGACCCCGCCGCCCCGGAGGCACAGGCCCGCGACCAGGCCAAGCAGCGCGCCAAGGAGGGCGTCGGCATCCCGCCGCGCCCGCCGTCCCGGAAGAAGAAGGCCAAGCCCGCGGCCGAAGCGGCGCCGGAGGCGGCTCCCGCTCTGCCGCCCGAGGCGGTGGCGCCGGTGGAGCCGCCCGTGCCGCCGGCGGAGCCGGAGGTCGTCGTGGCACCGGAGCCCGCGCCGCCGGTCGCCGCGGAACCGGCCGCCAAATCGCGTGCTGCCAAACCGCGCGCCGCCAAGCCGCCCACGGCGAAACCAACCGCTGCCGAACCGCCGATGCCGGTGGCCGCACCCGAGTTGCCGTTGGAGCAGCCGGAAACGGCCAAGCCGAAGAAGGCGCGCAAGCGGGACAAGGCGGCGGAGATGCCGCTGTTCAAGGACCTGCTGTAAGGGTACTTGAAAGCCCTCTCTCGCCTGGGGGAGAGGGCATAAGCCATGCCCGCCGGTCATTTCGCACCTGCGGAATTAACGGCCTGCGGCGGATTGCCTCAGCGGGGGGTAGGCAAATATCCTGACCCTGCCCCGGTTGCTTTCGATTCCCCTGCCGCCGGGCTTCGCCTTCCTTGACCCAGCGCGACAGCGGAGAAACGACAATGGCGTCTGCCGGCCATCACGGCGACCTGCGTGCCGAGGCACAGCTGGCCTCGGCCCATCCCGGTCTGGTGCTGCTGGCGCTCGCCATGGGTGGATTTGCCATCGGGACGACCGAATTCGCGACGATGAGCCTGCTGCCCTATTTCGCCCAGGGCTTGGGCATCGACGAGCCGACCGCCGGCCATGTCATCAGCGCCTATGCGCTGGGAGTGGTGGTGGGCGCGCCGGTGATCGCGGTGCTGGCGGCGCGGGTGGCGCGGCGGACCCTGCTGATCGGGCTGATGGCGGTCTTCGCCGCCGCCAATGTGGCCAGCGCCTTTTCGCCCTCCTATGGCTGGATGCTGGCCTTCCGCTTCATGAGCGGGCTGCCGCACGGCGCCTATTTCGGCGTCGCGGCGCTGGTCGCCGCCTCGCTGGTGCCGCCGCAGCGCCGGGCGCAGGCAGTGGCGCGGACCATGCTGGGGCTGACGGTGGCGACCGTCATCGGCGTGCCGATGGCGAACTGGATCGGGCAGGTGCTGGGCTGGCGCTGGGGCTTCGGCGTGGTCGGGCTGCTCGCCCTGCTGACCGTGGTGCTGGTCTGGATCTTCGCCCCCAACGACCGGCCGCACCCGGATGCCAGCCCGCTGCGCGAACTGGGCGCGCTCAAGCGGCGGCAGGTCTGGCTGACGCTCGGCATCGGCGCCATCGGCTTCGGCGGCATGTTCGCGGTCTACACCTATGTCGCCTCCACCCTGATGGAGGTGACGCAGGTGTCGCCGGCGATGGTGCCGGTTGTGCTGGCGGTGTTCGGGTCCGGCATGACCGTCGGCACGCTGGTCAGCGCCTGGGCCGCCGACCGCGCCCTGATGCCGACCGTCGCCTTCACCCTGCTGTGGAGCGCCGGGTCGCTGGCGCTCTATCCCTTCGCCGCCGGCAATGTGTGGCTGGTGTCCATCGTCGTCTTCATGATCGGCTGCGGCGGCGGTCTCGGCACGCCCCTTCAGGCCCGGCTGATGGATGTGGCGGAGGATGCGCAGACGCTGGCCGCCGCGCTGAACCACAGCGCCTTCAATGCCGCCAACGCGCTCGGCCCCTGGCTGGGCGGCATGGCGATCGCCGCCGGCTGGGGCTGGACCTCCACCGGCTGGGTCGGCGCGGCGCTGGCGTTGGGCGGTCTGGCGGTGTGGGCGGTGGCGCTGCTGGACGACCGTGCGACGGCCAGCCGTGCCGCCAGCCGCGCGGCCGAGTCCCGGGAGTCCGAGTCCCGGGAGTCCGAGGCCCGGCTGGCCGAGGCCTGCGCCGGGGACTGAGCGGCCGGCATCGCCAGGAAGTCAGCGCCCCCCGGCCACGCTCCAGGCGATGCGCGCCGGATGTTCGCCGAGGTCGAGGGAGCCGATGACGATCTCGCCCCGGCCGGACAGCGGCGCCACGTCGCCCATCTTCAGCAGGCGCTGCTCGCCGGCCTGCGGCACCAGACGGGTGCCGTTGCGGCTGAGATCCTCCAGCGTGAAGACCCCGTCGCGCAGCCGGATCAGGGCATGCCGGCGCGAGGCGGAGGCGTGGTCCAGCATGATGCCGCAGTCCGCCCCGCGTCCGATCACCAGATCGCCGCCAGCATCGGGCACCGCCACCGTCCGGCCCTGGTAGCTGAGCGTCAGGCGCAGCGCCGGCGCCGGCGGGGCCCGCATGTCGACCGTCATGTCCGTCGGCTGGGCATGCGGCGCGGCTCCGGTCCGCAGGCCCGTCACCACGCCGATGCCGGTCACCGACACGCGCTGGTCATCGGGGATGGCGGCGATCTTGGCGATCAGCCCATCGGCCAGCGCCCGCGGGATGCCGGCGGCGCGCAGGCGGCGGCCCAGCCCTTCGCGCACCTCCTGGAGGGAGGCGCCGGGGGCGGCCAGCTCCGCCGCGGACTTCACCCGGTTGAATTCGTCGGCGACGCGCTGGATGACGGTGCTGATCTTCTTGTGGCCATAGGCGCTGGCGCCGAGGTCGAGCAGATAGCCGAGCCGCCCCGCTGCCGTGGTGAAGCGGCCGGCCAGCCGCATCATCGTCTCCTCGAAGGGCAGGTCGGTGCCGCCGGTGGCCCAGACGGTCTTGCCGCGGCGGGTCAGCGACTCGGCCATGGCCGGGCCGCCCATATAGCCGTCGAAGGCGATCATGCCGTCGACGATGGCGGCAAAGGCGCGGGCGTCGCTGGCCGCCCCGCTGCGGGTCAGCGGGGTCAGCCCGTCCAGCCCGCCGCGGATGCGGTGCAGCAGCGCCTCGCGCGTGCGGGCGAAGCCGAAGCCGGTTCCGTCGGAGGCCAGCGCGTTCGACAGCGCCAGCAGCGGCTCGGTGTGGGGCAGCCGGTCGTCCAGATCGCCGCGCAGCGCCGCCAGCAGCGCCAGCAGGGCGGAGGCGAGATCGGGCGCATAGCCGATCAGGGCGCGGATCGGCTCCCGACCGTCGACGATCTCCGCGGAGAACTCATCGACCAAACGGATGTTCTCGCCATCGCCCTCCTGGTGGAGGCGCAGGACGGCGGTCAGCTTGGCCCCCCACTCCCGATGCGGTTCCAGCAGGGTGGCGAAGGCATGGGTGACGATGCGGTCGCGCTCCTCCACCGGCCGGTCGACCGCGGCCAGCAGCAGGCCGGAAATCCCGCCGCGCATCAGGGCCTGGTCGTAGGGGGCCAGCGTGTCGGATTTCTGGGCAAGCTCCTTCAGCGCCGTGAACAGGCGGATGATCTGGTCATAGCGCTCATGCGGCTTCACCCCCAGCATCGGCGCCTGGAGGGTGGCGAGCCGGCTGACCGCGGGATTGAACAGCAGCGCCTCGCGCTCGAAGTAGCGCAACGGATAGTAGCGGTGAAGCTGCTCCGACGGAATGACGCCCTGGTCGTCCCAGTAACCGCGCAGCAACCGCAGCAGGGTCATCCGGCTGTCGAAGGAGAAAACCTGCAACACGTCGGTGCAGAGGTTGGCCGTTTCGATGGGCGAGATGGTGGTCAGCTTGGCGCCGCCGGAAGAGGTCTTCTGGAAGATGGTTTCTTCCCGGCCGGTGCCGGTGACCTTCACCACGCGCACCACCGGGAACTTGGCAAGGCGCAGCAGGAAGTTGGCGCGTTCCGTCGCCGACTTCTCGTCTTCAAAGACGCCGTCGATGTTGGGCTTGCCGCCCTGCTCGACCACCACCTCGAAGCGCGCTTCGCGCCGCTTGGACATCGCCATACCGTCCCCCTTTGGCTTGCCCCGGTCGGAGTGTCCTTTTCCGATTGGCGCCCGGCTACGTCCCTGTTCGCGATTCCCGGCGATTTTTTACCAAAATACTTTATGAAAGCTTCCATCAGAAGCGGAAAGACCCGAACCGTGACCGCAATCCGTCGCTCCGGTAGCCGACCCGATAACCGGCCCACTCTCGGCCGCCGGCCTTTCCTCGGTCTCTTGGGATCGCTGGGCCTGTCGGCGGCGCTGAGCCCGCTTCCTGCCCTGGCATCCACCACCAATGGTTTAGAAAGTTCCGCGGTCGGTTATCTCCTGTTCGAGCCGGACAGCGGCACCGTGCTGGAGTCGCGGGCGGCGGACACCCCCTTCATCCCGGCGTCGGTGGCGAAGCTGCCGACGGTGGCGGCGGCGCTGGCCCTGCTGGGGCCGGACCACCGCTTCGCCACCCGGCTGCTGGCGACCGGCCCGCTGACGGGCGGGGTGCTGCGCGGCGACCTGATCCTGCAAGGCGGCGGCGACCCGGCGCTGGCGACGGAGGGGCTGGTGCAGCTGCTGGGCGGGCTGGCCGCCGCCGGGCTGCGCCGGGTGGAGGGGCGGTTCCTGTACGACACCGCCCTGCTGCCCGATCTGGCCGAGATCGACGCCGGGCAGCCCTGGGCGGCCCCCTACAACACCGGGGTCGGGGCGCTGTCGCTGAACTACAACCGCGCCCTGCTGAACTGGAAGCGGGGTGCTGCCGGGCCGGAGGTGCTGACGGTCGCCGATGCCGGGCGCCTGCCGCTGGACAGCGTCGCCGTGCGGCCGATGGCCGGGAGCAGGGGCTTTCCTCTGCTGCCGGACGGGGCCGACCGCTGGCTGATGGCGCCGCCCGCCGCCGGGGAGGCGGCAGGCGCCTGGGTGCCGGTGGCGCGGCCGGGGCTGGCCGCCGCCACCCTGTTCCGCCGGCTGGCCGGCGATGCTGGCATCGCTTTGCCGCTGCCGGGGGTCGGGCGTACGCCGGCCGGCGCGACGGTGTTGGCGGCGCTGGACAGCCTGCCGCTGTCGGAACTGGCGCGCGGGCTGCTGCGCCATTCCAACAATTTGTCGGCGGAGGTGATCGGGCTGGCGGCGTCGAGGCGGCTGGACCCGTCGGTCGCGACGCTGGACCGGTCTGCGGCGCTGTTGCAGGGCTGGCTGACGCGCCAGGGTGCCGGCTGGCGCGGGCTGCGGCTCGCCAACCATTCGGGGCTCGGCACCGGGTCGCGCGCCACGCCGCGGCAGATGGCGGCGCTGCTGCGGGCCGGCGGACCCGCCTTGTGGGAGCTTCTGCCGGGGGAGGAGGACGGCAAGGCGCTGCCCTCCGGCGTCCATGCCAAGACCGGCACGCTGGCCTATGTGAAGGGGCTGGCCGGGCTGCTGACGGCGGGCAGCGGCCGGCAGCTGGGCTTCGTCCTGTTCATCGCCGACCCGGCGCGCCGGGCAGCGCTGGACGCCGCGCTCGACCGCCGGGTCACCGCCATTCCGGCGGAGGCGCGCGGCTGGGCCGCCGCCGCCCGCAGGGTGCAGGACGAGACGCTGGGACGCTGGGTTCTCACCTATTGACTGAGATAGGTCATAGGACAGAAGATAGCCTGACCGGTAAAATGCAGATCAAAGTCGATTCGATGCGGAGTCGATTTGAGAAAGCCCTGCCTGCGTCGATTGATCGCGGGCATATCCGGACCATATGCGTCGGCAACCAGCAGCGAGAGCCCGCGACCCGATGATGACAGACCGTTCCGCCACCTCACCCGCGCGCAAAATCCTGCGCCGCCGGCTGGAACGTCAGGATGTGGCCGCCAACCGCTATCACGACCAGCGGCTGGGGGCGGAGGTGGTCAACATCGTCGTCGGCGGCTGCGTCGTCACCGACGATCCGAACGTCGTCATCACCACCACGCTGGGCTCCTGCGTCGCCGCCTGCCTGTACGATCCGGTGGCGGAGATCGGCGGCATGAATCATTTCCTGCTGCCCGACGCCGGAACCGACACGCTGTCGCTGTCGTCGCGCTATGGCGCCACGGCGATGGAGCATCTGATCAACCGGCTGCTGGCCGTCACCGGCCGGCGCGACCGGCTGCGCGCCAAGCTGTTCGGCGGTGCCAACGTCAACCTGAACACGCTGCGCACCGCCAACATCGGCCAGCGCAACGTCGAGTTCGTCATGGAGTATCTGGCGACGGAGGGCATCCCCACCGTCAGCTGGGACGTCGGCGGCGCCACCCCGCGCGCCGTGCGCTTCTTCCCCACCACGGGCCGCAGCCAGCGCCGGCTGATCGGCGGAGAGACGCTGCACGAGATCGCCCGCAACGAGTTGTCCTACATGGAGCATCTGGGCCGGACGCGGATCGAAGGCGACGTCGAGCTGTTCTGATAAGCTCGACCGGGGGGCGCCGGTTCGCCGCGCGCTCCCACCCCGCCGTTTTTCCGCGGAGCCCGTCATGGCCGACACGCTGTTCCGGATCGCCACCTTCAACCTGGAAAACCTGGACGACGATGCCGACGAGCCGCCTTTCGAGGTGCGGATCGCCACGCTGCGCCCGCAGTTGGAACGGCTGGAGGCCGACATCCTCTGCCTTCAGGAAGTCGACGCCCAGCATCCGGTCAAGAGCGAGCCGCGCATCCTGCGGGCGCTGACCCGGCTGCTGGAGGACACGCGCTATGCCGGCTACCACGTCACCGCGGGCGACGCCGCGTCGCCGGCCGACCGCCACAACCCGGTGATCGTCAGCCGCTGGCCGATCCGGGCGGCACGGCTGCTGCGCCATCATCTGGTGCCGCCGGCCCGCGTGCGGCTCGCCACCGCCGATCCGGCGGCGGAGGGCGAGACGGAGGTCGGCTGGGACCGGCCGGTCCTGCATGCCGAAATCGAGATGCCGGACGGCCGCACCCTGCACGTGTTCGACCTGCATCTGCGCGCTCCGATCGCCGCCCCGGTGCCGGGGCAGAAGGCCGGCGCCCAGATCTGGAAGACGGCGGCCGGCTGGGCGGAGGGCTATTATCTCGCCTCGATCAAGCGGGCGGGGCAGGCGCTGGAGACGCGGATGGCGGTGGACCGGCTGTTCGACGCCGACCCCGACGCACTGATCCTGGTGGCCGGCGACTGCAACGCCGACCTGGAGCAGACCGCCGTCCGTATCATCCGCGCCGCGCCCGACTTCACCGGCAATGCCGAGCTTGCCAACCGCGTTCTGGAGCCGCTGGAGCAGGCGATCCCGGAGGAGCGGCGCTACACCGTGCTGCATGGCGGAACGCCGGTGCTGCTCGACCATCTGCTGGCGTCGCCGCGGCTGGCCGAACGGCTGCGCGACGTGGCGATCCACAACGAGGATCTCATCGACGAGGTCGATCACGCCGACGAGCCGTCGCCGGTCAGCTACCATGCGCCGGTGGTGGCGGGGTTCAGCCTGCAGGGCGCACGCGGCTAGGGCATAGGTGGTTCACGCGGTGGGGACGGTGCCGCCGTCGATGACGTATTCCGTGCCGGTGATCGTCCCGGCACGGTCGGACGCCAGGAAGGCGATCAGGTTCGCAACGTCTTCCGGCTTGGATGGCCGGCCGATCGGAATGCCGCCGAGCGAGTCCATGATGATCCGCTTGCCGCCTTCGTAATCGGTGCCGGCCTCCTTCGCGAGCCGCTCGGCCAGCCCTACCGCTGCCTCCGTCTCGATCCAGCCGGGGGACACGCGCACCACGCGCACGCCCTTGGGCGAGACCTCCTTGGAAAGGCTCTTGCTGTAGGTCGAGAGCGCGGCCTTCGCGGCGGCATAGGCCGTCGTCGCCTCCGGCAGCGGCAGCTGGCGCTGGATGGAGGTCACGTGGATGACCACGCCATGGCCCTGGGCCACCATCGCCGGCACAAGGTCGCGGTCGATCCTGACGGCGGGCATCAGGTTGAGATCGAGCTCCCTTGCCCAGTCCGCGTCGCCCAGCGCCGCATGGCCGCCCGCCGGAGACGACGAGCCGCCCAGCATGTGGACGATGACGTCGACGCCGCCGAGCCGCTCGCGCACCGCGGCGGCGAGCGTGGCGCAGCCCTCTGCGGTTGTGAGGTCCGCGCCGACGAACATCTCCTCGCCGAGCGTGTCGGGCCGGGACCGGGCGGCGGTCAGCACGCGGGCACCGAGTTCGCGGAACAGGGCGACGGTGGCAGCACCGGCTCCGCGCGTACCGGAGGTGATGAGCGCTCTTTTGCCTTCAAGGCTGATGAACCCGGTCATTGGCCGATCTCCAGTCCGGCAATCCGCCCGTTCTCGATCCGGAACGCGAAGACCAGCGTGGCGGGGCTGCCGGGAAACCGCCCGGACACCGTTGCAAGGACCTTGGCGACCCCGTCCGTCTCGGACAGTTCGAGCGGTTCGATCACATGGGCGTATTTGGCCTTCGCGGCGCGCCACCACGCATCGATGGCGTCGTGGCCGGCATGGGACCCGCCTTCGTCCCCGACGACGGCATCGGGCGCGAAGGCGGCGAGCAGGGCCGCGCCATCGCTCCTCCGGTCGGCATCGAAATAGGCCTGGATCGGTGAGGGGAATGTCATCGTGTATGTCTCCTGAGCGGGGTGTCTTCTGTCCTTTCCAAGATGAGCGTGGACATCGGTTTCGATAATCAGGATAAAACGGGATATGGAATTTCGGTTTGCGGGACAATGACGCGGGCAGACCTGAACGATCTCGACGCCGTCTTTGCCATTGCGCGCAGAGGCTCGTTCCGTGCCGCGGCACTCGACCTTGGCATGTCCACGACCGCGCTCAGCAACGCCGTCAGGACGCTCGAGACGGAACTGGGCGTCCGCCTGTTCAACCGGACGACGCGGAGCGTGTCGCTCACCGATGCCGGCCGGCTGTTCGTCGAGCAGGTCGGCCCGGCGTTGCAGGACGTCCATGGCGCTTTGGAAGCCGTGCGGTCGCAGCAGACGACGCCGTCGGGCACGCTTCGCATCAATGCGTTCGCCATGGCGGCGCGGGAGATCCTCTCGCCGCTCGTTCTCGAGTTCCTCCGCCGACATCCGCAGGTGCATGTCGATCTCGTCACCGAAGGGCGGCTGGTGGACATCGTCGCCGAAGGATTCGATCTGGGTGTCCGGGTGGCCGACCTCGTGCCGACCGACATGATCGCGGTTTCCCTGGGCCGGCCGCAGCGATACGCCGTCGTCGGCTCGCCGGCCTATTTCGAGAAGCGCGAGAAACCCCGCGTCCCGCCCGACCTGCTCTACCACCCCTGCATCCGTGTCCGCCTGCCGAACGGCGCCCTGTACCGGTGGCAGTTTGAGAAGGACGGGCAGGCGACGCAGATCGACGTGCGCGGACCGATCACCCTGGACGAGTCCAGCCTCGCGCGGACCGCCGTCCTGGAAGACATCGGGCTCGGCTTCTTCATGGAGCAGGACGTGCGCAGCGACATCGAGGCCGGCCGTCTCGTCCGCGTGCTCGAAGACTGGACCCCGGTGCGTGCCGGGCTCTGCCTCTACTATCCCGGACGGCGCAATCCCTCGGCCGCCCTCAGGGCTTTCATCGGCCTCGCCCGCGAACTCGGTGCGAAGCCGGGTGTTTCTCCTTGAACCCATCGCCGTGTTCGGCCAGTCGGCGGGACATGGCGCTGGATTCAGGAACGCAACTGGTGGACAACAGCGTCTTCGGGAATTTTGCGGCGCTGCGCTCCGGTCGAGAGGGCGGGCGCCTTTCAGCAGGTGCCATTTGGGAGACAGCATGTTCACTGCCGCCAGCTTCCGCGTCGGCGACCGCGTGACCATCCGCAGCGGCCAGTCCATTCCGCAGTCCATTGCCACGGTGGAGCGCTACACCGAAGGGGGGCGCTGCATGGTGCTGTCCGACGGCAGCGAATGGCGCGCCGACGGCCGCCGCCAGTGGAGCTTCCGCGGCGGCTACTACAAGGGTCCGGTGGTCGAGCCGTTCGAGCAGGGCGACGACGAGTTCGTCGCGCGCCGCCGCGTCATCGGTGCGCTGCGCAAGTTCGGCGACAGCCTGACGATGGAGTCGGCCCTGAGCACCGAGGCGTTGCAGCGAATCCTGGATGCGGTGGACAAGGAAAAGGCGGCGGTGAAGAAGTAGAGGCTTCACATTTCGAACAACAAAAAGCCGGCGGCCCCCTGCGGGGCCGCCGGCTTTTTCATCCCGGACCGGTCACTCCGCCGCGATGGACTCGCGGGCGGGCTCCTCGGCCGGCACGGTGCGGATCAGGTGGTCGAAGGCGGCCAGCCCGGCCTTGGCACCCTCGCCCATGGCGATGACGATCTGCTTGAACGGCACCGTCGTCGCGTCGCCGGCGGCGAACACGCCGGGCAGGGAGGTCTGGCCGCGGTTGTCCACCTCGATCTCGCCGCGCGGAGTCAGGGCCAGCGTGCCCTTCAGCCATTCGGTGTTCGGCACCAGCCCGATCTGCACGAAGATGCCTTCCAGATCGACCCGCTTCAGCTCGCCGCCGGTGCGCTCCTTGTAGGACAGGCCGACCACCTTGTTGCCGTCGCCATGCACCTCGGTGGTCTGGGCCGACAGCAGGACGGTGACGTTCGGCAGGCTGTGCAGCTTGCGCTGCAACACCGCGTCGGCACGCAGCTGGCTGTCGAACTCGATCAGCGTGACGTGCGAGACGATGCCGGCGAGGTCGATGGCCGCCTCCACACCGGAGTTGCCGCCGCCGATCACCGCCACGCGCTTGCCCTTGAACAGCGGACCGTCGCAGTGCGGGCAGTAGGCCACACCCTTGTTGCGGTATTCCGCCTCGCCCGGGACGTTCATCGAGCGCCAGCGGGCGCCGGTCGACAGCACCACGGTGCGGGACTTCAGCGAGGCGCCGCTGGCCAGCTTCACCTCGATCAGGCCGCCCTCCTGGGTGGCCGGGACCAGGGCGGTGGCGGTCTGCAGGTTCATCACGTCGACCTCATAGTCCTTGACGTGCTGTTCCAGCGCCGCGGCCAGCTTCGGCCCCTCGGTGTGGGAGACCGAGATGAAGTTCTCGATCGCCATGGTGTCGAGCACCTGACCGCCGAACCGCTCGGCCGCCACGCCGGTGCGGATGCCCTTGCGGGCGGCGTAGATGGCGGCAGCGGCGCCGGCCGGGCCGCCGCCGATCACCAGCACCTCGAACGGAGCCTTGGCCTTGATCTTCTCGGCGGCGCGGGCGACGGCGCCGGTGTCCAGCTTGGCGACGATCTGCGCCACGTCCATCCGGCCCTGGGCGAAGGGCTCGCCGTTCAGGAAGACGGTGGGGACGGCCATCACCTGACGCTGCTCGACCTCCTGCTGGAACAGGGCGCCGTCGATGGCGACATGCTTGATCCGCGGGTTCAGCGCGCTCATCAGGTTCAGGGCCTGGACCACGTCCGGGCAGTTCTGGCAGGACAGCGAGAAATAGGTCTCGAAGCTGAAATCGCCGTCGAGGGTGCGGATCTGCTCCAGCAGCTCCTCGGACTCCTTCGACGGGTGGCCGCCGACCTGGAGCAGGGCCAGCACCAGCGAGTTGAACTCGTGCCCCATCGGCAGGCCGGCGAAGGTGACGCCGATGTCGCTGCCGTCGCGCTTGATGGCGAAGGAGGGCCGGCGGGCGTCGGCGCCGCTGCGGTCCAGCGTGATCTTGCCGGACAGCGAGGCGATGTCCTCCAGCAGGCCCAGCATCTCCTGCGACTTCGCACCCTCGTCCAGCGACGCCACCAGCGTGATCGGGTGGGTGATGCGCTCCAGATAGGCCTTCAACTGCGTCTTCAGATTGGCGTCCAGCATGGCTTTCGTTCCCAACGTCTCGTGTCCGGGGCGGATCGCCTGCGCATAGTCGCGGCGGTCCGGGCGGAGAAAATGGTGGCCCGAGCAGGAAGAGCCGGTCGGGCGGGCGGTCTGGTTTTGAAACAGTGGAGGGTTTGAAACGTCATCGTCCTCCCCGCGCAGGCGGGGATCCAGATTTTGAAAGGACTGCGACAAAACGCGCCTGGATGCCCGCCTTCGCGGGGATGGGGAAACCGGTGACGGAACCCGAATGGGGAGGCTTTTGAAAGCCGGCCCGTAAAAACCTGCCTTGCGGCCGGCTGCGGCGGCAAGGGTACCCGTTAAATCCCGCCATCCAAGCCTGTCGGCGGCGGGGGTGGGGGCCGGCTGGAGCCGGCCCCCGATCCGTGGTTTTCCCTTTAAGGGAAAAGCCTTAGATCTTGCCGACGAGGTCGAGCGACGGGGCGAGGGTCTTCTCGCCTTCCTGCCACTTGGCCGGGCAGACCTCGCCCGGGTGGGCGGCGACGTACTGCACGGCCTTGATCTTGCGCAGCAGTTCCTTGGCGTCGCGGCCGACGCCGCCGGCGGTGATCTCGACGATCTGGATCTTGCCGTCCGGATCGACGACGAAGGTGCCGCGGTCGGCCAGGCCGACTTCCTCGATCAGAACCTCGAAGTTGCGGCTGATCGCCAGCGTCGGGTCGCCGATCATGGTGTAGCCGATCTTGCCGATGGCCGGCGAGGTGTCGTGCCAGGCCTTGTGGCAGAAGTGGGTGTCGGTCGAGACGCTGTAGACCTCGACGCCCAGCTTCTGGAATTCGTCGTAGTTGTCGGCCAGGTCTTCCAGCTCCGTCGGGCAGACGAAGGTGAAGTCGGCCGGGTAGAAGAACACGACCGACCACTTGCCCTTCAGGTCGGCGTCGGTCACGTCGATGAACTTGCCGTTCTTGTACGCGGTCGCCTTGAAGGGCTTAATCTCGCTGTTGATCAAGGACATTTGTGTTCTCCGATAGGTGCGATGATTTGGTTGTCGCCTCAATCCCTGGCCGCTGGCCTCGGCCGGTGGCCGTGACATGCCCGACTTAGTGCGGCGCACCGGGTCGAACAAGGGGGCCTGCCGTGTGGCCAGGGGATGGGGCGATGTTCCCTGTGTCCCGTTGACCCGTGGAGGAATACGGGAAATCTGTGATCAAGAGAAGTAGAAAATACCAATTGAACTGATCGATAAATCCGATTACATAACTGGGCATGAAACCGCTCCCCACCCTGCGCCAGCTCCGCTATCTCGTCGCCGTCGTCGACCGCTGCCATTTCGGACAGGCGGCCGAGGCCTGCCTCGTCAGCCAGTCGACCTTGAGCGCCGGTTTGCAGGAGCTGGAGGATTTGCTGGGCGCCACCCTGGTGGAGCGCACGCGCCGCTCCGTGCTGCCGACCCCGCTCGGGCGCGAGATCGCGGAGCGGGCGCGCCAGCTTCTGAAGGGGGCGGAGGAACTGGTGGACATCACCCGCTCCGCCGCCGACCCGATGTCGGGGGCCCTGCATCTGGGGGTGATCCCGACCATCGGCCCCTTCCTGATCCCCCGCGTGATGCCGGCCCTGCGCGAGAGCTTCCCGCGGCTGCGGCTCTATCTGCGCGAGGACCAGACGGCGCGGCTGCTGGAGCAGCTGAACGCCGGCAAGCTGGACGCGGCCCTGCTGGCCTTGCCCTACCCGATGGGCGATCTGGAGACGGAGGACATCGCCGAGGACCGTTTCTCCTTCGTCTGTCCGTCCGGCCACCGGCTGAACGGCGGCGACCCGGCGCAGCCGGTGACGGTCCCGTCGGAGGATCTGCTGCTGCTGGAGGACGGGCACTGCCTGCGCGACCACGCCATGGCGGCCTGCACGCTGGACAGCACGCCGCACAACACCGCTTTCCAGGGCACCAGCCTGCACACGCTGGTGCAGATGGTGGCGAACGGGCTGGGGGTGACGCTGCTGCCGCAGATGGCGGTCGATTCCGGCATCCTGCGCGGGCTCGATCTGGCGGTGCGCCCGCTGGCCGGCGACCGGCCGGGGCGGCGGATTGCGCTGGCCTGGCGCCGCACCTCGGGACGGAAGGAAACCTTCCAGCGGCTGGCCGAAGCGCTGAGGGCGGAGATGACGGCGAAGGACGGCTGACGGGGCGGCGGCGAAAGATTCGCTTGGTCCCGCGGGTGCGAGGTGGTTTAAACGGGACGGTTTTTCGCCCGTTCACTCCGCTTTGGGGACACCCAGCGTCATGTCCACCACCGCCACCGCTTCCGTTTCCGCCCCTGGCCCCCTGTTCGACCGCGTCGCCATCGTCGGCATCGGTCTGATCGGCTCCTCCCTGGCGCGGGCGCTGGCGGAGTATGGGATCGCGCGGCAGGTGGTCTGCACCGACCGCAGCGCCGAGGTGTGCGCCAAGGCGCTGGAGCTGGGCATCGTGGCGGAGGCCTCCACCGATCCGGCCGCGGCCCTGGCCGGCGCCGATCTGGTGGTGCTGTCGACCCCGGTCGGCAGCTATGCCGCGGTGGCCGAGGCCATCGGGCCGCTTCTGCAACGCGGGACCATCGTCACCGACGTCGGCTCGGTAAAGCAGGCGACCCTGCGCGACGTCGGGCCGCATCTGCCCGACGGCGTCCATCTGATCCCCGGCCATCCGGTGGCGGGCACCGAGCATTCGGGACCGGAGGCTGGTTTCGCCACGCTGTTCCAGGGCCGCTGGTGCATCCTGACCCCGCCGCCCGGCGCCGACAGCGCGGCGTTGGAGCGGGTGACGGAGCTGTGGCGCCGCGTCGGCTCCACCGTCGAGATCATGGAGGCCAGCCACCACGACCGCGTGCTGGCCATCACCTCGCACCTGCCGCACCTGATCGCCTACACCATCGTCGGCACCGCGTCGGACCTGGAGGAGGACACCAAGTCCGAGGTCATCAAATTCTCGGCCGGCGGTTTCCGCGACTTCACCCGCATCGCCGCCAGCGACCCGGTGATGTGGCGCGACGTGTTCCTGAACAACCGCGAGGCGGTGCTGGAAATCCTCCAGCGCTTCACCGAGGATTTGACGGCCTTGCAGCGCGCCATCCGCTGGGGCGAGGGGGAGCAGTTGCAGGACCACTTCACCAAGACCCGCGCGGTGCGCCGGGGGATCATCGACGCCAAGCAGGCGTGAGCACCCTCTCCCCGGAGGGGAGAGGGGAAACGCACCCCGGCGGCTCCGGTCCTGTCTGTTACGACGCCCGCAGCGCCCCCAGGAAGCCGTCGACCTCCCGGCGCATCCGCCCGGCGTCGTCCTGCACCGTGTCCACCGAGCGCACCATCACGCCGCTGGCCTGTTCGGCGGACGCGGCGGCGGCGGTGACGGCGGCGATGTTGTCGGAGACGCTGCGGGTGCCGTCGGCGGCGTCCTGGATGTTGGCGGCGATCTCGCCCACCGCGGCGGTCTGCTGTTCGACTGCGGCGGCGACCTCGCTGGAGATCTCGTTCAGCCGGGCGATGGTGCGGGTCACAGCACCGATGGTGTCGACCGCGGTGCCCGACGCGCTTTGAATTTCGGCGATGCGCGCCTGGATTTCAGCGGTCGCCTTGGCCGTCTGGCCGGCGAGCTGCTTCACCTCGCTCGCCACCACTGCGAAGCCCTTGCCGGCCTCCCCGGCGCGGGCGGCTTCGATGGTGGCGTTCAGCGCCAGCAGGTTGGTCTGGCCGGCGATGCCGGAAATCATCTCCACCACCTTGCCGATCTCCTCCGCCGCCTCGGCGAGGCTGCCCATCACGGTGGTGCTGCGTTCGGCGTCGCGGGTGGCGTCGGCGGCGATGCCGGCGGAATCGGCGACCAGACGGGCGATCCCGGCGAAGCTGGCCGACAGTTCGGCGGTGGCGGCGGCGACGCTGTCGACATTGGCCGAGGCGCGGCCGGCGGCCGACGACACAGCGTCGGAATGGCGCGCCGTCTCGGCGGCCCCCTCGGCCATCGCGGACGAGGCCGCGGCCATTTCGGCGGTGGAGGCCGACAACGCCTCGACCAGCCGCTTCACCGTCGCCTCGAAGCCGTCGGCGAGCGTGCGCAGCTCGCGGCGGCGTTCCTCGGCGGCGGCGGTCTTCAGCCGCTCCTGCTCCTGCTGGAGACGTTCGGTATCGAGCATGGTGTCGCGGAAGACGCGGGCGGCGGTCGCCATGCGGCCGATCTCGTCGCGGCGGCCTTCTTCAAAACTGGCGGTGAAATCGCGGGCGGCCAGACGCTCCAGCGAACCGGCGACGTCGAGAATCGGGCGGGAGATGCCGCGCACCAGCACGGCGCCGAAGCCCAGCGCCAGCAGGGTGCACAGCGTCACCCCGCCCAGCACCATGCCGTGGGCGCTGCTGTAGACCGCCGCCCCCTGGTCGGCGACGGCGCCGGCGTCGGCCATCGTGCCGTCCACCAGCGCGTCGAGCGCCTCCTGCACGCGGGCGAAGGCGACGGCGCTGGGGCGCTTGAAGACGCTGACGGCGGACTGGGCGTTGCCGTCGCGGGCCTGGCCGCGCACGCGGTCGGCAGCGGCGGCATAGGCGGTCCAGGCCTCGTCGAAGGCGGCCAGACGGGCGGCACCCTCGCCGCCGGCGAAGCGGGCTCCGGCGGCCTGACGGCGGGCGGTCACTTCGGCAACGGCCTCGGTCCAGCCCTTTTCCGCCTGGTTCACCTGCATCTCGTTGGTGGCGAGCGCATAGGCGGCTTCGGCGATGCGGTGGCTCTGCGCGGCGGAGGTCAGTTGACCGGCCAGCTGGGTCGCCGGCAGCGAACGGCTGCGCATTGTTTCGGCAGCATTGTTTAGGATTTCCAGCCGGCTGAGCGTGAAAATCCCGAAGGCGCCGGCCATCACCACAGTGCCCAACACCGCGACGATGATCTTGGCGCGGATGGTCAACTGTCCGAATGCTCGAATTTTAGCCATGTTGCCTGCATCCCCGCCAAGCCTTCGGCAAGAATTCCATCCATCCGAAGGTATTGTCCGACCCTCAACCTTACTAATCCGAATGTTTAAAATTATCAACGCGGAAGGTGAGTGAATTCGTCGGAAATCCGGTGTGCCGGGCAATGGTCACAGGCTGCTGGTCGAATGGGGCGTGAAGGAAGCCCGAAAACGAAATGGCCGAGGATGGAGATCAGGCGGCCCTGCGAACGGAACCCAGCTCGGTGAACAGCTTCACCACGGCTTCGACGAACTCGTTCAGCTGGTCCTGGCCCGGCGCCGAGACCGTGATGTCGTCGACGACCAGGGCCTCGCTCAGATGCTTGTCCACCGGGAAGTGATGGCCCTAGGACTTTTGCCGTGCCAGCCATTGACCAGACCCGTCTCGGTCGAGATGGTACGCAGCGTGGCGCCGGTCTTGATCAGGGCGCGTTGCGGCTCGGTCATCTCCGCTTCTTCGAAGCCATTGGAGACGAGGATGGCGATGGACTTTCCTGCGAGCGATTGATCCATACTGTCTTGTCCTTTCATCGTTTCACCAAAGAACGCCGGGGCATCTCCGATGGCATGTCGGCCAGGGGAGAGCCCGCCGGGGGGCCCACCGGAGCAGGGGAGGCGGTCGGGAAACGGTCACAGTCGCGCGCTTGGTCTCCTCGGACGTCTTACCATCCACCGCATGTCTGTCGTCCACCGCATGTCTGTCGATTCGGGTGAACTGGCATCCGCATCGCCGGCACAGCCAACGCTACTTACCCCGGGCATGACCAGGCTTCACCACCCGCATACAGACTACGGCGCAGAAAATATCATCCGCTCTTTCTGCGTGTACCGATCAGAAAGAGCGCTGGAGACGATTAGCGATAAGAATGCATCAACGGCACAATGTCGACATGTATCACGCTGTCCATTCTCTCGAACGTTAATTGATGGAATATCTCTGCTTGAATTTCAGCCCATCGGAGTGGATATTTTGATACCGTTCCATCGCTAAATTGCATTCCCAAGATATCCCGTGGGTGTTTCGAAGGATTTTCTTTAAGCAATTCCATTTTCTCATCAAGTGTTTTATTCACTCTTTTGAACCATTCCGTTGTAAAACTGCTTCTTTTCTTGAACAAGAAAGCTGCATTCCCGATCAATTTCTTATATGCTGCCCTCAGCGCGGGGCCATCGGATGAGGGATGAACGGCAACGCATCCTGGACCAAGCTCAGTATATCCAGCTCCATCTGCGTCACTGTTCTCCAGTGCAGAAAATGCATGAAGCCAGTTGTAGCCAGTCAACTTAATATCTGAATAACCACCTCCGAAATGATGCATTAGATAACACCTGAGATAGTCACTTTTATGAGTCTCGCTTAGGTATTCGTAAGCGGGATGCAATGGCGAGTCCGGCAATATCCAATTGGAAAGTGTGCTGCTCTTTAAAAGTATTACTGGGCAGCAAGGATTTTGCATGAGAGAAAATAGACAGTTAAGTCTTTGTTGGCTAAGCGGGTTTTTTCCAGTCCATGCGCAAAATATCGTTCTGCTGGACAAGCCATTGAATCCAGACATATCTACGCTCATCTTTCAATATACTCCACTATTGATAGATCATACACTGTCACAAGAGCACACCGCAGGGCAATCGGGTAAATTTGGACGCGACACCGCGTAAGACCCCATTTCGACAGTCCCCGTTTCGACAGACCATGGAGCGGTTTGGATGTCGTCGGTTTGGATGGCCGAGCCGGTGGGTCATCATGCGGATGGCGGCGACGCTGTATCATTATCAACGCGGAAGGTGAGCGAATCCGTCGGAAATCCGGGCTGTCGGGCAATGGTCACAGGGCGCGATTCGACTGGGGCGCGAAGGAGGGCCGAAAACGAAACGGCCGCCGCACCCGGATGGTGCGGCGGCCGTTTCGGGACCGTCCGAGGATGGAGATCAGGCGGCCTTGCGAACGGACCCCAGCTCGGTGAACAGCTTCACCACGGCTTCGACGAACTCGTTCAGCTGGTCCTGGCCCAGCGCCGAGACCGTGATGTCGTCGACGACCAGAGCCTCGTCGCTGATCTTGCCGCCGGCGGCGGTCAGGTCGGCGCGGTAGGCTTCCGGGGCGGCCAGCAGGCGGCCGCGCAGCTTGCCGGGGATCGCCAGCAGCTGGATGCCCTGGTCGATGGCGGCGATCGGCTTGCCGGCATCGAGGAAGTGGCCGACGATGCGGCGGGTGTGGGCCGACTGCTGCAGCTTCGCCACGCTGCGCTCACCGCCCGGCAGCAGCAGCATGTCGAAGTCGGCGCCGAGCGCCTCGCTCAGATGCTTGTCCACCGGGAAGTAATGGCCCCAGGACTTGCCGTGCCAGCCGTTGACCAGACCCGTCTCGGTCGAGATGGTACGCAGCGTGGCGCCGGTCTTGATCAGGGCGCGTTGCGGCTCGGTCATCTCCGCTTCTTCGAAGCCGTTGGAGACGAGGATGGCGATGGACTTTCCTGCGAGCGATTGATCCATACTGTCTTGTCCTTTCATCGTTTCACCAATAGAACGCCGGAGCATCCCCGATGGCATGTCGGCCAGGGGAGAACCCGCCGGGGGGCCCACCGGAGCAGGGGAGGCGGCCGGGAAACGGTCATCGCCGCGCATGGGGATGCGCGGCGGCCAGTTCCGCCCGCCGGGACCCCGAGGTCGGGTGCCGGCGTGTGGGACCTTTACGTCCCGGATCGGTTTGTTTTCAGCATGCGGACTTAATTGGTCCCGATGAGGCCCCAAGTCAACAAGGGATTCCGCGGCGCACCCAAGGATGGGGCGTGCCGGATTCCATTGGAACCGGTGGATTCGGCTGCATTTTCCAGCCCAGTTCAAGACTTTCGGGCCAACCGGCCCATACCACCGGTTGATGCGGCGCAGGTCAGCCATACCATGGGGGCGTGGCTTCCCCGAAGGATTATTCCGAATGAACCGGGTGTAGGCTGCATGACGCAAAAAAAGCGGCCGGGGGGAAGGCCCCCGGCCGTCGGCAAGTCAAAGCATCAGCCGTTCGAAAAGATCCAGCTCGCACACTGGATCACGGACCACTCCCGTTGATCGGAACCTGCGATCAATGGAACTGGTCAGCCTCGGTGGAGTCCTTGTACGCGGTGGTCGAGGAGGTGCCGCCGGAGATCGCCGTGGCGACCGCGTCGAAGTAGCCGGTGCCGACTTCGCGCTGGTGCTTGGTGGCGGTGTAGCCGTCCTTCTCGGCCGCGAACTCGGCCTGCTGCAGTTCGGAATAGGCGGCCATGCCGCGCTCGGCGTAACCCTTGGCGAGCGTGAAGGCCGAGTAGTTCAGGCTGTGGAAGCCGGCCAGCGTGACGAACTGGAACTTGTAGCCCATGGCGCCCAGCTCGCGCTGGAACTTGGCGATGGTCGCCTCGTCCAGGTTGGCGCGCCAGTTGAAGGAGGGCGAGCAGTTGTAGGCCAGCATCTTGCCGGGGAACTGCTTGTGCACGGCCTCGGCGAAGCGGCGCGCCTCGTCCAGGTTCGGCTTGGAGGTCTCCCACCACATCAGGTCCGAGTACGGCGCGTAGGACAGGCCGCGGGCGATGCAGTGCTCGACACCGACGCCCTTCTTCAGGCGGAAGAAGCCCTCGGCGGTGCGGCCGGCGTCGAAGTCGATGAAGGGATGGTCGCGCTCGTCGACGTCGGAGGTGATGAGCTGCGCCGATTCGGCGTCGGTGCGGCAGATCACCAGGGTCGAGGTGCCGCAGGTGTCGGCGGCCAGACGGGCGGCGTTCAGCGTGCGGATGTGCTGCTGCGTCGGGATCAGAACCTTGCCGCCGAGATGGCCGCACTTCTTTTCCGAAGCCAGCTGGTCTTCCCAGTGCACGCCGGCGGCGCCGGCCTTGATCATCGCCTTCATCAGTTCGAAGGCGTTCAGTGGGCCGCCGAAGCCGGCCTCGGCGTCGGCGATGATCGGCGCGAACCAGTAGGTGTCGCCCTTGCCCTCGGAGGTCTGGATCTCGTCGGCGCGCTTGAAGGTGTTGTTGATGCGCTCGACGACCGCCGGGACCGAGTTCACCGGATACAGGCTCTGGTCCGGGTACATCTGGCCGGCGGTGTTGGCGTCGCCGGCGACCTGCCAGCCCGACAGGTAGATGGCCTTCAGGCCGGCCTTGACCGCCTGCATCGCCTGGTTGCCGGTCAAGGCACCCAGCGTGTTGATGTAGGGCTCGGTGTTCAGCAGCTCCCACAGGCGGCGCGCACCCAGCTCGGCCAGCGTGTACTCGATCTTGACCGAGCCGCTCAGACGCTTGACGTCGTCCATGGTGTAGTCGCGGCGGATGCCCTCGTAACGGGCGGCGTGGATGGCGGTCTTGGTCTTTTCATCGAGCGACATGGGTCAGGTTCCTTTTGTCCGGTGCGCCCGGTCGATCGGGGCGGAACTGGGGTCTCGGGGCGGGCCTTTTGTCGGTCCCGGCATCCGGTTGCGGACAGTGGCGTTTCCTCCCGCCTTGCTCTGCCGTCCGGTGTCTTCGGGGCCGCTTGCGCTTTACAGCGCGGCCGTGAACCAAGACTTAAACCCGGCCCGAGTGCGTTGCAATAAGCCCTTGTTTGTAAAAAGGTCCGTTTGTAAACTGCCGTCTTCACAAAGCTGTAAATCGGTAAATCTTGTAAAGCGGAGAAGCGCGGTGGCGACCATGGAAAAGAAGGCGATGCTGGGACCGAAGGTCCGCCGCCTGCGCCGCGACCAGGGGCTGACCCAGGCGCAGATGGCCGACCAGCTCGGCATCTCCCCCAGCTACCTGAACCTGATCGAGCACAACCAGCGCCCGGTCACGGTGCCGCTGCTGCTGAAGCTGGGCCAGCAGTTCGGCGTCGATCTCCAGGCCTTCGCCGAGGATGAGGAAAGCCGGCTGGTGGCCGGCCTGCGCGAGGTGTTCTCCGACCAGCTGTTCGACGGCTCCGACATCAAGAACCAGGATTTCCGCGAACTGGCGGCGGTGGCGCCGACGCTGGGGCAGGCGGTGGTGGCGCTCTATCGCGGCTTCCGCGGGGCGCGCGACGATCTCCAGGCCCTGGCGGAGCGGGTCGCCGACCGCGAGAAGCTGCATCTGGTGCAGGCCACCGGCTTCCCGCAGGACGAGGTGCGCGACCTGTTCCAGACCCATTCCAACCATTTCCCCGAGTTGGAGGCGGCGGCGGAAAGCCTGTGGCAGGACGGCAAGCTGGAACGCGGCGACCTCTATCGCGGGCTGGTCGACTGGCTGAACACCCAGCACAGCGTCCGTGTCCGCCTGCTGCCGTCGGAGGTGATGGGCTATGCGGTGCGCCGCTTCGACCGCCACAGCCGGCGCATCCTGCTGTCGGAGATGCTGGCGCCGTCGGGCCGCACCTTCCAGCTCGCCTGCCAGATCGCGCTGCTGCGCCACCGCGACCTGCTGAACGGCATCGTCGATGCCGCCAATTTGTCGGACGACGAGGCGCGGCGGCTGACCCGGATCGGGCTGGCGAACTATTTCGCCGCGGCGGTGCTGATGCCCTATGCCCGCTTCCACGAGGCGGCGACCCAGCTGCGCTACGACATCGAGATCCTGCGGCGGCGCTTCGATGCGTCGTTCGAGCAGGTTTGCCACCGGCTGACCACCCTGCACCGGTCGGGGGCGAAGGGCGTGCCCTTCTTCTTCATGCGGGTGGACAGCGCCGGCAACGTGTCGAAGCGTTTTTCGGGTGCGGGCTTCCATTTCGCCCGCTTCGGCGGCGGCTGCCCGCGCTGGATCGTTTATGAGGCCTTCCGCACGCCCGGCAAGATCCACAGCCAGATGGCGGAGATGCCGGACGGCACCGCCTACTTCTCCATCGCCCGCACGGTGGTGAAGGCCGGCGGCGGTCACCGCAGCCCGCCGCAGCAATTCGCCGTGGCGCTGGGCTGCGATGTCCAGCATGCGGCTCAGGTCACCTATGCGGACGGGTTCGACCTGTCCAACACCGATGCGGCGACGCCGATCGGGGTGAATTGCCGGCTCTGCCCGCGGCTGGACTGTTCGCAGCGGGCGTTTCCGCCGCTGAATCATCGGCTTATCGTCGATGAGAATTTGCGCGGCCTGTCGCCCTACCTGTTCGCGCCGCCCAGCGCGGAATAAGGATTCAATTGACCGGGATCAATGTTGTACGGCGGAATTCGTGTTGTTTGCCGGAAAGCCCGTCATTTGACTGGTATAAATCCGTGGCCTTCGACCGGGTTTGTTGATAGGTTTCGGCCGTTGCGTCGCGGCAGCTCCGCTCGTGTCATCGCGCCGGCCACCTGAACGCAGCGTCCCGGACTTCTGTATTGAACATTGCCAACAGAGCTTGGCCTCGACAGGTTTTGGAACGCCCCCATGAGCAACTTGATCAAAGAGCGCGTGCTGACCGTTCACCACTGGACCGACACGCTGTTCAGCTTCACCACCACGCGCGATCCGTCCTTCCGCTTCCTGCCGGGGCAGTTCACCATGATCGGGCTGGAGGTCGAAGGCCGGCCCCTGCTGCGTGCCTACAGCCTCGTCAGCGCGCATTACGAGGAGACGCTGGAGTTCTTCAGCATCAAGGTGCAGGACGGCCCGCTGACCTCGCGGCTCCAGCACCTGAAGGAAGGCGACACGCTGCTGGTGAACCGCAAGGCGACCGGCACGCTGATCACCGACAACCTGCTTCCCGGGCGGAACCTGTATCTGCTGAGCACCGGCACCGGCCTGGCGCCGTTCCTCAGCATCATCAAGGACCCGGAGATGTACGAGAAGTTCGACCGGGTGATCCTGACCCACGGCACCCGCACGGTGGCGGAGCTGGCCTATGACGACCTGATCCACCACAGCCTGCCGGAGAACGAGTTCTTCGGCGAGCAGGTGAAGGAAAAGCTGCTCTATTACCCGACCGTGACGCGCGAGCCCTTCTGCAACCAGGGCCGCCTGACCACGCTGATGGAAACCGGTAAGCTATACGAAGACCTGGGCCTGCCGGAACTGGACGCCGAGAAGGACCGCGTGATGATCTGCGGCAGCCCGGCCATGCTGGCCGAGACCACCGCGATGATGGAAAAGCGCGGCTTCGTCATGGGCACCAACGGCGAGCCGGGCGGCTTCGTCATCGAAAAGGCGTTCGTGGAGCGCTGAGGGTATCGGCTTTCGGGCCGCGCCAGAGTTTCATGCGTTCCACCGGAGTCCATCAGGCGTTCACGGAAGTGCCTGATGGACTTCAGGCTTCCGGTTTTCCCAGCGTCCCTCCGCTCTTCCCGGGTTGATTGGATTCGATGACTGGGAGGCCTGGTTGCAGCCCGGACGCGTCGTTATGGTGGTGCGATGACGGACGCGGCCGATCAGATCATCGAGATTTACCGAAAGCATGGCCTTGCGTGGGAGTCCAGCCGCGGCCGTAGCCTTTTCGAGAAGGTCTGGCTCGATCGTTTCCAGGAGCTTCTGCCGTCCGGGGGTGCTGTCCTGGATCTGGGCTGTGGGGGCGCCGACCCCGTGGCGCGCTATTTCATCGAGCGCGGGTTCGCGGTGACGGGGATCGATACGTCTCCGCCTCTTCTGGGACTGGCGCAGGAGCGGTTTCCCGAGCATCGTTGGCTCTTGTCGGACATGCGCGGACTGTCCTTGCCCAGGCGTTTTGACGGCATCCTGGCCTGGAACAGCTTCTTTCATCTGCGCTGGGATGACCAACAGCGGATGTTCGAGGTTTTTCAACGCCATGCGGCGCCGGCGACCGCTCTCATGTTCACCAGTGGCCCCGCGCATGGAGAGGCGATCGGTGCTCTCCAGGGTGAACCCCTGTTCCATGCCAGCCTGGACGGGGATGAATACCGTGCGTTGCTGGATGCGCACGGGTTCGATGTCGTCGCGCATGTACGAGAGGATCCTGAGTGCAACGGTCACACGGTTTGGCTGGCGCGTGCCCAAGCGGGCTGATGAGGCCGGTTACGGCGTCTTGCGTTTCATACTGAGCGCACGAAGGCCATTGACCTGCATAAATTGTCGCCCCGGCGGAATAAACCTCCCCTCCCGCCGGTTTACCGAATTGTGACGAAGGCACGTCACTCAATCCTTGACCGACTGGGCGCGCCTCCTTTGGGGGGCGCGCCCATTTTCTGTCCGCATCCGTGAATAAAATCGGCGTCCGGCCTGTTGGTGCGACGGTCGCCGTTCAAACCGTCAAGCCTTTGGTGTAGACATCCCGCCCATGCGCCTGATCCTCATCCTTGCCGCGCTGCTCGTCGCCGGCCTCGCCAATCTCGCCGTCTGGTCCCTGCCGAACCTGCCGGTGCCGCTCGACCCGCCGCCCGGCGGCAAGCTGCGCAGCGTGTCCTTCGCGCCCTTCCGCGACGGGCAGAGCCCGCTGACCGGCGTCCTGCCCTCCACCGCCCAGATCGAGGAGGACCTCGTCGCACTGGCGCCGCAGGTGGCCGGCATCCGCACCTACACCTCGCTGGAAGGCCTGCAGGTGGTGCCGGAACTGGCGCGCAAGCACGGCATGCAGGTCACCATGGGGGCTTGGCTGTCCTCGCGGACCGACAAGAACGAGGCGGAGATCGCCTCGCTGATCGACCTCGCCAACCGCTATCCCGACGTCATCACCCGCGTCATCGTCGGCAACGAGGTGCTGCTGCGCCGCGAGCTGACGCCGGAGCAGGTCGCCGGCTACATCGACCGCGTCAAGGCGGCGGTGAAGCAGCCGGTGTCCTATGCCGACGTGTGGGAATGGTGGCTGAAATACCCGCAGATCGCCGACCACGTCGATTACCTGACCATCCACCTGCTGCCCTATTGGGAGGATGTGCCGGCCGGCGTCGAGGCGGCGACCGAGCGCATCCGCCAGAGCTACCGAACCATCGCCCACCGCTTTCCCGGCAAACCGATCCTGGTCGGCGAGACCGGCTGGCCGACTCAAGGCCGCTCGCGCGGGGCCGCCGTGCCGGGGCTGGTCAACAAGGCGAAGTTCGTCAATGCCTTCGTCCGCATGGCCGAGCAGGAGGGCTTCGACTACAACGTGATCGAAGCCTTCGATCAGGAATGGAAGGCCAAGCTTGAGGGCACGGTCGGCGGCCATTGGGGCCTGTACAACGCCGACCGCACGCCGAAATTCTCGCTGGCCGGGCCGGTCGTCGGCAATGTCGCGTGGCCCTGGCTGTTCGCGGCGTCGAGCGGGCTGGCGCTGGTGCTACTGGGCGGGCTGTCGCTGCTGCGCCGCCATGTGCCGGGCACCGGCTGGGTCGTGCTGATCCTGCTGGCGCAGGCGTTGTCCACCCTCTATATCCGCGCCGCCTTCCTGGCGGAGCATGGCAAGCATTACTGGCAGGACACCACGCTGGCGGTGGCGATGCTGGCGCTGACCGCGGCGCTGGCGCTGGCGGTTCTGCTGACCGCCCACCGCACGCTGGCGAGCGGCGGTCTGGCGAGCGAGCCGCTGGCCGGCCTGCGCCATGCCCGCCCGGCCCTGACCCGCACCGAGCGGGTGGGGCGGTGGAGCGCCGTGGCGCTGGGCGTCGCGGCGCTGGTCTGGTCGCTGCTGATCGTCTTCGACGGCCGCTACCGCGACTTCCCCAACCCGTACCTGCTGATCCCGGCGGTGGCGCTGCCGGCGCTGGGCCTGATCCGCGCCGCCCGCCGGCCGGTGGGGACGGAGACGCAGGGCGCGCTGGGCATCGCCAGCCTGTTCCGTCCGGCGATTCCCGTCGCCGACGGCGAGCCGCGCGGCCTGTGCGGCGCCGTCCGCCGCCTGCCGGTCGAGTTGGCTCTGGGCTTCGGCCTGCTGCTGGCGGCGCTGCTGACCGTGGTGGCGGAGGGCTTCGTGCCGCTCGAATCGCTGATCTACGGCCAACTGCCCTTCATGGAGGCGCTGCACGAGGTCGAATGGACCCGGCCGAACTGGGAAGCGCTGGGTTGGGCAGCCTTGCAGGTCCTGCTGGCGCTGCCCTTCCTGGCCGGGGTGTGGAGCGCCCGGCGTCCGCTTCGGCGAATTTGAAGAAAGTCAGGTCCGGATCAGCCCGTCCTGCTTCGTCGGTTCCGGAGCAGGGGCCGGGCCGGGCGCCGGAGCGGCGGGCGGCGTCAGCTGCCAGTTGTCCAGGGCCCGTTTCAGCGCGTCGAGCCCGGCGCCGGCCGAGTTTTTCGCCTCGTCCGCCGCGCGGGTGATGGCGGCGCAGAGGTCGGCGCGGCGCTTGGGATCGTTGCGGCTTTCCTCCAGCGCGCGGCCGACATCGTCGGTCGTGCCGCCGCCCTTGGCGTCGGGCGGCACCGCCTTCGGGTCGATCCCCAGCAGCGGCAGCAGATACTCCCGCCCCTTCTCGCGCGCCACCGCCGCGGCCTTGTCGCCGAAACGCTCCGCCGCCGCGACCCCGGTGTCCCAGGTGCTGAGCGCCGCCGAGACGGTCGGGCTGCACCGGCCGGCCGGGTCGCCGGGTGGAACCGTCTGGGCATGCAGCGGGGCGGCGCTCAGCAGCAGGACGGCGAGCGCCGGCATGGCAAGGCGGAGAGCGGGGGATGGGCACGTCATGGGCGGAACCCTGCGGTCGGGGGAGGGGCTTTGTGAGATTTGGGAAGGCGGCCGGCGGCTTTCCATGGTCCCTGGTTATGGGGCCGGCCCAACCGGTTTGCCGGATTGGTTGGAAGGGTGAAAAGCGGCGATGTGCCGCGACCTGTGGCGATTTTGCTACCAAATGACTGTTTCATGACCTTTACATGACATGCCGCCGCTGCACCGCACCGCGAAGCGTGCTAAGAGCAGCGCCAAACCATTCCAGTCTACGCGAGTCACCGTCCCATGCTGCTGCGCGCATTCCGTTCGCTGATGCCGAAGGAGGAACGCTTCGTCGACCAGTTCGTCGAGCAGGCCCGCCACATCGTGGCAGCATCCATCGCACTGGAAGCGGTGATGGATTCCGGACCGGACGACCGCGCGCAGAAGGTCGCAGCGCTGAAGCGGGTGGAGAAGGACGCCGACCGCATCGCCAAGGATGCCGGGCGCGACCTGCACCGCGCCTTCATCACCCCCTTCGACCGCTCGGACATCCTGTCGCTGATCAACGCGCTGGACGACGCCATCGACCTGATGGACGAGGTGCCGCGCCATGCCGGCCTCTACGGCATCGAGGCGTTCGACGAGCCGATGCGCCGCTTCGTCGCCCTGATCCGCCAGCAGGCCGACGTGCTTGTCGAGCTGATGCCGCTCCTGGGCGCCATCGCCCGCAACGCCGAGCGGATCGACCATCTCTGCGGCCGGCTGTCCGACATCGAGGACGAGGCCGACGATATCCTGCGCAGCGCGCTCCAGTCGCTGATCGCGGAAAAGCCGGACATGATCGCCTTCCTCGGCCGGCGCGAGCTGTACGAGATGCTGGAGGCGGTGACCGACCGGTGCGACGACGTCGGCGACTTGGTCGCGGGCATCACGCTCGATCAGGTCTGAGGCGGTCCCGGTCATGGAGGCCCTGCAGCTCGGCCTGCCGGCGATCGCCGTCATCGTTCTGGTGGCGCTCGCCTTCGACTTCATCAACGGCCTGCACGACGCGGCGAACTCCATCGCCACCGTGGTGTCGACCCGCGTGCTGTCGCCCAAGCTGGCCGTCCTGTGGGCGGCCTTCTTCAACTTCATCGCCTTCCTGTTCTTCGGCCTGCATGTCGCCACCACCATCGGCACCGGGCTGGTCGATCCGCTGGTGATGGACCCGGCGGTGATCCTGGCGGCGCTGATCGGCGCCATCGGCTGGAACCTGATCACCTGGTATCTCGGGCTGCCGTCCTCGTCGTCGCATGCGCTGGTCGGCGGCATCGCCGGGGCGGGCATCGCCAAGGCCGGCTTCGGCGCCATCATCGCCAGCGGCTTCACCAAGACGGCGGTCGCCATCGTGCTGTCGCCGGGCATCGGCCTCTTGCTGGCGCTGCTCCTGATGCTGGTGCTGTCCTGGGCGCTGCGCCGGGCCGCCCCCTTCGCGGTCGACCGCCAGTTCCGGCACTGGCAGCTGGTTTCGGCGGCGCTGTACAGCCTGGGCCATGGCGGCAACGACGCGCAGAAGACGATGGGCATCATCGCCGTCCTGCTGTTCAGCCAGGGCATGCTGGGCGATACCTTCCACGTGCCCTTCTGGGTGATCATCGCCTGCCAGCTGGCGATGGGGCTGGGCACCATGATGGGCGGCTGGCGGATCGTCCGCACCATGGGGTCGCGCATCACCGACCTGAAGCCCTACCAGGGCTTCTGCGCCGAGACGGCGGGCGCCATCACCCTGTTCGGCGCGACGTGGCTGGGCATCCCGGTTTCGACCACCCACACCATCACCGGCGCCATCGTCGGCGTCGGCTCCGCCCGCCGCACCTCGGCGGTGCGCTGGGGGCTGGCGGGCCGAATCGTCTGGGCCTGGGTGCTGACGATTCCCGCCTCCGGCATCGTCGCCTGGCTGTCCTACCTGCTGGTGGCGAGCGTCCTGCACCCGTAAGGGCCTCGATTTGGGGGAGAACACCCTGTGAACGAGGGGGCGGATACCAGTACGATCGGATAAGCCCTTCGTGACGCAGCCCGCCCTTGACCCGCAAGGGCGGGAACGGCAGGATCGGTCCGGTGGAGACAGGATACCGGTCATGCCGCATATCGAACGCACCGACCAAGGTGAGCAGTATGTGCTTCCCGGCACCGAACGCCGGACGGTCCCAGGCTTGCCTTATGCGGCGGAAGCCGACGGCCAGCTGACCCTGCATTTCTACGCCCCACCCGAGAAGACCGAGCGCCGTCCACGCCCGGCCTCGGCGCGCGCGCTCTCCGCCACGCCCCTGCCCATGGCACCGCTGCCCGCCAGCCAGGCGGAGCCGGTCGTGACCGACGCCACGCCGCAAAGCCTGTTCGGCCGGCGTCTCGCCCATTTCCCGAGGGTGTTCGAGCAGCCCTGACCCGGCTTCAGGCGGGCCTTCAGGCGGCGCCGGTGCGGCTGCGCCCGGCGGCCAGCGTGCGGGCGACCTGACGCAGCAGCAGGTCGCGCTCATAGGGCTTGCCGATGTGCCCGTTCATGCCGGCCTCGTAGCAGTCGCGCCGCTCCTCGTCCGACGAACCGGCGGTCAGCGCCAGGATCGGCAGGTCGCCCAGCGGCGGCGGCAGGGCGCGGATGATCCGGCTCGCCTCCAGCCCGTCCATCTCCGGCATCTGCACGTCCATCAGCACGAGGTCGTAATCGCCGGCCTTCACCGCTTCCACCGCCGCGGCGCCATCGGCCACCAGATCGATGCGGTAGCCGCTGTCCTTGAACAGCGCCGCCAGCAGTTCGCGGTTGATCGACAGAATCCTCGGCGATCAGCAGGCGCGGCGGTCCGGCGGGATGGGGCAGGGGAGTGGGGTGGGGTGGGGTAAGCTGGGCAGGCGGCGGGGCGGCGATTGCCTGAGCCTGGGCTGCCGTCTCCGCCCGCCGGCCGGCGACGCGGGCAAGCTGCCGGCGCAGGTCGTCGATGGAGAAGGGCTTGGCGATCATCGCCACGTCGGGGCCGAAGCCGGCAGGCGTGCCGACGGCATGGGCGGCAAAGCCGGAGGCCAGCAGAACCGGCAGGCCCGGGCGCATGCGGGCGGTGTGCCGGGCCAGTTCCGTCCCGTCCATGCCCGGCGGCATGACGACGTCGCTGAGCAGCAGATCGAGCTTCTCCGGCCCGTCCAGCACCACCAGCGCTTCGTTGGCGTTGGTCGCCGCGATCACCCGATGGCCCCAGCCGCGCAGCAGCCCGGAAACCATGTCGCGCACGGTCGGGTCGTCGTCCACCAGCAGGATCGACAGCGGTCCGGCCGGCGGCGGGGAAAGCGCAGGCGGCAAGGGCTGGGCCGCAGGCTGTGGGGGGACGGCGGGGGCGATGGCTGGGCGGGTGATGGCCGAGTGAGCGATGGCCGGGTGGGCCGGGGGTGCCGCTGTCCTGCCCGAAGCCTCCGCCGGCAACAGGCGGTTCGCCGGCAGCCGCACCGTCACCGTGGTGCCGACGCCCAGCGTGCTGCGCAGCGCCAGCGTGCCGCCATGCAGCTCGACCAGCCGCTTGGTCAGCGGCAGGCCCAGCCCGGCGCCCTCCACTCCGCGGTGGTCGGCGCTCTCGACACGGGCGAAGGGTTCCAGCACGCGATCCAGATCCTCGGCCGGGATGCCCAGCCCCGTGTCGGTGATGCGGATCACCGGCGTGCCGTCCTCCAGCAGGGCTGACAGGGTCACCGATCCGCCGGACGGCGTGTATTTCACCCCGTTGGCGATCAGGTTCAGCAGGATCTGGCGGATGCGGCGGTCGTCTCCGCGCAAGGCACTCACCGCCGGCGCCACCACCGCCGACAGCAGCACACCGGCGCGCTCCGCCCGCGGGGTCAACATGCGGACGGCGAAATCCGCCGCGTCCTCCAGGTCGCAGTGCCCCTCCTCCAGGGTCAGCGCCCCGGCCTCCGCCCGCGCATGGTCGAGGATCTCGTTGATCAGCTCCAGCACATGCTGGCCGCTGTCGCGGACATTGGCGGCATATTGCCGGTAGGACGGGGTGCCGACCGGCCCCTCCGCCTCGCGGGCGATCAGGTCGGCGAAGCCGATGACGGCGTTCAGCGGCGTGCGCAGCTCGTGGCTCAGCCCGGCCAGGAACTCGCCCTTGGCCCGGTTGGCGGCCTCGGCGGCCTGCCGGGCGCTCTCCGCCATGTCGCGGGCTTGGTTCAGCGCGGCGGCGAGCCGGGCGCTCTCGTCGCGTTCGGCGCTGGTCCGCTCCACCGCGTTCCGCGCCTCGGCCAAGGCGACCTGCGCCTTGCGCTCGCGGTCGAGATAGCGCATTCCCCAGGCCAGCATCCCGAGGACCGCCAGCAGGCCGACCAGGGTCTCCACCACCGTGTGCAGGGTGCGGGTGCGCCACACGGCCATCGCCTCGTCCCGGTCGATGCCGGCCAGCACCACCAGGCCATAGTCGCGCACGGTCCGGTAGGCGGCGATGCGCAGCACCCCGTCCAGCGGCGACAGCGACAGGAACTGCCCCTCCGGCGCTTCGCGCAGCCGGGACTGGAACAGCGTTCCGGCTACGGCCGTGCGGCCGGCCGAGGCTTCGGGCTCCGGGCGGCGGGCAACCACCTCGCCGTTCGGCCGGTAGACGGCGATCAGCGGATCGAATTCCAGGCCCGGAATGCTGTAGAAGTCGGTCAGGTGGTTCACCCGGATCGACACGGACGCCACCCCGACGAAGCGCCCCTCGTCGTCATGCAGTGGGCGGGAAACCGGAAAGACCAGCGGATAGGCCCCGGTGCGGACCGGCTGCGCCGCGCCGATGTGCAGGCGCGTCCCGCCGCGCAGGGCCTCCAGACCGGTCCGGTCGGCAAAATCGGCGATGCGGTTGGGGAAGCTGGCCGATTCGAGCACGGCGCGGCCGTCGGCGTCGTAAATCCAGATGGCATCGGCGCCCTCGACCTGGGCGGCCTGTTCGCGCAGACGGGCCCAATGCTTCAGGTCGCGCAGCTTCTCCAGGCCGCGGGCCTCCGCCACCATGGCCGCTGCCTGGTCGAGCGCCACGTCCGCCGTCCGCACCGTGCGGCGGACATGGTCGTCGACCAGCCGGGCCATGTCCTGCACCAGGGCGAAGCGGCGCTGCTGGGTGTCCTGGTAATCGTAATAGACCCTGTGGGCCGCGTTGCCCGCCAATGCGGCCAGCACGACCACCACCACCAGCGCGCCCCGTAGGAAGCGTCCCACAAATCCCCCTTTTGTGTGCCGATGCGCGATGCGGCCCGCCCGAAACTTTACATCCAAACTATCACGAAACCGGGGGAGCGGCTGTGCTATTCGAGCGGGAGGGGGCTTGGGGTTTGCCCCGATGGCCGGACAGTTTCAGGGGGCTTGCGGGGCCGGAAACGCCCGCCTCATTCAAAAAAATCGCGCCGCCCCTCCTCTTGCGCGGCCTGTCCCATGGACCCAAATGGGCGGGCGTCTGAACCATTGGGGAGGTCGAACGATGGGTCTGTTCGATATGTTCAAGGGCAACGCGCCGCTGGAGATGAATCCGCGCCGTGCGCTGGTGGTGTCGCTGGTCTACTGCATGGGGTCGGATGGCGAGATCGACCCGGAGGAGGTCGGCCATCTGGTTTCCGTCCTCGGCCGCCGCGCCTCGCGGGAGGAGCTGGACGGCTGCCTCAAATATGCGCGCAGCACCCCGCCGGACAGCTTCCTGGCCGAAGTCGCGCCGAAGCTGAACCAGCAGCAGCGGCTGTGCATCCTCTTGAACATGATCGACAGCGCCATGGCCGACGGCGAGGCGGAGCAGGGCGAGCGCGACCTGATCATCCGCTTCCAGCAGGCCTTCGGCTTCGACGACGCCACGTTGCGCCCCTATTTCGAGGCACTGACCGCGAAGAACGCCCGGTTCGTGCTGGATGGCTGACGGGGACCGCCCCCTCTCCGATGGGGAGGGGGCGCCAGTCCTTTACAGCCAGCCCTTTACAGCCAGTCCCTTACAGCCAATCGGGCACCCGCTCGGCCGCCAGCATCTCCTCCACCGTCGGGCGGGGGCGGATGACGGAGAAGCGGTCGCCGTTGACCAGAACCTCCGGCACCAGCGGCCGGGTGTTGTAGGTCGAGGCCATCACCGCGCCATAGGCGCCGGCCGACAGGAAGGCGACGAGGTCGTCGTCGGCCAGCGGCGGCAGCGGGCGCTGAACGGCGAAGGTGTCGCCGCTCTCGCACACCGGGCCGACCACGTCGTAGGGCTCGGCAGCTGCGTCGGCAGCGGGTTCCGCGACGGGCACGATGCCGTGATAAGCGTCGTACAGCGACGGGCGGATCAGGTCGTTCATCGCCGCGTCGACGATGGCGAAGCGGCGGTGCAGCCCCTGCTTCACATAGATGACGCGGCTGACCAGGATGCCGGCGTTGCCGACCAGCGAGCGGCCCGGCTCCAGCGTGATCCGGCAGCCGAGATTGCCGGTGATCGAGCGCACCATCGCGGCATAGTCGGCCAGATCGGGCGGCGCCTCGTTCTTGTAGGTGATGCCGAGCCCGCCGCCGAGATCCAGGCGCTGGATGTCGTGGCCGTCCTCGCGCAACTGGTGCAGCAGCGCCGCCACCCGCTCATAGGCCGCCCGGAAGGGGGCGAGGTCGGTCAGCTGCGAGCCGATATGGACGGCGATGGCGACCGGCTTGATGCCCGGCAGGGCGGCCGCGCGGCGGTAGATCTCACGCGCGTGGTCGTAGTCGATGCCGAACTTGTTCTCTTTCTTGCCGGTGGCGATCTTGGCGTGGGTCTTGGCGTCGACGTCCGGGTTGACGCGGAAGGCGATGGGAGCCTCCACGCCCATGGACGAGGCGATCTGGCTCAGCGCCTCCAGCTCCGGCACCGATTCCACGTTGATCTGGTGGATGCCGGCCTCAAGGGCGGCGCGCAGGTCGTCGCGGGTCTTGCCGACGCCGGAGAAGACGATGCGCTCGGGCGGGATGCCGCCGGCCAGCGCGCGCTTCATCTCGCCGACCGACACCACGTCGCCGCCGGCCCCCAGCTTCGCCAGCGTGCGGATGACGGCGAGGTTGGAGTTGGCCTTCAGCGCATAGCAGACGCCGGCATCCTGGCCGGCGAAGGCGCCGGCATAGGCGTTGTAGTGCGACTCCAGCGCCGCGGTGGAATAGAGGTAGAAGGGTGTGCCCACCTCCCGCGCCACATCCTCCAGCGACACGGATTCGGCGTGCAGAACGCCGTTGCGGTAGGCGAAGACGCTCATGGGTGAGCCGTTCGGGGCACCGGTGCGGGCGGTCATGGGAACTGGACTCCGGAACCGGCCGGCTTACCGGGCTTCGGGTCCAGCGAGGGGTTGGGATAGGTGCGGGGGAAGGGATCGACCTGCCCTTCGGGAACCGGGCTGTCGACGGCCTTCGGCTTCTTGCCGCAGCCGGCCAGCGCCAGGGCGCCGGCCAGGGCGAGGACGGTCAGGGAGACGGAGCGGGGAAGACGGCTGTTCACAGGAAACGCTCCCGGGCGGCCTTCACCGCCTCCTGCACGCGGACGGGGGCCGGGCCGCCGAAGCTGGTGCGGCTGTTCAGCGACGCCTCGATGCTCAGCGCCGGATAGACGGCTTCGGTGATGCGCGGCTCGATGGCCTGGAGTTCGGCCAGCGTCAGGTCGGTCAGGCCGACGCGCCGGTCCTCCGCCGCCTTCACGGCGCGGCCGGTGACGTGGTGCGCCTCGCGGAAGGGCATGTCCAGCTCCCGCACCAGCCAGTCGGCGAGGTCGGTGGCGTTCAGGAAGCCGCGGTCGGCCGCCTCGCGCATCGCCGGCACGTTGGGCTGCATGTCGCGCACCATGCCTTCCATGGCGGCGATGCAGAGCGCCAGCGTGTCGTCGGCCTCGAACACCGGCTCCTTGTCCTCCTGCATGTCCTTGGAATAGGCCAGCGGCAGGCCCTTCATGGCGATCAGCAGGCTGTTCAAACTGCCGATGACGCGCCCGGCCTTGGCGCGCACCAGCTCCGCCGCGTCGGGGTTCTTCTTCTGCGGCATGATCGACGAGCCGGTGGTGAAGGCGTCCGACAGCTTGATGAAGCGGAACTGCGCCGAGCACCAGATCACGATCTCCTCGGCGAAGCGCGACAGGTGCATGCCGCAGATCGACGCCGCCGACAGATATTCCAGCGCGAAGTCGCGGTCGGACACCGCGTCCAGCGAATTGGCGGTCGGCCGGTTGAAGCCCAGCGCCTCCGCCGTCATGAAGCGGTCGATGGGGTAGGGCGTGCCGGCCAGCGCCGCCGAGCCGAGCGGGCATTCGTTCAGCCGGCAGCGGGCGTCGCGGAACCGGCTGCGGTCGCGCCCGAACATCTCGACATAGGCCAGCAGGTGATGGGCGAAGCTGATCGGCTGCGCCGCCTGGAGATGGGTGAAGCCGGGCATCACCGTGCCGGTGTGCTGCTCCGCCAGGTCGATCAGCGCGGTCTGCAGCGCGGTCAGGCCGGCGATGGTGCGGTCGATGGCGTCGCGCACCCACAGCTTGAAATCGGTCGCCACCTGGTCGTTGCGCGAGCGGCCGGTGTGCAGGCGCTTGGCCGGTTCGCCGATCAGTTCGGCCAGCCGGGCCTCCACATTCATGTGGATGTCCTCCAGCTCCACCTTGAAGGTGAAGCTGCCGGCGTCAATCTCTGCCTTTACGCGGTCGAGCCCGTCGATGATGGCGTCGGCGTCGGCCTGGGATATGATGCCCTGCTTGGCCAGCATCGCGGCATGGGCCTTCGACCCGGCGATGTCCTGGTCGGCGAGCCGCTTGTCGAAGCCGATGGAGGCGTTGATCTTCTCCATGATGGCGGCGGGACCGCGGGCGAATCGCCCGCCCCACATCTGGCTGGCGGCGGGTGCGGCAGAGCCGGTGGAGGCGCCGGTCGGGGCGGCGGAAGTCGGCGTGGTCTGATCGGCGCTCATGGGGACGGATACCGGGGCATTCGGGTGAAGGGGAGCGAGGAAGCGTGAGTATGCGGACTTTGACGGCGGTCGCAACGGTTTGTGTGTGCATGGCCGGGGCCGGCCTGTGGTGGAGCGCCGGTGCGGCGCCTGCTGCGCCGGAGGTGGTGCGGCTGGGCGCGTCCGACGCGGTCACGCCCGCCGCCTCGACCGGCGCCGACAAGCTGGAGAAGTTCAAGGGGGCGGAGCCCAAGCCGATGCCGCCCTTGTCCTTCGTCGATGCCGAGGGGCGGCGGGTCGATCTGGCCGATTTCAAGGACCGGGTGATCCTGCTGAACCTGTGGGCGACCTGGTGCGGGCCGTGCGTGAAGGAGATGCCGTCGCTCGACCGGCTCCAGGCCCAGCTGGGCGGCGACGCCTTCCAGGTGGTGGCGCTGTCGCTGGACCGCGGCGGGCGGACGGCGGTCGAGCCCTTCTACAAGAAGACGGGGGTGGAGCATCTGACGGTGTTCCTCGATCCGGGTTCGGAGTCGATGAAGGCGCTGTCGCTGCGCGGCCTGCCCACCACCATCCTGGTCGATCCCGAGGGCCGTGAGCTTGGCCGCGTCGAAGGGGCGGTGGAGTGGGATTCGCCGGAGGTCGTCGCCTTTCTGCGCCAGTTCCTGGGCCGCGGCGGCGGCACTGGCGGCGGGCCGGCCCGCGACCGCGGGGTGATGAAGACCCGAGGCTGACGATGCGGCGGCCATGGGGTAGAGTGGGGAGATAACCTCCGCCTGTCCCGAGCCGCCCAATGACGCAGTCCGCCTCTTCCGGTCCCAAGCGCTACACCATCGAGCCCGGCATCGTGATGATGTTGCAGGGCGAGCGCGCCGACCGGGCATGGCTGATCGAATCCGGGGAGCTGGAGGTGCTGCTGACCGCCGCGGACGGCAGCATCCGGCGGCTGGGGGTGGTCGGCAAGGGGGCGGTGGTCGGCGAGATGGCGCTGATCGACGATGGCGAGCGCAGTGCCACCGTGCGGTCGCTGACCGAGGTGACGTGCGTCGAGGTGACGCGAGAGGTGTTCCGCGGCCTGCTGAAGCGCAGCCCGCCGCTGGCGTCCTACCTGTTGCAGAGCCTGATCGCCGCCATCCGCCGCGACTATGGCCTGCCGCCGACCGAGCGGGTCGGCAATGCGGTGGATTTCCGCTCCACCAATTCGTTCCAGAAGGTGGCCGACCGCCGGATGATCCGCGAAGGGCACGTCTTCTTCAGCCCCAACGAGCCGCTGAACGCCGCCTATCTGATCCAGTCCGGCCGTGTCGCGTTCCGCCCCGGCCGGGGCACGCAGGACGAGGAGATCGCCAGCTTCGGGCCGGGCAGCCTGTTCGGCGAGATCTGATCTGCTGACCGGCCGCAAGCCCGACGTCACCGCGGTGGCGGTGAGCGGCGGGGTTTGCGAGGTGATCGACAAGCGCAGCTTCGAGGATGCGGTGATGGCGATGCCGCCGATCCTGAAATCGCTGGCGCGGATTTACATCGCGCAGCTGACGAAGAAAGCGCAATAGCGGCAATTCCGTCGAGGACCGCTTTGCCGAGGTCCGGCACTGGACATCCGTCTCAGGTGGCGGACGTCGCCGGACACACGATGCCGACCTCCGTGGAGTCTTATGGTGGCGGCAAGGCCCGATTGTGCGATGCGTGCAAAACCGGGATCAGGGAGTCCAGACCGGTGGCGCACCGATCACCGTACGGATGGCGCTGCTCACCACCCGGAATTTCGCGGAGGGTTGCGCCAAGGCGCGCAGCAGGTGGATGCCCGTATCCGACATATTCCAAGATTTCGGCTCCGGATATGGCCCCGGATTCGGCGTCGAGAGTCAGGCGCAGGAGAGCGCCGGCACGAACGTCGGCACCGACGACCCAATCCGGCAGAAAAGCAATGCCGATTCCGGAGAGAGCCGCGCCCCGCATCGCCTCGAAGTCGTCGCAGCGGAAGACCACGCCGGCATCCTGCCGATGCCCTGCCGGATGGCCGAGCACGTCCGTCCAGCCGAGCAGATCGGCGCCATGCAGCTTGTCGATCAGCCGGTGACCGGCGAGCGAGGGGCGGTCGGCCGGCGTCCCGTTGCGCGACAGGTAGTCCGGCGAGGCGACGAGGAGCCTTTTCTGTCCGACGAGACGGGTGGCGATGAGCGTGCTGTCCGCCAGCTCTCCGATGCGGATCACCGCGTCGAGACGTTCGAGGACCGGGTCTGCCAGCCGTTCGGTCAGATCGAGTTCGACGGTCAGCCGGGGATGGTCCCGCATCGCCGCCTCCACCGCCGGGATCACATAGCGCTTGCCGAAGGTGGGAAAGCAGGCGAGGCGGAAGACGCCGGTCACCGTTCCGTCGAAGGCGGCGATCTCCGCGTGGGTGTCGGCCAAATCGTCCAGAAGCCGTTGCGCGCGTTCGAAAAGCCGCTCACCGGCATCGGTCATCGCCAGGGCGCGGGTCGAGCGCACAAAGAGCGGGACGCCGACGCTGTGTTCCAGCGCGTCGATCTGGCGGGCGATGGCGGACGGCGTGAGGCCGCGCCGCCGCGCCGCGTTGGAGAAGCTGCCGCCCCTGACCACATCGACGAAGACCGTCAGATGCTCTGCGAAGCGCGGATCGATCATCTTTGCGTTCCGAGCAAAAAGGTTTCGATGTCTGGCTGCATTCTCGCCCCTGCGGAGGCTGCGTAAGGTCCATTCCACCAGCCGGGCGCCGGAGCCCGACTGAGGTGAAATGGAGAGTACAATGAAAGTCCTGGATCGCATCCTGTCCCAATCCGCCTATTCGGCCGAAATCGACGTGCCGCTGGACCAGGTGGACATCGAGGAATGGCTGTTTTCACTGCCGGAGGCCGAATATCAGCGCTGCTGCGCACCCGACCATATCGCCGCTGGCATCACCACGACCGACGACGGTCGCCGGATGTCGATCAATGTCGAGATGATCGGGACCGGGCTGGTGGTCCAGCATTACGTCGCCGAGGAAGCCGGCCCGGCCTATGTGCGGATGAATTCGATCTCCGACGTCTTCACGGCGAATGGCCGCACGCAGGTCAATGTCGTCTGGGAATTGATGGCCGAAGCCATCGACAATGGCCGGACCCGCTACACCAACCGGGTGACCGCGCATCCCACGGATGTCTTCATGGAGTTTCTGGAGGCGCATCAACTGTCCTACGAAGCCGCCGCCGCCGCCCGTCAAGCCGCCGGTGGCGACCACAACCGGCGCGAGACGCCGCTTTTCGCGGCCAGCATTGCGCGGCGTGCAAAGTTGCGGGCGCTGGAGGGTGTGAAGTGAAGGCGGCGGTCTTCGAGGACTTCGGCCGGGCGGATGTTCTCCGCCTCGCCGAAGTGCCTGTCCCGGAGATCCGGCCGACGGATTCTGCTGGTGCGGGTGCGTGCCGCCGGTGTGAACCGGGCCGATCTTCTGCAGCGGCAGGGGGTCTATGGGACGGAGACGTACGGCGACAGCCCGCTTCTCGGTCTCGAACTGGCCGGCGAGGTGGTGGAAGTCGGCGGGGCGGTGACGGGGTTCCGCCGCGGCGACCGGGTGATGGCGATCACCGGCGGCGGTGCCTATGCGGAGGTCGCGCGCGTCGATCAGGCGCTGGCTGTCCACATGCCCGATCATCTCGGCTTCATCGAGGCGGCGGCAGTGATGGAATCCTTCGTCACCGCCTATGAGGTCGTTGGACATCTGGCGGGTCTCGGCACCGGGCAGACCGTACTCGTCCACGCCGCGGCGGGTGGTGTCGGCTCCGCCATGGTGCAGGTCGCCCGCGCCTTGGGGGGCCGTGTCCTGGCGACGGCCGGTGCCGGTCGCCTCGGCGATGTCCTCTCGCTGGGGGCTGAGGCGGTCGTCGACTACCGGTCAGGGGATTTCGAGGCGGAGGCCCGGTGGTTCACGGCAGGCCGGGGTCTCGACGCGGTGGTCGATTTCATCGGCGGTGACACGCTCGCCGGCAACCTGCGCAGCCTGCGGCCGGGCGGGATCCTGGTGCAGGTCGGGCTGATGGGAGGCGGAGGCGATGCGCCAATTCCTCTCGGCCTGCTTCTTCACAACCATCTACGGCTGGTGGGAACGGTGATGAAGTCGCGGCAGCCGGACGAAAAGCGCGCGATGGTTCAGCGCTTTGCCGACCGTATGCTGCCGCTCGTCGCCTCCGGCACCCTGCGTGCCGTGGTTTCGCAGGTGTTTCCCCTGGCAGACGTCGTGCAGGCGCACGAGGCGATGGAGCGCGGCGGCGGTTTCGGAAAGATTGTGCTTACAGTGCCTTGAGGTGGGCCTACACAGGCGCACCTCCTCCAGTGTTGGCATCTGCCAGTCGATATTGGTCGCGATTGGTCAGGCCGGATCGATGACGATCACCCGGAAATCGTTGACGTTGGTCCGCGTCGGGCCGGTGATGACCAGATCGCCGAGCGCCTTGAAGAAGCTGTAGCCGTCGTTGTTGGCGAGGAAGGCCTTGGCGTCCAGCCCCATCGCCTCGGCGCGGGCCAGCGTGTCGGGGCGCAGGACGGCGCCGGCATTGTCCTCCGTCCCGTCGATGCCGTCGGTGTCGAAGGCCGCCGCCCGGATGCCGGGATGGCCGTCGAGCGCCACGGCCAGCGCCAGCAGGAATTCGACGTTGCGGCCGCCGCGGCCTTGGCCGCGCACCGTCACCGTGGTCTCGCCGCCGGACAGGATCACGGCGGGCACCGGGGCCGGCTGGCCGTGGCGGGCGGCCTGCCGGGCGATGCCGGCATGGACCTTGGCGACCTCGCGCGATTCGCCCTCGATGGCGTCGCCCAGGATGACGGGGGTGTAGCCGCGGTCGCGGGCCAGCGCCGCCGCCGCCTCCAGCGCGTCCTGCGGGGTGGCGATGATGGTGGTCTCGGCGCCGGCAAGCCGCGGGTCGCCGGGCTTCGGCGTCTCGTCCTCGGCAGCCTCCAGGAAGGCGGCCACGGCGGGCGGCGGGGCGATGCCGTATTTCGCCAGGATGGCGCGGGCGTCGGCGAAGCTGGTCGGGTCGGGCACGGTCGGGCCGCTGGCGATCACCGACGGATCGTCGCCCGGCACGTCGGAGACCAGCAGCGAGACGACGCGCGCCGGGTGGGCCATGGCGGCGAGCCGGCCGCCCTTCACCGCCGACAGGTGCTTGCGCACGCAGTTCATCTCGCCGATGTCGGCGCCGCTCTTCAGCAGCGCCTTGGCGACGGCGCGCTTGTCCTCCAGCGTGATGCCGGGGGCCGGCAGCGCCAGCAGGGCGGAGCCGCCGCCGGAGATCAGGCAGAGCACGAGGTCGTCGGCGGTCAGCCCCTGCACCATGTCGACGATGCGCCGTGCCGCCTCCTGCCCCGCGGCGTCGGGCACCGGGTGGCTGGCCTGCACCACCTCGATCCGCTCGGTCGGCAAATCGTGGTCGTAGCGGGTGACGACGAGGCCGGTCAGCGGCCCCGGCCAGTGGTCTTCCACCGTCTTCGCCATCGCCGCCGCCGCCTTGCCGGCACCGATGACCACCGTGCGGCCCTTCGGCGGCTGCGGCAGGGCTGCCGGCAGCCGGGTCTCGGCGGTCACCGCGGTGAGCGCCGCCTGGAACAGGTCGTGGAGCAGGGCGTCTGAAGCGGGGGCGGCAGCGGGGGCGGTGGCGGTCATGGTCGCTCGGGCGTCGTGGGTGGCTGGGCGCTTAGAATGCACGCGAATGGTTGGCAGGCCAATGGTTTGGGTGGGGCGCCATCATGTGACGGCGCCCCTGACCCCTCACTTCGACCCGACTTCGTGCCCGGCGAGCAGTTCCAGCGCGCGGAGCATGCCGGAATGGTCCCAGGCCGCCCCGCCCTGCGCGGCGCAGGCGTTGAACAGCTGCTGGCAGCTGGCGGTGTGCGGCAACGACAGGTTCAGCGCCTTGGCGCCGCTCAGCGCCAGGTTCAGATCCTTCTGGTGCAGCTCGATGCGGAAGCCGGGGGTGAAGTTGCGGTTGATCATCCGCTCGCCATGGACCTCCAGGATGCGCGAGGAGGCGAAGCCGCCCATCAGCGCCTGACGGACCTTGGCCGGATCGGCCCCGGCCTTGGACGCGAACAGCAGGGCCTCGGCCACTGCCTCGATGGTCAGCGCGACGATGATCTGGTTGGCGACCTTGGTGGTCTGGCCGTCGCCGTTGCCGCCGACCAGCGTGATGTTCTTGCCCATCTTCTCGAACAGCGGCTTGACCGTGTCGAAGGCCTCCTGCGGGCCGCCGACCATGATGGTAAGCGAGGCGGCCTTGGCCCCGACCTCGCCGCCCGACACCGGCGCGTCTAGGTAGGAGCAGCCGAGATCGTTGATGCGCTTGGCGTATTCCTTGGTCTCGATGGGCGAGATCGAGGACATGTCGACCACGATCTTGCCAGCCGACAGGCCGGCGGCGATGCCGTTCTCGCCGAACAGGGCGGCGCCGACATGGGGGGTATCCGGCACCATGGTGATGATGACCTCGGCCGCCGCCGCGACCTCCGCACCGCTCGGGCAGGGGATGGCGCCCTTATCGGTCAGCTCGGCCGGAACCGGCTTGATGTCGTGGACGTAGAGCGTGTGACCGGCGTCCAGCAGATGCCCCGCCATCGGGGTGCCCATGATGCCGAGACCGATGAAACCGACCTTCATGACGATAGTCCTTCTCTTTGAATGGATGAGGGTGCTTCAGGCGTGCGCCGGTTCGGTCCTGTAGGGGGCGAACCAGCCGAGCCCCTCGTCCGTCGTCGTCTTCGGCTTGTATTCGCAGCCGACCCAGCCGCTGTAGCCGATGGCGTCCAGATGCTTGAACAGGAAGGGATAATTGATCTCGCCGGTGCCGGGTTCGAAGCGGCCGGGATTGTCGGCCAGCTGGACATGGGCGATGCGGGCGAGGTTGGCCTCGATGGTGCGGGCCAGATCGCCCTCCATGATCTGCATGTGGTAGATGTCGTACTGCACGAAGAGATTGTCGGAGCCGACCTTGGCGATCAGGTCCAGCGCTTGGCGGGTGCGGGTCAGGTAGAAGCCGGGGATGTCGCGGGTGTTGATCGGCTCGATCAGCAGGCGGATGCCAGCGCCGGCCAGCGCGTCGGCGGCATAGGCGAGGTTGGCGGTCAGCGTGCTTTCGGCGGTGGCGGCGTCGGCGCCTTGCGGCAGGATGCCGACGAGGCAGTTGACCTGTTTGCAGCCCAGCGTGCCGGCATAGTCGATGGCGCGGGCGACGCCGTCGCGGAACTCCTGCACGCGGTCGGGCAGGATGGCGATGCCGCGCTCGCCGCCGCCCCAGTTGCCGGCCGGCAGGTTGTGCAGGACCTGGGTCAGCCCATGCTGGCGCAGCTTCTCCGCCAGCGCGTCGGCGGCGAAATCATAGGGAAACAGATACTCGACCCCACGGAAGCCGGCATCGGCCGCCGCGGCGAATCGGTCGAGGAAGGGATGCTCGTTGTAGAGCATCGTCAGGTTGGCGGCGAACTGCACCATGACCGAACTCCCGGTTACGCAAATCGGCCGCCGAGGATGGAGGGGCGGCCCTTGGGTTGGGAGCTTGACCGCCGCGCAGGCCCCTGAGCCAGTTCGCCGAACGGCTTTTTCACACAGCGGAAAGCGGGGTGCGCGAACGATCGGGCCCTGATCGGCCGTCCAGGGGCGTCGGCGGATGCCGCGGAACCTGATTGACGCATACGTCACCCTGAACTAGGATTTGCACTGCCAATCATCAGCCTGCCCAGCGCCGCCAGAAGCGCGGGTTCGATAACCGGAGGACGTGCCCCTTGACCATGCCCGGCTCCCAGCCCTACACGCATCTGCTGGCCCCGCTCGACCTCGGCTTCACGGTGCTGAAGAACCGGGTGCTGATGGGGTCGATGCACACCGGGCTTGAGGACCGGCGCCGCCATTTCCCGCGGCTGGCCGCCTATTTCGCCGAGCGGGCGCGCGGCGGGGTCGGGCTGATGGTGACCGGCGGCTTCTCGCCGAACGTGGAGGGCTGGCTGTCGCCATTCGGCTCCACCCTTGCGCGGCATGGCGCGGCGCGGGCGCACCGGGTCATCACCGACGCGGTGCATGCCGAAGACGGCAAGATCGCGCTGCAGATCCTGCATGCCGGCCGCTATGCCTACAGCCCACTGTCGGTGGCGCCGTCGCGCATCAAGTCGCCGATCACCCCCTTCACCCCGCGCGCCCTGACCGCCAGAGGGGTGGAGCGCCAGATCCGCGCCTATGTCCGCTGCGCCGAGCTGGCGCGCGAGGCCGGCTATGACGGGGTGGAGGTGATGGGGTCGGAAGGCTACCTGATCAACCAGTTCCTGGTGACCCACACCAACCAGCGCACCGATAAATGGGGCGGGCCTTACGAGAACCGCATGCGCTTCCCGGTGGAGATCGTGTCGCGCATGCGCGAGGCGGTCGGGCGCGACTTCATCATCATCTACCGCCTGTCGATGCTGGACCTGATCCCCGACGGCAGCACATGGGAGGAGGTGGTGCAGCTGGCCCAGGCCATCGAGCGGGCCGGAGCCACCATCATCAACACCGGCATCGGCTGGCACGAGGCGCGGGTGCCGACCATCGCCACCAGCGTGCCGCGCGCCAACTTCGCCTGGGTGACGAGGAAGCTGAAGGACGCGGTGTCGATCCCGCTCTGCACCACCAACCGCATCAACACGCCGGAGGTCGGCGACGCGGTGATCGGCGACGGGCTGGCCGACATGGTGTCGATGGCGCGGCCCTTCCTGGCCGACCCGGACTTCGTCGCCAAGGCGGCGGCGGGCAGGGCGGAGGCGATCAACACCTGCATCGCCTGCAACCAGGCCTGCCTGGACCACATCTTCTCCGGCAAGACGGCGAGCTGTCTGGTCAACCCGCGCGCCTGCCACGAGACGGAGCTGGTGATCACCCCGGCCACCAAACGCAAGCGCGTCGCCGTGGTTGGTGCCGGACCGGCCGGGCTGGCCTGCGCCACCACCGCGGCGGAGCGCGGGCACGAGGTGCACCTGTTCGACGCGGCGGACGAGGTCGGTGGCCAGTTCAACATGGCGAAGCTGATCCCCGGCAAGGAGGAGTTCCACGAGACGCTGCGCTATTTCCGCCACCGGCTGGCGGAGACGGGTGTGGCGCTGCATCTGGGGCGGCGGGTGGGCGCCGACGCGCTGGCCGGCGGCGGCTTCGACGCGGTGGTGCTGGCGACCGGGGTGGTGCCGCGCGACCCGAAGATCCCGGGCCAGGACCATCCGAAGGTGCTGACCTACATCGACGTGCTGCGCGGCGCCAAGCCGGTCGGCCGCCGCGTTGCCGTGGTGGGAGCCGGCGGCATCGGCTTCGACGTCAGCGAATTCCTGGTCCAGGAGCCGCCGTCGCCCAGCCTGGACCCGGCGCTGTGGCGGGCCGAATGGGGGGTTGCCGATCCCGCCGAGGCTCGCGGCGGTGTCGCCGGCATCCGCCCGCATTTGACGCCGCCGGCCCGCGAGGTCGTGCTGCTCCAGCGCAAGGCGAGCAAGCCCGGCGCGGGCTTGGGCAAGACCACCGGCTGGATCCACCGGGCGCAGCTGAAGATGAAGAACATCCAGGCGCTGTCCGGCGTGAATTACGAGCGCATCGACGACGAGGGGCTGACCGTCAGCTTCGGCGAGAAGCGCGAGCGGGTGCAGACGCTGGCGGTGGACAGCATCGTCCTGTGCACCGGGCAGGAGCCGCTGCGTGAGCTGCACGCCCCGCTGGAGGCCGCCGGCATCGCCGTCCACCTGATCGGCGGCGCCGACGTCGCGGCCGAACTGGACGCCAAGCGGGCCATCGCCCAGGGGACGAAGCTCGCGGCGGAGCTGTAGGAGGGGCGGCTCAAGCCTGTTCGGCCGTCATTCCCGCGAGGGGGGATTTACCGCCGTCCCTTCATGGGTCAACAGCCAGCGCTTGCGCTCCACCCCGCCGCCATAGCCGGTCAGCGTGCCATCCGATCCGATCACCCGGTGGCAGGGCACCACGATGCCGACCGGGTTGGCGCCGTTGGCATGTCCCGCCGCCCGCACCGCCGCCGGACGCCCGGCCAGCGCCGCCAGGTCGCGGTAGGTTATGGTCCTGCCGCAGGGAATCCCGCGCAGCGCCGCCCACACTGCGCGCTGGAACGGCGTCCCGCCGGTGCGCACCGGCAGCCGGTCGATGACGGCAAGATCGCCCGCGAAATAGGCATCCATCGCCTGCGTCAACCCGCCCGGATCGCCGGCCGGCCGCAGTTCGTAGCCGCCGGGATGGTGCAGGCGCAGCAGCCTGTGCAGCCGGTCCTCATGGTCGGTCCAGTCGATGGCGCGCAGGGCGCCGTCCCCGTCCGCCACCACGATCAACTCGCCGATGGGCGTCGCGGTGCGGTCGATCAGCAGGCTTGAGAAAGCGGACATCGCGGCATCCCCTATCCCGATTGCACCCTATCTCACTTGCACAGGTGCGCTGCCGAAATTGAAGGCAGCGCTCCGGCGATGCAACCCTTTGATACAGCGCAATTTCCTGTTTCCGCACCCGCGAATTCCCATGCGTTTCTTGCGTGGCGCCGACAAAAGAGGCGCCAAAAGGCTGAGTTGCGTGCAATCCGCATGGCTGGCATGATGAAGTCATGCCTGTCCATACCGTCAGTTTTTGACCGAACAGTCAGCTTTTCCGCCGCCCGTCTCCGTTGGCAGTGCTGGTTGGTTCTCTTGGCACGCGGGTTGCTGATGCTTCGGTAGACACGCCGCTCTGCGACCGAAGGGAAGCCATCCGCCATGACCCTGATCGCTACGCTTGCCACCACCGAAGACCAGTTGGCTTCGCCCTACGCCGACCTGACCCCGGCGATGACGCCGGTGCAGGCGCTGGCCGAGTTCGAACCGCTGCCTGTTCTGCTATGACGCGCCCTGCATCAAGGCCTGCCCGACCGGGATCGACATCCCGGCCTTCATCCGCTCCATCGCCACCGGCAACCTGAAGGGCGCCGCGACGACGATCCTGTCGGAGAACATCATGGGTGGCACCTGCGGCCGCGTCTGCCCGACCGAGACGTTGTGCGAGCAGTCTTGCGTCCGCAACCGGGCGGAGGACCGCCCCGTCGCCATCGGCCGGCTGCAACGCCACGCCACCGACCCTCTCATCGACGGCGAGCCGGCCCACCCCTTCGCCCGCGCCGCCGCGACCGGCAAGCGCGTCGCCGTGGTCGGTGCCGGCCCGGCCGGGCTGTCCTGTGCCCACCGCCTCGCCACGCTCGGCCATGAGGTGACGGTGTTCGAGGCGAAGGCGAAATCCGGCGGCCTCAACGAGTACGGCCTTGCCCCCTACAAGATGGCCGACGATTTCGCCCAGCGCGAGGTCGCCTTCATCCTCGGCGTGGGCGGCATCGCGGTGGAGCATGGCCGCAGGCTGGGCGCCGACCTGTCGCTCGACAGCCTGCGCGCCGACTTCGATGCCGTCTTCCTGGGCGTCGGCCTGGGGTCCAACAACCGTCTCGGCATCCCCGGCGAGGAGCGCGCGGGTGTGGAGGACGCCACCGCCTTCATCGAGCGGGTGCGTCAGGCCCTTCCCGGCCAGCCGCCGGCGGTGGGGCGCAGCGTCGTGGTGATCGGCGGCGGCAACACCGCGGTGGACGCCGCGATCCAGGCCAAGCGCCTGGGTGCCGAGGACGTCACCCTGGTCTACCGCCGCGGCCGTGCCCAGATGGGTGCCACCGCCTGGGAACAGGAGTTGGCCCAGACCGAAGGCGTCGTGCTGAAGACCTTCGCCGCCCCTTCGGCAATCGGCGACACCGACATCACCTTCGAACGCACCCGCCTCAGCGACGGTAAGCTGTCCGGCACCGGCGAGACCTTCACCCTCCAGGCCGACATGGTGCTGAAGGCGGTCGGGCAGAAACTGTCGGCCGAGGTGCTCGACGGGCTGCAGATCACCGGCGGCAAGATCGCCATCGACGACACCTACCGTACCACCCTCGCCAAGGTCTGGGCCGGCGGCGACTGCGTCGCCACGGGCGAAGACCTGACGGTCCAGTCCGTGCAGGACGGCAAGCTCGCCGCCCTTGCCATCCACAGCCACCTGACCGCCTGAGGAAAGGGAGCCACATCATGGCCGATCTTCGCAGCACCATCGCCGGCATCCGCTCCCCCAACCCCTTCTGGCTGGCGTCTGCCCCGCCGACCGACAAGGCCTACAACGTCGTCCGCGCCTTCAAGGCGGGCTGGGGCGGTGTCGTCTGGAAGACGCTGGGCGAGGATCCGCCGGTGGTCAACGTCTCCAGCCGCTATGGCGCGCATCTCGACACCGACCGCCGGATGATCGGCTTCAACAACATCGAGCTGATCTCCGACCGGCCGCTGGAGGTCAATCTTCAGGAGATCATCGAGGTCAAGCGCGACTGGCCCGACCGCGCCATGGTCGTCTCGCTGATGGCCCGCATCGAGGAGGAGGCCTGGGCCAACCTCGCCCGCCGCATCGCTGAGACGGGGGCAGCCGACGGGCTGGAACTCAACCTCGGCTGCCCGCACGGCATGTGCGAGCGCGGCATGGGCTCCGCCATCGGGCAGGTGCCGGAGATGGTGGAGCAGGTCACCCGCTGGGTGAAGAACGCCGTCAACCTGCCGGTGATCGTCAAGCTGACCCCCAACATCACCAACATCCTGTGGTCGGCCGAGGCGGCCAGGCGCGGCGGCGCTGATGCCGTGTCGCTGATCAACACCGTCAACTCCATCGTCGCGGTCGATCTCGACGCCATGGCGCCGACCCCGGTGGTCGACGGCAAGGGCAGCCATGGCGGCTATTGCGGCCCGGCGGTGAAGCCCATCGCGCTCAACATGGTGGCGGAGATCGCCCGCAACCCGGACACGCGCGGCCTGCCGGTCAGCGGCATCGGCGGCGTCGCCACATGGCGCGACGCGGCGGAGTTCCTGGCGCTGGGCGCCACCAACGTGCAGGTCTGCACCGCCGCCATGACCTACGGCTTCAAGATCGTCGAGGACATGATCGGCGGCCTGTCCAACTGGATGGACGAGAAGGGATACCGGACGCTGGACGAGCTGAGCGGCCGTGCCGTGCGCAACGTCGTCAACTGGAACGACCTGAACATGAACTTCTCGACCAAGGCGGTGATCGACCCCGCCTTGTGCATCGATTGCGGCCGCTGCCACATCGTCTGCGAGGACACCTCGCACCAGGCGATCCGCATCGATGCAGGCGAGGGCCGCCGCGTCTTCACCGTGGTCAACGAGGAGTGCGTCGGCTGCAACCTGTGCAGCCATGTCTGCCCGGTGCCGGACTGCATCACCATGGTGCCGGAGCACACCGACCTGCCCTATGTCACCTGGCCCAACGACGCCCGCAACCCGATGCGCGTCCCCGAAGCCGCCGCCGAATAAAACGCCGCCGAACAAGAACGACGTTCAGGAGAGAGCAACATGTCCACCCCGCAGAATGTCGCCGTGAACGGCTCGCGCCTGTGGCAGAGCCTGATGGACATGGCGCAGATCGGCGCCACGCCCAAGGGCGGCGTGTGCCGGCTGGCGCTGACCGACCTCGACAAACAGGGCCGCGACCTGTTCGTGCGTTGGTGCGAGGAGGCCGGCTGTACGATTTCGGTCGACAGGATGGGCAACATCTTCGCCCGCCGCCCCGGCCGGGACGACAGCCTGCCCCCGGTCATCATGGGCAGCCATCTCGACAGCCAGCCGACCGGCGGCAAGTATGACGGCGTCTATGGCGTGCTGGCCGGGCTGGAGGTGGTGCGCAGCCTGAACGACATGAACTACGTCACCGAGGCCCCGGTGGAGGTCGCGGTCTGGACCAACGAAGAGGGCTCGCGCTTCGCCCCGGCCATGGTGTCGTCCGGCGTCTTCGCCGGGGTGTTCGATCTGGACTACGGCCTGTCGCGCGCCGACCTCGACGGCAAGACGATGGGCGAGGAGCTGGCCCGCATCGGCTATGCCGGCGACCGGGAGGTCGGCGGGCGCAAGGTCGGCGCCTATTTCGAGGCCCACATCGAGCAGGGTCCGATCCTGGAGATCGAGGGCAAGACCATCGGCGTCGTCACCGATTGCCAGGGCCAGCGCTGGTACGAGATCACCTTCACCGGCCAGGAGGCCCATGCCGGCCCGACCCCGATGGTCCGCCGCAAGGACGCCCTGCTGGGCGCCGCCCGCGTGGTCGATGCGGTCAACCGCATCGGCATGAAGTACGGCCCGCTCGCCTGCGCCACGGTCGGGCTGATGCAGATCCACCCCAACAGTCGCAACGTCATCCCCGGCCGCGTCTTCTTCACCGTCGATTTCCGCCATCCGGACGACGCCATCCTTGCCGCCATGGACGGCGAGCTGCGCGCCGAGGTGGAGCGCATCGCCGGCGAGATCGGGCTGGAGACCGACTTCCAGCAGAATCTGGTACTACGCCCCGATCAAGTTCGACGAGACCTGCGTCGCCGCCGTCCGCAAGGGGGTGGAGCGCACCGGCCACAGCTTCCGCGACATCGTCTCGGGCGCCGGCCACGACGCCTGCTACCTGTCGAAGGTCGCGCCGACGGCGATGGTCTTCATCCCCTGCATCGACGGCATCAGCCACAACGAGGTCGAGGAGACGACCCCGGAATGGTCGACCGCCGGCTGCGAGGTGCTGCTGCACGCGGTGCTCGACCGCGCGAATGCCATGGCGGAAGTGAGCCCTCTCCCCCCGGGGAGAGGGTTGGGTGAGGGGGACGCATTGCGTGGAGTCGGTGAGCGAACGGAACTTTCCATTCCTTGTTGATCCACGCCGTGCATCCCCCTCACCCTGACCCTCTCCCCGGGGGAGAGGGGATTAGCCCCGGCAATGAACGAGTGGTTATCAAAGCGATGGCGCGAACGGCTGCCGACACCGTAGAATCCTCCCCGTCCCAAGGACGCATCCGGCGCGAGAACGTCGAGCGCATCCTGAAGGCGGCCGAGCGCGTCTTCGCCGAGGCCGGCTTCGCCGGCGCCACCATGGCCGACATCGCCGAACGGGCCGGCCTGCCCAAGGCCAACCTGCATTACTATTTCGGCACCAAGGACGATCTCTACCGCGCGGTGCTCGACAACATCCTGCGGCTGTGGCTTGCGCCCATCGCCTCCTTCACCCCGGACGCCGATCCGGTGGAGACCCTGACCGCCTATGTCAGCGCCAAGATGGAGGCGTCGCGCACGCGGCCGCATGCTTCCAAGGTCTTCGCCAACGAGATTCTGCATGGCGGCACCCAGGTCGAGCATTTCCTGGCCGAAGACCTGAAAGCGCTGGTCGACGCCAAGGCGGCGGTGATCGACGGCTGGGTCGCCGCCGGCCGCATGGCCCCGGTCGATGCCCGCCAGTTCCTGTTCATGATCTGGGCGGTGACCCAGCATTACGCCGACTTCGACGTGCAGATCCGCAAGGTTCTGGGCCGCCGCACCCTGACCCGCCAGGACTTCGCCGCCATGACGGCGGAGGTGCTGCGGCTGGTCCTGCGCGCCGCCGGCCTGCCGGAGCCCGAAATCGCCGAAACGCCCACCGACTCCGTCCCATCCATTTCCTGAGGGAGCGCCCGAGCATGCCCACCATCCTGATCCGTGGCGGCACCGTCGTCACCGCCGAGCAAACCCGCCGCGCCGACGTCCTCTGCCAGGACGGCCTCATCACCGCGGTGGGCGACGCTCTCGACGTGCCGGCGGGGGCCGAGGTGGTGGATGCCGGCGGCTGCTACGTCATGCCCGGCGGCATCGATCCGCACACCCACATGGAACTGCCCTTCATGGGCACGGTGACGACGGAGGATTTCTTCAGCGGCACCGCCGCCGGCTTCGCCGGGGGGACGACGACGATCATCGACTTCGTCATTCCCAACCCGAAGCAGAGCCTGATGGAGGCCTATCACACCTGGCGCGGCTGGGCGGAGAAGGCGGCCGGCGACTACAGCTTCCACGTCGCCGTGACGTGGTGGGACGAGAGCGTGCGGCAGGACATGGGCACGCTGGTCGCCGACCATGGCGTGAACAGCTTCAAGCACTTCATGGCCTACAAGAACGCCATCATGGCCGACGACGAGACGCTGGTGAACAGCTTCCAGCGCTGCCTGGAGCTGGGCGCCATCCCCACCGTCCATGCCGAGAACGGCGAGCTGGTCTTCCAGCTCCAGAAGAAGCTGCTGGCCCAGGGCCTGACCGGGCCTGAGGCGCACCCGCTCTCCCGCCCGCCGGAGGTCGAGGGCGAGGCCGCCAACCGCGCCATCCAGGTGGCGAAGGTGTTCGGCGTGCCGGTCTACATCGTCCATGTCTCGGCCAAGGAGGCGCTGGCCGCCATCGAGCGCGGCCAGAACGACGGCCAGCGCGTGTTCGGCGAGGTGCTGGCCGGCCATCTGCTGATCGACGACGGGGTCTACCGCAGCCCCGACAGGGACTTCGCCGCCGGCCATGTCATGAGCCCGCCCTTCCGCCCGAAGGAGCATCAGGACGCGCTGTGGCGCGGTCTCCAGGCCGGTCACCTGCACACCACCGCCACCGACCATTGCTGTTTCTGCGCGGAGCAGAAGGCGATGGGCCGCAACGACTTCACCAAGATCCCGAACGGCACGGCGGGCATCGAGGACCGCATGACCGCGCTGTGGACGCACGGGGTCAACACCGGCCGGCTGACGATGAACGAGTTCGTCGCGGTGACCTCCGCCAACGCCGCGAAGATCTTCAACCTCTACCCGCGCAAGGGCTCGGTCAGTGTCGGGGCCGATGCCGATCTGGTGGTGTGGGATCCGAAGGCGACCAAGACCATCTCGGCCAAGACCCAGATGCAGAAGGTCGGCCTGAACATCTTCGAGGGCATGACCGTCACCGGCACCCCGGTCTACACGCTGAGCCAGGGCCGCATCGTCCATGCGCTGGGCGAGAGCCGCGCGGTGCGCGGCGCCGGCCGCTACATCAACCGCCCTGCCTTCCCCCCGGTCTACGAGGCGGTGCAGAAGCGCAATGCGTTGAACGTCCCGGTGGCGGTGGAGCGGTAAAGCGGCACCGCACCAGGATCCCCTCTCCCCCCCGGGGAGAGGGCTAGGGTGAGGGGGACGCACTGCGGGACCTTTGTGGAAATCCTGCCGCGCTTCCCTCTCACCCCGACCCTCTCCCCGCTTTCGGCGGATCTTCGATCCGCCTGTCGCGTCAGCGCAAACGAAGTTTGCGCATGAGCGGGGGAGAGGGAGTGGTCAGCTTCCCCCGATCACCCCACCGAGCTGGCGAACAGGAAGTTCTCCGCCGTCAGGCTGTTGCGGTCGACGCCCATCAGCTTGATCGAGTTGAACGCACCCAGGTCGATGGACAGGTCGGCGCCGTCCTGCGTCGAGTGGGTCAGCACGCTGTTCAGGCTGGTGAAGCCGCTGATGCTGCGGATGTCGATCACATCGCCGCCGGTGCCGGCCTGGAAGTCGCCGATGACGTCCCAGCCGTCGCTGGCATGCTGGACGAAGGTGTCGCGCCCGGCGCCGCCGATCATGTAGTCGTTGCCGGCATTGCCGGTGATGGTGTCGTTGCCGCTGCCGCCGGCCAGATACTCGCCGGCCGAGGTGCCGGTGATGGTCTGGCCCGGCGTGCCGCCGGTCGAACCACCTGTGCTGCCGCCGCCCGTGCTGCCGCCGATGGCGGTGAAGGAGAAGTTGGCGGCGGTCAGGCTGCTGCGGGTGACGTTGGCGAGGATGGCGCTGTTGTTGCCGTCGAAATTCACGACGGTGTTGGCGCCGTCCTGCACGGTGACGGCCATCACCGAGGCGAAGTCCTTGAAGCCGCCCCAGCCCGCGACGTTCAGCACGTCGCCGCCGCTGCCGGCCTGGAAGTCGCCGACATAGTCCCAGCCGTCGCCCGGCTTGAAGACGAAAATGTCGCTGCCGGCGCCGCCGGTCATGTAGTCGTTGCCGGCGTTGCTGATGATGGTGTCGTTGCCGCTGCCGCCGGTGAGATAGTCGCGGCCGTCGGTGCCGGTCAGCGTCTGGCCGCCCGTGCTGCCCGTCCCACCGCCGGTGTTGCCGCCTCCGGTGTTGCCGCCCCCCGTATCGCCACCGCCGGTCGAGCCGCTCCCCTGGCCCAGCGTGATGGTGTTGCCGGACAGGCTGATGTTGGACGCGGCGAAGCTGCCGGCGATGCGCAGGGTCAGGTCGGAGCCGGCGGTGCCGTCGAGCCCGACATGGACCAGCGTGACGCCGTTCACCGTCTCCGCCTGTACCTTGCCGGCGGTCAGCGTGCTGCCGTTGCCGCTGCCGACCGTCCCCGACAGCGCGGCGCCGACGATGGCGAAGGCGTCGCCGGTTGCCGCACCGGTGATGCTGCCGAAGCCGTTGCCCTGGGCCGCGGTCATCGTCACGGTGTGGCGCTGGCTGCCGGTGAGGGCCAGCGTCTCTACGCTGGTCAGCGTCATGCCGCTGATGTCGATCTTCGGCGAGGCGACGTCGTTGTAATATTCGAGATTGTAGCCGTTGTAGCTGGTCAGGTTGTCCGACCGCAGCTCCAGCGTGTCGGTGCCCGCACCGCCGTCGAAGCTGACCGTCCCGGCGTCATACTGGCTGACCACGATGTAGCGGTCGTTGCCGGCATCGCCATAGATCAGGTCGGCCTGGGTCTGGGCGTAGCTGCCCGAGCTGACGATGCCGGCGAGAATGGTGTCGTCGCCGTCGCCGCCATAGACGGTGTCGCGCTCCCAATCGCCCTTCAGCAGGTCGTTGCCGGCATCGCCGTAGATCAGGTCGGCACCGCCGCCGCCGGCCACCGTGTCGTTGCCCAGTTCGCCATGCAGTTGGTCGTTGTCGGCGCGGCCGTACATCAGGTCGTTGCCGCCGCCGCCGAAGACGCTGTCGTTGCCGTCGCCGGCCTCCAGCGTGTCGTTGCCGGCGCCGCCATGCTCGACGTCGTTGCCGCCATGGCCCCAGAACCACACGGCGGTGTCGCCGGCGGTCAGGCTGTCGGCATATTCGGAGCCGATCCAGCGCTGGATGTTGACGAAGGTGTCGCCCGCCGCCTCGCCGGTGTTGTTGGCGCCGTTGGTCAGGTCGAGCGTCAGGCCGCTGGTGGCGTTCTCGTAGGTGACGATGTTGAAGCCGCTGCCGCCGACATAGTGATCGGCGCCCAGACCGCCGTTCATGGTGTCGCCGGCCGACTGGCCCGTATTGCCGCCGCCGACCAGCGTGTCGTTGCCGATGCCGCCGATCAGGCTGTCGTTGCCGGTGCCGCCGACGATGCTGTCGTTGCCGGCCAGCCCGTTGATGGTGTTGCCGCTGTTGTCGCCGATCAGCGTGTCGTTGCCGCTGGTGGCGGTGCCGCTGTAGCCGAGCCGGTGCGGCCAGGCCTCGGCACCGGCGAACGGGCGGGCCGCCAGGATCGGGCCGGTCACCACGTCGAGGTCCCAGGAGGCACCCTGGTCGGCATGACCCACCGGGTGGCTGGCGGCGGCGACGCGGGCACCGGTGACGGCGGCCAGACGCTCGACGAAGCGGCGGCCGTTGCCTCCGGCGCCGACGTCGCAGGCATGGATCAGGATCTCGCAGCCGGTCGCATCGGGCCAGCGGCGGTCGAACAGGGCGCTGGTGTCGAGCGGCGTCGCTCCCAGCTTCACAACACCGGGCGCGCCATGGGCGATCAGGTGGACCGCCGCCGGGCCTGCCTCGCGGGCGGCCTCCAGGGCGTCGGCCAGCAGGCCCAGGGCGTCCTCGTCCGCGGCGACCCGGACCACCGTCACGTCCGGCGCGTGCCGGCCGATCAGCGCATCGATGTCGGCCAGAGCGGCGTCGGCAAGAATGATCCCGTGCATGAAAACCCCTTTCTGGGGAATTGTTGGAAGTCGTTTGCGCGTTCTGTGATGTACGGGATCATGTCCACCAAACAACGTCCAATAAGCCCATCATTCCTTGGGAAGCATCCACTCCGGCCGGGCGATCTGTTTTCTCCGTCATAGCGAAAGCGGTGCGGTCTCTTCCGATTTCGACGCCATCCGGCCGGTCGGGCTTGTTGCGGCGGCTTGCCACTCTTTTTCCAGATTGGGGGGTATTACTCGAAAACTACCCCCAATTCGGGAGGGGCCGGCGCGGCTGGGCGGGGAAAGCGCACAAAAAACAGGGCCATCGGGAAAACCCGATGGCCCAGTCCAGGAGAGAAGTCGTTCAGGGGTGCGGGAGCGCCGCCTGTTTCCCGGTCCGCCTCAGTGCATCAGCATGCGCGGCAGCCACAGCGAGAAGGCCGGGACATAGGTGACCAGCAGAAGTGCGACGAAGAGCGCCCCGTAGAAGGGCGTGATGGAGCGCATCACCTCGCCCACCGACACGCCGCCGATGGCGCAGCCGATGAACTGGGTGGTGCCGACCGGCGGGGTGTTCAGGCCCAGCGCGCAGTTGATCAGCATGACGATGCCGAACTGGACCGGGTCCATGCCGTACTGCATGGCGATCGGCAGGAAGATCGGCGTGCAGATCAGGATGGTGCTGGCCATGTCCATGAAGGTGCCCAGCAGGAACAGGATGATGTTGATCAGCAGGAAGATCATCAGCGGGTTGGTCGACACGCCGGCCAGCAGCTCGCCGGTCATGTCCGCCACCTCGTAGAGACCCATGAGGTACTGGAACATGGTCGACACGCCGATCAGCAGCAGCACCACGCCGGTGGTCTTCACCGTCTTGGCGGCGGCGGCCAGGAACTTCTCCCAGCTCAGCGTGCGGTAGACGAAGGTGGTCAGCAGCAGCGCGTAGATCACGGCCACCGAGGCCGACTCGGTCGCGGTGAACACGCCGGTGGTGATGCCGGCCAGGATGATGACGACGATCAGCAGGCCCGGCGCCGCGGCGGCGAAGGAATGCGCCAGGATGTCCCAGCCGGGGAAGGTCCCCTTGGGATAGCCGCGCTTCACCGCGACGTAATAGGCCGCACCCAGGTTGCAGACCATCAGCAGCAGCGCCGGCATCAGGCCCGCGGCGATCAGCGCGCCGATGGACGCCTTTCCGCCGGCGGCCAGCGCGTAGATGATCATGTTGTGGCTGGTCGGCATCAGCGCGCCGACGAGTGCGGCGTGGGTGGTGACGTTGACCGCGTAATCGGCGTGGTAGCCTTCCCGCTTCATCATCGGGATCATCACGGCGCCCATGGCCGACACGTCGGCGACCGGCGATCCGGCGACGCCGCCGAACAGCGTGCAGGCCACCACGTTGGACATGCCGAGCCCGCCGCGGATGTGGCCGACCATGCTCTTGGCCGCGGTGACGATCTTGTCGGCGACGCCGCCGTGCAGCATCAGTTCGCCGGAGAAGACGAAGAAGGGAATGGCCAGGAACGAGAAGACGTTCATGCCCGACATCATCTGCTGGAAGACCACCGCGACCGGCAGGCCTTCATAGAGGATGGTGCAGAGCGCCGACAGGCCGATGGCGAAGGCGACCGGAATGCCGAGGATGAGGAAGCCGAAGAAGGTGATGGACAGGATGGTCAGTTCCATGACGGCTTGACCTCCTCGCCGCGCACGATGGCGACGATATGCTCGATGGAGAAGAGAACGATCAGCACGCCCGACAGCACCAGCGGCACATAGCGCACGGCTTCGGAGACATGCAGGTTCGGGATGGTGTAGGAGGCGACGGAGCTGCCCAGGATCCAGCCATTGTAGGCCATGCAGGCGCCGAAGATGCCGACCAGGGCGTAGATCAGCACGTCCATCTTGCGGCGTGCGCTGTCCGACAGCATCACCAGCAGCGATTCCAGCCCGATATGGCCGGCATCGCGGACGCCGACGGCGGCGCCGATCAGCGTGACGTAGAGCACCAGCACGATGGCCAGGCTTTCCGCCCAGGTCGGCGAGCTGTTCAGCACATAGCGGCCGAACACCTGATAGAAGACGACGCACACGATCATCATCAGGCCGATGATGGCGGCATACATGCCGGTTTTGGCCAGCGCCGCGTTCATGCGGGTCAACCAGCCAGCCGCATGCGGCGGGCTGACGTCCATTGCTTGCAGCTCGATATCCATGCTGCGGCTCCCCACTCCTGAGACCCCGGCGGAGCGCGGTCCGTCCCGGACGGGACGAAGCCGCGCGCCGCCTTGTTCTTGGCGTTACAGAAAGGTCGTTACTTGGTTTCCTGGACGCGCTGGACGAGGCTCTGCAGCTTCGGCGTGTTCGCGAACTGGGTGTAGACCGGCTTCATGGCGTCGATGAATTCCTGCTTGTTCGGAACCTCGACGATCTGGGCGCCGGCCTGGGTCACGATCTCCTTGGACTTCAGCTCGCGCTCGTCCCACAGCTTGCGCATGTAGGGCACGGAGTCCTTGGCGGCCTTGCGGACCGTGGCCTGATCGTCCTTCGACAGGCGGTCCCAGGCGACTTTGGAGAAGACCAGCACTTCCGGCGCCATCGCGTGTTCGGTCAGGGTGAAGTACTTGGCCGCCTCGAAGTGGCGGGAGGATTCGTAGGACGGGTAGTTGTTCTCGGCGGCATCGACGATGCCGGTCTTCAGCGCGGTGTAGACCTCGCCGAAGGGCATCGGCGTGGCGTTGGCGCCCAGCGCCTGGATCATGGCGACGAACAGGTCGGACTGCTGGACGCGGATCTTGGCGCCCTTCATGTCGGCCAGAGTCTTGTAGGGCTTGGCGGCCGAATACATGCTGCGCGAGCCGCTGTCGTAGAAGGCGAGGCCGATCATGCCCTGGCTTTCCATCGCCGCCAGGATCTCGTCGCCGATCGGGCCGTCCAGGACGCGGCGCATGTGGCCGGTGTCGCGGAAGATGAAGGGCAGTGCCGTGACCATCGTCTCCGGCACCACGTTGTTCAGCGGCGCCACGTTGATGCGCATCATCTCCAGCGCACCGATCTTCAGCTGCTCGATGGTGTCCTTTTCGGTGCCGAGCGCGCCGTTCGGGAACACCTTGATGCCGAGCTTGCCGTTGCTGCGCTCAGCCACCAGCTTGCCGACATAGCGGACCGCCTCGACGGTCGGGTAGTCGGTCGGGTGGATGTCGGCGGACCGGAAGTCGCGCGCGTCGGCCGGCGCAGACAGCATCGGGGTGGCCAGGATGCCGCAGACGGCACAGGCGGCCAGCAGCGCGGTGCGGACCGAAGTCAGCGAAAACTTCATAGGTTCTCCTCCTGATGGTGGGGACGAAGCCTGTTGCGGCCCGTCCTTTCTTGTTCTGGCGTTGCCCGTTGGCCTGAAGGCGACGGGCCGCCCTGCACACTCGACAGCACGTACCGTGGACCGGTGACAGACGAAGCGTGGAAGGTGGGACTTGCGGCGGCCGGATTTCGCAGCGCTGCGACAGCGCGGCGCGCGACCGGGCACCATGCATGGCCGACACCGGCCCTGCCCCCCATCCTCCTTCAGCCCCCCGGCTAACCTTGCGCCGCCCCCTGTTCACTGTACTTAGGATATTAGTATATCAATCTGCGCGCAACCCTGAAAGTTCAAAGCGGCAACAACCGTTCGGACTTTATTGCGATCAGGATTGCGGGGAGAGGGACAAAGTGACTGGCGGGGCGGGTTTCGGCCAGACCACGGATCGCCGCAGGGGGGCGGGTGCGACATTCGGCCCCAGCGTCCGCCGCAGCCAGCCCCCCAGTACTCGGATGCGGCGCCGAACTCCTTCAGTCGGTCAGGCGTGACCGTTCACCAGGGGCCACACCTCCAGGGCGCCGCGATAGATCATGTGCAGGGCGACATAGAGGATGATGGCGAGGCCGACATAGGCCAGCCAGCGGTGCTTGTGCAGGATGCGGGCGATGAAGCTGGCGGCGAGGCCCATCAGGGCGATCGACAGGGTCAGGCCGATGACCAGCACCCCCAGATGCTCGCGCGCCGCACCGGCGACGGCCAGCACATTGTCGAGCGACATCGACACGTCGGCGACGACGATCTGCCAGACCGCCTGACCCAGCGTCTTGCGCGGGCCGGCCGCCGCGGCGTCATCGTTCTCCAGCGACTCGACCGCCTCGTCCTCCTCATTGGACTGGCGCAGCTCGCGCCACATCTTCCAGCAGACCCACAGCAGCAGCACGCCGCCGGCCAGCAGCAGCCCGATGATCTGGAGAAGCTGGGTGGTGACGGCGGCGAAGCCGATGCGCAGCACGGTGGCGGCCAGGATGCCGATCAGGATCGCCTTGCCGCGCTGGTCCTTCGGCAGGCCGGCGGCGGCCAGACCGATGACGATGGCGTTGTCGCCGGCCAGCACCAGATCGATCATGATGACCTGGAGCAGCGCGAACAGCGCGTCGGTGGTGAAGAGTTCCGTCATTTGGGCACGAGTCCTCGCATCACGATCAGTGTGGGAGGAGAGGCCGCACGGGGTCTTCCGATGACCGGCCGGGCCGCGCCGATGGCGTCGGACGGGAAGCGCCGGTCAAGGGCAAAAGGCGCGGGCCGCTCCTGATGTTCCCAGTCCGACATCGCAACCGGTGAAGGTTGCCAGAGGGGCCCGGCCTGGTTCTGGCGCTTTACGCCAAAGCTGTGGATTGCGCAAGGCCGCGCTTGCGGCCGGTGGGCGTTCCGGTTGGACTGCCGATCAGGGCGTGCCGACCTCCACGCTCGCGCCACGGCCCGATGCTTCAAGCCCAGACGCCTCCAGCATCGCCTCGATCAGCCGGTGGACCTTCAGCGCCTCGCGCCCGTCCACCCGCGGCCGGCGTCCTTCGTCCAGCGCGTCGAGGAAGTCGGACAGCACCGCGCGGTGATGCTGGTGGGAGAAGGCCATCGGGTCGGCGCCGCCGCCCAGCGTGGCGCCGTCCGCCCCGGCGGCGATGCGCTCGCCATCGACCAGCTGCACCTCCAGCCGGTCGCCGGCCAGAACGGCGGAGCCCCCGGTCCCGGCGATCTCGATCCGCTCCGGATAGCCCGGATGGACGGCGGTGGTGGCGTTCACGGTCGCCAGCATGCCGTTGCCGTAGCGCAGGGCCGTGGCGACCACATCCTCCGTGTCCATGCCCACACTTGGGTCCGATTTGCGCAGGACGCTGGTGGCGGCGAATCCGGCAACTTGATCCGGCAGGCCGACGAGGCCGACGAAGGCGTCCAGCGTGTGGATCGCCTGGGTCAGCAGCACGCCGCCGCCGTCGCGCGCCTTCATGCCGCGGCCGGGCTGGGCGTAATAGGCGTTGTCGCGCCACCAGCGCACCGAGACCGCCGCGGTCAGCGGCCGGCCCAGCGTGCCGTCGCGCATCAGTGCCGCCAGCCGCTCGACCGAGGCGCGGAAGCGGTGCTGCAACACCACGCCCAGCGTCAGCCCGGCTCCCTCCATGGCGGAGACCACCGCCCGCGCCCCCTCCGGCGTCGCGTCCAGCGGCTTTTCCAGCAGCACATGCTTGCCGGCGGCGGCACAGCGCGCCACCAGAGCGGCATGGCTGTCGGGAGGGGTCAGCAGCAGGACGGCCGACAGCGCCGGGTCCTCCAGCAGGGTTTCCAGCCGGTCGACCACCGGCAGGCCGTGGTGGGCGGCGAAGGCGGCGCGGCGGTCGGCCGACGGGCTGAAGCAGCCCGCCACCTCCACCCGGTCGGCCAGATCGATCAGGCTCTGCGCGTGCGGCGCCGACGCCATGCCGAGGCCGACGACACCGATGCGGCGACGGGAACCGGTCATCGAAGCGCTCCGTCCAGGGTGGTCGCGGCAGCGATGTCGGCGGTCAGGCTGCCGGAGAAATAGAGCGGGGCGGCGTTGCGCACGTCGTCCACCGTGATCTGCAGATTGTCCAGATGGCGCACCAGGCTCTGTTCGGCCCGGTCGGGATCGTGGCCGGCGATGGCCTCGACGATGCCCTCATGCTCGGCGATGACCGTGCGCATGCGGCCGGGGACCGGCAGGGTCAGGCGGCGGCAGCGGTCGAGCTGGACCTTGGCCTGCTGGATGATGCCCCAGAAGCCGGGATATCCCGCCATCTCGGTGATCTGGGCATGGAAGGCCTCGTCGGCCTGATGGAAGCCGTCGGCGTCGCCCACCGCATCGACCTCGCGCTGGTGCTCCAGGCAGGCGCGCAAGGCGGCGATCTGGCTGCGGCTGGCGCGTTCGGCGGCGAAGCGTACGGTCGCCCGCTCCAGCACCTTGCGGATCACGCCGGCTTCCGGCAGGGCGCCCAGCGGGATGCGGGCGACGAAGGTGCCGGATTGCGGGAAGATCTCGATCAGCCCCTCGTCGGCCAGCCGCAGCACCGCCTCGCGCACCGGCGTGCGGCTGACGCCATAGGCCTCGGCGATCTGCTTTTCGGCGATGGGCTCGCCCGGCTTGCGTTTCAGCGACACGATCTCCGCCCGCAGGTCGCGGTGGATGGCGTCGGCGGCGGTCGGACCGCGCCGCATGTCCCGGCGCGCCGGCGGGCGGACCAGCAGCGCGGCGGCCTTGGCCGGCATGACCGGCGTGGCGGGTGGCGTGGCCGGTGGCGTTGTCGATGGCGGTGTCGCCGCGATGGAACCGGTTTTGGCCGGCGGGTTGCCCGTTGGCATGGCGTCCAGCCTCCTCAGAAGCGCATGCCTCAGAATACTAATATATTAGCTAGCGCGGCAAGCGATTTCGCTCATCCCCCGTTCGGATCCGGGTGTGACAAAGGCGCCCCCCATTCCCGTCATGGCTGTGGGGCACCCTGGCTGCGGGGCGGTGGGGAACGGAGCAGGAGTGCCGAAGGAAACGTCCCGGCCGTCAACTCCGCCAGGGCGGGGGATGACGGCCGGGACGGGCGGGTCCGGCTTCGACGGCAATCGGACCCGTCGGTCAGGCGCCGAAGCCGCCGTCGATGGTCTGGAACGAGCCGGTGATCATCGCGGCATGCGGGCCGGCGACATAGGCGGTCAGTTCGGCGACCTCGTCGGCGTCGATGTGGCGCTTGATCGCCATGAAGCTGTGCATGGCGGGCGCCATCGGGCCGTCGGCCGGGTTCATGTCGCTGTGGGTCGGACCCGGCTGGATGGCGTTGACGGTGATGCCGCGGTCGCCGAAATCGCGGGCGAGGCCGCGCACCATGCCCTGGACCGCCGCCTTGGTCAGGGCGTAGGCGGCCCCGCCGGCAAACGGCATGCGGTCGCCGTTGACCGAGCCGATGACGATGATGCGCCCGCCGTCGTTCATCCGCCGGGCCGCCTCGACCGCCGCGTGGTAGGGCGCGCGGACATTGATGTCGATCATCCGGTCGACCGCGTCGGGATCGAAGGTCAGCGGATCGCCGAGGATCGCCGTGCCGGCATTGACCACCAGCACGTCCAGCGCGCCGCGGCCGGCCACCGTTGCGATCAGGGCGTCGCGGTCGGCGCTGTCGGTTTGGATGGCCTCCGCGCCGGTTTCGGCGGCAAGCGCCTCGGCGGCGTCCTTCGACCCGGCATAGGTGAAGGCGACCGCGCCGCCGGCCTTGGCGAAGCGGCGGACGATGGCCTTGCCGATGCCGCGGCTGCCGCCGAGGACCAGGATCTTGCGGCCGGTGAACTCACCCATGATGTGCTCCTTGAGAAAATGTAGTGAGCGCTATATAAATCCAGGCGGGGGATTTCCGCAAGGAGAAAATATAGTGGTCGCTACAGAAAAATCCGGAGCCCGTGGACGGCGGCGGTCCTTCGATGTGGACGAGGCGGTCGAGACGGCGATGAGGCTGTTCCACGCCCGCGGCTACGACGCCGTGGGCGTCGCCGAGCTGGGAGCCGAATTGGGAATCAAGCCGCCGAGCTTCTATGCCGCCTTCGGCAGCAAGGCGGGGCTGTTCGAGCGGGCGCTTCGGCGCTATGCGGCGGGGGAGGCCAACATCTTCGCCCGCGCGCAGGCCGAGGGCGGCAGCATGGCCGAGGTGATCGAGCGCACGCTGCTGCTGGCGGCGCGGCTCTATCCGAAGCGTGATGGGGTGGCGGGCTGTCTGGTGCTGGACGGGGCGCGCAACAGCGCCGACCCGGAAGCGGCAGCGCTGGCCGAGACGATGAGAAAGGCCGGCGTGGCGGCGATCCGCGACTTCATCGCCGCGGAGGCACCGGAGCGGGCCGACGCGCTGGCGGACTTCGTCGCCATCACGATGAAGGGAATGTCGGCGGCGGCGCGCGACGGCATGGGCGAGGAGGCGCTTACCGTCGTCGCCCGGATGGCGGGCCGCGCCTTCCGCCGCGAACTGGCGGCGGAAGGGTGATGTGTCGGCTTGAAGCCGACAGAAAACCGCGAATCAGGCCGGCATGGCGTCGCGCGGGATGATGGCGCCGCGGTGCTGGATGACGGCGGCGGCCAGCTTGTGGGCGGCGCGGGCGGCGTCGGCCGGACCCTCGCCGCGCAGGCGGGATGCCAGATAACCGGCGCTGAAGCTGTCGCCGGCCGCCGTGGTGTCGACCACCGTGGCGACCTTCTGCGCCGGCACCTCGACCGCCTCGCCATTCTCGATCACCACGCAGCCGGGCTGTTCCAGCTTCAGGACGATCTCGGTGACGCCGGCCTTGCGGACGCGAGCCAGCACGGCGTCGGCATCGGCGTCACCATAGAGGTCGCGCAGGTCGGTGACGCCGGGCAGCGCGATGTCTGTCAGTGCCAGCATGCGGTCGAAGGCGGCCCGCGCGGTGTCGAGGTCCGGCCACAGGCGCGGACGCCAGTTGGTGTCGAAGGCGACCTTGCCGCCCTGCGCCCGCACCCGCTCCAGCACCTCGAACAGGCGCTCGCGGCCCTGCTCGCCCAGGATGGCGATGCTGATGCCGGACAGATAGACGATGCCGTAGCCTTCCAGCGCCTTGGACAGCTCCGTCGTCTGGGGCAGGGCGAACAGTTCGCGCGCCGGGGCATTGTCGCGCCAGTAGAGGAAGCGGCGCTCGCCGCTGGCGTCGGTCTCGATCAGGTAGAGGCCGGGCAGGCGGTTCGGCACGCGCAGGACATGGCCGGTGCCGACGCCTTCCGCCGCCCAGGCCGCCACCATGTCGTCGCTGATGCTGTCGTCGCCGAGCGCGGTGACATAGTCGACCGGCGTGCCCAGACGCGCCAGATAGACCGCGGTGTTCAGCGTGTCGCCGCCGAACCCCATGGTCAGCGACCCGTCCGGCCGCCGGAACATCTCGATCATGCATTCGCCGAGGGCGGCGACGCGGTTGGGCGTGTCGGTCATGCTTCTTCTCCGCAAGCCGGGGATGGCCCCGGCAAATCCCATTTCAGGCAACAGAACGGCGTTCCCGCGCCCGCATCCGCTCGCGGTGCGCGGTGTAGAGTCCGCTGGCGATGATCACGCCGGTGCCGACGAAGGTCCAATGGTCGGGCACCGCGCCGAAGACGAGGAACCCCAGCGCCGTGGACCAGATCAGCTGTACGTAGGTGAAGGGCGCCAGCACCGATGCCTCGCCCTGGCGGTAGGCCAGGATCAGCAGCCATTGCGCCGCCGTGTAGACCAGCCCGATGAAGACCCCCAGCAGCATCTCCCACGGCGTCGGCCATGCCGCATGCAGCGGCAGCAGCGCCGTCAGGGCGATCAGGCCGGTGAGCGCGCTCCACACCATGGTGGTCAGCGGGTTCTCCTGCACCGTCATCTTGCGCGTCGCCACCAGCCCCAGCGCCCAGCTGAAGGCGGTCAGGATCGGCAGCAGCGAGGCCGGTTGGAACCCCTCCGCCCCTGGCCGGATGACGATGATGACGCCGGCCAGCCCGACCAGCAGCGCCGCCCAGCGGCGGACGCCGACCGTCTCGGCCAGCAGCAGGATCGACAGCACGGTGACGAAGACGGGAGAGACGAAGCTGATCGCCGCGGCCTCGGCCAGCGGCAGATGCTGCATCGCCATGATGAAGAACAGCGCCGAGCCCAGCATGCCCAGCCCGCGCACCACCTGAAGCCCCGGCCGCGTCGTCTTCAGCACGCTCAGCGAACCGCCGCGGAGCGCCAGCGGCATCACCAATGCTGTGAAGACGACATAGCGCATCCAGGCGATCTCGGCCGGCGGCAGGGTCCGGCCGAGATATTTCGCCGTGGCGTCGGAGCAGGACAGGCAGGCCACCCCCAGCACCACCAGCAGGATCGCCCGCATCGGCTCCGTGCCCTTGGACCCCGGCCCGGCCTGCGGATTGACGGTAGGCTGGATCGGGGTCTGCGGCGCGTTCACCGGCGAGGGTCCGGCATCACTGCGGGGGCCGGGGAGAGGGGTGGAACTGTCGGGCATGGCGCCGGCTCGTCATCGGTCATGGTTAAGGGGGCGGACCCCTTACATAACCGCTCCCATCTGCCAAGGAGCAAATTCGTCGGCACCGACGCCGAGTTCCTCGCTCTTGGTCTTGCGGCCCGACGCGGTGTCGAGCACCAGCTGGAAGATCGCGCGGCCGACCTCCTCGATGGAGGCGTCGCCGGTGGCGATGGCGCCGCAGTCGATGTCCATGTCGTCCGGCATGCGGCGGAACAAAGTGCTGTTGGTCGCCAGCTTCAGGCTGGGCGTCGGCTTGCAGCCGAACACCGAGCCGCGGCCGGTGGTGAAGCACAGCACGTTGGCGCCGCCCGCCACCTGTCCGGTCGCCGACACCGGATCGTAGCCGGGCGTGTCCATGAAGACGAAGCCCTTGTCGGTGATCGGCTCGGCATAGCGGTAGACGGCGGTCATCGGGGTGGTGCCGCCCTTGGCGACCGCGCCCAGCGACTTCTCCAGGATGGTGGTCAGGCCGCCCTTCTTGTTGCCGGGCGACGGGTTGTTGTTCATCTCGCCGCCGGTGCGGCTGGTGTACTCCTCCCACCAGCCGATGCGCTCGACCAACGCCTCGCCGACCTCGCGGCGGACGGCGCGGCGGGTCAGCAGATGCTCGGCGCCATAGACCTCCGGCGTCTCGCTCAGCACGGCGGTGCCGCCGTTGCGGACCAGCAGGTCGACGGCATAGCCCAGCGCCGGGTTGGCGGTGATGCCCGAATAGCCGTCGGAGCCGCCGCATTGCAGCGCCAGCGTCAAATGACTGGCCGGCAGGGTCTGGCGGGTGACGTCGTTGATCTCCGGCAGCAGCGCCTCGATCCGGCGGATGCCCTCGCGGGCCGCCGCGGCGGTGCCGCCCATGTCCTGGATGCCGATGGGGATGACGCGGGCGCCCTCCTCAAGGCCGGTGGCCTCCATCAGCTTGTCGATCTGGTTCACCTCGCAGCCGAGGCCGAGCAGGATCACCGCGGCGAAGTTCGGGTGGCGGGCATAGCCGGCGATGGTCCGGCGCAGCGTGTCCATCACCTCGCCGCTGCCGGCCATGCCGCAGCCGTAGCCGTGGGTGAGCGCCACGACGCCGTCGATGTTTGGATAGGCGGCGAGTGCTGCCCCGCGGAAATGGTCGGCGATCATCCTTGCTGCGGTGGCGGAGCAGTTCACCGAGGTCAGCACGCCGATGTAGTTGCGGGTGGCGACGCGGCCGTCCGGGCGAAGGATGCCCTGGAAGGTGGCGCGCTCGGCCTCCGGGATCGGCTCGACCGGGTGGACATCGGCGCCGAAGGCATAGTCGCGCTCGAAATCGCTGCCCATGCCCATGTTGTGGACGTGGACATGGTCGCCCGGCTGGATCGCCGCGGTGGCGAAGCCGATGACCTGATTGTACTTGCGCACCGGCTCGCCCAGCGCGATGGCGCGCACCGCGACCTTGTGCCCGGCCGGCACCGGCCCGGTGGTCGCGACTTCGGTGCCGGGCAGAGCGGTGCCGGGCTCCAGGTCGGCGCCGGCGACGACGACGTTGTCGGCGGGGTGCAGGCGGATGGTCAGCGATGCCATGGGAAGATGTCCTTGAGGCGCGAAGGAGACGTGATGTCCCCTCTCCCCCGCTCACGCGCAAACTTCGTTTGCGCTGACGCGACAGGCGGACCTCCGGTCCGCCGAAAGCGGGGAGAGGGTTAGGGTGAGGGGGGAGCGTGGCGGGACCTTTGGGAAAATCCTGCGGTGCATCCCCCTCACCCCGACCCTCTCCCCGGGGGGGAGGGGGATTGGGCCGTTACAGCTTGTAGGCGTTCTTGGCGAGGCGGTAGGCGAGGTCGACGGCCAGGTCCGCGGCCTCGTCTTCTTCCATCCGGTGCTCGGCGACCAGACGGGCGAGGAAGCTGCAATCGACGCGGCGCGACACGTCGTGGCGGGCCGGGATCGAGCAGAAGGCGCGGGTGTCGTCGTTGAAGCCGACCGTGTTGTAGAAGCCGGCGGTCTCGGTGATCATCTCGCGGTAGCGGCGCATGCCCTCGGGGCTGTCGTGGAACCACCAGGCCGGGCCGACGCGCAGCGCCGGATAATGGCCGGCCAGCGGCGCCAGCTCGCGGGAATAGCTGTCCTCATCCAGCGTGAACAGGATGATGGTCAGGTCGCGCTCGTTGCCGAAGCGGTCGAGCAGCGGCTTCAGCGCCCGCACATACTCGGTGCCGCTCGGGATGTCCGCACCCTTGTCGCGGCCGAAGCGCTGGAACACGAGGTCGTTGTGATTGCGGAAGCTGCCGGGGTGGATCTGCATGACCAGACCGTCCTCCAGGCTCATCCGCGCCATTTCGGTCAGCATCTGGGCGCGGAACAGCTCGGACTCCTCGGCCGTCGCACCGCCGCGCCGCACGATGTCGAACAGCTTCTCGGCCTCGCCGCGCGCCAGATCGGCGGTCGCCGCCGTCGGGTGGCCGTGGTCGGTCGAGGTGGCGCCGAAGCTCTTGAAATACTGGCGACGGTCGGCCAGCGCGGCGAGGTAGCCGTCCCAGGTCGCGGTGTCCTTGCCGGTGATGCGGGCCAGCTCGGCGAGGTTGTCGCGGAAGCCCTCGAACTCCGGATCGACGACCGGATCCGGACGGAAGGCGGTGATGACTCGGCCCTTCCAGCCGCTCTCGCGGATCGCCTTGTGGTGGACCAGCGGGTCGAGCGGCGATTCGGTGGTCGCCAGCACTTCGAGGTTGAAGCGCTCGAACAGGGCGCGCGGGCGGTATTCCGGCTTGCGCAGGCACTCTTCGATCTGGTCGTAGATGCGGTCGGCGCTGGCGGCACTCAGGCGCTCGGTGACGCCGAACACCGTCTCGAAGGCGTGGGTCAGCCACATCGAGGTCGGGGTGCCGCGGAACAGGTGCCAGTTGCTGGCGAGCAGGCGCCAGATGGCGCGCGAATCGGTCGAGGTTTCTCCGCCGTCCTTGCGCGGAACGCCCAGCTGCTCCAGCGGAATTCCCTGGCTGTAGAGCATGCGGAATGCATAATGGTCGGGCTTGACGAACAGGCTCGCCGGATCGGGGAACGCCTCATTCTGCGCGAACCAGGACGGATCGGTGTGGCCGTGCGGGCTGACGATCGGCAGGGCGGCGACTTCGCCGTACAGGCGGCGCGCGATGGCACGTTGCGTCGGGTCGCTCGGGAAAAGACGGTCGGGGTGAAGCATCGGAAGCCTCTACGCTGCAAGAGAAGGGCAAAAGCAGGGTGGGGAAAAGGCGGGGTCCGTGCGGGGGACCGTCCCTACCGGCTGGTCGTATAATATTAATATATCAGATCTGATTGCAAGCCCAATCGTTCCGCCGATGGGGCTTCGGAGCCGGTGAAGGCTGCGCCCAGTCGCCGCACCCGGCCTATAAGGAAAACCGGCGATGGGTTTGACGTTGACGAAGAGGGGCAGGTAGATTGCTGGGGATGAGGAACATCTCGCGGGTGGCGGACCGTCGCCCCACGACATCTGTATGTTTGCCGGAATGGAGCCATCGGTGAAGAAGGTCGCGACGACAGAAGATGAAGGCGGCCTGACCTCCGCAGCCGTGCGCCGCAGCGCGGCCCCGGCCCCGGCGGTGCGCCCGCCGCGCCGCGCCGCCACCGTCGCATCGCGCATCTACCGCGACCTGCGCGGCGAGATCGTCTCGCTGAAGCGCAAGCCCGGCGACGCCATCGCCGAGAAGCAGATCGCCGAGTCCTATGGCGTCAGCCGCACGCCGGTGCGCGAGGCGGTGCTGAAGCTGGCCGACGAGGGGCTGATCGAGATTTTCCCGCAGTCCGGCACCTTCGTGTCGCGCATCCCGCTGGACGCCCTGCCGGAAGCCTTCGCCATCCGCAAGGCGCTGGAGGAGGCGACGGTGCGCTATGCGGCGGCACGCGCCAGCCGCAGCCAGATCGCGGCATTGCGCGCCAATCTGGAATTGCAGCGCGAGATGCAGGAAACCGCCAATTACGAAGGCTTCCATCAGGCCGACGAGGCGTTCCATGCGCTGATCGCGGAGATCGCCGGCTATCCCGGCTTCTGGACGCTGATCCAGCAGACCAAGGTGCAGATCGACCGCTACCGCCTGCTGACCCTGCCGGTGCGCGGCCGCATCGCCGAGGTGATCGCCGAGCACACGGCCATCCTCGACGCGATGGCGGCGAACGACCCCGCTGCCGCCATCAAGGCGCTGGACGACCATCTGGACGATCTGCAGATCTCGGTCGCCGACATCCGCCGCGACTACCCGCGCTATTTCACGGCGCCGGGCGACCCAATTTGAAAAGGCCGATCTGAGGGGGCCGATTTGAAAGGGCCGGGGCGCCGGGCCGGTCTGAAAACCGGCCTGCGCCCTGATCGGGGGAGTTACTTTGCGTCGGTTTCGGCAGCGTAGGCCATCGGCTCGCCCAGGAAATCCTCGCGGATCGGGGTGAAGATGTCGAGCAGCACGCCCGGCTCCAGCGCCACCACGCCATGCAGGACGTTGGACGGCACCATGTAGCCGTCGCCGGTGTTCAGCCGCTTGGTGCGGCCGTCGATGGTGACGTCGAAGGATCCCTTCTCCACCACGGCGCACTGGACATGGGGATGGCGATGCTGCGCGCCGATGGCGCCGGCCTCGAACTCCACCCGCACCATCATCATCGTGTCGTTGTAGCCGAGGATCTTGCGGCGTACGCCGTCGCCCAGATCCTGCCACGGGATGTCGCCCGCGGTCAGGAACACATCGGTCGCCGTTGCGGTGGTCATCGTCCGGTTTCCTCCCCCAATGGAAAAGCCCTCCTCCGCCCGTGAGGGGCGGGGAGGGCTGCTTTTGCGGTCAGCGCGCCAGCCAGCCGCCGTCGACCGGCAGGATGGTGCCGTGGATGTAGTCGGCGGCATCCGAGGCCAGGAACACCGCCGGGCCGCCGATGTCGGACGGCACGCTCCAGCGGCCGGCCGGGATGCGGCCGAGGATCTCGGCGCTGCGGTTCTCGTCGGCGCGCAGAGCCGCGGTGTTGTTGGTGGCGACATAGCCCGGCGCAATGGCATTCACGTTGATGCCCTTGCCGGCCCATTCGCAGGCGAGAAGCTTGGTGATGCCGGCGACGCCGCTCTTGGAGGCGGTGTAGGACGGCACGCGGATGCCGCCCTGGAAGGACAGCATCGAGGCGATGTTGATGATCTTGCCCTTGCGGCCGGCACCGATGGCATAGCGGCCGAAGGCCTGGCAGAGGAAGAACACCGTCTTGATGTTGAGGTTCATCACGGCGTCCCAGTCGGCCTCGCTGAAGTCGACGGCGTCGGCGCGGCGGATCATGCCGGCGTTGTTGACGAGGATGTCCAGCCCGCCGAGCGTGGCGACCGTCTGCTCCACCAGCCCCTGCACCGGGGCGATGGAGGTCAGGTCGGCGTGGATGCCGAGGAACTTGCGGCCGGTCGCCTCGACCAGACCCTTGGTCTCGTCCAGCGACACCACGTCGACGGCGGCGATGTCGGCGCCGGCCTCGGCCATCGCCACGGCGATGCCCTGGCCGATGCCGGTGTTGGCGCCGGTGACCAGCGCCACTTTGCCGGTCAGGTCGAACGAAATGCTCATGGTCGGTTCCCGTTCTTATGAGTTGGTTTCAAATCGGCGGGCGCGTCAGCGCAGGCGGTCCATGGCGACGAAGTCCATGTCCGTGAAGTCCTGGTTGTCGCCGCCCATCGCCCAGATGAAGGTGTAGTTGCGGGTGCCGACGCCGGAATGGATCGACCAGGGCGGCGAGATCACCGCCTGCTCGTTGGCGACTACGATGTGGCGGGTCTGCTCCGGCTCGCCCATCAGGTGGACGACGCGCGCCTCTTCCGGCAGGTCGAAGTAGAAATAGACCTCGCAGCGCCGGTCATGGGTGTGACACGGCATCGTGTTCCACATGTTGTTCGGCTTCAGCACCGTCATGCCCAGCACCAGCTGCGCGGTGCGGACCACGTCCGGGTGGATCATCTGGTAGATGGTGCGCTCGTTCGACTGGGCCGGGTCGCCGAGATGCACGGCCTTGGCCTGGCCGATCGAGATCTTCATCGTCTCGAACCGGGCATGGGCGGGCGTGCTGTTCAGGTAGAACTTGGCCGGCTCGCGGCGGTCCAGGCTTTCAAAGACGACGTCCTTGCTGCCCATCGCGACATAGAGCGCGTCGCGCGGCGCCAGCTCATAGACGGCGCCGTCGACGGTGACGCGGCCGGCGCCGCCGACATTGACCACGCCCAGCTCGCGCCGGTCAAGGAAGTTGGGCGAGCCGATCTCCTTGGAGGAGTCCAGCTTCAGCGGGCCGGCGACCGGCATGGCGCCGCCGACGACGAAACGGTCGATGTGGCTGTAGGTGAAGACGGTCTCGTCCGCCTCGAACAGGGTCGGGACCAGGAAATGGTCGCGCAGCGTCTCGGTGTCGAAGCCGCGGACCGCGTCGGGATGGGAGGCGTGCCGGACGGAGATTTTCATGGGAAAGGTCCTTTTAAAATCTGTGCAGCCGGCGTCCCGGCGGGTCTGGCGCCATCATACTAATATACTAGTAAGCCGGGCAAGCTCTAATGATGGAGTGCCGGACATTTCAGGCGGCGGAGGGTGCGACAAAGTCGCTGGTCCGAAGGGGGAGTGCGGTAGGGTCGGAGGGGCCGCGTTGCGTCGGCCTCAAAGGTAATATATTAGTGAACGGTCTTCGCCCGGAGTGTCCAGTCATGTCCAGTCAGCAGCCCCGCAAGCGCATCGCCCTCGTCGCCCATGACGCCCGCAAGGCGAACCTCATCGCCTGGATCGGCGCCAACATCGAAGCATTGGACGGCCACGCCTTCTGGGCGACCGGCACCACCGGGCAGAAGGTGCGCGCCGCCCATCCCGGCCTGGACATCACCCCGCTGAAGAGCGGCCCGCTGGGCGGCGACCAGCAGATCGGCGCGATGATCGCGGAGGGGCGGATCGACCTGCTGGTCTTCTTCGTCGATCCGATGACCGCCCAGCCGCACGATGTCGACGTGAAGGCGCTGACCCGGCTGGCGACGCTCTACAACATCCCGATGGCCTGCAACGAGGCCACCGCCGACATGATCGTCTCCTCCGCCCATTTCGCCAGCGGCTATGCCCCGCGCGCCGCCAGCTTCACGGCCTATGAGACGCGCAAGCTGTGAGCGCGTCCCGCCCGCTCATTCCGTGAAATATTGCGGATAGTTCCGCCGGACCTCGGCGATGCCCAGCTGCAGGTCGGTCAGATGGTGGCGCAGCTCGCCCACCGCGCGGTCGGGGTCGCGGGCGGCGACGGCCTCGACGATGGCGCCGTGTTCGGCCAGCGCCTTGTCCATCCGGCCGGCCGCCGGCAGGGTCAAATGGCGGTAGCGGTCGACCTGCCGCTTCACCTGCTGGGTCACCGCCCAGAAGCCGGGATAGCCGGAGATCTTCCGCCAGCAGGGCGTGGAATGCCTCGTCGGCCTCGTGGAAGCCGTCGAAATTGCCGGACTCCTTCATCTCGCGCTGGAGTTCCAGATTGGCGCGCAGCCGCGCCACCTGGCTGCCGCTCGCCTGTTCGGCGGCGTAGCGCACGGTGGCCTCCTCCAGCGCGCGGCGGATGGCGATGGCCTCCGGCAGGCCGCTGATGGGAATGCGGGCGACGAAGGTGCCGGACTGCGGGAACACCTCCACCAGCCCTTCGTCGGCCAGCTTCAGCATCGCCTCGCGCACCGGCGTGCGGCTGACGCCATAGGTTTCCGCCACCTCCTTCTCGATCACCGGCTCGCCCGGCTTGCGCCGCAGCGAGACGATGTCGTCGCGCAGGTCGCGGTAGATGGTGCCCGAGACCGTGGCGCCGCGGTGGGCAGGCCTTGCGGTGGCACTGGCGGGCCGGCGGCGGCGGCGGCGCACCGGTGCGGCCACGGCCACCATGTTCGTATCGCCCGCGTTGGAATCCATAATCGTCCCATTCATGTCGTCGGCGGTCATGCCTTCGACCGCAGCCACTAATATATCGCTGCGTTTCCGCGGGCGGGAAGCTTTTTGCCGCGGAAATTCGGGGATGGTAACGGGGTGGGGGGAGTGGCGGCGCAGGCGGCACCCACTCCCCCGCGATCGGTGCTCTTACAGCTTCGCCGCCGCGTCGAACACCGCATGGCTGTAGGCGCCTTCCGGCTTCTTCGAGATCACCGGGGCCGACGCGCCCGACATCAGGATGCCGACGGTGCGGTCGAAATCGGCCGGGTCGAGATAGCCGGTGCCCTTGGCGCCGCCCTCGATCAGCTTGGCGATCTCCTGCATCATGGTGGTCTGGTGTTCCTCGGTCTGGGCGCCGGTGGTGTCGTTCTCCAGCACGATCTTCACCGCCTCGGCCTGGTTCTTGGCGGCGTACTCCCAGCCCTTGCCCGAGGCCTTGACGAACTTCGCCAGCTTCTCGACGATCTTCGGGTCGGACAGCGACTTCTCGGTGGCGTAGAGGCCGTCCTCCAGCGTCGCGACGCCCTGCTCCTGGTACTTGAAGACGGTCAGCTCGTCGGCCTTCATGCCGGCCTCGATCAGCTGCCAATATTCGTTGTAGGTCATGGTGGAGATGCAGGCCGCCTGCTTCTGCAGCAGCGGATCGACGTTGAAGCCCTGCTTCAGCACCTTCACGTCCGGGCTGGAGCCGGAGGTGGAGTAGCCCAGCTTGCTCATCCAGGCCAGGAACGGATATTCGTTGCCGGAGAACCAGACGCCCAGCGTGTTGCCCTTGAAGTCCTTCGGATCCTTGATGTTGGCGTCCTTGCGGCAGGTCAGCATCATGCCGGACTTCTGGAACATCTGGGCGATGTTGACCAGCGGCACGCCCTTCTCGCGGCTGGCCAGCGCCGACGGCATCCAGTCGACGATCACGTCGGCGCCGCCGGCGGCGATGATCTGGGTCGGGTTGATGTCGGGGCCGCCGGCCTTGATGGTGACGTCCAGCCCGGCGTCCTTGTAGAAGCCCTTGGCCGCGGCGACGTAATAGCCGGCGAACTGGGCCTGGGTGACCCATTTCAGCTGGAGCGTCAGCGCATCGGCGGCGGCGGCCGGCGCCCCCCAACCGGCGAGGCCGGTGAGCGCGGTTGCGGCGAGCAGGACGGCGGAGGCAAGGGTCTTCATCGCGTTCGATCCTCTTCTGGCTGGGTTTTGTTTTGGCTTGAGGCGGTCAGCGTTTGCGGAAGGACGGGTGCCAGGCGGTGACATGCCGCTCCGCCAGTGCCAGCGCACCGTAGAGCAGAGATCCGGTCAGGGCGGCGACGGCGATCGTCGCCCAGACCACGTCCAAGTTCATCCGGGCGACCTGGGTGGAGATGCGGAAGCCCATCCCCACCACCGGCGTCCCGAAGAACTCGGCGACGATGGCCCCGATCAGAGCCAGGGTTGAGTTGATCTTCAGTCCGTTGAACAAAAAGGGCAAGGCACAGGGAAGCCGCAGCATCGCCAGCGTGCGCCAGTAGCCGGCACCATAGGAGCGCATCAGGTCGAGCTGGATGCGTTCCGCGCTCTGCAAGCCGGCCAAAGTGTTGATCAGCATGGGGAAGACGGTCATCACCACGATGACGGCGGCCTTGGACTGCCAGTCGAAACCGAACCACATCACCATGATGGGCGCGATGCCCACCACCGGCACGGCGCTGGCCAGATTGCCGAGCGGCAGCAGCCCGCGCGCCAGGAAGGGCACCCGGTCGGCCAGGATCGCCACGAGGAATCCGGCGCCGCAGCCGATCAGATAGCCGCGCAGGACCGAAATCAGCACCGTCTGGCGGAAATCGTCCCACAAATCGGCGGCGTTGGCGGCGAAGGCGGTTGCCACGAGGCTCGGCGGCGGCAACAGGATGGTCGGCACCTGGAAGCCGCGGGTCAGGATCTCCCACAGCATGACCAGCGCCAGCCCGAACAAGGCGGGGCCGGCCAGCCGCACCGGCCCGGCGATGCCCGCCAGCAGAGCCAGCACCCGCCAGAGCAGCAGTGTGGCGCCGGCCACATAGATCCACAGCCCACCGGCCTGGGCGAGGGCGTTGCCCTGGTTCAGCAGGAGCAGCGGGGCGGCATAGGCGGCGGCGACTCCGGCCAGCAGGAGCAGGGCCTCGCCCAGTGCCGAGCCGGGCAGGCGGCGGGCGAGGATCGTCGCGACGGTCAGGGCGAAGAGGGCCAGGGCCACGGGAAGCTGCGGCAGATAAAGGGCGGCACCGTCCTGTGCGGCGAAGGGCAGCAGCGGGGCGGCCAGCATCACCAGCGGCCACGGTGCCATGATGGGGCGGGGCATGGTGGAGCGGCTCATCGTGCACCTCCCCGGCCGCCCGGCACCAGCGCCCGTTCGGCGAGGCCGACGACGGCGACCAGCGTGACACTCAGCACTGCCGCCATCACCAGCGCGCTCCAGATCTGCACGGTCTGGCCGTAGTAGGAGCCGGACAGCAGCCGCGCGCCCAACCCCGCCTGCCCGCCGGTCGGCAGCTCGGCGACGATGGCGCCGACGACGCTGGCGGCCACCGCGATCTTCAGGCTGGTGAACAGGTAGGGCAGGGAGGCCGGCAGGCGCAGCAGGCGGAAGGTCTGGGCGGTGCCGGCGCAGTAGGTCCGCATCAGGTCCAGCGTCAGCGGATCGGCGGAGCGCAGCCCCTTCACCATGCCGATGGTGATCGGGAAGAAGCACAGATACATGGCGATGATCGCCTTGGGCAGCAGGCCGGTGAAGCCCAGATTGCCGAGGATCACCACGATCATCGGCGCAATCGCCAGGATCGGCACGGTCTGCGAGGCGATGACCCAGGGCAGCAGGCTCGATTCCAGCGTGCGTGCCTGGACGATGCCGGCCGCCAGCGCCACCCCCAGAACCACCCCCATGCCGAAGCCGGCCAGGGCGGCCCCGGCGGTGACGCCGGTGTGGTAGAGCAGGTTGCGGATGCTGGTCACCGGATAGCCGGTCAGGGACGTGTAGAGGTCGAGCGCCACCTGATCCGGCGTCGGCAGGATCGGGCGCTTCATCGCCAGCGTGGCGCGGATCAGGTCGGCGGTGGTCCAGTCGTGGCCGGCGCGGTTCAACGCATCGGTCGCCATCGGCGCGTTCAGCCAGACGGCACCTGCGTACCACAGCACCAGCACGGCCAGTGCCATCACGACTACGGGCAAAGTGCTTTTAGTCGTCATAGCTGTGGCCCTCCATCAGCCCTTCGCGGACGCGGTGGGCGATGCGCTGGAACTCCGGGCTTTCGCGGATGTCGAGCGTGCGCTCGCGCGGCAGGTCGCGGTCGCAGTCGATGACATCGAGGATGCGGCCGGGGCGCGGGCTCATCACCACGATGCGGGTGGAGAGGAACACCGCCTCGGCGATGGAGTGGGTGACGAAGATGCAGGTCTTGCGGGTGCCGAGCCACAGGCGGGTTAGCTGCAAATTCAGATGGTCGCGGGTGATCTCGTCGAGCGCGCCGAACGGCTCGTCCATCAAAAGCAGGTCAGGGTTGAAGGCGAGCGCGCGGGCGATGGACACCCGCTGCTGCATGCCACCGGACAGCTGCCAGGGGAATTTGCGCTCGAAGCCGGACAGGCCGACGAGGTCGAGCTGCTCGCGGGCGCGCTGCTGCCGGTCTGCCCTGGGCAGCCCCATGATCTCCAGCGGCAGCATGACGTTGCGTTCCACCGTCCGCCACGGGTAGAGCGCCGGGGCCTGGAAGACGTAACCGTAGGCGCGCTTCAGCCGTGCCTGTTCCGGCGTCATGCCATTGACCGTCACCTCGCCGGAGGTCGGCTGTTCGAGGTCGGCGACCACCCGCATCAGCGTGGTCTTGCCGCAGCCGCTGGGGCCGATCAGCGAGATGAAATCGCCCTTGGATATCGACAGGCTGACGTCGCTCAGCGCGTAGACCGGATGGTCGGCAGCCTGATAGGTCAGGGTCAGGTTGCGGACATCGACGATGGTGCGCGGCGCCGCGTCTGCGGCCGGCGGAACCAGAGTGAGCGGTGCGGGCTGGGCGGCTGGCACGGCGGTCGTCCCTTCGCGTTGTCGACTTTCGGCGGGAACGAGAGCAAGAAGCGAGCCAGAGGGAGACGGAGTTGAGTATTCAGTGGGTAGGGCTTTGTTTTCACAAAGAGAAAACTTGTCTATCGAGACAGGAACTGACGGTGTGGACAGTGTTCGGGCAGGTGTGCTTTTCGCAAGGCGCACAATTTTCGGGCTGAGGCTGTGTGGGTGGTGAATTTTCGGGCAGGGATGAGGATGTCCCCGTCTCCCCCCGGGGAGAGGGGATTAAGGGGCGGGACAGGGAAACAACGCCACCCTTGCCAGTCCTGCCCCGTCCCCGCTAACTGTTCAAACGGCCGACAAACGCACGGGTCCCATGCTCGACAGTTTCCTGCTCGCCTTCACCGCCTTGTTCTCCATCGTCAATCCGCTGGCGATGGCGCTGATCTTCAGCCAGGTGACGGCGGACAGCAGTCCGCGCGACCGGGCGAAGCTGGCCGGGCTGGTCAGCCTCTATTCGGCCATCGTCATGCTGACCGCGCTGTGGGCAGGTGCCTATGTGCTGAACTTCTTCGGCGTGTCGATGGCGGCGCTGCGGATTGCCGGCGGCTTCGTGGTCGCGGAACGGGCCTGGGCGCTGCTGACCGCACCGGAACGCCACGAGGCGCGCAAGCAGGAACAGGCCGCACCCACCGGCGACAACGACCGGCTGGCGGAGTCGGCCTTCTTCCCGATGACGATCCCCTTCACCACCGGGCCGGGCACCATCTCGGTGGCCATCGCGCTGGGCTCCACCCGCCCGACGCGCGGGGCCGGCGGGCTGATGGAGTTCTTCCTGGGCATGTCGGGGGCGGCGCTGGCGATTGCCGCGCTGATCTGGCTGTCCTACCGCTCCGCCGACCGCATCGTCGCCTTCCTGGGTCCGACGCGGGTGCGGGTGCTGACGCGGCTGTTCGCCTTCCTGCTGTTCTGCGTCGGCGTCCAGATCCTGCTGACCGGCGTTCTGGACGCCTTCCCGCTGCTGTCGCAGAAGGGCTGAGCCTCAGCTTTTGGGCCGCAGATCCTGCACCCGCTTGGCCTTGCCGATGGATCGGGCGATGCCGCCGGGCTCGACCACCTCGACGCGGGTGCTGATGCCGATCAGCGACTTGATCGAGTGCTGGAGATGCCTGGCATGGCCGTCCCATTCCGACGGGTGGATGTCGTCATGCATCTCCACACGGACGGCGAGGTTGTCCATATGGCCGTCGCGGCTGACCACCAGCTCATAATGCGGGGCCAGCGCCGGGATCTTGCAGATCAGCTCCTCGACCTGGGTCGGGAAGACGTTCACGCCGCGGATGATGAGCATGTCGTCGGACCGGCCGGTGATCTTGTCCATCCGCCGCATGCCGCGCGAAGTCGGCGGCAGCAGCCGGGTCAGGTCGCGGGTGCGGTAGCGGATGACCGGCATGCCCTGCTTGGTGAGCGTGGTGAAGACCAGCTCGCCGTAGGAGCCGTCCGGCAGAACCTCGCCTGAGTTGGGATCGATGATCTCGGGATAGAAATGATCTTCCCAGATCACCGGGCCGTCCTTGGTCTCGACGCATTCGGACGCCACGCCCGGCCCCATCACCTCGGACAGGCCGTAGATGTCCACCGCATGGATGTTGAAGGTGCGCTCGATCTCCTCGCGCAAGGCACCGGTCCAGGGCTCGGCGCCGAAGATGCCGACGCGCAGGCTGGTGCCGCGCGGGTCGATGCCCTGGCGGCGCATCTCGTCGGCGATGTTCAGCATGTAGGACGGCGTGACCATGATGATGGTCGGCTTGAAGTCCTGGATCAGCTGGACCTGCTTCTCGGTCTGGCCGCCCGACATCGGCACCACGGCGCAGCCCAGCCGCTCCGCCCCGTAATGGGCGCCGAGGCCGCCGGTGAACAGGCCGTAGCCGTAGGCGATGTGCACGATGTCGTTGCGCGTGCCGCCGGCCGCGCGGATGGAACGGGCGACGACCTCCGACCAGACGTCGATGTCGCCCTTGGTGTAGCCGACCACCGTCGGCCGTCCAGTGGTGCCGCTGGAGGCATGGACGCGGACGATGTCCTCCATCGGCACGGCGAACATGCCGTAGGGGTAGGCGCGGCGCAGGTCGTCCTTCACGGTGAAGGGGAACAGCGCCAGATCCTTCAACTCCTTGAAGTCGTCGGGATGGACGCCCTTCGCCTCGCATTTGGCGCGGAAGGATTCGACGTTCGCGTAGGAATGGCGGAGCGACCATGCCAGCCGCTCCGTCTGCATCGCCACGATCTCGTCGCGGCTGGCGAACTCGTAGCGGTCCATGCCGGCCCTGCTGCCCTGGCCCGCGGCGGTATCGGTCATGATGGACATGGTGCGTTTCTCCCCTTCGTTCCGGTTCCCGGCGCTTGGCGGCCGGTGAAGCCCAATTCCCTTCAGACCCGCTCCACCATCATGGCGATGCCCTGGCCGACGCCGATGCACATGGTGCAGAGCGCGCGGGTCGCCTTGCGGTCCTCCAGCTCCATCACCGCGCTGGCGACCAGCCGGGTGCCGCTGGCGCCGAGCGGATGGCCGAGCGCGATGGCGCCGCCATTGGGGTTCACATGCTCGGCATCGTCGGGCAGGCCCAGCAGGCGCAGCACGGCGAGACCCTGCGCGGCGAAGGCCTCGTTCAGTTCGATCACGTCGATGTCGCCGATGGAGAGGCCGAGGCGGGCCAGCAGCTTCTGCGTCGCCGGGGCCGGGCCGATGCCCATCACGCGCGGCGCCACGCCGGCCACCGCGGTGCCGACGACGCGGGCGCGCGGGGTCAGGCCATAGCGCTTCACGGCGTCGGCCGAGGCGACGATCACCGCGGCGGCGCCGTCATTGACGCCGGACGCATTGCCGGCGGTGACGCTGCCGCCCTCCTTGCGGAAGGGGGTTGAGAGCTTGGCCAGCGCTTCCAGCGTGGTGTCGGGGCGCAGATGCTCGTCGGCGGAGATTATCGTCGGCTCGCCCTTGCGGCGGGGGATGGCGACCGGGACGATCTCGCGGGCGAGGCGGCCGGATTCCTGGGCACGGCCGGCGCGCTGCTGGCTGCGGACGGCGAAGGCGTCCTGGTCGGCGCGGGAGATGGCGTAGTCGGCGGCGACGTTCTCCGCCGTCTCCGGCATGCTGTCGATGCCGAACCTTGCCTTCATCAACGGATTGACGAAACGCCAGCCGATGGTGGTGTCGAAGATCTCGGCCTGACGGGAGAAGGCGCTGTCGGACTTGCCCATGACGAAGGGAGCGCGGGTCATGCTCTCGACGCCACCGGCGACGATCAGGTCCGCCTCGCCCGCCTTGATGGCGCGGGCGGCCATGCCGATGCTGTCCATCCCGGAGCCGCAGAGGCGGTTGACCGTGGTCCCGGGCACCGTCTCGGGCAATCCCGCCAGCAGCGCCGCCATGCGGGCGACGTTGCGGTTGTCCTCGCCGGCCTGGTTGGCGCAGCCGAGGATCACGTCGTCGACGGCGGACCATTCGACGCCGGGGTTGCGCTCCATCAGCGCCTTCAGCGGCACCGCGGCGAGGTCGTCCGGGCGCACCGGGGCCAGCCCGCCGCCGTAGCGGCCGAAGGGGGTGCGGACGGCGTCGCAGAGGAAGGCTTCACGCATGGGAGGCTCCGGGAACGGGGATCACGCTGCCGGCGAGGCGCGCCGACTGGCCGCGGAACAGGCCGACGATTGTGCCGTCCTGGCTGGTGACGGTGACGTCGTAGACGCCGGAACGGCCGCGCTTGTGCACTTCGCGGCATTCAGCGGTCAGCAGGTCGCCCAGCTTGGCCGGGGCGGGGAAGGTGATGGAGCAGCCCGCCGCCACCGTCACCTCGTTCGCCGCGTTGCAGGCATAGGCGAAGGCGGTGTCGGCCAGCGTGAAGGTCATGCCGCCATGGCCGATGTCGTGGCCGTTTACCATGTCCTTGCGCACGGTCATGCTCATGCGGGCATAGCCGGGGGCGATCTCCAGCAGTTCGATGCCGTGGGCCTGGGCGCAATGGTCGCGCTCGTACATGCCGCGGCCGACCGCTTCGGCCAATTTCTGAAGATCGGCGGATTGGGGGTCGGTGTGGGACTCAGCCATGGAAGCGGTTTCCTCCGGAAATCCTGCGGCGCAACAGCGCCGACGCGCGGTAGCGGTCCTCGCCGTAGGTGCGGGCCAGGGCGTCGAGAACGGCCAACACATGGGGCAGGCCGATGCGGTCGGCCCAGGCCAGCGGGCCCAGCGGGTAGTTCACGCCCTTGGTCATCGCGATGTCGATGTCGGCGGCGCTGGCGACGCCCTGCATCGCCGCGTCGGCCGCCTCGCTGGCGAGCATGGCGACGGTGCGCATCACCACCAGACCAGGGGCGTCGTCAATCACCGACACCGCCTTGCCCAGCGCCTGGAACAGCCCGGCGGCGACGGCGAGCGCGTCCGCCGGCGTGCCGTCGGCGGGGGCCAGCGCCACGCGGGTGGCCTTGGCGTAGTCCAGCGCCAGATCGAACAGCACCAAGGGCGCGAGCCCGTCGTCGGCGGCGCGGGCGGTGGCGGTGCGGCCGTCGGTGAGTGCCAGCGTGACGCCGTCCACCAGCATCAAACCGGAGCCGGGAGTCTCTTCGACGGAGATGCCGGTCTCGCGCAGAAGCCCGACCAGCGAAGCGGCGGGGCCGAGGTCGCCTTGCACCAGCACGCGGTCAGGTCTCACGCCCGGTTCGGCGTTGCGCGGCACCGGCTTGGCGGCGCCGGGGCTGTGGTCGTAGAAGCCGCGGCCGGTCTTGCGGCCGAGGCGGCCGGCCTCGACCAGCTCCTGCTGGATCAGCGAGGGCTGGAAGCGCGGATCGCCGAAATAGGCGGCGTGGACCGAGCGGGTGACGGCGAAGTTCACGTCATGGCCGATCAGGTCCATCAGCTCGAACGGCCCCATGCGGAAGCCGCCGGCCTCGCGCATCACGGCGTCGATGGTGGCGGGATCGGCGGCCTGCTCCTGCAACAGCCGCAGCCCTTCGGCGTAGAAGGGGCGGGCGACCCGGTTGACGATGAAGCCGGGGGTGGAGCGGCAGCGTACCGGGCTCTTGCCCCAGGCCTTCGCCGTGTCGAACAGCGTGCCCAGCACCGCCGCATCGGTGGCGAGGCCGCTGACGATCTCCACCAGCGCCATCAAGGGGGCGGGGTTGAAGAAATGCAGGCCCGCCAGCCGCTCCGGCCGTTGCACCCCGGCGCCGATGGCGGTGACCGACAGCGACGAGGTGTTGGTGGCGAGGATGGCGCTTTCGCCGACGATGCCCTCAAGCTCGGCGAACAGGCGGCGCTTGACGTCGAGATCCTCGACGATGGCCTCCACCACCAGACCGGCGGGGGCGAGGTCGGACAGGCCGTCCACCGCACGCAGCCGGCTGACCGTGGCGTCGCGTTCCGCCGCGGTGCGCTTGCCCTTCTCGACCAGCAAGGTCAGCGCCTTGGCGATGGACCCGACGGCGGCCTGGGCGGCGCCGGGGCGGGTGTCGACCAGCAGGACCGGGTGGCCGGCCTGCGCCGCGACCTGGGCGATGCCCTGGCCCATGGCGCCGGCCCCGACCACCGCGACGGTGACGGAGGGTTCGAGCGCCGCCATCACCGCCCCTCGAATTTCGGCGCGCGCTTGCCCACGAAGGCGGCGACGCCCTCGCGATAGTCTTGGGTGCGGCCGGCTTCGCGCTGGAGGTCGCGTTCCAGGTCGAGCTGGCTGTCCAGGTCGTTGTCCAGCGAGACGTTCAGCGCCCGCTTGATCAGCGTAAGGCCGTGTGTCGGCTGGGTGGCGAGCTGGCGGGCGAGCGCTCCGGCCTCCTCCGCCAGTTTGTCGTCATCGACCGCCTTCCAGATCATGCCCCAGGCTGCCGCCTGTTCGGCCGAAACCTTGTCGCCCAGCATGGCGAGGCCCATGGCGCGGGCGTGGCCGACCAGACGCGGCAGGGTCCAGGTCCCGCCGCTGTCGGGGATCAGCCCGATCTTGCAGAAGGCCTGGATGAAGCTGGCCGACCGCGCCGCCAGCACGATGTCACAGGCGAGCGCGATGTTGGCGCCGGCCCCGGCGGCGACGCCATTGACAGCACAGATCACCGGCATCGGCAGCTCGCGGAGTGTGCGGACCAGCGGGTTGTAGTTGGTCTCGATGGACGCGCCGAGGTCCGGCGCCTCCTGACCCGGAGCGACGGCGCGGTCGGACAGATCCTGCCCGGCGCAGAAGCCGCGGCCGGCCCCGGTCAGCAGCAGGCAGCGGACGGTCTTGTCCTCGCGCACGGCGGCCAGCGCGCCGCGCAGCTCCTCATGCATTGCCGCGGTGAAGCTGTTCAGCCGGTCGGGCCGGTTCAGCGTGACGGTGGCGACGCCATCGGCGATGTCGAGAAGGATCGTTTTCTCGCTCATTGCGCAGCCTCCAGAACCGGGACGCGGCTCTGCACCACGCGGAAGCGGTTGGCGACGAAGGCGAGGTCGCACAGCGCGGCATTGGCCGCCGGGTTGGCGCCGGTGCCGTGGAAGTCGCTGAAGGCCGCCGACTGGTTGACGAAGACGCCGCCGGTCAGGTTGACCGACAGGGCGACGCCGGCCTCGACGAACAGGTCGGTCGCCTGTTCGATCAGCTGCGGGTCGGTGCTGTAGAGGCCGGTGGTCAGCGCCCCCTTGGTCCGGGTCAGGCGGGCGGCGCGCTCCAGGCTGTCGGCGGTGCTGTCGGTCTTCACGATGATGGAGATCGGGCCGAACAGCTCATGGCCGTACTTGTCCTCGTCGGCCGCATCCATGGTCAGGATCAGCGGCGTGCGGATGCGGGCGTCCGGGAACTTCGGATGGGAAATGGCGCGCGACGGCAGCACGACGGTGCCGAGCTTGGCGGCCTCGTCGATGCGGGCGAGCGTTGCGTCGGACTGGATGGCGCCCAGCACCTCCACCGCGCGTTCCGGGTCGGAGAGGAACTTGTCGACGCCGCCGGCCAGCGCGGAAACCACCTGATCGAAGCTCATGCGGTCGGCACCGGCCTGGATGCCGTCCTTGGGCACGAAGATGACCTGGGTCGTCGTGCACATCTGGCCCGAATAGAGGCTGAGCGTGAAGGCGAGGTTGCGCACCATGCCCTTGGGGTCGTCGGTGCCGTCGATGACCACACTGTTGACGCCGGCCTTCTCGGTATAGACCTGGGCGTGGCGGGCGTTCTGCTCCAGCCAGTCTCCGAAACCGGTCGAGCCGGTGTAGTCGATCACCGCCACCTCCGGCCGCAGCGCCAGATCCTTGGCGATTGTGTCGCCGATGGCGAGCGTGACGAGGTTGGGGTCGAGCCCGCACTCCACCAGCACCTCGCGCGCGATCCGCACGGTGATGGCGAGCGGCAGGATGGCGGTGGGGCCGGGCTTCACGATCACCGCGTTGCCGGTGACGAGGCTGGCGAACAGGCCGGGATAGCCGTTCCAGGTCGGGAAGGTGGCGCAGCCGATGACCAGCCCGACGCCGCGGCCGACCACCTCGAAACGCTTGTCCATCACCAGCGGCGGGTTCTTGCCCTGCGGCTTCTCCCAGCGCGCCGCCGGGGCTTGGTCGCTCATCGCCTTCCAGCCATAGGCGACGGCCTCCAGCCCGCGATCCTGGGCATGGGGAGCGCCGGCCTGGAAGGCCATCATGAAGGCCTGCCCGGTGGTGTGCATCACCGCGTTGGCGATCTCGAAGCTGCGCGCGTTCAGCCTTTTCAGGATTTCCAGGCAGACGCCGGCCCGGCCGTTCGGACCCGCCTTGCGCCAGCCCGGCATCGCCGCCTTGGCCGCCGTTACCAGCGCCTCGACGTCCGACACCGGATAGCTGATGCCGAGGTCGAAGCCGAAGGGCGAGCGCTCGCCCCCCGCCGTTGCGGTCACGCCCGGCTGATCCAGCTCGAAGGGCTTGTCACGGTAGGCCGCGAAGGCCGCCTCGCCATCCGCCGCCGCCGTCTCGCCATAGGCGCGCGGGCTCGGCATTTCGGGGAAGGCCGACCAGTAGGCGCGGCTGCGGCAGGCCTCGACGGCCTTCTGCAACGTCGCCTCGTGCGTCTCGAACAAGCTCTGCGGGGTGGTGGTCATGGCGGGGCGTTTCCTTTTTCTCGTTGTTGGCTGTCTTTGCTCAGGCGGCGTCGAAGTCGATGACGACCCGTTCGGTCAGCGGGCGCGACTGGCAGGTCAGGACATAGCCGGCCTCGACCTCCCACGGCTCCAGCGAGTAGTTCTCGGCCATCTCGACCTTGCCTTCGCGGACCTTGGCGCGGCAGGTGCAGCAGACGCCGGACTTGCAGGAATAGGGCAGGTCGGCGCCATGCCGGTGTGCGGCCTCCAGGATGCTCTCGCCATCATAGGGCAGGGTGAATTCCTTGCGCTTGCCGTCCTGAAGAACGGCGATGGTGGCGGCATCGGTGGGGCTGTCGGTTGGCGCCTTTTTCGCCGCGGGTCGCGCGGCGGTCGTGGTGCCGAACAGCTCGACATGGATGTTGGCAGGCGGCGTGCCGCAGGCGGCAAGGGTGTCGCGCACCTCCTCCACCATCGGCTGGGGGCCGCAGAGGAAGGCGGCGTCGATGTCCTCAGCCTTGAGCGGGCCGGCGCAGAGTTCGCGCACCAGACCGGCGCCGATGCGGCCACCCAGCAGCCCGGCCTCTTCCGGTTCGCGGCTCAGCACATGGTGGATGACCAGCCGGCCGATGTAGCGGTTCTTCAGGTCTTCCAGCTCCTCCCGGAAGATGATCGAGGAGACGGTGCGGTTGCCATAGACCAGCACGAAGCGGCTCTTCGGCTCCTGCGCCAGCACGGTCTTCAGGATCGACATCACCGGGGTGATGCCGCTGCCGGCGGCGAAGGCGACATAGGTGCGGGATGCTGCCGGATCGACGGGGGTGTGGAAGCGCCCCATCGGCGTCATCACCTCCAGCACCGCGCCGGGCGCCAGCGACTGGTTGGCGTGGGTGGAGAACAGCCCGCCATCCACCTTCTTCACCGCCACGCGCAACTCGCCGTCGCCTGCGCCGGAGCAGATGGAATAGGAGCGCCGCACCTCCTCGTCGCCGATGCGGGTCTTGAGGGTCAGGTACTGGCCCTGGACGAAGCGGAAGCGGTCGGCGAGATCGGCCGGCACGTCGAAGGCGATCGACACGGTGTCCGCCGTCTCCCGGCGGCACTCGCGGATGGTCAGCGGGTGGAAGCTGGGGCTGGTCATGGGGTCCGTCCTTGCGGCGCGGAGGGTGCTCCGCCGAAACCGCTCAATGGCATTTGGATCAATGGCATTTGAACACGTCGAACGGTTCGAGGCAGGCGTTGCAGGCGTGCAGCGCCTTGCAGGCGGTCGAGCCGAAGCGGCTGATCTGGCGGGTGTCCTCCGATCCGCAGCGCGGACAGGCGATCACCTCGTCCGGTGCCGTCAGCGCCCGCTTGCCGGAGTGCGGCGGCGGGACGATGCCAACCTCGGCCAGCTTGTCCCGGCCGGCGTCGCTGATCCAGTCGGTCGTCCAGGGCGGGGCGATCACCACCGAGACGCGGGCGTCGAGGCGTGCGCGGGCCAGCGCGGTTTCCGCCTCCAGCACGATCACGTTGGTGGCGGGGCAGCCGGAATAGGTGGGCGTCAGGGCCACCGACAGCCGGCCGTCCGCGTCGGCCGAGACGGCGCGGACGATGCCGAGTTCGACGATGCTCAGCACCGGGATCTCCGGATCCATCACCCCGGCCAGTGCGCCCCAGGCGGCCTTCACCACCGCATCGGCACCCGGTTCCGGTCCCCAGCAGCCCGCTGCATCCGGCATGGCATCCTCACCAGGTCGCGTCGGGATAGGCGCGCGGCAGGAACTGCATCTCGGCCAGCAGATAGCCCAGATGCTCGCTGTGCTCGCCACGGCGGCCGCCCTTCTGCATCCAGCCGTCGGCCGGGCGGTCGAGCGTGGCGTCCTCCAGAACCGCTTCGACGCGGGCGGTCCAGGCGGCTTTCAGCTCGGCCGGGTCGGGAACGATGCCGGCGGCGACCAGCGCCTGTTCGGCCTCGTCGCGCTCAAACATTTCGCCGGTGTAGGGCCACAGCCGGCCCAGTGCGTCGGCGACCTTGGCATGGCTGATTTCGGTGCCGTCGCCCAGCCGCACCAGCCAATCGCCGCTGTGGCGGACATGGTAGCGTACCTCCTTCACCGCCTTGGCGGCGATGCCGGCCAGCGTCTCGTCCGTCGAGGCGCAGAGCCGCCCGTACAGCTCCACTGCCCAGGCATCGTGCAGGAACTGGCGGACGATGGTGTGGCCGAAGTCGCGGTTGGGCTGCTCGACCAGCAGGTGGTTGCGGTAGTCGAAGACGTCGCGCCGGTAGGCGAGGCGATCCTCGTCGCGGCCCTTGCCCTCCAGCTCGCCGGCATAGGTCAGCAGCATGCGGGCATGGCCGACGAGGTCGAGCGCGACGTTGGTCAGCGCGATGTCCTCTTCCAGCTCCGGCGCATGGCCGCACCATTCCGACAGCCGGTGCCCAAGCACCAGCGAGGTGTCGCCCAGCCGCAGCGTGTAGCCGAACAGGGCCTCCTTGAGATCCGTGCTCATCAGATGGTCTTCCGGCTAGATGTTTTTGACGTCGGCGGGGATGTCGTAGAAGGTCGGGTGGCGATAGATTTTGTCGTCGGCCGGGTCGAACAGGCTGGCTTTCTCCGCCGGATCCGACGCCGCGATGCTGGCGGCCGGGACCGCCCAGATGCTGACGCCCTCGCCGCGGCGGGTGTAGACGTCGCGGGCATTGTCCAGCGCCATGCGGGCGTCGGCGGCGTGCAGGCTGCCGACATGCTTGTGCGACAACCCGTTCTTCGGCCGGATGAAGATCTCGAAAAGCGGCCAGTCCTTACGATCCATCGTCTCGTCCCCTCGGAATTCTTCGGTCAGCCGGCCTTCTTCAGGGCGCGCTGCTTGCGTTTGGCGGCATGGGCGACGGCGGCTTCCCGCACCCAGGCGCCGTCATCCCACGCCTTGCGGCGGGCCTCGATGCGCTCGCGGTTGCAGGGGCCGTTGCCCTTCAGGATCTCGTTGAACTCGGTCCAGTCGATGGCGCCGAATTCGTAATGGCCGGTCCCGGCGTCGAAGCGCAGCTCCGGGTCCGGGATGGTCAATCCTAGGAACTCCGCCTGCGGCACCGTGGCGTCGACGAAGCGCTGGCGCAGCTCGTCGTTGGAGAAGCGCTTGATCTTCCAGGCCATGTTCTGGGCGGAGTGGGCGGACTGGTCGTCCGACGGGCCGAACATCATCAGCGACGGCCACCACCAGCGGTTCAGCGCATCCTGCGCCATCCGCTTCTGCTCCGCCGTGCCCTGGGCCAGCGCCAGCATCAGCTCGTAGCCCTGGCGCTGGTGGAAGCTCTCCTCGCGGCAGATGCGGACCATGGCGCGGGCATAGGGGCCGTAGGAGCAGCGGCAGAGCGGCACCTGATTCATGATCGCAGCACCGTCGACCAGCCAGCCGATGGCGCCGATGTCGGCCCAGGTCGGGGTCGGGTAGTTGAAGATGCTGGAATATTTGGCCTTGCCCGACAGCAGCTGGCCGATCAGCTCGTCGCGCGACACGCCCAGCGTCTCGGCGGCGCTGTAGAGGTAGAGGCCGTGCCCGCCCTCGTCCTGCACCTTGGCCAGCAGGGCCACCTTCCGGCGCAGCGTCGGCGCGCGGGTGATCCAGTTCCCTTCCGGCAGCATGCCGACGATTTCCGAATGGGCGTGCTGCGAGATCTGGCGGACCAGCGTGCGGCGGTAGCCTTCCGGCATCCAGTCGCGCGGCTCGATCTTCTCCTCCGCATCGACGCGCTCCTGGAAGCGGCCCTGGAGAGCCGTTTCCTGCTCCGTCACCAGCCGGGGGGACGGTTGAGCGCCCTGCTCGGTCTTGGCATCCAAACCCTGCGTGTACATCGGCATCCCCGAGATGGATTGCGCGTCCAGCGAACAATTTCTGAAGGAAAAATATGATACAGATCAAAGACTGTAAAGAGGAATTATGTGTCGCTTTAGGGGTGGGGTGGCGTGGGCGCATAAAAGCGTTTCATAACAATGCATTGATTTGAAAATCCCGAGCGCATGCCGGGGTGGTGCGCAGGGAGAATGGGCACAGGAATACCGCCACCGATACACCGATGCTGCGGTTTTGCGGATTTTGTGCGGCGCAGAAAAGGCTGGGCGGGCAGGGGGGATGGCTGCCGGACCGATGGTTGACCCCGGCGCTGTGGATTGGGCCGGCGGCACGCATCGGTCGGGCGCAGGCGTCCCGTCAGGAGCCGCTCCGCCGGGCGGGGGAGGGCTGGTGACGGGGAACTGCGACGCTAGCGGATGGGGGGAGGGAGGCGTGGCTTCGGGGGGATTTGAACGGCCGAAGCCAGCGCCTTACGCGCCGGCGCCGGAAAAGGTGCGCTCCAGGCGACGGGGGGCGCGGATCATATGGAGGTACAACTCGTCGAACTGACCGACGGAGGCAAGCTGGCGCACGTCGTTGACGGTGATGCGCTGGCCATTCACTTCGATCAGGCCACTGTCGCGCAGCCGGCGCAGGGTCCGGTTGATGTGGACGATGCTCAGACCCAGCGCGTCGGCCAGGATCTCCTGCGTCACCGGCAGGACGAAATGGCCGTCGGTCACCATGTTGACGATGCTGAGGCGGCGCAGAAGTTCGACCAGCAGGTGGGCGGTGCGCTCCAGCGCGGTCCGCCGCCCCAGGCTGAGCAGCCGCTCCGCCAGGATCGCTTCCTCGCGTGCGCCCGACCAGGCGAGCGCCGCGGCGAGGCGCGGAAAGGAGCGGAACATCTCGCCGAGCCGTTCCGGCGGGAAGCTCGCCACCTCGACCGGGGTCAGCGTGGTGACGCTGTGGTCGGCCGATTCGAACAACGTGCAATACATGCCGATGATGTCGCCCGGCAGGACGAAGTTCACGACCTGACGCCGGCCGTCGGGCAAAGCCTTGTGACGGATCGCCCAGCCGTCCCGCATGATCCGCACGTCCCGATATCTTTCACCCTGTTGGAGTAGATCGGTTCGTGGAGACACTCGGGCAATTGTCCTTTCCAAATCGGTAAGGTACAACTTTTCCTCGTCCGACAGGATGAGGTAGCTGCTCAATTTAAGCCACAATGGAGTGGGCTCTAGGGCGCGGCTCGCCGGTGCGCGAGTCATGGTCGTCTTTGCCTTCTTTGTCCTAATATTGGCGCTTTGATAAACGGACGCGCAGTTGACCCGGTTCCGCGTGAGCTCGAACGTTTAGGGTTTTCGGCAAAGGCGGCCACAACATAGGTTAATCAGCCAAATATTTTTCTCGAACGGTCTGTGACGCGCGGCCGACCGTGGTGTTGTTCCCTATGCAATTGGACGTACCGGCAGCATGGCCGGACGGTAAGCACCATCCAATAACACGGGGGGCATGATGACGGCGGAGGATGGGGCGGCGGGGATGGCCGCTCTCTCGATTTGTGAATCGTTGGTGATCGCCATGGTGGAAAAAGGCCTCCTTACGGTGGAGGAGGCCCGGGGCGTGCTTGAGGACGCGGCGGCGGCTCATCTGCGGCAGGAGACTGCCGGATTGGCGGACGGGTATCAGCAAAGCGCCGTAAGGGCGATAGAACGGCTGGTTCTGCAGGTGGACGCCGCCGGGCAATCCGGCCGCAGATGACCTGAGGGGCGCGTCGGCCCACTCGAACCGGTTCAACCGGTCAACCGGTTCGAGTGAGCCCGGCGCGATCAGCCCGGCAGGATGACGGGATTGCGCCGGCTGCCGGTCTTCCGCCCACCCTCGGTTCCGGCCCGCTCCGGAACGGCGTCGCTCAGCAGTTGCGCGACCTCCTTGGCGGCAATGGGCTTGTGCAGGATGCGGTAGCCGCTGGCCTCCGCGTCGGCGATACGCTGCGGTGCGGTGTCGCCGGTCAGGACCACGCTGGTCGGAACCCTGAAGCCCCGGCCGCGCAGGGCGACCTCGACGGCCTGGATGGCCTGCAGACCGGTGGCGCCCGCCTCCAGCCGGTAATCGGCGATCACCAGATCGGGCGGACGGTCCTGGCCGCTCAGCAGGCGCAGCGCATGGCCGGCGCTGTCGGCCGCGGTCACCCTCCAGCCGAAATCCTCGATCAGCAGGGTCAGGCCTTCGCGGACCAGAGGATCGTCGTCGATGACCAGGGCGGTGCCGCGTCCCGGCTCCGGCGCCTGTTCGGCCGGTGCCGGTGCCGACGGCGCCTCGACGGCCGGCAGGGCAGGGATGGGGATTTCCAGCGTGAAGCAGGACCCCTTGTTCGGCCGGGAGGCGACATGCACGCGGTATCCCAGCAGCCGTGCCAGCCGGTCGACGATGGCCAGCCCCAGCCCCAGCCCCTTGCCGCGGTCGCGGGTGGGGTTGGAGACCTGATAGAATTCGTGGAAGATCCGCTCCAGATGTTCGGGCGGGATGCCGATGCCGGTGTCGTAGACCTGGATGCGCAAGACCCCGCGGGCATGGCGGCAGCCCAGCAGGATGCGGCCATGGTCGGTGTAGCGCAGGGCGTTCTCCACCAGATTGCGGATGATCCGTTCCAGCAATGCTGCGTCGGCGTTCAGCCTCATGCCGGTGGGAACGCTGCGGAAGGCGACACCCTTCTCCGCGGCGCGCAGGCGGTACTCGTCCTCCAGCCGCGCGAAGATGGTGCCGAGCGACACCGCCTGCACATTGGGCGACACCGTGCCGGCATCCAGCTTGGAGATGTCGAGGATGGCGTCGAGCAGGCGGCACAGCGCGTCCATCGACGCCTCGATGCTGCCGACCAGGGAGGCGGCGGGGTGGTCGCCCAGCCGGATCGCCAGCGCCGAGGTCAGCAGGACCAGCGACTGCACCGGCTGGCGCAGGTCGTGGCTGGCCGCGGCCAGGAAATGGGTCTTGGCGGCGTTGGCGCGCTCCGCCACCATCAGCGCCATCACCGCCTCCTGGCGCGAGCGTTCCGTCTCGTTGCGTGCGCTTTCCGCCTCGGCTCGGGCCTGCTCGGCGCGCTCGGCCAGCGTGCGCTGGATGGTGATCTCCTCCGCCGCGCGCATCTCGCGGTCGCGCTGGATGCCGGCGATGTGGTCCAGCATGGCGTTGAAGCCGCGCGCCAGGGCGGACACCTCGTCGTTGCCGCGCACCTCGGCGCGCTGGCCGGTGAAGCCGTCGGTGGCGATGGCGCCGGCCAGCCGTTCCAGTTCGCGCAGGGAGCGGGTCATGTGGTTGCCGACGGCGCGGCTGCCGACATAGATCGCCAGCAGGGCGGCCAGCCCCACCATCCCGTAGGCGGGCAGCATCCAGGAGAGCAGCGCCGAGGGCGGCGTTTCCGGTGCCTCCAGCCGCAGCGTCAGCCCCAGCGACGCCAGCCGTTCCGGCACGCTCAGCGGCACCGTCACCGCCATCATGTCGGGCGGCGGCGGCTTCGGTGCGTCACCGGCGTAAAGAAGCTCGGCCTCCGGATGCAGCACCAGGAAGTCGAGCGGCACCTTGTAGAGCAGCGCCCCTTCCGGCGACATCGTGCGGGAATAGATCAGCATCTCCGCCGCCAGCAGGAACTGCGTGTCGCCCTGCTGCACCACGCGTGCGGCCGGCTTGCCGGCGGCGATGGCGGCGCGCAGCCAGGCCATGTCGGCGGGTGCGACGGCCAGCGGGTCGGCATGGCGGCCGTTGTCGGCGATCGGCTCCCCTTCGAAATCGGTGAAGACCAGGGCCACCGGAACGCTGGCGATGTGGTTGAAGCTGCCCAGGAAGGGGATCAGGTAGGTTTCCTTGCCGGCGGAATCGACCAGCGCGGTGGCGAGCATGCTGTTGTCCGCCAGCTCGCGCACTGTGGTCACCAGCGTGTTCAGCAGCCCTTCGGTCTGGCGGGCGGCGAGGCTGGCGTTGGCTTCCACATTGGCATGGTGCTGGCGGGCCAGATGGCGGCTGGACACCACATACAGGCTGGCGCCGATCAGGATGGCGATCAGCACGCCCAGCATCAGCGACACCAGCGCGAAGCGGCGCGCCAGACGGCCGGAGGTCAGCATCCGCTGCGCGGTGCGCGGGATGGTGCCGTAGGCTGGCGGATCGAGGGGGGTGGGATCGGTCATCCGTGTCCTCAATCCACCGGGACCAGCACGCCGTCGCTGCGGAACCGTGCCATCAGCAGGTCCTCGGGACCAAGCGCCTCGTGGCGGCCGGGAGCGAAGGGGCGGTCGAAGTCGCGGATCACGCCGCGATAGGGGCCGACCTGCTCCAGCGCGTCGCGCACCGCGGCGCGGTCGGTGGTGCCGGCACGGTCGATGGCCAGCGCCAGGATGCGGGTCAGATCGTAGGCATGCAGGAAGCCCACCGGCGACACGATGTCCTCCGGCCGGCGGATGCCGAACAGCCGCCCGGCGGTCTCCAGCACCGGGGCCAGCCGGTCCGGCGGGATGCGGAGGGGGCTGACCGTCTGGATCACGGTGAAATCGACCTCGCTGAGCGCCGCGCCGGCCTGTCCGACGAAGTTGCCGCCGGTGACGCCCCAATGGCTGAGGATCGGCAGCCGCTGCTGCGCCGGCAGGGCGGCCACCTCGCGCACCAGAACGGCGGCCTCGTCGTCGTTGGCGACCAGCAGGATCGCTTGGGCGCCGTCCTCGGCCAGCGCCTGATACTTGTCGAGCAGCGAGCGGTCGCGCCAGTTGTACCAGGCGGTGCCGGCCAGATCCGGGATCTTGTGGCCGGCGAGATGGCGTTTGGCGGCTTCCAGGTTGGAGCGGCCCCAGGCGGTGTTGGTCAGCAGCAGCCCGACACGGGTGAAGCCGCGGTCGGCGGCGCGCTTCAGCAGGAAGGGCATCGCCAGGCTGTCGCGCAGCGACAGGCGGAAGATGTAGTTGGGCTCCATGTCGTTGTCGACGATGGCGTCGGCCGACGACCAGGGGGCCAGGAACAGGGTGCGGGTCTGTTCCAGGACCGGCAGCTCCTCGATCACCACCGGGCTGAACCGGCCGCCGAACACGGCGATCAGATCCGGAATGGTGGCCAGTTCCCGGATGTTCTTGATGCCGCGGGCAGAGATCGATCGGTGTTCGCGCGTGATCAGTTCCAGCGGCCGCCCGCCCAGCACGCCGCCCTGGCGGTTGATGTCGTCGATGGCGGTCAGGATGCCGCGTTCGATGGCCTCGGCCGAGGTGCTGTTGGTCAGCCCGAATTCACCGTCCAGCGCCAGGATCACCGGCTCCCGGCCCAGTTCCCCACCCAGCTCCCTGCCCAACTCTCCCACGGTCTGGGCGGCGGCAGCCGTCGCCAGCGCCGCGAGCGGCAGCGCGAACAGAAGAAATATCGGCCGGCAAAGGCGAAGGACTGCGATGAACATTGACCGTCGTTCGATGGGATCGGCGGACGGAAGATGGGCTCCCGCACACGCAAGGCCGCACTATGGGTGGGCGGAAGCGGCGGGGTCAATCTGCCCTTCGGCAGAGCGGAAGGTTTGGAAGACATGAAGCGCCGCGGCAGCTTCGCCGCCGGTGGCTCGCTGCATTATCTGCACCGGTACGCTTGCTGCCGCGGGACGCTGTCTTTTCTGCGGGACGGGTCAGAGAAGCTTGGCGGTCAGGCTGATCTGGGTGCCGGCCAGCGCCTTCGACACCGGACAGTTGGCCTTGGCGCCGTTCGCCTGTTCCTGGAAGGTGGCCTCGTCGATGCCCGGGATTTCCGCCTCGCACTCCAGCTCGATCCGGCTGATGGCGAAGCCGGCACCGGCCTTCTCAAGATGCACCTTGGCGGTGGTGTGGACGCGGGTCGGCGTGTGGCCGGCCTGGGAGAGCCCGGCCGACAGCGCCATGGAGAAGCAGCCGGCATGGGCCGCCGCGATCAGTTCCTCCGGATTGGTGCCCTGGCCGTTCTCGAAGCGTGACGGGAAGGAATAGCTGCCTTCGAAGGCGCCGCTGCCCAGCCGCATCGTGCCGCTGCCCGATTTGAGGTCGCCACGCCATTCGGCGTCCGATTGCCGCATCGCCATGCTGGTGTCTCCCTTTGAAGATTGTGGTCGGTCCGGTGGCTCGCTGTCGCGTGACCGGTCCGGCCTGACCTAGGGCAGGGGAACGCCACTGCCAGCCATGTACCACCTCCGCGCTGCCTGCCGTCCGTCGCCAGCCGTCAGGCCTCCTGGACGGTCTCGATCTCCGACAGGTCCGACAGGCGGCGGGCCAGACGTTCGGTGCAGCGCACTTCCAGAATGCCGAAGCCGGCGTTGGGGGCGATGGTGTGGAGGTCGCCGGCCATGCCGTTCTCGCTGGCCAGCCGCCGCACCCGGTCCACCATGGCGTCGCGTTCCGGCCGTCCCGGACGCAGCCCCGGCAGCGGGCGGGTGAAGTGCAGCTTGTATCGCTTGAAGATCGAGGGAGCCATTCTGGTCACGGATGCCGGGTCATGGGTGCGACGTGGGGGCGGCCCCCCGGCATGAAGCCTGCGGATGCCGCCCCCGGATCTCGCACAGGCCGGCGGTGCGATGCCAGCCTGAAAAGCCCGTATTTCCGCAGCCTACTTCTTCGGCTCGACATTCTCGGCACCGGCACGGGTGCCGCCGAAGCGGTCGGCGCCCTTGGCGTCGGGGGCGTCCGGCTTCTTGTGGTTGCCGGTGTTCTGCTCGCCCTCGGTATGGCGGACGGTCTCTTCGGTGTGGGGCTGCTTGTTCTGCTGGCCGGTCATCGGCGACGCTCCTTCTATATATAAGGTGTCTTCCGTTAACCGGATCGGGCCGCTTTGGTTTCGGGCGGCCTCACCTTTGCCGTGCGATCTGCTGGGCGATGGCCTGCGCCAGGGCGATCCAGCGCTCCTCCTCGTCCGCTCCCTCCCCCTCGTCGCGCAACACGCGCAGGGGCGGCCAGACGCCGAGCCGGCTGGAGCGGCGCAGCGCGAAGAACCGGTCGAGTTCCTCATTCGTCGGCAGGCGGTCGTCCTTGCGCTGGTTGCAGCGGCGGTGCGCCAGCACGACGTTGGCCGGATCGTCGATCCCGCCATAGGCCTGGGGGATCAGATGGTCGAAGGTGGCCTTCGCCCCCACCGGCCCGTCGCAGAAGAAGCAGCGCCCGCCCTGCTGGACGTCCATCAGTCTGGCATCGTCCGGCGTGACGGGCATGGCGCTCTCCAGTCGGTCGATAGACAGGGTTCAGAGATCGCGCTCGACGCTGCCCCACAGGTCGTACTCGTCGGCATGCTCGATGGTGACGTCGACCATGTCGCCCGGCTTCAAGCCGGTCTCGCCGTTCAGGAAGACGTTGCCGTCGATCTCCGGCGCGTCGGCGTAGGAGCGGCCGATGGCGCCGTCCTCGTCGACCTCGTCGATCAGGACGCCCAGCGTATAGCCGACCTTCTGCTGGAGCCGTTCGGCGCTGATCGCCTTCTGCGTCTCCATGAAGCGCTCCCAGCGCTCCTGCTTGACCTCTTCCGGAACGGCGCCGGGCAGGTCGTTGGCGGTCGCACCCTCGACCGGCTCGTACTTGAAGCAGCCGACGCGGTCGAGCTGGGCCTCCTTCAGCCAGTCCAGCATGAACTGGAAGTCCTCCTCCGTCTCGCCGGGGAAGCCGGTGATGAAGGTGGAGCGCAGGACCAGATGCGGGCACTCGTCGCGCCACTTGCGGATGCGGTCCAGCTGCTTTTCCTGGGCGGCCGGGCGGCGCATCGCCTTCAGCACGGTGGGCGAGGCATGCTGGAACGGGATGTCGAGGTAGGGGAGGATCCTGCCCTCCGCCATCAGCGGGATGACCTCGTCCACATGCGGGTAGGGGTAGACGTAATGCAGGCGGACCCACAGGTCGAAGTTCGCCAGCTCGTTGCACAGGTCGAAAAAGCGGGTACGGACCTCGCGGTCGTACCATTTCTCCGTCTTGTACTTCACGTCGACGCCGTAGGCGCTGGTGTCCTGCGAGATGACCAGCAGTTCCTTGACGCCGGCGACCGCCAGCTTCTCCGCCTCGCGCAGGACCGAATGGATCGGCCGGCTGACCAGATCGCCGCGCAGGGACGGGATGATGCAGAAGCTGCAGCGGTTGTTGCAGCCTTCGGAAATCTTCAGATAGGCGTAATGGCGCGGGGTCAGCCGCAGCCCTTCCGGCGGCACCAGATCGGTGAAGGGGTTGTGCGTCGGCGGCACCGCCTCGTGCACGGCGCTGACCACCTGCTCGTACTGGTGCGGACCGGTGACGGCCAGCACCCCGGGATGGACTTGCCGGATCATGTCCGATTCCACGCCCATGCAGCCGGTGACGATCACCCGCCCGTTTTCCTTGATCGCCTCGCCGATGGCGTCCAGCGATTCCTTCTTGGCGCTGTCGAGGAAGCCGCAGGTGTTGACCAGCACGACGTCCGCGCCGTCGTAGCTGGGGGAGATCTCGTACCCCTCCGCGCGCAGGCGGGTGAGGATACGCTCTGAATCGACGAGCGCCTTCGGGCAGCCGAGGCTGACGATGCCGACCTTCGGGGCGCCCATGGTCTGGGCGGCGGCCGGCGATGCGGACTTCGGAACGGGGGATGTGGTCATCGCGCGCGTATACCGCCGATTCAAAGATTACGCCAGTGAAACATGGCGTTTGAGCGCCCGGGCATGGCCGGCATGCCGGTTTTGCCGGGGTCTGTCATGCCTTTGAGGTCTTCCAGCGCCTTGTCCATCCCTTTGCTCCTCCTTCGCCGGGCTCAAGCCAATGCGACAATTTGCAACAAAAGGATGAAGTGTTCGATGTTCCGTTTTGTGTTCAGCCACGCTAGTATGTATGACGATCTTATGATCGATGTGGCTGCCGCCTTACAGCGATAGCCGCCAGCCTTGTGATGCGCCCATCGTATAGCCACTAAACTTTATAGAGTGGAAAAAATGGACTTCGCAAAAGTGCGCGGTGTTGCTGCGGGCCGGATGTCGGTCCGGAACAACGGGACGCTGGACCGGACGCCGATCGGAGCCGGAGCCATCGGAGCCACCATGGACTTCGCCGAACCCGATCACGCGGGGGCTGCCTCGCCGCAGGCCATCGCCGACGTGATGCTGCAGATCTCCCATATTGCCGACAGCCTTGGCTATACCCATGGCCTGAAGCCGTCGCAGTGGACGGCGCTCCGCTATTTCGCCGGGGCCAACAACAGCCAGCGCACCGTGTCGGCCTTCGCCGATTTCCACGCCACGACCCGCGGGGCCGCCTCGCAGATGGTCGAGGTGCTGGTGGGCAAGGACCTGCTGGTCCGCGTGCCGGTTCCGGAGGACCGCCGCGTCACCCAGCTGCACCCGACGCCGAAGGCGCTGGAACTGCTGCGCCACGACCCGCTGAACGACTTCGCCGGCATCATCGCCGCGCTGCCGGGCGACGAGCAGTACAAGCTGGCCGAGACGCTGACCAGCCTGCTGCGCGGCCTGCTGGAAAAGCGCCAGTCCGTCTGACCGCCCGGCGTGGTTCGGGCGTTTGAGCCCGGCCGCCCGTCAGGGCTTGCGGCAAGCGGCGACCGCCGCCTGCAGACCGCGCTGGTCGCGCTCGTTGAGGCGGTTGGCGACGAAGCCCTCCCATAGGCCATTGCGCGCCAGTTCGGATTGCACGCAGCCGCAGTTGGCGGTGCAGGTTGCTTTCGCCACGCCGGCGCGCTCGCAGCTTGCCACGCAGGACGCCTGGAAACTGCGTACGGCGAGCGTTTCCGCCGGCATCAGCTGCGCCGCGGCCCAGGCGATCCCGAACAGCAGAGGCTGGTGCAGCAGATAAACGGCAAGGCTGTGCCGGCCGCCGAAGGCGAGCAGCCGCGCGGCGCGGCCGTTCACCGCCACCCCCTCGCCCAGTCCAGGCCGCAGCCGGCCAAGCCCGATCCCGGCCAGCACGCCGCCGATCCAGGGCAGAAGCGGCACGAAATCGTTGGAGTCCGGCGCCACGCTGGTCAGCCCGATCCAGCGCAGCCAGGGGTTGTCGAACAGCGGGAAGCCCTGGGTCGTCCCGACCAGCACCGCCGCTGCCGCCGCCGTCAGGGTCACACTGGCGGGCAGGCGGACGAAGGCGAGGCCGATGACGCTCGCCACCGCGATGTGGTGCAGCACGCCGAAGAAGATCGGGCTGTCGGGAAACAGGGCATAGGATGCCGCCGAGACCGCCGCGGCCCCGGCCGCCACCCGCCCCAACCGGCGCAGGAAACGCCCGGCGTCGATCCCGTCGCGGCTCGCCAGCACCAACCCGATGCCGGCCAGCAGCAGGAAGCTCGACAGGATCGCGGTGCGGGCAGCCAGCCACAGCGGGTCGCCCAGCAGGTCGAAGCCGGCGAGGCCGAAATAGGTGGCGTCCCAGCTGCCGTGATAGGCCGCCATCGCCAGCAGCGCCAACCCGCGGGCCACGTCGATTGCCGGCCGGCGCGAGGGCCGCTGTGCGAGGCCCTGTGCCGACGTGATGCCGATTGCGCTCATGATCCGGTCATTCCCACCCCGAAGATCCACCCCTCCTGCCGCCTTGCGGTGTCGTCCAGCCCCGGCGGTGCCCAGGCGCGCGGGGTGCCGGCGAGCCAGCGCAGGCCGGCGGCCGACACCAGCGCATCGCTGTCATGGTCGCTGACCGCCCCGGTCCGCTCCAGCGGATGCGAGCCCAGCCGGCGCAGCGCCTCGTCCATCTCGGCGCCGTCGCGGATCTTGCGCTGGCCGAAGCCGGTGTGTTTCAGGAACAGGCGCGGGTAGATCTCCACCATCACGCTGGCGCCCGGTGCCGAGTTCATCGAAGGGCCAGACCGCCAGCCGGCCGGGCAGGGCGGTGCGCAGGGCGCGCAGCACCCGCATGCCGGCAAGCGCCCCTTTGCCGACCTGACGCGAGCCGATCAGCTTGTAGGGGCTCTGCGGGTGGCCCAGCCCGTCGGCGCGGCAGGCCCATTCGGTGGCGCGGTGCGGGTCCTCGTACCAGTCCGGCTGCGGCCCGCCATGCCAGAAGCCGAGCCCGTGCAGCGGATGGCTGGCGAAGGGGCCGCCGCCGAAGTCGGGCTCCGCCGCGCAGGCCTCCTCCACCGCCTCCCACAGGTCGAAGACGGTGATGTCGCGGCCGGGAAAGCCGCGCGCCGCCACCGCGAAGGGCAGGGAGAAGGCGCAGTCGATGCCGACGAGGGCCGGCTCCTTTGGCAGTTCCGCACGCAGCCAGTCGAACACCGCCGTCCGCGACCACCAGCCGCCGGGGCCCTCGACCAGCCGTGGGGCGGCATCGCCCGCGGCACATTCCGCCACCGCGATGCCGGCGTAGCGCTTGGCCAGCGCGCCGGACCAGTCGATGGCGATGAAGCGCCCGAAAGCGGGCGCCGCCGTCCCGGTCACAATCCGGCTCCGGTCAAAGCTCCGCCACCTCCACCACGCCCGGCACCGCCTTCAGGGCCGAGCGGCTCTGCGCGGTGATGGTGTAGCTGCCGGGCAGCTCGATCTCGATCTCCTTCAGCGGGTCGACCTCGACCAGCACATTGATGCGGCTCTTGCCGCGCGACAGCCGATCCAGCGTGGCGCGCAGATGCTCGATCGGGCCGGGGTCGCGCAGGACGACGCGCAGGCCGGCGCTGACCGAGGCGACGGCCTCCTCCAGCGGCTTGATCTCCTGGCAGGTCAGGCGGATCTCTTCGCCGTTCAACTGGACGTCGACGGTCAGCAGAACCGCGTTGCCCGGCTCCAGCAGGGCGCGGTTGGCCGCCAGGATTTCCGAGAACAGCGTGACCTCGTAGCCGCCGGCGGCGTCCGACAGCTCGACGAAGGCGAAGCGGTTGCCGGACTTGGAGGTCTTCTCCTTCTTCGACACGATGATGCCGGCCATCGCGCGGCGGGTCATGCCGCCGGCCTTGGCGACGTTCGCCAGATCGGCCGAGCGCACCACCTTCATGCGGCCGAGCGGGCCGGAATAGGCGTCGAGCGGGTGGGCCGACAGGTAGAAGCCGATGGCGCCGAACTCGTGCTTCAGCTTCTCCAGCGGCTCCCAGTCCTTGACCTTGGGCAGTTCCGGTTCGGGCAGGCCGCCCCCGCCGCCGCCAAACAGGTTGCCGATGCCGCTGTCGCGCTCCGCCGCCTCCGCCTGGGCGTAGCGGATGATGGTCTCCAGCGCGGCATGGACCTGGGCGCGGTTGGGGTTCAGCCCGTCGAAGGCGCCGGCGCAGGCGAGATTCTCAAGCTGGCGCTTGTTGATGGTCTTCAGATCCAGCCGGCGGGCGAAGTCGAACAGGCTCTTGAAGGGGCCGTTCTTCCGCCGCTCCTCCACCACCGCGCGCATGGCGGGCTGGCCGACGCCCTTGACGGCGGCCAGCGCATAGCGCACCGCCTTGGTCCCGTCGGTCAGCTGCTCGACCCCGAAGATGGAGTCGGATTTGTTGATGTCCGGAGTCAGCAGCTTGACGCGCAGCCGCGCCAACTCCTGGCGGAAGACGTTCAGCTTGTCGGTGTTGCCGAGGTCGAGCGTCATCGACGCCGCCATGAACTCCACCGGGTGGTTGGCCTTGAGATAGGCGGTGTGGTAGGCGACCAGGGCGTAGGCGGCGGCGTGGCTCTTGTTGAAGCCGTAGCCGGCGAACTTCATGACCTGGTCGAAGATCATGCTGGCCAGATCGGCCTTGACGCCGCGCGACTCCGCGCCGTCGCAGAAGATCTTGCGCTGGTTGTCCATCTCCTCCTTGATCTTCTTGCCCATGGCGCGGCGCAGAAGATCGGCGCCGCCCAGCGAATAGCCGGACAGCACCTGGGCGATCTGCATGACCTGTTCCTGGTAGATCATGATCCCGAAGGTTTCCTTCAGGATGCCTTCCAGGCTGTCATGCATGTAGTCGGCTTTTTCCTCGCCGTTCTTCACCCGGATGTATTTCGGGATGTTGTCCATCGGGCCGGGACGGTAGAGCGACACCAGCGCGATGATGTCCTCCAGCCGGTTCGGCTTCAGCCGGCGCAGGACGTCGCGCATGCCCGAGCTTTCCAGCTGGAACACGCCGGTCGCCTCGGCCCGGCTGAGCAGCTGGTAGCTCTTCTCGTCGTCCAGCGGGACGGTGGTCAGGTCCGGCTTCTCGGGGATCAGGTCGACCGCCGTCTTCAGCACGGTCAGCGTCTTCAAACCCAGGAAGTCGAACTTTACCAGGCCGGCCTGTTCGACATATTTCATGTTGAACTGGGTGACCGGCATGTCGGAGCGCGGGTCTCGGTAGAGCGGCACCAGCTCCTGCAAGGGCCGGTCGGCGATCACCACGCCGGCGGCGTGGGTCGAGGCGTGGCGATAGAGGCCCTCCAGCTTCAGGGCGATGTCGATCAGGTGGCGCACGGTGTCGTCGCCGTCGCGCGCCTGCCGCAGCATCTCCTCGCTGTCCAGCGCCTGCTGGAGCGTCACCGGGTTGGCCGGGTTGTTCGGCACCATCTTGCAGATCTTGTCGACCTGACCGTAGGGCATCTGCAACACGCGGCCGACGTCGCGCAGCACGGCGCGCGCCTGCAGCTTACCGAAGGTGATGATCTGGGCGACGCGGTCGTAGCCGTATTTGTTCTGGACGTAGCGGATGACCTCTTCGCGGCGGTCCTGGCAGAAGTCGATGTCGAAGTCGGGCATCGACACGCGTTCGGGGTTCAGGAAGCGCTCGAACAGCAGGCCGAAGCGCAGCGGGTCCAGATCGGTGATGGTCAGCGCCCAGGCGACGACGGAGCCGGCGCCCGACCCGCGCCCCGGCCCGACCGGGATGTCGTGGGTCTTCGCCCATTTGATGAAGTCCGACACGATCAGGAAGTAGCCGGGGAACTTCATCTTGACGATGACGTCCAGCTCGAACTCCAGCCGCTCGAAATAGGTCCGCCTCGTCTCCGCGCGCTGCTCCGGCGTCATGTCGGGGGTGTAGACGACCTTCTCCAGCCGCTCCTCCAGGCCGGCGCGCGACTGGGCGCGCAGCTCGTCGTCCTCGGTGCGGCCGCCTTCGCAGGCAAACGGCGGCAGGATCGGCTTGATCGGCTTCAGCAGGAAGGAGCAGCGCCGGGCGATGGCGACGGTGTTGTCCAGCGCCTCCGGCAGATCGGCAAACAGCAGCCGCATCTCCTCCGCCGATTTGAAGCGGTGGTCGGGGGTCAGGCGGCGGCGGTCCTCCTGGCTGAGATAGGCGCCCTCGGCGATGCACATCAGCGCGTCGTGCGCCTCGTACATGTCGGCGGTGGCGAAATAGCAGTCGTTGGTGGCGACCAGCGGCAGGCCGTGGGCATAGGCGAGGTCGATCAGCGCCGGTTCGATGGCGTTCTCCGCCGCGGCGAAATGGCCGCGCCCGCCCTCGTGCCGCTGAAGCTCGACATAGAGGCGGCCGGGGAACAGCCGCTTCAGCCGCTCCAGGACGTCGAGCGCCAGATCCTTCTGCCCCTCATGCAGCAGCCGGCCGACCGAGCCGCCGGGGCCGCCGGTCAGCGCGATCAGCCCGGCCGAATGACCGTCCAGCGCGTCCAGGGTCACCTGCGGGCCGGCCAGCGGGTCCGACTCAAGGAAGGCCTTGGACACCAGCGCCGCGAGGTTGCGGTAGCCCTCCTCGTTCTGGCAGAGCAGGACGAGCTGGTCGGGGGTGGCCGCCGCCTTGCCGGGCAGGCCGGGCTTGGCCCCTCCTGGACCTGATTGGGCCGGGCCGACGCGGGTGATGCCCAGCACGGTGCCGATGATCGGCTGCACGCCGGCATCGGAGGCGGCCAGCGCGAATTCCAGGGCGCCGAACAGGTTGCCGGTGTCGGTGACCGCGACGGCCGGCATCTGCTGTTTCAGGCAGAGCTTGACCAGCTCCTTCACCTTGATCGCACCTTCCGACAGCGAATAGGCGGAATGGACGCGCAGGTGGATGAAGTCGGCGTGGGGCATGGCAACCGGGGGCTTGCTTGCTACGGGGCCCCTGGTTCTAGCACAGCCCGGACGCTTCCCGCGACGGTCGCGCGGGGGCATGCGAACGTGGTATGGAAGTCGCCGCAACACGTTCAGGGATGGGGAGGACGCCGCGATGGATCGGCAGCACCTTGCACCCGTCGTCCGACTGCGGCCGGTCCTGCGGGACCGCCATGCCGTCCGGGCGGCGACGCCTTCGGCCCTGCTGACCGGGGCGCTGCTGACCGGGTTGGCGCTGGCGCTGTCCGCCTGCGAGACCGTGCCGCCGCCGCCGGCAGCGGCCCAACAACCCGCGGCCGGGCTGCCGGACGGGCCGTCCAAACCCTTCAGCTCCGGCAAGGGCTGGACCGTCACCATCCACACGCCCCCCGGCGGCAAGCCCTTCTGCGTCGCCGAGCGCGGCATCCCGGTCGGCCAGAACGCCGCCCCGCGCCTCAGCTTCCGCACCGCCGCCGCCGAGTCGGGCTTCATCCTGTCGGGCTTCACCCCGTCGGACAGCGGGGCGACGGTGAAGCCCGGCGAACGCTACGACCTGGCGGTGATGTCCGACCTGGGGCCGCGCCTGTCCTTGAGCGCCCGCGGCCTGCCCAACGGCAGCCTCTACGTCGCTGTGCCGACCAAGGGGTTCCTGGAGGAGATGGAGCCGCTCGCCCGCGCCCACCGCGTCAGCTTCCGCAGCAGCGGGCTGGGGGATATCGGCACGATGCTGCTGTCGGGATCGTCCTGGGCGATCAACGCATCGGACGAATGCCGGATCCTGCACGCGGAGTCGTAAAACCTGCTCCCCGCCCGTGGGGGTGACGCGCAGGTCAGCCACGCTGGCCGCGCGCTCCGCCGCCGATTGACCGGTCCGGCAGGGCCCGTTTAGCCTTCCGATCATGCGCGCTTCCCACATCCTGCTCGCCGTGGCGGTCGCCGCCGTCTGGGGCCTGAACTTCGTCGCGATCAAGGTCGGATTGCGCGATTTCCCGCCGCTGCTGTTCTCCTGCCTGCGCTTCGCGCTGGCGGCGCTGCCGGTGGTGGTGCTGGGCTGGGGCAAGGGGCCGCCGGTGCCCTGGCGCTATGTCATCGGCATCGGCGTGATGCTGGGCGTGGTCAAGTTCCCGCTGCTGTTCCTGGGCATCGACGTCGGCATGCCGGCGGGGCTGGCCTCGCTGGTGTTGCAGGCGCAGGCCTTCTTCACCGCGATCTTCGCCGCCTTCGCGCTCGGCGACCGGCCGGGGCCGCGTCAGGTCGGCGGCATGGCCGTCGCCTTCGCCGGCGTCGGGCTGATCGCGCTGGAGATGCCGGCCGGCGACTCGCTGCTCGGTCTCGGGCTGACGCTGGCGGCGGCGGCGGCCTGGGGTGTTGCGAACATCGTGATGAAGCAGGCCAAGGCCCCCGACCTGTTCAGCCTGATGGTTCTGGGTCAGCCTCGTTCCACCGCTGCCGCTGCTGGCGATGTCGCTGGCGCTGGAGGGGCCGGACCGCATCGTCCATGCCTTCACCACCCTGACAGTGGTCGGAGTCGGCTCGCTGATCTACATCGCGGCGGGGGCGACCTTGTTCGGCTTCGCCGCGTGGGGCTTCCTGATGCGGCATTATCCGGCGAGCCTGGTCGCGCCCTTCTCGCTGCTCGTCCCCATTTTCGGCATGAGTTCCAGTGCCTTGCTTCTGGGCGAGACCTTCACCACGGCGAAGCTGGCCGGCGGGCTGCTGGTGTTCGCCGGGCTGGCCCTGTCGGTGCTGAGACTGCCGGCGCGGGTGCGGGCGCGGGCCTGATCATAGGCCGATTTGGGGCCGACTGGGGGCCGATTTGAGATCGGATGGGGCTGGCAGGAGGAACCAGCCGCATTAAAGTCCTATTGAACTCGATGAGCTTGACGCGGCGCTATGGCGTCCGGATCATTCCGGTCGATAGTTGCGTCCCTAAACCATAGGCAAGCCTTGATCTCTTCCGACAGGACCGCGCAACCGAATGGTGGAATGCCAAACGGTGGAATGCCGATTCCGCCGATCAGGCACTGGCAGGCCCATCTACGCGCCAGCCGGCCCCTGCGCGTCCTGCTGCTGATCGGCGGGCTGTCGGTCGCCGTGCTGCTGGCGGCGACGGTCCAATACATCGACAGCATGCGCGACCGCGAGATGGAGGGGGCGGAGCGCGAGCTGTCCACCCTGAACCTGTCGCTGGCGGAGCAGACGGCCAGCGCGACTCAGAGCGTCGATCTGGTGCTGACCACCATCATCGAGCAGCTGAAGTCGGACGGGATCGACACGCCGGAGGAGTATGTCCGCCGGCTGGGCGGGCGCGACACCTACCAGATGCTGCGGGCGCGCATCACCGGCCTGCCGCAGCTGGATGCGGTGACGATGATCGCGGCCGACGGGCACCTGATCAACTTCTCGCGCTATTACCCGATCCCGCCGGTCAACGTGTCCGACCGGGATTACTTCGCCTATTTGCGCGACCACGACACCACCGCCCCCTTCATCAGCGAGCCGGTGCAGAACCGCGGCAACGGCAGCTGGACGGTTCTATCTGGCCCGCCGCATCAGCGGCCGGGACGGCAGCTTCGTCGGGCTGGTGCTGGGCGCCATCGAGCTGAGCTATTTCCAGAGGATCTACAAGGCGCTGCAGCCCGATGGCGACGGCAGCATCAGCCTGTGGCGCCGCGACGGCATCCTGCTGGCCCGCCACCCGGTGCTGCCGGACATCGGCCGGCCGCTGGGCCAGCGCCAGTTCCTGAAGGTGCTGGAGCGCGCCAAGTCCGGCGTCTATTTCTCCTCCGGCGGGCTGAACGACGGCGCCCGTCTGGTGGCGACGCGGGCGCTGGCGGACTATCCGCTGGTGGTCAACGTGACGCGCAGGCTGGACGCCGTGCTGGACAAATGGCGCATCCAGGCCTGGACCATCGGTGCGGCGAGCGCCGTCGGCATCGCGGCGCTGCTGCTGTCGCTGTGGGCGCTGGCCCGCCAGTTCAGCGCCTACGAGGCGGCGACGCGGGCGATGGATGCCGCCCGCCGCGCCGTGGAGGGACGGGAGCAGGCCGAACAGGCGCTGCGCCAGAGCCAGAAGATGGAGGCGATCGGCCAGCTGACCGGCGGCGTCGCCCACGATTTCAACAACCTGCTCCAGGCCATCGGCATCAACCTGCACGTCATCGACAGCCGCACCGAGGACGAGCGCATCGCCGGCCCGGCCCGGCTGGCCTTGCAGGCGGTCGAGCGGGGCGCCACCCTGACCCAGCATCTGCTGGCCTTCTCGCGCCGGCAGCAGCTTCGCCCGGTCCCGGTCGATGTCGCGACGCTGGTGGAGCGGAGCAGCCGCCTGCTCGGCCGCACGCTGGGCCAGTCGGTGCGGGTCGAGACGGAGGTGGCACCCGGCCTGTGGCCGGCGATGATCGACCCGACCCAGCTGGAAATGGCGGTGCTGAACCTGGCGCTGAACGCCCGCGACGCCATGCCCGGCGGCGGCACGCTGTGGATTCTGGCCGGCAACCGGACGGTGGCCAGCCCGGAGGCCGGCGATCCGGCGGCTGGCGATCCGGCGATTGCCGGCCGGTTGCCGGGCGCCGGTCCGCTGCCGGTGCAGGTGGAGGGGCTCGCGGCCGGCGACTATGTGGTCCTGCGGGTGCGCGACACCGGCACCGGCATGGCGGCCGAGGTCGCCGCCCGCGCCTTCGAGCCCTTCTTCACCACCAAGGAGGTCGGGCGCGGCACCGGGCTCGGCCTCAGCATGGTGCATGGGCTGGCGACCCAGTCCGGCGGCGGGGTGGAACTGGACAGCCGGCCGGGGCTGGGCACCACGGTGATGCTCTATCTGCCGCGCGCCGAGCAGGCGGCGGACGTGGCCGCGGTGCCGCCTGCGCCGCCGCCGGCGAGGACGAAGGTAACGGACACGGCAGCGATTGGCGCCGGATGCGCCATCCTGCTGGTGGACGACGAGGAACTGGTGCGCTCCGCCACCGCCGGCTATCTGGCCCAGGCCGGCTTCGCCGTGCGCGAGGCGGCCGATGCGGCGGCGGCGCTGTCGCTGCTCGACCATGGGTTCCGGCCGGACGTGATCGTCACCGACCACATGATGCCGGGGATGACCGGGCTGGAGATGGCCCGCACCCTGCGCGCCCGCCAGGACGAGACGCCGATCCTGATGGTCACCGGCTATGCCGAGGATCTGACCTCCACCGCCGCGGTGTGCGAAGTGTCGCTGACGGTGCTGTCCAAACCGATCGAACCGTCGCGGCTGGTCCGCTCCATCCGCGACATGGCGTCGGTCGAGGGGTGAGGGCAGGGCGGCGTTTCGGGAAGGCCTCGTGGGGAACATCGGGGGAGTGGCGGCGTTGGAAGGGCGATCCCACTCCATTTTAGCCCCCGGAGAAGCCATGAACGCCCAATCCACGATCCGCGACGCCTATGACAGCGTCTTTGAAGGCCACACCAACCTCGGCATGGGCGAGCGTATCGTCTCGACCGGCCTCGGCCTTGCCGTCGCGGCGGGCGGGTTGCGCAAGGGCGCCAGCATTCCCGGCGCCATCATGGGCCTGGTCGGCGCCGCGCTGGTCGCCCGCGGCATGAGCGGCCACTGCCCGCTGAAGGACCGCCTGTCCGGCGATCACCAGGACCGGCTGGGCCATGGCGGCTCCTATGGCGAGTCGCAGGCCGTCGACCATTCGCGCATGGCGGAAACCTACTGATCCGCCCCGCGACGGGTCCATCCCGTCACCGGATGACGCAGTACGGTCACGGGAATGTGTGACGCCATTAACCCTGATGGTGAATTGTTGGGCAGGCCAGCGACGGGGTGAAGACCGGGGGCCGCGGGTGTGACATCCTGCGGGGCCCGGGCAGCAGCCCCCGACCTGACGTCCCGCTCAGGAGTTTCACCGCATGTGGTTCACCGCTTTCCGACCCCGGTCCACCCTTGCGGCGGTGACGGCGCTCTGCGTCGGCTCCGCCCTGGTGCTGCCGGTGCCGGCGCCCGCCCAGACTGCCGCGGCCCCGGTATCGACCCCGGCCCCAGCACCGGCATCGGCTTCGGTCCGCTACGACCTCGGCTACAACATCTTCTATCCCGTCCGCAGCCGGAACGGGATGGTGGCCTCCGAGCACCGGCTGGCGACCGAGATCGGCGTCGACATCCTCAAGCGCGGTGGCAACGCGGTCGATGCGGCGGTGGCCGTCGGCTTCGCCCTGGCGGTGGTGCTGCCCAATGCCGGCAACATCGGCGGCGGCGGCTTCATGGTCGTGCATGACGCCAAGAGCGGCAAGGACGTCGCCATCGACTTCCGCGAGATGGCGCCGGCCAAGGCCTTCCGCGACATGTATCTCGACCAGCAGGGCAAGGTGGTCCCCGACCGCTCGCTCTACACCCATCTGGCGGTCGGCATCCCCGGCACCGTCGCCGGGCTGGCCCATGCGCTGGAAAAATACGGCACGATGACGCTGGCCGACGTGCTGGCCCCGGCGATCAAGCTGGCCCGCGAGGGGCACACCGTCACGCCGCAGCTCGCCGGGCTGCTGGAGGTCGAGCGCGACCATCTGGCCGCCTGGGACTCCACCCGCGCTATCTTCTTCAAGGACAACCGCCCGCTGACCGCCGGCGAGACGCTGGCCAACCCCGACCTCGCCAATTCGCTGGAGTCGATCGCCCAGCAGGGGCCGAAGGCCTTCTACGAGGGGGCCATCGCCGACAGGATCGCCGCGGAGATGTCCCGCCACGGCGGCTACATCACCAAGGACGATTTGAAGGCCTACAAGGTGGTGGAGCGCGAGCCGGTCAGCGGCAGCTACCGCGGCTATACCGTGAAGTCGATGCCGCCGCCCAGTTCCGGCGGGACGCACATCATCCAGATGCTGAACATCCTGGAGCGCTGGCCGCTGAAGGAGTACGGCCCGGACAGCGCCAGGTCGATCCACCTGATGGCGGAGGCGATGAAGCTGGCCTATGCCGACCGCTCCGAATATCTGGGCGATCCCGACTTCACCAAGGTGCCGGTGAAGGGCCTGACCTCGCGCAAATATGCCGACGAGCTGGCGGCGAAGATCGATCCGGAAAAGGCGACCCCGGCCGGCAGCATCAAGCCCGGCAAGCCGGCGCCCTACGAGAGTGACCAGACCACCCATTTCTCGGTGGCGGACAACCAGGGCAACGTCGTCAGCACCACCTACACGCTGAACCTCAATTTCGGCAGCGGCATCGTCGCCGAAGGCACCGGCATCCTGCTGAACAACGAGATGGACGATTTCTCGGCCAAGCCGGGCGTGCCCAACGCCTTCGGTCTGGTCGGCGGCGACGCCAACGCCGTCCAGCCCTACAAGCGGCCGCTCAGTTCGATGTCGCCGACCATCGTGCTGAAGGACGGCAAGCCCTGGCTGGTCACCGGCAGCCCCGGCGGCAGCCGCATCATCACCACCACCATGGAGACGGTGATCGATCACATCGACTTCGGCATGAATCCGGCCGAGGCCGCCGCCCTGCCGCGCGTCCATCACCAGTGGACCCCCGACGAGCTGCGGGTGGAGAAGGGCCTCAGCCCCGACACCGTCCGCCTGCTGGAGCAGATGGGCCACAAGGTGGCGGTCAAGCCGACGATGGGCCGCACCCGAACCATCCAGCTGCGCGAGGACGGCCTGTACGGCTTTTCCGACCCGCGCAATCCCGACGGGATGACGCTGGGATATTGAGGGAGCAATTGGGGAGGGGATTGTCCGGAGGGCAGTGACCGGATGGGAAGACGGGCGCCCGGCGACGGCCGGGCGTCACAATTCCCGTATACAAAGAAAAAGCGGCGTGCTTTGGTAACCTTCGATCCGCCATGACCGGCGGCGCAGGGGCCAAAGGCTCGTGCCCGTTCGGGAAAGGCAACGGAACAGTTGGATTAAGGCGGGCCTGTCGGTTAGCCTTTGCAGGAGTGAACCGGAGCATTTGCCGTGGACAAGGCCTTGGTCGAAAAGAACCGCGAGTGGACCTATCAGCGTGAAGGAAAGCAGCCCGTCACCATCCGGGTCGCCGATTTCGAGCGCGAGGGGAAGCGCATCGTCGCCTTCCTGGAACAGACCGACATCGCCAAAGCGGCCGGGTTGCCCCAGCCGGCCGTGAACGATTGGCCCCGCATCGCCGAGGCCTATGCGAAGGAACAGGGTGTCGGCCTCAACGACATCTATTGGTACGAGCTGCATCCGCGCCGCTTCGCCAATGGCCGCCCCAACGTTTCGGAATACCGTCCCGGCATGGCCGAATGGCGGTTCGAGACCAGCATTCCGCTCGCCCGCGCCATCGTGGAGCAGCTGGGCTTCGACCCGGACAACCTGCCGCTCGACATCTGACAATCCTGCATGCGGCCCCCGCGCGCAGCCCCTGTGATGCGCCGCGGGACCGGTGTATGATGGCGCCATATCTCAGGCGGCCGGCGGGACGGTTTCCGCGGACCGCTGCCGGGAGATAGAGGCCGGGAGACGAAGATGAAGACGGTGCGGAGGGCGGTCGCCCTGGGTGCTGCGATGCTGGCGGTTGCGGCCGCAGCCGCCGTGATGTCCGTTCCGGGTGCTGCACAGGCGCGCGCGTCGGTATCGGTCGGCATCGGCGTTGGACCGATTTTCCCGGCCTATGGCTATTACCACCCGTACCGCTACTACGCGCCGCCCCCGCCGGTGGTGCAGTATTACGCGCCGCCGCCGGTCGTCTACGCGCCGCCGCCGGTGCAATATTATGCACCGCCTCCGGCCACGGTCGGCGCCGATCCGGCCGGACCGGTCTATTATTCGCGAAGCGGCCAGCAATGCCGCGAATACCAGAGCAGCGCCATGGTCGGCGGCCGGCCTCAGCCGGTCTACGGCACCGCCTGCCTCCAGTCCGACGGGACCTGGCGGATCGTGAACTGAGGGCAGGTCGAATCAAGGGCGGATCGTGAAACGAGGGCCTCACCGGCCCTCGCGCCCGTTCAGGCACGTCCTTTCAGCCGCGCTTTTCAGTGATGAATCGCTTCGGGAACGAGGTCGGACGGCTCTTCGGCGTTCTCGTGGTGGATCCTGCACACGTCGTCCCAACGCGACAGGAAGGCGTCCAGCAGCGCCGGGTCGAAATGGCGGCCGCGGTTCTCGGCCATGTAGGCGCGCGCCTCCTCCAGCGTCCAGGACTGCTTGTAGGGGCGGGCGGAGGTCAGGGCATCGAACACGTCGGCGATGGCGACGATGCGGCCGGACAGCGGGATGTCCGTCCCGGCCAGACCGTTGGGATAGCCGCTGCCGTCGAACTTCTCGTGATGGCTGAGCGCGATCTCCGCCGCCAGACGCAGCAGCGGGATGGGGCTGTCCGCCAGGATGCGGTGGCCGATGGCGGCGTGCTGCCGCATCACCGTCATCTCTTCCGGCGACAGGCGTCCCGGCTTCAAGAGGATCATGTCCGGGATGGCGATCTTGCCGATGTCGTGCATCGGCGCCGCCTTCATCAGCTCCTGGGCGAAGGCGCCGCCGCAGCCGGCCGCTTCGGCGACCAGCTTCGAATAGAGCGCCATCCGCTCGATGTGGGCGCCGGTCTCCGGATCGCGGTATTCGGCGGCGCGCGACAGGCGGTTGACCAGTTCCTCGCCCTGGCGCTGGAGGGCGGCGGTCACCCGCTCGACCTCGGCAGCCAGCAGGGCGGCGCGGTCGCGCAGCAGGGCGCGGCTGTGGCGCAGCGCCAGCAGGTTGCGCAGGCGCGCCTGCACCTCCGGCACGACCACCGGCTTGGTGAGGAAATCGCTGCAGCCCTCGTCGAGCGCCCGCACGCGGATGTCGACCGCCGTGTTGGCGGTGATCATCACCACCGGCACGGTGTCCAGCCGCGCATCGTCACGGATGTGGCGCAGCAGCTCGATGCCGTCCATGTCCGGCATCATCTGGTCCAGAAGGATCAGGTCCGGCTCGTTCCCGCGCAGCCATTCGACGGCCTCCAGCGGGCTTTCCATGGTCACCGGCTCCGCATCGTCCAGGCGGCGGACGATGGCGGCCATGATGAACAGATTGGTGCGGTCGTCGTCGACGATGAGGATGTTCATCTTGCGGCGTCGCCTTTCCGGTCGCTGTCCTTGCGGGCGGCGAGCAGCCGGCCGACCTCGGCCAGCAGGGCCTTCAGGTCGACCGGCTTTTCAAAGGCCGCCTCGGCCCCCAGCAGGCGGGCCATCCCCGGCAGTTCCATCCGCAGGCGCACGCTGCCGCCGGTCACCGCGATCAGGGGCGGGCGCGACTGTTGTGACTTCAGCCGCAGGATGATCTCGTACCCGTCGGCCTCCGGCATGATGATGTCCGTCACCACCAGATCGACCGCATGCCGTTCCATGACCGCCAGTGCCGCGTTTCCGTTCTCAGCCTCGTGCACGGTGTAGCCGGCGCGCTGGAAGGCTGTGCGCACCATCCCGCGGAAGTCGGGGTCGTCGTCGACCAGCAGGATCGACGGAGCGGATTCAGTTGTTGTGGAGGGGGTGGACCGGCTCCGCAACTCGAAAAGGGACATTTCCATGGTTGCCGCTTCCGTAAACCGCCGCGTGACCGCCGGGCCGCGCTGGAGAGAAATCGCTAGGCTTCACCATAACCGGCTGCCGGCGCGCGCACCCGCTGTGTCTGGGATAGTGGAGACGGGAAATGGGATAGCGGGGATATTATCCTACGTCCATGAAGACGTGGCGCCGGACGGAGATGGGGAAATATGACCGGCATGCAAAATTATGACTGGCATGAAATATGGGGAAGCCACGAAAACTTAAGATTTCGGCCAGTATAACAGAAAATCTTGATACTATGGGACGAGTGGTTGCCGAGGGTGGCGGAGGCTGGTTGATGAAGATCCTGGTGGCGGACGACCATCCCTTGTTCCGGGACGCGTTGGAGCTGTCGGTCCGTCAGGCTTGGCCGGATGCGGAAATCGGCTGCATCGGCTCGCTTTTGGAACTGCCCGCGGCGCCGGCTTCGGCCGACGGCAGCCCCGCCATGCTTTTCCGCTATGACCTGATCGTGCTCGACTGGCGGATGCCCGGTGCGGAGGGAAGCAATCCGATCGCCGTGCTTCGCCAGGCGGGGGTCCAGGGGCCGGTCGCCGTGGTGACGGGTGCGGAGGATGCGCTGACCGCCCTGGAGGTGCTGCGCTGCGGGGCCGAAGCCTTCCTGCCGAAGACGACGCCGCGCCGAATCCTGGCCCAGGCCCTGCGTCTGGTGGCCGAAGGCGGAAGCTTCGTGCCGAAATGCGTGGCGCTCGACCTGCTGCACATGACCGACCTGTCGCTCGACATCGACGAGGCGGAGGAGGCCGACGGACCGCCGCTGGAGGGGGAGGGGGCGCCGTCCTCGCCCCTGACCGACCGGGAGGAGCAGGTGCTGTCGATGCTCGCCACCGGGGCGACCAACAAGGAGATCGGGCGTCACCTCGGCCTTCAGGAGGTGACGGTCAAGCTGCACACCCGCCGCATCCTGCGCAAGCTGGGTGCCCGCAACCGCACCGACGCCGTGCGCCGCGCCCAGCAGGCCGGGCTGCTGTCCCGCAGCCTGGACGAAGCGTCGTCCTGACTCCGGCAAGACCGCTTGCCGCATAGGGCTGGTCCCAGCAGCGGAAGGCCGGCCGTTCTGGTATGGTCGCCTCCTCTCGTCACATGCCTTCGTCCGGTGCGGCAGAGATGGGCCAACCGCTATAGGGCCGCAAAAAATGGGGCCGCATTCCGAGTCGCCGATGAGCCCATCCGACCATCCCCTGCCTGCTCCGCAAACGGTCCGCGCCGCGCCCGCCACCGCCGCGCCCGCCATCGCGGCGCTGTGCGGTGCGGCGGTGCTTCTGCTGTCCGCGCTCGACCCGCTGCGCGAGGCGGCGCCCCTGGCGCTTCCGCTGCTGGCCGCCGGCTGCGGTGCGGCGGCCGGGCTGACGCTGCTGTCGGTCTGGAATGCCGGGCGCCGCAAGGCCGCGCGCGACAAGGCGGCGGAGTCCACGCCGTTTGCCGTCCCGTCCCCCCTCCCTTTCCCTGGCCCTATCCCCGGTCCGGTGACGCCGCCGGGGCGGCCGGCCTCCCCCACAGTCCCCGACATGGCTGCCGACATGGCCGCCGGGGCCACCGTCCGCATCGCCGCGCTGGAAGAGGCGTTGCGGCAAAGGGACAGGCAGGCTGCGGAGCGGCTGCGGAGCCAGCAGCTGGCGGCGATGGACGTCCGTGCCGAGCTTGCCTGCGCCATCGTCCACGACATGAACAATGCGCTGGGTGCCGTCTCGGGCTATGCCGACTTCCTGGTCAGCGACCTGCCCGCGAACTCGCCCCAGGCCGACTATGCCAACCGTGTCCTGGCGGCGGTGACCCGCGTCGGTCCCGGCCTGCGCAGGCTGGTGTCGGCCGCAAGGATGGAGCCGGTCCCGCTGAAGCCCGAGCGGGCCGTCGGCATTCTGGACGAGGCGGCCGCACTGCTGCGGACCGTTCCGGTGCAGCCGGGCAGCCTAGCCGTCCGCCACGATCCCGGCGTGCCCGATCCGGTCTGCAACGCCGACCTGCTGGCGCGGACCCTGGCGGGTCTGGCGGCGGAGATCCTCGCCGCCTCCGGCCGGGCCGGCGATGCCCGGCTTTGCCTGCGCGCCTCGGTTCCGGGCCAGTTGGGGGCAGGGCTGGGGGCAGGGTTGGGATCGGAGCTGGGTGCGGATCAGGACGATCCGGATCGGGATGCCGCCGGCTGGACCGTCCGGCCGCTCCTGACGCCGCGCCGCGGGCCGCACATCCTGTTCGAACTGCGGGTCGATGGCCCGCCGCTGGCCGACGCCCTGCTGTCCATGCTGGTCGACCCGCTGCTGTCCGCCCGCGCCTGCTACCGCCGCGGCCAGTCGGAGCGGGAGGAGGGCCCCTCCTGGCCGGCAGCCCTGCTGACCGCGCGGCTCCATGACGGCGGGCTGAGCCTGCTGACCCACCCGGTGGAAGGAACGGCGGTGCGGCTGCACATTCCCGCCGTCCCGCCGCCGCCCCGCACCTCCAGGGCGGTGACACCGCAACCGGAGAACGCGCCGCCACAGCAGCCGCAGCAGGCGCCGCCGCTGCTGCCCCGGCAGGTGCCGGGTCCGGCGACGCGCAGTTCCGCGCCGGCCTGCAAGGTTCTGGTCGTCGATGCCGACCCGGCGTCCGGAGACCGGTTCCAGACCGGGCTGGAACGGCAGGGATTCGAGGTGTCGGTCTGCGACGACCTTCGCGACGCGCTGGACGTCATCTCCGACGAGCCGGGATTCTTCGATGCGGTGGTCATCGGTCCGGGGCTGAGCGCGCTTCCCGCCGGCCTTGCGCTGGCCGGCCGCCTGAAGGCGCTGCGGCCGGACCTGCTGTGCGTGCTCTATGGCGCGGCCGGTACGGAGCTTTCGGGGGTCGGCGCCGTCCCGCTTCATGCCGAGGCCGGCGGACCGGCCGACCTGTTGCTGCCGCTGCCGGTCGACCTGCCGCGGCTGGCGCGCGCGGTGGCGGCACTCGCTGCCGGCGGCAGCCGGATGGGCAGCGGGGACGGGATGGCCGGAGGGCGGCGCTGATGCGTGGACGTCTTCATCTGCAAGGCTTCATCGGCGCCATCTGGACGGCGACCCTGGTGATCGCCGCCGGACTGTGGGCGGCGGCCCTGACGCTGGCCCATTACGACGATGCCGAGGCGATGGCGCGGGCCGAGCGCGACAGCGGCAACCTTGCCCGCGTCGTCGCCGAGCAGGCGACCCGGACCATCGCCGAGGCCGACCAGATCCTGCTGTTCCTGATCGACGATTACCACGAGCATGGCGACAGCTGGACCCAAGGCATCACCCAGATGCTGCGGCAGGCGGTGGAGCGGTCGAGCATCCTGGTCCAGCTGGCGGTGATCGACGAGCATGGCGACCTCATCCACACCAGCGTCGAGGATGCGCCGGCTCGCATCCATCTGGCCGACCGCGAGCATTTCCGTGTCCATGTCAACAACCCGGCCACCGGCCTGTTCATCGGGAAGCCGGTGTTCGGCCGCGCCTCCGGCAAATGGTCGATCCAGCTGACGCGGCGCATCGACAACAGCGACGGCAGCTTCGCCGGGGTGCTGGTCGCGTCGATGGACCCCTTCTATTTCAGCCGCTCGCTGGAGGAGCTGGACGTCGGCCCCAACGGGGCAGTGGCGATCATCGGCACCGACGGCATCCTGCGCGCCCGCTCGCTGATGAACGACCGCATCGTCGGGCGGGACGTCGGCGGATCGCCGACCCTGCAGATGGCGCGCCTCCGGCCCACCGGCTTCGTGCGCACCGCCAGCCCGATCGACGGCATTCCACGCCTGCAATCCTTCCGCACTCTGTCCACCTATCCGCTGGTCGTCACCGCGGCCTTCGACGAGGGCTCCTTCCTGGCCGACACGCGGCGGCGGCAGCGGGTTTATCTGCTGGCGGCGGTGGCGTGCAGCGCCGGGCTGATCGGGCTGGCCCTGCTGGCGACGCGGCAGACGGCGCGGCTCGCCGCATTGGCCCGCCAGCTGGCCCAGAGCGAGGAGCGGTTCCGCGACCAGGCGGAAACGGCGTCCGACTGGTTCTGGGAGATGGACGCCGACCTGCGCTTCTCCAACCTGGCCGGGCCGCTGGTCCCGCATGTCGTCAACGGCACGCTGCCCATCGGCCTCAGGCGCGAGGATGTCGCGCTGCGCGAACCGGGGGATGCGCCCAAGTGGGAGCGGCACCGTCAGGCGATGGAGCGGCGGGAGCCGTTCCGGAACTTCCGCTACCGGGTGATGACGGCGGCGGGCTTGCGCTATTTCAGCGTCAGCGGCCGGCCGGTCTTCGACGAGAGCGGGGAATTCCGCGGCTATCGCGGCTCGGCCACCGACATCACCGAGCGGGAGCTGGCCGCCAACCGGCTGGCCTCCAGCGAGGCGCGCTACCGCGCCATGTTCGAGGCGGTCGGCCAGCCGATCGTCACCATCGACGAGCATGGCACCATCGACGCCTTCAACCGCGCGGCGGAGCGGCTGTTCGGCTACCGTGCGGCCGACATGGTTGGCGGGCCGATGACCCGGCTGATGCCGACCGCAATGGGCGCCGTCCATGACGGGCTGCTGGCCACCTACCGTGAGAGCGATGCCTCCGCGCCGCGCTCGGAGGTCCGGGAGCTGACCGGCCGCCGCAAGGACGGCAGCGAGTTCCCGCTGGAGGTGACTTTGGCCGGCTGGCGCGAGGGCGACCGCCGCTACGTCACCGGCGCGCTGCGCGACGTCACCGCCCAGCGCGAGATCGAGGCCAGCCTGCGCCGCGCCAAGGAGGCCGCCGATCAGGCCAACCGCGCCAAGGGCGAGTTCCTGGCGACCATGAGCCACGAGATCCGCACGCCGATGAACGGGGTGCTGGGGGCGCTCGCCCTGGTCGAGGGGCCGAACCTGAACGAGGAGCAGCGCCAGCTTCTGGACGTCGCCAACCGGTCGGGCAACGCGCTGTTGCAGATCATCGACGACATCCTCGACCTGTCCAAGCTGGAGGCCGGCAAGGCGGAGGTCGAGCCGGTGGATTTCGAGCTGCGCGCCGTGCTGGGCGACAGCATCGACCTGCTGGAGCCGACCGCCTGCGGCCGCGGCCTGATCCTGACGCGGGAGGTGGCGCCCGCCGTGCCCGACCGGGTGCGGGCCGACCTGCGCCGCATCCGGCAGGTGCTGGTCAATCTGGTCGGCAACGCGCTGAAATTCACCAACCGGGGCGGCGTGTCCGTGCGGGTCGGGCTGGAGGCGGCCGGAACGGGGGCGGCAGATGGCGGCTTCGTCCTGCGGTTCGAGGTGGCCGACACCGGAATCGGCATTCCGGAGAATGTGCAGCAGACCCTGTTCCGCCGCTTCACCCAGGCCGACAGCTCCACCACCCGGCGCTTCGGCGGCACCGGGCTGGGGCTGGCAATCAGCCGGGAACTGGTGACGCTGATGGGCGGGCGCATCGGTGTGGCCAGCACCGAGGGCAAGGGCAGCACCTTCTGGTTCACCGTCCGCTGCGAACCCGCCGCCGATCCGTCGGCCGGGGTGCTGACCGTGCCTTGCGCCCCGGAACCGGTGACGGCGGCAGGGGGCGGGGCAGGGGGCGGTGCGGCGGGCGATGCGGCGGAAGGAACCGCGCAGGCGGCCGGCCTGCATGTCCTGGTCGCCGAGGACAACGAGATCAACCGCGACATCGTCGTCACCATGCTGCGCCGCGCCGGCAATCGCGTGACCGCGGTGGAAGACGGCCTGCAGGCGGTGCGTCTGGTGGAGGAGGGCGGTTTCGACCTCGTCCTGATGGACGTGCAGATGCCGGTGATGGACGGGGTCACCGCGACCCGGCACATCCGCACCATGCCGGGCGAGGCCGCCCGCCTGCCCATCGTGGCGCTGACCGGCAACGTCATGCCCGGCCACCGCGCCGAGTATCTCGCAGCCGGCATGACCGCCTATCTGACCAAGCCCATCGTTTCCGCCGACCTGTTCGACGTGCTGGCCTCGGTGGCCGCGTCGCGGGCGGCGGGCGGGACATGGGGGCAGTCCGGCCTGCCGCCGCGGGTGCCCCTGGCATCGATTTCCCCGGCCGCCCCGTCGCCCGCCCCGTCCGAGGCGGAGATCTGGCGCGCGGCCCCGCTGCTGGACGACGGGCAGGCCTCGTCGCTGCGCGCGGTGATCGGCGAGGAGGCCTGGGCGCAGACGGTGGTCGCCTTCCGGCGGACGGTGGGCGACAGCGTGGCCGCCATCCGCAGCGCGGCCGGGCGGGAGGGGGGCGCCGTGCCGCCGGTCCGCATCGCCCACACGCTCAAGGGAACGGCCGCCAACATCGGCGCCGTGCGCCTCAGCCGTCTGGCTTCGCTGCTGGAACAGCAGGCGCTCGACCATGGCGGCTGGACGGCCGGAGACCCGCACTGCGAAGCGCTGGAGGGCGTGGCCGAGGCCACGCTGGATGCCCTGGCGTCCCGGTTCCAGCCGGCGGACGACGCCGCGATGGAGCAGGAGACGGCCTGACGCAATGAATACTCTGGCGGCCGTTACTTTGTTTCCGAAGAGATTTCACAGAGTTTCTCAAGAAGAACAGCGACTTCGCGTCGCATATGCATCCGTAAGGAAGTATTTTCGGTGACCGAACGGTGTGGAAGGTCTAGGGTACGCAGTCTCGGCCTGCGCCGATCATTCGTACTCTTAACCAGTAAAGTTCCTTATCATGATGGCTGCCGGAAGCATTCTCCACGTCATCTCGATCCGGGCGAAGGTCGTGGCGGTCGCGGTGTTCGTCTTCGCCGCGGTCGGCCTGTCCTCCGTCCTCACCATGCGCGACATGAACGGGCAGACCGACCATCTGTCGGAGGTGCAGCGCGATACGCATGACCTTGTCGGCAGCGTCATCCCCCTGGTTTCCCTGGTCGGGGAAATCCGGTTCGACGTGGTGCAGACACAGCAGTGGCTGACCGACGTTTCCGCCACCCGCGGGCTGGACGGCATGAATGACGGGCCGGAGAAGGCCGCCGACTATGCCCGCCGGTTCGAGGAACACACCGCCAGGGCCACCGAGCTGGCGCAGGCGCTGGCCCTGCCGCAGGTGGTCGACGAGATCGGGCGCGCCCGCAAGGCCTTCGGTCCCTATTACGAGATGGGGCGGCGCATGGCGCAGGCCTATATCGACGGCGGGCCGGAGGCCGGCAACCGGATCATGGGCGAATTCGACAGCGTCGCCGACGCCATGGGCGACAGCATGGAGGCGCTGGGCGCCAGCGTCGTCGCCCTCAGCGCCGACCGGCTGAAGGCGCTGACCGGCGGCATCGGGGCGGTGCGGGAGGCGGCCGACGGTCTGCGCTGGACCCTGACCGGCGCCGGGCTGGTCATCCTGCTGATGGCCTCGGCCTGCGTCGTCTTCCTGGAGGCGGCGATGATCCGCCCGCTGGAGCGGCTGCGCAGCGCCATGGTGGCGCTGGCCGGCGGCAGCCTGGACGTCGAGGTCGGCCTGAGCGAGCGCCGGGACGAGATCGGCCATATGGCCGACACCGTCCGCGTCTTCCAGCAGGGCGCCCGGGAGAATGCCCGGCTGCGCCTTGCCCAGGAGGAGACCCGCCGCCGGGGCGAGGAGGAGCGGCGCCGGGCGCTGGAGGCGATGGCGGAGAAGGTGGAGCGCGAGACCCGCGTCGCCGTCGATCATGTCGCCGAACGGACCGGCCGCATGAGCGGCAATGCCGGCGCCATGGCGGAATCGGCGGTGCAGGTCAGCGACAACGCCCAGAACGTCGCCGCCGCCGCACAGCAGGCGCTGAGCAACGCCGAAACCGTCGCCGCCGCGACGGAGGAGCTGTCGGCCTCCATCGGCGACATCGGCATGCAGGTGTCCACCGCAACCCAGGTCACCGGCCGGGCGGTGGAGCGGGCGGGGCTGGCCCGCTCCACCATCGAACGGCTGTCGGCATCGGTCGAGCGCATCGGCGCCGTCGCCCGGCTGATCGGCGACATCGCCAGCCAAACCAACCTGCTGGCGCTGAACGCCACCATCGAGGCGGCGCGGGCCGGCGATGCCGGGCGGGGCTTCGCCGTGGTGGCGAACGAGGTGAAGACCCTCGCCAGCCAGACCGCGCGGTCCACCGAGGAGATCGGCTCGCTGATCGCCGAGGTGGAATCGGTGACCGCATCGGCCGTCGGCGTCGTCGGCGAGGTGGCGGAAACCATCGACGAGGTGGCCGGGATTTCCTCCTCGATCGCCGCCGCGGTGGAGGAGCAGGCGGCGGCCACCCAGGAGATCGCCCGCTCGGTCAGCCAAACCAGCGACGCGGCGAAGGAGGTGTCGCTGCGCATCGGCCGCGTCTCCACCGAAGCCGACGCCACCCAGAACCGCGCCGGCGAGGTGCGGACGGTGGCCGACGACGTTGCCGGCGGCATCGACGCCCTGCGCAATGTGCTGATCCGCGTTGTGCGAACCGCCACCAGCGATGTCGACCGCCGCCAGCGCCCGCGTTTCGCCGTGTCGATGGGCTGCGGCCTGGAGATCGCCGGCGCCGTCCCGGTGCGTGCCGTCGTCGCCAACCTGTCGGCGGGCGGCGCCATGCTGACCGGCGCTCCTGACCAAGTGACCGGCGGAATGGTGACCCTGCGGATCGACGGGGTGGCCCGGCCGCTCACCGCGCGGGTGAAGTCCAGCGAGCGCGGCCGGCTGCACGTGAAGTTCGATCTGTCCGATGCCGACCGGCAGGCCTTCGAGCGCGAGGTGGAGCGCCTGACCCATGGCCTGACGCCGATGGCCGCCGTTGCGTGACGCAACGTGACCCGCGGCTTCGCGGGGGCCGGCCTACAGCCCGCCCCTACAGCCCGCCCCCTAAAGCCCGCCCCCTAAAGCCCGATGAAGGGCTGCATCAGCCGGCCCATCAGGCCGGTGAAGCGCAGCGGCGCGTCGGTCGCGATCAGGCAGATGCAGTCGCGGTGGCTGTCGGCGATGGGCTGGTGGTTGGTGTCGCCATCGACCTCCGCCAGATCGCCGGGGCCGTAGCGGCCGAGTTCGTCGGCGAAATGGCCGCTGAGAACCACGGTCAGCTCCAGCCCGCCATGGCCGTGGTGGGGCAGGGCGGTTCCCGGCGCGATGCGCAGAAGCTGCGCCGCGCCGCCGGACGCCGTGCGCGGCAGCAGTTCCACTCGCCGCACGCCGGGGGCCAGACGCTGCCAGGACAGGCTGTCCAGGGATGGGACATAAGCGCGCAGCGGACGGGGCAGCCCCATCGCCGGTTGCGGCGCGGAGCCGGCTTTCGGCTTGCCCAGCGACGGCTTGCCCAAGGACGGCTTGAGGCGCAGGGCCTTGCAGGGGTTGGCCGGCGCCTCCTCCCGGTCCAGGCGGTCCAGGGTGGCGGCCAGCGACAGGCTTTCCAGCGGAGCCGGCGGCAAATCCTCCAGCAGGGCGCCGCCCAGCGCCTCCACCTCCGCCAGGGTGGCGCGGCAGTCGGGGCAATGGGCGAGATGGACCGCCACGGCCAGCGACAGCCCCTCTCCCAGGCTGCCGGCGCCATAGGCCACCAGCAACGCATCGCTGGGATGGTGGTTCGGCAGCAGGGCCAGGGCGGCATCGGGGTGGTGGGCGGTCATCGGTCGTCGTCTCCCAACGCCTTGCGGATCTTGGCCATGGCCAGACGCAGGCGCGATTTCACTGTGCCCAGCGGCACGTCCAGCCGTTCGGCGATGGCCGGATGGGCAAGGTCGGCGAAGAAGGACAGCCGAACCACCTCAGCCTGCTCCGGCGTCAGCGCCGCCAACGCACCGCGCAGGCGGCGGGCGCGGCGGTCGCCGTCCAGCAGCTCGTCGGCGGGTGGGCGGTCGTCCTCATGCTCCAGCAACTCGTCGTCGGACACCTCCGGATGCCGTTCCCGGCGCAGCACGTCGATGCGCAGGTTGCGCGCGATGGTGAAGACCCAGGTGGCCGCCTCCGCCTTCGACGGATCGTAGAGCTGGGCCTTGCGCCAAACCGAGAGCATGGTGTCCTGCGCCAGATCCTCCGCCCGCTGCGCCGGCATCCCCAGCTTCAGCATGTAGGCCTTCACCCGTGGGGCGAAATGGGCGAACAGCCGGGCGAAGGCCTGACGGTCACCTGCGGCCACCGCGACCAGATCGGCGGACAGCCGGGCTGCCGCCGGATCGTCGCAGCCGCGTGCCGCCAGCCCGGCTTTTGCCCGGTCCGGCCTGGCCCGGTCCGCTCCGGCGGCGTGCGTCAGAAGAGTGGCGAGGGGGGCGATCATGCTGGAGTTACGCCGACGCCTGCGCTTCGGATCACTGCCGCCCCTTGTCTTTTTTCCGTTCGGCCGGGCGGCGGGAAAGCGCGAGCGTCGCGATGATCCATCCGCGCCCGTCCACCGTATCCCGATCACACGCCGAGCCTACCCAATTCGGATAGAGTGCGGCCCCGGATATCGTCGAAACCCTGGCCGGTTACCGCCAAGTCCCCCAAAGAGGACCGCCCCATGCCGCATTCTCCGTCCGAGACCAGCCCGCCGGTCCCGCTCGACATCGCCGTCATCGGCTCCGGCATCGCCGGACTGTCGGCGGCGTGGCTGCTGTCGAAGTCGCACCGCGTCACCCTCTACGAGAAGGAGGACCGGCCGGGCGGCCACGCCAACACGGTCGAGGCGGATGGCGCCGGTCCGGTCGACACCGGCTTCATCGTCTACAACGAGCCCTGCTATCCCAATCTGGTGGCGCTGTTCGACCATCTGGGCGTGGCGACGCGGGCGACGGACATGAGCTTTTCCGCCTCGCTGGACGGCGGGCGGGTGGAATATGCCGGCAGTTCCCTCGCCACCCTGTTCGCGCAGAAGCGCAACCTGCTGCGCCCGCGCTTCTGGCGGATGCTGTCCGACCTGCTGCGCTTCTACCGCGAGGCGCCGGGGCTGCTGGCGGAGTTGCAGCAGGGCCCGGCGGCGGAGACGCTGACGCTGGGCGATGTGCTGGACCGCGGCGGCTATTCCGATGCCTTCGTCCGCGACCATCTGCTGCCCATGGCCGCCGCGATCTGGTCGACCCCGGCCCAGTCGATGCGCGACCATCCCGCCGCCGCCTTCATCCGCTTCTGCGACAATCACGGCCTGCTGAAGATCAAGGGCCGCCCGGTCTGGCGCACGGTGGAGGGCGGCAGCCGCAGCTATGTGGAGCGCATCCTGGCCGACATGCCCGGCGCCCTGCGCCTGAACTGTGCGGTGGAGGGCATCGTCCGCGAGGGGGGCCGCGAGGGGGGCCGTGTGCTGGTGCGCGACCGCCGCGGTGCGGTGCGCGCCCACGACCATGCGGTGATCGCCACCCATGCCGATCAGGCGCTGGCCCTGCTGGAGGATGCCGGCGAGGAGGAGCGCCGGCTGCTGGGTGCCTTCGGCTATGAGCGCAACCTTGCCATCCTGCACAGCGACGCCTCTCTGATGCCGAAGCGCCGGGCGGTGTGGTCGAGCTGGAATTATCTGGCCGAGCGGAGGGACGATGGTCAGGGGACGGACGCGGTTTGCGTCAGCTACTGGATGAACCGCCTGCAAGGCTTCCTGCCCCGGGAGCGCGACCTGTTCGTCACGCTGAACCCGCTGCGCCCGCCGCGCGAGGGCAGCATCCTGCGCAGCGTCCTCTACGACCATCCCATCTTCGGGATGGAGGCACTGGCGGCGCAGAAACAGCTGTGGAGTTTGCAAGGTCAGCGGCGGACCTGGTTCGCCGGCTCCTATTTCGGCGCCGGCTTCCACGAGGACGGCGCACAGGCCGGGCTTGCGGTGGCGGAGGCCCTGGGCGGCCTGTCCCGGCCCTGGACGGTGCCGAACCAGTCCGGCCGCATCCATGTCGGACCGGCGCCGGTACCGGGCCCGCGTGCCGCCGCGCTGGAGGCGGTGTGATGGAGGGGCTGCCCTTCGCCTCCGGCCTCTATGTCGGCAACGTGATGCACCACCGGGTGAAACCGGTGCGGCACCGGCTGTCCTATCGGGTGTTCAGCCTGCTGGCCGATCTGGACGAGCTTCCCCGGCTGGACCGTGAGTTGCGGCTGTTCGCCCACAATCGTTTCGGACTGCTCGGTTTTAATGATGAGGATTTCGGCCCGTTGGGTGATGAATCCCCTCTCCCCCCGGGGAGAGGGAGATTAAGGACCTCAAGGGCTGGGCCGAGGGCCAGCTCGCCGCCGCCGGGATCGAGGGGGGAGGGCCGGTCCGGCTGCTCTGCTTCCCGCGGATGCTGGGCTTCGTCTTCAACCCGCTCAGTGTCTGGTTCTGCCATCGCCGCGACGGGTCGCTCGCCGCCATCATCCACGAGGTGTCCAACACCTTCGGGCAGCGCCACGCCTATCTGATCCCGGCCGCGGCCGGACCGGACGGGCTGGTGCGCCAGCGCTGCGACAAGGGCTTCTACGTCTCGCCCTTCATGGAGATGGAGACCGCCTATCACTTCCGCATCCGCCCGCCCGGCGGGCTGGCGGGGGAGCCGATGGCGGTGTCGATCCGCCAGACCGATGCCGAGGGTCCGGTGCTGCACGCCGCGCTGACCGCCCGGCGGGTGGAGCTGACCGACGGCGCCATCCTGCGCGCCTGGGCCCGCCATCCGCTGATGACCGCCAAGGTGGTGGCCGGCATCCATTGGGAGGCGCTGCATCTGTGGCGCAAGGGGCTGGCGATCCGCCCGCGCCCGCCGGCCCCCGCCCATCCCGTCACCATCGTGAACAGCGCCATCCTGACCGTTTCCGAGAAGGCTTTCCGCCCATGACCGACGTTGTTACCGATATCGCAACCGACATCGCTGCGGGCGGGATCCGACGGCAGCCCCGATGGCTGCGGCTGTTGACCGGACGGGATTTGTGGACTGGCGCCCTGGCGAGGATGGCCGGCCGCATCCGCCGGGGCGAGCTGACCCTGCGCCTGCCCGACGGGCGGACGATGTGCGTCGGCGATCCGGCCCAGGGGCCGCGGGCCGACCTGACCCTGCTGGATGGGACGGCGGCGCGGCGTCTGCTGCTGGGCGGCGGCATCGGCATGGCGGAGGCCTACGGCGACGGGCTGTGGCGCACCGGCGACCTGCCGGCGCTGATCGAATTGGCGATCCGCAACGAAGGGGAGTTGGGCGGCGCGTCAAAGAGAAATGTGCTGAAGGGCACCCTGGCGCCGGCGCTGGCCAACCGCCTCTTCCACCGCAGCCATGCCAATTCCCGCCGCGGCAGCCGCCGCAACATCGCCTTCCATTACGATTTGGGCAACGACTTCTACCGGCTGTGGCTCGACCCCGGCATGACCTACTCCTCCGCCCTCTACGGGCGGGAGGGCCAGAGCCTGGAGGACGCGCAGGACGCCAAGATCGCCCGCGTCGCCGAGCTGTTGCAACTGCGTCCCGGCGACCGGGTGCTGGAGATCGGCTGCGGCTGGGGCGGCATGGCGGAGCATCTGGCCGGCCGTTTCGGCGCCTCGGTCACCGGCTTGACCCTGTCGGCGGAGCAGCTCGCCTTCGCCCGCGGCCGCATGGAGGGCGCCGGGCTGGCGGACCGGGTCGATCTGCGGCTGATGGATTACCGGGATGCCGGTGGCGGCTTCGACCGCATCGTTTCCATCGAGATGATCGAGGCGGTGGGGGAGGAGCATTGGCCGCGCTACTTCGCCACGCTGCGCGACCGGCTGGTGTCCGGCGGAGCGGCGGTGGTTCAGGCGATCACCATCGACGACGCGCGTTTCCCGTCCTACCGCCGCAACTGCGATTTCATCCAGCGCCACATCTTCCCCGGTGGTCTGCTGCCCTGCCCGTCGGCCCTGCGGGCCGAAGCGGCGCGGGCCGGGCTGGTGGTGGAGCATGTCGAGACCTTCGGCGATTCCTATGCCCGGACCTGCGCGGAGTGGCGGCGGCGCTTCCTGGAGGCCGGGCAGCAGGTGGCGGCGCTGGGCTTCGACGAACGGTTCCGCCGGCTGTGGGATTACTACCTCGCCTATTGCGAGGCCGGGTTCCGCGCCGGAACCATCGATGTCGGGCTCTGGCGTTTCCGCAGGCCGTGAGCGGGGGACCCTTGCGATGAAGATCGAGGATTTCGCCGCCAACGTGCCCGAACTGCGGATCGAGCAGTATTTCGCCGGTCGCACCCATGCCTGGGGGGTGTTCGAGGACCGCTTCGGCACCCTGCGCCGCAGCTTCACCGTTGCCATCGACGGGGAGTGGGATGGGCGGGAACTGGTGCTGGACGAACGCTTCCTCTATGCCGACGGCGAGACCGAGCGCCGGGTCTGGCGCATCGCCAGGACGGCTGAGGGCCATTACGAGGGGCTGGCCGACGACGTGATCGGTACGGCGGTGGGGCGGTCGGCCGGCAATGCGCTGAACTGGACCTACGAGATGGCGCTGAAGGTTGGCAACGACCGCTGGCGCGTGCGCTTCGACGACTGGATGTGGCTGCAGCCGGGCGATGCGCTGATCAACCGCGCGAACGTCTATCGCTGGGGCCTGTGGATCGGCACGGTCAGCCTGTTCTTCCTGCCGGAAGGCCGGTTGGGGCGGCCCGGCGCCGTCAGTCCGGCGGAGACGCGCCAGGCTTCCGTCCCCCCAGCCGCTGCCGAATGAGGCGCAGCGGCGCGCCCAGCAGCGGCAGGCGCAGATAGACATTCTCGCCGGAGTCCCAATGGTCGATGTGCTCGGCCACCCGACCGTCGGAGGCCTGCCGCACCTCGCTGGTGCCGATGACGTCCATGCGGCCGATGCCGGTCACCGTCGCCTCGAACCGCCAGCGCAGGATCGCCAGATCGGCGGCATACAGCCGGTGGGTGACGGTGAAGCGCAGGTCGCGGCAGCCGTTCAGCGTGTGGACCAGCACCGCGCGCACCGCATCGCGCCCGCGGGCGTCGTTGAAGGGATCGCGGAACCGCACCTCCGGCACCGTCAGCGCGGCAAGCCGGTCGAGCGTGTCGAGGCTCAGATGCTCGAAGAAGTCGGCCCAGGCGTCCAGCCCCTGGCTTCTGGCGTCGTCCGTCATGCTCCCGTCGCCTTGCGCACCAGGGGGAAGTAAAGCCGATAGGGCAGGCAGCGCGCCAGCTTCAGCTTGCGGGTGAAGCGACGGGGAAAGGCGATCTCGAACCGGTCGCCATCCAACCCGTCGGCGAGTTCCCGTGCCGCATCCTCGACCGGCATCAGGTCCGGCATGCGGAAGCTGTTGCGGGCGGTCAGCGGCGTGTCGACGAAGCCGGGGCAGATCAGCTGAAGCCTGATCCCGGCACGGTCGCAGTCGGGCTTCAGCGATTCGCACAGGTTGATCAGCGCCGCCTTGGTCGGGCCGTAGGCCGCCGCCGTCGGCAGGCCGCGGTAGCCGGCGACCGAGGCCACCACCGCCAGCTGTCCGCGCCCACGCGCCCGCATTCGCGGCAGCAGCGCCTCCAGCCCATGGACGACACCCATATAGTTGACCTCCATCAACCGGCGGGCGGTGTCGGCGGAGAAATCCTCCAGCGACATCGGGCTGTGGGTGCCGGCATTCAGCACCGCCCGGTCGATGGGCCCCATCCAGCTTTCGATGGCGGCGACGGTGGCCGCGGTCGCCTTGCGGTCGGTCACGTCCAGCGGGAACATGCGCATCCGGTCGGGGACCATCTGGATGGCCGTCGTCGAGATCCTCGACGGTGCGGGCGGACAGCGCCACCCGCGCCCCGGCATTGGCGAGGTGGATCGCCAGCGCGCGGCCGATGCCGCTGCCGGCCCCGGTGATCCAGGTGACGCCCTGCGAACTCCCGTCCGTGCCGTTGCTCATGTCACTGCCCGTACCGTCCATGGCGTGCGCTCCGCGCGGTTTAGCCGTCGCGGTACGCACCCAAGGCTGCGCTGGATCACCGGAGTTGGCGGGCCAGCCGGTCGCCGCGCTCCGACAGGTCGCGCATCAGGGCGCGGGCCTCCTCCTCTCCGGTCCAATGGGCGACCGAGGCCATGCCGTCGGGCGTGTCCGCGGCACCGTCGCGGCCGCCGCCGGAATCGTCCGGCAGGCCGAACACCTGTCCCGCCCGCGCCTCCACCACCGCGAAGCGGCCGTCGCCGGCCACCAGACGGAAGCTGCCCCTCTCCTCCACCACCGAAACCCGGGTCATCGGCCGTCTCCCTGGCGCTGTTCCATGGGCGGTTCAACCGGCGGGAGCGCCGGAAGGTTGCGGTGCGTCGAGATTCTTCGCGACAGCGGGTCGGAACAATGGTAGTGAGACTTATTCGCACTCAGCGGTCGCGGCCGCCATCAGTGGCTTCGGAATGGTTCGCCAGGCCAACAAAAGCATGGTCCGACGATGGCGAATTCCCACAAAAAACGACTAAATCCCCGCTGGGCGCGGTCGATTTTCAGTGCGAGTGCAACTCATTCGCACTATAACCGCGGTGGGGTATCTGCTTCGGGTCCATTGCTCCGGAGCGCCATCGGGTTTTTTGCAGTGCGCGTGCGGGGCACGCGCCGAGTGGGAGTTGGACCGCCATGCCGACATCGTTTCGCCACCGTCCTGTCCTGGCCGCCGCCCTTGCCGGCGCCGGGGCGCTGATGGCCGGCGCCGTCCGGGCGCAGGAGGCTGCCGCGCCCGCCGCCGCCGTGCCGGCGGTCGGGCCGGGGGTGGTTCAGGGTGTGGCGCAAGGGGCGGCATCAACGGTAACTCAGGGGGCGGCCCAGGGAGCGGCGCAGGGCGTGCCGGACGCCGCGGCGGCGCTGGCGTCGCTGCCGCACGACCTGTCGCCCTGGGGCATGTTCGTGACGGCCAGCCCGGTGGTGCAGGCGGTGATGGTCGGTCTGGCGCTCGCCTCGGTTGTCACCTGGACCATCGCCATCGCCAAGACCGCGGAAGTCACCTCGGCCAAGCGCAAGGCGCGGGCGGCGCTGGAGATGCTGGAGGAGGCGCGGTCGCTGTCGCAGGCGGCGGAGCGGGTCGGCTTCAGCCAGGGCACCGCCGGCGCGCTGGTCCGCGCGGTGCTGGCGGAGACCCACATGTCGGCCGATGCGCCGTCGCGTGACGGGCTGATGGACCGCGCCGCCTCGCGGCTGGAGCGGATCGAGGCGGCGGCCGGCCGGCGCATGGCGCGCGGCACCGGCATCCTCGCCACCATCGGCTCGACCGGCCCCTTCATCGGGCTGTTCGGCACGGTGTGGGGCATCATGACCAGCTTCATCGGCATCTCCAAGGCGCAGACCACCAACCTCGCCGTCGTCGCCCCGGGCATCGCCGAGGCGCTGCTGGCGACCGCCATCGGCCTCGTCGCCGCCATCCCGGCGGTGGTGGTCTACAACGCCTGCAGCCGCGCCATCGGCGGGCACAAGGCGCAGCTGACCGACGCGTCGGCTGCCGTGCTGCGCCTGCTGAGCCGCGACATCGACCGCCATGCCCTGCCGCGCTCCCATGCGGTGCAGGGCCACGCCGTGGCGGGCCATGCCGTTCCGGCCCACGGCAATTCCCGTGCGGCGGAGTAACGGCGATGGGTGCGCGCCTCGGCTCCGGCAACGAAGACGATCTGACCGAAACCCATGAGATCAACGTCACGCCCTTCATCGACGTCGTCCTCGTCCTGCTGATCATCTTCATGGTCGCGGCACCGCTGGCGACGGTGGATGTGCCGGTTGATCTGCCCGCTTCCACCGCGACACCGACGCCGCGGCCGGACAAGCCGCTGTTCCTGACCATCCAGGCCGACAAGACGCTGTCGCTGGGCGAAACCGCGACGACGAAGGAAGCGCTGGGTGCGGCGCTGGACGCCGCCACCAACGGCGACAAGACGCAGCGCGTCTTCCTGCGTGCCGACAAGACCGTCGATTACGGCGCCCTGACCGAGGTGATGAACAGCCTGCGCGGCGCCGGCTACCTGAAGATCGGCCTCGTCGGGCTGGAATCGGCGCCGACGCCATGAGTGCGGCCTTCGACCATGGTCCCGCCGACTGGTCCGCTGGCGACGGGGAACGGCCGGGGCGGGGAGCCTTCCGCTGGGGCGGCAGCCTGATGGTTGCGCTGGGCGTCCATGCCGCGGCCGGTGTGGCGATGGTCGCCTGGCATGTGCCGATCATGCCGTCCGACGCCGAACCGCCGGCCGTGCTGCTGGAACTCGCCCCGCTGCCGGTGGCCCCGCCGGAACCGACGCCGGCCATCGATATCCCCTTGCCGGAACCGATGCCGGAGCCGGTGATCGAACCGCCGCCGCCCGAACCCGAGCCCGAACCGGTCGTCGAGGAACCGCCCCCGCCGCCCGAGCCGCCCCCCGTGGTCGAGCCGGAGGTCTTGCTGCCCAAGCCGCCGCCCGACCCGCCGAAGCCCAAGCCCGAGGTGAAGAAGGAGGCGCCCAAGCCCCAACCGGAAAAACCCAAGCCGGAGAAGCCGAAGCCGCCGCGTCCGGTCGTCCAGCCGGTGCAGCCCGCCCCGGTGGCTGCACCGCCTGCACCGGCCCAGGCGCCCGCCCCGGCGGCCCCGGCGCCGTCGGCCGCGCCCAGCCGGGCGGTGCCGAGCTGGCAGGGCCGGCTGCTGAGCCATCTGGAGCGGCACAAGCGCTACCCGCGCGCCGCCCAGGCCCGCCGGCAGGAAGGTGTCGCCCAGGTCCGCTTCACCATCGACCGCGAGGGCAACGTCCTGTCGGTCCAGCTCGACCGCAGTTCCGGCGTCAGCTCGCTGGACGAGGAGACGGTGGAGATGGTCCGCCGCGCCTCCCCACTGCCGGCCCCGCCGGAGGAGATGGCGAAGGACCGCATCGAGCTGGTGGTTCCGGTCCAGTTCTTCATCCGCTGACCCGCTGCCCGTCCAACCGCCTCCTCCCGTCAGAGCCCATTCCATGGCCAACGCCAGCAAGCCGCGCAGCCAGCGCCTGTGGTATCGCACGCTTCAGAACATCCATCTGTGGGTCGGTCTGGTCCTCTGCCTGCCGCTGGTCGTCCTCGGCATCACCGGCTCCATCCTGGTGGTGGACGAGGAGCTGCGCAGCCTGGCCGGCGACGTGCCGGCCCGCGAAGTGTCCGGGGCGCCGGCCGACGGGCTGATGCAGCCGGTGTCCGCCATCCTGGCCGCCGCCCGCGCCGCGGCACCGGCCGGGACGCAACCGGGCTTCCTGGTCCTGCCCGAAGAGCCGGGCCGCCCGGCCACGGTGCGTCTCGTCGCCGCGCGCGGCGGTGACAGGGGCGGCGAACGGGGCGGGGAGAGGCCGCAGGGTGCTCCGCAAGGCACTCCCCAGGGCGCTCCGGCGCCGCAGGGGGGACCGGTCGGCATGCTCAGCATCGATCCGATGTCGCTGGCGGTGAGCGGCGGTTCCAACCCGGCGCAGGCGTCCGGCGGCTTCCTGCGCACGGTCCACATGCTGCACGGCAACCTGCTGATCCGCGACCGCAGCGGCCGCGAACTGGTCGGCTGGCTGGGCGTGGCGATGCTGGTGCTGGGCGTCAGCGGCCTCGTTCTGTGGTGGCCGCGGCCGGGCCGCTGGAAGGCCGCCTTCACCGTCAAGTCCGGCGCCCGCGGCGTCCGCCTGCACCGCGACCTGCACGGCGCGGTCGGCATCTGGTCGCTGCTGGTCTTTGTGATCGTCAGCTTCTCCGGCGTCTATCTCGCCTTCCCGCAGACGCTGGGGGCCGGCGTGTCGTCGTTTCTGCCGGCCCGCGACCTGCGTGCCGCGGTGACGGTCCAGCCGGTGAAGGGCGCCACCCCCATCGACGTCGACCGCGCGGTCGCCCTGGCGCAGGACGCGATGCCGGGAGCGGCCCTGCGCTCCGTCTCGCCGCCGGCGCGGCCGGATCAGGCGTACCGGATCGGTCTCGCCCCGGTCGGGCAGGCCCATGGCGCCCCCATCGCCACGGTGTTCGTCGATCCCTGGACCGCGCAGGTGGCCGAGATCCGCGACCCGGCAGGCTACAGTGCCGGCGAGACGGTCATCGCGTGGCAGCGCCCGCTGCATGCCGGCGAGGGGCTGGGGCCGCTGTGGAAATGGGCGGTCTTCCTGTCCGGCATCCTGCCGCCGCTGTTCGCCGTCACCGGCACGCTGATGTGGTGGCTGAAGCGCAAGGCCCGCCGGGCCAAGAACGCCGAGCGCGTGGCAGCGCTGGCGGCCGCGGAGTAAGGGGAGGGGCGCCCGCTGACGGCGCCCGTCCGCCCTTCAACCCCGCCCCTCAATCCAAAGTCGGTTCCATCCGCTTGCCCACCCGCCGTTGGGAGTCGACGGCGGCACGCAGGCGGTCGCGTGCGGCACCGCGGCTGCCGGCGGTGGCGGCCGGGCGCAGGCCGTTCAGGGCCGCCAGGAAGTTGGTGCCGGCGCGGCCCTTCGGTTCGGCAACGATCCGGGCCGGCAATGCCGGGATCTCCTGCGTCACCACATCACGGCTGGTATCGATGCCTGCGGTCTCCGCCGTCTTCGCCTGGACGCGGGCCTGCTGCGCCTCCACCCGGGCGCGGGCGACGATGCGGTCGCGCAACTCGGCGTCGAGCGTGCGGAACACGCGCGACGCCTCGGTCAGCTCGTTCTCCCGGCCGCTGTCCAGCGTCCGCTTCAGGGCGTTGGCGAGCAGGCGGCATTCCAGGACGCCGGGCACCCGCTCGCGCTCCACCGCGCGGGCGAGGACGCCGACGGCTTCGAGGGTTTCGCGGTCGAGAGTGCCCTGGGGCATGGTGCGGCCCGATCCAAAAGGGTTAGGGCCGACACTATCGGTCGGCAAGCGAGCTTATTCAACCCGCTTGTTAACCTTTTGTGCGGCGCACCCGGATCAGCGCCCGGCGGTGGCTTCCGGCCGGTCCTGCTCCACCGCTCCGCGTCGCTGGAGCCACTCGGCGATCATCCAGCAGAAGGCCGCCCAGGCGGCGCCGACGCTCCAGCCCGCCAGCACGTCGGTCGGCCAGTGGACGCCGAGATAGACGCGGCTCGACCCGATGATGAGGGTCAGCACCATCGCCCAGGTCAGCAGATAGGCCTTGGTGCGCCGGCCCTCGACGAACTGGGTCAGCAGGGCGCCCAGCGTCAGGTAGACGACGGCCGACTGCATGGCATGGCCGCTGGGGAAGCTGGCGGAGATCACCTCGTCGCCATGCGGCACCAGATCGGGGCGGGCGCGGTCGAACAGCATCTTCAGCACGGTGCTGAGCATTCCGCCGCCGCCGACCGACACCAGGACCAGCAGGGCCGCCGCCCGCTTGTGCAGCAGCAGCAGGAAACCCAGCGTGGCGACGGTCAGGATGGCGAGGATGGTGGTGCTGCCGAGCGAGGTGATATCGCGCGCCACCCGGGCCAGCCACCAGGGGCCGCCGGGCTGGTCGGGGTTCAGCGGATCGCGCAGCGCCATCAGGATGCGCTTGTCGAAGGCGGTGGTTTCGCCCTCCATCACCTCGCCGGCCAGTTCGACGAAGCCGAACAGCAGGCCGGCGATCACCGAGAGGCTGACGAGCATGCCCAGCCGGTGCCGGCTCAGATTCGCCCAGAACCCGTTTTTGCCGAACCCGTTTCTACCGCCGCCTCCGACCGCTTCGTTCCGGTTCACCCGCACCCTCCATCCCGGTTGCCGTTCAGGCGGGAGAGAGAAGCCGCACCGGTGAGCCGGCCGTCCAGGCCAGGATGTCCTCCAGGGCGTCGCGGTAGAACACCGCATAATTCTCCCGCGTCACGTAGCCGAGATGGGGCGTCAGCACGGTGTTGGGAAGGTCAAGCCAAAGGCTGTCTTTCGGCAGAGGCTCGATGGGGAAAACGTCGATGCCAGCGCCGCCGATATGGCCATGGCGGAGCGCATGGGTGAGCGCCACCTCGTCCACCAGCCCGGCGCGCGAGGTGTTGACGAACAGCGCGGTCGGCTTCATCGCGCCGATCTCTTCGGCCCCGACCACGCCGCGGGTGCGCTCGCTCAGCACCAGATGGACGCTGACCACGTCGGAGGTGGCGAACAGCGCGCGCTTCTCCACACGGGTCACCCCGGCCTCGGCGGCGCGTTCGTCGGTCAGGTTGGGGCTCCAGGCCACCACCTCCATGCCGAAGGCTTGGCCGACCCTGGCGACCTTGCTGCCGAGCTTGCCCAGCCCGACCAGACCCAGCCGCTTGCCGCCGAGATCGCTGGTCAGGCCGGTCTGCCAGCGGCCCTCGCGCAGCGCCTGCTCTTCGGCCGGGATGCGCTTGGCCAGCGCCAGGATCAGGCCCCAGGTCAGTTCCGCCGTCGGCGCGCCGACCATGCGGGTGCCGCTGACCGGGATGCCGCGGGCGGCGCAGGCCTTCAGGTCGATGGCGTTGTTGCGGGCGCCGGTGGTGATCAGCAGCCTGAGGTTCGGCAGCCGCCCGATCAGGGAGGCCGGGAACGGCGTGCGTTCCCGCATGATCACCAGAACGTCGAAGGGCTCCAGCGCCACAGCCGCCGCGTTCTCATCGCCGAGCGGCTTTTCGAACACCGTCAGGCTGCTTCCCGCCGGAAGCTGCGACCAGTCGGCGAGGTCGCGGGCGACCTCCTGATAGTCGTCGAGGATGGCGATGCGCATGGAGCCCGTCCCCCTTTACTTGGTGAAGTAGGGCGCCAGATTGGCGCGGATGCGGTCCAGCACCGGGACGGCGGTCGCCGGCACCTCGAACGGGCGGCCGGTGATGGTCTCGCCGGCTTCGATGTAGACGCGGGCGGCCTCCAGAACCACGTCGGCGGGGATCTCCGGAACGTCCTGGGTGTAGGGATCGCAGCGGGCGACGACCCAGTTGCGGACAAAGTCCTTGTCGAAGCTCTCCGGCTTCTCGCCGGCCTCGAACCGCTCCTGATAGCTGCCGGCGAACCAGTAGCGCGAGCTGTCGGGGGTGTGGATCTCGTCGGCCAGCAGGATGTTGCCGTCGGCGTCGAAGCCGAACTCGTACTTGGTGTCGACCAGGATCAGGCCGCGCTCGGCCGCCATCTTCTGGCCGCGGGCGAACAGGGCCAGCGCCTTGTCCGACACCTCGTCCCACTGGGCGCGGGTCAGCAGGTTGCGCTCGACGATCTCGGTCGCCGTCAGCTCCTCGTCATGGCCGGCGTCGAAGGCCTTGGTGGTCGGCGTGATGATCGGGGTGCCGAGCTTCTGGTTCTGGCGCAGCCCGTCGGGGAAGATGTGGCCGTACATCTCGCGCCGGCCCTGCTTGTACATCGACCAGATCGAGGTGCCGGTGGTGCCGGCCATATAGTCGCGGACCACGACCTCGACCGGCATGATGGTCAGCCGCTTCGCCACCACCACGTTGGGGTCCGGGTATTCCAGCACATGGTTGGCGCAGATGTCCTTCGTCGCCTCGAACCAGAAGCGGGCGGTCTGGGTCAGCACCTGCCCCTTGAACGGGATGGCGGTCAGGGCGCGGTCGAAGGCCGACAGACGGTCGGTGGTGATGAGGATGCGCCTGCCGTCCGGAAGGTCGTAGTTTTCACGCACCTTGCCGCGGTAATGATTGGGCAGCTCCGGGATGAAGGCGTCGCGAAGAACGTTGGTCAGGTGCGGGGCGAGCAGGGCGGTGTCAACCATGGGATCCTGGTCCGGATGCAGGGGCGGATGCGAGAGGCGCGCATGATACCCGAAACCCCTGCCGGAGCCAGGACGCTAATTTAGGAGGGAGGATCGCTGTCCGATGCATGACGGGACCATCGAAATGCCGGATCCTGAGCTTGCCGGCGACTATGTCCTGACGCCCGGAGTCGTCCGCGTCTGGTTCGCCGATCTCACCCGGCTGTCCGGACAGAAGGCGGCGATGCGCGCCCTGCTGTCCGCCGACGAGGTGGAACGCGCCGACCGCTTCCTGATGGAGCGGTTGACCGACCGCTTCATCCTGCGCCGCGGACTGCTGCGGCTGCTGCTGGGGCGCTGCACCGGCCGCGATCCGGCGGGGCTGGTCTTCGACTATGGGACGCACGGCAAGCCGTCGCTGCCCGGCGGCCCGGCCTTCAACCTCAGCGACAGCGAGGACAGCCTTGCCATCGCCGTCGCGGCGGAGGGGCGGATCGGCGTCGACATCGAGCGGCTTCGTCCGATCGAGAGCGCCGACGGCATCGCCGACCGCTTCTTCCACGTCACCGAGCGCGCAGCGCTGCAAGGGCTGGGGCCGGAGCGGCGGGACGAGGGCTTCCTGCTGGCCTGGACGCGGAAGGAGGCCTTCATCAAGGCGGCCGGCGTCGGGTTGTCGATGCCGCTCGACCGGTTCGCGGTGGAGGTGAGGCCGGACGCGCCGCCGGCCCTGCTGGAGATCGGCGAGGATCTGCGCGGCGATGTCGGCCTGCCGGCGGACTGGAGCCTGTTCGACCGCCGGGTGCTCCCCGGCACCATCGCCGCCATCGCGGCGCATGGCACCGGCTGGACCGTGGAGACCAGGGTGATCGATGTGGGGTTCGCGGGATAGGGAGACCCTACCTCACTCTCCCCCGGCCAGCGTGCCGGTCAGGCGGTTGCGGATGGCGGAGACGGCGCATTCCAGCGGGCGGTCGTCGTCGGGCTTGGGGGCCTTGTCCATCACGTCGGGGCACATGTCCTGCGCCATCCACACCTGCGCCTTCGGCGGGACCGGGGCGTTGGGGTCGCAGGTCGCCGGGTCGGGGTGGGTTTCCTCGGTGCTGCCGTGGGTCGGCTTGACCTCCAGGTTCGGCGAGACGCCGAAGCAGTCCACCAGCGCGCCCGACGGGCGGTAGTAGCGGGCGGTGGTCAGCCGGATGCCGGTGTCGACGCTGAGCGAGGAAATCGTCTGCACCGAGCCCTTGCCGTAGGAGCGGGAGCCGAACAGCAGCGCCCGGTGATGGTCCTGCAGGGCGCCGGCCACGATTTCCGACGCGGAGGCCGAGCCGCTGTTGATCAGCACCACCACCGGCAGCCCGGCCATCAGGTCGCCGGCGGTGCCGCGGTAGGTGCGGGATTCCTCGGGATCCCGGCCGCGGACGGACACGATGTCCACCGTCTCCAGGAAGCGGTCGGCCACCTGCACCGCCTGCTCCAGCAGGCCGCCGGGGTTGTTGCGCAGGTCGATGACGGCGCCGGTCAGCCGGCCCTTCGATTGCCGGCGCATGTCCTCGATCGCCGCATCCAGCGCCGAGGAGGTCGACTGGTTGAAGGTGGCGATGCGGACATAGGCGACGTTGCCCTCCAGCCGGTAGCGGACGGGCTGGATCTTGACGATGGCGCGGGTCAGCGAGACGCGGGTGTTGGCGTCGGTCGCCGGCGGGCGGCGGATCGACAGGGCAACCGAGCTGCCGACGGGCCCGCGCATGCGGGCGACGGCGTCGTGCAGGTTCAGCCCCTTCACCGCCACATCGTCGATGCGGGCGATCAGGTCGCCGCTGCGCAGGCCGGCACGGGCGGCGGGCGAACCGTCGATGGGGGAGACGACTTTGATCAGGCCGCTTTCCTCGTCCATCGTCACCTCGATGCCCAGCCCGCCGAACTCGCCCTGCGTCTGTTCGCGCAGGTAGCGGTAGCGCTCGGCGTCGAGGAAGCTTGAATAGGGATCGAGCGAGCCCAGCATGCTGTCGAGCGCCGCCTCGGTCAACAGCCGGTCGCTGGCCTTCGGATTCTCCGCCTTCTTCTTCTTCAGCCCGTCTTCCGCCTTGTCGATCAGCACCTGCGGATCGAAGGGCTTCACATGCTCCGTCAGGACGCGGCGCATGGCGTCGGAGAAGAGGACGTAATTGCGGTCGGCGGTCGACAGCGAGCCGTAGCCGCGGATTTTCGCGAAGTCCGTGCGGTAGCGGTCGAGCGCCGCGACGGTGTCGGCACGGCTGGTGGGCGCCACGGCGCAGGCGGGCCCGATCGCCACCATCATCAGCAGCAGGGCAGCCAGCAGCTTCGCCATCCTTGGACCCTCTTGACTGGCCGATCCGGCCGGCGGTCTTGCACGCATCGTTCACTATACCAGGGTTTCGCCGGTTGCCCCGACCCTAGCACGTCGTTCGCCCATTCTCAAAGTCCACCCGATTTCGGCAAGAGGGCATGCCGGGGGTGGAACGGCCGAACCGCACGATGGAGCGGAGTCCTGACATAGGATGCACAAACAGCGATGTCGCGCGCCCCGATGGGACGCACGACCGGCGCGAACGGACGAGTGCTTTCGGAGAGTGGGGACGCTAAAGGACCTGGGGAGAGGCGCTCAGTAGGCGCCGCTGCCCTTCACCACGACGCGCACGGTGCGCAGCATGATGCCGATGTCGGCCCAGAAGTTCCAGCCGACGACATAGGCGGTGTCGAGTTGGACGCGGCGCACGTAATCGACGTCGCTGCGGCCGCTGACCTGCCACAGCCCGGTCAGGCCGGGGCGGCAGCGGGTGTAGAAGGGGAAGCAGGCGTGATAGTAGGACACCTCGTCGTCGATGATCGGGCGGGGGCCGACCAGGCTCATGTCGCCGCGCAGCACGTTGACCAGCTGCGGCAGCTCGTCCAGGCTCGATTTGCGCAGGAAACGGCCGACCGGGGTGATGCGCGGGTCGTTGCGCAGCTTGCGCGTCGCCAGCCATTCGGCGCGCGCCTCCTCGTCGGTGGCGAGCAGCCGTTCCAGCACCTCGGCCGAATTGACCACCATGGAGCGGAACTTCAGGCAGGTGAAGGAACGCCCGTCGGCACCGACGCGCCGGTGGCCGAACACCGCCGGTCCGCCGTCGCGCGCCACCATCCAGGCCAACACCAGCATCAGCGGTCCGAAAACGGCAAGCAGCCCCAGCGCGCCGACGATGTCGAAGGCGCGCTTGATGCGGTGCCGGTGCAGGGGAGGGCAACCGGGAAGCCGGTCCATCGCCTGCATCGCCGACCGGGTCCCGGCCATCCGGCCGGGGTCCAGACGGGGAGCGCCCAAAAGAGCGATGTTGGACAACGCCATTGTAATCTCTCGTCGCTGAACGTCTCTGGTCAGAGCATAGGACCATCCGAGAGAGGCAACGGCCAGCGCGCGAAAGGGGTCCCGCCAATGGGACCGATTGTTTGGAAACAGCGGGTTAGCCCGCCGGTACGTATCAGCAGATACGGGGAAGCTGTTCTCCGGTCAGCCAATCCACGATCCGGCGGCCGCCGAAACGGGTCTCCATCTGAACGAAGCGGTGGGAGTCTTCCACCACCCGTCCGATGCAGGCGGCGTCCCGTCCCAGCGGGTGATCGCGCATGACGGAGAGCAGGCGGTCGCACTCCTCCTCGGCACAGATCGCGATCAGCTTACCCTCGTTGGCGGCGTAAAGCGGGTCGAGTCCCAACAATTCGCAGGCCGCCGTCACCTGCGCCCGCACCGGGATGTCGGATTCGCGCAGCCGCATGCCGACGCCGGACTGGTGGGCGATCTCGTTCAGCGTCGTCGCCAGCCCGCCGCGGGTCGGGTCGCGCAGCACATGCAGGTCGGGCACCGCCGCCACCATCGCCGCGACCAGCCCGTTCAGCGCGGCGCTGTCGGACAGGATCGCCGTCTCGAAGCCGAGATTGTCGCGGGTCGACATGATGGCGACGCCATGGTCGCCCATGGTGCCGCTGACCAGGATGACGTCGCCGGGCCGCGCCCGGTCACCGGAGGGGGAGACGCCGGGCGGCACCATGCCGATGCCGGTGGTGGTGATGAAGAGGCCGTCGCCCTTGCCGCGCTCCACCACCTTGGTGTCGCCCGACACGATGGCGACCCCGGCCTCGCGCGCGGCGGCGGCCATGCTGTCGACCACCCGCTTCAGGTCGGCGAGCGGGAAGCCCTCCTCTATGATGAAGCCGGCGGTCAGGTGCAGCGGCACGGCACCCGCCATGGCGACGTCGTTGACCGTCCCATGGACGGCCAGCGAGCCGATGTCGCCGCCGGGAAAGAACAGCGGCGAGACGACGAAGCCGTCGGTCGTCATCACCATGCGCCCGCCTGGCACGTCGAAGGCGGCCTGGTCGTTGCCCTGGTCGAGATACGGGTTGGCGAAGGCGGCGGCGAACAGCTCGCGCACCAGCTGCGCCATCGCCTTGCCGCCCGACCCGTGGGTCATGTCCACCGCTCCGCGGGCGATGTCGAGCTTGCGGGTGAAGAGGCGGCGGTCGGTCATGGCGGGGGTCCGGGTGGTCGGCGGGTGTGTGGAGGGCAGGGCGTCAGGCCGAGGCTTCGGCGGCTTCAGTTTCGACCTGGGCGACTTCGGTCAACAGAGCGAGCGTTCGCTCGGCTTCCTCCGCGTCCAGGCGGGACAGGGCGTAGCCGACATGGACGATCACGTAGTCGCCGACGGCGACACCCTCCACCAGCTCCAGCGAGCAGGTGGAGGTGACGCCGCCCAGGCTGACGGTGGCGCGGTCGTCGGGCAACAGGGCGGTGACCAATGCTGGGACGGCAAGGCACATGGCGGCGATCCCCCCGGTCAGACGGCTGCGGTGGCGGTATGGGACGCGCGGGCCTCGGCCAGCCCGTCGGCGATCCAGTCGTACCAGTCCTCCAGCCCTTGGCCGGTGGTGGCCGACAGCTGGATCACCGCCAGCGACGGGTTGAGGCGCTGGGCATAGCCGATCATCCTCTCCACATCGAAGGTCAGATGGGGCAGCAGGTCGATCTTGTTGACGACCAGCAGGTCGGCGCGGACGAACATGTCCGGGTATTTCAAAGGCTTGTCCTCGCCCTCCGTCACCGACAGCACGACGACGCGGTGGGTCTCGCCCAGGTCGAAGCCGGCGGGGCAGACCAGATTGCCGACATTCTCGACGAACAGCACGCCATCCTCGGCGAACTGGCCGTCGGCCGCCAGCTTGTCGGCAGCCTGCGCCACCATCGAGGCGTCGAGGTGGCAGCCCTTGCCGGTGTTGACCTGCACCGCCGGAGTGCCGGTGGCGCGGATGCGGTCGGCGTCGAAGCTGGTCTGCTGGTCGCCCTCGATCACCGCGACGGGGAACCGGCCCTTCAGATCGGTCAGGCTGCGGGTCAGCAGGGTCGTCTTGCCCGAGCCGGGGCTGGACATCAGGTTCAGCACGAACACGCCGCGCTCGGCGAAGCGGCGGCGATTGACGGCGGCTAGCCCGTCGTTCTTCGCCAGGATGTCGCGTTCGATGGTGATCAGCCGCGGCTGGTTCAGCGCCGCGCCGCCGTCGATGGCGTCCGGCCGGTCGGGGCGGTGCCGGTCATGGGCATGGTCATGGGCGGCGTGATGATGGTGGCCATGGTCATGATCGTGGCCATGGTCGTGGTGATGCCCATGGTCGTGCCCGTGCTCATGCCCATGATCGTTATGGCTGTGGCGGAACACCGTGCCGTCGGGGGCGACATGCTCGTGGGTGTCGTCATGGTGATGGTGGGCATGGGGATGCGCGTCGCCGTGGCGGTGGCGGTAGACCTTTCCGTCGGGGCCGATGTGCTCATGATCGGCATCGGCGGCCTTGCCGTCGATCCGGGTTTCGCCTTCGCCGCATCCGCAAACCGTGCACATCACGCCCTCTCCCACTCTTCCATCCGCAAGACGCCCGCCCATCATCGACTTGCCTGCGGGCTTCGGCAAGCGCTCGTCATTCGTGTACGTCTATGCCGCAGGCGACGCAGGGATCCAGCATCGCGACCAGCAGCCGCACACGCTCCACCGCATCGTCACGGTCGCGCACCGCCGCTCCGGCGAGGCCGCGCGCCAGCGGGCCGTCGGCGGCGAAATTCCAGTCGGTCGGCGCCACCATGCGAGCATCGGCCAGGCGGCCGTCCCCGTCCAACCGCAGCCAGTGTGCCAGCCGCCCGCGCGCGGTCTCCGCCACGCCGCAGCCCTCGCCCGGACCGCAGGAGCCGGTGGCGGCCGGATCGGCCGGCCGAAGCGCGGCTATGGTCTTTTCCATCCGCCGCGGCAATTCCGCCAGATCGGCGAGCCGCGCCGCGAACAGCCGGGCCAGCCCGTCGCCGAAGCGCTCCGTCACCGAGGCGACCAGCAGGTGGTCGGCCTGCCGTTCCAGCGGGCCGGTCAGGGCCGGGGCACCGTTGCGGCGGGGGGTGGTGGCGAAACCCGGATCGCCGGCCAGCGCCGCCGCGAACCAGCCGGGCGACCGTTCGCCGAGCAGCGGCACGCCGCAGGCGCCCCAGCCGGCCAGATTCGGCGACAGCAGCCGGGCGGCCAGCCGTGCCGCGTCCGTGCCGCCGCGCGCCGCCCAATCGGCCAGCTCGTCGGCATCCCGCGGTGGCGGTCCGGCGAAGACCGTCGCCTCCAGCCAGCCGGCCACCCGGTCCAGCGCGTCGCGCAGAGCCGCCACGTCCGGCCGCAGCATGCCGCCGCCGGGGCGCAGCCCATCCTTGGCCGGATAGAGCGCCGGCAGGACGGCGGACGCCGCGCTCCGAAGCTCGCGCAGGGCCGCCGGCCGCGGCGGTACGCCCAGGCGCGCCGGCCATTCGACCACCGCCTGCCAGCCATGGCTGTCCAGCGCCTCCGCATCGGCCAGCAGGCCGCGCGCCGCGTCATGGGCGCTTGCGTCTTGTCCCAGCGCCGCCTCGCAGGCGCGGGCGACGGCCAGCCCCTGGGCGCTGCCGCACAGGCTGAACAGCAGGGGCGCCAGCCGCGCCGCCTCCTCCGCCCTGCGGCCGACCAGGGCGGCGACGGCGCGCGGGCGGCGGGTGGCGACCTCGGCCCGGCGGATGGTCATGCCCTCCCGACCGTTGTCCAGCCACAGCCGGACGGACACCGAACCTTCTCCGGGAAGCGTGGGGGTGGACATCGAAGGTTCCTGGGGCGGCATCTGCCGGGGGTTAACGGATCGCATCCTGACGGATCGGGGGTGCAACTCATTGACCTGCGTCAAAATACGTAGAATCCGGCGAGGTGGGAGCGCTGTCTCGGCCATGGCCGGGCCGGCACTTTCTGCTACACTTTGCCCCAACCGCGCCACACCGTCCGGTTTCCCCTGCGTCGGGCGGGAAAGCCGGGACGGCATGATCCGATGGGCGCGACACGACATCAGAGGATGCTGGTCCATGAAACGTTTCCCTCTCGCCTCGGCCGTCCTGCTGGCCGGGCTGGTGCTGCCCGCGGTCGCCGACGCCCACACCTTCGGCGCCCATGACGCCGGTTTCGCCCACGGCTTCCTGCATCCGGTGGGCGGCTGGGACCATCTGCTGGCAATGGTGGCGGTCGGGCTGTGGGCGGCGCAGCGCGGCGGTGCCGCCTTGTGGGCGCTGCCGACGGCCTTCGTCACCGCCATGATCGGCGGCGGCCTGCTGGGCATGACCGGCATCGGGCTGCCGGCGGTGGAGCTGGGGATCGCCGGGTCGGTGATCGCGCTAGGCGCCCTGATCGCCGCGCAGTCGCGCCTGTCGCTGCCGGTCTCGCTGGTCGTGGTCTCCGCCTTCGCCCTGTTCCACGGCCATGCCCATGGCGCCGAGATGCCGGAGGCGGCGCAGCCGCTGCTCTACGGCCTGGGCTTCGCGCTGGCCACCGCGCTCCTGCATGGCGCCGGTGTCGGCGCCGCCCTGTCGCTGCGCGGCGTCGTCCGCGGCGGCACGGCCGCGCTGGCCCTGCGCGGGCTGGGTGCCGCCATCGGCCTCGGTGGCGTGGCCCTGGTGGCCTTGGCCTGAGCGCCGCCACCGGTTCGCCCAAGATGGCCAATCGATGATGGAAGGGCCGGGCGGGAAACCGTCCGGCCCTTCGGCGTTGTGGGCCCCGCGACATTTTCTACCCCGGCCGGGTGACGGCGTTGCGCCGCTGCGCGTTCACGCGCTATAGGGCGGATCGTCCCCGCCCACCTCCCCTCCACCGACAATCGACGGACCGCCCGTGGACTCGCTGATTCCCGAACTGATCGCGCTTGGCCAGGTGGTCTTCATCGACCTCGTGCTGGCCGGGGACAACGCCATCGTCGTCGGCATGGCCGCCGCCGGGGTGGCGCGGGAAAAGCGGGCCCGCGTGATCTTCTGGGGCATCGCCGCCGCGGTGGTGCTGCGCATCGGCTTCGCGCTAGCGGCGACGAAGGTGATGGACATCATCGGCCTGACGCTGGCCGGCGGTCTGCTGCTGCTGTGGGTGTGCTGGAAGCTGTTCCGCGAACTGCGCAGCCAGCGCGAGGAGGCCCAGGCTGCGGCGCTGGTCGCCGACGGCGATGAAGCCGGCGACGGCGGGACCGCAGCCCCGGCCGGCGGCGGCAAGTCGGTGCGCACCGCCGTCTGGGAGGTGATCGTCGCCGACGTGTCGATGTCGCTCGACAATGTGCTGGCGGTGGCAGGTGCGGCGCGCGAGCATCTTTGGGTGCTGGCCATCGGCCTTCTGCTGTCGGTGGCGCTGATGGGGGCGGCGGCCAGCGTGATCGCGCGGCTGCTGAACCGCTTCCACTGGATCGCCTATCTGGGCCTGCTGGTCATCGTCTATGTCGCCGTCCGCATGATCTGGCAGGGCAGCATCGAGGTGATGGCCTTCGCCCAGATTATCGGCTGACCTTATGGGTTGACCCGCAGGGGGCGAGGCGGGCGGGACCGGAACAATCGGCCTTCGATGGTGTTGCAAGCCGGCAGCCCCCACAGGAGACGCCCGGCATGACCCATCAGAACGACGCCATTCCGTCCGCCGCTCCTCCCGACACGACAGCGCCCCAGGGCCGCCGCCCGGAAGAGATCGAGCACGAGATCCAGTCGATCCGCGCCCGCATGGATTCTGTGATCGACGAGATCGAGTTCCGCCTGTCGCCCGGCCAGATGTCCGGCGGTGTGGTGCAGGTGGTGCGCGACGTGATCCAGGGCGGCGGCGACGGACTGTCCGGCCGCATCGCCCGCGCCGTGCGCGCCAACCCGATTCCGGTGGCGCTGATGGGCGTCGGCGCCCTCTGGCTCGCCGTGGCGGTCGCCCGCACGCCGGACTCCACCACTGAATTCGACGATTACGCCCCCAATGGCCGGCAGCTCGACCCGCGCAGCCGGCATCTGCTGACCGACCTGACCGGCGCCTGCCGCGACGGGGCCGAGGCCTTCCGCCGCGCCGACATGACCATCGCCGACCCGTCGCTGTCCGGCCGCCTGCAGGAACTGGCCGACCAGCTCGACCGCAGCGCCGTGGCGCTCGATGCCGAACTGCGGCAGGGCGGCGGCTGGATCGAGACCGCCGGCGACGGTGGGCGCGTCTGGTCGCCGATGCACGGGCTGGCTGAGGCCAGCGCCCGCAGCGTGATCGCCGGGGCCGGCGGACCGGCTGCCCGCGGCGACCTGCTGGCCCGGCTGGAAGGCGGGCTCGACGGCACGCTGGCCCTGTTCCGCGACGCCCTGCGCGATGCGCCGGACGACCATCTCCAGGTCGCAATCGGCGCCCAGTTCCACGCCCTGGAAACGGCGCGGCACCGGGTCGGCGCGCTCCGCGAAGCCGTGGCCTGAGGAGGGCGGAGGATGCTGGGGCTGAGCCGCCGACATTATTACGAGCACCGCAACCGGGTGAACCGGCAACACGGTGGGCAGCATGGCGGCGGGCATGGCGCCAATGACGGGGCCAATGCCGGCGACGGCCGGGGCCGGTCGGCGGACAGCCCGTCGGAGATTCCCAAGAAAGGCTGGAAGGACATCCTGCTGCGGGTGTGGGACGAGCAGAGCAAGGACAATGTGTCGATGCTGGCCGCCGGCGTCGCCTATTACGCCCTGCTCGCCATCTTCCCGGCCATCGCGGCGCTGGTGTCGATCTATGGCCTCGTCGCCGACCCGTCGACGATCGAGAGCCAGCTGAACCAGCTGGGCAGCCTGCTGCCGCCCGAAGCCCTCAGCATCGTCAGCGACCAGGCGCGCAAGGTGGCGACCGCACCGTCGCAGGGGCTGGGCTTCGGCCTGATCTTCGGCCTGATGCTGACGCTGTGGAGCGCCTCGCGCGGGACCAACTCGATGGTGTCGGCGCTGAACATCGCCTACGGCGAGAAGGAGACGCGCGGTTTCCTCATGCTGGCGGCGCTGTCGATGGGGCTGACGGTGGCCGGGCTGCTGTTCGTCATCCTCGCCATGGCGATGATCATCGCCGTCCCCGCCGCCATCAACATCATCGGGCTACAGGACACGCCCATCGGCTGGATCGCCAGCCTTGCACGCTGGCCGATCCTGGCGGTGACGATCATGCTGGCGCTGGCCGTCTTCTACCGCTACGCCCCCGACCGGCGGGAGCCGAAATGGCGCTGGGTCAGCTGGGGTTCGGCGATGGCGACGGTCGTCTGGCTGCTGGGCTCGCTCGGTTTCTCCATCTATGTGTCGAACTTCGGCAGCTACAACGAGACCTACGGTTCGGTCGGCGCCGTTGTGGTCCTGCTGCTGTGGTTCAACCTGACATCCTACGTCGTGCTGCTGGGGGCGGAGCTGAACGCGGAGATCGAGCACCAGACCGCCCGCGACACCACCGACCGCGACGGCCGTCCGGCCCGGCCGCTGGGCCAGCGCGACGCCTATGTCGCCGACACGGTGGGGGAGCGCAAGGCGAGCTAGCCGCGGACGCGTTCCCTTGGCCAAATCTCTCTTGGCAAGCCGGCGGCCGCGCGCTATGGTCGCCGCTATGCAACAGATGCTCGCCATCGCGTCCTGTGGACGCTCCCGATATTTTGGCCGCTGGTTTCGTTCGGCGGCCTAGGAACGCGCATCTGTCGCTCACTCCCGAAGCCGCCCGGACCGACCCGCGGCGGCTTTCGTGTTTGTGATCCCCGGCCCTCGATGGGCTGCACATCCTGAAAAATCCGAACACGGGCGACCCGGGCGGCTTCATCACAAGCCGAGAGAGGTTGTCATGTTCGATTTCGATGTCGTCACCGGTCCCACCCAGCCGCCCCATTGCCATCTCGCCGACGAAGCCGCCGGCCCGGCCGCTTCCGAGTCGGTCCTGCCGCCGGCCAACCTGATCGGCGCTGCGGCCGCCACCCTGGCCGAGCCGCATACGGCAAACGGAGAAAAGCCGCGATCCTGATGCGGATCGGGCCGCCGACCGTGGCGTGCAGGGTCCGCATCCCAGCTTTCGACCAAAAAATCACGAATCCTACCTATGTTCGGCCGGCTGTTGTCGTATACTCCCTTTGGGCAGACGTGCCCGGGTGGCGGCTCAGCCGGCCGCACTCTTGTTGGCAGGTCCTCGCCGACGTCCGTGTCGGGATGGGCGCGATGGTCGGATCGGAAGAAGGATGACGAATCATGGCGGATGATGCTCTCTCAGGCGTCAACTCTATGGTCTCCAGCCTCAACGCGTCGATCAACAACGCGGTGGAGGCCATCAAGAAGTCGCAGAGCAATCAGGCTGTCGGCGACGTCAAGGAATACTCCAAGACGGTCAAGAAGTCGGCGCAGACCACCACGGCTGGCGCCACCGACATCGGCGTGCTTGCCAAGAACACCACCCGCCTGAACGTCGCCAGCACCCTGGCGCCGAACGACAAGGTCGATTTCTACAAGTTCAAGGTCGTCCAGAAGGGCGAGATGACCATGGGGCAGGTCGGCGACGACGGCCTGCGCGTCCAGGTGATGAACAGGCTCGGCCGCGTGGTGGCCGACAGCGATCCGAAGGCCGGCGACGATTACAAGGCCTTCAAGCAGTTGCAGGCCGGCAACCTGACGGTCGACAAGGGCGACTACACCCTGCGCGTGAGCCGCGAAAAGGGCCAGTCGGACAAGGACCCGAAGAATTACGCCATGCAGCTGGTCATGGGGAATTACAGCCAGGATTACGACACGGTCGCCAAGCAGCCGGCCAAGGGTGACACCGGGCAGTCGCTCACCACCGGGCAGCAGGCGACGCTCGACGGGCTGAACCAGGCCATCAGCAGCATGAACTCCATCCCCACCGGACAGACCGGCACCCAGAAACTGATGGGCAGCTTCAGCCTGTTCGTGTGACGCTGGGCGTTGGGCCCTGCGCCATGACGGAACTGTGCTATGACGGAGCGGAGCCGATCCGTTCCGGAGCCAAGATTTTGCCGTCCATCACGCGCCTGAGCCCCGCCGACCATCGCCGCGTTCCCTGGAAGAACGGTGGCGGCGTCACCACCGAGCTGGCGATGGAAGCGGCCGCCGATGGCCGCCCCGATGGCCGTTTCGTCTGGCGCGTCAGCATCGCCGACGTGGTCGAACCCGGTCCCTTTTCCGCCTTTTCCGGTTATGATCGTCTGATCGCCGTGGTGGAAGGCGACGGCATGCGCCTGTCGGTCGATGGCGCCCCGCCGGTCGAGCGCCGCCGCCTGGACCCCGCCTTCGCCTTTCCCGGCGAGGCCCCGGTGTGGTGCGAGCCGACCGCCGGTCCGATCCGCGACGTCAACCTGATGCTCGACCGGGCGTCTGCGGCCGGCATGTTGACCCTGCTGTCCGGCTCCGCCGCGCAAAGGGCCAATGTGCACCGGGCCGAAGCCGATGTGATTCTGGTCCACGCCCTTGCCGGCATGCTGACGGTAACGCCCGAGGACGGGGAGGCGCTGACGGTTCCCGCCGGCCACAGCCTGCTCCTGCTTGGCGCGGCGGCGCTGGTGGAGGCGCCGGACGGGGCGGAGGGCGTCTGTGCCGAGGTGTGGCGCCGTTAGGACTTCGCCGCCCGGATCAGCTCCGCATACCAGCGCGCCGAGTCCTTGCATGTGCGGGCCAGGGTCTGGAAATCGACGTGGACGATGCCGAAGCGTTGGCCGTAGCCGCTGCCCCACTCGAAATTGTCCAGCAGCGACCAGACGAAATAGCCGCGTACGTCGGCACCCTGGGCCATCGCGTCGCGCATCGCCGCGTTGTAGATGGTCAGGTAATTGATGCGGTGCGGGTCATGCACGGCCCCGTCCGGGCTGACGGTGTCGCTGCCGCCGCAGCCGTTCTCCGTCACCACGATGGGCAGGCGGTAGCGGCGCTGGATGGTCAGCAGCTCGTCCCGGAAGGCGTCGGGGAAGATGGCCCAGCCGACGCCGTGGGTCGGCTGGTCGGCCGGCGCGTCGCCCCAGCCATAGCCCCAGGTGCGGGCCGGATCGGCCTTGGCGAAGATCGGGCCGTAATGGTTCAGCCCGAACCAGTCCACCGGCCGGGCGATGCGCGCCATGTCGCCGGGCCGGACATGGGGCTCGATGGCGGCGGCGGTCTGCGGCGGGTAGTGGCCCAGGATTTGCGGGTCGCAGAAGGCCAGATTCCAATGCTCGTCCAGCAATGCCGCGGCGGCGCGGTTCTCCGGCGTGTCGGTTTCCGGGATCACGACCTGCCGGTTGTGGATGGCGCCGATGGAGGCGCCCGGCACCATGTCGCGCAGCACGTCCACCCCGGCGCCATGGGCGAGGTTGACATGGTGGATGGCGCGCAGATGCTGTGTCCGGTCGACGATTCCCGGCGCCGCCCAGGGAATCGCATAGCCGAACAGGGTGAAGACCGAGAATTCGTTGAAGGTGATCCAGCGCTTCACCCGGTCGCCGTAGCGCCGGGCGCAGAGTGCCGCGTAGTCGGCGTACCAGCCGGCGCAGTCGCGCGACGACCAGCCGCCCAGATCCTGCAAGGCCTGCGGCAAATCCCAGTGATAGAGGCACAGCCAGGGCTCGATGCCCGACTCCAGAAGCCGGTCGATCAGCCGGTCGTAGAAGTCCAGCCCCGCCCCGTTCACCGCCCCCTTGCCGCGCGGCATCACCCGCGGCCAGGAGATGGAGAAGCGGTAGGCGTCGACGCCCAGCCCCTTCATCAGGGCCACATCCTCCGGCATGCGGTGATAGTGGTCGCAGGCGACATCGCCGGTGTCGCCGTTCACCACCCCGCCCTGGGTGCGGCAGCGCACGTCCCAAATGCTGGCGCCACGCCCCTCCTCGGCAGCGGCTCCTTCGATCTGGTAGGCGGAGGTGGAAACGCCCCAGACGAAGCCCGGCGGGTACAGGGTGGGCGGAGTTGGGGAGGTCCGGTCGGTCATCGTCAGGCTGCGATCTGGTTGATGCTGCGGCAGCGGGCCTCGAAGGCGTCGGAGATGAATTCCGGGCGCTTGTAATAGCCCTTGATCCAGCTTGCCAGCAGGCAGAGCTCCTCCAGCTTCACCAGCTCGTCCAGCGTCCCGTCGGGAAAGCGGATGGCGAAGCTCTCGGCGATGTATTCCAGCACCTGCTCGACCTGGTCGATGGACAGCTGGATGTCGGTCTCCAGCGTCGCATTGCGGGTCAGCAGAGCCTCATCGACCCCATACTCGTCGCGGATCAGCTTCACGATCCAACGGAACATGTGCATCCAGTTGGATACACCCTCGATCGACTTGCTCATCGCGACGCTCGGCTTCGGTTGCGCGAAAGGGGTATGCGGCAGCGACTGTACGCACGGATCGTTAAAGAATAACGCAGCCCCCGTCGGGGTCTCCAGCCGGGCGCGGCAATAAACCGCGCGGCTTTTGCCACCTGTGCGGGCAGCGGCGCCATGGATTTGCCCAGGCATTGTGCAGCGGCGGGCGGGGATACGGCCGGAAGCCGCCATCCGCCAGGGCGGCACGCCCCATGCAGAACGAAGCAGACCGATTGCAGAGCGAGGCTTCCGCCATGAAAAGCGCCGCCACCCCCGATGTCCATCCCGTCGACGAGGTTCTGGCGCCTTGGCGGCTGCTGGCGCTGGGTCTGCAGCATGTGCTGGTGATGTATGCGGGGGCCATCGCGGTGCCGCTGATCGTCGGCGGCGCCCTGAAGCTGCCGAAGGACCAGATCGCCATGCTGATCAACGCCGACCTGTTCGCCTGCGGCGTGGTCACGCTGATCCAGGCGGTGGGGGTCTGGCGATTCGGCATCCGGCTGCCGGTGATGATGGGCGTCACCTTCGCCGCCGTCGGCCCGATGGTGGCGATGGCGACCAACCCGTCGCTCGGGCTGCTGGGCATCTACGGCGCGGTGATCGGGTCGGGCATCTTCGCCATCCTGGCCGCCCCACTGGTCGGCCGGCTGCTGCCGCTGTTCCCGCCGGTGGTGACCGGCAGCGTCATCGCCATCATCGGCGTCTCGCTGATGCGGGTGGGTGTCGGCTGGGCCGGCGGCGGGGTTGGCAATCCGCGATTCGGCGACCCGGCCTTCCTGGGCGTGGCGGCCTTCGTGCTGCTGACGATCCTGGCGCTGATGAAGCATGGCCGCGGATTCGTCCGCAACGTCGCGGTGCTGCTGGGTCTGGTGGCCGGGATGGTGCTGGCGATGGTGCTGGGCATGGTCGATTTCAAAGGGCTGGGGGAGGCGCCGTGGGTGGCGTTGGTCCAGCCCTTCCAGTTCGGCATGCCGGTGTTCGATCCGGTCGCCATCCTGACCATGTCGCTGGTGATGATCGTGGTGATGATCGAGTCGACCGGCATGTTCCTGGCCGTCGGCGACATGGTCGGCCGCCCGGTGAGCCGCGAGGATCTGGTCCGCGGCCTGCGCACCGACGGGCTGGGCACGCTGATCGGCGGCGTCTTCAACACCTTCCCCTACACCTCCTTCTCGCAGAATGTCGGGCTGGTCGGAGTGACCGGCGTGCGCAGCCGCTGGGTGTGTGCTGCGGGCGGGCTGATCCTGCTGCTGCTTGGGCTGCTGCCGAAGCTTGCCCATGTGGTGGCGTCGGTGCCGGCCTTCGTGCTGGGCGGGGCCGGGCTGGTGATGTTCGGCATGGTGGCGGCGACCGGCGTGAAGATCCTGGCGCAGGTCGATTTCGCCGGCCGGCGCGAGAATTTGATCGTCGTGGCGGTCAGCGTCGGCGTCGGGCTGATCCCGCTGGTGTCCGACAAGTTCTTCTCGCAGATGCCGGCCTTCCTGTCGCCGCTTCTGCACAGCGGCATCCTGCTCGGCACCCTGACCGCGGTGGCGCTGAACTGGTACTTCAACGGGCTGGCGAGCGCCGACCGCGCCCGCCACGACGTCGCGGCAGCCGCGCAGGGGGTGGAGGCTTAAGCCTTCCCCCGCAGCAGGTCCTTGCTGGCGAGCAGCGATCCGCCGGCGATCAGGGCGCAGGACACCCAGATGATGCCTGAATTGGGGGCGAGGCCGAACAGGACCAGCAGCAGGGTCGACAGCAGGGGCGCCAGATAGGACAGCGCCCCCAGCGCCCGGATGTCGCCATGGCGCACGCCGTAATCCCAGACGAAGAAGGCCGCACCCACCGGTCCCAACCCCAGCAGAAGCATCGCGCCCCAGCCGGCGGCGCTGTCCGGCCACACCGTCCGTTCCAGGGCCAGATGGCAGAGCAGCGACAGGATCGCCGTGACGAGGCAGAAGGCGCTGACAGCGTCGGTCGGCGCCTCGCCGATCTGGCCCAGCCGGCGGCGCAGCACCGAATAGCCGGCCCAGGTGACGGCGCTGCCGAGTGCCGCGGCATAGCCCGGCAGATGCGCCGGGTCGATGGAAAATCCGCCCACCGAGCTGCTGGGGCCTCCGCGCGCGATCAGCAGGGCCGTACCCGCCAGCCCGGCGACGGCGCCGCCGACATGCCACACCCGCAGCCGCTCGCCCGGCAGCAGGGCGGAGAACAGCACGATCAGCAGCGGCCACAGATAGTTGATCAGGTTGGCCTCCACCGGCGGGGCCGCCTGCAAGGCCATGAAATAGAGGAAATGGAATCCGAACAGCCCGCCGACCCCCAATGCCCAGGCCGCGACCGGCTGGCGGAAATAGCGCAGGGGATTGTCGCCGCGGGACGCGGTCCAGCCGCTGCCGACCAGGAAGGCCAGCAGGAAGGAGGTCGCCACCAGTTGGAACGGCGGCACCATGGCGGCCAGCGTCGCCAGCGGGGCCAGCGTCGCCCACAGCAGGATGGCGATGAAGCCGACCAAAGTGGCGCGGTTGGATGAGCGGCGGTCGGGCAGGGTGGTGGTGCTGGAGGCGGTCATGATGCCTGTCGGTCGGTTGGCCCTGGGGAGGCGACCATAGCCGGCCGGCGGAGGGCTGTCTTGACCGGACCTCCGCCGCGCATTGACCGAAACTCCGGCCTTAGAAACTCCGGTCTCAGGCCGTCATCGGCAGCGGCTCGGTCCGGGCGAATGCGGTCATCACCATCGCCTCGGCCGCCTCGGCCGCCAGCGGGCGCGAGATCAGGAAGCCTTGCAGGCAGTCGCAGCCGGCCTCCGCCAGCCAATGGCGCTGCTCGGCGGTCTCCACCCCCTCCGCCACGGTGGACAGCAGGAGCCGCTGGGCGAGCGCGATGACGGTGGAGGCGATGTCGGGGGCATGCGGCAGGTCGTTGACGAAGCTGCGGTCGATCTTCAGCACATCGACCGGCAACTGGCGCAGATAGGCCAGCGAGGAATAGCCGGTGCCGAAATCGTCGATGGCGATGCGCACCCCCAACGCCCGCAGCCGGTTCAGCGTCGGCAGATGGTGGCGCACGTCCTTCATGATGACGGTCTCGGTGATCTCCAGCTCCAGCAGGTTGGGCGGCGTGCCGTGGCGCTGCAACACCTGTTCGACCAGCCGGGCGAAGCCGGGATCGGCAAGCTGGCGGGCGGAAACGTTGACCGCCACCGGCACCGGGCCATGGTCGAGCGCCCAGCGGGTCGCGGTGCGGCAGGCTTCCTCCAGCACCCAGCGGCCGATCTCGATGATCAGGCCGGTGTCTTCGGCGACCGGGATGAAATCGGCGGGCGAGACCGCCGCCCCCTCGTGCCGCCAGCGGATCAGCGCCTCGAAGCCGGTTAGCCGGCCGCCCGCCGCCTCGATCTTCGGCTGGTAGACCAGCTCGAAGGCGCGCGCCGCCACCGCCTCGCGCAGACCGGACTCCAGCCGCAGCCGGGTCTCCGCCCGGTCGGTCATCTCGCGGGTGTAGAAGACGAAACGGTCGCCGCCCGCGGCCTTCGCCGCCTGCATCGCGGAATCGGCCATCCGCATCAGGCCGGCGGCGTCCGGCGCTCCTCCGTTCCCCGCTTCCGGATGGACGGCCACGCCGATGCTGGCGGTGAGATGGACGCGGTGCTCGCCCACCTCGCGCAGGGAGGACAGGCCGTCGAGCAGCCGTTGCGCGACCATCGCCGCCTCGTCCCGGTCGGCGACGCGCTCCAGCACGACCAGGAACTCGTCGCCGCCCAGCCGGCCGACGGTGTCGCAGCGGCGCACGCTGACGCCCAGCCGGTCCGCCACCCGGCAGAGCAGCAGGTCGCCGATGGCGTGGCCCAGGCTGTCGTTCACCCGCTTGAAGCGGTCGAGGTCGACATACAGCACGGCCAGCCGGCCGGCATCCGGTTCGCGCGCGCGGTTCGCCAGTTCGATGGCGTGGTCCAGCCGGTCGAGCAGCAGCGCCCGGTTCGCCAGCCCGGTCAGCGGGCAGCGCGTCGCCAGCCGCCGCAGCTCGTCATGCTCTTGCTCCAGCAGGGTGAGGGTGTGGTTGAAGCGGGCGATGACGAAGCCAAGCTCGTCGTCGGCGTGGCCGCGCGGCACGGCCAGCGGCTGGCCATAGGGCTTTTCCGGGTCGATCCGCGCCACCGCGCGGCCGATCTGCAACAGCGGGCGGGTCAGCAGCCGGTGGAACACCACCGCCATCGCCAGCCCGATCAGCAGGTTGCGCAGGGTCCCCGCCACAAGCGCCGCGGAAACATAGGTGAGGAAGCCGGAGGCTGCCCGTCCGGTGTCGATGCCGACGACCAGCTGTCCGATCCGCGAGGCGTCGGCGGCGCGCGGTCCGCTCGCCGATCCGTTCGGCGGGGTCATCAGCTCGTGCGTCACCACCGGCCGGTCGACGAACAGCAGGGCTGTCGCCCCGCGTTCCAGCAGGCTGGCCGGCTTGGGCGCGCGTTCGCGGCGCGCCAGCAAGGTGCCGTCACCCAGGCGGATCTCCGCCCAGGCGGCGTTGGCGCGGACCATCCCCTGCAACACCTGCCCTGCCAGCTCCGCGTCGATCAGCCAAGCGGCGCTGGCGGCCGGCCCCTCGACCAACGCGACCACATCCTTGACCTGCGCCAGCGCCGTCGCCCGCTCGCGCGTGGCGGTCCAGGCAAATTCGGCCGCGGTGATGGTCAGACCGATGACGAAGGCGGCGAGGACCGCGTGAATCGCCTGCTTCAGCGTCAGGCTGCGCAGGACTGGGATCGCCATCGCACCGTTCCTAAGGCCGGGTGTTTCGCACCGCCGTCCCTGCCGGGGGTAAACCTTTCGGCGAGGACGGCGAACCGTAGCATTAGTGGTGCGGGCGATGACCGGGACGCGGCGGATCTGTGAAATTTTTGTAACCGAGGCTGTGCTCTATTGCTGACAATGCATATTGCTGCATAGGGCTATTCCCGCAGCGCATGGCTACCATTCAGCATTGGTAATACCAGTTCGTGTGCGCCGCAGCATATTCTGCCCTTGCCCATTCTCGGGGCGTTTCCTCCCTAAACTACAGGGCCGCGCGATTGCGCGGCCCTTTTTCTTTTTCGACGTCTTGTGGGGAGGCGAGGGCGGATCAGACCCGACGGGCGAGCGCCAGCAGGCCGCCGGCGCCGATCATCAGGCCGCCGGTCAGGCGGTTCAGCGACCTGGCCGCGGACACCGTGGTGAGTTTCGCCGCCAGACGGTCGCCGCCGGTGGCATAGGCCATGATCCAGCCGAACTCGATCACCACCATGGTGGCGACCAGCGCCACCAGCTGCGGCGCCAGTGGGGCGGCGGCGTCGATGAATTGCGGGAACAGCGCGCCCATGAAGACCAGCGCCTTCGGGTTGCTGAAGGCGACCAGCGCGCCGCGCAGGAACAGGCGCACGGGCGTCCCTTCCCCCGACGCGGCGGCGGCGGCATCGCGCTCGCCCGGCTGTTCGACCGGCGCCCGCCATGCGGCGATCCCGAGCCAGGTCAGATAAGCGACGCCGGCCCAGCGCACGATCTCGAAGGCGAGCACGGAGGTGGAGAGCAGGGCGCCCAGCCCGAAGGCCGACAGCGCGGCCATCACCGCCAGTGCCGCGCACATGCCGGCTCCGCCCCAGGCGGCGCGGCGTGCGCCGAATCGAAGGCCGAGGCTCATCGCCAGCAGCATGTTCGGGCCCGGCGTCATGGAGATCACGAAGGCGGTGGCGAAGAAGAAGGCGAGCGTTTGCCAAGTCATGGCTGGAAACCTCGATACCGGAGGGATGCCGGGGGGAGCGACAATCGGCCACATCACAGCAGCATGCACCCGGTTCCGCCGCAAGCGGCAGCGGCGAAACACAGCCATGCTTGCGGAACCGGCTTTCCGATGCGGGCCGAAACGGGTCAGTGCACCGCCGTCCGGACCTGCCAGGCCCGGAAGGCGAGGTTGGCCGAATCCTGGTCGGGCCGCTTGTAGGAGGCGAAGCGGCGGTCGCGGATGCGCCCGCGCGCCTCCTTCCACACGGCGTTCCAGTCGATGGCGCCGTCGGCCAGCAGCCGCTCCTCCATAATGCCCAGCAGGGCCTCGTTGACCGTCGACACGCCGATGTTCTGGGTCGCCAGAACCAGCGCATCGGGGGCGCGTTCCAAGGTCGAGCGCAGGCGCGTGTGTCCGCCGCAGGAGCCCCAGAAGACCAGCGCCGTGCCCGGCGCGATCTCCGTCATGGTGGCGTCCTCGTGATAGCTGTGGCCGCGATGGATGACGATGGACGGGGCCAGACCCTCGCGCGCCATCCAGTCCCAGGCGGCGGCTCGGCCGGCGTCGCCGGCACCGGGGATGTCGGCGACGATGACGATCCGGCGCCCGTGGCGTTCGGGACTGATGGCGACGGCGAAGCCGGACTGGGCGTGCAGCGCCCAACCCTGCGCGCGGTGCTGGCGCAGGAAGCCGCGGAAGGACGCCCGACCGTCGGGATCGTCGTAGAAGGTCATCCGCTGCACGTTGATGCCGTTGCGGAACAGGCGCTGTCCGCTCAGGACCGGCAGGGCGGCCAGCGGATGGTTCTGGGAGAAGCGTTCCGCCTCGAAGGCCGGGGTGGCCGCCCGGCCGGACAGCCGTGCCGCGTGCAGGCTGCCCGCCAGCCCGATTATGCCCCGGGCCGGCGTGTCGCCGATCCCGCCCCGGATGGATACGTCCTGTAGTCCGGTCTTTGCCGGCGGTTCGCCGGCGGCGCGGTAGCGGGCGGCCAGCTCGTCTTCCAGCGCCGCGCGGATTGCGGGACTGTCAAGATCCATGGCGTCGGCCAGGGCGCCGATCACGACCGCGGTGTCGATTGCCGGCGGTTTCCCGTCGGCCGGCAGCAGGGCCCGCAGGCTCTCGCGCATCAGCTCCCGCGCGATGGCCGGGTTGGTGCCGAACAGGCTCGCCGCCCGTCCGCCGGCGACCGTTGCGACGAAGAACTCCGCCCACAATGGCCGTGTCCGCTCCTCGCGCGCGAGGGCGAGGAAACTGCGCTTCTCCAGCTTCACCTGGATCCGCAGGATGTTGACCAGCCCGTCGAGCGAGGAGGTGTAGAGCTGCGGCCCGATCCGCGCGATCAGCCCGAGCAGATCCTCCGACGACATCGCCATCGTGATGCGGAAGCGGTCGGCCGGCGGATCGTCGACCATGTCGTCGAGCAGCGCGCCGATCTTCGGCGCCATCCCCGCCGGATCGCGCGCCAGCGAGGCCGCCAATGCCTTGGCCGCATGGATTTCCAGCGCCCGGAGATCCGTCTTGGGCAGGCGTTTGCGCAGCTCGTGCCGTGTCTCGTAGAAGGGCATGCCCCCCTCCAGCGAGCGGGTCAGCAGCCCGAGGTCGAGCGCGCGGGCGATGATCTCCTCCCCGCCGGTACGGGTGCTCAGCTGATCGGCGGCTCCGACCGCATCGAAAGGCGCCTGCGGAACGGCGTCGCGCAGGGCGGCCAGCGCCGCGTCGCCGGGGAACAGGCTGGAGCAGCGGAACGCCTCGGCCGGCGACCGGCGGGCCAGGTCTGCGAAGGCCGCATCCCCGCCGAACAGGGCGTCGAGCACTTGCTGGCTCGCCGGCTCATGGTCGGCGCAGGCGGTCTGCCCGTCCGGCGGCCGGCTGTCGGAGGCCCGGCTGCTCATGATCCGCTCGTCGGCGGCCCTGGCTTCAGCCATTTTGGCGGCTCTTGCCGCTTTCGCGGCGGCGGCTCTCGCCTCTGCGGTCTGCGGATCGGCGTTCGGCGCAGTGGAAGGCGTGGCGGGCGGCTTGGCGGCGACGGGTTGGGTCCGGCCCTGCGGTCTGGGCCGCTCGGGCGCCATCAGTTCCGCCGCATGGATGGGCGTGGGCGGCAACTCCGCCACCGTGATCGGTGCGGTCGTCGTCACCGGCTGCGCTATGCCCGAAGCCGAAAATCCGGTTGCGAGGACGGTGCAGACGGACAGCAGCAGCCGGCTGGTCCATCGCGACGGTGAAGCCGCAGCGGGAGCGGGGAGCGAACGACCAGGGAGCACGTCGATGGCTGCTTCGGAGATTGAACGGGGCGGGTGGCGGCGCGGGATGGCGCCGGCCTGACGGCGTACCCCGATAGGACTAGCCTATGCAGGCAATATCGGTTTTGTCACCCGTTACCCGCGGTCCGCCTGCATATTCTTGTACTTCCGGCGGTGGAGTACCCCGCACTGGCCGTCCGGCGGGATCGGAATAGACCAGTGAAGCATGGACAGGGAACGTTCGCGCACCAATCCTCAGTCCTTCGTCCGGCGCCCAGGCCGGACCGGTGGCTGGATGGAGGGTGCGTATGCGTGCATACCGTCTCTTGGCCCACGTCTTGGCGCGCGCCTTCGCCCCTGCGGTCGCCCGTCTTCCGATCCTCGCCCTTTTATGCCTGCCCGCATTCGTTGTCCCGGCCGTGGCGCAGACGCCGGTGGACGTGGAACTGGTCTTTGCGGTCGACGTGTCCGGCAGCGTCGATCCGGACGAGGCGAAGCTTCAGCGCAACGGCTATGTCCAGGCCCTGCTGAACCCGAAGGTGCAGGCGGCGATCCGCGGCGGCCCCTTCGGCCGGATCAGCGCCACCTATGTGGAATGGGCGGGGGAAAGCCACCAGCACACCGTCGTCGGCTGGACCGAACTGAGCGATCCGGCCAGCATCGAACGCTTCGCCGCCAGCGTGGCGGAGGCGCCGATGATGACGGAGCAGTGGACCTCGATCAGCGCGGTCATCGACTACGCCGTCCCGCTGTTCGGCAACAACGGGTTCGAGGGGACGCGGCGGGTCATCGACATTTCGGGCGACGGCGAGAACAACCGCGGCCGTCCGGTGGAGGAGGCGCGCGACGCCGCGGTCGCCCGCGGCATCACCATCAACGGCCTGCCGATCCTGAACGACCGCCCCAACCCCTGGGGCGGGGCAGCGCCGAACGATCTGGAAGCCTATTACCGCGAGCATGTCATCGGCGGCCCCGGCGCCTTCCTGGTGCCCGCCCGCGACTTCGACGCCTTCGCCGACGCCATCCTCAGCAAATTGCTGCTGGAGGTGTCGGGCGTTCCGCCGACCGGGCGGGGGCGAGGGCGGGACTTCGCCGCCCACTGACCGGGCGAGAGGCGGTCAGTTCACCGTCCGGCCGTCAGTTGACCGTGCGGTCGATGGCGCGGCCGGCCTTTTCCGCCGGGCCCGGCGGATCGATGGCGTCCTTGACGCTCTGGCCCGCATTGTCGAGGGACTTGCCGGCCCGCTCGGCCGGGCCTTCCTGGTGGCAGGCGGCCACGGCGACCAGCGGCAGGACCAGGGCGGCGGCGCGCAAAAGCCTCAGCATCGGATTCTCCTTCACTCGTGGCGCGCGGCGTCCGGTGATGGGCGGCGCGCTGCAGTGCGGAAGGAACGCCATGGCCGGGCTTCGGGTTCGCCCGCCTAGCCGATTTCTCCGCCGACGGCCACACCTGGGCCGGAACGCTGCCGTTCAAGCTACTCCCCCTGATCGCGCCTTCCTCTCTCCAGTCTGCATTTTGTGTTCTACGGTCAACTGCCCACCGCGGCACCCGTGCCACTCTTGCGTCCATGATGAGACGGGCGGGAGGCCGGCATGGCTGGTTACCAGTGCGACCTGGGGCGGCAGCGCCATCGGTTCGACGATCTGAAGGCGGTGATGGCCTGCGCCTCGCCGCGGCGGTCGGGCGACGAGCTGGCGGGCATCGCCGCCGACAGCGACGAACGGCGGGTGGCGGCGCGCATGGTGCTGGCCAACCTGCCGATGAAAACCTTCCTGACCGAGGTGCTGGTCCCCTACGAGACCGACGAGGTGACGCGGCTGATCATCGACCGCCATGACGCCGAGGCCTTCCGGCCGGTGGCGCACATGACGGTCGGGCAGTTCCGCGACTGGCTGCTGTCCTACCAGGCCGACACCGCCGCGCTGGCCGCACTCGCCCCCGGCTTGACACCGGAAATGGTGGCGGCGGCATCCAAGCTGATGCGCAACCACGACTTGGTCTGCGTCGCCGCCAAATGCTCGGTCGTCACCCGCTTCCGCACCACGGTCGGGTTGCCGGGGCGGCTGTCGAGCCGCCTGCAGCCCAACCATCCGACCGACGACCCGACCGGCATCGCCGCCTCGACACTCGACGGGCTGCTCTACGGCATCGGCGACGCGGTGATCGGCATCAACCCGGCGACCGACAATGTCCCGGCCTGCATCGCTCTCCTGGAGATGCTGGACGCCGTCCGCACCCGCTTCGACATCCCTGTGCAGTCCTGCGTGCTGGCCCATGTCACCACGACGATGCAGGCGATGGAGCGCGGGGCGCCGGTCGATCTGGTGTTCCAGTCCATCGCCGGCACCGAGAAGGCCAACCGTGGCTTCGGCGTCACCCTGTCCTTGCTGGCCGAGGCGCAGGAGGCGGCGAAATCGCTCAAGCGCGGTACCATCGGCGACAACGTCATGTATTTCGAGACCGGCCAGGGATCGGCGCTGTCGGCCGATGCCCATTTCGGTGTCGACCAGCAGACGGTGGAGACCCGCGCCTATGCCGTCGCCCGCGCCTTCGACCCGCTGCTGGTCAACACGGTGGTCGGCTTCATCGGACCCGAATATCTGTACGACGCCAAGCAGATCACCCGCGCCGGGCTGGAAGACCATTTCTGCGCCAAGCTGCTCGGCGTGCCGATGGGCTGCGACGCCTGCTACACCAACCATGCCGAGGCCGACCAGGACGACATGGACGTCCTGATGACGATGCTGGCGACCGCGGGCGTCAATTTCCTGATCGCGGTGCCCGGCGCCGACGACATCATGCTGAATTACCAGAGCCTGTCCTACCACGACGTGCTCGGCCTGCGGCATCTGCTGAAACGCCCGCCGGCCCCGGAGTTCGAGGCGTGGCTGGACAAGGCCGGCTGGCTAGACGAGCAGCGCCGCCTGCCGCCCTGGCCCGACCAGAGCCTCGTCGTCTCCGCCCTGCTGGGGAGTGCGGCCCGATGAGCGACACTCCCAAGGATAAACCGCAGGATCCGTGGGCGCGCTTCCGCAGCGCCACCCGTGCCCGCATCGCGCTCGGCCGCAGCGGCGACGCCCTGCCGACCAAGGCTCTGCTGGAGTTCCAACTGGCCCATGCCCGTGCCCGCGACGCTGTCCACAGTGCGGTCGATTTCGACCGTCTGGCCGCCGACCTGTCGCCGCTGGAGACCATCCGCGTCCACAGCGCCGCGCCCGACCGGCCGACCTATCTGCGCCGCCCGGACCTCGGCCGCCGGCTCGACCCGGCCAGCGCCGCCGGGCTGCCGGCAGGGGAGTGGGATCTGGTCTTCGTGATCGCCGACGGGCTGTCGGCCGCCGCGGTGCAGATCAACGCCGCGCCGCTGGTCCAGGCCTGCATGGCGCGGCTGGGGCATCTGCGCATCGGCCCGGTGGTGCTGGCGGAGCAAGCCCGCGTGGCGCTGGGCGACGAGGTGGCCGCTGCCATGGGCGCCCGGCTGGTGGCGCTGCTGGTGGGGGAGCGGCCCGGCCTGTCGGCCGCGGAATCGCTGGGGGTCTATCTGACCTGGGAGCCCAGGCCCGGCCGCGCCGATTCCGAACGGAACTGCATATCGAACATCCATTCCGACGGCCTGTCGATCCAGACGGCCGCCGACAAGCTGTGCTGGCTCGCCACCGAGGCGGCGCGGCTGAAACTGACGGGGGTCGCCCTGAAGGAGGACGCCCCGTCGCTCGCCGGTGCGGACAACGAGAAAAACCAACTGACCGACCGGTCGTGAGAGAGCGCCGCCAACGGCATCAACGCCACTGAATCCAAAGCCTTGAACAGGGGCAGGAGGCAACATGTCTGGGAACACGAAACCTGAATTGAGCAAAAGCCTGAGCGGGCTCCATCTTTGGGGCATCGCCGTCGGGCTGGTGATTTCCGGCGAATATTTCGGCTGGAGCTACGGCTGGGCGGCGGCGGGGACGCTGGGCTTCCTCGTCACCACGATCCTGATCGCGGCGATGTACACCACCTTCATCTTCAGCTTCACCGAACTGACCACCGCCATTCCCCATGCCGGCGGTCCCTTCGCCTACAGCTACCGCGCCTTCGGGCCCAAGGGCGGCTTCGTCGCCGGCTTCGCCACCCTGATCGAGTTCGTCTTCGCCCCGCCGGCCATCGCACTCGCCATCGGCGCCTATCTGAACGTGCAGTTCCCCGGGCTCGACCCGAAGACCGCCGCGGTCGGCGCCTACATCCTGTTCATGGGGCTGAACATCGCCGGCGTCTCCATCGCCGCCACCTTCGAGCTGTTCGTCACCATCCTGGCGATCATCGAGCTGGTGGTGTTCATGGGCGTCGTCTATCCCGGCTTCTCCTGGGCCAACTTCACCGCCAACGGCTGGGCGGGGCAGGCCAGCTTCAGCAAGGACGCGCTGGGCGGCATCTTCGCCGCGATCCCCTTCGCCATCTGGTTCTTCCTGGCCATCGAGGGGGCGGCCATGGCGGCGGAGGAGACCAAGGACCCGAAGCGCACCGTGCCGCGCGCCTATATCGGCGGCATCCTGACGCTGGTGGTGCTAGCCTTCGGTACGATGATCTTCGCCGGCGGCGTTGGCGACTGGAACGCGCTGTCCAACATCAACGATCCGCTGCCGCAGGCGATGAAGGCGGTGGTCGGTGAGTCGAGCGGCTGGCTGCACATGCTGGTCTGGATCGGCCTGTTCGGCCTGATCGCCTCCTTCCACGGCATCATCATGGGCTATTCGCGCCAGATCTTCGCGCTGTCCCGCGCCGGCTTCCTGCCGCCGGTTCTGGCCCGCCTGCACCCGACGCGCAAGACCCCGCACTGGGCGATCCTGGCCGGCGGCGTGATCGGCATCGCCGCCATCTATTCCGACGAGCTGATCCAGATCGGCGGCCAGCCGCTGACCGCCAACATCGTCACCATGTCGGTCTTCGGCGCCATCGTCATGTACATCATGAGCATGGCGGCGCTGTTCCGGCTGCGCGCCACCGAACCGGCGCTGGAGCGTCCGTTCCGCGCGCCCTTCTATCCGGTGTTCCCGGCGATCTCGCTGGTGCTGGCGGTGCTGGCCCTGGTGACGATGGTCTACTACAACACCCTGGTCTTCGGGCTGTTCGTGGCGCTGTTCGCTCTCGGCTACCTGTTCCACCTCGCCACCGCCGGCATGCGGGTCAAGGCCGGCGGGGCCGCAGGGCTGACGCACATGGATGCCTTCACCGAGGCGCGGAGCATGGTTGACTGAGAGCTTTCAACTGGTTGACGTCAGAAAAGGGGCGCCGGTGTTCGGCGCCCCTTTTCTGTTTTCACTCGCCGTCGTGGCTTTGGATGAAGCTGCGGATTTCCGGCAGGATGGCTTCGCGCCAGCGGCGGCCGTTGAAGATGCCGTAATGGCCGACACCCTTCTGGAAATGCGTCTTGCGCATCTCGTCCGGCAGCGACGAGCACAGGCGCTGCGCCGCGATGGTCTGGCCGGGGGCGGAGATGTCGTCCAGCTCACCTTCCACCGTCATCACTGCGGTCTTGCGGATCGCCGACGGCTCCACCTTGCGGCCGCGCGACATCATGGTGCCTTCGGGCAGGGCGTGCTTCTGGAACACCGTCTCGATGGTCTGCAGGTAGAAGTCCGCCGACAAATCCATCACCGACAGATATTCGTCGTAGAAGCGGCGATGCTGCTCGGCCGAATCGCCGTCGCCGCGGACGAGATGGCGGAACAGCCCGACATGCTCGTTGATGTGACGGTCGAGGTTCATCGACATGAAGCCCGACAGCTGGATGAAGCCCGGATAGACGCGGCGGAAGGCGCCCGGATAATAGACCGGGACCGTGGTGATCACGCTGCGCTCGAACCATTTCAGCGGGCGTTCCATCGCCAGCTTGACCGGCACCGTCGGGTTGGCCATCGGATCGATGGGGCCGCCCATCAGGGTCATGCTGCGCGCCTGCACCGGCTCGTCCGCCGCCGCCATCAGCGACACCGCCGCCATCACCGGAACCGCCGGCTGGCACACCGCGATGACGTGGGTGTTGGGGCCGAGGAAGCGGATCAGCTCCGCCACCGTGTCGATGTAGTCGTCCAGATCGAAGCGACCGGCCGACATCGGCACCAGCCGCGCGTCGATCCAGTCGGTGATGTAGACGTCATGGTCGCGCATCAGCGCTTCCACCGTGCCGCGCAGCAGCGTGGCGTGATGGCCCGACATCGGGGCGACCAGCAGCACCTTCGGCTGGCGCGGCGTGCCGTCCGGCTTGGCGAAGTTCAGCAGCTTGCAGAAGGGCGACTGCCAGACGAACCGCTCGGTGACCGGAACGGTCTGCCCGTCGACCACCGTCTCCGGCAGACCGAAGGCGGGCTTGCCGAAGCGGCGGGTAGTCCGCTCCACCAGCTCGGCCCCGGCGGCGACCGCCCGGCCCAGCTTGGTGTAGGACAAGGGCATCAACGGGTTCTGGAAAGTCTGCTGGGCGGCTTCGGCCCAGAAACGCATCGGCCGCATGGCAGCGTGTTGCATGTCGTACAGGTGATACAGCAAATCAGAATCCTCACGTCACGGCTACCCCCGGGCGGCCAGGGTTCGTTGTTCCTTCGATCAGCGCATTGATCGTATGACCAACCATATCCTTCGTCGGGGATCGCGTATAGGTCAAGAGCCTCTTCGCATTTGCAAAGCTCTGTTGTTCAAAGAACATTGCGGTGCACAAAAAATTATCAACTGCAACAATCCCGCTATGACCTAAGCGCGTGACTCCGTTGGTCATACTGACGTTCTGGAGCGGCCTTCGACGATCAGGGGACGGCGAGCACGGCGCGGACCGGCAGATGGTCCGATGCCCGACGGGTGAGGACGGTGCGGATCACCTCGAAAGCGGGGATTTGCAGGCCGCCCGTCACATAGATGCGGTCGAGCCGCAGGGTCGGCATGCGGGCGTGGAAGCTGCGCGGATTGGCGACGTCGGCGAAGGAGGACGCCAGCTGGCGCAGCCGGGGGGAACTGGGCGTCCATTCGTTGAGGTCGCCCATGAACAGGGTCGGCAGCTCCGGCTGGCTCTCCACCCGCGACACTATGTCGCCGACCTGCTTTGCCCGTTCCCAGGGGTCGAGGCCGAGATGGGCGACGATCACCCGCACGGGGCGGCCCTGCACCTCAACCACCGCGTCGATGCCGCCGCGCGGCTCGCGCTTGCCGACCGACAGGTCCAGCGTCTCCATCGACCGCACCGGCAGGCGGGTCAGCAGGCAGTTGCCGTAATGGGCGCGCTCGCTGTGCTTGGTCGGGCCGGCATAGGCTTTCAGCCCGGTGTTGCGCTCCAGGAAGGCGAACTGGTCCATGCCCGATTCGCCGCGGTGGTGCCAGCCGACCTCCTGCAGGCCGATCAGATCGACGTCGAGGTCGCGGATCACCTGGGCGATGCGGTCGGGGGCGAAGCGGGCATCGAGCCCGACGCAGCTGTGGATGTTCCAGGTGGCGACGCTGAGCGCCGCCATGCCGTCGGGAACGGGGAGGCTGCGGCGGTCGGCACGGCGGGGGCGGCGGGAGCGGGCTGCGCGCAACACGGCGGCGATGCGCTGGACACGGTCGCGGCTGAAACGGATCACGGTTCCAAATTCCTTTCCTTTGGCCTTTCGTCAGCCCTGTCGTCTTGCCGGCCCGGCGTTTTGCCGGCCCGATCCCGGCCGGAGCGGCCGAGAAGCCGGCTGGTCAGCCAGCCCAGCCCGATCGCCAGCGCCGCCATACCCGCCAGCAGGGCGAAGTCGGCGGCGCCGGGATTCGTTATGGTGCGCTCAAGCTGGTGCCCGAGCAGATTGAAGGCAAGGATGCCGGGTGCAAGACCGACCATTGTGCCGATCACGAAATCGCCGAAGCTCAGCTTCGAGGCGCCGGCGGCGAGATTGACCACGGTGTAGGGCGCAATCGGCACGGCGCGCACGCCGGCCACCGCGGCGATGCCGCTGTCGGCCAGCTTCCCGTTGATGCGGGCGATCAGCGGGCCGCCATGGCGGTCCAGCAGGTCGCGCCCGGCAATCCGCCCGGTCCAGAACATCGCCGCCGCCGAGGCGACCGCCCCGGCCATCGCGGTGGGGAAGCCCCACCACGGCCCCATGACGATGGCGGTGGCGGCGATCATCACCGTCAGCGGGAACATGACGTAGCCGCCGGCGACATAGGCCAGCATCAGCCACAGCGGCGCCAGCGGGCTGTCGCCCAGGCTGTGGAAGGCCGACATCACGGCCTCCAGCGTTGCCCAGTCCCGCAGCGCCGTGTAGCGCCACATGCCCCACAGCCCCAGCAGCGCCAATATGCCGGCCAGAGTCAGCCAATGGCGCGTGCGCGGGATGCGCGACGGCAGCACGCGGCGGACGATCTCCACCGCGCCGACGGGGTGTTCGGGATCGAAGACGCGGGCGTCGGCCACCGCGGCAGCCAGCCCGTCCGGCTCGGGGTCGTGCAGCGGCTCCAGCGTGCGGCCGACCGGCTTGCGCAGCTGGTCGATGGCCGCGGCGAGCGAGCCCAGCCGCCGGTGCGCCGCCGCCACCTCCGCCGCCGTGGAGCCCAGATGCTCGGCGATCAGGTCGTCGCGGGTGTGCAGGATGGCGCGGCGGGTGTCGGCATGCTCCGGCCCCGGCCCGGCCTCCAGCGCCAGGTCGCACTCGGTGTCGAGCCCCATGGAGCGGTTGTTCAGGTTGGCCGAGCCGATGCGCAGCAGCCGGTCGTCGACCACCATCACCTTGGCATGGACGGTGATGCAGGCGCCGCCGTCGGTCAGCGCGGCGAACAGGCGGAAGCGGCCATGGCGGTCGGCCTCGCGCAATTCCTGGGTCAGCCGGGCGCGGGCGCCGAGCATGACGGTGTTCTCCAGCCAGCTTGTGGTGCGCACCGGGTTGACGACGATCACCTCCGGGCCGTCGGGCTCCGCCAGCCGGGCCTTCAGCGCCTCGGCCACCGCGGTGGAGGCGAAATACTGGCTTTCCAGATAGATGACGTCGCGCGCCGCGGCGATGGCCGCCAGATAGAGCGCCTCGACCTCGCGGATCTCGTCGCGCCCGTTGCAGGCGGGGTCGGTGCGGGCGATGCCGACGCGCACGCCGCGCAGCATCGGCTCGAAGCCCGGCGGCCAGGGATCGGCGGCCAGCGGATGGCGGCGGGCGGGCCGGCCGGGGGCAGGGGCGGGGGGCTTCAGCGTCTCGCCGGTGGCGCGTGCCCAGCGGTCGCGGAACATCTCGCCCAGCGCGCGGGCGGCGTCGCCGTCCACCGCCATCATCACGTCGTGGAATGGCTCGTAGGGCTTGCCGTCGGGCTGGCGCCGCCGCGGGTCATGGGCATGGTGGGCGCGGGTGTCCCAGCGGTTGGCGGTGATGTCCAGCCCGCCGCAGAAGGCGACCCGGTCGTCGATCACCAGCATCTTCTGGTGATGGCAGGCGCCGGTCGGGTGGTCGCTGTCCAGCCGGTATTGCAGGCGCCGGTGGGTCAGCCAGTTGCGCAGCATGAAGGGGTGCGACCAGCGGGCGAGGTCGAACAGCTCGGCATAGTCCCACTTCAGCACATGGATGTGCAGGTCGGGCCGGGTGGTCGCCAGCCAGTTCAGCAGCGTGCCCAGCCGGTCGGGCCGGCGCGGCCGGCGGGTCTGCGGCATCAGGCGGATGCGGGCGTCGAAATCCCAGGCGGTCAGGTAGATGCTGCGCCGGGCGCGCCGCATGGCGGCCTTGGCCAGAGCGAAATAATCCTCTCCATCGACGATCACGCCAAGCCTTGCGGTGTCCTCCACCCGCCAGCAGGTCTGCCCCGGTTGCAGGATCGGCCGCAGCACACCGGCCGATCCGGCGATGTCGGGCGTCGATCCGGCTGACGGAAGCGGCTGGGGCGAGTGGGCGTACATGGCGTCCGATCGGGTGGGTGTCCTGGGTCATAACATGTGGGAAGGCCGATCCTTCCCCACCCTTCGCCATTTGGTGAAAGCCAATGGGAATTGCAGCCACCCCGGCCACGCCCACGGTCGAAAAATTGACCCCGGCGGCGGCGTTCCGGGGCCCCGGAGCCGCTCGATTGACCTCGCTCAGTGCGGGCGGGTGCCGGGCGTGGCAGGAGTTGAGCCGTCGTCGGGCACCGCCTTCGAGGGGACCGCAGAGCATGAAGATCGCTATCGGCACCAAGGATTTCGCCACCATCGCCACCCATGGCGGCCGCACCCGCCGCTTCCTGGTCTATGAGGCCGATGCCGGCACCGCCCCGGTGGAGGCCGGGCGGATCGAACTGGGGGAGGAGGAGGTGCTGCACCTCTGCGGCGACGGCCGGCCCCATCCCATCGATGCGGTGCGGGTGGTCATCACCGGATCGTCGGGCGCCGGCTTCGTCGCCCACATGAAGCGCCGCGGCATCGAACCGGTGACGACGACGGAAACCGACCCGCTGCGGGCGATCCAGGGCTGGTTCGCCGGCACGCTGGAGCCGGCGGCGGAACCGGCGCATCCCCATGAGCACCATGACGGTGACGGGCACGCAATCCCCTCTCCCCCGGGGAGAGGGGAAGCACTTAGACCGGGAAGCTGACGCTGGCCGTGGTGCCGGCGGCGTCGCTGTCGGTGGACAGCGTGTCGCCGAGCTGGCCGGCCAGCGCTTCGGCCAGCATCAGCCCGTCCTCGGCGGTGGTGTCGAAACCAGCGGGCAGGGCGCGGCCGTTGTCCTCCACCGTCAGGCGGGCGCGGCCGCTGTCGCCCTGCTGGCGCACGGTGATGCGGATCCAGCCGTCGTCGGGGAAGGCATGGTGCAGGCAGCTCGTCACCAGCTCCGCGATGATCAGGCCGAGCGGCATCGCCTCGTACAGGCCGATCTGGATCGGGTCGGAATTGACGGTCACCGGCACGCGCGACAGGGCGCCCGGCGTGCCTTCCCGCACCGCCTCGCAGAGTGCCGTGACATAGCGGCCGAGATCGACATGGGTGCCGGCACCGCTCTCGTGCAGCTGGCGGTAGAGGATCGCCAGCGCCTCGATGCGGACCATGGTCTGCTCGTAGGCGGCACGGGCGTCGGGATCGCGGATGCGTCCGGCCTGCAGCTTCAGCAGGCTGATGACCAGTTGCAGGCTGTTCTTGGCACGATGCTGCAACTCCCGCAGCTCGGCTTCCAACTCCTGGATGCGCGCCGTCAGCCGGTCGGCCGGAGACAGGCCGGACACGCCTGACGCGATGCCGTCGCCGGTCTGGTCCGGAGGAGAATAGGCGGTCTGCGACCGCGGAAGCATCGGCATGGGGACGGACTCGGCTCGATCGTCACGGGTAAGGATCGTCGAAAACATTCGTCAATCTAAGCGCTTGTCCGGCAGGCCCCACCGGTTCTGAGGGAGTAACCCGCCGCGCCTAGCCGATATGACCGGGCCGTTATGAGAGAGGTGGCGTAGCGCTCACGCTGCATCCTGCCGTATGTCTGACGCCGCGACCGAAAGAAAGCCAAAAGAAATATTGTATCCCTCGGTTGCACTGGCAAGAGTGCCCCGATGACGATACGCAAAAGCTTGGCCTGGGGCCTGCTGCTGGTCGCCCTGTCCGGCGGTTGCGCCGCCGTGGTCGGTGCCGGCGGCGACTCCGACCCCACCCCCGGCCCCCTTTCCGTCACCGCCTCCGCGGTGCCGCTCGACCGCGGACGGCCGGACAAGGTCGCGGTCGGGCCGCTGCGCTTTCTGGGCGGTCTGGACATCGCCGGGGGCGAGCGGGTCGGCGGCCTGTCCGGCCTTTGGATCGATCCGGCCGGCGACCGCTTCGTCGCCATCGGCGACACCGGGCTGGTGGTGGACGGCCGGCTGCAGACCGATGCCGAAGGCCGGCTCGCCGGCCTGTCGGAGGTCCATGCCCGTCCCTTGCCGGTCGAGGAGGGGATCTCCCATCGCAAGCGCCGCACCGATGCCGAGGATTTGACGCGGCTGCCCGACGGCGGCTGGCTGGTGTCGCTGGAGCGGGACCACCGCATCCTGCGCTACAAGGGCGGCGATGGCAGCGTCCGGGGGCCGGCGGGCACGCCCACGCCGATTCCGATGCCGCCGGGCATGGACAGCACGCCGGAGAATGGCGGGCTGGAGTCGCTGACCCTGCTTCCCGACGGCCGGCTGCTGACCATCGAGGAGGGCAAGGACGACGGCCATCAGGACCGCCGCGCCTGGATAACCCGCATGGGCTCGTCCAGGGACGGCGTGCCGGCGAGCGCCGCCGACTGGCAGCCCTTCACCTACCGGACGGCCCCGCGCTACCGCCCGACCTCCGTCGCCCCGCTGCCGGACGGCGGCGTGCTGGTGCTGGAACGCCGGGTGTCGCTGCTGGGCGGCTGGTCGTCGCGGCTGGTGCGGGTGGCGGCGCGCCAGTTGACCGCCGGCGCGGTGGTGGACGGCGAGGAACTCGGGCGTCTGGAGACGCCGCTGGTGAACGACAATTTCGAAGGCATCGCCACCCGGCCGGGGCCGGCGGGGGAAACGCTGGTCTATCTGGTCTCCGACAACAATTTCAGTTCGCTTCAGCGCACCTACCTGCTGATGTTCGCCCTGCACGGCCCCTCGTCGTGACCTCCAGGGTGTCCCACCAAAGTCGGACACGGCCGGTGACGCGGGGGGTTTGACAGGGCCATGGCTCTGCGGCTAGCTGGGCGGGGCTGGTTGCAGAGGAAACAATCGTGGTGGCAAGCGATAAGACGGGTGCCGTTCCGGCTCCGGCGGTGCCCACGACCGGGCGGGCGGCGCTGCTGACCGTGCTGGCGATGCTGGCCTTCGCCGCCAACTCCATCCTGTGCCGGCTGGCGCTGACCCAGACCGCCATCGACCCGGCCGGCTTCACCCTGGTGCGCATCGCCTCCGGTGCGGCCAGCCTGTGGCTGATCGCCCGGGCCACCGGGCACGCGAAGGCGGGCGCCGGCAGCTGGGGCGGGGCGGCGGCGCTGCTGGCCTATGCCGCCGCCTTTTCCTTCGCCTATCTGACCATGACCGCGGGGACCGGGGCGCTGCTGCTGTTCGGTGCGGTGCAGGCCACCATGATCCTGGCCGGGCTGTATCGCGGCGAACGGCTGGTGCCGCTGCAATGGGGCGGGCTGGCGCTGGCGCTCGGCGGGCTGGCCCTGCTGCTGGCGCCCGGACTGTCGGCGCCGGACCCGCTGGGGGCGCTGCTGATGCTGGCCGCCGGGGCGGCGTGGGGGATCTATTCCCTGCTGGGACGGGCCAGCCGCGACCCCATCGCCACCACCGCCGGCAATTTCCTGCGCGCCGTCCCGATGGCGGCGGTTCTGGCGCTGGCGGCGGCGCTGGCGGGGCCGCTGTCCGGCGGCGGCCTGCGCTGGGACCAGGGCGGGCTGGTCTATGCGGTGCTATCGGGGGCGCTGGCGTCGGGTGTCGGCTATTCCATCTGGTATGCGGCGCTGCCGGCCCTGACCGCCGCCCGCGCGGCGTCCGTCCAGCTGAGCGTTCCGGTCATCACCGCGCTTGTTGCGGTGCTGGCGCTGGGGGAACGGATCACGCCGGTCCTGGCGCTGTCGTCGGTCGCCGTGCTGGGCGGCATCGCCCTGGTCATTCTGGCCAAGTCGCGGCGGGGATAAGGGCACCCCGCCTCACACCGGAGCGGGCTGTGTCCGCTTCAGTGCCCGCAAGGGCTCCGACCGGTTGCGCAGCCGGGAGGGCGGGAACAGCACGGTGGCGGTGGTGCCCCGGCCCAGCACGCTCGACAGTACGAAGCGGCCGTCCTGCAACTCGACCAGCGACTTGACCAGCGGCAGCCCCAATCCGGTTCCGGCATAGCGGCGGGTGTGGGAGTTGTCGACCTGATGGAAGGGCTCCATCACCTGGTCCAGTTCAATGGCGGGGATGCCGATGCCGGTGTCGCTGACCCGCAGGCGCAGGCTGCGCGCCACCCGGTCGGCCTCGACGACGATCCGCCCGCCGGGCGGGGTGAACTTCACCGCGTTGGACAGCAGGTTCAGCAGGATCTGGCGCACCGCACGGGCATCGGCATAGAGGATGGGCAGGGAGGCGGGCAGCGCCGACGTGAGGGTCACGCCCTTTTCCACCGCCAGCGGCCCCATCTGGCGCAGGCAGTCGCCGATCAGATCGTCGACCGGCAGATCCTCCTGATGCAGCACATATTTGCCCGATTCGATCTTGGTGGTGTCGAGGATGTCGTTGATCAGGCTCAGCAGATGCTGGCCGGACTTGCGGATGTCGCCGACATATTCGGTCTGCTTGGCCGACATCTGGCCGAAGATGCCGCTTTCCAGCGCCTCGGCGAAGCCGATGACGGCGTTCAGCGGGGTGCGCAGTTCGTGGCTCATGTTGGCCAGGAACTGGGTCTTGGCCCGGTTGGCGGCGTCGGAGACCTGCTTGGCGGCGATCAGCTCGGCCTCGATCCGGTGGCGGGCGGCGATGTCCTGGATCAGCCGCTGCTGGCTGTCGCGCAGCGCCCGCTCGCTGTCCTGGAGATCGGCCATCGCCCGTTCCCGCCGCCCCGCCTCGCGCAGCAGGGCGAGCGTCATCGCCGCCAGCACCAGCGTCCCGGCAAGATCGGCCACCGCCAGCGTCATCGCCTTCGACCACCAGTGCGCCAGCACCGCGTCGCGCGACAACGAGACGGTCACCGCCACCGGCATCTCGGCCGACGCGCGATGGCTGAGGATGCGGCGCGGCCCGTCGCTGGCGCTGTCCAGCAGTTCGGTGCCCACCCGCGCCTGCTTCAGCAGCGTGGTGAACAGCGGCAGATGGTGGGCGGACAGGCCGATGTGGCTGTCGTGGTCGGGGAAGCGGGCGATCACCGGCCCGTCGGCGTGATAGAGCGTGACCACCGCGTCGCCGGACAGGGGAAGCGTCTGGTAGAAGCTGCGGAAGGCCATCGGCTCCATCACCGCGACCACCACCCCGGCGAAGCGGCCGTCCGGCGCCTCCAGCCGCCGGCTCATGCTGATGAACCAGGTGTTGGAGGTGCGGCCGCGCACCGGGTTGCCGACGAAGACCGCATCGGCGCCGCCAGGAACCAGCCTGTCGCGGTGCGCCATCAGGTAATCGCGGTCCGACAGGTCGATGCCGGCCGGCTCCAGCGTCTGGGTGTCGTGGATCAGTTTGCCGTCGGCCGACACCACCAGGACGGCGCGGATCAGCGGCGAAAGCGTCGCCTGACGGCGCAGCAGGGCGAAGACATCGGCGTCGCCGCGCTCCCAGCTGTCGGCGCGCACGGCCAGGACCTCGACGATTCCGGCCAGGATTTTCGCCACGCCGGACAGGCTGTCGGTGGCATGGTGCTCCAGCACCAGCGCCATCGCCGCGCTGTCCTCCCGCGCCCGGGCCAGCGTCTCGTCGCGCTGGTGCAGCAGGTCGTGGCCGACCAGGGCGTTGAGGCCCAGGATCAGCGCCACACCGAATGCGCCCATTCCCCCTTTGAGACGCGAGATCAAGCGACGGCCCGCCATGTCCGGTCACGGATCACCCGATCCTACACCGTGCAGGGAATGTCCGGAAGTCGCCTTATCGTAGAATTAAGGGGTTTCCTGTTCCCTCAAAGGCGAACGGAAGTGCTGGAATAGCGCTCCGCGGTCGAGTGCCCCATCGCGTTCAGCACCGCAGCCGTGCCCAGCGCGATCACCGCCGCGGCGGCGAAGCCGAGGATCATTGCCTTCATTCCATCACTCCCTGACACATGCGCGACGTCGGTCGCATAAAAGCAAAGCGGGCGTGGCGGCGCAATCCGCGCTTTCCCGGACGCCGGAGGCCCGGCCGAAACCGCTCAGATCTCGTCGGGACCGACCAGCGTCAGCGAGATGACGTCGCTGTCGATCAGCACCTTGCCGGCATGCTCGAAATTGACGGTGATGCGGTTGCGGATGGCCGACTGCACCTGCCCCAGCCCCCAGTCGGGCTGGTCCGGGTGGCGCACCCAGGCGCCGGGCACCAGCGAATCGTCCATGTCGGGTCCCATCCATCGAACTATTGTACATAGGAAATGCGACCGCCTGTGCGGCGGGGCCGGGACAGTATAGAATCTCCAGCGCCGCGCCGTCGCCGTTCCTTTTTACCGGAGTCTGCCTCGTGACCGAATCGTCCTCCCTCCCCGTCAGCGTCGACATCCGCGTTCTGGAACTGCTGGCGTCGAAGCTCTGCCACGATCTGGTCAGCCCGGTCGGCGCCATCCGCAACGGGCTGGAGCTGATCGAGGAGATGCAGGAGGACGAGGATGGCGGGCCTGCCAGCGGCGGTTCCATCGGCGGGTTCCTGGGCGAGGCGGTGAAGCTGATCGACCATTCCTCCGGCCAGGCCGACCGCCGGCTGCGGGTGTTCCGGCTGGCCTATGGGGTGGCGGGGCGCGACCAGAAGGGCTTCGGCGACGCCCGTGCCGCCGCCGCCGGCTATGTCGAGGGCGGACGCACCCGGCTGGACTGGCCGGAACGGGTGCCCCACGACATGACCGCCCAGCGCCGCGGCGTGGTCAAGCTGGTGCTGAATCTGGTGATGCTGGCGGACGAGGCGCTGACCCATGGCGGGCTGGTCTCCGTCGCCGCCGACGGCGATGAGACGGCGGGCCGCATCACCGTGACCGCCGCCGGCCGGCCGGGCACCCTGAACCCGGAGGCCGCGGCGGCGCTTGCCGGAACGGCGACGGCCGGGGCGCTGACTCCCCGCACCATCCACGCCTATCTGGCCGGCCGGCTGGCCGAAAGCGACGGCTTCCGCATCGCCGTCGCCACCGAAAGCAGCGAGCGGCTGGTCTTCACCGCCGAGTGGTGAGGCGTCCCGCCGCTCTTCCGGCCGCGTCTACAGCTGTTTGAAAATCCGCGGCTCCACCACGACCTGCTCCACCCCGCCGGTGGTCTGGTGGGCCGTGGTGCGCAGCGTGATCGCCAGATTGTGGCGTGCGGCCTCCGCCAGCGCGGCGTTGAGCCGTTCCACGGCTTCGCGCACGGATTGGGCGATTTCGGCGTCGCTCATCGATCCTCCCTGTGAGAATGAACGCTGTGACAAAGGAACCCCGATCCTACCGGTAGCAGCTCCCGGAAGACTCCCTATCGGAAGAGGTAAGGTTCTCTTAATCAGTGTTTGACAGGCTCCCACCCTACCTGGACTGGAGCGCAACCGGCAGCCTTTCGATGCTGCCCGTTCGAGCCGCAGGCCGGCGCGGACCATAAACATTGGGCCTGGGGAATGCGACATGGATGATCTGCTGTCCGAATTTCTGACGGAGACCAACGAAAACCTCTCGGTGCTCGACGTCGAGCTGGTCAGGTTGGAGCAGAATCCCAACAATCCGGAACTGCTGTCGAACATCTTCCGGCTCGTCCACACCATCAAGGGAACCTGCGGCTTCCTCGGCCTGCCCCGCCTGGAAAAGGTGGCGCACGCGTCGGAGAACGTGCTGGGCAAGTTCCGCGATGGCGAACTGACGATCAACCCGGAAGCCGTTTCGCTGATCCTGCAGGCTCTGGACACCATCAAGAGCCTGCTGGCGGTGCTGGAAGCGACCGAGGCGGAACCGCCCGGCGACGACCTGCCGCTGATCGAGCGGCTGAACCTGTGCGCCGAAGGCAAGCTGGGCGGTCCCGCCCCGGCCGCCGCCGCTCCCCCGCCGCCCCCGCCGCCGACCGCGCCTGCGGTTGCCGCGTCGGAATCCCGGCCGGTGACGATGGACGAGCTTGAGGCGCTGTGGAACTCCACGCCCGGCCCGAACGACATTCCCGCTCCAGCGGCCGGCACCGCGGTCGCCACCCGTGCGCCCGAGCCGGCCGAGGAGCCGGCCCAGTCGCACGACCTCGTCGTGCCCGATGCCGAGCCGGTCGCCGCCAAGGTGCCGGCGCCGGTCGCCCCGATGGCCGGTGCTTCGGGCGGCGGCAACGCCGGTGCCGCCGATGCCGGCGCCGAGGCCGCGACCAAGGAATCGGCGGTCGCCGCCCAGACCATCCGCGTCAACGTCGACCTGCTCGAAAACCTGATGACCATGGTGTCGGAGCTGGTGCTGACCCGCAACCAGCTGCTCCAGATCCTGCGGTCGCAGAAGGAGAGCGAGTTCGCGGCACCGCTGCAGCGCCTGAACCATGTGACGTCGGAGCTGCAGGAAGGCGTCATGAAGACGCGCATGCAGCCCATCGGCAACGCCTGGGCCAAGCTGCCGCGTCTGGTGCGCGATCTGGCGCATGAACTGAACAAGAAGATCGACCTCCAGATGCTCGGCGCCGACACCGAGCTGGACCGCCAGGTGCTGGAGCTGATCAAGGATCCGCTGACCCACATGGTGCGCAACAGCGCCGACCATGGGCTGGAGATTCCGGCAGAGCGCGTGAAGGCCGGCAAGACGGAGACCGGCCGCATCACCCTGAACGCCTATCACGAGGGCGGCCACATCATCATCGAGATCCAGGACGACGGTAAGGGCCTTGCCATCGACCGGATCAAGCAGAAGGCGATCCAGAACGGGATGGCGTCGGAAGGCGAGCTGGCCTCGATGACCGACCAGCAGATCATCCAGTTCATCATGAAGCCGGGCTTCTCCACCGCCGCCAAGGTCACCAACGTGTCGGGCCGCGGCGTCGGCATGGACGTGGTGAAGACCAACATCGAGAAGATCGGCGGTACGATCGAGATCAAGTCGGCCCAGGGCAAGGGCTCGACCTTCGTCATCAAGATCCCGCTGACGCTGGCCATCGTCTCGGCCCTGATCGTGGAATGCGCCGGCGAGCGCTTCGCCATCCCGCAGATCAGCGTGGTCGAGCTGGTGCGCGCCGCCGCCGACAGCGAGCACACCATCGAGCGCCTGAAGGGCACTCCGGTCCTGCGCCTGCGCAACCGCCTGCTGCCGCTGGTCTCGCTCCAGCAGCTGCTGCGGCTGGACGACAGCGAGGGCGCCAAGAAGACCGAGGAAGAGACCTTCATCGTCGTCACCCAGGTCGGCACCTACACCTTCGGCATCATGGTCGACCGCGTGTTCGACACCGAGGAAATCGTGGTGAAGCCGGTTGCGCCGATCCTGCGCCACATCGAGATGTTCTCGGGCAACACGATCCTGGGCGACGGCTCGGTCATCATGATCCTGGACCCCAACGGCATAGCGTCGGCCACCGGCGAGATGGCGATGGGCGAGGCTGCCGGCAAGGAGGCTGCCGCGGTCCAGACCCAGCGCCAGGAGGACAAGATGGCGCTCCTGCTGTTCCGCGCCGGCGAGGGCGCGCCCAAGGCGGTGCCGCTGTCGCTGGTCGCCCGCCTGGAGGACGTCGATCTCGCCACGGTCGAGTTGTCGAACGGCCTGCCGGTGGTCCAGTACCGCGGCAAGCTGATGCCGCTGGTCCCGATCGACCCGAACTTCGTCGTCGCCAACGAAGGCCGCCAGCCGGTGCTGGTGTTTGCCGACGGCGACCGCTCGATGGGCCTGATCGTCGACGAGATCGTCGACATCGTGGAGGAGAAGCTGAACGTCCAGCTGGCCGCGGAGCGTCCCGGCCTGATGGGGTCGGCGATCATCGCCGGCAAGGCGACCGAGGTGATCGACGCCGGCTTCTTCCTGACCCAGGCCTACAAGGACTGGTTCGGCTCCTCCACCCAGGAGGGGTTCGAGGAGGAGAAGCTGCAGCGCGTGCTGCTGGTGGACGACAGCCCCTTCTTCCGCAACCTGCTGACGCCGCTGCTGTCGGTCGCCGGCTACGACGTGACGGCGGTGGAGAATGCCGGCGACGCGCTGGCGCTCTGCGAGGCGGGCGAGGACTTCGACGTCATCGTCTCCGACATCGAGATGCCGGGCATGAGCGGCTTCGACTTCGCCGAGGCGGTGCGCCACGGCAGCCGCTGGCAGCGCGTTCCGATGGTGGCGCTGTCCAGCCACGCCAGCGCCCGCGATCTCGACCGCGGCCGGATCGCCGGTTTCAACGACTATGTCGCCAAGTTCGACCGTGACGCGCTGCTCTTCGCGCTCCAGCAGACGCTGACCGACCAGAAAGGTGCCGCATGAGCAACGCCAAGCTGCCGTCCACCGTCCGCAAGTCGCGGGGCGACGATCTCGTCGTCTCCGGCAACCAGGACTTCGTGACCATGACGATCGCCGACCAGATGTTCGGCATCCCGGTCCTTCAGGTGCAGGACGTGCTGGGCCATCAGCGGATCACCCGCATCCCGCTGGCCCCGCCGGAGGTCGCCGGATCGCTGAACCTGCGCGGCCGCATCGTCACCGCCATCGACGTCCGCCTGCGGCTCGGCCTGACCGGCCGTCCGAAGGACAAGCCCGGCATGTCGATCGTCGTCGACCTGCGCGGAGAACTGTACAGCCTGATGGTCGATTCGGTCGGCGAGGTGCTCAGCCTGACCAAGGAGGACTTCGAGCGCAACCCGGCGACCCTGGATCCGCGCTGGCGCGAGGTATCGACCGGAATTTATAGGCTGAACGGTCAGTTGATGGTTGTGCTGGACGTGCCCCGTCTGCTCAACTTCACAACCATCGAGACGGCTTGACGGTTTGCGGCGCCCTGCCCTCCGGGGGAGGGTGCCGCACCGGCCGGCCGGCTTTTGCCGACGAACAGATGACCTGAGGCCCTGCCGCAATGAAATCCTGCCTGGTGGTCGATGACAGCCGCGTTGTCCGCAAGGTCGCGCGCAAGATCCTGGAAGAGCTGAATTTCGCCTGCTCGGAGGCGGAGGACGGCAAGCAGGCGATGGAAGCCTGCGCGGCGCAGATGCCGGACGCCATCCTGCTGGACTGGAACATGCCGGTGATGACCGGGATCGAGTTCCTGCGCCGGTTGCGCAAGATGAGCGGGGGCGAACAGCCCAAGGTGGTGTTCTGCACGACCGAGAACGACCTTGCCCACATCCAGGAGGCGCTGTCCGCCGGGGCCAACGAGTACATCATGAAGCCCTTCGACAGCGACATCATCCAGACCAAGTTCGCGCAGGTCGGCCTTCTGTGACCCCGGGCGGGATGTCGGGAGAGCCAGCGTTGAACCAGTCGAGTTGAAAGGCGAATCGCCGTTATGTCGGACAGTTTTGGCAGAGGTCCCCTCACCACCGCGCGACCGGCCAACCCGGATCCCGTCCGGGTCATGGTGGTGGACGACTCCGCCGTCATCCGCGGCCTGCTGACCCGCGCGCTGGAAGGGGACCCGGACATCCGCGTCGTCACCTCCGTCGGCGACGGCCAGATGGCGGTCAATTCGCTGCAGCGCAATTCCATCGATGTCATCGTGCTGGACATCGAGATGCCGGTGATGGACGGGCTGACCGCCATCCCGAAGCTGCTGGCGGTTGCGCCGCAGGTGAAGATCATCATGGCCTCCACGCTGACGCTGCGCGGGGCCGACGTGTCGATCCGCTGCCTGTCGGCGGGTGCCGCCGATTACATCCCGAAGCCGACCTCCACCCGCGAGATCGGCGGGGCGGAGGACTTCAAGCGCGAGCTGGTCGCCAAGGTCAAGGCGCTGGGCGCAGCCGCCCGGCGCGCCGGATCGCGCTCGCGCGGCGAGATCCGGCCGCTGACCCCGGCGGCTCCGCTGGGGCTGCTGAAGCGCGAGGTCGGGCCGATCGTCACCCGGCCGACTCCGGCCGGCACCATCGCCACCAAGCCGGACGTGATCGCCATCGGCAGTTCCACCGGCGGCCCGCAGGCGCTGTTCGAGGTGCTGTCGCACCTGAAGGCCGGCGTCAGCCAGCCGATCCTGATCACCCAGCACATGCCGGCGACCTTCACCACCATCCTGGCCGAGCACATCACCCGCCAATGCGGGATCGATGCGCGGGAGGCCAAGGACGGCGAGCCGATCGTGCAGAACCGCTGCTACATTGCGCCCGGCGACTTCCACATGCTGGTGACCCAGCGCGGCGGCGCCAACGTGATCGCCCTCAGCAAGGATCCGCCCGAGAATTTCTGCCGCCCGGCGGTCGACCCGATGATGCGGTCGATCCTGAAGACCTTCGGCGGCCGCAAGATCCTGGCCTGCATCCTGACCGGCATGGGACAGGACGGGTTGAAGGGCTGCACCGACGTGGTCAATGGCGGCGGCACCCTGATCGCCCAGGACGAGGCATCGAGCGTGGTCTGGGGCATGCCCGGTGCCGTGGCGCAAGCCGGCATCTGCAATGCCATCCTGCCGCTCAAGGAAATCGGTCCCCACATCCGCAAGCTCGCTTCGAGGGCAGCATGAGAGTCGAAGATTTCGACATGTTCTCCACGCTGCTCAAGCAGCGTTCCGGCCTGGTCCTCACCCGTGACAAGGCGTACCTGCTCGAATCCCGGCTGATGCCGGTGGCGCGCAAGTGGAACATGAAGGGCCTCGAGGAGCTGGCGACCACCGTCCGCACCCGCAAGGACGAGGCGCTGCTGCGTGACATCACGGAAGCGATGACGACCAACGAGTTCGTCCTTCTTCCGCGACCAGAAGCCTTTCGACCAGTTCCGCCAGCTGGTGCTTCCGAAGCTGATGGAGGCGCGGGCGGCCAAGCGGTCCTTGCGCATCTGGTCGGCCGCCTGTTCGTCGGGCCAGGAAGCCTATTCGCTGTCGATGATCCTGAACGACGAGGCGGCGAAGCTGGCCGGCTGGCGCATCGAGATCGTCGGCACCGACATCTCGGCGGAAATGGTGGAGCGGGCGAAGGCCGGCATCTACACCCAGTTCGAGGTGCAGCGCGGCCTGCCGATCACCATGCTGGTGAAGCATTTCAAGCAGAACGGCGACAAGTGGCAGATCAGCCAGCAGCTGCGCCAGATGGCGTCGTTCCGCGAATGGAACCTGCTGGGCGATTTGTCGGCGCTGGGACAGTTCGACATCGTCTTCTGCCGCAACGTGCTGATCTATTTTGACCAGCCGACCAAGGCGAAGGTTCTGGAGTCGATTTCCCGCCAGATGCCGCAGGACGGCGTTCTGTATCTGGGCGGTGCTGAAACGGTGCTGGGCATCACCGACAAGTTCAAGCCGGTGGAGGGCCAGCGCGGCCTCTACAGCCTGGGCGGCTTCTCGGCCGCCGGCGCCAAGGTGGCATAAATCCTGGGATCCTTGTCCTGACGGACGTCATCCCCGCGAAGGCGGGGATCCAGGCTTCCAACTCGATCGTTCGGACGGCTGGATCCCCGCCTTCGCGGGGATGACAGCCGGAAAATGCACCAACTCTCAGGCCGACGGCGTGATCGACTTGATCGGGCCGCGCGGATTGCCGGACATTTCGGCGATCTTGCGATCCTGCGCTTCGAGGAAGGTGCGAATGGAATTCTCGCGGTCGAACTGATCGATGTCGGCGGTCGGCACCTTGCGGTTCGAGGTGCGCGCACCGTCCTGGTAAATCACGTCGAAAAGCGCAAACGCGTTGTCGACGGGCTGTTTCTTCTGACGGGCCATGGCCTGTCCTCCGTATGGTCGCGGTCGGCCGCGCCTGCGGCCGTCCGTTCAGGCATTGTTGGTGTCGGTTTTGGTCTCGGCATCGGCATCGGTGTCGGTCGTCAGGGAATCGTCCTGACTCTCCGTCCCGTCCGGATCGCCGGCGCGGCGGGCGGCGACGCCTTCCTCGCGACGCTGAAGCTTTTCCTGCTTCCTCTGTTCCTTGGCCCGGTTGCGCTCGGCCCGCTGCTGGTTGTAATTCGGTTTGAAAGCCATCGCGGATCTCCTCTGGGCAGAGCCCTGCATCTGGGCGACAGGGACTTGTTCAACACGGAAAAAGGGCACCGGTTTCCCGATGCCCCTTTTTCCGCAGGTCGGCGGTCAGGCGGTCAGACCGCCTTCAGATTTTCCGCCGAGGTCTTGCCACGCTTCGGATCGCGCTGCTCCTCGTAGGAAATCTTCTGGCCATCGACCAGGCTGCGCAGCCCGGCGCGTTCGACAGCGGAGATGTGAACGAACACATCCGGGCCGCCGCTTTCCGGCTGAATGAAACCGAAGCCCTTGGTGCTGTTGAACCATTTGACGGTGCCGACGGGCATGTCTGTCTCCCATAACGCAAAGGGCGCCACACCACCGGTGCGGCGCATCAGACTGGGTGTGGGATTGGCGGCCCCCAGGTGCTCGCGATCGAATTTTGCGATGGCGAAAAAAGAGGGGCTGAGCGTGGGGGCTTTTGAAAGCCCCGCAGTCCGAAGCAGAATGACCCACCAAGTATGGGAACGCCCGGTCCGGCTTTCAAGGTGAAAGACGGCCGGGCGTGGAGGGGTGGGCAAAAGAAAAAGGAGAACCGGTGAAGCGTCAGCCGGCGGCCTGCTGTTGCGGCACGCGCGGCGGCGGCGGGGGATTGCCTTCGACGATTTCCTCGTGCGGGTCGCGCAGCACATAACCGCGGCCCCACACCGTTTCGATGTAGTTGTCGCCCTGGGTCGCGGCGGCCAGCTTCTTGCGCAGCTTGCAGACGAAGACGTCGATGATCTTCAGTTCCGGCTCGTCCATCCCGCCATAGAGATGGTTGAGGAACATCTCCTTGGTCAGCGTCGTGCCCTTGCGCAGGCTCAACAGCTCCAGGATGCCGTATTCCTTGCCGGTCAGGTGCAGCGGCGACTGGTCGACCTCCACCGTGCGGGTGTCGAGATTGACGGTCAGGCGGCCGGTGCGGATGATGCTGTCGGAATGGCCCTTCGACCGGCGGACGATGGCCTGGATGCGGGCGATCAGTTCGCGCTTGTCGAACGGCTTGGTCAGGTAGTCGTCGGCGCCGAACCCCAGACCCTTGATCTTGTTGTCCATTTCGGTCAGGCCGGACAGGATCAGGATCGGGGTGGTCACGCGCGCGGCGCGCAGGCGGCGAAGAACCTCGTAACCGTCGATGTCCGGCAGCATCAGATCGAGGATGATGATGTCGTAATCGTAGAGTTTGCCGATCTCGAGTCCGTCCTCACCCAGGTCGGTAGAATCGACGATGAAACCTTCCGTGTTCAGCATCAGCTCGATGCTTTTGGCGACGGAGGAATCGTCTTCAACCAGCAGAACCCTCATGGCGATATCCCGACGTTTGATGGCGCGCTTTCGCTACCCGACCCCGGACATGGCCCCCGATCCTTGATGACCGATTTCAACCATCCCGTTTACACAAGTTAACAGACGATTCAGCTTAACGCCAGTGCCAAGCGCTTACACAACGTTAATCCTTCCATCGCAAGATGCGATCATGGTGGTTAACGTCCCCTCCGTCCACTGAGCTACCACTTAATAGGGGCGCCTCCCGTCTTGGGACCGCCTGCCCTGGAAATGCCGGTATCCGATCCATGACGTTCGATATCGATCAGTTGATCCGCGACATCGACCAAATCCCGGACTCCAGCCGGTACGGCCGCGTCACCGCCGTATCCGGCCTGATGGTCGAGGTCGGCGGGATCGAGAAGGAACTGTCGGTCGGCGGCCGCTGCATCGTCGAGACGCGCGACCGCCGTCAGGTCCCGTGCGAGGTGGTGGGCTTCCGCCAGGGCAGGGCGCTCGCCATGCCGTTCGGTGCGCTGGATGGGGTGGGGCTGGGCTGCCGGGCGCTGGTTGCGGGCGATCAGGCGCGGATCTATCCGACGGATGCCTGGCTCGGCCGCGTCGTCAACGCGCTTGGCGAGCCGGTGGACGGCAAGGGGCCGCTGCCCAAGGGGCCGCAGGGCACGCCGATCCGCAACACGCCGCCCAACGCCCATTCGCGGGCCCGCGTAGGCGAGAAGCTGGATCTGGGCATCCGCGCCATCAACGCCTTCCTCACCTGCTGCCGTGGCCAGCGCATGGGCATCTTCGCCGGATCGGGCGTCGGCAAATCGTCGGTCATGTCGATGCTGGCGCGCTTCTCCGCCGCGGAGGTCGCGGTGATCGGCCTGATCGGCGAGCGCGGCCGCGAATTGCAGGAATTCATCACCGAGGATCTGGGCGAGGAGGGGCTGGCCCGCAGCGTCGTCGTCTGCGCCACCTCGGACGAAGCGCCGCTGATGCGCAAGCAGGCCGCCTACATGACGCTGGCGGTGGCCGAGCATTTCCGCGACCAGGGCCGCGATGTGCTGTGCATGATGGACAGCGTCACCCGCTTCGCCATGGCCCAGCGCGAGATCGGCCTGTCGGCCGGCGAACCGCCGACGACCAAGGGCTATCCGCCGACCGTCTTCGCCGAACTGCCGCGCCTGCTCGAGCGCGCCGGTCCGGGGGTTGTCGGATCGGGCACCATCACCGGCCTGTTCACCGTGCTGGTGGACGGCGACGACCACAACGAGCCGATCGCCGACGCCGTGCGCGGCATCTTGGACGGCCACATCGTGATGGAGCGCCAGATTGGCGAGCGCGGGCGCTATCCCGCCATCAACATCCTGCGCAGCGTGTCGCGCACCATGCCCGGCTGCAACACGGCGAACGAGAACGAGCTGGTCGGCCATGCCCGGCGCCTGCTGTCGTCCTACGACAACATGGCGGAGATGATCCGGCTGGGCGCCTACCGCCGCGGCACCGACCCGCAGGTGGACGAGGCGATCCACTTCCAGCCGGCATTGGAAGCCTTTTTGAAGCAGAGCAAGCGCGAGGCCACCGATCTGGAGACCAGCTACGCCATGCTCGCTGAAATCTTTGGGGTGCAGTGGCCGCAATGAGCCTGAAGACGATCATCCGCCTGCAAAAGCTGCAACTGGACGAGAAGCGTCGCGTCCTGGCGGACCTCCACACGCTGGCCGACCGGCTGCGCAACGAGATCGAGAAGGTGAAGCAGGAGATCGTGCACGAGCAGGAAACTGTGCGCGACGACTTTTCGGTGTCCTTCACCTATTCCAACTTCGCCCAGGCGGCGATGGAGCGCGGCCGCAAGCTGGGCGAATCGCTGGGACAGGTGGAGATGCAGATCAACATCGCCACCGACGAGATGGCCGAAGCCTTCCAGGAATTGAAGCGCTACGAACTGGCCGAGGAAGAGCGGCTGAAGCGCGAACGCGACAAGCAGAAGCGCAAGGAGGCCGCGATGCTCGACGAAACCGCGCTGGTGGGGTTCCGGCGCCGGCAGGCGGAGGAGGAGGAGGCGACCGGGGGGTAAGGCTTGCGGGCAGGGCAATCGGACGCGCTGCCCGGTTCAAGGCTGCCCGGTCAAGCCCTTCAGACGGTCACCGAAACCAGTCCACCCGGCGACCCGCCGCCGTATCCGCCCGTCGCGGCCGGTGTGACGCCGCCGGTCGTCGGTTCTGCTGTGGCTGACCCTGCCGCCGTTCCGCTGCTGCCGGGGGCACTGGCGAAGGACACGCCGATCGACGGACTGGCCGCCGTGCCGGCCGTCGTGCCGGTTGATCCGAATCCGCTCGCCGCTGCGCCATAGCCGCTGCCGGACGATGTCCCCGCGCCGCCGGCCGATCCGTCCGAGCCGCTCTTCGCCGCGGCGGCTTTCCGCTCGTCCTCCTGGGACAGGCGGTTGGCGGTGCGGCGGTATTCCTCCACCACGCGCTGGGACGGGATCTGGTCCTGGGTTTCGCCGGTGTCGAAGTCACGGAAATACAGCACGGCCACCCGCGCGCCCTGGTCGTAGCGCATGAACGGGCTGATGAAGCCGGCTCCGGAGGATTTCTCCGCTTCGCCAGAGGTTCCGCTACCGGAGCCCTGGACTGGAGTCGACGGGGAAGCGGCGCCGGCTTCGGTCGGCTGGAAAGCAGTCGGGCGGAGTGCCGTCGTGCTGGAAACGCCACGGATCTCCATCGCTGCCTCCTGCGCTTCTTGCCCGCTTTCCAGGCGTTGCCCCTGGGACAACCCCTTGGCGGGCGCCGCCCCTCGATGCTCTCCTTGACCGACCCTGCCGCACCGGACCTGTCGTGTGATCCGGTATGGATCAGACCGTGATGTTCAGGTTCTGGCCGCGGGTGGCGGTGGTGTTGCCGCCGCTGGATCCGCTCTGGGCCGTCTGCGCCTCCTGCTGGCGGCGGGTGCGCTCGGTCTGGTCTTCCTGTGCGGATTCGACGGGCGAGGTCGACCGCTGCGCCGCGGCCGGGCCGCTGCTGAGCGGGGTGACGTATGGCTGCTGCTGATAGCCGCCGATGCCGCCAATGCTGCTGACGCCCATGATCGTTCCTCCGGTCGCTGACGCGACGCTTCTCAACCCAACTAGGCAAATTTTGCCTGATCGAAAGGGTTAGCGCCAGCGAAATCGCTTCGGTGGAGAAGCTTTTCCGGGAATGTCAACGATCAAAGTGACTTGCGGGCAAAGGGTCACAACTGTTTTTCGGCGGTTGCTTCCGCTCCGGCAACCTGCGCTGCGGGCTCCGGCGGCGACTCGGCGTTCCGCCACAGCGCCGCTTCGACCGCCAGCGTCCAGAAGCTTTCGGCCGCCTTGCTCTGGCGCGCGCGCGGGCGGACCAGCCGGATCTGCACCGGCACAGTCCAGCGTTCGTCGCCGGCCGGCACGCCGGCGCGCACCAGGGAGCCGCGTGCCAGATCCTCGGCGATCAGGCTTTCCGGCAGCCAGGCCACGCCGCGCCCGTCGCGCGCCAGCGTGCGCAGGACCGCAGCGAGGTGGGAGGTGAAGACGGTGTCGAGCGCATTGGGCAGCGGATGTGCCGCCCGCACCGCCTCCAGAATGCGGCCCATGCCGGATTCGCGGCTGTAGGACAAATGCGGCAGCGCGGTGTCCTGGCCGTCCGCCAGCAGATGGCGTGGGCGGCCGCCGGGATCGGGGGCGGTCACCGCCAGCAGCCGGTCGCCGCCGACGACGACGGAGCGGAAGGACTCCGCATCCAGCCGGCCGGCCGCCGCCGGATGGGCGTGGCAGAGCAGGAACTGCGCCTGGCCTGCCAGCATCAGCCGCTCGCAGGCCTCCATGCTGTCGGACGACAGGGTGATGGCGCCCAGCCTTGCCCGCGCCTCCAGCGCCCGCAGCCAGGAGGGGAAGAAGGTCAGCGACAGCGCATGGGTGGCGGCGAAGCGCAGGGTCGCCGCTTCCGACTGGGCGGCGAGCCGGGCCTCTTCCCGGCCTTGCAGCAGGCGGCGCACGGTTTCGTCGGCGAAGGGGCGGAAGCGGCGGCCAGCCTCCGTCAGGGTCACCGGCTGGGCGCTGCGGTCGAACAGCGGGGTGCCGGCCCAATCCTCCAACGCGCGGATGCGGCGGCTGAAGGCCGGCTGGGTCAGGCGGCGCATGTCGGCGGCGCGGGAGAAGTTGCCGCAATCCACCAGCGCCAGGAAATCGTCGAGCCAGGAGAGTTCCATCGCCCAATCTTCGTCACGTCTGCCGGGCCGGCCCGGTGCCCTTATGCCGAACCCGCATGATGCGTTCCGACCTTGGCATTGGCCCGGCGGCCCGCAACATCCCTACAGTGCCGGCACGAAACGCGCCACCACGCTGCAAGGGGAACCGCCATGCGCATCGTCGAAATCCGCGAGCAGACCGCCGGCATCAAGTCCGACATCGCCAACGCCTTCATCGATTTCAGCCAGATGACGTGCAGCGTCGTCGCGGTGGTCACCGACGTGGTGCGCGACGGCAAGCCGGTGATCGGCTACGGCTTCAACTCGAACGGCCGTTATGCCGCGGGCGGGCTGCTGCGCGAGCGCTTCATCCCCCGGCTGATGTCGGCCGCACCCGACAGCCTGCTGGACGACACCGGCGAGAACCTCGACCCGTTCCGCATCTGGGCACGGCTGATGACCAACGAAAAGCCAGGCGGCCATGGCGAGCGCTCCGTCGCCGTCGGCACCATCGACATGGCGGTGTGGGATGCCGTGGCGAAGATCGCCGGCGTGCCGCTCTACCGCCTGCTGGCCGACCGTTACCGCGGTGGGGTGGCCGACGACAGCGTCTGGGTTTACGCGGCGGGCGGCTATTACTATCCAGGCAAGGATGTGACGGCGCTTCAGGACGAGATGCGCAGCTACCGCGACCGCGGCTACAAGGTCGTGAAGATGAAGATCGGCGGCGCCCCGCTGGAGGAGGATCTCCGCCGCATCGACGCGGTGCTGGAGGTGGTCGGGTCGGGCGAGAACCTGTGCGTCGATGCCAATGGCCGCTTCGACCTCGCCACCGCGATCAAATACGCCGAGGCGCTGAAGCCCTACGGCCTGTTCTGGTACGAGGAGGCCGGAGATCCGCTGGACTATGCGCTGCAGGCCGAACTCGCCAACCATTACGACCGGCCGATGGCGACGGGCGAGAACCTGTTCTCCCACCAGGATGCCCGCAACCTGATCCGCCATGGCGGCATGCGGCCCGACCGCGACTGGCTGCAGTTCGACTGTGCCTTGAGCTATGGACTCGTCGAGTATCTGCGCACGCTGGACATGCTGAAAGACAATGGCTGGTCCAGCCGTCGGGTGGTGCCGCATGGCGGGCACCAGATGTCGCTGAACATCGCCGCCGGCCTGCATCTGGGCGGCAACGAATCCTATCCGGACGTCTTCAAGCCCTTCTGCGGTTTCGCCGACGGTATCGCAGTCGAGGATGGCCGCGTGCGCTTGCCCGATCTGCCCGGCGTCGGTTTCGAGGCGAAGTCGGAACTGTTCGCGACGATGAGCGGGCTGCTGGAAACCAGATAACTGCACTCAGGTTCAAGGTCCGGACCTGTTCCATTGGGAGACGGCATCGCCAATGGTCGATTCGGCCATTGACCGAGCGCTTTACTGTGTCAATCTGTTGGAGGTCGCAACGTTTCAGAAAGGAGGTGATCCAATGTCTCATGGAGCCAGTCCGGTCGTCGCCGCTTTGTTCGGTCTCGCCACTCTCCTGACGGCGGGGATCGCCAACGCGGACTGTTCGCCCAACCACAGCGCGAGCGCGTCGCCGCCGCCGGCCTCCAGCACCGTCGGGTCGGCAGGAACATCGGCGCCCAGCAGCACGCGCGGCGGGTGACGGCCGAACGCTGACGACCAGGAAAATCCATGCACAGGAATGGGCCGCCCCTCGCCGGGCGGCCCGTTTTCATTCCGGCAGGGAGTGAAGTCGGGTTGTGGAGAGTGTTGTCCAAAAATGTCGCAAGAGTGAATTTTTATTGCTTTTCCATATGGTGGTAGGCCGTATATTGAAATTTTTAACAATCCGCTGCCACCATTGCGCGTGAAACCTCGATATGGGTTCGAGGCGTGTTGGAGGGCAAGATGGATCACTCGACCGGTCATCACCATGGCTGCTGCCAGGGCGAACACAGCTCGCGCCGCGGGTTCCTGAAGCTGGCGACGCTGGGCGCCGGCGTGACGCTGATGGCGCCGATGATGATGAGCCGCCCGGCGCAGGCCGGGGGGGTCGACACGCTGCTGCTGACCTGCATGGACTACCGGCTGATGGCGCGGGTGGCCGAGTACATGGAAGGGCGCAGTCTCAAGGAGAAATACGACCATATCGTCCTGGCCGGTGCCAGCCTGGGCGCGCTGAACGACAAGAAGCCGGCCTGGGGCGAAGCCTTCTGGGATGAGGTGGAGATCGCCCGCGACCTGCATCATGTGAAGCGGCTGATCGTCATGGATCACCGCGATTGCGGTGCGTACAAGGCGTTCCTCAACCTCGATCTGGCCGGTGACCCGCGCCGGGAAAGCGACGTGCACGGCCAGTATCTGACGAAGCTCCGGACGATTGCCAAACAGCGCCATCCCGATCTGGAGGTCGAACTGCTGATCATGGATCTCGACGGCAAGGTCGAGACGATGGCGGCATAGCGGCAGGATGACCGGCATTCCTCCCCCGGTTCCGAGGAAGGAGTGCCGGCAGGCGGCCGTCACATGTCCAGACCCAGGTCCAGGTTCGGGGCGCTGTGGGTCAGCCAGCCGCAGCTGATCATGTCGACGCCGGTCTCGGCGATGGCGCGCACGGTGGCGAGCGTGACGTTGCCCGATGCCTCGGTCAGCAAACGGCCATCCACCATCCGCACCGCGCGGCGCAGCGTGTCCGGGTCCATGTTGTCGAGCAGCACGACATCGACCGGCAGGCCCAGCAGCTCGTCCAGCTGATCGAGCGTGTCGACCTCGACCTCCACCTTGACCATGTGGCCGATGGCGGCGCGGACGCGCTCCACCGCCGGGCGCACGCCGCCGGCGACGGCGATGTGGTTGTCCTTGATCAGCACGGCGTCATCCAGCCCAAAACGGTGGTTGAAGCCGCCGCCCAGCTTGACCGCATGCTTCTCCAGAACGCGCAGGCCCGGGGTGGTCTTGCGGGTGCAGACGATGCGCGTTTGCGTGCCCTCCACCTCGCGCACCAGGGCGCGGGTGGCGGTGGCGATGCCGGACAGCCGGCCCATCAGGTTCAACGCCGTGCGCTCCGCCGTCAGCAGGGCGCGGGCCTTGCCGGTCAGGGTGGCGATGGTGCCGCCGGAGAGCACGTCGTCGCCGTCCGCGCGCTCCACCGTCACCGACATGCCGGGGTCGAGCAGGCGGAAGGCGATCAGCGCCGCCTCCAGCCCGGCGACGCGGCCGTCCTTGCGGGCGGCGATGCGGGCGGTCGCCACCGCGTCGGCCGGGATGATGCTGTCGGTGGTGATGTCGCCGGCCCGGCCCAGATCCTCCGCCAGGGCGGCGCGGACGATGGGCTCGACGGTCAGAGGATGCAGCATGCGGCGTCTCCGGGCAGGGGGCCGGCGGCGCCGGCCAGGTCGCTGAGGGTTAGGGTGCGGGAGAGGGAAGCGGGGTTCGGCAGGGGATGGTCGCTGCGGCAATGGGCACCGCGGCTTTCCTCCCGCGCCAGGGCGGCATGGACGACCAGACGGCCGACCAGCAGCCGGTTGCGGGCCTCGCCCCAGTGCCGGACGATGTCCGGCGGAGCCTGGACGGTGTCGTGGGTGTCGCCGTCTTCGCAGCGGAGCATGTCGAGCGCCGCCGCCAGCCGATCGAGCTTGCGCCGGGCGGCCAGCAGCCCCAGCCCGTTGCGCACCAGCCCGGCCCCGTCATAGAGCGCCGTCCGCGCCTCCGCCCCGATGGCATCGAGCAGGGCATGGCCGACATCGGCGGCGACCGCCGGCGGACGGGGCAGGGCGAAAGGCGGCAGCGGCGCCAGCGGGCGGTCCGCCACGTCGCGGGCGACGCGGGTGCCGAACACCAGCGCCTCCAGCAGGGAATTGCTCGCCAGCCGGTTGGCGCCGTGGACGCCGGTGCAGGCGACCTCGCCGCAGGCCCACAGCCCCTCCAGGCTGGTCCGCCCGTCGGCGTCGGTGACCACCCCGCCCATATGGTAGTGGGCGGCGGGCGCCACCGGCATCGGCTCCGCGAAGGGGTCGAGCCCATGCTCGGCGCAGAGGGCCAGCACGGTGGGGAAGCCGCCGGGCTTGGCGGCCAGCGCCGGGCGCAGGTCGAGGAACACCGGCTCCCCCGCCGCGACGCGCCGGCCGATGGCGCGGGCGACCACGTCGCGTGGCGCCAGTTCCGCCAACGGATGCTCGTCCAGCATGAAGCGGTGGCCCTGGCGGTCGAGCAGCAGGGCGCCCGCCCCGCGCAACGCCTCGGTCAGCAGCGGCACCGGGTCGGCATCGACGGCCAGCGCCGTCGGGTGGAACTGGACGAACTCCAGGTCGGCGAGAGTGGCACCGGCCCGCGCGGCGATGGCCAGCCCGTCGCCGGTGGCCTCAGCCGGGTTGGTGGTGCGGGCGAAGGCGGCGCCGATGCCGCCGGTCGCCAGGATCACGCGCGGTGCCCGGTGCAGCACCCAGCCCTGTCCATGACAGGCCAGCAGACCGCAGACCCGGCCGTTGCGCAGCACGAGATCGACGGCGAAGGCGTCGGTCTCCACCCGCACCGACGGGGTGGCGCGCAGGCGGTCGGCCAGGGTGGTGACCAGGGTGCGGCCGGTGGCGTCGCCGCCGGCATGGACGATGCGCGCTGCACCATGCGCGGCTTCGCGGCCAAGCAGCGGCGAGCCGTCGGGCGCACGGTCGAAGGGCAGGCCGTCCTCCAGCAGGCGGCGGACCTCGGCGGCGCCTTCGCGGGTCAGCAGGGCCGCCATCGCCGCATCGACCAGACCGGCCCCGGCGGCGACGGTGTCGGCGGCATGGTCCTCCGGCCGGTCGCCGGGACCGACGGCGGCGGCGATGCCGCCCTGGGCGTAGAGGCTGGAGCCGCCGGGCAGGCCGGCGGTCTTGGTGATCAAGGTGACCGCGCGCGGCGCCAGTTGCAGCGCCGCGGTCATCCCGGCAAGGCCGGAGCCGACGACGATCACATCGGCATCGCGGACATCGTAAGGCGTGCTGGAGGTCATGGGGGGACTCCTACACAACGCGAGCAGATCCCTTCTCCCCCCTGGGGAGAAGGTTAGGATGAGGGGGTTCGGCGAAGCCGAAGAGATCCTCGAAGCGGTTCCCCCTCACCCCGACCCTCTCCCCGCTTTCGGCGGACCAAAGGTCCGCCTGTCGCGTCAGCGCAAACTTCGTTTGCGCGAGAGCGGGGAGAGGGGGTTACTTCGGCTTCACCGCCAGCATGCGCTCAACCGAGCGGCGGGCGCGGGTGGCCAGCGCGTCCGGGATCTCGACACGCGGCTCCAGGGTCCGCAACGAGTTGAGGATGCTCGACAGCGTCACCGTCTTCATGTGCGGGCACAGGTTGCAGGGCCGCACGAACTCCGTCTCGGGCGAGGCGGCGGCGACGTTGTCGCTCATCGAGCATTCGGTGACCATCAGCACCCGCGGCGGCTTCTCGGTGCCGACGAAGTCGATCATGCGGGCGGTGGAGCCGACGAAATCGGCGGCCTCCAGCACATCGGGCGGGCATTCGGGATGGGCGATCACCGTCAGCCGGTCGAAGCGGCGGCGGAACTCGCCGATCTCCGCGCCGGTGAAGCGCTCGTGCACCTCGCAATGGCCCTTCCAGGCGATGATCTCCACCTTGGTCTGGGTCGCGACATATTTCGCCAGATATTCGTCGGGCAGGAAGATCACCCGGTCGACGCCCAGCGATTCCACCACCTCCACCGCGTTGCCCGAGGTGCAGCAGATGTCGACCTCCGCCTTCACCTCGGCCGAGGTGTTGACGTAGGCGACCACCGGCACGCCGGGATGGGCCTCGCGCAGCAGGCGGACGTCGGCGGCGGTGATGCTGTCGGCCAGCGAGCAGCCGGCGTTGCGGCTGGGGATCAGCACCGTCTTGGCCGGATTGAGCAGCTTCGCCGTCTCCGCCATGAAATGCACGCCGGCCAGCACGATCACGTCGGCATCGGTCTCGGTCGCCTTGGCGGCCAGCGCCAGGCTGTCGCCGACGATGTCGGCCACGCCGTGGAAGATCTCCGGCGTCTGGTAGTTGTGCGCCAGGATGACGGCGTTGCGCTCGCGCTTCAGCTCGTTGATGGCGTGGACCAGCGGCGCGTGGAAGGGCCATTCGATGGCCGGCACGACACGTTTCATGCGCTCAAAGATCGGCGCGGTCGCCGCGGCGACGGCAGGGGTGTAGGCGAGTTCGGCGACCTCGGGCATCGGACGGCTCCGCTCTATGCTCGTTCTGAGCAAAACCATATGTGCTCGATACGAGCATATCAAGAAGAAAAGGCGGAGCGGAAACAATCCGGCGCAAGCGGCGTTGTGCGGTGGCGGGGAAGGCCGGCAGCGTGGCCTGTCCCCCCGGTCAGCGCTGTCTGGAGTTTTGCCGATGAAAGCCTTCCTTGCTGCGCTCTGCGCCATCGTTGTCCTGGCGGGCGGCGCCTGGGCGGTGCTTCCGAGCCTGTTCGCCCGCAGCGCCGACGAGACCTTCGCGTCGAGCGGAGCGCGGGTGGGAGAGGAGGCGTCGGTTGCGCACCGCAACTTCTCCGGCCGTCCGCAGATCGACCCCCAGCAGGCCGGCAACATGCGGAAGTGATCCGGCCAACGGGGAAAACGGATGACCCCGGCAGGGTAGCCCCGACCGGGTAAGGCAACTTTTGCCCGCGCCGGCCGTTAACCAGGCTCGGGCCGACCATGGCCCCACACAGGGTTTCCGGAGCGGTTTGCGGGAGTGTGATGACGGTTCATGATCCGGAAAGCGGCGCGGAAGACTTGCGTGCCGACGTCTACCGGCTGCTGGCGCTGACGCTGGCCGCCCCGCCGGGCGCCGACCTGCTGGCGCTGCTGGGCGGCCTCACCGGCGACGCGACGCCGCTCGGCCGGGCCTTCGACGATCTGGCCGCCCGTGCCCGCGCCACCGAACCACAGGCGGCGGAGCGGGAGTTCAACGCGCTGTTCATCGGCGTCGTCCAGGGCGAGCTGGTCCCCTATGCCTCCTACTACCGCACCGGCTTCCTGACCGACCGGCCGCTGTCGGCCCTGCGCGCCGACCTCCAGGCCCTGGGGCTGGAGCGGGCACCCGACGTGTCGGAGCCGGAGGACCACATCGCCGCGCTCTGCGACGTGATGGCCGTGCTGATCCGCGAGGGGGCCGACCCGGCGGTGCAGCGCCACATGCTGGACAGCCACCTGACGCCCTGGGCCGGGCGCTTCTTCCAGGATCTGGAGGCGGCGGAAGCGGCCGGCCTCTACCGCCCGGTCGGCACCATCGGCCGCCTGTTCCTGGAAATCGAGCAGGAGGCCCTGAGCAGACAGATCGACGAATTGGAAGGGGCCGACGCATGAAGACGCCGCAAGATCCGTCGTGCAATTCCCCCGCACGCAATCCGCTGCAACGCCGCGACATCCTGAAGACGCTGGGCCTGGGGGCCGCCGGCGCCGCGGCGGCGGCTGTGCTGCCGGTCGGCGACGAGGCGCAGGCAATGGAATCGCCGCAGGAGCAGGTGAAGGCCCGCTACCGCGAAACCGAACACGTCAAGCGCTTCTACGCGCTGAACCGCCTCTAAGGGCGATCCGGAGGGTGTCCATGCTGGTCAAACGCAGCTCGGCGAAAGCGGCAGGCGCAAAGCGGTCCGGTCTGGTCGCGGCCTTGGCCGACAGTCTGGAATCGGGCGTCAGCCGCCGTGGCTTCCTGCGCCGGTCCGGCCTTGCCGCGGGCGGCATCGCCGCCGTCAGCGCGCTGCCGGGTGCCATGATCCGCAAGGCGGAGGCGGGCCCCATCCTGCCGAATGTCGAGGTGGTGACGCGCAAGAATGTCTGCACCCACTGCTCGGTCGGCTGCACGGTGATCGCCGAGGTGCAGAACGGCGTCTGGGTCGGTCAGGAGCCGGGCTGGGAAAGCCCGATCAACCAGGGCACCCACTGTGCCAAGGGCGCTTCGGTGCGCGAGCTGACCAAGGGCACCCGCCGCGTCAAGTACCCGCTCAAGCTGGTCGACGGCGTGTGGCAGCGCATCGGCTGGGACCAGGCGATCGAGGAGATCGGCAACCAGCTGATGGACATCCGCAAGGCATCCGGGCCGGACGCGGTGTTCTGGCTCGGCTCGGCGAAGTTCTCCAACGAGGGCGCCTATCTCTACCGCAAGCTGGCGGCCTTCTGGGGGACCAACAACGTCGATCATCAGGCGCGCATCTGCCACTCCACCACGGTCGCCGGCGTGGCGAACACGTGGGGCTACGGCGCCATGACCAACAGCTACAACGACATCCAGAACTCCAAGGCACTGGTGATCGTCGGCGGCAACCCGGCCGAGGCGCACCCGGTGTCGATGCAGCACATGCTGCGCGGCAAGGAGCACAACCGCGCCCCCTTCATCGTCATCGACCCGCGCTTCACCCGCACCGCCGCCCATGCCACCGAGTATGTCCGCATCCGCCCCGGCACCGACATCCCGGTCGCCTGGGGCCTGCTGTGGCACATCTTCGAAAACGGCTGGGAGGACAAGGAGTACATCCGCCAGCGCGTTTACGGCATGGACGAGATCCGCGCCGAGGTGAAGAAATGGACTCCGGAAGAGGTGGAGCGGGTGACCGGCGCCCCCGGGTCGCAGCTTCGCCGGGTGGCGGAGGCGCTGGCGAAGAACAAGCCCAGCACGGTGATCTGGTGCATGGGCGTCACCCAGCACACGGTCGGCACCGCCAACGTCCGCGCCCTGTCGATTTTGCAGCTGGCGCTGGGCAACATCGGCGTGGCCGGCGGCGGCGCCAACATCTACCGCGGCCACTGCAACGTGCAGGGCGCCACCGACTTCGGCCTCGATGTCAGCACGCTGCCCGCCTATTACGGGCTGGCGGAAGGGGCGTGGAAGCATTTCGCCCGCGCCTGGGACGTCGAGTACGACTATCTGAAGGGCCGCTTCGCCACCAAGGACCTGATGGAGGCCAAGGGCATCCCGACCACCCGCTGGTTCGATGCCGTGCTGGCGAAGCCCGGCGAGATCGACCAGCCGAGCCCGCTCCGCGCCATGATGTGCTTCGGCCATGGCGGCAACACCGTCACCCGCATGCCGGAGATGGTGAAGGGGCTGGAGAAGCTCAGCCTTCTGGTCATCGCCGACCCGCACCCGACCACCTTCGCCGCCATCAAAGAGCGGCGCAACGGCACCTACATCCTGCCGGCCTGCACCCAGTTCGAAACCGACGGGTCGCGCACCTGCTCCAACCGCTCGATGCAGTGGGGCGAGAAGGTGGTGGAGCCGATCTTCGAGTCGAAGGACGACTACGCCATCATCTATCTGCTGGCGCGCAAGCTCGGCTTCGCCGACGAGATGTTCAAGCACATCACGGTGGAGAAGGACCGGCCGGTGCCGGAGGACATCCTGCGCGAGATGAACCGAAGCTGCCTGTCCATCGGCGCCACCGGCCAGTCGCCGGAACGGCTGAAGATGCACATGAAGCATCAGGCCGATTTCGACAAGATCACCATGCGGGCCGCCTCCGGCCCCTGCGCCGGCGATTACTACGGCCTGCCCTGGCCGAGCTGGGGCCATCCGGAGATCAGGCATCCGGGATCGGCCGTGCTCTACGACACCTCCAAGCATGTGATGGACGGCGGCGGCGTCTTCCGCGCCCGCTTCGGGGTGGAGCGCAACGGCGTCTCGCTGCTGGCCGACGGCTCCTATTCCAAGGGGTCGGAGATCGAGGACGGCTATCCCGAATTCACCATGGCCGTGCTGAAGAAGCTGGGCTGGGACAAGGACTTGACGCCGGACGAGATGCGCGTCATCCAGGCCATCGGCGGCGGCGGCGGCGGCGGCGGCGGCGGGGCCGAGGTGGACAATGTCAGCTGGCAGACCGATCTGTCGATGGGCATCATCCGCGTTGCGCTGAAGCATGGCTGCGTGCCGCACGGCAACGCCAAGGCGCGCGCCGTCGCCTGGAACCTGCCCGACCCGGTGCCGGTCCACCGCGAGCCGATCTATTCCCCGCGCCCCGATCTGGTGAAGGCTTTCCCGGCCATCGAGGACCGGCGCGACTTCCGTCTGGTCCAGCTTGCCCGCTCGCTCCAGTTCAAGGTGGCGGACAGCGACCTGCGCCAGCGCTTCCCCATGGTGCTGACCTCCGGCCGGCTGGTCGAATATGAGGGCGGCGGCGAGGAGACCCGGTCCAACCCGTGGCTGGCCGAGTTGCAGCAGTCGATGTTCGCGGAGATCAACACCAAGGACGCCGAGCGGCTGGGCATCAGGGACGGCGCCTGGGTCTGGGTCTATGGGCCGGAGGACGGCAGCAAGGCCAAGGTCAAGGCGCTGGTGACCGACCGCGTCGGCGGCGGCACGGTGTTCATGCCCTTCCACTTCTCCGGCTACTGGCAGGGCGACAGTCTGCGCGGCAACTACCCGCCCGACACCGACCCCATCGTGCTGGGCGAGCCGGTGAACGGGGTGACGACCTACGGCTACGACCCCGTCACCTTCATGCAGGAAACCAAGGTCACCCTTTGCCGGGTCGAGCCGGCGTGACGTACGGGAGCTGAACAGAACAATGGCCCGGATGAAGTTCCTGTGCGACGCCGAACGCTGCATCGAATGCAACGCCTGCGTCACCGCCTGCAAGAACGAGCATGAGGTGCCGTGGGGCATCAACCGCCGCCGGCTGGTCACGCTGAACGACGGCAAGCCGGGCGAGCGGTCGATCTCCATGGCCTGCATGCACTGCAACGACCCGCCCTGCGCCGCGGTCTGCCCGGTCGACTGCTTCCTACAAACGGCGGATGGGGTGGTGCTGCACAGCAAGGATCTCTGCATCGGCTGCGGCTACTGCTTCTACGCCTGCCCATTCGGGGCGCCGCAATACCCGCGCACCACCGACTTCGGCAGCCGCGGCAAGATGGACAAGTGCACCTTCTGCGCCGGCGGTCCCGAACCGGACGGCAGCGTCGAGGAATACCAGAAATACGGCGCCAACCGGCTGGCCGAGGGCAAGCTGCCGCTCTGCGCCGAGATGTGCTCCACCCGCGCGCTGATGGGTGGCGACGGGGCAGTGCTGGCCGACATCTATCAGGAGCGCTCGCTGCGCCGCGGCTACGGCTCGGGCGCGCCGGGCTGGTCGACCGCCTATGGCCGCAACGACCGCGGCTCTCCCTTCGCACCGGGCGGGCCTGGCACGGGAGGGGCGTGAGCGCCTCCGCAAGTAAAGTCCATTCCGGGAGACCATCATGCGCCCCACCAGACTCCCCCTGCACACCCTGCTGCTGATCGCCCTGCTGGCCGTTCAGAGTTTGGCCGCTTCGACTTTCGCACAAGCGCAGCTCACCCAGGTGCCCGGCCAGAACTCGCCGACCACCAAGGAGCAGGTGCCGCTCTACGTCCCGCAGGACGACAAGCTGATCGGCCGCGTCAGCATCCCGGACGAAAAGCTGGCGGTGCTGGTCCAGCCGGAAGGGCGGGAATGGCGGGAGTGGCGCACCCACACGCTGCGGCTGGCGATCGCCGGGCTCGCCATTGGCATGACGGCGGTCCTGGCGATCTTCTTCCTCTATCGCGGCACCATCCGCATCCATGGCGGCAAGTCGGGGCGGCTGGTCCTGCGCTTCAACGGGTTGGACCGCTTCGCCCATTGGACGACGGCGGTCAGCTTTCTGCTCATGGCGTTGACCGGGGTGATCCTGACCTTCGGCCGGCCGCTGCTGATCCCGCTGATCGGCCATCAAGCCTTCACGCCGCTGGCGGAATACGCCAAGTCGATCCACAACTTCGTCAGCGTGCCCTTCGTCGTCGGGCTGCTGATGATCATGGGCCTGTGGCTGCGCGACAACATTCCGGAAAAGGCCGACTGGACCTGGATCAGGACGGCAGGCGGGCTCTTCTCCAAGGCCGGTGGGCAGCATCCGGAAGCCGGGCGCTTCAACGCCGGACAGAAGCTGGTGTTCTGGAGCATCGTGCTGGGCGGCATCGGCATGGCGGCCACCGGCTATCTGATGATGGTGCCCTTCGCCGTTTCCGGGATCGGCGGCATGCAGATCATGCACGTCGTCCACGGCCTGCTGGCGGCGGGCCTGATCGCCGCGGTGATCGGCCACATCTACATCGGCACCATCGGCATGGAAGGCGCCTTCGACGCCATGGGCTGCGGCGAGGTGGACGAGAACTGGGCGATGGAGCACCACCGCCGCTGGTATCAGGAGCAGCTGCGCAAGGGCTATGTCGAGGGGCGCCAGCCGGCGGAGTGAAGCGACACACCGATGCTTTCATAGGGTGGGACACGAACAATCCCACCCGCCGACCGTCTCCTTCCATAGTACAATTTACCCCCTCCCTCTCAGAGTGGCTGAATGGCCCTCGACAAACGCGCTGGACCGGAGACCTGACCGGTTCACCACACTGAGAGGAACGGCCCAAATGCTCCACCAGGCTCTCGACACGCTCCAGAAGCAGATCGCGCTCCGCCCCCGCTACGACAACTATATCGGTGGTCAGTGGGTTGCGCCGGTGGATGGCCAATACTTCACCAATCTCACCCCGATCACCGGCAAGCCGCTGTGCGAGATCGCCCGTTCCCAAGCCGCCGACGTGGAGCTGGCGCTCGACGCCGCCCACGCCGCCAAGGATGCCTGGGGCCGCACCTCGCCGACCGAGCGCTCGAACATCCTGCTGAAGATCGCCGACCGCATGGAAGAGCGGCTGGAGGTCATCGCGCTGGCCGAGACGCTGGACAACGGCAAGCCGATCCGCGAGACCCGCGCCGCCGACGTTCCGCTCGCCATCGACCATTTCCGCTACTATGCCGGCTGCATCCGCGCCCAGGAAGGTTCGATCGCCGAGATCGACCACACCACCTACGCCTACCATTTCCATGAGCCGCTGGGCGTCGTCGGCCAGATCATTCCCTGGAACTTCCCGCTGCTGATGGCCGCCTGGAAGCTGGCCCCGGCGTTGGCCGCCGGCAACTGCATCGTGCTGAAGCCGGCCGAGCAGACCCCGATGGCGATCATGGTGCTGGCCGAGATCATCGGCGACCTGCTGCCGCCCGGCGTGCTGAACATCGTCAACGGCTTCGGCATCGAGGCCGGCAAGCCGCTCGCCACCAACAAGCGCATCTCGAAGATCGCCTTCACCGGCGAGACCTCGACCGGCCGCCTGATCCTGCAATACGCGTCGGAGAACATCATCCCGTCGACCGTCGAGCTGGGCGGCAAGTCGCCGAACATCTTCTTCGAAGACGTGATGGCCGCCGACGACGAGTTCCTCGACAAGGCGCTGGAAGGCTTCGCGATGTTCGCGCTGAACCAGGGCGAGGTCTGCACCTGCCCCAGCCGCGTCCTGATCCAGAAGTCGATCTACGACCGTTTCATCAAGCTGGCGGTCGAGCGCGTCGCCAAGATCGCCCAAGGCCACCCGCTGGACGGCGGCACCATGATCGGCGCCCAGGCGTCGCAGGAGCAGCTTGAGAAGATCCTCTCCTACATCGAGATCGGCAAGGCCGAGGGCGCCAAGGTCCTGATCGGCGGCGAGCGCGCCCATCTGGGCGGCGAGCTGGAGGGCGGCTACTACGTGCAGCCGACCATCCTCGAAGGCCACAACAAGATGCGCATCTTCCAGGAGGAGATCTTCGGCCCGGTCGTCGCCGTGACGACCTTCGAGACCGAGGAAGAGGCGCTGGCCATCGCCAACGACAGCGAGTTCGGCCTGGGCGCCGGCGTGTGGAGCCGTGACGGCAACCGCGCCTTCCGCATGGGCCGCGGCATCCAGGCCGGCCGCGTCTGGACCAACTGCTACCACCTGTACCCAGCGCACGCCGCCTTCGGTGGGTACAAGAAGTCCGGTATCGGCCGCGAGACGCACAAGATGATGCTCGACCACTACCAGCAGACCAAGAACCTGCTGGTCAGCTACAGCCCGAAAGCGCTCGGCTTCTTCTGAGCCCTGCTCCTCCCTATCGGGCAAACCTGGGCCGGGGGCGTGTCCCCCGGCCTTTTTTCTTTCTCCGTGTGGTTTCGTGATAAAGGACCACCATGACCGCCCCAACCCCGACTGACCGCGTGACCGCCACGCCCGAGGCCGTCGCCCTGCTGGACCGGCTTGCCGCGAAGCACGGGCCGCTGATGCTGCACCTGTCGGGCGGCTGCTGCGACGGTACGGCGCCGCTCTGCCTGCCGAAGGGGGAGTTCAGGATGGGCGGTCGCGACCTGTGCCTCGGCACGGTCGCCGGTGCGCCCTTCTGCATGTCCGACGACACCTTCCAATGGTGGCGCAACACCCAGGTCATCCTGGACGTTATCCAGGCGCGCGGCGGCGGCTTCTCGATCGAGGCGCCGGACGGCGTCCGCTTCATCGCCAGGGCCCGCCTGTTCACCGACGGGGAGCTGGCCGGCCTGCCCGATCCGCAACCGGCCGATACTGTTTAGGAGCCGCCCCGCATCATGTCCTCCTTCACCGGTCCGCGGATTGGTCTTGCCCGCCGCCATCCCTGGAGTACCCTTGCCGGATCGCATCCGCGGACGGAGCGAGGGGTGCAGGGGGAAGCCATGTCCGCAGGAGAGACTTCCGTGACGGGGCCGGTACGGCCGACCTCCGGCGACGGCATGCCGCGCGCCGTCACCCATGCCGAACGCCCGGACGAGGCGGCGCGGGAACTGCGCGCCGGGCTGGGCGAGGTGGCTTTGGAACTGGTGGTCGTCTTCTGCGCCCCAAGCTATGACCGCGAGGCGCTGGCCGACGCGCTGGCGGGGCAGTTCGGCATGGTGCCGGTGATCGGCTGCACCACGGCGGGGGAGATCGGCCCCGGCGGCTACACCACCAACGCCCTGGTGGCGGTGGGCTTCCCGACCGAGGATTTCTGCATCGTCACCGCGCTGGTCGACCATGTCGACCGCTTCGAGATCGCCGACAGCACCGCCATCGCGCGGTCGCTGCTGTCGCGCCGCGACCGCGCGATGGGGACCCGCCCGGTGCCGCTGGGCGAGGAGGCCCGCAGCTTCGCCATGCTGCTGATCGACGGGCTGTCGATGAGCGAGGAGACGGTGGTCAGCGCACTGCACAACGCGCTGATCGACATCCCGCTGTTCGGCGCCTCGGCCGGCGACGACCTGCATTTCGAACGCACTTTCGTCCTGCACGAGGGCGCCTTCCACGCAGACGCCGCGGTGGTGGCGCTGTTCACCACGACGCGGCCCTTCACCGTCTTCCGCACCCAGCATTTCGTCAGCTCCGACCGCAAGATGGTGGTCACCGGCGCCGATCCGCAGCACCGCATCGTCCATGAGATCAATGCCGAGCCGGCAGGCCGCGAATATGCCCGTCTGGTCGGGCTGGAGGGGGAGCCGCTGACCCCGATGATCTTCGCCTCCCACCCGGTCGTGGTGCGGGTCGGCGGCCAGTATCATGTCCGCTCGATCCAGAAGGTGAACGACGACGAGAGCCTGACCTTCTTCTGCGCCATCGACGAGGGCATCGTCCTGACGGTGGCGGAGGGGGTCGATCCGGTCGCCAATTTCGATGGGCTGATCGAGGGCATCGAGGCGGAGGTCGGCGCCCCCGACCTGATCCTCGGCTGCGACTGCATCCTGCGCCGGCTGGAGATGGAGCAGCGGCAGCTGAACGCCGTGATGTCCGACCGGCTGGCCCGTCACCGCGTCGTCGGGTTCTGCGCCTATGGCGAGCAGGTCAACGGCATGCACGTCAACCAGACCTTCACGGGCGTCGCCATCGGAGGGCGCTAAGCCATGGCCGGCATGCAGACCCGCAACTGGACACTCGACCCCGCCGACCGCATCGCCGAGCTGGAGCGGGAGAACGCCAAGCTCCAGCGCATCAACAAGGTGCTGATGGACCGCGTCGAGCGGTCGATGGATTTCCAGGGCGGCGCCTTCTCGCTGTTCCAGACCGCCATCGTGCTGGAACAGAAGATCCGCGAGCGCACGCTGGAGCTGGAACGCGCCCTGCACAAGCTGGAGGACAGCAACCGCGACCTCGCCCGCGCCAAGGAGCTGGCGGACACCATGCGCACCCGCCTGTTCGAGGCGATCGAGTCGGTGAACGAGGGGTTCGCCCTGTTCGATTCCGCTGACCGGCTGGTGCTGTGCAATCGCAAATACCTGTCCTACTGGCCGTCGGTGGCGGGCCGCATCCAGGCCGGCATCCGCTTCAACGATCTGGTGGCGATGGTCGCCGCCGCCGATGCCGTCGCCGAGCCGCCGCCCGACGTCTGGCTGCGCGAACGGATGGAGCACCGCCACGACCTGAAGGGCGTCTTCCTGAACCGGCTGGCGGATGGCCGCTGGATCCAGGTGAACGAGCGGCGCACGCGCGACGGCGGCATCGTCGGCGTCTACACCGACATCACCGACGTCAAGCGCGAGGAGGAACGGCGGCGCGAATCCGAACAGGCGGAGAAATCCGCACTGATGATGTTGAACGACCAGCTGCAGCAGGCCAAGTCCCAGGCCGATCAGGCCAATTTGTCCAAGACACGCTTCATCGCCGCCGCCAGCCACGATCTGTTGCAGCCGCTGAACGCCGCCCGCCTGTTCGTCTCGGCGCTCGCCGATCTGGAGCAGCCCGACGCCAATGCGGAGCTGGTGGAGAACGTCGATGCGGCGCTGACATCGGTGGAGGATCTGCTGTCGGCTTTGCTCGATATCTCCAAGCTCGATGCCGGGGCGGTGACGCCGGAGGTGACCGACTTTCCGCTGCGCGGCATCCTGGCGCCGCTCGCCACCGAATATGCCGCGGTGGCGGCGGAGCGCGGCATCGATTTGAAGGTGGTGGGGTCGGGGGCGGTGGTGCGCAGCGACATGCGGCTGTTGCGCCGGATCGTGCAGAATTTCCTGTCCAACGCGCTGCGCTACGTCCAGGGCGGCCGGGTGGTGGTCGGCTGCCGCCGCACCGGCGACGGCGGCATCCGCATCGAGGTGTGGGACAACGGCCCCGGCATCCCGCGCGACAAGATCGCCGAGATTTTCCAGGAATTCCGCCGTCTCGACACTCCGGTCACCAAGGGGCGCGACCGCGGCATGGGGCTGGGGCTCGCCATCGTCGACCGCGTCGCCCGCATGCTGGACCACCCGATCACCGTGCGGTCGGAGCCGGGCCGGGGCTCCGTCTTCGCCGTCACCGTGCCGCGCGGGACCGAGCGCCGCGCCGTCCGCCCGGCCAGCATCGCCGCCCGGCCGATGACCAACCGGCTGGCCGGCACCTCGGTGCTGGTGCTGGACAACGAGCCGGCGGTGGTGGCGGGGATGGAAGCGCTGCTGCGCGGCTGGGCCTGCGACGTGGTGTCGGCCACCAATGGCGACGAGGCTCTGGCGCTGCTGTCCGGCATGCCGCAGCCGCCGGATTCTGCTGATCGCCGACTATCACCTCGACGACGGCGTGCTGGGGGTGGACGAGGTGGCGCGGCTGCGCGCCGCCTGCGGCCGCATCCTGCCCGCCGTGATCGTCACCGCCAACCGCACTCCGGAACTGGCGGACGAGGCCAAGGCGGCCGGCTGCCTCGTGCTGAACAAGCCGGTAAAGCCGGCGCAGCTGCGCGCGGTGATGTCGGGGCTGGTGGGGTAGGGGCGGGCGGCGAAGAGAGCCTGATGATTTACCGGTAACGCCTTGCCGGTTCGGCTGTTGTCGGTTTTCATGACCGACCCCGCTGCGTTGCGCGACAAGGCGCTCGAAATCCACCGGCTGCTGTGCACCGTCTACGGCTGCCCGGTCGCCTATTTCCACAGCCTCGACCCGCTCAGCGAGCTGGTGTCGTCGCTGCTGTCGCACCGCACCCGCAATGCGGCCTCGGGCGCCGCCTTCAAGGCGCTGCGGCGGCGCTGGCCGGATTGGCAGTCGGTGCGCGACGCGCCGGTTGCCGAAGTGGAGGCGACCATCGCCGGCGTCACCTGGCCGGAGCAGAAGGCGCCGCGCATCCAGGCCATCCTGCGCCGCATCACCGAGCGGGTCGGCAGCCTGTCGCTCGACCTGTTGTCCGGCATGCCGGTGCCCGACGCCCGTGCGTGGCTGGAGGAGTTGCCGGGTGTCGGACCGAAGACCAGTGCCGCGGTGCTAAGCTTCTCCACTTTGCGGCAGGCCGCGTTGCCGGTGGACAGCCACCATCACCGCGTCGCCGTGCGCACCGGCCTGATCCCCGCCACTCTCGCCGTCGGCCCGTCCCACGCCGTGCTGTCGGCGCAACTGCCGGAGGGGTGGGACGCCCAGCAGGTCTATGACAACCATGAGGTCATGATGCTGCACGGCCAGCGCTGTTGCTATTATCAGGCACCGGCTTGCGACCGCTGCGTGCTGTTGCGGCTCTGCCCGACCGGACAGGCGCTCCGCCCGCCTGAGGAGGAGCGGGAGAGGGCGTGAAGCCATTCGTTTTGTGCATTGCAACACGCAGCCATTCCCAGAATGCAGGGCCCTTCACCGTCAGGCGAGCGCATATAGGATTGTGAGAGCGACGAAGACGCCGCTCCGATCTTCATAAGACGAGGCCTGAGGTGATTCACAAGATTTTGGACGCGATCGATGCCATCGTCGCGGAAAAACGGCAGAACGGCCAGCTTGAGGACTGGCTCAAGAGCGGAGCTGCACGCCGTTTCTGCGAGAAGATTTCGTCCGAGCGCAAGCACTATTACCCCGCTCTGCTTCTCTACTTGGAACGCAATGGCGGGCAGCACGTCTGACAGCATATGGGCAACGGGAACGGGCCGCGGCATTCCGCGGCCCGCCCGTTTTTGAGGGAGCCTATTCGGCCGCCAGCGGCGCCGGGATCATGCTGCCGGTCTGCTGGAAGCGGCTGTGCCAAGCGAAGGCTTCCTCCAGCAGGTGCGGGGTGTGGCCGCCGCGCTGAAGCGCCCGGCGGTGATAGTCGGCCGCCAGTTCGCGGTAGCTGGGATGGACGCAGTTGCGGATGATGGTCTCCGCCCGCTCGCGCGGCGCCAGACCGCGCAGGTCGGCCAGCCCGACCTCCGTCACCAGCACATCGACGTCATGCTCGTTGTGGTCGACATGGGTGACCATCGGCACGATGCTGGAGATGGCGCCGCCCTTGGCCAGCGACTTGGTGACGAAGATGGCGAGGTGGCTGTTGCGGGCGAAGTCGCCGGAGCCGCCGATGCCGTTCATCATCTGTGTGCCGTTGACGTGGGTGGAGTTGACGTTGCCGTGGATGTCGCACTCCAGCGCCGTGTTGATGCCGATGACGCCCAGGCGGCGGATCACCTCGGGATGGTTGGAGATCTCCTGCGGGCGCAGCAGCAGCCGGCCCTTGTAGGAGCCGATCTTCGGCAGCACCTCGGCGTACTTCCCGGCGCTGAGCGTGATCGAGGATCCGGACGCGAAATTCAACTTGCCGGCGTCGAACAGCTCGAAGGTGCTGTCCTGCAGCACTTCGCTGTACATGGTCAGATCGTGGAACGGCCCGTCGATCAGCCCGTGCAGCACCGCGTTGGCGATGGTGCCGATGCCGGCCTGGAGCGGCGCCAGCGACCGGCCGAGCCGGCCCTGTTTCACCTCGCGGCCGAAGAACTCGATCAGGTGGCCGGCGATGGCGTTGGTCTCGTCATCGGGCGGCAGGATGCTGGCGGAGCTGTCCTGCTTGCGCGTCACCACGATGGCGGCGATCTTCGACGGATCGATGGGTATGTAGGGCAGGCCGGCCCGGCTTTCCGCCGTCACCACCGGGATCGGTTCGCGGAAGGGGCGGCGCGTCGGGATATAGACGTCGTGCATCCCCTCCAGATCCAGCGGCTGGGTCAGGTTCAGCTCGATGATGATCTTTTCGGCCAGGATGGCGAAGGTCGCCGAATTGCCGATGGAGGTGGTCGGCACGATCCCGCCGGTGTCGGTGATGGCACAGGCCTCGATCACCGCGACATCGACCGGCCCCATCTGGCGCGAGCGCAGCAGTTCCACCGTTTCCGACAGATGCTGGTCGACGAACATCACCTCGCCGCGGTTGATCGCCTTGCGCAGCACCGGGTCGGCCTGGAAGGGCAGGCGGCGCGACAGCACCCCCGCCTCCGTCAGGATCCGGTCCACGTCGTTGCCCAGCGAGGCGCCGGTCATCAGCGTGATCTTCAGCTTCTCCGACGCGGCGCGCTCGGCCAGCGCCAGCGGCACCGCCTTGGCGTCGCCGGCACGGGTGAAGCCGCTCATGCCCACGGTCATGCCGTCCTTGATAAGGAAAGCGGCTTCCTCCGCCGGCACCACCTTGCCCCACAAGGATTTCAGGCGGATGCGATCTCGGTACATCGGGCGTTCCTTTTATGAGTGTTTTTTGTCGAATGACGAACGATACGTGCCTTGGTGTTCGTTTTTCTTATTTGAAAATACTCATAAGGACGGGCTGTCCGATACCGCAACCGTTCGTCCGGAATATCAGGTCACGGAGAAGTGAATGGGTGGGCGAATATCGCCATATCCGTTCGGAATGCGACCAGAGACTTCGTTCGATTGTATGGATATTTGCCGAAACACAGTTTCGCAAATCGGTATTTGGCAAGCATCGTCCGGCAACGGGGCGGTTGCCGGCGGAATGGTCGAGGGCGTACCATCGGTCTCTCGAACCGATTCCAGGAGTCCGCCGGCGTGGCGTCCCCGCATCGGCCGACCGTCAGCACCCGCAGTTACGACGGGCATGAACGGCGGCACGCGCATGACCATCACCAGATCGTGCTGCCCATCGCCGGCACCCTCGACATGGAGGTCGGCGGCGCCTGCGGCCGGGTGGGAGACGGGCGCGGGGTGCTGGTGGCCGACGGCGTGCCGCACAGCTTCCGCAGCGGCGGCGCCAACCGCTTCGTCGTGCTGGATGTACCGGCCGCCGGGCTGGTGCCGGAGGCGGCGGTGCGCGCCTGCAATGCCTTCTTCGCCATCGACGGGGCGCTGGATGGTCTGGTGCGCTATCTCGCGGCGGAGGCGGCCGACCGTCCGCTCGACCCGGTGCTGGCCCATCACTCGGCGGGGCTGCTGCTGCGCGCCCTGGAGGCGCGCCAGCCGCCGCCCTCCGTATCGACAAGGGATCCCATCGACCGCGCCCTGGCCCTGATGGCGGAGCGCTGCGGCGAGCCGTTGACGGTGGCGGAGCTGGCCGAGGCGGCCGGTCTGGCGCCCAGCCGGTTCTATGAACGCTTCCGTGCCCGCACCGGCAGCACACCGGCCCGCCTGCTGGCCGAATTGCGGCTGGACCGGGCGGAGGCGCTGCTGCGGGATGGCCGCCTGGCGCTGGCGGAGGTGGCTTTGGCGGTCGGTTTCTCCGACCAGAGCGCCCTGACCCGCAGCCTGCGGCGGCGGCGCGGCACCACGCCGGGGGCGGTGCGGAAGGGCGTTTAAGTTCCGCGGGCCGCTTCGACGATCACCGCCGCCACCGCATCGGGGCGCGACAGGTGGGGGGCATGGCCGCTTTCGACCTCGACCGTCCGGGCGCCGATGCGCGACGCGGTGGCACGCAGGAAGTCCGGCGGCAGCATGCGGTCCTGGCTGGCGACGACATACCAGGCGGGCTTTGTCTTCCAGGCGGCGGCACCGACCTTGCTGGCGAAGCAGGCCGCCGCGACCGGCCCCTGGGTGGCGGCCAGCAGGGCGACCTCCTCCGCCGGCAGATCCTGGGCGAAGTTGCGGGCCATGCCCTCCGGCGTCAGGGTCAGGAAGCGGCCTTTGTCCACCGACACGCCCGACAGGCCGGCCGACGGCGGGAAGGGCTTCAGCGTGTCGTTCGGCGATTGCCCGACGTCGGGAGCGAAGGCGGCGACATAGACGAGGGACTTCACCCGCTCCTGCTCGCCGATCTGGGTGATGACCGCCCCGCCCCAGGAATGGCCGACCAGCACCACCGGCCCCTTGGTCCGGTCGATGGCGCGCTGGACATGGGCGACATCGTCGTCGAGCGAAACCAGCGGGTTCTGCACCGCGACCGCCGCGAAGCCTTCCGCCTGCAAGCGGGCGATCACCCGGCCCCAGGAGGAACCGTCGGCGAAGGCGCCATGGACGAGGATGATGGTCGGATTGGAACTCATGGAAAGGCTCCCACAGGCGGTCGGACCCGCCAGTCAGAGCATGGCGAAAGCCGGACCGTCCAGAGGGGGCGTGGCGCTTTTCCTCAATGCGGAAAAGGGCTTGGCCGTTATTCCGCCGGCTGGCGGGCCGACCGCCGGCCGAAGGTGGCGACGCGGTAGACGTACCAGAGGGCGATCCCGGCGGCGACGATGTTGGACACAGGGTTCACCCAGTTGGCGATCTGCTGGTAGCGGTCCTCCAGCAGATAGCCGGCGCTCGCCAGGAAGGTCGTCCAGATCGCGGTGCCCAGCGTGGTGTAGAGCAGGAACGGCATCAGCGCCATGTTTGACACCCCGGCGGGGATGGAGATCAGCGTGCGCACCGCCGGGATCATCCGGCCGATCAGCACCGCCCGGCCGCCATGCTCGCGGAAATGGGCGGCGGCCTCGTCCACCTCCTCCGGTGCGATGGTCAGCCAGCGGCCATGGCGTGCCGCCCACTGTTTCAGCCGGCGGCTGCCGACCCAGCGGCCGATCCCATACCAGAACAGCGCCCCCAGCACCGCACCCACGGTGCCCGAAACGATGATCATCGGCAGGCCAAGGTCGCCCCTTGCGGCGGTGAAGCCGGCCAGCGGCAGGATCAGCTCCGATGGAATGGGGGGAAACAGGTTCTCCGCGAACATCAGCAGAGCGACGCCGAGATAGCCCGTCTGCTCCACCATACCGACAATCCAATCGAACACGGTCTTCTCCTCGCGCCTGCCGACCCGCCACCCACCGCCGGAGCAACACCGCGACGGGGGGATTGGTTGCATGGAAGGGCTCGCACCGGCCGCCGGCCCTGCTTATGTTTGCAGATGCAACGATTGGATGGACGGAGAAAGTGCCAATGGCGGCGATCAAGCTCGACCGGCATGAGAAGGGGATCCTGGCGGCCCTGCAGGAGAATGCCCGCCTGACCATGCAGGAACTGGGCGACACGGTCGGGCTGTCGGCCTCCCCCTGCTGGCGCCGGGTGCGGTCGATGGAGGAGATTGGCGTCATCCGCCGCTACACGGTGCAGCTCGACCCGCGCAAGCTGGGGCTCGGCGAATGCGTCTTCGCCCATGTCACGCTGGAGCGCCACAAGGAGAATGCGGTCGACCAGTTCGAGACCGCCATCGCCGGCATGCCGGAGGTGCTGGAATGTTTCGCGGTCACCGGCGACGCCGACTATCTGCTGCGCATCGTCGTGCCGACCACCGAGGATTACGGCCGCTTCCTCAGCGAGCGCATCTTCTCCATCCCCGCGGTGTCGCACGTCAAATCGAGCGTCACCCTGAAGGAGGTGAAGTTCGAGACCCGGCTGCCGCTGGACCATCTGGAGTGAGCAGCCAACTTTCTTGAACGGCATCAATGAAAAAGCCCCCGCTCCGGTGGAGCGGGGGCTTTTTCACATCACAACGACCGATGAGAGATCAGGCCATCTCGACGCGCTGAGCCTCGGGACCCTTGGCGCCCTGGCGGATGGTGACGCGGACCTGCGCACCGTCGTCCAGGCCGTTGATGCCCGACCGCTCCAGCGCACGGATGTGCACGAAGATGTCCTTGCCGCCGGTCGACGGGGCGATGAAGCCGAAGCCCTTCGACACGTTGAACCACTTCACCGTGCCGTCGACGACTTCGCCGCCGTCCGAATCGCCGTAGCTGTCGTAACCGCCGCGGCTGCCGCCGCCGTAGCTGTTGCCGCCGCCGTAGCCGCCGTCGTTGCCCCAGCTGTCACGCTCGCGCGGGGCGCGCGACGGACGGCTCGGAGCGGCGGTCGAGGTGTCGACCGCGTGGATGGTGGCGACCTGCGGGCCCTTCGGGCCGCGCGACAGGTCACAGGTGATGGTGGCGCCTTCGGGCAGGCTGTCGTGTCCGCAGAACTGCAGAACCGTGGAGTGCAGGAAAGCGTCGGGCGACCCATCGTCGGGGGTGACGAAGCCGAAGCCCTTGGTGGCGTTGAACCACTTGACGGTGGCGCGGATGTCGCGCTGGGTGATTTCAGGAGCGCGGAAGGAAGAGCGCTGCGGACGGTCGAACATCAGTTATCGTCTCATCTGTCGTGTTAAACCCCATCCCGGCAAAAACCAAAGAAGGGACACCCGGAACAGGGCAGGCGAAGGATGATCGGTTCCGACCCATAATTCAATCGGGATTGCGCATTTTCACCATCCGCGCACAACAAAAACTCCGCCGCCGCCTGACGGGCAGGCGGGGCGGGGCGCTTCGGCGGTTTTTTGTGCAGATGCAGCGTGACGATTCAGCCGCGACTCAAGAGCCGAACCGGTCAGGCGCCGTGGCACTTCTTGTATTTCTTGCCGCTGCCGCAGGGGCAGGGGTCGTTGCGGCCGACCTTGGGGCCGCTGCGCGGACGGGCGCCCAGCTGACCGTCCACATAGTACCAGCGGCCGTCCGTATGGGTGAAGCGGCTGGTCTCGTGGTGGGTCATCGGCTTGCCGTTCATGCTGAAACGGGCGACGAACTCGACGATCCCCTCGCTGTCGCCGGGCTGGCCGTCCTCGGTCGAACGGATCTCCACGCCGGTCCACACGCTGTTCTTGGCCCAGGTCTCGATCTCTTCACGGTTGAAGTCGTCGCGGGTGCTGGGCAGCAGCGTGTCGTGCAGATAGTCGATGTTGCCGGTGGCGAAGGCGGAATAGCGCGACCGCATCAGCGCCTCGGCCGTCGGGGCGGGCATGCCGGCCAGATAGGGTCCGCAGCAGGCGTCCAGCGGCTTGCCGGAACGGCAGGGGCATTCGGCGGCGGTCTGGGTCGTGTCGGTCATGGCCTGCTCTCGGGTGATGGCGGGGCGGGTGATGGATGCTGTCCGGCTTCGCGGGGCGCATCCATAGCGCAGCCGTGCGCCGCTTCTCAAGAGGCTGGTTGGCGCAAAAGGCCGCAATCTGCGGCACGATCGGCGGTGGCCTTGCGCGCGGACTCCGCCGCCGCTATCAAGCGGCCCCATTCCAACCGACGTTCAACTGCTGCCCGGAAGGCTGCCCGCTCCCATGCCTGCCAAAGCGCCCCGCAAAGCCGCCATCCCCCGGCAACGCCCGGACCTGTCGCTGGAGGCCGGCTTCGGTCCCGGACGCCGCGTCTGCGGCATCGACGAGGTCGGGCGCGGCCCGCTCTGCGGCCCGGTGGTCGCCGCCGCCGTGGTGCTGCCGCCCGAAGGGCTGCCGCCGGAGATCGCCGCCCTGATCGACGACAGCAAGGCGGTCAACCGGCGCCTGCGCGAGGAGATCGAACCGGCGATCCGCGCGCATGCGCTGGCCTTCGCCATCGCCGAGGCGTCGGCCGCCGAGATCGACGAACTCAACATCCACAAGGCGACGCTGCTGGCGATGAAGCGGGCCTATCTGGCGCTGCCCGGCCCGGCCCCCGACGCGGCGCTGATCGACGGCAAATTCACCCCCGACATCGCGTGCGAGCGGGTGGCGGTCGTCAAGGGCGACAGCCGCAGCCAGTCCATCGCCGCCGCCTCTATTCTCGCCAAAGTGGCGCGCGACAGCGAGATGTTGCGGTTGTCGGTCCAGTATCCACACTATGGATGGGACCGAAACGCCGGCTATCCGACACCGGAGCATCTGGACGCGCTGACCCGCCACGGTGTCACGCCGCATCACCGAGTCAGTTTTGCACCAGTGAAACGCCAAAGGGCACTGAGCGGCTGAGCCGTCGTCACTTGGCAAAGAAAGCTGTTGACGGCGACTCGGTCGAGAACTCATTGTCCGGCCGAGTCCCAGTTCTTTGCCGGTCGTGAAATGCTCCCTGAAAACCGTATCCTGGTCGGCGATTGCATCGCTCTCATGAACGATCTGCCGCCCGCTTCGGTCGATCTCATCTTCGCCGATCCGCCCTACAACTTGCAGTTGGGGGGTGAGTTGCTGCGGCCGAACCACACCCGCGTCGCCGGGGTGGATGACGAGTGGGACAAGTTCGACGATTTCGAGGCCTATGACCGCTTCACCCAGGACTGGATGGCGGCCGCCCGCCGCATCCTGAAGCCGGAAGGCTCGCTGTGGGTGATCGGCAGCTATCACAACATCTTCCGGGTCGGCGCCACGCTGCAGAATCTGGGATTCTGGATTCTGAACGACATCGTCTGGCGCAAGACCAATCCGATGCCGAACTTCCGGGGAACCCGTTTCGCCAACGCCCACGAGACGATGATCTGGGCGGCCCGCGACAAGGATGCGCGCTACCGCTTCAATTACGACGCGATGAAGAGCCTCAACGAGGATCTTCAGATGCGCAGCGACTGGCTGCTGCCGATCTGCAACGGCGGCGAACGGCTGCGCGACGAGGACGGCAAGAAGACCCACCCGACGCAGAAGCCAGAATCGCTGCTGTACCGGGTGATCCTGTCCTCGTCGCGTCCCGGCGACGTTGTGCTGGATCCCTTCTTCGGCACCGGCACCACCGGGGCCGTCGCCAAGCGGCTGGGCCGCAAGTGGATCGGGCTGGAGCGCGACGACACCTACGTCAAGGCGGCCCAGGCCCGCATCGACGCGGTGGAGGAGGCACCGGAGGCGGCGATCCTCGACACCCCGCCGAAGCGCGCCGCACCGCGCATTCCCTTCGGCTGGGTGGTGGAGCGCGGGCTGCTGCGCCCCGGCTCGACCCTGTTCGACCACCGCCGCCGCGTCGCCGCCCGCGTGCGCGCCGACGGCACACTGATCGGCTCCGGCCCGCGCGGCGACCATCGCGGCTCGATCCATCAGGTGGGGGCGGCGATGGCCGGCCTGCCGGCCTGCAACGGCTGGACCTTCTGGCATTACGAAGAGGGCGAGGATCTGCGCCCGATCGACGTGCTGCGCGAGCGCATCCGCTCGGAAATGCACTGAGTCCATCCCAGACCTGTCCGTCCGGCATAGGCGCTAGCGGGGACGGTTGCTTGGCAGCGGTGGCGTTGCCGTGTTAGGGCTGTCGGCCATGAACAAGCTCTTCGCCACCGTCACCGCCCCGGTGCCGCGTTCGGCCCCGGCGACGCTGTCCACCCGTTGTTTCGTGCGCGATCTGGTGATGGATGCGCTGATCGGCGTCTATGCCCACGAGCGGCTGAAGCCCCAGCGCATCCGCCTGAACCTTGACCTCGACGTGATCGCCCCCGGCGTTACCGGCGAGGACATGGCGACCATCGTCAAGGGCGTGGTCACCCAGGGCCACGTCACGCTGGTGGAAACGCTGGCCGAACGCATCGCCGAGCGCTGCCTCGCCGACGCGCGGGTGACGGTGGCCAAGGTCCGGGTGGAAAAGCTGGACGTGTTCCCCGACGCCGCCAGCGTCGGCGTCGAGATCGAGCGCGCCCGCGGATAAGGGCGCGCAAGCGTGAGGGCGGATTCAGCACTCACCGAACTCTGTCTTAACGCAAAATTTCTTATCGCCGCAACGGCACCGCCCGCTTGACCAGCCGGCGGTCCATGTCGGCTGCGGCTACCGTCGGCTCGCCAAGGCTGCGCATGACGAAGGCGAAGGTGTCCATCACCCGGTCCAGCACGATCTCGTTGTCGTCCGGGCGGCGGCTGACCGACACCACGGCATAGCCGGCGGCACGCGCCACCGCCGGTTCGCCGCGCAGGCCGCGCACCCCCCAACCGGCCAGCGCGTCCTTGCAGCGGAACAGTTCCGCGGCGAAACCGCCGGCGGACTGGGTGCGGCCGACCACATAGGCGGCGGCGACCGCCAGCGGCGCCAGCAGCCCGTCCCAGTCCAGGCAATCCTCCCGCCCGACCCACACCCCGCCGACCGAGCAGGCGGCGGCGCCGACCGCCTCGCCCAGCCCGGCGCGGAAGGCGCGCAGCGACTCCACCGCGTCGGCCGCCGGCATCGGCTCCACCCGGCGCCCCTCCGGCATCAGCATCAGCCGGCCCGCCCATTCCGACGAGGGCGGCAGCTGTTCGGTCAGGCGCGCGAGCAGCGCCTCGCGGGCGGCGGCGAAGGGGACGACCTCGGACATCGGGGCCTGCGGCAATGGTGGGGAGAGGAGGCGAGAAAAAGCCTGAGATGCTCCGGACTGTCAAGGGCGAGCCTGTGCGCCGGCAACCCATGGCTGCGGCGCGGCTGGAATGTCACAGGCGGAGGGCGCGGAAACCGCCTTTTTCCGGAAAAATGAAGAGCTTTGCATTTTTCCGCTTGCCAGCTTTCGCCAGCGGCCATATAAGGCGGGCCTCCGTTCCCGGTTAGCTCAGTTGGTAGAGCAGCGGACTGTTAATCCGCTTGTCGCTGGTTCGAGTCCAGCACCGGGAGCCATAGCGCGGGTGTAGCTCAGTTGGTTAGAGCGCCGGCCTGTCACGCCGGAGGCCGCGGGTTCAAGTCCCGTCACTCGCGCCATTCTCTCCTCCATCTCTCCAAAACGATGTAGCGGATGATGGCGACTGCCCCACAGGGCAGCTTCGCGCTATCATGCATTCTTCGCCGTGTTCACGATCTTCGCCGTGTTCACGATGCGGCCGATGGCGCCGGTTCCCTGTTGAACGGAGTCCGCGCGCCGCAACGGCCGTGCGCATCTCGGATCGAGAATTGCCGGGGAGGAACCGCTCATGCGTTTGTCTGACAAGGTCGCCGTCGTCACCGGCGGGGGATCGGGCTTCGGCGAGGGCATCGCCCGACGCTTCGCCGCCGAAGGGGCCCGCGTCATCGTCGCCGACCTGGACGAGGCCGCCGCCGGCCGCGTCGCCGACAGCCTGGGAGAGACCGCACTCGCCGTCCGCGCCGACGTCGCGGTCGGGGAGGATTACGAGGCCATCGTCTCGGCGGCGCTGGGCGAGTTCGGGCGGCTCGACATCCTGGTCAACAATGCCGGCTACACCCACCGCTACGGCTCGATGCTGGACGTGGACGAGGCCACCTTCGACCGCATCTATGCCGTCAACGTGAAGTCGATCTACCACAGCGCCATCCACGCCGTGCCGGTGTTCCGCGCCCATGGCGGCGGCGTGATCCTGAACATCGCCTCGACCGCCGGGCTGCGGCCACGGCCGAACCTGACCTGGTACAACGGCTCCAAGGGGGCGGTCATCACGCTCACCAAATCGATGGCGGCGGAACTGGCGGCCGACAATGTGCGCGTCTGCGCCATCGCACCGGTGGCGGGCGAGACCGGCATGCTCCACCGCTTCATGGGCCAGGACACGCCCGAACGCCGCGAGCAGTTCCGCAGCAGCATCCCGCTGGGACGTCTGTCCACCCCGGCCGACATCGCCAACGCGGCGCTGTATCTCTGCTCCGACGAGGGGAACTTCCTGACCGGTGTGTGCCTGGAGGTCGATGGCGGGCGGTGTATCTGAGGCTCCTAACCCTCTGCCGCCTTCGGCGGGAGAGGGGCCTCCTCTGGTTCCGCACTCACCCCCCTCTCCCGCATCGCGGGGGAGGGTTGGGGAGGGAGCGCGGTGGCTGGCTCCGCAGTCTCCGGCGACAGCCCGGCCACTTCCGCCTCGTCCTTAACAACCGCCTCGTCCTCCTCCCGTTTCTCGTCGGGCAGCACCGCGTTCAGCAGGCGGGCGATGTCGTCGGTGGGGCGCAGGGCGCCATAGCCCGGCGCGTTGTAGTCCCAGTCATATTCGGCGAAGCCGCGGAAGCCGGCGATGACCGGGTCGCTCGTCCAGGCCCGTCGTAGGGCTTCACGCCGCAAATCCGCCGGCACCTCGCGGCGAAGAAAGCCGGTGTAGTCGCTGCCTGCGTCAAGGCTGTCCAGCGCAGGCAGGTCCGCCACCTCCTCGCCGGTCTCTCCAGGCGACGGTTCAGGCGGCACGGCCTCGGGCAGCAGGGCTTCCTGCGGCGGTGCCGCCGGCTCCTCGACCTGAACCTCGCGCTTCAGCCGCGACCAGCGGCCGAGGAAACCTTCCTCCCCGTGCTCAGCCATGCGGCGGCAATCCGGGCTTGCGGTGCCGCGCCAGGGCTTCCGGGTCGGCACGGTCGCGCTTGCGCTTGTGGAAAGGGCGCTCGACGAAGTGGCGGGCGACGAAGCCGTCCATCCACAGCACCAGCGGGATCGGCAGCGGCAGCGCCTCGATCACGTCGTCGCCGGCTTCGGCGTGGGCATCGATCTCGCCGGGGTCGGCGGTGACCGCCAGCAACTGCATCCCCGGTGCCGGACCGCCCGGCCGCAGGATGACGTAGGCACTGGGGGTGCCGCCGTCGAGGTTGTGCTTGTAGTTCTCCGCCTCGGTCGGGAACAGGGCGATCTCGGCGGTGCCGGCGTAATGGCGTGTCCAGTCGGGTCCTTCGGCCAGCACGCTCCAGTCGGGCAGGGTGGGGTCGGCCGGGACCAGCATCACCGGCTGCCAGCGCGCCTCGATCCACGGATTGTCGACGCGCCGTCGCTCCACCACCACGCCGACGCTGCGCCGTTCGGCGCGGTCCTGGAGCGAGGCGGGAGCGGTGACGTTGGCGGAAGCGGCGGCAGTGGAGGAGGGGGCGGCGGAGGACGGGAACTCGCTGGGCATTGTCGGTGTTCCTGATGGGCTGGGACCGGACGGCCTGAAAGCCGGACTCTGTCCCCGGTACAACGCGCGGCCGGCCATTTGGTGCCGTTGCGCATTGGACTCCAACGGCTTTCCCCGAAAGGCCCGCCGGCCGATTCTCCAATGGAAGGATGCGCCATGCGCAAATTCGCCGCCGCCCTGCTGCTGTCGGGGCTCCTGTCCGGCCTGCCGCTGGTCGGTGCCGCCGCACAGCAGGCGGATCAGCCGCAGAGCCAGCAGCCGGCCGCCGCTCCGGTCGAGTCCGGATCGAAGGAGTCTGCCGGCGACGCGCTCGCCCGCGACGGCAAGGTTCAGCAGAGCCAGGATCCGCACCCGACCGCTCAGGGCACCAAGCCGCCGAACCCGTCCAGCTCCGCCGCCACGGGCAGCCAGGAGTTGCAGCAGGCGCTCGCCGACGTGCGCCGGGCGCCGCCTGACCTCAACGGCAACCCGGTGCCGCGCCCGAACCAATGGGCGAGCGAACCGGACCAGCCGAACGAGCCGACCCGGTCGCAGAACCCCTCCGACCTGACCAGTCAGGAAGTGAAGTAAAGGACGCTCAGCCGGAGACCCGGCGGCTGCGGACGCGGATCAGTCCGCTGCCCTCGGGGTCGGCGCGGTCGGGCTTCAGCATCGCCTCCAGCAGCCGGGCGTCGCTGGTCCAGTAGGGGACGTACCAGGCGCGGTCGGGGTCCATTACCAGCGCGCGCTTGTTCGCCGCGTCATAGGCGCCGAGCGGTGCGATGTGGCCAAGGCCGATGTCGCCGGTCAGGGTGCCCTGGTCGAAGGCCAGCAGGATGATGTCGTCGGCGCTGCGCTCATTGTCCGACAGGATGCGGCGCAGCTCCGCCAGCGTGGCGGGCGAGGTGTCGCGCGGGCGCCAGACCTCCACCTCGGCGTCGATGCCGTAGGCGCTCAGGCTGCGGCGGACATAGGTGATCAGCTCGCCGAAGGAGATGCCCTCGCCATCGTCGGCGGTGGCGTCGCGCCAATGATCGTCGTCCAGCCGGTCGAGCAGCTGCTTGGCGGTGACCAGCCGTTCCGACGCCAGCCCGGGCAACCCGCGCAGCGCGTTCAGCATCATGGTCACGCTCGCCACCGAGCAGGAGGCGCCGGTCGTCTGCGGCACGTAATAGGGGCTGAGCGCCCAGTAATCCGGTGCGGGCGTGGTGCGGACGAAATCGACCGAGCGGGTGATCGGCACGGCGTCCGGGCCGAATTTGGGCTTCTTGTCGTCCTGTTGGGCCGAGGCCGGCCCTGCCGCACAGGCAGCCCACAGCAGCAGGCAGGCCCCCAGGGTCATCGCCACGGCTCCTGCGGTCCGTCCTGCCGTCCACGTCGCTTGCGTCATCGGAAACTGTCTCGGTCCGTCCGGTCTGGAATGGGAATGCACCCCGATCGGTACAGCTTGGGCCTGTCCGCAGCGGAGCGCGGTCTGGATATGGTGCGCTGCGGCGCGAACGCCAAGCCGGGGGCAAGGCTGCGCCGATTGCGCTTGTGCCGGGCGCCTGTGGTCTTTTCTGAAGGGATTTCCGAAACGCATGTGGGCGAAGCCTCCGTCGCTCGACCTCGAGCAAAACAGGCTCCGCCCACCGCCGGGGCCGGCACGTCGAGGGCGTACCCCCGATGCGCCGGCCCCCTATGACCGGCTTCAGGATCGGGCGATCAGACGCCGTCCCAGAAATGCTCCAGGCCCACCGCGGCGACGCCGTCGACGCCCATCTTGGCCCAGGCGAGGTCGTGGATACCCATCGCGAAGGCGGGCGAGGTCGGCAGCAGCGAATAGTCGCCCCAATAGGCGTTGGCGAACATCGGCTTGCCGATCACGTCGTGATCGCCGTACTTCGGCACGTTGAAGACAAGGTTGTTGTCGATGACGAAGTCGTTGGCGCTCAGCAGCTCGATGTAGTCGTCCAGCGGCAGGGTCCCCATCACCACGTTCTTGGTGATCGTGTTGTTGTGCGGGTCGCCGGCCGTGCCGTGCACCGGCTGCCATTCGATGCGGATGAAGTCTTCCTTGTTGCTGGCGATGACCGAGAAGTTGTTGGTCACCACGTTGTTGTCGCCGCCATGGATCTGCACCGAAGCCCAGTCGGCGTCCTTGATGAAGTTGTCCTTGACGGTGATGCCGCCGGCCATGTCGTCCAGATAGATGCCGAAGCCCTTCTGGCCGAACATCCAAGTGTCCTGGTTGCTGGTGGCGAGGCCATTGGCATGCTCGATCCGGTTGCCCTGGATGATCATGCCGGTGTCGGCGCTGGACCGGCCAAGGATCTCGATGGCGCCCCCGTCGGCGGTCTCCAGCCCGGTGTAGGAGATGTTGTTGTACTGGATGATGTTGTTGTGGTTCACCGTGTTGGTGGTGCCGCCGTAATCCTTGAACGAGATGCCGTAGCGGGCGCTGTGGTCGATGTCGTTGTTGGAGATCAGGTTGTTGTCCACGCCGGTGCCGATGATGCCGGACACCGCCTTGCGCACTTCGCCGATGTTGCTGATGCTGTTGCCGTAGATGCTGTTGCCGTTGCTGCGGCCGTCCATCTCGATGCCGTTTTCGGCCAGATGGTTCAGCGTGTTGTGGGCGATGTCGTTGTTGGACGAGGCGGCGGTCAGCTTGATCGCGGTGCCGACGTTCAGGAAGCTGTTGTCGCTGATGTGGTTGCCGCTCGACTTCGTCAGCAGCAGGGCGTCGCCGCCGGTGGTGGTGTTCTTGAAGGTCAGCCCGTCGATGGTGACGTTGCTGGCGCCGTTCAGCTTGATCAGCGTGTCCAGCCGCGGCACCTCGACGCCGCTGGAGACGAAGCCGGAGCTGGCGGCCTTGTAGAGCAGCTTGCCGTCCGACGTCCGCCAGGCGAACTCGCCGGCCTGATCGACATAGGCGGCATTGTTCAGCAGCTTGTAGGTGGTGCCTTCCGCGAAGGGCAGGGAGGCGCCGTTCTTCAGCGTGATGGTGCGGGTGGAGGCGTTGAAGCTGGCGATGGTGCCCAGCGTGTCGCCCAGCCGCTCGGCATCCATGATCTGGATGAGCGTGCCCGGCTGGATGTCGGCGGCGGTCACGTCGGTGCCGTGCGAGCGGATCGACCAGCCGCTGGGCCCGCCCGAGGCGGCGTCGGCGAAGTGCCAGCCGCTGGTGACGTCGGCGGCGTCGTAGGCGAACTTCTCGGCCAGATGCTGGCGGACGTCGCCGACGATCAGGTCGAGGTTGCTGGCGGTGCCGAGCTTGGCCGAATAGAGGCCGTTGCCCTCGCTGGTGAAGCTTTTCACCACCTCGCCGCCGCTCAGCACCGGCTTTTCGCCGGGATAGTTCTGGAAGCTGTGGCCGTTGTCGAGCGAGGTCAGCTCCAGCGTCTTGGTCAGGTGATAGGTGCCCTCGCGGACATAGGTGGTGTCGATGGCCGGGTTGGCCCGCATGGCGGCCTGCGCCTTCTCCAGGCTGGCGAAGGGACCGTCGGTGCCGTCGGCGTTGGGGGCGGACAGCTTGCCGGACCAGGTGTCCTTGCCGTTGGCGGCGACGTAGAAGGCGGGCTTGGTCGGGGCGGTCGGCACCGGCGTCTGGGTGGCGGGGGTGTTGCTGAACAGGTCGGCCCCGGCCTTGACGTTCAGGGCGCCGCCCCAGTAGAGGCCTTCCTGGCCCTTGACCACGTCCTTGCCGTCGACGACACCCTTGTCATAGGTGACGATGCTGTCGGTGGCGGCGACGGTGTTGCCGTTGATGACGACCGACTTGACGAACAGGTTGCGGTCGACGCCGTTCACGGTCGCATCGTTGTCGTACCAGACCTGGACCGTGTGGGCCTTGGTCGGGTCGACGTTGGCGGTGAACTTGTAGCCGGTGGTGGTCGCCGCGGCCTTGGCGTCGCCGATCACCTGCCCGTCGACCAGCAGCTTGAAATGCGCGGCCTGCCCGCCGGCCGAGGTGCCGTAGGCGTTGACGACGATGTCCACCGCCTTGCTCGGCGGCGGCGGGGGCGGCGGGACATAGGCGCCGCCGAAATACTCCTCCGGCACGCCGAAGGTGAGGGCGCCGCCCCAATAGAGGCCTTCCTGGCCGGCGACGACGAACTTGCCGTCGACCGCCCCCTTGTCGTAGGAGGCCATGTCGGAGGTCGAGGCGATGGTCTTGCCGTCGATGTTGATCGACTTGACGAACAGGTTGCGGTCGACGCCGTTCACCGTGGCGTCGTTGTCGTACCAGATCTGGATCTTGTGGGCTTCGTTCGGGTCCACCTTGGCGGTGAAGGTGTAGTCGGTGGGCGAGGTGGCGCTGACCCAGGCATCGCCGACCACCTGATCGTCGACCAGCAGCTTGAAATGCGGGGCCTGACCGGCGGCGCTGGCGCCATAGGCGCTGACCTTGATCGTCGTGGTCATGGTGGCGGCCGTTTCGGCGTCCGGCACAGCGGCGGACGGGAACAGGGTGGCGGGCAGCGGCACGTTCAGCGCGCCCGGCCAATACATCTCGGTCTGGCCGGCGATGACGTTCAGCCCGTCGATCTTGCCGGTGTCGTACTTGACCGAGGGATCGATCGACAGGATGGTCTTGCCGTTCACCTCGAACGACTTGACGAACAGGTTGCGGTCCTCGCCGTTAACCGTATCGTCGTTGTCGTAGATCAGCTGCAGCGCATGCGCCTTGTCGGCCGGCACGGTCGCGGTGAAGACGTAGCGGGATTGGGTGGCGGAGGAAACGGTGGCCTCACCGATGCTCTTGCCATCCAGAAGCAGTTGAAAATGCGGCCATTTTCCGCCGGCTGCCGCGCCCCAGGCATTGACCGCAAAGGTGACCTGGATCGTGCCGTCGGTGTTGGTGGTAGCCATTTTGGAACTCCGCTTTATGGGTATCGCTTCGTTCCAAAGGCTCGTCTGTTAGCCTTAATCGGGTACTAACACTTATGGTTAGGAAATTATGAATGAGGGCGTTTCCCGTGGCATGAATGAGACAAAAAGCGGACGATTGTTTTTTATGAGAATCAGAGAAAAATGAAACTCAGGCCACCTTGGCTGTCTGGCAGAAATTGATCGGCAATTTTTGCCCGGTTACCTGGGACTCGACCGCCTCTATTTGATGGAAGCCTTATCAATGAATGCGGTTTATCGTTTTTGAGCGTTCCGACTTGCGAACCCCGGTTGCATGCGTTGTCAGGATATCGCGCTGAAAGAATGGAACCGGACACCCTGTTTCCGCGTCTAGCTTGAGCCACCATGTGGCGCATCGGCAGGGGGGCGGACGGCATGGACGGTGGACTGGGCGGCAATGGGGAGGGCAGGGCCGCCGATGGTGGACGCATCGACCGCGTCAAGCTGGCGCTCTGGCTGCTGGGCATCATTGCCGGGGCAGCGTCGCTGTGGGTGTTGCAGGCAGCATCCTCCATCCTGATCCCGCTGGTGTCGGCCTTTTTCGTCGCCGTTGCGGTGGCCCCGGTCGCCCGCTGGGTGTGCGACCGCGTGCCGCGCCGACTGTCCTGGCTGGGGCTGGCCGCATCGATGCTGCTGATCCTGGCCATCCTCGCCGCTTTCTTCGGTTCGATGGCCCTGGTGGCGCAGCGGGTGGCCGAGGATTTCCCGCACTATGCCGACGCGCTGGGAAAGCTGTGGGCCAAGGTGAACGGCTGGCTCCAGGGCGCCAAGGCCGACCTGACGGCCCAGGCAGGACAAGGGGCGGCGCAAGGGACCGGGCAGGGCGGTGAGGTGCCGGTCGATCCGATCACCGGCTTCGCCAAGGCCGCCCTGTCCTCTGCCGGACAGACGGTGTCGATCCTGGTGATGACCGTCTTCCTGTCTCTGCTGATGCAGTTGGAGGCACCGGTCTGGCGCGAGAAGATCGTCATGACGCTCGGCCGTGAGCGCTGCCGCATGGCGGTGGAGGCTGTAACCGCCATCGCCCAGCAGTTCCGCCGCTATCTGGTGGTCAGCAGCGTGCTGGGGCTGATCACCGGCGCGCTCTATATCGGCTGGCTGTCGCTGTTCGGGGTGGATCTGGTTCTGCTTTGGGGCTTTCTCGCCTTTCTGCTGAACTATGTGCCGGTGGTGGGATCGGTGGTGGCCGGCGCCTTGCCCGTGCTTCTGGTATTGGCGACACAAGATGCCGGCACGGCGATGGCGGTCGCCGGCGGTCTGCTGGTGATTGAACAGGTGATGGGCAACTTCGTGGCTCCCCATATGCAGGGCAAGCAGCTGGCCATCTCGCCCCTGGTGGTGATGATCGCGCTTCTGCTGTGGAGCTGGCTGTGGGGAGCGGCCGGCGCGCTGCTGGCCGCTCCGATGGCGGTGCTGATCGCCATCACCCTGAACCACGCCGACGCCCTGCGTCCCTTCGCCATCTTCATGAGCGACAAGAGCGACCGCGAGCGCTTCGACGCCCATACCCATCCAGAGTGAGGGAGGGGCAACCTTTCGTGAGGACAGAAAAACACATAAGCGGAATTATGGAAATATTTGTCTCGAACCCGCTGTTCCAGACGCATGAAAGCTGCCCGGCCTTGCGACCGGGCAGCGTTCGGAACCCTGCCTGTGTAATTGGCTGAGGATCAGGCCGCGTTCTCGCTCAGCACGCCGCGGCGGATCTGGTCGAGTTCGATGGATTCGAACAGCGCCTTGAAGTTGCCCTCGCCGAAGCCCTCGTTGCCGATGCGCTGGATGATCTCGAAGAAGATCGGGCCGATGACGGTCTTGGTGAAGATCTGCAACAGCAGGCCCTGGCCCTCGGTCGGCGCACCGTCGACCAGGATGCGGTTGGCCTGGAGGCGCTTCAGATCCTGGTTGTGGCCCGGCACACGGGTATCGACGCACTCGTAATAGGTGTCGGGCGTGTCCTGGAACGGGGTGCCCATGCCGCGCATCGTCTCCACGGTGCGGACGATGTCGTTGGTGCCGAGCGCCACATGCTGGATGCCTTCACCCTTGTAGTCGCGCAGATACTCGACGATCTGCGACTTGGTGTCGGCGGACTCGTTGATCGGGATGCGGATCTTGCCGCAGGGGCTGGTCATCGCCTTCGACCGCAGTCCGGTCAGCTTGCCCTCGATGTCGAAGTAGCGGACCTCGCGGAAGCCGAACAGGCGGGTGTAGAACTCGGCCCATTCCTCCATCCGCCCGGTGTGGACGTTGTGGGTCAGATGGTCGATGTAGGTCAGGCCGGCGCCCTGGGGATGCTGGTCCACCCCCGGCAGCGGCACGAAATCGACCTCATAGATGCTGCCGCGGTCGGCATAGCGGTCGACGAGATAGATCAGCGAATCGCCGATGCCCTTGATGGCGGGAATGTTCAGTTCCATCGCACCGACGCGGGTCTCGACACCCCAGGCGCCAAGCTCCAGCGCGCGGCGGTAGGCGAAGGCAGCGTCGCCGACGCGGAAGGCGATGGCGCAGATCGACGGGCCGTGCTGGGCGGCGAAGTTGCGCGGGAAGCCCGACGGCTCGGCATTGACGATGAAGTTCACGTCGCCCTGGCGGTAGAGCGTGACGTCCTTCGACCGGTGGCGGGCGATTGCCGTGAAGCCCAGCTGCTCGAACAGGCGGCCCAGCGCCACGGTGTCCGGCGCCGTGAATTCGATGAACTCGAATCCGTCGGTCTTCATCGGGTTTTCCCACATGTCGGCCATGATCGCCCCTCCCTTGGATTGTCCTGCGATCAGTATGCCGGACCATCCGTGGAAAGAGCTTTCAAAGTGAGGCGGGCATACCTATGATTTTGGCAGGACTTTCCGGCATACTGCCCGACATCGGAGATTCTTGCCGTTGCCCGCTGCGCTATCGGAAATCGACATCAAAATCCTGATCGCCTTGCAGGAGGATTCGCGCCTGACCGTGCAGGAGCTTGCCGACCGGGTCGGCACCTCGCCCTCGTCCTGCTGGCGCCGCCTGAAGTCGCTGGAGGAAACCGGGGTGATCCGCCGCTACACGGCGCTGGTCGATCCGAAGGCGGCGTCGGTCGGCGAATGCGTCTTCGCCCATGTGACGTTGGACCGCCATTCCGCCGAGACCGCCGCCATCTTCATCGACGCGGTGCGCAAGCGGCCGGAGGTTCTGGAATGCTATGCGGTGTCGGGCGACGCCGACTATCTGCTGCGGGTCGCGGTGCGGGCCATCGCCGACTACAACCGCTTTCTGGAGGAGTTCGTCTTCCAGTTGCCCTTCCAGGTCCGCATCCGCTCCAACTTCGCTCTGAAGGAAATCAAGTTCGAGACGGCGCTGCCGCTGGGAGGCGGGGCGTAAAGCCGCCCCTGGCTTCTCCCCTACCCCGCCACGCGGCGCTTGGCCGGCACGGCTGCGGCTGCGGCGGCCGGGTGCGGGCCGGCGATGCGGTCGAGCAGCAGGTCCAGGCCGCTGCGGCTGGTCTCGAAGGCGACGCGCGCACGGGTCAGCGTCTGTGCCGAGGCGGAGGCGAGCGCCTCGCGGTCGTCGGCCCAGGCCGACAGGATCGGGACGGCCGCCTTCACGAAGTCGGCGTTCTGCGGCACCAGCCCATCGGCCGGAATGTCGGAGCCGATGCAACCGCGCTCATAGGCCAGCACCGGCACGCCGGCGGCCATCGCCTCGAACAGCACCAGCGGCTGCGCCTCGTTGCGGTAGCGGGTCGGGAAGACGAAGACGTCGATGTCGCGGTAGAAGGCCTCCTTGGCCTCGCCATGGACCGGGCCGTGATACTCCACCGACCCGTCGAAGGCCATCACCCCGGCGGCGATCATCGCATTGTCCTTCGGCTTCAGTCCCGGACCGGCCAGCACAAGCCTGGCGTCCACCCCCTCGAGCTGGAGGGCGCGCAGCAGGGCGAACAGCGTGTCCAGCCCCTTCTCGCTGCACAGGTTCGACAGATGGCCGATGCGCAGGGGACCGTCGCGCCGCGGACGCGGAATGGCGCCGGGAACCGAGAAGATGGCGTTCGACATGGTCATGCAGGTGCGCGCCGCCGGATAGATCGACTGGAAGCGCATCTGCATCGCCGGGCACAGCAGCACATGGGTGCAATCGGTGCCGGCGACGCGGGTCAGCAGCCGCATCCGCCAGGTCGGCTTGGAGATGGTGGCGAAGGAGTGATGATGCAGCACCCGCTCGTAACCGAACAGCCGGGCGGTCCCGGCGAGCGCCGCGGTGTAGAGCGCGCCCCAGCCGGAATCCACCGGCATGTAGAAACGGCGGTCGGGCTTCCGCAGCCCGGCGGCGAGCCGGCCCATGGTGCCGAACACCCGCGTCATCTTGCGCAGATGGTAGACGGCGCCGCCGCCGTTCCAGCCGGGCGACAGGTCGGCGACCTCCACGCGGCCGCGCCCCCGCATGCGGTCCTGCAGACGCTCCAGCACCAGGGCCGTCACCCGGCTCATCCCATCCACCGGCGGCGGCAGGCGCCCGGAGACGACCACATGGGTGCGCGCGTTCCGTTCCATCGTCAACTCCCGGTCAGTGCCGCTCCGGTCGACCGGCCATGCTGGCCACCCTCCGGGTCGGCGGAATAGTCGGACACATAGTCCGTGTCCGCGCTGCGCTCCGCCTTCGGGCCGCCCAGCGCCACCACGGCCTTCTCCACCGACAGGGCGAAGAAGCTGGCGTCGGCCAACGCCTGGAAGGGCCGCCCGTTCAGGCTCAGGCGGCGCCACTCGTCCTCGTCGGCCGCGACCGACAGCATGTAGCGCGCCAGCCCCTCCGGGTTGTCCGGCTCCACGATGTGGCCGTTCAACCCGCTGCGGATCAGCACGTCGCGCGCCCCGCACTGGTCGGACAGGATGGTCGGAACGCCCATGGCGAGGGCCTCGTTCACCACCAGACCGAACTGCTCCTCCAGCGACGGCAGAAGCAGGCAGAGCGTGGACCCCAGCGTCTCGGCGATCCCCTTCTCCTGGAGGAAGCCGCGGAAGACGATCGACCCGTCCAGCCCGCGCCGCGTGACCTCTGCCCGCAGCTCCGCCTCCAGCGGACCGGAGCCGCAAAGGTGGAGCGGCCGGGCGGCGGGACCGGCGAGCCGCCGGTAAATGTCATAGGCTTCGACCGCCCGGAACAAGTTCTTCTTCGGGACGAAGCGCGCGATGATGGTGAAGTGGCGGTCGGCGAAGGGTACTCCCCCAGGGGCCGGTTCCATCCCGGACAGGCGGCGGATGCGGTCCAGCGACAGCGTGTCGTACCCGATGTAGAGCCGGTCCTTCGGGAGTCCCAGCAGACGGAAGTAATCCACCGTGCGGTGACTGCCGCCGATCCCCGCCTGATAGGGGGAGTAGAAGACGCTCTTGACCATTTCGCGCCACAGGATGCGCGGCTTGTCGTCGTATTTGGACGCGTTCATGTTGATGACCTTGCGGCCCATCAGCCGCATGGTCAGGGCGAGCGCGAAGACGTCCGGATCCTCGTAATGGCAGAGGAAGACATAGCGCGCGTCGGCGTTGCGGCATTCGCGCAGCAGGGCGCGGTAGACTGCCGCCTTCGACAGATCGGCCTTCGACTGTCCGGGGAACAGGGTGATCTTGCGGAAATTCTGCCCGGTCCCGGTCGAATCCCAGGCATAGGTGTGCGACTTCGACCCGACCTCCAGCCCGATCACGTCATAGACGTGACCCAGCCGGCGGCCGACCGCTTCCAGCCGGTCCATGTGGTAGGGGCCGAACATCTCCCAACTGAAGACCAGCGCGGGCTTCTTCATGCTGCCTCTCCCAACAGAAGGCGGGCGTAGCGGTCGAGCGCCACGGCGCGCGTGGCGTTCGCCTCCACCCAGGCGCGGCCGCGGCGGCCCATGGCGGTGGCGCGGGCGGGGTCCGACAACAGGGCGGCCACCGCCTCGGCCATCGCGCGCGGCTCCTCCGGCGGGGTGCACAGGAAGGCGCCGACCTGGGCCTCCAGCGTGGCGAGCGCCGACCCCGGCAGGCAGGTGCTGACGAAGGGCCGCCCGGCGGCGAGGATGGTCACCGCCTTGCCGGGCATGGCGAAGGCCGCACCCTCGGGCCGCTGCGGCACGAGATGGACATCGCCCTCCGCCATCGCCTCGTTCAGCTGGTCCTTCGGCGCCAGCGGCTGGAAGATCACGTTGCCGAGCCCCATGGCGCGGGCGCGGCCCTTCAGCTCCTCCTCCAGCCCGCCCTGGCCGCGCATCTTGATGCGGGCCTGCGGCATCAGCTCGGCCAGATGGCCCGCCATGTCCAGCACCTGCTCCAGCCCCTGCTTGCGGGCGAAGGCGCCGCTGTAGAGCGCCGTCGGCGGCTGGTCGGGGCGCGGCAGCGGGTGGACCGCGTCGGCATCGACATGGGGCGGGATCACATGGATCGGCCGGGTGACGCCCAGCTCCTCCAGCACGCCGCGCATCGGCTCCGACAGGACGACGATGGCGTCGGCGCGGTTCAGCGCCGCGCGCTCCATGGCGCGGATCGCCTTGACCGCCGCCTTGCCGCCCATGCCCAGGGCACCGGCGAGGCCGGACTGGATGTCGTGGACGATGGCGACGTGGCGGCCGCCCGGCGCCTTGAAGCGGTTGGCGATGGCCACCGACAGGATCGACGGGCAGAGCGACAGCACGGCGGCGTGGCGTCCGACCCGGCCGCGGGCGCGGGCGGCGGCGAAGCCGGCATGCAGCACGCCCTCGTGGATCAGCCGGGCCTTCATGCCGCCGCCGGCCGGCGGGATGGTGTGCAGGCGCTCGATCAGCACCCCGTCCACCGTCCTGCTGTCCTGCGCCCCGTCGGCGTAGCCGTCATAGACCTTGTTGCCGGGATAGTTGGGACGCGCGGTCAGCACCGTTGTCTCGGCCCCGGCCGCCGCGAAGGCGGTGGCGAGGTCGGTCATCATCGGCGCGCTGCCGGCCGGTTCCGGCCAATAGCTCTGCGCCACGAGCAGCAGTTCTTCCGGCACGGGCACCTCCGTCAGGGAAGGCGTGCCCGCTGAAGCCTTGGAAGCCGGCCGGTCGAAGACCGGCGGCCGCAGATGGATGGAATCGTCCGGCATCGGGCTTTACTCCGCTGCCTGCTTGGGGGCTTGGCGACGGTCCGGAGCGGCATTCTCCAGGAACCAGTCGTATGTGCGGCGCAGCCCCTCCTCCAGCGACACCTTCGGGCGCCAGCCGGTGGCGAACAGGCGCGACACGTCCATCAGCTTGCGCGGGTGGCCGTCGGGCTTGCTCAGGTCGTGGGTCAGCGTGCCGGTGTAGCCGACGGTGTCACGGATCGACGCGGCAAGCTCGGCGATGGCGATGTCCTCACCGGGGCCGACATTGATGATCTCCCCGCTGTCGTAATGGTCCATCAGATGGATGCAGGCATCCGCCATGTCGTCGACATAGAGGAACTCGCGCCGCGGCGTGCCGGTGCCCCACAGGGTGACTGTCCGGTCGCCCGCCACCTTGGCGTCGTGGAAGCGCCGGATCATGCCCGGCAGCGCATGCGAGGTCTCGGGCTCGAAATGGTCGCCGGGGCCGTACAGGTTGGACGGCATCGCGCAGATGGCGTTGAAGCCGTACTGGCGCCGGTAGGCCTGGCACATGGTGATGCCGGCGATCTTGGCGACGGCGTAGGGCTTGTTACTCGGCTCCATCTCGCCGGTCAGCAGCGCCTCTTCCTTGATCGGCTGCTCGGCATGCTTGGGATAGAGGCAGGAGGATCCCAGGAACAGCAGCTTTTTCACGCCGGCGCGCCAGGCGGCGTCGATGACGTTGTTCTGGATCAGCAGGTTGTCGCGGATGAAGTCGCCGCCGAAGCGGTCGTTGGCAAGGATGCCGCCCACCTTCGCCGCGGCCAGGATCACCTGTTCGATGCCCTCGCGGTCGAAGAAGGCGCGCACCGCCGCCTGATCGGTCAGGTCGAGCTGCGAGCGGTCGCGGATCACGAGGTCGGTGTGTCCGGCTTCGGTCAGCCGCCGCAGAATGGCGGATCCGACGAGTCCCCGGTGTCCGGCGACGAAGATGCGGCTGTTGCGGTCCATGCGGGCCGTCTCCTTAAGATCTTGTGCGAACGAATGCCTCATCGGCCGTCCTCCCCGCGAAGGCGGGAGTCCGCGTTCGCAGGGACGACGGGTGGGAGCGCGACCGCCGGTCACGCCCCCCCTGATGACGCCCTACTCCGCCGCTTGCCCCATGCGCCCCAGGTCCGCACGCGCGCGCTCGGCATACCACTCGACCACGCCGGGCAGGCCGGCGGAGAGCGGGATGCGCGGGGTGAAGCCCAGCGCGGTCAGCTTGGCGATGTCGGGGCTGCGGCGGTCGGTGCCGCCGGGGGCGGCCGGGCCGGGCATCACCTGGGCCTCGCGGCCGAGGCAGGCGACCGTCTGGCGGGCGAGGTCGGCGATGGTGACCTCCTCCGGGTTGCCGACATGGTAGATGCCGAGATGCTCGCCCTTGTCGACCACCGTCACGATGCCGTCGATGGCGTCGTCGATGTGGACGAAGGCGCGGGTCTGGCGGCCGTCGCCCTGGATCTTGAAGGGCACCGTGCCGTTTGGATGGCCGGCGATGGCCTCCACCGCGCGGCGGGAGAATTCCGGCACCACATGCTCCCAGCCCATGTCGGCGCCGTAGACGTTGTGCGGACGGAAGATCGCCACGCGGTCGAAGCCGCTGCGGCCCCAGTTGACGGCCAGCAGCTCCGAGATCAGCTTGGAGCCGCCGTAGCTGTAGCGGGCGTTCAGCACGTCCGGCACCACCAGCGGCACGTCCTCCGGCGTCGGCACCATCGGCGGGGTCTGGTAGGCCTCCGAGGAGGAGGCGACGACCAGATCGCCCACGCCGTCGGCGCGGCAGGCGTCGAGCACGTTCAGCATGCCGCGCACGCCGACATCCAGCACCACTTCGGGCTTCTCGTAGAAATGCTTGGTCCCGTTGACGGCGGCCAGATGCAGCACGCCGTCGACACCCCGCACCGCACCGCGCACGGCGTCGGCGTCGCGGATGTCGCCCTGGACGAACTCCACGTCGTCGAGCACGCCGGCCAGCCGTCCGGTATGCCCGCGCGAATTGTCGTCCAGAACGCGGACGCGGTGGCCATCACGGACCAGACGGTGGACCAGGGCGGCGCCGATGAAGCCGCTGCCGCCGGTGACGAGATAGTGTTTCATGTCAGTCAAATTCCTTCTGCGGCCAGCCCGTGGCAGGCCCGGATAGCGTCAGGCCACATGCGCGTAGCGGGCGGCGCCATGGCTGCCGAGAGCCACGTAGGCGGTGCCGTCCGGCAGGTCGACATCGCGGCTGTTGAAGTTGTTCCAGAAATCGTAGATCACGCCCGGACGGTCCATCCGATGCGCCAGATCCGGCAGCGGCATGGAGGTGAAGACCGGGTGGTTGTTGAGGATCACCGCCAGATTGGCGCCGGACACCGCCTCGGCCATGTTGGCCGCCGGCTCCAGCCCGAAGGAGCGGATGTCGTCGGGGCGCACCACGGCGTCGAAGCCGCGCAGGCGGGCGGTCGGGAAGCGCTGGCGCAGCTCCTCCAGCACCGGCTTGGCCATCGTGCCGCGCAGATCGTCGGTCGCCGGACGGCCCTTGAAGGCGAGGCCCATCAGGCTGATGGTCGGCACCTCCGGGAAGCCCTGCATCGAGTTGGCGAGCTTGCCGAGGAAGTCGGCGACCTCGACCGGCTGGCTTTCGTTGACCAGACGGCCGGCGGCGGTGATCGCCATCTCCACGCCGACCTCGCGCGCCGCCTCGATCAGGATATGGGGATCCTTCTCCAGGCAGGGACCGCCGACCGGGCCGGGCAGCGGCAGGTTGGTGCGCGGATAGCCCAGCTTGCCGGCGCGCGCCACCTCGACCGCCGAGATCTCCATGGCGTTGCACAGCTTGGCGATCTCGTTGGAGAAGGCGAAGGTGACGTCGCGGTAGGTGTTGTCGACCAGCTTGATCAGCTCCGCCGTCTCCAGGGTGGAGACCTTGACGGTGGTCGGCGTCAGGAAGCCGAAGATCTGCGCCGCACGGGTGGCGACGTCCAGGCTCTCCGCCCCGATGATCTGCGGCAGCTGGTTCAGCTCCAGCAGCGCCTGGCCCTCCAGGGTGCGCTCCGGGCAGAAGGCGATGTCGAACTTCTTGCCGGTGGCACGCAGGATCGGCGCCACGACGTTGCGGGTGGTGCCCAGCTTCACGGTGGAGCGCAGGATGACCAGGTCGCCGTCATGCAGGCTGCCGGCGACCTGACGGGTCGCCGCCTCGATCATGTCGGTGCGGACCCGGCCGTCCTTGCTGAGCGGCGTGCCGACCGTGATGATGAAGACGCTGGCCTTGCTGCAATCCTCCTGGCTGCGGCTGAAGGTCAGCCGGCCGCGTGCGATGACGTGGCGCAGCTTCTCCGTCAGGCCCGGCTCATGGAAGTGCGGGTTGCCCTGGCCGAGCTTGTCGAGCACGTCCTGCCGCACCTCGACCCCGTGCACCTGGAAGCCGGCGTCCGCCATCGCGACCGCCAGCGTCAGGCCGACATAGCCGAGCCCGAGGACGCAGACGTTACGATCGGAAAAAGTCTTGGGAAGCATCGTCGCTCCTGCCGTTTGCTGAGGCCCCGCCACCGGCGGCGGGTTGCCGAGAGTTTGGAGACGCCCCGCGTGCCATGCCCTGTTGCCAAGCATGCAGACGGAGAAACCTCGAAATTCGAAATTGTTTTCTTGTTGTGACTTCGCCGTGACGATGAAGTACCTCGTTACCGGCGTTGTGCAGCGCGAAGTGTTTCAGAAATCACCGTCCGATGAAAAGACCATGATTGCAGATCTCCGCCGTATTAATGGTACTAACCCCCGTCGCGGCCAAATGAATGCTTGGAGGCACCAACAGAGACGTTCGAAAGTGGTGCAATAGGTGCATTCCGTTCCTGCTGCCGGTATCCTTCGACCCGGCCTTGCAGAATTGAGGGTTGAACCATCCATCCAGCCACGGCCCGCCCCTCTCAGGCCGTGGCGCTGGTCAGCCGCCGCAACCGTTTCAGGTGGACCAGTCCGGTCAGCACGGCCATCGCCGCATAGACCGCGACCATCGCCACGCTGCCGGCGACGAAATGCACCAGCGCCGGCATCCGGTCGAACAGCGGGGCGGCGAAACTGTCGAGCGCGAGCGCCGCGGCGATGGACGCACCGGCGCACAGCAGGGCCCGCGCGGCGATCCCGCCATACAGCTCCCCGACCGTCTGCCGGTGGATCCAGGCGATGGCGACGGTGGCGGCCAGTTCCGCGGTGAAGGTCGCCATCGCGGCGCCCTCGATGCCGTAGCGGGGGATCCACCAGATGTTCAGCAGGGCGTTCAGCGCACCGCCCGACAGCATCGCGACCATGTAGCCGGTCTGGCGGTGCCAGACGAGCAGCGGGTTGCCCAGGATCATGTTGGCGTAGACCACCGCTGAGGCCAGCATCAGCAGGCGCAGCGCCAGCGTCGCCGGGGCGTAGGCGTCGCCGAACAGCGTGCCGAGGATGGACGGCGCCAGGGCGAAGCCCCCAGCGATGACCAGCCCGCCGACCGCCAGCATGACGCCGGCATAGGCCCGCATCCGGTCGCGCATCGGCCCGAGCTCGCCATAGGCGGCGGCCAGCTGCGGCAGGAAGGCGTTCATCACGATGTTGCCGACCAGATTGGCCAGGGTCTGGATCTTCACCGCCGCGCTGTACCAGCCGACCTCCATATGCGGGGCCAGGAAGCCCAGCATCACGACGTCCAGATGGGTGAAGATCGCCCAGGCGAAGACGCCGACCGCCATCGGCGTCGCCGCCGTCAGGATCTCGCGCCACACCTTCAGGTCGACCCGCGGGCGCAGGTGGCCGAAGTCACGGCGGAAGCGGCCGATCATCACCAGCGCGTTGACGGTGATGGAACCGCCGGTGATGGCGGCTGCGGTGATGGCGTCCTCAGGCCCACGCACCAGCAGGAAGACGAGAAGCATCGAGCCGATGGAGGTGCCTATCTCGCGCGTGGCGATCACCCCCATCTTCTCGGTCGCCTGGTAAACAAAGTCGAGGACCAGAGCGTTCCCCAGCAACTGCACCGCCTGCACCAGAAGAACCGCCTTCACCTCCATCGGTTTGTCCAGCGAGAGGACGAAGGCCGCATAGAGAACGCCGACCACCAGGGCCAGCACGGTGCGCAGGGTCAGCACATGTTCCGACAGTTCGGCCGCCCGCTCGCGGTGGTCGTCCTGCTCGCGGTTTCTCGCGATCTCACGGATGGCGTAGGTGGACAGGCCCATGTTCACGAACAGCGCCGCATAGGCCATCAGCGAGGTGCCGAAGCCCAGCACGCCGAAACTGTCCGGTCCCAGAACCCGCGCAGTCCAGGCCGCGGTGACCAGCCCGCTCGCCATCGTCGCCGCTTTCGCGGCGGCAAGGGCGCGGATGTTCCGGAAGATGCGGTGTCCAGCGGACATTCATGGGCTCTTCGGTGGTTGAAGACATCGTGACGGACTGCGCAAAAGATCCTCGGCCGGCTTTCGGCCGGCCGAGGAGCCTTGTCGTCAGTTCGCGTAGTAGCGGCGGTAGCCATGGTAGCGCCCGCTGTCGGGGAACTCGTACTGGGCATGGCGCCGGGTATCGACCTGACTGAACAGGACGCCGACCACCTCGCCGCCGGCCTCGATCACCTCCTTGAGCCCGGCCATCGCGGTGCCGCGCTTGGTCATGCCCCAGCGGACGATGAAGACGGTCTGGTCGGCGAGCGCCGCCAGCAGCTTGCCCTCCGACACCGCCAGCACTGGCGGCGAATCCAGCACGATGCGGTCGTAGTTGACCGACAGACGCGACAGCAGCTGATGCATGCCGGACGAGCCCAGCGTGTCCTGCGGCAGCGTGCGGCCATGACCGGCGGGGATGACGTGCAGGCCGGTGCGCGGGTCGACCTGGATCACCTCCTCCAGCGTCGCGGTGCCGGCCAGCACCTCGGCCAGACCGCGGTTGTTGGGCATGCCCAGCATCTCGTGCAGGCTCTTCCGCCGCAGGTCGCAGTCGACCAGGATCGTCCGCTGGCCGGCGTTGGCGCAGGTGCGGGCGAAGGCGGCGGCGACGGAGCTCTTGCCCTCGCCGGGGACGGAGGAGCTGAACAGGATCACCCGGTGCCGCCCGTCCGGATTGGCGAGCAGCAGCGAGGTGCGCAGGTTCTGCATCGATTCCGCGAAGGCGGAGATCGGCTTGTCCACCACATAGGCGGCCGGCGAGCCGCCGAAACGCGGGATGCGCGGCACGATGCCGAGGCTGCGGACGCCGGTTGCCGTCTCGAACTGGTGCGGGCTGCGGAAGCCGCTCTCGGCCCGTTCGCGCAGCATGGCCAGCAGCACGCCCAGCGTGCCCGACGCCACCAGCGCCAGCAGCAGGATCAGCTTGCGGTTCGGCTGCGACGGGTCGAGCGGGATCGAGGCCTCCGACACGATGCGGGCGTCGGGCTGGCGCATGTCGTTCTGCGTCGCGATCTGCTGCGAGCGGGTCAGCAGCGCCTCGTACATCGACTGGGCGGTGGTGGCGTCGCGCTCCAGCGTGCGCAGGCCGACGGTCGCCTGCTGCTGCTCGTTCTGCTTGGCCTCGGCCTGGTCCAGGCTGGCCTTCAGCCCCTGCTCGCGGCCCTTCGCCAACTCCACCTCGTTGCTGAGGTTGGAGACGATCTTGCCGACATCGGACTTGATCTGGCCTTGCAGGTCGCGCAGCTGGCTCTGCAGCGCCTGCAGCATCGGGTGCTTGCTACCATAGCGGTTGGTGGCGTCGGCGATCTGGCGCTGCAGATCGACCTCGCGCTCGCGCAGGGCTTGGATCAGCGGCGAGCCCATGACATCGCCGACCGCCGAGGCGCCGCGCGGCGAATTCGCCATGGCGGTGACGTCGCGCAGCTTGGTCTCCGCCTCCTGCCGCTTGGTGCGGGCCAGGATATAGTCGGCGTTCAGCTGGCTCAGCTGCTGGCCGACCACCGTGCTCTCGTTGTTGGACGAGGTGGTCAGGCCATGCTGGGTCCGGTACTTCTCCACCGCGTCGCCGCTGGTCTGCGCTTCCCGGCGCAGGTCGGTCAGCCGTTCCTCCAGCCATTGGGTGGCGCGCTTGGACGCCTTGAACTTCTCGTCGAGCTGGTCGACCAGATAGAGGTCGGCCATGGTGTTGGCGATCAGCGACGATTTGCGCGGATCCTCGCTGTCGAAGCTGACGGCGATGACATAGGAGCGCCCCTGCGGACGCACCGACGTGTTGTCGAGCACGGCATTGACCACGGAGGTCAGGTGGTTGCGCTCGATCTCCTCCGGCGACAGCGGCACGCCGCTGGACGCCTTCCAGCTGTCGGGGATCCAGTTGCGCGGGTTCAGAGCGGACACCCATCCGGGGGGCGGCGGACGCAGCGAGGCATTGAACTCCGGATCGTTCATCAGCTTGAGCTTCGCCACCACCTTTTCGGCGAAGGCCGGCGACTTCAGGATCGCGACCTCGCTCTGCAGCGCGCTGATGTCGGGGGTCATGTCGGACACCACCCCCTCGAAGTTGAGGACGGTGTTCTTGCGGTGCTCCACCATGATGAGCGTTTCGGCGGTGTAGAGCGGCGTCATCCGGAAGGCGACCAGGGCCGCCAACCCGGTGCCGACCACGATAACCGTACCGATCAGCAGCTTGTGCCGGCGCAACAACCCCGTGGTCCGGCGCACCGCGCTGGCGGCGCTGGCCGACAGATCGTACGAAATGCCGGGCGACATGGACCCGGGGCCCCGCCGAGACTTCAGGGGTGTTGCGTCGGGGATGTTCCTGAAGTTCCTGGGTGGCCAAAGGGTCCTCCTCGCGTAACGACCAGAAAGCGCGGCCATAGGACCATCCGTTTGCCCGATCCTTCCTTCCGGGCAGCGGATGCTGTCCGGTGGGCAGGCTCGGCGGTTCGTCCGATTGGCTGAAACGCAGTGTTAGTCCAGCCGTTGCATCGGCCATCCAGTGCATGCGGCGAGCAATGGGCGCGCAGTGGGTAGCCTTCCTGACCCTGTTGCAGTGCAGTATGAACCGTCGATGCAGGTCGGGGGATAATGGGGGTTACCCGGAAGGACAGGTTGCCAGACGTTCGATCGCACCGGCCGGCCTGCGGGCAAACCCGTGATTTTTCCTGGTGCTGACGACGCTGTGACCGGTTGCGAGGACCCATCCCGGCAACGCCGGACACACGGCGACGTTCCGCGCCGGAACAGTTCCGCGCCGTTCCGGCTGCCGTTGTCACACTTTCCCGACGATTTTAGAGGGTGAGGCCCAAAGGCGGATAATGCCGGAAACCGGGCGCCGGGCCGCGATGTCCTGTGCCGGACCGCCGGCACAGGACAGACCGAATTCCCGATTCCGACTTGCGGCAAATTGTTCTGCACACGCATTTTTATGATGTAATGGATACTATAAAAGGTATAGGGTTCCTATGTCTTTTGGACGGAGACTGCGTCATGCCATACCGTCAGGAATCCGCTACCGTCAGCGCGATCAGGCTGATCCGCGACCATAGCCGTGAGTGCCACAATCTCCCTGCCCGGGAGGTGCTGCTCCGGGTCGAACGGCGCATGATCGAATTTCTTGAAGACGGCTCTGCCCAGCCGATGCGCAATTGACGCCCGGCTGGCGACGGGGCGGTCCATCGCGTCCCGATCACCGACAAGCCGCTTGCCGGACGCTATGCCCGGCTTTGCCAGCGTGACGGATCACGGCTGGTATGGGCACAGGCAATCATGAAGACGGCAGCCGCTTCCACGCGGAAATAAAGCGCATAGGGGAAACGGCGGACCAAGGCCCGGCGGGAGTTGGTATGAACCAACGGGAACTGAAACGGGCTCTGCCCGATCCGCATCACTGCCGTCGACTGCGGCAAAGAAGCGGTCGCCCAGACCGAAGGCGCGGCTGTCGTACCAAGCCTGGGCGTCACGCAGGTCCGTCTCCGCTTCGGGCAGAAAGAAAAACCGGGAGGCTCACGCGTCGCGCTGCCTCACTCTGGCGCGCACCGTCTCCCATGGAACCGCATGTGCGCTGGTCTCGGAGAAGCTGGAGTTGCGCCGGTCGAGTTCGGCCCTCATGCCTGCCGTCAGCGGAATGTCGGCGTCTTTGAGGCTATCCAGCAATTCCTCCGCCAGCTTCAGGCGCTCCTGCGGCGAAAGATGACTGAAGTCGATCCCGGGCATGGCTTTGTCTCTCCTGTGCATCTTGAAGATGGCACTGCCCAACAAGCCTGTCGAGGATAGCCGGGGCGATCTCTCCCCATGCCTCCAACACGAACGGCAAGAACGGCAAGCACCGCTACCCGACATGCGAACGGCCCGCTCCCGATCCGGGGCGGGCCGTTCGCATGTTCGACCTGAACCGTGCCGGCTCAGGCGCGGGGCGCGTGCTTGTTCAAGATTCGCTGGAGCGTGCGGCGGTGCATCTTCAGGCGGCGCGCCGTTTCCGACACGTTGCGGTCGCACTGTTCGAAGACGCGCTGGATGTGTTCCCAGCGGACGCGGTCGGCCGACATCGGGTTTTCCGGCGGCTGGGGCAGCGGGCGGCCGTCGGCCAGCAATGCTGATTCCACCGCGTCGGCGTCGGCCGGCTTCGGCAGGTAATCGACGGCGCCGGCCTTCACCGCGGCGACGGCGGTGGCGATGTTGCCGTAGCCGGTCAGCATGACGACACGGGCGTCGGGACGGGCATCGCGCAGGGCGGATACCACGTCCAGCCCGTTGCCGTCGCCCAGACGCAGGTCGACCACCGCGAAGGCGGGGGCCGATTCCTGCGCCACCTCGATGCCGAGCTGGACGCTGTCGACCGCGACGACGTTGAAGCCGCGCTTCTCCATGGCGCGGGCCAGCCGCGTGCGGAAGGGGGCGTCGTCGTCGACGATCAGGAGGCTGCGGGTGACGTCGCCAGTGAAGGTCAGTTTGACGGCATCGCCCGACAGCAGGTCATCGGATGTTTTGAGGGTGTCCACCGTGAAACCTCATTTCTTGGCGTTGATGGTCTTCCAGCGCACGGAAATCCGCGCGCCGGTTCCGCCCTGATTGGAGTGCCCGCCGGCGACCTGATCAGCGGGCGGCGTGCCGTCCGGCGGATTGTTTGTATAGCGCACGGTCGCGCCGGTCTTCTCCAGCAGCGTCTGCGCGATGAAAATGCCGAGGCCCATATGCCCGCCGCCCGCCTGCCCCTTGGGGCCGGAGCGCTCGCCGCGCACCGACAGGTACGGCTCGCCGATGCGGCCCAGCAGATGGGACGGGAAGCCCGGGCCGTCGTCCATCACCGTGATGGTGACGGAGCAGCCGTCCCAGGCGGCGGCGACCGTCACCTTGTGGCGGGCGAACTGGTGGGCGTTCTGGATGAAGTTGCCGATGCCGTGGATGATCTCCGGGCTGCGGCGCAGGAAGGGCTCCTCCGCCTCGCCGACCGGGTGCGGTTCCACGGCGAAGTCGATGTGGCCGAGACGGTGCGGGGCGGCGGCGGCCTCGATCAGCGCGGTCAGCGGCAGCCGTTCGAACGGGTCGCCGCCATCGGCCTCCGGCTTGCGCGCCAGATCGGCCAGGATCTCGCGGCAGCGCATCACCTGGCTTTGCAGAAGCTCGACATCCTCGCCATAGGGGCTGTCCGGCGGCAGGTCGCGCGCCAGCTCCTTCGCCACCACGGCGATGGTGCCGAGCGGCGAGCCCAGCTCGTGCGCGGCGGCGGCGGCGAGCGCGCCGAGCGCGCCCAGCCGCTGTTCGCGGGCAAGCGCCACCTGCGAGGCGGCGAGCGCGTCGGCGAAGCGCCGCGCCTCCGCGGCGACGCGGAAGACGTAGCCGGCGATGAAGACCGACGACACCGTCAGCGACAGCCAGACGCCAAAGGCATAGAGCGGCGCCATCGAGCGCACCGGCTCCTCCCACGGCAGCGGGAAGTGCCAGAGGGCAAGTGCCGTCAGGCAGATAAGGTTCAGCCCGGTCAGCAGCACCGTGCTGTAGCGCGACAGGATGGCCGCACCCACGGTCATCGGCGCCAGCAGCAGGATGGCGAAGGGGTTGCTCAACCCGCCGGTGAGATAGAGCAGCAGCGTCAGCTGCAGCATGTCGTAGCTGAGATACAGCGCCGCGTCGCGGTCGGCCAGCCGCAGCCGGCCGCCGCGCTGGGTCATCGCCACCACGTTCAGCAGGGCCGACGCGCTGATGGCGGCCAGCACCGGCCCCAGCGGCAGCGGGAAACCCAGCCCGAGATTGACGAAGGTCACCGCGGCCAACTGCCCGAGCACCGCGACCCAGCGGATCAGGATCAGCGTGCGCAGGGTGATGCGGCCGTCGGGCTGCGCCCAGTGCGGCGGCGCCGGGGAGGCCGGGAGCGGTGCGGTCAGCGCGCTGGCGAGCGTCACCATGATCCTTGTCCCGATGCTTGTCGCAATCCCTGTCCCTGGGCCGCATGCCCCTGGCGGTTGCGGCGCGTGCCGCCATATTCTGTGCCCATGACCGAACGACCCATCCCACAGCAGCAGCCGGCCACCCCCGCCATTGCCCAGGCCATTGCCCCCGCCATCCGGGCGGAGGGGCTGACCAAGCGCTTCCCCACCCCGGACGGGCGGGACGTCACGGCGGTCGACGCCATCGGCTTCACCGTGCCGCGCGGCAGCGTCACCGGCCTTCTCGGCGGCAACGGCGCGGGCAAGACGACGACCATCTCGATGCTGCTGGGGCTGTTGCTGCCGACGGCCGGGACAGTGGAGATCCTGGGCGTCGACATGGCTCGCCATCGGCATGCCGTGCTTCCGCGCATGAACTTCTCCTCCCCCTACGTCGAGCTGCCCCATCGGCTGACGGTGCGGGAGAACCTTACCGTCTATGCCCACCTCTACGGTTTGACATGCGTCAAAAAGCGCGTCCAAGAATTGGCCGAGCATCTTGACCTGTCGCGTTTTCTGGATCGGCCGTCGGGCGGACTGTCGGCAGGGCAGAAAACCCGCGTGGCGCTGGCCAAGGCCTTGCTGAACGACCCGGAGCTTCTGCTGCTGGACGAACCGACGGCGTCGCTCGATCCCGACACCGCCGACTGGATCCGCACATATCTCGAACGCTACCGGCTGCGCACCGGCGCCGCCATCCTGCTGGCCTCCCACAACATGCTGGAGGTGGAACGGCTGTGCGACAGCGTGCTGATGATGCGGCAGGGGCGGATCGTCGACCGCGGCGCGCCGTCGGCGCTGCTCGCCCGCTATGGCCGCCAGACGCTGGAGGAGGTTTTCCTCGACATCGCCCGCGCCTCCGACGACCGCATCCCGACCGGGGAGACCGCCGATGCCGCCGAATGACTTGGTGATTCCGCGCGCGGACTTCTCGCTGCGCCGGGTCGGCGCCATGGTGCTGCGCTACTGGTACCTGCTGCGCGGGTCCTGGCCGCGCATCCTGGAACTGGCCTACTGGCCGACCATGCAGATGATCCTGTGGGGCTACATCAACCAGTTCATGGCCTCATCCAGCGGCGGCGGCAGCGGCTGGGTGGCGCAGGGCGCCGGCGTGCTGGTCAGCGCGGTTCTGCTGTGGGACGTGCTGTTCCGCGGCCAGCTCGGCGTCTCCATCTCCTTCCTTGAGGAAATGTGGTCGCGCAACCTCGGCCATCTGTTCGTCAGTCCGCTCCGCCCCGGCGAGTGGGTGACGGCGTTGATGACCATGAGCCTGCTGCGCACCCTGATCGGCGTGCTGCCGGCGGCGGGGCTGGCGATCCCCTTCTTCGGCTATTCGGTCTTCGCGCTCGGCCTGCCGCTCGCCGCCTTCTTCGCCAACCTGATCGTGCTGGGTTGGTCGCTGGGGCTGCTGATCGTGGCGCTGATCCTGCGCTATGGCATGGGGGCGGAAGGGCTGGCCTGGATCGTCGTCTTCATGCTGGCCCCGGTCAGCGCGGTCTATTACCCGGTGTCTGTCCTGCCGGCCTGGCTCCAGCCGGTGGCACTCGCCCTGCCGTCCGCCCATGTGTTCGAGGGCATGCGGGCGCTGGTGTTCGACGGCACGCTGCGCTGGGACCATCTGGCCTGGGCGGTCGGGCTGAACGCGGTCTACATGGCGGGCGGCATCGCCGTGTTCCTCTACGCCTTCCATCGGGCGCGGGTGCGCGGTGCCTTGCTGCAAACGGGAGAATAGCGGCTAAAGTGTCGGCCCCACGTCGTCAGCCGCACCGGAGACCGCCGCCATGACCCCGCCCACCGCCGCCGGCCCTGCCACCCCCGACCTGTTCGACCGGCTCGTCGCCGGGGCGCAGCCGGACTGGACGGCCTATGTCGACCATGCCTTCGTGCGCGGGATGGGCGACGGCACGCTGCCGCAGGAGTGCTTCCGCCATTATCTGGTGCAGGATTACCTGTTCCTGATCCATTTCGCCCGCGCCTATGCGCTCGCCATCTACAAGGGCCGCGACCTGCGCGAGATGCGGGCTTCGCTGAACGGGCTGAAGGCGATCCTCGACATGGAGATGGACCTGCATGTCGGCCTGTGCGCCGGCTGGGGCCTGCCGGCCGCCGAACTGGAGCAGGCGGCGGAGTCCAAGGCGACGATGGCCTACACCCGCTATGTGCTGGAAACCGGCTTGCGCGGCGACCTGCTGGACCTGCATGTGGCACTCAGCCCCTGCATCATCGGCTATGCCGAGATCGGCCGCCGGCTGGCGGCATTGCCGGGTGCGCTGATTGAGACCAACCCCTACCGCGTCTGGATCGCCGAATATGCCGGCGAGGCCTATCAGGAGGTGGCGCGGGCGGCGCGGGAGAATTTGGACCGGCTGGCCGCCGACGGCATGACCGAGGCGCGCTTTCCCCGGCTGCTGACCATCTTCCGGCAGGCGTCCCGGCTGGAAGCGGATTTCTGGGAAATGGGCATGACGCTGGCGGGATAGCCGGCTCAGGACTCATCCGCCACGACATCGCCGCCGGCCTCGTCAGGTCGCACCCCCGTGTAGATGGCGCGGGGACGGATCAGATGGTCCGTGGCCCGCTGCTCCATCGCCTGGGCGATCCAGCCGGCGGCGCGGCCGAGGGCGAACAGCGTGAAGGCCGCTCCCTCAGGCAACCCGAGATGCCGCCGCAGGACCACCAGGGCGATGTCGATCGACGGCGCCTGACCGGTCAGCCCTTCGGTGGCGCCCAGCAGGTCCGCCGCCACCGGGAAGTCCGGGAGAAGCCGGGCCAGCAGCGCCTTGGCGCGGACATCGCCGCTGGGATAGAGCGGATGTCCGAAACCCGGAATCCTCTCTCCCGCAGCCAGCCGCCGTTCGATCTGGGTTGCCACGGTCTCCCGTTCCGTCAGCCCCGCCCAGAAATGCTCGATCCGCGTGGTGGTCGAACCATGCCGGTGGCCGGATAAGGCGCAGAGTCCGCCAACGGCCGCCGCCCGCAGACTTGCCCCGGTCGAGGCGATGCAGCGCGCCGTGAAACTGGAGGCGTTCAGCTCATGATCGGCACACAGCACCAGCGCCATGCGGAGGAGATCGGCCCCCGCCTCGTCGAGCCCCCATGCGGTGGCCAACTGGCAGTGCAGCGGTGCAGCACTCGGCCGGCCGCGCAGGGCTGCCGCGAAGAGCAGGCGCAGCAGGTTGCCGCAATTTTCGAAGAACCGCCCATCGGTCGGCCGCCAGGACGCCGTCGCCTCGTCGGCCGATGCCGCCAGCAGCAGGGCGGGCAAGGCCTCCGCCGGCGAACTCGCCGCGCAATGAGGCAGCAGGGCGTCATAGCCGGGAAGGGCGACCGGCGGTTCCGGCGGGAAGGCGGTTTCCACCGCGCAGGCCCAGAACAGCGCCGCGGTCTCCTCCAGAGTCGCCGTGGCGGCCAGACGCACGGCGTCCTGTCCGCGGTAATAGAGCCGCCCGTGCCGGATCAGCGTGATCGCCGATTCCAGGACCGGCGCTCCCCAATCCAGTGTTGATTTGGCGACCTCCTTCGGCCGCCGGCCGCGTTTGCGCTCCACCCCCAGCCGTTCGACCTCATCGGCCAGATAACGGCTTTGCCGCGGGTCCGCCGCGGGATGGGCCTGCAACAGGCCGCGGCTGACATAGGCGTAGAGGGTCTGGCGGGACACTCCCAACCGTTTCGCCGCCTCTTCGGCGGACAGATAGACCGTCAGCGCGCCCGTCATGGTGCCCACCCGTCACATTGATCGAAACAATCAAGATTGACGATATAGCTGGCCCGCGATGGAGTGAAGCCGGAGCGGCCTGGAACCCGCTCTTCCGATGGAGAAAATCATGGCGCTGATGAACGGGGACTCCGGTTCCCCGCAACGCACGGCCCTTGCCGAAATCTGGCGGGCCGCCGGCGGCGACGACCGGCTGGTTGGCTCGGTCGTGCTTCGTGGCGAAGGGACTCTTCCCTCCGTCTTCGCGGTCAGTGCGCTGGCCACCGCCGCAACGGCCGCGGCCGGTCTGGCCGTCGCCGAATTCAAGGAAGCAGCCTTCGGCCACAACCCGTCCGTGACGGTCGACCAGCGTCTGGCCTCCCTGTGGTTCGGCACCTCCGTAAAGCCGTTGGGCTGGAGCCTGCCACCCGCCTGGGACCCGATCGCCGGCGACTACGAGGCCAGGGATGGCTGGATCCGCCTTCACACCAACGCCGTGCACCACCGCGATGCAGCCCTTCGCTGTCTCGGCGCACCGCCCGACCGCGATGCGGTGGCCGCCGCCGTCCGCCGCTGGGACGCCGACGGGTTGGAAAGCGCAGTCGTCGGCGAAGGCGGGTGCGCCGCGACGATGCGCGATCTCACATCCTGGCGAAGCCATCCGCAAGGACAGGCGGTCGCCCGGGAACCGCTGCTGTGGGTCGAGGCACAGGAGCCGGCCGACGCCGTCCATACTCCTGCCCGGCCCCCTGCCCGGCCGGAGCGTCCCCTGGCAGGCGTGAAGGTTCTGGACCTGACCCGCGTCCTCGCCGGACCGGCCGCCACGCGGTTCCTTGCCGGTTTCGGCGCCGAGGTGCTGCGGATCGACCCGCCTTGGTGGGACGAACCTGCCCTTCTGCCCGAGATGACGCTCGGCAAGCGCCGCGCCCGCTTCGACCTGCGCGACCCCGGCCAGCGGGCACGGTTCGCGGAATTGCTGTGCCAGGCCGACCTGCTGGTGCACGGCTATCGTGCCGATGCCCTCGACCGGCTGGGGCTCGACCTTCAAACCCGGCAGCGCATCCGCCCCGGCCTGATCGATGTGTCGCTGGATGCCTATGGCTGGACCGGCCCCTGGAGGAGCCGCCGGGGCTTCGACAGTCTGGTGCAGATGAGCGGCGGGATCGCCGCCGAAGGGATGCGCCGCGAGGGCGGCAACCGGCCCAGGCCCTTGCCGGTCCAGGCGCTCGACCATGCCGCCGGCTATCTTCTCGCCACCGCTGCGGTGCGCGGCCTGACCCGCCGGCTCGCGGACGGGCGGGGATCGAGCTGGCGCACATCCCTGGCCAGGGTCGGGACGCTGCTCACCGAACTGCCGTCCTCTGACGGCGGCCCGACCATGCCGCCCCTCGGCATGGAGGATTTCACGAACGATCCGGAAAATACGGCCTGGGGACCGGCCCTGCGCCTGAAGCCCGCCGTGACGGTCGAAGGATCGCCGGTCCGCTGGGAACGGCCGGCCGGACCGCTCGGCACGGACGAGGCGCGCTGGTAGGCCGGCAAGGCGGCGGGAGTTTCGGCATTTTCGGTGCCTCTCCCGCCGTTCGGTGCAGCGCTTACCCCATCGTGTGCTCGAGCAGGATCTTCGCGCCCAGCCCGATCAGCACCACGCCGCCGGCCATTTCCGCCCAGCGCCCCAGATGGTTGCCGGCGGCCTTGCCGATCAGCACGCCGCCGAAGGCGACGGCGAAGGTCACCACGCCGATCAGCGCCGAGGTCGTCACCATGTCGACATCGACCAGCGCCAAGCCCGCCCCCACGGCGGCGGCGTCGATGCTGGTGGCGACGGCGGTGGTCAGCAGGGCCAGCCATTCGGCGCGCACGCTGCGCACCGGGCCGCAATCCTCCTCGCCCTCATCCTCGCCGTCCATGATGGCGTTGCGCAGCATCGCACCGCCGACCGCCAGCAGCAGGCCGAAGGCGATCCAGTGATCAACCGACTCCACCAGGCTGGCGAAAGCGATGCCGATGCCCCAGCCGACCAGCGGCATGGCGAACTGGCAGACGCCGAAGGCGGCTCCCACCCGCACCGCTTCCGGCAAACCGGCACGGCGCGAACAGGCCCCGCGGCCGAGAGCGGCGGCGAAGCTGTCCATCGAAAGGCTGAAGGCGAGCGCGAGGGACGTGGCGATCATGGCTATTCCCGGGCCAGACAACACAGTGGAATCGGACGGACTCCGGCTGGCCGCGGAGATGTCCGATCCACTGGTCTCGCCGGGTCGACCCTTTGGTCGCCGTGCGCGCCATGGCGGTAACGGCCGGAGGCCGAAACCATCCAAGTCTGTTGACGCGAACCCCACCGGATCGCTGCCGGCGGGTGGCTACTCCCCAATGACGGCGGAAGTCCTACAGGGACTAGGGGCTTGGGTCAAGCGCCGGTTTGCCGCAGGTGCGAATTGCGGCCGCGTAGATAGGTGGCGGCCACCGAACGGTCGTCGCCCAGCGTCACTTGGATGAACAGCTCCTCCTCCAGATCGCAGTCCACCGCCTTCATGCGATGTCGCATAGCCGGCGTCGCGGCGGGATCGAGCACGACGAGGTCGGCCCAGCGGCCGGGCTCCAGGCTGCCGATCTCGCCGGCCATGCCCAAGGCTTCGGCATTGCCGCGGGTCATCCAGTGCAAGGCGGCGAGCGCCGGCAGGTTCTGCCGCCGCAGTTGCAGCACCTTGTAGGCCTCCGCCGCGGTGCGCAGCATGGAATAGCTGGTGCCGCCGCCGACATCGGTGGCGATGGCGGTGCGCACCGGCCGCTCCGGCTTCGACAGGGCGTCGAGGTCGAACAGGCCGCTGCCGATGAACAGGTTGCTGGTCGGGCAGAAAACGGCGACCGAGCCGCTCTCCGACAGCCGGGCCATCTCCGCTTCCGACAGATGGATGCAGTGGCCGAACAGCGAGGTCGGCCCCAGCAGCCCGAAGCGGTCATAGACGTCGGTGTAGTCGCGGGCACCTGGGAACAGCCGCCCCACCTCGGCGATCTCGTCGGTGTTCTCCGACAAATGGGTCTGCATGTGGACGCCGGGATGCTCGCGCAGCAGCGCGCCGGCGGCCTCCAGCTGCGCCTCGGTCGAGGTGATGGCGAAGCGCGGAGTCACGGCGTAGCGCTGCCGCCCGGTCCCGTGCCAGCGGCCGATCAGAATCCTTGCCGTCGCGATAGCTGCTCTCGGCCGTATCGGTCAGGGCGGCGGGCGCATGGCGGTCCATCATCACCTTGCCGGCGATCAGCCCGGCGCCGCGCGCCTCGGCCTCGGCGAATAGGGCGTCGACCGACTGCGGGTGGACCGAGCCGTAGACCACAGCCGTGGTCGTGCCGTTGCGCAGCAGCTCGTCCATGAAGAAGGCGGCGTTGGCGGCGGCATGGACCGGGTCGGCGAAGCGCTGCTCCTCGATGAAGGTGTATTTTTCCAGCCAGTCGAGCAGCTGGGCGCCGTAGGAGGCGATGACCTGGGTCTGCGGGAAATGGATGTGGGTGTCGATGAAGCCCGGCAGCACCAACTTGCCGCTGTGGTCGTCGACCGCCACCCCGTCCGGAACCCGGCCACGCAGGTCGGCCCAGTCACCGGCCTCCAGAATCCGCCCGTCCGCCCCGACCAGCAGCAGCCCGTCCTCACGATAGGTCAGGCAATCGAGGTCCCCCGGTCCGGCGGGTGCGCGGTTGAAGCTGAGCAGGCGCCCGCGGACGGCGGCGGAAACGGGGGCGGCGATAAACTGGTCGGGCATGGGGGTCCGGTTCGATGGAGTGCTGTGAGGGAGGGTTACTTAATGTCCCCGGACCACGCCGCCAACACCGCCCGCTCCTGCGGGGTGATTCCGGTGATGTTGGCGGGGGGCATGGCGCTGCTGTAGCCGGCTTGCAGGCGGATCTGCTCGGCATGGCGGCGGATGCCGTCGCCCTCCAGCACGACGCCGCGCGGCGGGGTGGCGATGCCCTCCCACACCGGCTGGGCGGCATGACACATGCTGCAGCGGGTGGCGACGATCTCCTCCACCTGATTGAAGCCGACCTTCACCGGCGCCGCAGCCGCCGTATCGGCGGTCGCCGGCCCCAGGGTGCTGAGCCAGATGCAGCCCAGCATGCCGGCGGCGGCCACCCCCCAGGTCCACCAGGGCGTCGGCTTGCCGGCATGGCGGCTGTTGAAGAAATGGCGGATCGCCGTGCCGACCACCAGGACCAGCGCCACCATCACCCAGTTGTAGCGGGTGGAGCTGACCAGCGGGTAATGGTTGGACAGCATCAGGAAGACGACCGGCAGGGTCAGGTAATTGTTGTGCAGCGAGCGCTGCTTGGCCTTTTTGCCCAGCGACGGATCCGGCGTCTCGCCGCGCAGCATGGCGGCCACCGTCTTGCGCTGGTTGGGGATGATCAGCATGAAGACGTTGCAGGCCATCATCGTCGCCATCAGGGCGCCGACCTGCAGCATGGCGCCGCGCCCGCTGAAGATCTTCGTCATGCCCCAGGCGGTCGCCACCAGCATGACGAATCCGGCGACAGCCAACGCCCCGTCGTTGCGGCCAAGCGGCGACTTGCACATCAGGTCATAGGCGACCCAGCCCGCCACCAGCGCGCCGACGCTGATCGCCACCGCCTGCCAGTGGCTGAGCGCCAGCACGTCCTGGTCGATCAAAAACAGGTCGGCGCCGCGGTAATACAGCACGCACATCAGGAAGAAGCCGCTGAGCCACGTCGCGTAGGATTCCCACTTGAACCAGGTCAGCTCCTCCGGCAGCTGCGGCGGGGCGACCATGTATTTGGTCATGTGGTAGAAGCCGCCGCCATGGATCTGCCAGGCGTCGCCCGCCGTCCCGGCCGGCGCCCCGGTGCGCTTGCGCAGCGAGGCGTCGAGATGGATGAAGTAGAAGGACGATCCGATCCAGGCGATGGCGGTGATGACGTGCAGCCACCGCGCCAGGGCGTTGATCCATTCCCACAGGATGGGCTCCATCGCGCGCACGCTCCTTCCGGTCAGGTCGATGGCTTGACTGTAAGGCCAGTGTGCAGCTGCGGAAAACCATTCGTCCGTCCCAACAGCTTCAAAAAATGACGAAAGATGGAACTGCGGTTTCAAGCTCGCTGCCGAAGGAGTGCGGCCGCGGCAGTCACGATCATGGCGACGCCCTCAGCCATCCGCTCCATTAGGATACGTAATGTGAAAGATTAAGATTATTCCATTCCTTAATTCCTCCGACCGCTCTAACCAGACCTCAGGTCATCGGGTCGGGGGGTGGAGGAGATGCAAACCTTGAGCGGTTTCGCGCTTTTCGTGCTGGCGGCAACGATGTCTCCCGGCGGGGCCACGACGCTTGCCACCGCATCGGGCATGAATTTCGGCTATCGGGGATCGCTTCCGTTGATCGCCGGAATATCGCTCGGCCTCGCCGGCATGGCCGCCGCCGCCGCGGCCGGGATCGAGGGTATATTCGTTGCCGTGCCGGCGATACAGACGGCGGTCAAGATCGCGGGAACGGCTTATCTTCTCTGGCTGGCTTTTCAGCTGTCACGGACGGGTGCTCCGAAGACGACCGGATCGGTTGCCAAGCCGGCGAGCATCGCGGGCGGTGCCTGGCTTGTCCTGTACAATCCGAAGGGCTGGGCGATGACCACCGGAGCCGCCGCATCCTTCTCGTCGATTGGCGACGGTCCGGCCGAAGTTGCCGTTATTCTCGGAATTGCCTTCGGATGCTTCGCGTCGATATCGCTGTCGGTCTGGTGCCTGGGCGGCCGGCTGCTCCGGCGCGTCCTGACCCGGGACCGGCACTGGAGAGCACTCAACATCGCGCTGGCGCTTCTCCTGGTCGCATCGATCCTGCCGATCTGGATCGATCCATGACGGCAAATCCCCGGCCGCCGAAAGACCCGAGCCGTCAATCGATTGCCAACCCTCCTGCGAATTGGTAGAGGAACTAATTCTTCCTCGTACCGCACGGCTCTCCGCGATGCCCACGTCCGGCAGCACAGTCACCCGCCGTGCCCTTCTGATGCTGCTCGCCGCCGCCTTCGCGCTGCTGGCGATTATCGTGATGTCGGGGTGGCTGGCAGACAGCACTCAGCAATATTCCCGCTCGGTCAGCCGGATATCGTCCCTGCGCGTCGCCGCCGGGACCCTGCTCAGCCAGTTGCAGGATGCCGAGATCGGACAGCGCGGCTACCTGCTGACCGAGGACCGCCAGTATCTCAAGCCCTACGAGACGGCCGTCGCGGCGGTGGACGCCACCATCGCCCGGCTGCGCGAGCTGGCCGACGGCGATGCCGGCGAGCTGCGCATCCTCGACCATCTCGTCGATCTGGCTGCGGCCAAGCGGCAGGAGTTGGCGGAGACCATCGCCCTGATGGAGGCCGGACGCCGGGACGACTCCCTAGCCATCGTGCAGACCGGGCGCGGCATGAGGCTGATGGACGATGCCCGGCGCTCGCTCGCCGACCTGATCACCCCCGCCGATGCGCAGCTCGACACCCAGCTCCGCGCCCTGACCGGGCAGGCCAGGACATCGGGATGGGTGGCGATCCTGGGCGGCCTGTTCATCCTGCTGGTCGTCGGCGGTGCCGTGTGGATTGCGGTCGGCTACACGCGCGCCCTCATGCAGGCGCAGCGTGCGATCCAGGCCCTCAACGATTCCCTGGAGCAGCGCGTGTCGGACCGCACCATGGAGTTGCAGCGGGCCAACGGCGAGATCCAGCGCTTCGCCTACATCGTCAGCCACGATCTGCGCGCGCCGCTGGTCAACGTGATGGGCTTCACCAGCGAGCTCGAAGCGGGGCTGGCCAGCGTAACCGCCGATCTCGATCGCCGACCGGCGGATGGCGACGACGCCACGGCGGCGGAGGCGCGGCGGGCGGTCGCCGAGGACATGCCGGAGGCCATCGGCTTCATCCGCACGTCGACGACGAAGATGGATCGTCTGATCAACGCCATCCTCGCCTTGTCGCGCCAGGGCAGCCGGACGCTGAACCCCGAACCCGTCTCCATGCAGGCTCTTGTGGAAGCCGTGGCCGCCAGCAACCGCCACCGGGCCGGCGAACTGGGCTGTGCCGTCGACATCGCCGGCCCGCTGCCGTCGCTCGTCTCCGACCGGCTCGCCCTGGAGCAGGTGTTCGGGAACCTGCTGGACAATGCGATCAAATATCTCGACCCCGCCCGGCCCGGCCGGATCGCCATCCGCGGACGGTCGGAAGCGGATTCGCTGATCTTCGAGGTCGCGGACAACGGCCGCGGAATTGCACCGCAGGATCACGAACGCATCTTCGAGCTGTTCCGCCGGTCCGGCGTGCAGGACCGTCCGGGAGAGGGAATCGGCCTCGCCTATGTCCGCACGCTCGTCCGGCGCCTGCAAGGCGATGTCACTGTCGATTCCGTTCCTGGACAGGGCAGTATCTTTCGCATAAGCCTTCCGAAAGTTCTTGCCCTGTCCCCGGAGAAGCCCGCTCATGAATCGTGACCCTCAATCGGTCTGCATCGTCATGATCGAGGACGACGAGGGACATGCCCGCCTGATCGAGAAGAACATCCGGCGGGCCGGCGTCACCAACGAGATCGTGCCCTTCACCGACGGCACCAGCGCCCTCGATTACCTGTTCGGTCCGGACGGAAGCGGACAGGCCAGCATGGGCCGGGCGCTTCTGATCCTGCTGGATCTGAACCTGCCGGACATGACCGGGGTCGATATCCTGTCCAGGCTCAAGGCGAACCCCCACACCAAGCGCTTCCCCGTCGTGGTGCTGACCACCACCGACGACCGGCAGGAAATCCAGCGCTGCTACGACATCGGCGCCAACGTCTACATCACCAAGCCGGTGAACTACGAAAGCTTCGCCACCGCGATCCGGCAGCTCGGTCTGTTCTTCTCCGTCATCCAGGTTCCCGAGGCGGAGGCATGACCGACCCGGCCATACGCATCCTCTACATCGACGACGACGTTGCCCTGGCCCGGCTGGTGCAGCGGAAACTCGAACGGCGCGGCTACGCGGTGGAGTGGGCGAAGGATGGCCGGGACGGGTTGGAGCGGCTTGAACAGGGCGGCATCGCGGTGGTCGGGCTGGACCACGAGATGCCGGGAGCGACCGGGTTGGACATACTGCCCGCCCTGCTGGCGCGCGAGAATGCCCCGCCGGTCATCTATGTCACCGGTGCCGGCGACACGCGGGTGGCCGTCGCGGCGCTGAAGGCCGGTGCTGACGACTATGTTCCCAAGGAGACCGGCGAGGGATTCTTCGATCTGCTGGCGGCGGCCATCGAGCAGGCGCTCGAAAAGGCCATTCTGCGCCGGGAACGGGAGCGCGCGGACCGGGAGATGCGCGCCGCACGGGACCGGGCGGAGCTGCTGCTGCGGGAGGTCAACCACCGGGTCGCCAACAGTCTGGCCCTGGTGGCGGCCTTCGTGCGGATGCAGCGGTCAAGCCTGTCCGATTCCATGGCCCGCACCGCCCTGGACGAGACCCAGCTGCGCATCACCGCGATCGCCGGCATCCACCGAAGCCTCTACACCTCCGACGACGTCCGCTCCGTCCGCTTCGACGCCTATCTGGAAACGCTGCTCGCCGAAATGCACACCGCCATGGCGTCCCAGCGCCCGGACAGCTTCGTCGTCGTCGCCGACGAGGTCTCCGTGCCGACCGACAAGGCCGTGTCCCTGGCGGTCATCGTGACCGAACTGGTCACGAACGCCTGCAAATACGCCTATCCCGACGGCCGGGCCGGCAGCATCCGCGTGCGGGCGACGGCTGCCGAAGGGCAGCTGTCGGTGAGCGTCGAGGATGACGGAGTCGGCTTCTCCGGCGACGATGCCCCCCAGGGAACCGGCCTCGGCACCCGCATCGTCCAGGCGATGGCGGCCAGCCTGGGGGCGCTGCTGCATCATGACCGTCAGCATGCCGGCACCCGGGTGACGCTGACGATGCCGCTGCAACCGCTCTGACCGCCGCAGACCGCTCCTGTCAGGGGCCGGGCAGGAGACCCTCGGCCATCCATCCAAACCCCATGGACAGGATGCCGCACCCAAGCTATATCTCCGCCGGCAAGGTGAGTAAGCACTCACTTATCACAAGCGACTGACCCGGCACCCTCCGATGGCCCCCTTCTGATGGCCCCGCGCCTCGACAGCCACGCCCGCAAGCGGGCGATCCTCGACGCCGCCTTGCCGCTGTTCGCACGCAAGGGCTTCGCCGCGACCACCACCAAGGAGATCGCGCAGGCCGCCGGCGTGTCGGAGGCGCTGATCTTCAAGCATTTTCCGTCCAAGGCCTCGCTCTACGAGTCGATCTTCCTCAGCTGCATCGACGGCGATCCGGAATATGAACGGCTGGTGGCGTTGCCGCCCAGCACCAGCACGCTGGTGCAGATGATCCAGGGGATGGTGAACTACTTCGTGATCGAGCTGCCGGCCGATCCCGACGAACGCGCCCGCCATCGCCTGTCGATCATCAGCCTGCTCGAAGACGGCGAGTTCATGCGGCAGGTTTTCGAGGGCATCCGCAGCCGCTTCCTGCCCTGCTTCGCCGCCTCCATCGAGGCCGCGACCGCCGCCGGCGACCTGCTGCCGGGTCCGGTCGATGCGGAGAACGGATTCTGGCTCGCCGAGCATCTTTGCGAGATGATGGCGACCGTCTGCCTGTCCGGCGGGGCCATCGTACCCTATCCCTGCGGCCGTCCCGACCTTGCGCGCCAGACGATCTGGTTCATCCTGCGCGGGCTCGGCCTGCGTGACACCGCCATCGCCGCGCATGAAAGCGGCGGACGCTTTCCCTTCGTGCCTTCCCAGCCGCCGCCGGAGCCGCCGCCACATGGCGCAGCCAAGCCCGCAAATGGCGCAGCCAAGCCCATGAATGGCGCAGCCGAGAATGACGAACCCACACCCGAGAGACCGGAGTAGCCGATCGTGACCCTGGACCATTCGCCAAAGACCGAGACGTCATTCGGCCACCCGGCGTCCGAGCCGGGTCGCGGGGCGCCTCCCCCCACCTCGCCGCCGCGCAAGCCGGTGACGCGCGGGCGGCTGACCGTGCGCATCGTCATCACGCTGGTGATCCTGGGACTGCTGGGTGCGGGGCTGTACGGCTTCAACAGCTTCCGCGCCAAGGCCATCGCCGACTTCTTCGCCAACAACAAGCCGCCGCCCACCCCGGTGGCGCTGGCCGAGGCGACGGTGCAGACCATCCCGAAATACCTGACCGCCATCGGCACGCTCCAGGCGGCGCGTCAGGTGACGGTAGCCCCCGAAGTCGCCGGCCGCATCGACCGCATCCCCTTCGAATCGGGCGCCCGCGTCAAGGCCGGCGACCCGCTGGTGCAGTTGAACGACGCCACCGAGCAGGCCGACCTGCTGGCCCAGCGCGCCCAGGCGCGTCTGGCCGAGCTGAACCTGGAGCGCTACCGCGACCTGCGCCGCAGCCAGGCGACGCCCCAGAGCAACGTCGACCAGTATCAGGCGCAGCTCGACGAGACCAACGCCAACATGAAGCGCACCAGCGCGCTGATCGGCCAGAAGCTGATCAAGGCGCCGTTCGACGGCGAGCTGGGCATCCGGCAGGTCAATGTCGGCGACTACGTCAATCCCGGCGCCACCATCGTGACGCTGACCGACCTGTCGCAGCTCTACATCAACTTCACCCTGCCGGAGCAGAGCTTCACCAAGCTGTCGGTCGGCCAGGGCGTGCTGATCAACGTCGACGCCCTGCCGGGCCGCGATTTCGAGGCGAAGATCACCACCATCGAGCCGCAGGTCAGCGCCGACACCCGGGCCGTCAAGGTGCAGGCCACCATGGACAACCGGGAGCGCCAGCTGCGGCCGGGCATGTTCGCCAATGTCCGCGTCGTCCTGCCGCCGCAGCCCAACACGCTGACCGTTCCGGAAACCGCGGTCGACTACACGGTCTACGGCGATTCGGTCTTCGTCGCCCAATCGCAGAAGACCCAGGACGGCAAGGAGCAGCTGGTGGTGGAGCGCAAGCCGGTCAAGGTCGGCGACCGCCTCGCCAACCGCGTGGAGATCCGCAGCGGCATCAACCCCGGCGACCGCGTCGTGGTGTCGGGCCAGCTGAAGCTCGCCAACGGCGCGGCCGTGGTCCCGGCGGAGAAGAATCCGCTGACCCCGCCGCAGACCCTGCCGCAGAACTGAGGCCGACGCCATGGGCAGTTTCACCGATATCTTCATCCGCCGGCCGGTCCTGTCGCTCGTGGTCAGCCTGCTGATCCTGCTGGTCGGGGCCCGCGCGCTGCTGGAGCTGCCGATCCGGCAGTATCCGCAGTTGCAGAACACGGTCATCACCGTGACCACCAGCTATCCCGGCGCCTCGCCGGAGCTGATGCAGGGCTTCATCGCCACGCCGATCGAACAGGCGGTCTCCTCGGCCGAGGGCCTCGACTATCTGACCTCCTCCTCCACCCAGGGGCAGAGCGTCGTCACCGCCTATGTCCGGCTGAACTTCGACCCCAACGTCGCGATGACCGACGTGATGGCAAAGGTGCAGCAGGTCAAATACCAGCTGCCACGCGAGGCCAACGACCCGGTCATCCTGAAATCGACCGGCGAGACCACCTCGATCCTCTATATGGGCTTCTCCAGCCCCGAATTGTCGGGAGCGGCGATCTCCGACTACCTGACGCGCGTGGTGCAGCCGGTGCTGTCCACGGTGGAGGGCGTCGCCCGCGCCCAGATTCTGGGCGGCCAGACCTTCGCCATGCGGCTGTGGCTCGACCCGGTCAAGATGGCGGCGCGCAACATCTCGCCGGCCGACGTCTCGGCGGCGGTGGCCGCCAACAACTACCAGTCGGCTCCCGGCCAGACCAAGGGCGTCTTCGTCATCTCCAACGTCACCGCCAACACCGGCCTGACCGACGTTGAGCAGTTCCGCGACATGGTGGTGAAGGCCAAGGACGGGGCGCTGGTGCGCATGCGCGACATCGCCACGGTCGAACTCAGCTCCAAGAGCTTCGACGCCAGCGTGGCGATGAACGGGCAGCAGGCGATCTTCATCGGCATCGACAGCACCCCCACCGGCAACCCGCTGAACATCGTCGCCGACATCCGCAAGATGGAGCCGGAGCTGCGGCGCAACCTGCCGCCCAACATGAACATGGAGATCGTCTACGACAGCACCCGCTTCATCCAGGCCTCCATCGACGAGGTGGTGAAGACGCTGCTGGAGGCGGTCGCCATCGTCATCGTCGTCATCTTCCTGTTCCTCGGCAGCCTGCGCTCGGTTCTGATCCCGGTGGTGACGATTCCGCTGTCCATCGTCGGTGCGGCCACCTTCATGCTGGCTTTGGGATTCTCGCTGAACCTGCTGACGCTGCTGGCGATGGTGCTCGCCATCGGCCTCGTGGTCGACGACGCCATCGTGGTGGTGGAGAACATCCACCGGCATATCGAGCACGGCAAGTCGAAGGTCGCCGCGTCGCTGATCGGCGCCCGCGAGATCATCGGGCCGGTCATCTCGATGACCATCACGCTGGCGGCGGTCTACGCCCCCATCGGCCTGCTCGGCGGCCTGACCGGCGCGCTGTTCCGCGAATTCGCCTTCACGCTGGCCGCGTCGGTGATCGTGTCGGGTGTGGTGGCGCTGACCCTGTCGCCGATGATGTGCTCCGTCATTCTGAAGGAGGGGGAGCCGGGCCGCTTCGCCGCCTTCCTCGACCGCCAGTTCGAACGGCTGGCGGGCTGGTACGAGCGGCGGCTGCACGGCATGCTCGACTATCGCGCCGCGACCCTGCTGTTCGCGGTCGGCATCCTGCTGTCGGTCGGCTACCTGTTCGCCAACACCATGTCGGAACTGGCGCCGGAAGAGGACCAGGGCATCCTGTTCGGCATCTCCAAGGGGCCGCAATACGCCAACCTCGACTACATCGACAGCTTCGGCAAGCAGATCGACGAGACCTTCGCCGCCTTCCCGGAGACCGACACCCGCTTCATCCTGACCGGCCTGCCCACCCTCAACCAGGGCTTCGCCGGCATGATCCTGAAGCCGTGGGGCGAGCGCAAGCGGTCGGCCAAGGAGCTGCAGCCGCTGGCCCAGGCCGAGTTGGGCAAGGTGACGGGCATCAACGTGTTCCTGGTGTCGCCGCCGGCCCTGCCCGGCTCGACCGGCGGCCTGCCGGTGCAGATGGTGATCTCCAGCCCCGGCGACTACCGCACCATCTTCGACGCCATCGAGCGGATCAAGGACGCCGCCACCAAGAGCGGCATGTTCATCGTCACCGACAGCGACCTGCAATATGACAGCCCGGTCGTCCGGCTGAAGATCGACCGCGCCAAGGCCGCCGATCTCGGGCTGACCATGCAGTCGGTGTCGAGCACGCTGTCGGTGCTGGTCGGCGGCAACTACGTCAACCGCTTCAACCTGAACGGCCGCTCCTACGAGGTCATTCCCCAGGTGCCGCGGGCCGAGCGCCTGACTCCTGAGTCTCTGACTAACTACTACGTCACCTCCGGTTCGGGCGCCCAGATCCCGTTGTCGACCGTGGTGTCGGTGGAAACCGCGGTGGAGCCCAACGCGCTGAACAAGTACAACCAGCTGCCCTCGGCCACCTTCTCCGCCGTGCCGATGCCGGGCGTCTCGATGGGTCAGGTCGTCGAGTTCCTGGAGGAGCAGGCGCGCACCCAGCTGCCGGCCGGCTTCAACCACGCCTACCTGTCGGAATCGCGCCAGTTCGTGACGGAGGGCAGCCAGCTGATGGTCACCTTCGCCTTCGCGCTGATCGTGATCTATCTGGTGCTGGCCGCGCAGTTCGAATCGCTGCGCGACCCGCTGGTCATCCTGGTGTCGGTGCCGATGTCGATCTGCGGCGCGCTGCTGCCGCTGTTCTTCGGCGTCGCCACCATGAACATCTACACCCAGGTCGGTCTGGTGACCTTGATCGGCCTGATCTCCAAGCACGGCATCCTGCTGGTGGAGTTCGCCCGCGAGATGCAGCTCAACGAGGGCGTCGACCGCCGCACCGCCATCGAGCATGCCGCCCGCGTCCGCCTGCGCCCGATCCTGATGACCACCGCGGCGATGGTGGTCGGCCTGCTGCCGCTGCTGACCGCGGCGGGTGCCGGTGCGGCCAGCCGCTTCTCCATCGGTCTGGTCATCGTGTCGGGCATGCTGATCGGCACGCTGTTCACCCTGTTCGTCCTGCCGGCCGTCTACACCCTGCTGGCCAAGGACCACTACGCCGCCTCCCGCTCCAACCGGGCGGAGCAGCTGCGCAGCACGACCTGACGCGCCGTCGGGCATCCTTCGACGAAACAGGCCCCTCCCAACCGGGAGGGGCCTGTTTTCGTTCGGAGCTTTCTTTCGGGGCCTCTCACCCCGCCAGCTCCGCCGGCACCGGCAAATCCTCGCCCTCCTCGCGGCGGAGCATCCAGATCATCCAGCGTTCCGTGTGGATCAGCAGGCGCCGGGTCTCGACGCTGTCGCAGCCGCGGCTGTGACTGCGCAGGAGGCGGATGGCGCGGCAGATGGCGGACTGCGGGTCCTGGGCTCGTTCCGGCACGGGCGGGGTCCTCGGTGGCTGTGCGGGGGTTGATGCGGGCTCTCCGACACATAGCGGACCGGTCCGCAACCAAAGCGTGATCTTTCTTGGCTTCGTGCAGAATCCTGTCCGGCCGCCGTTCCGAAGTTGCGCACCTCCGCCGGAATGATGCGGGGTGTGACGGTCAAAGGTCCAAGGAGCGCCGCCAGCAGTGGGTGTTGGCCGGTTCATGCCCGGCAAAGGCCACCCTGTGCGCTCTTGCCCCTACCTGCGGCATTTATCGAATGTTATATCTTTCGTCCTAGACCACCGCTCGGGCCGCCGCCGTCACGAATGCTGTCCGTCCAAGCGCCGGCATTTCAAACCTGCAGTCCGTAGGGAGCCGAAAGCCATGACCAAGCGACCGTTCGTCCGCCTCGCCGCGCTCTGTTCCGCCGTGCTGTGCGGCCTGGCGGCCACCGCTCCGTTTCCGGCTCTGGCAGAGGAGCAGGCGTTCCGCATCGGCATCGCCCCGCACACCAGCGCCCGCGTCATCATCGAACAGTACCAGCCCGTCCGCCGCGCGGTGGAGGCGGCGCTGGGCCGGCCGGTGGAGATCGTGACGGCGCCCGACTTCACCGCCTTCGCCCGCCGCGCGGTCGAGCAGGACTACGACATCGCCGTGACCACCGGCCATCAGGCGGAGATGCTGCGCAAGGATGCCGGCTACCTGCCGCTGCTGACCTACAAATCGGACTTCCGCGCCGTGCTGGTGACGGCGGCCAAGGGTCCCTACCGGACGGTCCAGTCGCTGGCCGGCACCACCGTGCTGGGGCTCAGCCCATCGTCGCTGGTCACCCTGTGGGGCCAGCACTGGCTGGCCGAGCAGAAGCTGCCCAACATCCAGCTCCGCTATGTCAGCGCCGCCGACAGCGTGGCCCAGCTGATCCTGGCCGGCGACGCGTCGGCCGGCTTCATGTCGCTGGCCAACCGCGCCAAGCTGGCGCCGGAGGTGCAGGCCCAGCTGTCCACCGTCGCCGAAAGCCGGTCGATGGCCGGGCGCGTCTATATGCTGAACGGCAAGCAGGCCACCCTGGCCGAGCCGCTGCGCAAGGCGCTGTTCGCCTTCGGCGAAACCGCGGAGGGCCGGACCTATTTCGACGCCAACCAACTGGGCGGCTACCGCCCGGTCACCGACGAGGAGCTGGAGGCGATGGAGCCGCTGGCCGACGAGGTCCGGAGCGTCCTGAAGGCCGGGAAATGATCCTGTCCCGTCTGGCGCCCTGGAAGACGCTGCGCGGGCGCATGCTGGCCGCCGCCATGGCGGTCGAGGCGATCATGCTGACCCTGCTGGTCGCCAACAGCGTGCGCCTGCTCTACGGCAGCCTCGCCGAACAGGCCAAGCTGCATGCCGAACAGGTGGCGCCGGTGCTGAACGCCGCCCTGGTGGCGCCGCTGGCCCAGCGCGACTATGCGACCCTGCAGGCGGTGCTGGACGAAAGCCGCTCCACCGGCGGCGTGCTCTATCTCGCCGTCGCCGACAGCAAGGGCAAGCTGGTGGCGACCAGCGGCTGGCCGCAGGACCGCAGCCTGCCCGCTCCCGACCCGACGCTGACGCTGGACGCCAAGGACGGCGTCGCCCGCTACGACGTGACGGTGCCGGTGTCGCTGGCCGGCCAGAAGCTGGGCACGGTGCAGTTCGGCCTGGAGCTGGCCCACATCGTCCAGGCCCGCCGCGACCTGCTGACCCAGGGCATCGCCATCGCCCTGTCGGAGATCCTGCTGTCGGCCGGGCTGCTGACCCTGCTCGGCCTGTGGCTGACCCGCCATCTGGCGGCGCTGGCGCGGGCCAGCGAACGGGTGGCGGCCGGCGATTACAGCCCGCCGGCACTGGCGGAAGGCGACGACGACATCGGCCGGCTGGGGGCCGCCTTCAACACCATGTCCCACGCCATCAAGGAGCGCGTCGACCAGCTGACCGTGGCCCTGGACGAGCAGGAGGCGCTCGCCCGCGACATGGAGCAGGAACGCGCCCGCCTGTCGGCCCTGCTGTCGGCAATGGATTTCGGCGTGCTGTTCGTCGGCGCCGACGGGCGCATCGCCTATGCCAACCCGGCCTTCTCCGCCCTGTTCGCCATTGCCGGGGCGCCGGTCGGCCACCGGCTGGACGAGACGCTTGCCAATGCCGGCAACGCCCCCAGCGACACCGACCACACGCTGCTGTCGGCGGTGGACGGCGACGAGCGGCGCGAGATGACGCTGACCGACGGGCGCATCGTCAGCTGGCACAATGTGCCGGTGCGCAATGCTGCCGGGACCGCCATCGGCAAGCTGTGGCTGTGCATCGACGTGACCGAGCCGCGGCGCGCCGCCGAACAGCTGCTCCAGGCCAAGGAGAAGGCGGAAGCCGCCAGCCGGTCGAAGACCGAATTCCTGGCGACCGTCAGCCACGAGCTGCGCACCCCGATGAACGGCGTGCTGGGCAACCTGACCCTGCTGGCCGATGCCTCGCTGCCGGCGAAGGAGAAGCGGCTGGCCGACGTCGCCCGCCGGTCGGCCGAAACGCTGCTGCGGCTGTTGGACGACATCCTGGACCTGTCGAAGCTGGAGGCCCGGCGCATCGACCTGGAGGAGGCCGACTGCGCCCTGCCCCAGCTGATCGACGGCGTGCTGGAGGTGCTGCGCCCCAATGCCACCGACAAGCGGCTGGACCTGTCGGCCCGGCTTATGCCGTCGGTGCCGGAGGTGATCGTCACCGACCCGGCCCGGCTGCGCCAGATCCTGTTCAATCTGGTCGGCAACGCGGTGAAATTCACCGAAGACGGCCACATCGCCGTGCGGGTGCGCCGGCTGGATCGCGACCCTGCCGAGTCCGCTCCCCAGGGCCGCCCGGACTCCTTCCTGCTGGAGTTCGAGGTGGAGGACACCGGCATCGGCATCGCGCCCGAACTCGGTGCCGACCCTGTTCGACCGCTTCACCCAGGCCGACAGCTCGATCACCCGGCGCTATGGCGGCACCGGGCTGGGGCTGGCGATCTGCCGCGACCTCTGCCTGCTGATGGGCGGCAGCATCGCCGTCGACACCGCTCCCGGCCGCGGCAGCGTCTTCCGCTTCACCATCGTCGCCGGTCCCGGCGATCCGTCGGCGCTGCGCCGCGTCGATGCCGGCCACGGAACCAGCCTGGGCGAGGCCGCGCGCGTCGCCGCCTTGCCGCCGCTGCGCGTGCTGGCGGTCGACGACATCGAGGTGAACCGCGACATCGTCCGCGGCATCCTGGAACGCGCCGGCCACAGCGTGGCGCTGGCCGCCAGCGGCGGCGAGGCGGTGCGCATGGTCCGCGACCAGCCCTTCGACCTCGTGCTGATGGACATCCAGATGCCGGGCATGGACGGGCTGACCGCCACCCGCCGCGTGCGCGACCTCCCCGGAGACAGGGGCAGCGTGCCGATCCTGGCGCTGACCGCCCATGCGTCGGGCAGCTCGCGGCCGGAATGCCTGTCGGCCGGAATGAACGGCTTCGTCACCAAGCCCTTGCGTCCCGCCCTGCTCTTCGCCGAAATGGCTTCGGTGCTGGGCAAGGGCAATGGCGGGAACAGCCCGCCCCCCACCCCGGAACAGGCCGCTCCCGAATCCCCGTCTCAGAAGGCTGACATGACCGCTATCCCGGACGCCGACCTGCTGGACGAAGAACAGGTATCGCTGCTGCTGGAGGTGCTGACGGCCGACGACTGGGCCGCCTCCATCGCCGGCTTCACCGAGAATGGCCGCAAGACCATCGACGGCCTAGTCGCCCAGGCACGCGCCGGAGAGCCGCACAACCGCACCGCCCACACGCTGAAGGGCACCTCGCTCAATCTCGGCGCCGCCGCCCTCGGCCTGTTGGCGAAGGAGTTGGAACACGCCCCCGCCGCCGCGGTTCTGGAACAGGAAGGGCGTCTCTACGAGCTGCTCGACCGCTCGCTCGCAGCATTGGCCGCACGCACGCCCATGAACGTCTGAACGGATAAGCCGACGGTTGGACAGCACCCATCAGGCAATGGCGGCTTCCACATTCGGACAGGTGGTCGCGGCACAAAAGCTTCCCTGAAGCGTTGATCCATCAGGACAACGACCAGAGAGGCACCATGAGCGAGCTTGCGGACGATCTCGACCAATGGACCGGCACGCGGTCCGGGGTGAGGATTGACCGGGTGCGGCCGGCGGTTCGCCAGGCGATGACCGCGGCCGGCTTCACGCCGATGGATTTGGGCGACGGCAGCCATGCCTGGTATCGCCGGTCCGACGACGGCACCCATGCGATGATTTCGCACAACAACGCGCTGGACGGCGACCCGGCGCTCAAGGACTGGATCGTCGGCCAGTATGGCGAGCGCGGCGGCTTCGTCGAGGTCGGCGGCCTGCCCCTGGCCCGCGCGCTGCAAGGGGCGGACGTGCTGCCATCGCCGGTTAGGCCGGACGGATCGCTGGTCGAGGCGCTCTACCCCTCCCTCCAACAGGCACTTGATGATCTGGGGTGATAGTCCAGCCCGAGCTTGCGGATGGCCCAATGGGCGATGACCAAGGTCGGGGTGGACAAGCGGACGGCTGAACGGAAAAGCTCACGCCGGTTGCCGGATGGGATTGCGACCCCCATCTGTCCGCCGACCACCGCTTTGACCAGCAGCGAGCCGCCTGTCCATGGAAGCCGACCGATCCAAGCCCTTGCGCATCCTGCTCGTCGAAGACGAACCGCTGGTGGCCATGGCCATCGAGGATTCGCTGGAAGTCCAGAATGTCGTCGTCGTCGGCCCCGCCGGCACGGTGGCGGAGGCGCTGGACCTGATCGCCGAGGGCGGCATCGACGCCGCCCTGCTGGACGTCACCCTGCGCGGTGAGCGCGTCGATAGCGTCGCCGACGCTCTGGGCGCCAAGGGCATCCCCTTCGTCTTCACCACCGGCCATGGCGCCGCCGGCCTGCCGAAGAGCCATCAGGCCCGCCCGGTCCTGACCAAGCCCTTCCGCGAGGTCGAGATGACCGACGCCATCGACCGCTATTTCCGCGGCGGGGCGTAACGCCCCGCCCCACTGCACCTTGTCCGTCCTGCTAAGCCCGTCAGCCCGGCCGCCCATCGGCCCGCGGCGCCAGCAGGACCGGGGCATAGGCGACGAGGTAGAGGGCGAAGGCGGCGACCCAGGCATAGCCCGACCATTGCAGCGCCCCCCACACCCAGTCCACCGGCAGCAGCGGCGAGGCGGTGCGGCCGGCCGCGGCGAGCGTCAGCAACACATAGGCGGCGACCGTCGCCCGCGACACCGTCAGCGGCCGTCCGGTGTGGCCGAGCGAGGCGCGGCTCATCACCGCCAGGATCAGCGTGGCGAAGGCACCGACCGTCATCGCATGGGTTCCCGAAGCAGCGGGCAGCCCGGCCAGGGCATGCAGCCCACGCAAGGTCAGCGCCACCGGCACCCAAAGATAGCCGACATGCAGGATCCACAGGATCGGCGAGCGCCAAGCCTTCCAGCCCTGCCAACCGGCCAGCCGCATGGCATGGGCCACCGCGGCGGCAAGCGCGATCGATCCGGTGACCGCCAACTCCGGGGCCAGCATCGTCGCCGGGATCAGCGCCAGCGTCAGAACCAGCGTCGGCCGCTCCACCATCGGCCAGGACCGCACGCCGAGGCCGTCCTTGCCGAGCCCGTTGCGGGTGAAGGCCGGCAGGATGCGCCCGCCGATCACCGTCACCATCATCAGGACGATGCCGAGCCCCAGCGCAAAGCCGGCATCAGCCCCGCCGTCCAGCATCTCCAGCCAGTCCAGATGGATCAGCAGGTTGGCGGCGGTCAGCAATCCGATCAGGATCAGGAAGGCGCTGTTCCGCCACTTGCCCGCCTTCACCAGCGGCCGGGCGAGCGCGATGCCGAGTCCCGGCAGGAAGGCGACATCGATCACCGCCGCCACCGGTTCCGGCATGCCGGTCCAGGGGAACACGGCGACGCGGCCGGCGATCCACAGTGCTGCGAGCGCCATCAGCGGCGCGCCGGAGACCGCCCTGGTCCCCGTCCAGCTCGGCACCGCGGTCAGCAGGAAGCCGGCGATGGCGGCCACCACCATGCCGAACAGCATCTCATGCGCATGCCAGGCGCTGGCGCCCGCCGCATGCTCCGGCCATTCGCCGGTCACCAGCACGCCCAGCCAGGCGGCCAGCAGCCCGACAGCGGCCACACCGCTGAACAGGAAGAAGAAACGGAAGCCATACTGGAACAGGATCGGGATGGCGGGGCCGTCGTCACGGCCGGCAAGACTGGGGGAGGACATGGACAGGAACTCCGCAGGACGGGTGCTGCAATGCAGGATGACCGTCAGCCTGCGCCCCGTGCCGTCACGCCGCCTTGACGAAAATCAAACGCATTCTCAAGCTGGCGTCCCATCCAACCTCCCTCCGTACCCATGCCCCGTCCAGACAGCCTGTCCCTGCGCGAGGCGCGCCGCGTCGCCATCGCCGCCCAGGGTTTCCCCAACAGCCCCGCCGTCGCCACCGATGCCGCCGACGTCGACACGGTCGAAGCCCGTCATGCCCGGCGCCTGATCGGGCGGCTGGGGCTGGTGCAGATCGATTCCGTCAATGTGCTGGTCCGTTCCCATTACCTGCCGCTCTTCTCGCGGCTCGGTCCCTACGAGGCGGCTCTGCTCGACCGGCTGGCCTATGGCGGCAGGCGGCGGGCGCTGTTCGAATATTGGGGCCACGAGGCCTCCCTGATCCCGGTGGAGCAGCAGCCGCTGTTCCGCTGGCGCATGGCGCGGGCCGAACGCGGCGAGGGGACCTATGGCGAACTGGCGCGCTTCGCCGTCGAACGCCGTCCCTACATCGATAAGGTTCTGGCGGAGGTGGCGTCACGCGGGCCGATGGGAGCGTCCGAACTCAGCGAGGCCGGGCGCGGCGCCGGCGGCTGGTGGGGGTGGAGCGACGGCAAGCGGGCGCTGGAGTACCTGTTCTGGGCCGGCCTCGTCACCACCGCCGGCCGGCGCGGGTTCGAGCGGCTCTACGACCTGCCGGAGCGGGTGCTGCCCGCCGCCGTGCTCGACACCCCCACCCCGGAGGAGGCGGAGGCCCAGCGCGCCCTGCTGCGCATCGCCGCCCGCGCCCATGGCGTGGCGACCGAGCGCGACCTGCGCGATTACCACCGTCTGGACGTCGCCGACGCCCGCCTGCGCATCGCCGAACTGGTGGAGGGCGGCGAGTTGCTGCCGGTGACGGTGGAGGGCTGGGACCGCATCGCCTACGTCACCCCCGACCTGCGCATCCCGCGCAAGGCGGCGTCCCGCGCCCTGCTCTCCCCCTTCGATTCGCTGATCTGGGAGCGGCAGCGCACCGAACGGCTGTTCGGCGCCCGCATCCGGCTGGAGATCTACACCCCCGCCCACAAGCGCGAGCATGGCTATTACGTCCTGCCCTTCCTGATGGACGAGCGCATCGCCGCCCGTGTCGACCTGAAATCCGACCGCAAGGCCGGCACCCTGCTGGTCCAGGCCGCCCACGGCGAACCGCATGCCCAGGCCGATGCCGTCGCCCCGGCCCTGGCGGCGGAACTGCGCCGGCTTGCCGGCTGGCTGGGGCTGGAGCGGGTGACCGTGGTCGGCGCCGGCGATCTGGCGCCGGCCTTGGCGGGGGTGTTGGGCGAGGCTCAGGCATACTGAAGCCGACTCCGCCTACCCCACCACCCGCTCCGGCGGAAAGCGCAGCCGCACCGTCGTGCCGTGCCCCGGTGCGCTGTCGACGGCGATGCTGCCGCCATGCAGCTCCACCAGGGCGGCGGTCAGCGGCAGGCCGAGGCCGGACCCATGCTGGGCCACCGTCATCGGATCATGGGCAGGGTCGTGGAGCTGTGCAAAGGCGGTCAGCGCCTGCGGAATGCGGTCGGGCGGCATGCCGCGGCCGTCGTCGGCGACCGTCAGGACCAGACCGCCATCCGCCTCATGCTCCGCCGACACCGTCACATGGCCCCCGGCAGCGGTGAATTTCAGCGCGTTGCCGACGAGATTGGTCAGCATCTGCCGGACCAGCGACGGATCGGCCCGCAGCAGCGGCAGATCGGCCGGCAGGCAGGCGGACAGGGTCACGCCCGACCGCTCCGCCCGGCCCGCCATCATCGACAGGGTGACGTCGACGATCAGGGCCGGCGGGCACTCCTCCTCATGCAGGTCCAGCCGGCCGGCCTCGATGCGGGCAAGGTCGAGCAGGTTGTTGATCAACTCCAGCATATAGTCGCCGGCGGCGACGATCTGGGCCGCCGCCTCGCCATAGCGCGGGCTGTCGGGCGGTCCCAGCAGCCGGTCGCGCAGCATCTCGGCGAAGCCGATGACGGCGGTCAGCGGCGTGCGCAGCTCGTGGCTCAGGTGATGGACATATTCGGACTTGCGGCGGTTGGCCGCGGCCAGTTCCAGCGCCTGGGCCTTCAGGCCGGCACTGTCGACCGCCCCCTCCAGCAGGATCAGGTCGCAGTCCGGCACAGGCACGATGCGGGCAGTCAGCGCGAGCGGCGGGCCGCCGGCTCCGCGGATGGTCACCGCTGCCTCGGTGGCCGTCGTTCCGGGTCCGGCCGGCTCGATCCGCAGGCTGCCGCCCGCCGCATCCGGGTCGAGCAGCGCGTGGGCGGTTCCGTTCAGCCAGACCACGCCGCCATCCTCCGCCCGCGCCAGCCACAGCGGCGTGGCGAGCCCGGCCAGCAGCTCCAGTGCCGGCAGACGGTTCAGATCGGGCATGGCGATGGACAGGGACGGCATCGGCTCCCCGGCGGCAGGCGTTCAGGATGAGGAAACTTGCGTCCTGAAAGGATAACACAATGGCATGAAAACAGCCAGTCGTTGAGTCGATCCCGCTCACCCGTCCGTCGGCGTGTCCCAGTAATGGCAGGCCATATGGTGGCCGGGCGCCACCTCCTCCAGCGTCGGAACGGCCTGGGCGCAGAACTCCCGCGCCAGCGGGCAGCGGCGGCGCAGCGGACAGCCGGCCGGCTGGGCGAAGGCCGACGGCGCATCGCCCTCCAGCGCCGGGCGTTCGCCCTGCGCTGCCGCCAGCATCGCCCGGCTGTAGGGGTGCAGCGGCGCCGTCCGCAGCGTTCCGGCGTCCGCACTCTCCACCACGCGCCCGGCCAGCATCACGATACCGCGATGGGCATCGCGCAGCCCTTCGTCATACCGCTCGGTCGCCAGGACCAGCGACAGCCGGCGGCGGTCGCGCACCGCCATCAGCGTGTCGAGGAAGGTTTCGCGCTCCTCCGCCGACAGGCTGGATGCCGGCTCGTCGGCGATCAGCACGCGCGGCTCCGACAGGATGGCGCGGGCAAGGCCGGCATGGGCGGCCTCCGCGACGCTCAGCGCCGACGGCCAGCGGAGCGCCGCTTCCGGACGCAGGCCGGCCTCCTCCAGCGCCTCGTCGATGCGGTGGTCGCGGCGGTCGGCGGCGATGTCCGGACGCAGGCTCTCCAGCACGAGGCCGAACTGGGCGCCGAGCGTCATCGCCGGGTCGAAGGAGGCGGCCGGGTCGGGGAACAGCGGTTGCAGGTCGCGCCGGGCACGGCGCAATCCACCGCGGTCGGGGTCGTCGCCCCTGCCGTCAGCCGCAGCCGGCGGCGCGGAGGCCGCCATCAGGTCGCGGCCCATCCACACCACCGCACCCGCCGTCGGCGGCGGCAGGCACAGCAGCGAGCGGGCGAGCGTCGCCTTGGCGCTGCCGGTCTCGCCCAGCAGGGCCAGCGTCTCGCCCGTGCGCACATCCAGGTCGATGCCGTGCAGCACCGCCAGCGACCGCGCCTCCCCCCGCGGGCCGGGGGCGAGCGGATAGGACATGCCGACACCGCGGGCATGCAGGCGGGCGGCTCCTGGCTGCTCCAGCGGCGCCAGCGGTTCGGTTCTTGCCGGGCTGGGCGGCAGCAGACGGGCGCGGCGCAGCGCCAGCACCCGGTCGGCCGGACCGGCCAGCCCGTCCTCCGGCCGTCCGGCCAGGACCAGCGCCACCCCGTCGGCCCGCGCCCAGTCGGCCAACCGATGGAGAAGCCGCAGCCGCACCGTCGGGTCCAGCCCGGCGGCCGGCGCGTCGGCCAGCAGCACCGCCGGCCCCACCGCCACCGCCATGGCGAACAGGCAGGCCCAGCGCAGCTGTTCCGGCAGCTGTTCCGGCGGCAGGTCGAAACGCCGGGCTGCGGCGGGAACGCCCATGCGGTCCAGCCCGTCGGCCATGCGGCGCAGCGACGACCGCAGGTCGAGCCCCAGATGGTGGCCGACCACCTCCGCCACCTGCAGGGCCAGCGGCCGGCGCGGCGCCAGCCGGCCGCCCTGGGCGATCAGCAGATGCCCGTCGATGCGGGCGCTCCCCGCCATGTCGACACCGGCCGGCAACCGGCCGGCGAGCGCCCCCAGCAGGGCGGTCTTGCCGCTGCCGGCGCCGCCGGTGATGGCCAGAACCTGCCCGCGCTCCACCCGCAGGGTGGCGCGGTCGAGCAGGACGCGGTCACCCAGCATGAGGGTCAGCGCCTCGGTTTCGACCGGCGCGGGCTTCGTGGCCCCAAGGACGGATGCATCGGTCATGGCTTGCGGTGTCCGGCCGCCATGCCGTCGGCGATGGCGCAGGCGGCCCAGAGGGCGAGCGCCAGCAGCAGGGCCGGCGGGACGAAGGCCACCGGGTCGCCCAGCCGTGCCGCCAGCCCGACCGAAGCGCCCCAGCTGCCCAGGGCCGGCGGCAGGCCGAGGCCGAGCAGGCTGGCGAAACTCTCCGCCGCCAGGACCCGCGGCAGGGCCAGCACCCCGGCGGCCAGCAGCGGGCGTGTCAGGTTGGGGATCAGGTGCCGGCGCACAACCTCGCCTTCCGCCAGGCCGGCGGCGCGGGCGGCGGTCAGGAACTCCGCCCGCATCAGGCCCGACAGCTCGGCATGGGCGAGCGCCGCGACCGCGGGGGCTGCCGTCAGCGCGGTGACCAGCGCCAGCAGCCAGACCGGTCCCATCAGCCCGCCGGCAAGCGGAACCAGCAGGGCGAGCGGCCAGCCGGCCATCCGCTGGGCGGCGGCGATGGTGCGCCGCTCAGCCCGGCTGCCGGTCAGCGTGCCGAGCATCCCGGCCAGCAGCGCCCAGCCGATGCCCAGCAGCCCGCCCAGCACCGCGGCGAGCAGCGCGAAGGACAGGCTGCCCCGCCCGTCGAGCAGCGCCGCGGCGACCGGGTCGGCGTCCAGCCGGTGCACAGCGCTGCCGTCGGCCATCAGCGGTGCTGCGGCGCAGGCGAGCGCCAGGGCGGCGAGGATGGCGGCACCCGACAGCCCGCGGGCAAAGCCGGCACGCGGGGTGTCCGGCGGAACCGGATGGGAAAGCGGCGGTTGGTCGTACTCGGCCATCGGCGTCCTTTTTCGGTCACGCCCCGTCGTAGGGCGTGGAGCTGTGGTTGGCCGGGTCGATCCAGTCGCGCACCCCGAGGCCCAGCGCGTTCAGCAGGGCGGTCAGCCCGCCCAGCGCCACCAGGACCGGCACCGCCCCGGCGGCCGATCCGGCGCGGGCGGCATCGACCATCAGCGCCCCCGCCCCCGGCAGGTCCAGCAGGCTTTCCAGCGCCACCGCACCGACCATCGCCGCCAGCACAGCAGCGCGCAAGCCTCCCATCACCGGGGCGACCGCCTGCGGCAGGGCGTGGTGGCGCAGCACGGTGCGCTCATCCAGCCCCAGCCCGCGGGCCATCCGCACCGCCCCACCCTCCGGCCCCGAGCCCAGGGCGCGGCCCATCGCCGGGCGCGCCAGCCGGGCGGCCTGGCAGGCGGCGGGAATCGACAGGGCGGTCCAGCCCAGCGGCGCCGCCGACGCCCCGGCCCGCACAGCCAGAGCCGCAGCCGCAGCCAGCAGGAAGCCCGGCAGCAGCGGCCCGGCGCCGGACAGCAGCCGGCCGACCAGCCCGCCGGCCGACCGCGGCGCGACCGCGGCCCAGGATCCGGCGAGCGTGCCCAGCGCGGTTCCGACCGCCAGCGACGGCAGCGTCAGCAGAAGCGTCACCACCAGCCCGCGCAGCAGCGCCATGGCGGCATCCGGCTGCGGCGCCACCAGCGCCGACAGCCCGACCCCCGCCAGCATCGGCAGGACGGCGGTCGGCACGGCATCGATCAGGCGGCGGATCACGGGACGCGGCATCTGGGCAGGGGGACCGGTGGGGAAAGACCATATGTGGGGCGACATGCGACCGTAAGCGCCCCTCCCCCGCCGGGCAACAGAATTAGCGTCGGAGGGCGACCGCGTCCGATCAGACCGAACCGGTTTCGAGAATGGCGACCAGTTCGCGTTCGACAGGATGCGGAAAGCCAAGGCTTTTGAGCTTCGCAATCGTCGCCTGGACCGGATAGCGAAAGGATTTGAGTGCGAAACGACCGTCCTCGCAGACGGCGTAGCTTGCCAGCGTCGTGCCGTTGCGGGGCTGGCCGAGGCTTCCCGGATTGAGCACCACCCTGTCGCCGATCCTGCGCAGCATCGGCACATGGGTATGCCCGACGACGAGGACATCGGCCCGCACTCCGTCAAGTTCCCTTTCCCACCCGGCGGCATCGCCGGGGTGCCGGCCATAGAGCGGATCCGACGGCATCGCGTGCGTCAGGTGGAACCGGAGGCCGTCGCGCTCGGCCTGCGCCTGCTGCGGAAGCCCGCGCAGATAGGCCTTCTGCGCGTCGCCGAGGGCGGAGGACGTGTAGCGTCTGGTCGCTTCGGCCAACGGCCGATAGCGCGCGCTCCAGCGCGAGTTGTCGCCGTGCGCCACCGCATGGTCGTGGTTTCCCTGGATCGCCAGCGACGCCTTCTCCATGATGTCGGTGACCACCTCGTTCGGTTGCGGCCCGTAATTGACGAGGTCGCCCAGCACCCAGAGTTCGTCATACGCCTCGGGCAGGGCGCGCAAGGCGTCGTGGTTGCCGTGGATGTCGGATATGATGACCAGCTTCACCATGGCCTCCCGGTGTCAGGCGCGGATCAGGACGACGCCCAGCAGCAGGGACGCCGCACCGGCCAGCCGGGTGAGGCTCACCGGATGGTGGGGAAGCCCGAACAGGCCGAAATGGTCGAAGGCAAGCGAGCCGAGCATCTGGCCGACGACGATCAAAGCGAGCACGGTCGCGGCACCGAGGCGGGGAACCATCAGGATGGCGGTCCCGATGAACAGCGCGCCGAAAAGACCCCCCGTCCAGGACAGCCACGACGTCGGTCCGGCCAGCTGGTCGGTGAGCCGGGGGCCGGAGGATGTCAGCGCCACCGCCAGCATCGCCAGCATGCCGACGAGGTAGCTGACGAAGCCCGCCCACCAGGGCGACCCGAGCTCGGCCCGCAGGTTTGCGTTCAGCACCTGCTGCAAAGCGACGCTCACGCCGGCGCCGACGACGAGAAGATAGGAAAAGGCGGACAAGGCGGCGGTCATGCCGTACTCCCCGAAAACATGCCGGCCGGCATGGAGGGTTTTCCATGCGGCGCGTCCCGGAGGATGGATAGCAGCGCATGACCTCCGCCGTCTGGAACGCATGTGACCGGGCCGCGGCCTTGCCCATGCAACCGGAGTTTGATTATGGTTGCGCGACCGTCGATTTTCCGAAAGGGCTACGGCCGGAAGCGGGGTGGTTCGTCATGACGGCATCGTTTCAGCTTCCCAGCGACATGGGCAACGGCGGCATGGGCAAAGGCGGTGCCTGGAACTATTGGCGGCCGCTCAGCCGCGACATCGTCGAACTCGGCGTCGTGTGCGGACAGGACGTCTCGCTGCCGGTGCATTTCCATGACGAGGACCAGCTGACCTTCGTCCTGTCGGGCCGCCGGCGCTTCCTGATCGGGGACATGCCGGTCGATGTCGCACCGGGCCGGGGGGTGAGAATTCCGGCCGGAACGCCGCACAGCTCGCTTTCCGAACCGGCCGATGTCTTCTGCATCAACATCTACACCCCGCCCGCGGCCTGCGACGCCGCCGCCCTGTTTGCCGGGATGGCCCTGCGGTGGCGGCAGGGGAGCATCGACTGGCCCGATCTGGCGGCGATGATCGGGACTCACCGGTGCGAGGCCGGCATGCCGGCGCAACGGGTGGAGGCGATGACTCCCTCCTGGGAAACGGTCGGCGAGGGCGCCCGCCTCGCCGGGATGAGCCGCGAAGGTTTCTCGCGCAGGTTCCGCAGGCAGCATGGTGTCGCGCCGCAGCTCTTCCGGCTGTCCGAACGATTGAACGAGGCGCGGCGCCTGCTGCGCGCCGGAGACCCGGTCGCCGCCGTGGCGGCCGAAGCCGGCTTTTCCGATCAAAGCCATCTCGGCCGCTGTTTCCGGCGCGCCTTCGGCGTCACGCCGGGCCAGTACCGCCGGAACCTGCCGCCGGCCCCCTGAGCCTCCTATACCCGACCGCCGCGCTTGACTTACAGCACCAGTTTTGTACTATATGCCTGCCTGCTCCGCCGGAGAGGCCTGGGCCCGCCGATAGGGGGTCCTGAACCCGTCATATCGCTTTGCACGAGGATGTGACATGAGCACCGCCATCGCCCTCCGTTCGCCCGATTCCGGCGAATCGCTGTCCCGCTACATCAACGACACGCACCGTTACCCGGTCCTGACGGCCGAGGACGAATACATGCTGGCCAAGGCCTGGACCGAGCATGGCGATGTCGATGCGGCGCACAAGCTGGTCACCAGCCACCTCCGTCTCGTCGTCAAGATCGCCGGCGGTTACCGCGGCTACGGCCTGCCGCTGTCCGACCTGATCGCCGAGGGCAATCTCGGCCTGATGACCGCCGTCAAGAAATTCGAGCCCGAACGCGGCTTCCGCCTGTCCACCTACGCGATGTGGTGGATCAAGGCTTCGATCCAGGATTACATCCTGCGGTCCTGGAGCCTCGTGAAGATCGGCACCACCGCCGCGCAGAAGAAGCTGTTCTTCAGCCTGGGCCGCCTGAAGCGGAAGCTGGGCGAATATGGCAGCGGCGACCTGCAGCCCGACAGCGTCACCAGCATCGCCACCGACCTTTCCGTGCCGGAAGAGGACGTGGTCGCCATGAACCGCCGCATGTCGGGGCCGGTGGCCTCGCTGAACGCGCCGATGAGCGCCGACGGCGATTCGGGCGAATGGCAGGATCTGCTGGCCGACGAGCGTCCGTCGGTGGAGGAATCGCTGGTCGAACGCGGCGAGGCCCGCCAGCGCAGCGCCCTGCTGCACGAGGCGATGGCCGTGCTGAACGACCGCGAGCGCGACATCCTGACCAGCCGCCGTCTGTCCGACAGCCCGCTGACCCTGGAGGATTTGTCGGTCCGCTACGGCGTCAGCCGCGAGCGCATCCGCCAGATCGAGGAAAAGGCCTTTGAGAAGGTCGCCCGCCAGACCCGTGTCCTGGCGGCGGCCGTCGCGGCCTGATCCTGGGCCCGGTCTGACATCGGCTTGCGGATTCCGCGCCAGCTTCAGCGGGCTGCGCCGTGTAACCCCTCCATCAGCGCCGGCGGTTTCCGCCGGCCTCGTGGAGGCGGCCCATGTCGAAAACCAATTCGTCGAAAACCATCCCCCGGACATCCATCCCCCGGACCTCGGCGATCGAGGTCATCAAGGACGCGCTGGCCCTGTATGAGAGCAACAGGATCGGCCGCTGGCAGGTCATCAACCGCCTGATCCATCTCGGCCTGTCGGCGGACGACGCCAACGTCATCGCCGACCATGGCAGCATCCCGCCGCATCTCCTGGGGGCTCTCGGCGTTCCGCGCCGATGAGTGCCGCCCGATCCGGCGTCGAAACCGGTTTCGGCATGGCGCTGCGCCTGCACCGGGCCGGATGCTGGGCGCAGGCGCTGGCGGTCTATGACCGGCTGCTGGGCGACCCGCGTCTGCCTTCCGCGCAGGCGGCGCAAGCCTATGTCAACCGCGGCGCGGCCCTGCGCCGGCTCGGCCGGGCGGACGAGGCGGTGTCGTCCTGCATCGAGGCGCTGGTCCGCCGCCCCGACATGGCCGAGGCCTATGCCAACCTCGGCGCGATCCTGCAGGAGGCCGACCATCCACTGGCCGCCATCGACGCCTGCCGCCGGGCCATCGCGCTGGCCCCCGGCCTCTACACCCCCTATCTGGCGATGGCCCATGCCGGGCAGGATTGCGGCGACCATCGCGGCGCGCTGGCCCTGCTGCGCCGTGCGGCTGCCCTCGCCCCGGCAATGCCGAGCGTGCGCTACAATCTGGCCGAGGCGCTGCTCCAGCATGGGCTCTTCGCGGAAGGCTGGCAGGCATACGAGGCGCGCTGGCAGGCACGGGAACTGGCGCTGACCAAGCCTGCCTGCACCAACCCCAAATGGGCCAACCCCGAATGGGTGGGCCAGGACATCGCCGGCAAGACCCTGCTGGTGGTGGAGGAACAGGGCTTCGGCGACACACTGCACTTCATCCGCCTGATCCCGCTGGTGAAGGCGCGCGGCGCGCGGCGGATCGTCCTGCAATGCAGGGCGCCGCTGGTCCGGCTGCTGGCCGGCATGGAGGGCGTCGATGCGGTGACCGCCGCCCTGCCCGCTCCCAACGCCTACGATCTCTGGGTGCCGCTGCTGTCGCTGATGCAGCGGCTGGCGGTGCCGCCCGACCGCATTCCGGCGGAGGTGCCCTATCTCACGCCCCCGCCGGATGCCGTCCGGCATTGGATAGGAGCCCTGCCGGAGACGGAGGATTTGCGGGTCGGGCTGGTCTGGGCCGGCGACCCGCGGCTGGGCCATGCCGCCGCCAGCCGGACCGCCGCCCGCCGCAGCGTTACCCTTGCGCAGCTTGCGCCGCTGCTGACGATGCCGGGCGTGTCCTGGGTCAGCCTGCAAAAGGGACCGGCGGCGGCTCAGCTGGACGGGCCCACGCTCTTCGACCCGATGTCCGGCGTCACCGACTTCGCCGACACCGCGGCCATCGTCCGGCAGCTCGACCTCGTGATCGGGGTGGACACCGCCGTCGTCCATCTCGCCGGGGCGCTGGGCGTGCCGGTGTGGGTGCTGTCGCGCTTCAGCGGCTGCTGGCGCTGGCTGCTCGACCGCGATGACAGCCCCTGGTACCCGACGCTCCGCCTGTTCCGCCAGCAGCGCCCCGGCGATTGGGCGCCGGTGGTGGCGCGGGTGCGCGAAGAGCTGTTGCGCGCGGCGCGGCTCCCCCGCCATCATCGCGGTCCGGCTTGAGCACGATGAAATTTCGTAAGGACTTCTGCGATGCCGACCGTCCTGCCCACCGTTCTGCTCACCGGCTTCAAGCCGTTCGGCGGCGAGCCCGTCAACCCGTCCTGGCAGGCGGTGCGGCAGTTGGACGGCTGGGAGTGCCGCGGCCACCGTGTCGCCGCCCGGCTGATGCCCTGCGTGTTCGGCGCGGCGCTCGACGCGCTGGACCGCGCGGTGGCGGAAACCGACCCGGTGGCCCTGCTCGCCGTCGGGCAGGCACAGAGCCGGGCGGAGCTTTCGCTGGAGCGGGTGGCGGTCAACCTCGACGACGCCCGCATCCCCGACAATGCCGGCAATCGGCCGGTCGATGCGCCGGTCGCGGCGGGCGGCCCAGCGGCCTATTTCACCAGCCTGCCGGTCAAAGCCATCGCCGCCGCCCTGCGCGAGGCCGGCATCCCCGCCGCCCTGTCGCACAGCGCCGGCAGCTTCGTCTGCAACCACTTGTTCTATGGCGCCTGCCACCTGCGGGCGGTGCGGCGGCCGAGCTTGCGCGTCGGCTTCCTGCACATCCCGCTCGCGCCGGAGCAGGCGGTTCGCCACCCGGGAGCCCCGTCGATGGCGGTCGAGCAGGTTGTCGCCGGCCTGCGCATCGCCGTGGATACCCTGCTGGCGACCGGCGAGGACCGGCATGAGGCGGCCGGCACGCTGGAATAGCCGGACGCCAGTTTTTCGGTTTTCCGTCCGGTTCACGCTTCAGACGATACCGTCTGAAGCAATCGCACTCTACGCCACCTCGGTCAGCAGCCACTCTTTGAAGCGGCGCACCCGGCGCGCCCGCTCGGCGCCCGGCGCGTGGGCGATCAGGTAGCGGCCGCGCGGCCGCAGCGTCTCGGTGAAGGGCTGGACCAGCCGCCCCGACGCTACATCGTCCCCGACCAGGAAGACCGGCAGCAGGGCCACCCCCATGCCCGCCGACGCCGCTTCGATGATCATGAAGAAATGCTCGAAGGCCAGCGACAGCGCCGCCTCGGGCAGCGGCAGGCCGAAGGCGGCGAGATAGACGCGCCAGGAATCGGGCCGGGTGGTGTGCTGCAACAGCCGGTGCTGCGCCAGATCGGCGGGATGGCTCAACGGCGGCCCCTGCTCCAGCAGCGACGGCGCGCAGAAGACGCCCATCGTCTCCGGCATCAGGGTCGCGATCTCGGCTCCTGGCCATTCCTCCACGCCATAGCGGATGGCGACGTCGATGCGCTCCTTGGCGAAATCGACACGGTGCTCGCCGACGCTGACCTCGACCTGGATGTCGGGGTTCTCCGCCTGGAAGCCCTTCAGCCGCGGGATCAGCCAGCGCTGCGTCAGGGTCGGCAGCGCGCTGACCCGCAGCACCCCGCCCTCCTGCGCGCGGGCCGCCCGCGCCGCCGCGGCGATGCGGTCGAGCGCCGCCGACGCCTCGCCATAGAAGGCCGCCCCGGTCGGCGTCAGCTCGATGCCGCGGCCGACACGGCGGATCAGCTCGACCCCCAGATCGGCCTGGAGGGTCTGCATCATGCGGCTGACCGCGCCCTGGGTCACCGCCAGCTCGTCCGCCGCCCGGGTGAAGCTGAGATGGCGGGCCACCGCGACGAAGCTGCGAACGGCATTGAGCGACGGCAAATGGCGTCCGGAAGCGCGGTCGGGCATGGGCAATCCGAATCATGAGTTGAACTCATAAATCTCTGCCTGAGAACTCGTTTGTCAAGTGTGCGGGGATACGCTCTGCTGGGGGCACCAACAGCCGCTACTGGCAACCGCCCTTGGCAGCCACCCAGGCAGCTCACCGCCACCCGGTCCTGAAAGGCCAACCCTCCGATGACGACGCTGACGCCCTTCCACATCGCCTTCCCGGTCGACGATCTGGCCGCCGCCCGCCATTTCTACGGCACCGTCCTGGGCTGCCCGGAGGGACGCAGCAGCGACGAGTGGATCGACTTCGACCTGTTCGGCCACCAGATCGTCGCCCACCTGAAGCCGCGCGACCCCGGCGCCGCCCCAGCCCACCACAACCCGGTGGACGGCCACGACGTGCCGGTCCCGCATTTCGGCGTCGTGCTGCAACCCGCCGACTGGGACGCCTTCGCCGAGAAGCTGAAGGCCGCCGGCGTCAAGTTCGTGATCGAGCCCTACACCCGCTTCAAGGGTCAGGTCGGCGAACAGTCCACCATGTTCTTCCTCGATCCCGCCGGCAACGCGCTGGAATTCAAGGCCTTCGCCGACATGTCGAAGCTGTTCGCGAAGTAACCGGTCGGAGAGCACGGGCCGCGGGCCGTCCTCACGGATAGGCCCGCCGGCACACCGCGGCGATGGTCTCGCGGAGCCAGCGGTGGGCCGGGTCGGCCTGGAGGCGCGGATGCCAGATGGCGGAGATGGCGAAATCCGCCGTCCGCACCGGCAGTTCAAAGCTGTCCAACCCCTGACCGCCGGGATACCCGCCCGTCAGCCCGTTGCCCAGGCAGGAGCGCGGGACCGCCGCGATCAGGTCCGACCCGGCGGCGACCCGCATCGCGTCGGGGTAGCGCGGGACGACCAGCGGCACGCGGCGGCTGAGGCCCAGCTCCGCCAGAGCGTCGTCGACCGGTCCATGGAACTCGCCCCGGCGCGACGCGGCGACATGGCCGCAGGCGGCATAGCGGTCCGCCGTCACCACGCCGTCCGCCAGCAGCGGATGCCCTCTGCGGGCGACGCAGACCAGCCTGTCACGAAACAGAAGCTGCGTCAGCAACTCCGGCGCCGAGGTGCCGAGCACGCCGATCTCCAGGTCGACCCGCCCGTCCCGCAGCGGCTCCGCCTCCTTGTCGGGCTTCGGCACGAACCGCAGGCGGACATGCGGTGCCGCGTCCGCCACCGCAGCCATCACCGCCGCAGCCATCAGTTCCACGAACCCCTCGCCGGCCCGGATGGTGAAGGTGCGATGGAGCGACGCGAGGTCCAGCCGCCCGGCCGCAGGCTGAAGGACAGCCTGCACGTCGCGGCAGAGTGCATGGACGTGGCCGGCAATCTCCTCGGCATAGGGCGTCGGGACAAGGCCGCGGCCGGCCTGGACCAGCAGCGGATCGCCCGTCACCCGGCGCAGGCGTGCAAGCGTCCGGCTCATGGCGGACGGGCTCAGGCCCAGACGGCGGGCGGCACCCGTCACGCTGCGTTCGGTGAGCAGCGCATCCAGCGGCAGGAGAAGGTTCAGATCGATGGCCTGCATCGGCGCAGGATAGCCCGCCGCTCTTCCCATGCATAGCGCCGGACGCAATCGATCTTTGCATCCTGTGCGTCTGGCGCAAAGCCAGGGCCCCGGACATATGGAGCATGGACAGCGACAGCAGGAGCCACGATCCCATGCAGCATCTCCCCACCGACACCCATCGCAGCATTCTGCTGGTCGGCGCGTCGCGCGGCCTCGGCCATGCCATGGCCGCCGAATTCCTGAAGAAGGGCTGGAGCGTCCTCGGCACGGTGCGCGGTCCCAATCGCACCGAGCTGCACGATCTGGCCGACGCCCATCCCGGGCAAGTCGAGATCGAAAGCCTCGACATCTGCGCGCCCGACCAGCTGGCCGCGCTCCGCGACAGGTTGGCGGACCGGACGTTCGACATGCTGTTCGTCAATGCCGGAACCTCCAACCGCGACCCAACGCAGACCATCGGCGAGGTTTCCACCGACGAGTTCATCCACGTCATGACCACCAACGCCCTAGGGCCCATGCGAGTCATCGAAGGCCTGGAGCGCAACGTCACCGCCACCGGGCTGATCGGCGTGATGTCCTCCGGTCAGGGAAGCATCGCCAACAACCTGTCCGGCCAGCGCGAGCTTTATCGCGGCAGCAAGGCGGCGCTGAACATGTTCATGCGCAGCTTCGCGGCGCGTCAGCCCGGCGCCGCCCGCCCCCTGGCGGTGATGGCGCCGGGCTGGATCCGCACCGCGCTCGGCGGCGCCGATGCGCCGCTGTCCATCGAGGACAGCATTCCGAAGCTGGTCGATGTCCTTCTCGCCAAGCAGGACAGGCCCGGTCTGGAGTATCTCGACTATCGGGGGCAAACGGTTCCCTGGTGAGGAGCGCCCCCCTCACCCGCCCGCCATCATCAGCCCCAGCGTCTTCTCGTCCGCCCGGTCCGGCATCACCTCGCCGACGATGTGGCCGTCGAACATCACGACGATGCGGTCGGCGAGCGCCCGGATTTCGTCGAGTTCGACCGAGACCAGCAGGATCGCCTTGCCCTGGTCGCGCAGGGCGACCAGCCGGCGGTGGATGAACTCGATGGCGCCGATGTCGACGCCGCGGGTGGGCTGGCCGACCAGCAGCAGGTCGGGGTTCCGCTCGATCTCGCGGGCCAGCACGATCTTCTGCTGGTTGCCGCCGGAGAAGTTGGCCGCCGCCAGCGACCCGTCGCGCGGGCGGGTGTCGTATTCCTCCATCCGGCGGGCGCAGCTTTCCGCCACCGCGTCGCGGTCGAGCAGCACCCGGCCGTTCCAGGCCGGATCGTCCTGAAATCCCAGGATCGAGCATTCCTCCGCCGAAAAGCTGGTGACCAGCCCGACCTTCTGCCGGTCCTCCGGCACATGCCCGACGCCCAGCCCGCGCAGCGCGCGGGCGTTGAAGCGGTCGGGCCGGCCGGCCAGCTCCTCCCCGCGCAGGTGCACGGAGCCGCCGGCGATGGGCCGCATGCCGGCCAGCGCCTCCAACAGTTCGGACTGGCCGTTGCCGGACACGCCGGCGATGCCGACGATCTCGCCGGCCCGCACCGACAGGCCGACGCCCTTCACCCGCTCGACGCCGGAGGGATCGCGCACCCGCAAGCCCTCGACCCGCAGAACCTCCGCACCCGGTTTGGCCGGCGTCTTGTCGACCCGCAGCAGAACCTTGCGGCCGACCATCAGCTCGGCCAGCTGCTCCCGGCTGGTGTCGCAGGTGGCGACGTTGGCGACCACCTGCCCGCGCCGCATCACCGTGACATTGTCGGTCAGCTCCATGATCTCGCGGAGCTTGTGGGTGATGATGACGACCGTCTTGCCCTGCTGGCGCAGCGCCCGCAGGATGCGGAACAGATGGTCGGCCTCCTGCGGGGTCAGCACGCCGGTCGGCTCGTCGAGGATCAGGATGTCGGCGCCGCGATAGAGCGCCTTCAGGATCTCGACCCGCTGCTGGGCGCCGACCGGCAGGTCGCCGACCGGGCTGTCGAGATCGACCTCCAGCCCATAGTCGCGGGCCAGCCGGGTCAGTTCGGTCCTGGCCCGGGCAAGGCCGCCCGCCAGCGTGACGCCGCCCTCCGCCCCCAGCAGCACATTCTCCAGCACGCTGAAGGGGTCCACCAGCATGAAGTGCTGGTGGACCATGCCGATGCCGGCAGCCAGGGCGTCGCGCGGGGTGCGGATGGCGGCGGGATTGCCGTTCACCCGGATTTCCCCACTGTCGGCGCGCAGATAGCCGTAGACGATGCTCATGATCGTCGACTTGCCGGCGCCATTCTCGCCGATCACCCCATGGATGGTGCCGGCCGGGACCGACAGCGACACGTCGCGGTTGGCATGGTTGGTGCCGAACCACTTGTTGATCGCCACCGTTTCCAGGGCGACTTCCGACCGGATGGCCGGCGCGTTTGCCTGCGTCATGAAGGGTCCGCTTACGGCTGGTACGGCTTGACCGCCAGCGAGCCCGCGATGATCTGCTTCTTCGCCTCTTCCAGCTTCGCTTCCATCTCCGGCGTGATCAGCTTGCGGTTGTTGTCGTCCAGCGCATAGCCGACGCCGTCCTCCTTCAGACCGACGACGCGGTGCCCGGCCTTCCAGCTGCCGTCCTTCGCCGACTTCATGCAGTCATAGACGACGACGTCCACCCGCTTGACCATCGAGGTCAGGACCTTGCCGGGATGGACATGGTTCTGGTTGCTGTCGACGCCGATGGACAGCTTGCCGGCATCGGCCGCCGCCTGCAGCACGCCGAGACCGGTGGCGCCCGCCGCGGCGAAAACCACGTCGGCGCCGCGGCCGAACTGGCTCTTGGCCAGCTCCGCCCCGCGGCCGGGGTCGTTCCAGGCGGCAGGCGTGGTGCCGGTCATGTTAACGAACACCTCGTCGGCGGCGGCGACATGCTTCACGCCCTGCTCGTAGCCGGTCAGGAAGTTGCGGATCAGCGGGATGTCCATGCCGCCGATGAAGCCGACCTTGGCAGTCTTCGACGCCAGCGCCGCCGCCATGCCGACCAGGAAGGATCCCTCCTCCTCCTTGAAGGTCACCGACTGGACGTTGGGGGCGTCCAGCTTGTCGTCGATCAGGCAGAACTTGGTGTTGGGCGATTCCTTCGCCACCTTGTCCACCGCCGCGGTCTGCGAGAAGCCGACGGCGACGATGACCGAGGCGCCGCGGCGGACCAGCGTGCGCATGGCCTGCTCGCGCTGGCCCTCGTTGGTGATCTCGAACTCGCGGTAGGCGGTGCCGGTTTCCTTCTTGAACCGCTCGGCGCCGTTATAGGCGGCCTCGTTGAAGGACTTGTCGAACTTGCCGCCCTGGTCGAACACCACGGCCGGCGAGAAGTCGTCGGCCAGCGCCGGAGCGCCGACTCCCGCTCCGGCCGCGGTCACCGCCAGCATGGCTGCAAGAATACGCGTCTTCATGTCCCACCCACTCCCGACTGCGGAAACTTGACCCAAAGGATAACCGCGCCATGATTTCACACAACAGGGAAAGCGGACGATGCAACGGAGCGAATCGGGTCTCCCCCGGTTGACGCCAGGGACGGGGGCGTTTATCACCCCCGCCGACAGTCATTGCGACGAACTGGCGATGGACACGGCCATCTGAACCTGGCCACAAGAAAATGGGGGCGACGCTCGGTGAACGAAGTCTGGGTGCTCTTGCAGGGAATTGCTCTTGGATTCGCCATCGCCGCACCCGTCGGGCCGATCGGTCTGCTGTGCATCCGCCGCACCCTCCAGCACGGCCCCCTGATGGGCTTCTTCACCGGATTCGGCGCCGCGGTGGCCGACACCTTCTATGGCGCCATCGCCGCCTTCGGCGTGTCGGCGGCGCTCAGCTTCCTGCGCGGGCACGAGATCGCCTTCCAGCTGATCGGCGGCATCTTCCTGCTGGTGGTGGCGGTCCGCACCTTCCGCCAGCATCCCGACGCCGACGAGCGCGAGGCGGCCTCCGCCCCCGACAGCAAATCCTGGCTGGCCGGCTTCATGACCGGCCTGTCGCTGACCCTGACCAACCCGGCGACCATCATGGCCTTCATCGCCATCTTCGCCGGCTTCGGACTGGGCGGCACGCTGGACCGGCTGGAAGCCTCGACCCTGGTGCTGGGTGTCTTCATCGGCTCGTCGCTGTGGTGGATAACGCTGTCGATGGGGGTGGCCGCCGTTCGCCACCGCATCTCCGACCGCGGGCTGACCATGCTGAACCACTGCACCGGCGTGGCGCTGGGCCTGTTCGGCCTGTGGGCGCTGGGCATGGCCGCCACCGGCATCGTCGGGATGGCGACGGCCTGATCCCCGGGCAGCGACTGCCTCTCAGCAGCCTGCCGACGGCGTGATGCCCGGCGCCTCCGCGGCCGTGCCGCCCTTGCGCAGCAGATGCAGGTGTTTGGACAGCCGCCAGAGATAGAGGCCGACCAGCACCACCAGCAGCCCGACGGTGAAATAGCCGACCAGCCGGTGCGCGAAGGGCCAGGTGGACAGCATGTAGCCGGTCCAGGCCAGCAGCAGCGTCCACAGCACCGACCCGATGCCGGACGCCAGCGAATAGTTCAGGATCGACATCTTGCAGGCGCCGGCCGGGATCGAGATCAAAGTCCGCACCCCCGGCACCGGTTGCGAGAACAGCACCGCCAGCCCGCCGCGCTTGGCGAACCAGTCGGTGCTCTGCCGCACCTTCTTCGGATTGATGGTCAGCCAGGGGCCGTACTTCTTCAAGAACGCCTCCAGCCGGTCGCGGCCCATCAGCCGGCTCGGCAGGAACCACACCAGCTGTCCGGCCAGCGAACCGAGCCCGCCGGCGATGGCGACCCCGACCAGCGTGAACTCGCCGGTCGCCGCCCCGATCCCGGCCAGCGGGATCACCAACTCGGCGGGGATCGGCGGGAAGACCCGCGCCAATGCCACCAGAAAGAAAATTCCGACATAGTGGAGGTTGTGCATCACCTGCACCAGCCAGTCCGTCAAGCCGCCTGCCAAGAACTCTTCTCCCCTGCCGGAATCCAGCCGCATTCCGAAAACGGCCCGCCGTCATGAAGAGTTCCCGACCGCAAAGGCGCAAACGACGGAAGATCGGGTTCGCCCAATGGCAGAACATCACCCCGACCACAGATACTTTAAAATCATTCCAAGAATACGACTTTCTTCATAGGTTGTATTTTGCGACGCCGTGTAAAGCAATTTTAAGATTATACAATGCACATAATGAATTTCTAATAAAAATAACATGTAAACTTGTAAATAAAACTCGCAACTTGAGGGGGTATTAAGGGATGTCTTTGGGCAATCTTAAAATCTCGATGAAGATCATGCTGATCGTCGGCATGCTGTCCGTGGTGAGCATGACCATTGCCGGTTTCGGCGCAATTGGATTGCAATCCCTTGGATCTGCGATCACGGACCTTGACGAAGCGACGACGGAGGTGCGTCTCAGTTCCCGCCTCAACCGCCTGCTCGCCGAAATCAACCGCGACGAATACAGCCTCGCGATCGATCCGGGCGAGGTCGGCACCGTCTCGACCGCCATCGGGGAACGCCGCAAGGCGATTGCCGACGCCATCACACGGCTCAAGGGCACGGTCGAAGGGGAGCAGGTGGCCATCCTGCTGAAGATCGAACGCCAGCTTCCCGCCTATTACGAGAAGCTGGTGGCGTCCCTCGATGCGGCGCGCAAGCTCCAGGGCTCGTCCACGCTGACCGATGGGCAGCGGACGATGAAAATCGCCGTGGAGGCGAGCCGTGCCGATATCCGGAGCCTGCGCAGCGACATCACGGCCTTCCTCGATTTCACCGAGAAGGACTCGACCGAACTGGCGCGAGCGGCCGAGGCGATGGCGGCCTTGAAGCTGACCTGGATGTTCGTCCTCGCCGGCGTCGGAACCGTGGCGGGGCTTCTGCTCGGCCTGCTGGTCTCGCAGAAGGGCATCGTCGGGCCGATCAAGTCCATCGTCTCGTCGCTGCGCGGGCTGGCCGACGGCAACCTGACGGTCGAGATCGCCGGAACGGGCCGCCGCGACGAGGTTGGGGAGATCGCCGAAACCGCCAGCGTCTTCAAAGCCAACCTGATCCGCAGCCGCGAGTTGGAAGAGGAGGCGAAGCAGGCCGAGGCCAGGGCGGCGTCGGAGCGCAGGCAGGCCATGCTCGGCCTGGCGGACGAGTTCGAGACGAGCATCGGCACCGTCGTCGAGGCGGTCTCCAGCGCCGCGGCGCAGCTCCAGTCCACCGCGCGGACCATGTCGGCGGTCGCCGAGGAGACGGCCCGCCAGTCGACGGCGGTAGCCGCCGCGACCGAACAGGCTTCGGCCAACGTGCAGACGGTGGCGGCGGCCTCGGAAGAACTCAGCAGTTCCATCGGCGAGATCAGCCGGCAGGTGGCCGAGTCCGCCACCATCTCCGGCCAGGCGGTGAGCGAGGCCGAGCGCACCAACGGCACGGTCGAAGGGCTGGCCGTGGCGGCCCAGCGGATCGGCGACGTGGTCAGCCTGATCCAGAACATCGCCAGCCAGACCAACCTGCTGGCACTCAACGCCACCATCGAGGCGGCGCGGGCCGGCGAGGCGGGGAAAGGCTTCGCCGTGGTCGCCAGCGAGGTGAAGCAGCTCGCCAACCAGACCGCCAAGGCGACCGAGGACATCTCCACCCAGATCGCGGAAATCCAGACCCAGACCGGCGGCGCCGTCACCGCCATCCGCAACATCGGCCGCACCATCACCCAGGTGAACGAGATCTCCAACAGCATCGCCGCGGCGGTCGAGGAGCAGACTGCCGCCACCGGCGAGATCGGCCGCAACGTCCAGCAGGCGGCAGAGGGAACCCAGGAGGTCTCCTCCAGCATCGCCGGCGTCAGCAAGGCCGCCGACGAGGCCGGCACCTCGTCGAACGAGGTGCTGTCCGCCGCCTCGCTGCTGTCGCAGGAGGCGGGGCGCCTGCGCGATGAGGTGGACGGCTTCCTGTCGCGGGTCAGGGCGGCCTGACGGGCCAACAAAAGGCTTAACAGCAGGCCGGAACCGCGGGACCAGATCCCGGAAGGGCGGAGACGGCGGGGCGTTGGATTGAACGTGCCCGCACATCCCCGAAATCCCCGCCCTTCCGGGGGGCCGGCCACCCCTGGCACCGAATGGAGGACCGGCCTGAACAGGACAAACCGGATCGGGAAGCCTGTCTGGAACGATTCAAAGAATGGCTATAAACACCTGATCAGTCCAATCGATTTTTCAGGATACCCCGATAGGAAAAACCGATTGGCGCGGGATGGGCAGCGGCGTCCGGGTCGCTCCCCCTGGCCCATCACCCGTTGAACAGGGTCGCGTCGATCCGTCGGACCATCGCCACCAACCGCGGTGCGAACTCCTCCTCCAGCCTCTTCAGATCGACCATGAAGGCCGGTCCGCCGCAGTTGAAGGCCAGCACCTGCGAGCCGTCGCGCGGCACGAACGGGACGCCGACGGCATGGACCTCCGACTTCCAGGCACCGATGGAGCGGCAATAGCCGCGCGTCCGGTAATCCTCGACGGCCTGGAGGATGCCGTCGCGGATCTGCGGCCAGCGCTCCCCCTCATGCTCTTCCAGCTTCGCCATCAAGGGCGCGCGTTCCGCCTCCGGCAAGGCAGCCAGATAGGCGCGGCCCATGCCGGTGGTCGACAGCTTGATGTGGGAGCCGACATCCAGCGACAGGGTGATCGGGCCGTTGGCCTTGCAGCATTCCAGATAGATCATGCTCAGCCGGTCGCGCCCGCCCAGCGCCACCGCCAGCCCGGTCTCGTCGGCCAGTTCCTGCATCAGCGGGCGGGCGACCTGCCGGATGCCCATGCCCGACAGGCTGGCATATCCCAGCGCCAGCACCGAGGTGCCGAGCCGGTACTTGCCGGTGGTGTGGTCGTAGGAGAGGTATCCCAGCTTGGCCAGCGTGTAGGTCAGCCGCGACACCGTCGGCTTGGGCAGGCCGGTGCGCTGCGCCAGCTCCAGGTTGCCGAGCATCGATTCGTTGCGGCGGAAGGCGCGCAGCAGTTCCAGTCCGCGGGCGAGTGCCGTGACGAAGCGCGGATCCTTCTCGTCTTCCGCCAGATCGTCGGCGACCAGAGCCTCTTCCCGCCTGCGCATGCCCGAACCCTCCCGCAAACCTTTGCGGGACGATCCTGCCAGCCGCTAGACAGCACGTCAATGAAACAGCATTCCGCAGTACGAAATTTACTGTGCCCCGCCTGTGCCTGCGCTACTGGGTCGCCCCCAGCCCCAGCGTCACCATGCGTTCGTACAGCGACGCGCGCGAAATGCCCAGCAGCTTCGCCGCCCGCGCCTTGACCCCGTTGGCCTCCTCCAGCGCCGCGGCGATGGCGTGGCGCTCGGCGGCGTGCAGAACCTCCTGCAACGGCCGCGCTCCGGCCGCCAGCGGCAGGGCCGACGCGCCGGCCGGATGCTGGCCGGGCAGCACGCTGCGGATGTGCGGTGCCGTCAGGATCGGCGCGTCGGTCAGCGCCACCACCCGCTCCAGCGTGTTGTAAAGCTCGCGCACATTGCCGGGCCAGTCATAGTCGCGCAGCACCTGCACCGCCGATTCCAGCAGTTCGCGCGGCGGCGTGCCCTGCTGGATCGCCAGCTGTTCCAGGATGCGGTCGGCGATGCTCTCGATGTCTTCCGGCCGGTCGCGCAGGGGCGGCAGGGTGATCGGCACCACGTTCAGCCGGTAATAGAGGTCGGCGCGGAACTGCTTCTCGCGCACCAGGGCATGCAGGTCGCGGCTGGTGGCGGCGATGATGCGCACATCGACCCGCACCACCTTGTTGGAGCCGAGCGGCTCGATCTCCCGCTCCTGCAACACGCGCAGAAGCTTGGCCTGCACCGGCAGCGGCATGTCGCCGATCTCGTCGAGGAACAGGGTGCCGCCGTTGGCGAGCTGGAACTTGCCGTCGCGGTGACGGCGGTCGGCGCCGGTGAAGGCGCCGGGGGCGACGCCGAAGAACTCCGCCTCCAGCAGGGTTTCCGGAATGGCGGCGACATTGACTCCGACGAAGGGCTTGGACGCCCGCGGGCTGGCCGAATGGATGGCCTGGGCCAGCAGCTCCTTGCCGGTCCCGGTCTCGCCCAGCAACAGGACGGTCGAATCCATCTGGGCGGCGCGGCGGCCCAGCCGCTTGATCTCACGGATCGATTCGCTGGCGCCCAGGAACTGCGAGAAGGAGTATTTGGCGCGGCGTTCATGCGCCAGCTCCTGCTGGGTGCGGGCCAACTCCTCCTGCATCTTCTCGTATTTGCGGACCAGCGGGCGGAGATATTCGGCGCGGTCGAACAGCACGAAGCCGATGGCGCCGATGATCGAGCCGTCGGTGCCGAACAGCGGCATCCGCGTCACCACGAAGGACCGGTCGTCGAACTCCATGATGTCCAGCGGCTGCGGCTGGCCGCTGTCGATCACCCGGCGCAGCTGGCTGTTGGGGATGACGTCCTCCACCTGCCGACCGCGCGGATCGCCGGGAACGCCCAGCAGCGCCTTGTACTTCTCGTCCATCCAGGCGATGCGGCCGGCGTGATCGACGGCGACGGCGCCGACGCACATGGATTCCAGATGCTCGAACAGGGAGTGGACCGCCCGCTGGCGCAGCGCTTCGAAATCCACGGTGTCGCCCACGTCACCCTCCCAAACGGGACCGATCTTCGTCGTCCCGGTGTCGAGGCCCCTTGCGATGCCCGCTTTGGGGTCTGCTGCGTTGCAGCGCAATTTGCCAACAATATCAGAGGTCAACATAGTAGCCCATCCGTCGGATTAAAGGGAAGGCGCACAGGATCGGGCGGGTGCGCGCGGTCATCCGCACCCGTTCATCAGACCAGACCTTTATGGAACGCCTCGCGGGCGCGCTTTTTAAAAAGGCAACCCGGACCTGTTCTCTACATCCTCCGCCATACCCCTTCGCGATTTCCGGATTTTCAACTCACGCGCGTGAGAGTCGGGTGAGGGGATGAGGAAAAAGAGGGGGACCTTTCGGTCCCCCCTGGGGGAGTTCTGTCAGGAGTTCCGCGGAAACGGCCCGCGGGGTCAGTGCCCCCGCTTCGGCAGGCGGGCCAGCAGCTCGCCGACGATGCCGCGGCGGAAGACCAGCACGCAGACGACGAAGATGCAGCCGATCACCACCGGCACCGGCAGGCTGGTGGAGGCGAGGTAGCTTTCCAGCGTCACCACCAGCCCGGCACCCACCACCGGTCCGAACAGCGTGCCCATGCCGCCCAGCAGCGTCATCAGCACCACCTCGCCCGACATCTGCCACGTCACGTCGGTCAGGCTGGCGAGCTGGAACACCAAAGCCTTGGTGCCGCCGGCAAGCCCTGCCAGCGAGGCCGACAGCACGAAGGCCACCAGCTTGTAGCGGTCGGTGCGGTAGCCGAGCGACACCGCGCGCGGCTCGTTCTCGCGGATCGCCTTCAACACCTGGCCGAAGGGCGAATGCACCGTGCGCCAGATCAGGGCGAAGCCGGCGACGAAGATCGCCAGCACGGTGTAGTACATGGTCAGCGGCTGGCTGAGGTCGAACAGCCCGAACAGGGTGCCGCGCGGCACGCCCTGGATGCCGTCCTCGCCGTGGGTGAAGGGAAGCTGGAGCGCCAGGAAGAACACCATCTGGCTCAGCGCCAGCGTGATCATGGCGAAATAGATGCCCTGGCGGCGGATGGCGATCAGGCCGAAGACCAGCCCCATCAGCCCGGCCACCGCGGTGGCGGCGATCAGCCCGAACTCCGGCGCCCAGCCCCAGACCTTCACCGTGTGGGCGGCGATGTAGGCCGCCCCGCCGAAGAAGGCGGCATGGCCGAAGCTCAGCAAGCCGGCGAAGCCGATCAGCAGGTTGAAGGCGCAGGCGAACAGCGCGAAGCACAGCACCTTCATCAGGAAGACGGGATAGAGCACGAAGGGGGCTACGACGGCGACCAGCAGCAGGACGGCGGCGATGATCGCCGTTCCGGCGCCGCGGGCGGGGCCGCGCAGGGCGACAGGGGTGGAATTGCTGGCGACGCTCATGGATCAGCGCTCCCGTCCGAAGAGGCCCGCGGGCTTGATGAGAAGAACGATCGCCATCACGACGAACACGACGATGTTGGAGGCTTCCGGGTAGAAGACCTTGGTCAGCCCCTCCAGCAGCCCCAGCCCCAGGCCGGTGACGATGGCGCCCAGGATCGAGCCCATGCCGCCGATCACCACAACGGCGAAGACGATGATGATCAGGTTGGTCCCCATCAGCGGCGACACCTGATAGATGGGTGCGGCCAGCACGCCGGCCAGCCCGGCCAGCGCCACGCCGAAGCCGTAGGTCAGCGACACCATCACCGGCACGTTGATGCCGAAGGCCTGCACCAGCGTCGGGTTCTCCGTCGCCGCGCGCAGATAGGCCCCCAGCTTCGTCCGCTCGATGGCGAACCAGGTGCCGAAGCAGACGGTGAGGGAGGCGACGACGACCCAGGCGCGGTAGTTGGGCAGGAACATGAAGCCCAGATTCTGCCCGCCCTTCAGCGCGTCGGGAATCGGATAGGGCTGGCCCGACACGCCGTACTGGTGGCGGAACGCCCCCTCCAGGATCAGCGCCAGACCGAAGGTGAGCAGCAGGCCATAGAGGTGGTCGAGCTTGTAGAGCCGCGACAGCATCGACTTTTCCAGCACGATGCCGAGCAGCCCGACCACCAGCGGCGCCACGACAAGCGCCCCCCAGTAGCCGATCCCGGCATAGGTCAGCAGCAGCCACGCCACGAAGGCGCCGACCATGTAGAGCGCGCCATGGGCGAAGTTGATGACGTTCAACATGCCGAAGATCACCGCCAGCCCAAGGCTGAGCAGCGCATAGAAGGAACCATTGATCAGTCCGAGCAGAAGCTGCCCGAACAACACTTGGGGCGGAACACCCAGCAGGCTGAACATCTCCGCGTCTCTCCCGGTTCGTGGTTGTTGTTCTTGTTTTGGATTGGATGGTCGTCGATTGCCGTCCTCCGGCCCCGCCAACGGGCGGGCGGGACCGGAGGACGGCTCAACGCCTCACTTCACCGCCCCTCACTTCACCAGCGTACAGCCGCTCTGCTTGGGGTCCATGAAGGCGGTGTCGGCCGGGATGGTCTTGACGATCTTGTAATAGTCCCAGGCCCCCTTCAACTCGGCGGGGGTCTTCACCTGGGCCAGATACATGTCGTGGAACATGCGGCCGTTGGCGGCGATCTTGCCCTTCTTGGCGAACATGTCCTCGACCGGCAGTTCGCGCATCGTGGCGGCGACCTTGTCGGCATCGTCGGTCTTCGCCGCCTCGACCGCCTTCAGGTAGTGCTTCACCGCCGAATAGACGCCGGCCTGCACCATGGTCGGCTTCTTGCCGGCCTTGGCTTCGAACTTTTTCGACCACTCGCGGGTCTGCTCGTCCGCGTCCCAGTAGAAGCCAGTGGTCAGCATCAGCCCCTGCGCCGATTGCAGGCCCAGCGCATGCACGTCGGAGATGAACATCAGCAGGCCGGCCAGGCTCTGGCCCGACTGGGTGATGCCGAACTCCGCGGCCTGCTTGACCGCGTTGACGGTGTCGCCGCCGGCATTCGCCAGACCGATGACGTCGGCGCCGGACCCTTGCGCCTGCAACAGGAAGGACGAGAAGTCCGAGGTGCCGAGCGGATGGCGCACCGAGCCGGAGATGGTGCCGCCGAGCGACTTCACCATCTTGGTGGTCTCCTCTTCCAGCGACTGGCCGAAGGCATAGTCGGCGGTCACGAAGAACCACTTCTTCTTGCCCTGCTCATAGAGGGCTCGGCCGGTGCCGGCGGCCATGGCGTAGTTGTCGTAGGTCCACTGGAAGCCGTAGGGGCTGCACTGCGCACCGCTCAGCGCGGTGGCGCCCGGACCGGACATCAGGAAGATGCGCTTCTTGTCCTTGGTGATGCCCTGCACCGCCAGGGCGGCGGCGGAGTTCGGCACGTCGGCGATGACGTCGACGCCGCCGGTGTCGACCCACTCGCGCGCCTTCGACGCGGCGATGTCGGCCTTGTTCTGGTGATCGGCGACGACGATCTCGACGGGCGCGCCGGCGACCTTGTTGCCGAACTCCTCCGCCGCCATCCGCGCGGCGATGGCGGAGCCTTCGCCGGCCAGATCGGCGTAGATGCCGGAACGGTCGTTCAGCACGCCGATGCGGATGACGTTGTCCGACACCTGGGCGGCAGCCGGAACGACTGTCCCGGCGAGCGTCAGCAGGGCGGTGCCGGCGAGAAGAAGCGTGCGCATCAGAAGGTCTCTCCCTCTTGGTTTTTGTTGTCGGCCGGGTCCCGTCGCGGGTCCCTCTGCCGTGCCTGGAGCAGGCAATCGGGCATGGAACCGGCGGTTCGCCGCCCTGCCCTTCGATGGGGTCGGGGCGGCGTTCGCGCCGGTGATGTCGGGGCTGGAGCGCCTACACGCCGAGATAGGTGTGCAGCTTGTCCATGTTGGCGTGGAGCTGGTCGTTGGGGATCATGTCGACCACATGGCCTTCCTCCATCACGTAATGGCGGTCGGCGATGGTGGCGGCGAAGCGGAAGTTCTGCTCGACCAGCACGATGGTGAAACCGCGTGCCTTGAGCGCCCGCACCGCGACACCGATCTGCTCGATGATGACCGGGGCCAGGCCCTCGGTCGGCTCGTCCAGCAGGATCAGGGTGGCGCCGGTGCGCAGGATGCGGGCAATCGCCAGCATCTGCTGCTCGCCGCCCGACAGGCGCGTCCCCTGGGTCGAGCCGCGGCCCTTCAGGTTGGGGAACAGCTCATGGATCTGCGGGACCGTCATCCCGCCCTCCTTGACCACCGGCGGCAGCGTCAGGTTCTCGTCGACGCTGAGGCTGGAGAAGATGCCGCGCTCCTCCGGCACATAGCCGATGCCGAGCCGCGGGATTTTGTGCTGGGCCATGCCGATCAGCTCGGTGCCCTGGAAGCGGATCGAGCCGGTGCGCTTGCCCATGATGCCCATGATGGCGCGCATGGTCGAGGTCTTGCCGGCGCCGTTGCGGCCCAGCAGCGTCACCACCTCGCCTTGCCGCACCTCCAGGCTGACGCCGTGCAGCACATGGCTCTCGCCGTAGAAGCCGTGCAGGTCGGCGATCTCCAGCATGGCGGTCTCTGGTGTTCATCCCGTCAGGCATGTCCGGTCCCCCCCGTGCCCATATATGCTTCCATCACCTGCGGGTTCTTCGAGACGACCTCGTAGGGCCCCTCCGCCAGGATCTCGCCGCGGCGCAGAACGGTGATGGTGTCCGACAGGTGGGCAACGACCGACAGATTGTGCTCCACCATCAGAACGGTGCGGTCGGCGGCGACGCGCTTGATCAGGGCGGCAGTGCCCTCGATGTCCTCATGGCCCATGCCGGCCAGCGGCTCGTCGAGCAGCATCACCTCCGGGTCGAGCGCCAGCGTGGTGGCGATCTCCAGGGCGCGCTTGCGGCCATAGGGCAGCTCGGCCGCCAGATGGCCGGCCCAGGGGGTGAGGTTCACCGCCTCGATCAGCTCCAGCGCCCGGTTGTGCAGGTCGTAGAGCGAGGATTCGGACTTCCAGAAATGGAAGCTGGTGCCGAGCGGGCGCTGGAGTGCCACCCGGACATTCTCCAGCACGCTGAGATGCGGGAAGACGGCCGAGATCTGGAAGGAGCGGACCAGACCCATCAGGGCGATGTCGGCCGGCTTGGTGCGGGTGATGTCGCGGCCCTTGTAGAGGATCTGGCCGCGGGTGGGGGTGAGGAACTTGGTCAGCAGGTTGAACACCGTGCTCTTGCCGGCGCCGTTCGGGCCGATCAGCGCGTGGATGGTGCCGCGGCGAACCTGCAGGTTCACGTCGCGAACCGCCACGAACCCCTTGAACTCCTTTGTCAGGTTGCGCGCTTCCAGGATGATGTCGTCGTTCGGTGCGGCGTTCATCGGTCGCGAATTCTCCTCCCGTTCGTCCTTATGTCCCGGGCATATGCCCGGCGGCCGCCGTGCGGCGGGACGTTTCACCGATTGTTGTACGCACGAAGCGTGCCAGATACGGGGTCGCTTCGGCCGGGCCGCCGGCCCCTTTGTTTCTCCGCGGGTTTCGGTTCGGTGTCCTCCCTCTGACCGACACCCCTGCGTCGGAAAGTGTCGGATCCCTGGACACTCTGTCCACAAAACATGACAGCATCCAAAGTGTCGGCATGCAAGATCGTCCGTGTGGCAGACGCCTTATTGCGGGCTTGCCAAACGGGCTCGGCACTGCGATGGTGGCCGTCCGACGGTGCCCTGCCCGTCCTGACGGGCGGCGGGGATAATAGGGAATGCGGTACGGACCTTCCCGGGTTTCCCGGAAGCGCCAAAGCCGTGGCTGCCCCCGCAACTGTGAGCGGCGAGCGTCCCGTCCATCATGCCACTGGCCCTCCGCGGCCGGGAAGGCGGACGGCGATGCGACGACCCGCGAGCCAGGAAACCTGCCGGCGGACACACAGAACCTTTTCCAACCCCGCCGGGTGTGGCGGGAGAACAAGGATGTTTTCGATGACCGCCCGTTCGATGAACGCCGCCAGCACCGCGACCCGCAGCGCCGCCCAGACCGCGGTCGCCGCCTTCGCCGCGATCCTGCTCGGCAGCTTCCTGCTGTATGGCGTCGGCTTCGCCCAGCCGCAGCAGATCCACGATGCGGCGCACGACGCCCGTCACTCCTTCGCGTTCCCCTGCCACTAAGCAGCGGGTCATGGAACTGATCCGGCGGCTGTTCACAGCCGCTTTGGTCGCGGGCGTGCTCTCCGGCACGGCCGCTTCCGTCGTTCAGCAGGCGACGACCGTCCCGCTGATCCTCGAAGCCGAGAAATACGAGGTGGTGACCCCGCCTCCCGCAACCGCGCCAGCCCCGAATGCGGCTCCGGCCGCCAGCCAGGCCGAAGGCCACCAGCATGGCCCCGTGCGCGAGGTCGGCGAAGGTGTGCCGGTCACGCTGGACGAGGCGATGCAGCGCATCGGCCTGACCATCGCCGCCAACCTGATCGCCGGCGTCGCCTATGCGCTGCTGCTGGGGGCGGCGATCCTGCTGGCCGGACGGCCGGTTGATGCCCGCCGCGGGCTGGTCTGGGGCATGGGCGGCTTCGTCGCCGTGTCGCTGGCCCCGTCCTTCGGTCTGGCCCCGGAACTGCCGGGCATGGCCGGGGCCGAGCTGGAGCTGCGTCAGCTCTGGTGGCTGTCCGCCGCGGCCGGGGCCGGCGTCGGCATCGCCGCCCTCGCCTTCGCCCGCAACCGTCTGGTCATCGCCGTCGCCGTTCTGGCCGCAGCGCTGCCCCATCTGATCGGTGCCCCCCATCCGGAAAGCGCCGAGGGTGCCGTTCCCCCGGAACTGGCCGCCCGCTTCGTCGCCGCCTCGCTGGGCTCCGCCGCCCTGTTCTGGGCGATCCTGGGCTCCGTCTGCGGCTGGCTGATGAGCGGCGTGGTCGAACCGGCCGAACGGCACCCGGCCCTGCGGGTTCAGCCCGGCGCGCGTTAAGGAGGCGAAGTTCATGTCCGCTCTTGCGAAAACGGCCGCCGGCAAGGTTCCTGCGACCGTCATCACCGGCTTCCTCGGCGCCGGCAAAACCACGCTGATCCGCGGCCTGCTGGAAAAGGCCGACGGCCGCCGGCTGGCGCTGATCATCAACGAGTTCGGCGATGTCGGCATCGACGGCGACATCCTGCGCGCCTGCGGCAACCCGACCTGCACCGAAGACGACGTGATCGAGCTGGCGAACGGCTGCCTGTGCTGCACCGTCGCCGACGATTTCGTCCCGGCCATCGAGAAGCTGCTGGCCCGGCCGGAGCCGCCCGAGCACATCGTGATCGAGACCAGCGGCCTCGCTTTGCCCAAGCCGCTGGTCCAGGCCTTCCACTGGCCGGCGATCAAGACCCGCGTCACCGTCGACGGCGTGATCGCCGTGGTGGACGCCGCCGCCGCCGCGGAGGGCCGCTTCGCCCCCGATCCCGCGGCGCTGGAGGCCCAGCGCGACGCCGCCGGCACCGTCGATCACGAGACGCCGATCGAGGAGGTGTTCGAGGACCAGCTGCTCTGCGCCGACCTGATCGTCGTCAACAAGAACCGACCTGCTGGCCGACGGCGATCTCGCCCGCGTCGAGGACCTGATCCGCGGCGCCCTCGCGCACACGGTCGGCCGCGACGCCAAGCTGGTCCGCGCCTCCCAGGGCGCGGTCGATCCGCTGGTCCTGCTCGGTGTCGGTGCGGCGGTGGAAGACGATCTCGCCAACCGTCCCAGCCACCATGACGACGAAGAGGGCCACGACCACGACGACTTCACCAGCTTCGTGGTGGAGCTGCCGGCGCAGCCCGATCCGGCCGCCCTGGCGATGACGCTGGAAAAGGTCGCCGGCCTGCATGGCGTTCTGCGCCTGAAGGGCTTCATCGACGTGCCGGCCAAGCCGATGCGCCTGCTGGTCCAGGGTGTGGGCACCCGCATCCAGACCCATTACGACCGCCTGTGGAAGCCGGGCGAGGAGCGCCGCAGCCGTCTGGTGGTGATTGGGGAGACCGGGCTGGACCGCGATGCGGTGACACGGGCGATTGCCGGTTAAGAGTTAGAGTAGTGCGGCGTCCGCCCCCTCCTTGACCTTCGCCGTTTCCGAGGGGGGGAGGGGGCAGTCGCCCCTGGACATCAAACCATGCACCTGCTTGCCGCCCGCCAGGACGAACTGGACGCCGGCCCCCAGGCGGAAGACCTGGGGCAGACGCCGGCCGACCTCGTCATGCTGTCCTTTTCCGACAGCGACCTGACCGCGCTCGCCGCCGCATGGCGGGCGGGCCGCGAGTGGCTGCCCAGCCTCCGCCTCGCCAACCTCAACCGGCTCGGCCATCCGCTGTCGGTCGATCTCTACGCCGACACCGTCGTCGCCAAGGCCAAGCTGGTGGTTCTGCGCCTGCTGGGCGGCAGCGGTTACTGGCGCTATGGTCTCGACCGCCTGTCCGCCCTCTGCCGCGAGCGCGGCATCCCGCTCGCCGTCCTGTCCGGAGAGGCGCAGCCCGACCCAAACCTGGCCGCCTACGGCACCGTTCCGCCGGACACCGCCGACCGGCTGTGGCGCTACTTCACCGAGGGCGGCCCGGCCAACATGACCCATCTGCTGGCCTGCGCCGCGACGCTGGCCGGCACGCCGCTGCCCCACGAAAACTCGGCTCCCGTCCCGCGCTTTGGCGCATACGACGGTTGGACCGGCCCCGCAGCCGCCCCCCTGGCTGCCGACTCCCCGGTCGCGGCGGTGGTGTTCTACCGCTCCCATCTGCTGGCCGGCGACCTCGCCCCGGTCCATGCCCTGTGCGACACGCTGGCCGCCCGCGGCCTCGCCCCCCGGCCGCTGTTCGTCGCCAGCCTGAAGGAACCGGACTGCGCCGCCTGGATGCGGGCCAGCCTGATTGCGCAGAACGCCGCCGTCGTCGTCAACACCACCGCCTTCTCGGCGGCGCGCGAGGACGGTTCGCCGCTGGAGGCCAACGGCACGCCGGTGCTGCAAGCCATTCTCGCCACCACGCCGGAAGCCGGCTGGCAGGCGTCCTCGCGCGGGCTGGCGCCGTCCGACCTCGCGATGAACGTCGTGCTGCCGGAGATGGACGGCCGCATCATCGCCCGCGCCATCGCCTTCAAGACAGCGGGGGATCCCGACCCCGATCTGCAATTCGCCGCACCGGCCCTGCGGCCGATCCCCGACCGCGTCGCCTTCACCGCCGACCTCGCGGCCAGTTGGGTCCGCCTGTTCCGCACCCCACGGGCGGAGCGGCGGGTCGCGCTGGTGCTGTCCGACTATCCCGGCCCCGGCGGCGGCATCGGCCATGCCGTCGGCCTCGACAGCCCGGCCAGCACCGTGGCGATGCTCCAGCGCCTGTCCGCCGAGGGATACGGACTGTCCGCCATTCCGGACAGCGCCGCCACGCTGATGGAGTCCCTCACCGGCCCACCCACCGCGACCCTGCCGCTCGCCGACTATCTGCGCTTGGCCCCGCCGAGCTTGCGCGCCCGCATTGCCGAGACCTGGGGCGAGCCCGCCGCCGACCCGGCCTGCCGCGACGGCGCCTTCGCCTTCCGCACCCTGCCCTGCGGCAATGCCGTGGTGGCGGTGCAGCCCAGCCGCGGCCACGGGCCCCTGACCACCGCCCAGCATCACGACCCCGACACCCCGCCCAGCCACGGCTATCTCGCCTTCCATTTGTGGCTGCGCCATGCCGTCGGCATCGATGCGCTGGTGCAGATCGGCGCCCATGGCACGCTGGAGTGGCTGCCCGGCAAGGCGGTGGCGCTGTCGGCAGAGTGCTGGCCGGAAATCGTCGGCGGCGCCCTGCCGACCCTCTATCCCTTCATCGTCAACAACCCCGGCGAGGGGGTGCAGGCCCGCCGCCGGCTGGGCGCCGTGCTGATCGGCCATTTGACTCCGCCGCCGGTGGAATCCGGCCTCTACGGCGACCTCGCCGCGCTGGAAACCGCCATCGACGAATATTCGCAGGCGACCGGCCTCGACCCGCGGCGGCTGGGCATGCTGCGCGAGACCATTCTCGACCTCGCCTGGAAATCCGGCATCGCCGCCGATTGCAATTTGCGGCCCGACGACGATCCCGACGCCATCCTGTCGCGGCTGGACGCCCATCTCTGCGACATCAAGGAACTGCAAATCCGCGACGGCCTGCATGTCTTCGGCCACAGCCCGGCCGGCGAGCGCCGCGACCGGCTGACCGCCGCTGTCGCACGGAGCGCCGATCCGGCCATGGTCGCCACGGCGGTCGATGCCTGCGGCGAGGCGGAGATGCGGGCTCTGCTCGACGGGCTGGACGGCCGCTTCGTCCGCCCCGGGCCCGGCGGATCGCCGGCGCGCGGGCGGGCGGACACGCTGCCGACCGGCCGCAACCTCTATGCGCTCGACCCGCGCGGGGTGCCGACGCCGACCGCCTGGACTCTCGGCTGGCAGGCGGCGGATGCGCTGATCACCCGCTATCTTCAGGACCATGGCGACTGGCCGCGCCGGCTGGTGGTCGATTGCTGGGGCACGCCCGCCATGCGCACCGGCGGCGACGAGCTGGCCCAGGCGCTGGCCCTGCTCGGCGTCCGCCCGATTTGGGAGAACGGCTCCGGCCGCGTCACCGGCTACGAGATCATGCCGGCCGGCGTGCTGGGCCGACCGCGGGTCGATGTGACGCTGCGCATCTCCGGCCTGTTCCGCGATGTCTTCCCGCAGCAGATCGCCCTGTTCGATCAGGCGGTGCGCGCCGTCGCCGGGCTGGACGAACCCGACGACACCAACCCGCTGGCCGCCACCGCCAGAGCCGAGGAACAGCGCCTCGCCAGCGCCGGCACGGCCGCGGAGGACGCCCGCCGCTGGGCCACCGCCCGCATCTTCGGTGCCGCTCCCGGCATCTACGGCACGGCGCTGTCCGGCATGATCGCGCGCGGCGACTGGACCGCGCGGGCCGATTTCGGCGCCGCCTATCTGGAGGGCGGCTGCCACGCCTATGGCGCCGGGCTGGAGGGGGTTCCGCTGCCGGCCTTGTTCCGCCGCCGGGTTGGCGGTGCCGACGCCCTGGTCCACCATCAGGACCAGCGCGAGCACGACGTGCTGTCCACCGACGGTTTCATGCAGTTCGAGGGCGGCTTCGCCGCCGCGGCCGCGCTGGAGGACTCCGAGCCGGCGCTCTACCATCTCGACAGCGCCGATCCGGACAGGCTCGCCATCCGTACCCTGGCGGAGGAGATCGCCCGCACCCTGCGCGGCCGGGCGGCCAACCCGCGCTGGATCCAGGGCATGATGCGCCATGGCTATCGCGGCGCCGCGGAACTGGCGGCGAGCGTCGATACCCTGTTCGCCTTCGCCGCCACCACCGATGCCGTACGTCCCGCCCATTTCGACCAGCTGTTCGACGCGTACGTCGAGGATTCGCAGGTGTGGGACTTCCTGTCACAGGACAACCCTGCCGCTGCCCGGCACATTCTGGCGCGCATGAGCGAGGCGCTCGACCGCGGCCTGTGGCATCCCCGCCGCAACTCCACCGCGGAGGATCTGCAGCGCCTCCGGGAGAGCGCCGCATGACGAACCCTGCCACCATCCAGCCGCGGCGCCGCGGCGCCTGCCCCGGCGTGCTGGCGCCGATGCAGGTCGGCGACGGGCTGCTGCTGCGCGTCCGCGTTCCGGCCGGCGTGCTGCCGGCCGATCATGCCCGCCAGATCGCGGAGTTGGGAAGTCGTTACGGCAACGGTCTGATCGACCTCAGCCAGCGGGGCAACCTGCAACTGCGCGGCATCGCCGCCGATGGGCTGGAGCCGGTGACCGACACCCTGCGCGGCATGGGACACGTCTCCGGCGATGCGGCGAGCGAAGCGGTCCGCAACGTGCTGTGCTCCCCCACCGCCGGACTGGATCCCACAGCGGCGATGGACGTATGGGCGGCGGCGCGTACGCTGGATGCCCGGCTGGCGGAGGATGCCGCTCTGCACCGCCTGCCGCCGAAGTTCGGCTGGCTGGTTTGCGGCGGCGGCATCGGCCATCTGGCGGACAGCAGCACGGACGTACGCTTCGACGCGGTGGATGGCGAACGGTTCCGGGTGTCCTTGGGCGGGACGCTGGCGAAGGCGGCGCCGCTGGGGCTTTGCCGGGCGGACGACGTTGCGGATGTGGCGTCGGTGCTCGGGCGTGCCTTTCTCGAGTTGCGCGCGACACTGCCGGAGCCGCCACGCCGCATGGCGGGTCTGGTCGCGGCGATTGGCACTGATGAAATCGGCAAACGCCTCTCCCGCCTGATTTCTCCTCTCCCCCCCGGGGAGAGGATCAAGGTGAGGGGGACGCACCTCATGGATGTCTTCGGCGATGCCGAACCCCCTCATCCTAACCTTCTCCCCAGGGAGGAGAAGGAATCCCGCGTTGGGGAGGCGCCATCCTTCCTCACCACCGCCTTCCCCTTCGGCCGCCTCACCGCCACCACCCTCGCCGCCCTCGCCTCCGCCTGCGCCGAGATCCGCATCACCCCCTGGCGCGCTCTCATCCTCGTCGCCCCCTCCAAGGACGCCGAAGCCGTCGCCCACACCCACGGCGCCATCCTGTCCCACACCGACCGCCGGCTGAAGCTGACCGCTTGCAGCGGGGCTGGCGGCTGCGATGTCGGCACCACCGACACACATGCGGCGGCGCTCGCCATCGCCGAGCGCGCAGGCCCCTTGCTGGACCCCGTGCGAATGGTGCATGTGTCGGGCTGCGCCAAGGGCTGCGCCCATCCCGCCATCGCCGATGTCACCCTGACCGCCCGCGACGGGGTGTATGACGTCGCCCTGAACGCAAAAGCCGGTGACGCTTCCCCGTACACCGGCCTGTCCCCCGCCGACGCCGTGGCCCGCGTCGCGGATCTGTTGACCGAGGAGTCCACCGGTGCCTGAGCCGCTCTATGACTATATCCGCGACGGAGCGGCCATCTACCGCCAGTCCTTCGCCACCATCCGGGCGGAGGCCGACCTGACCGCCATTCCCGACGACCTCAAGCCGGTCGCGGTGCGCGTCATCCACGCCTGCGGCATGGTCGATGCGGCCCAGGACCTGCTGTTCTCCACCGATGTCGGCAGTGCCACCCGTGCCGCCCTGCGCGCCGGCGCCCCCATCCTCTGCGACAGCGAAATGGTCGCCCATGGCGTGACCCGCGCCCGCCTGCCGGCCGGCAACGCCGTGGTCTGTACGCTCCGCGACGCCGCCGTGCCCGATCTGGCGAAGACCATCGGCAATACCCGCTCCGCCGCGGCACTCGACCTGTGGGGCGACCGGCTCGGCGGATCGGTCGTCGCCATCGGCAATGCGCCGACCGCCCTGTTCTACCTGCTGGAGATGCTGGCGGCCGGCGCGCCGAAACCGGCGGCGATCCTCGGATTTCCCGTCGGCTTCGTCGGGGCGATGGAAAGCAAGGAGGCGCTGGCGGAAAACCCCTTCGGCGTGCCTTATCTGGCGATCCGCGGCCGGCGCGGCGGCAGTGCCATGGCCGCCGCCGCCGTCAACGCGCTGGCGAGCGACGTCGAATGAGCGACGATATCTTCTTCCCCAATCTCCTTCCGGGCACCCTGTTCGGTGTCGGCGTCGGTCCCGGCGACCCGGAGCTGATGACCTTGAAGGCGGTGCGCACCATCGGCGCCTGCCCGGTCGTCGCCTATTTCTGCAAGCGCGGCACCCGTGGCCAGGCCCGCCGCATCGCCGATCAGGCGATCAGGCCCGACCAGATCGAATTGCCGATGGTCTATCCGGTGACGGTGGAGCTGCCGCCGACCCACCCGGACTACGGTCGCCAGATCGAAGCCTTCTTCGATGAGTCCGCCGAGCGCATCGCCGAGCATCTCGCCGCCGGCCGTTCGGTCGCAGCGCTGAACGAGGGAGACCCGTTCTTCTACGGCTCCTTCATGCACCTGTTCCTGCGGCTGTCCGGCCGTTTCAAGGCGGAGGTGGTTCCCGGCGTCACCAGCATGGTGTGCAGCGCCTCGCTGCTGCCGCGCCCGCTGATGCTGCGCGACGACGTGCTGTCGGTGATCCCCGGCACGCTGGACGAGGCGGCGCTGGTCCGCGCGCTCACCGCCGCCGATGCCTGCGTGGTGATGAAGCTGGGCCAGAACCTGCCCAAGGTCCGCCGCGCCATCGCCGCCGCCGGACTGGCCGAGCGGGCCTGGTATGTCGAGCGCGCCAGCATGGACGAACAGCGCTTCATGCCCTTCCTGGAGGCGCCGGACGTCGCCCCCTACTTCTCCCAGATCGTCATTCCGGGCGAGGGCAAGCGCGGATGAGCGGCCCGGTGAACAATGGCTGGTTGAAAGTTGTTGGACTGGGTCCGGGCCCCGATGACTGGCTGACGCCGGAAGCCCGGCGCGATCTGGCCGAGGCGACCGACCTTGTCGGCTATTTCCCTTATGTCGATCGCGTGCCGCCGGGCGATCAGGTGCGCCACGCCTCCGACAACCGGGTGGAGCTGGACCGCGCCCGCTTCGCGCTCGATCTGGCGGCGCAGGGCCGGCGGGTGGCGGTGGTGTCGGGCGGCGATCCCGGCATCTTCGCCATGGCCGCCGCCATCTTCGAGGCGCTGGACGATCCCGACGCTCCCGAGGCGTGGCGCGCGGTGCCTCTCTCGGTCGATCCCGGCGTTTCCGCCATGCAGGCCGCCGCGGCGCGGGCCGGCGCGCCGCTCGGCCATGATTTCTGCGCCATCTCGCTGTCCGACAATCTGAAGCCGTGGGAGGTGGTGCTGCGGCGCCTGCGTCTGGCGGCGGAGGCGGATTTCGTCATCGCGCTCTACAACCCGATCTCCAAGGCCCGGCCCTGGCAGCTGGGCGCCGCCTTCGACGCCCTGCGCGACATCCGCGCGCCAGAGACGCCCATCGTGCTGGGCCGCGCCGTCGGCCGCCCCGACGAGGAGCTGACGGTGACGACGCTGGGCGAGGTGCGGGCCGAGCAGGCCGACATGCGCACGCTGGTCATCATCGGTGCCTCGCACACGCGGTTCGTGGCGCGTGCGGATGGTGGGCGCTGGGTCTACACCCCCCGGCATTACCGGGGGTGAGGATGGGCGTGACGGCATTGCGGGCAGGGATGCCCGCGACCTACCCGCCGCGAGTAACCCTCTCTCCCCCGGGGAGAGGGCTGGGTGAGGGGGACGCGCGGCATGATTTCCCGAAAATCCTCGCCTCACATCCCCTCCAGCCACCCCACAGCGTCCTCCACGTCGTGCAGCTCGGCGACACCGTTTCCGGCCGGCCGCTCCACCATCACCACCGGCAGGCCGAGCCGGCGCGCGGCCTCCAGCTTGGAGTCGGTGGCGCGTCCGCCGCTGTTCTTGCTGACGACCACCTCCACCCCCTCCCCCCGCATCAGCGCCAGTTCGCTCTCGACGGTGAACGGCCCGCGGTCGAGGATCAGGCTCATGCGCGGCAGGGCCGGCATCGGATCGGGCGGGTCGACGGCACGGATCAGGTAGCGCTTGTCCGGCATTGCCTCGAAGGCCGCGACCTCCTGCCGGCCGATGGTCAGGAACACGGTGTCGCCCAGGCCGCGCAAAGCCAGCGCCGCGGCCGCCATGTCCGTCACGCCGATCCAGCGGTCGCCCGGCCCCGTTACCCAGGCCGGACGGGTCAGGAGGCGCAGCGGCACGCCGGCCCGCGCGCAGGCCACGGCGGCATTGGCGGAGATCTGCGCCGCGAAAGGGTGGGTCGCGTCGATCACAGCCTCTATGCCCTCGGCGCGCAGATAACCGGCCAGCCCCTCCACCCCGCCGAAGCCGCCGATGCGGGTCGGCAGCGGCGGCAGCACCGGGTTCTTCGTGCGACCGGCCAGCGAGACGCAGGCGTCGATGCGCGGATGGCCGGCCAGCCGTTTGGCCAGCGCCGTCGCCTCCGTCGTGCCGCCCAGGATCAGTATTTTGACCGTCAGCGCCTTGACCATCTCCCCCTCCCCACCCGTCAGGATCGGCGCCATGGATAGCATGGGAACGACCCGCTGGCTCACCATCGTCGGCATCGGCGAGGATGGCTGGGACGGTTTGTCGCCCGCCGCCCGCGCCGCGGTGGAGAGTGCGGCCATCCTCCATGGCGGCAGTCGTCACCTCGATCTCGTGCCGGTCGTTGCGGGACAGGAACGGCTGGCCTGGCCGTCGCCGATGACCGATGCCTTCCCTGGCCTGCTCAGCATGCGCGGCCAGCGGGTCTGCGTGCTGGCGAGCGGCGATCCGTCCTGGTACGGCGTCGGCGCCACCCTGTCGCGACTCGTTCCGGCTGCGGAAATGACGTTGATTCCGGCGGCCTCCGCCTTCAGCCTCGCCGCATCCCGGCTGGGCTGGCCCTTGCAGGACTGCCGCTGCCTGACCGTTCACGGCCGCCCGCTGGAGCAGGTCGTTCCGCATCTGCAACCCAACGCCAAGCTGCTGCTTCTTTCCTGGGACGGAACGACCCCGGCGAAGCTGGCCGCCCTGCTGCGCGCCCGCGGCTTCGGCGCCTCGCGCCTGATGGTTCTGGAGGCGATGGGCGGCCCGCGCGAGGCCCGGCTGGAGGCCACCGCCGACGGCTGGACCGCCGAGCGCACCGCCGATCTCAACACCATCGCGCTCGACTGCGTCGCCGCCCCCGATGCCCGCATCCTGCCGCTGGCCCCCGGCCTGCCCGACGACTGGTTCGAGCATGACGGCCAGATCACCAAGCGCGAGGTGCGCGCCGTCACCCTGTCCTTCCTCGCGCCCCGCCGCGGGGAACTGCTGTGGGACGTTGGCGCCGGGTCGGGCTCGATCGGCATCGAATGGATGCTGCGCGACCCGGCCAACCGAGCCATCGCCGTCGAACACCACCCGGAGCGGATTGCCCGCATCCTGACCAACGCCGCCACCTTCGGCGTGCCCGGCCTGACGCTGGCACGCGGCAAGGCCCCGGCTACACTGGAGGGTCTGGAGCGGCCGGACGCCATCTTCATCGGCGGCGGGCTGACCGCGGATGGCCTGCTGGCCGCCTGCTGGGACGCCCTGCCCTCCGGCGGCCGGATCGCCGCCAATGCAGTGACGCTGGAAAGCGAGGCCGTGCTGTTCGACGCCCACAAACGGCTGGGCGGCGAGCTGACCCAGATTTCGGTGGCCCGCGCCTCGGCGGTCGGCGGCTTCCGCGGCTGGCGCGCATCGATGCCGGTGACGCTGTGGCGGGCCGAAAAGCCTTGTGCAGAAAAACCTTGCGCAGAAAAGCCGTACCGGGAGGACACATGGACCGCCTGACTCCCGACGCCCTGCTGTTCGGTCCCGTCTTTGTCGGGCTGGGCTGCCGCCGCGGCTGCGGTTGGGAGGAGATCGCCACTCTGGTCGCCGACGCCTTCGACGAAGCGGCGCTGCCCGATGCCGCGCGCCAGTTGGCGGCGCTGGCAGCCCCGGCGATGAAGGCCGACGAGGCAGGGTTGGCCGAAGCCGCCCGCGCGCTCGGCCTGCCGCTGCGCTTCATCGAGGAGGACGCGATGCTGGCGGCACAGGACCGTGTCCACACCCGCTCCTCCACCGTGCTGGCCGCGGTCGGGCTGGCCTCGGTGGCAGAAGCCGCGGCACTGGCCGCCGCCGGGCCGGGATCGCGCCTGCTGCTGCCGCGCCGCTCCACCCCCCGCGCCACCGTGGCGCTCGCCCTGCCTGCCATCGTCCTGTCGGAGACCCGTTCATGACCGTCCATTTCATCGGTGCCGGACCGGGCGCTCCCGACCTGCTGACGCTCCGCGGCCGCGACCTGATCGCCCGCTGCCCGGTCTGCCTCTATGCCGGCTCCCTGGTCCCGAAGGAGATCATTGCCCACGCACCGGCCGATGCGCGCATCATCGACACCGCGCCCTTGACGCTGGAAGAGATCGTCGCCGAGTTCCAGGCCGCCCATGCCGCCGGCCAGGATGTGGCACGGCTGCATTCCGGCGACCTGTCGGTCTACAGCGCCTTGGGCGAGCAGACCCGCGCGCTGCGGGAGCTGGGCATCCCCTACAGCATCACCCCCGGCGTGCCGGCCTTCGCCGCCGCATCGGCCGCGCTGGGGCGGGAGCTGACCCTGCCGGAGGTCAGCCAAACACTGATCCTGACCCGCACCGAGGGCCGCGCCTCGGCGATGCCGGCGAACGAGACGCTGGAGGTGCTGGGCGCCTCAGGCGCCACGCTGGCGGTCCACCTGTCGATCCACGTCATCGACCGGGTGGTGGAGCGGCTGACCCCGCTCTACGGCGCCGACTGCCCGGCGGCGGTGGTCTACCGCGCCACCTGGCCGGACGAGCGGGTGCTGCGCGGCACGCTGGCCGACATCGCCGCCCAGGTCGCCGCCTCACCGATGGAACGCACCGCGCTGATCCTGGTCGGCCCGGCGCTGGGCCATGAGGAGTTCCGCTGCAGCGCGCTCTATGACGGTAGCCATGTGAGGCGCTATCGGGGGCTGGGCCAGGAGTTGGGCCAGGAGTTGGGGGAGTGAGCCTCGCCGACGATGCGCCCCTGGCGGTCGGTGACCAGCACCTCGACCGCGACCGGCGCATCCTCCAGCACCTCCTGCGCGGCGCGGCGCGCCAGCTCGGCCACATGGTCGGCCAGCGGCAGACCGGCGGCGTCCGCCATGCCCAGCACCTGCGCCGCGGTGTTGGCGCCGCGCGCCTGCGCGACCAGCTCCGGCCCGGCTCCAAGATCCGCCAGCCGGTCGGCCAGCCAGTCGAAATCGACAGCATGGCGCTTGCTGTGCAAATCCATCAGCCCGCGCGCCAGCTTGCCGAACTTGGCGAAGCCGCCGCACAGCGTCAGGCGCGGAATCGGGTGCCGGCGCAGATACTTCAGCGTGCCGCCGACGAAATCGCCCATGTCGAGCAGAGCCTGCTCCGGCAGGCCATAGCGCGCCACCACCGCCTTTTCCGACAGGTCGCCGGTGCAGGCCGCGACATGGGGCAGCCCGGCCGCCCGCGCCACATCGACGCCGCGCTGAATCGAGGCGATCCATGCCGCGCAGGAATAGGGCACGACGATCCCCGTGGTTCCCAGGATCGACAGCCCGCCGAGAATGCCGAGCCGCCCGTTCATGGTGCGCTTGGCAAGCTGCTCGCCATTCTCCACCCCGACCTCGACCACCAGATCGGCCGGCTGGCCGGCGGCGCCCGCCGCCTCCCCCACCGCCTGAGCGATCATGCGGCGCGGCACCGGGTTGATCGCCGGCTCGCCGACCGGCAGCGGCAGGCCGGGCAAGGTCACGGTGCCGACGCCGGGACCGGCGCGGAAAGTCACGCCGCTGCAGGGCGCACCGCGCCACACCCGCGCCCGCACCAGCGCGCCATGGGTCACGTCGGGATCGTCGCCGGCATCCTTGATTATGCCGGCCATGGCCCAGGGTTCGCCCGGGGAGCCGTCCGTCCCCTCCCCCCGTTCGGTCACGGCCAGGGCGAAGGCCGGGGCCTGGCCGCCGGGCAGGGTCACCGTCACCGGGTCGGGGAACTCCCCGCCGAACAGGGCATCCGCCGCCGCCCGCGCCGCGGCGGTGGCGCAGGTTCCCGTCGTCCAGCCGCGGCGCAAGGGTGTAGCATCCTCCGCACCGCCTTCCGTCTTCTCCGACCCTGAGTCCGCGTTCATGTCGTTTGAGTCGTCCATTCCCGAAAGCGTCCTGGTTCCCTTCGCCCCCGGCAGCGTCTGGCTGGCCGGCTCCGGCCCCGGCGACCCCGGCCTGTTGACCCTGCTGGCCCTGCAAGGTCTAAGGCAAGCCGATGTCATCGTCCATGACGCGCTCGTCAACGAACGGATCATGGCGCTCGCCAGCCCATCGGCAAGGCTGGAGTTCGCCGGAAAGCGCGGCGGCCGGCCCTCCGCCCATCAGGACGACATCACCAACCGCCTGATCGAGCTGGCGAAGGAGGGGCACCGCGTCCTGCGGCTGAAAGGCGGCGACCCCTTCGTCTTCGGCCGCGGCGGCGAGGAGGCGCAGGCGCTGGCGGCTGAGCGCATCCCCTTCCGCATCGTCCCCGGCATCACGTCGGGCATCGCCGGCCCGGCCTATGCCGGCATCCCGGCGACCCACCGCGACACCAACCAGGCGGTGATCCTGGCGACCGGCCATTCGCTGGGCGGCGGGCCGGATTGGCGGGCGCTGGCCGCCACCAAGGCGCCGCTGATCCTCTATATGGGGTGGAAGGCGCTGCCGACCATCGCGGCGGAGCTGATGGCCGGCGGCCTGTCCGCCGACACCCCCGTCGGCGTGGTGACGGAGGCGACGACCGCCAACCAGAAGAGCCTCGTCACCAGCCTCGGCACCTGCGTCGCCGATCTGGCGGCGAGCGGGCTGGAGCCGCCGGCCATCATCGTGATCGGCGAGGTGGTACGGCTGCACCCGGCGCTGGACTGGCTGCCGGCCCAGACGGCGCTGCACCATGGCTAATGGCCTGATCATCGCGGCACCGGCCTCGGGCACCGGCAAGACGACGTTGACACTCGGCCTGCTGGCGGCGCTCCGCGCCCGCGGCGTGGCGGTGGGGGCGGTGAAGTCGGGGCCGGACTACATCGACCCGGCCTTCCACCGCGCCGCCACCGGCCGGCCCAGCGTCAATCTCGACAGCTGGGCGATGGGGCCGGATTTGCTGGACGGGCTGGCCGCCCGTGCCGCCGAGGGCGCCGATCTGCTGGTCTGCGAAGCGCTGATGGGCCTGTTCGACGGCGTTGCCGGCGTCGGGGCCACCGGCACCGGCTCGACGGCGGAGATCGCAGCGCGCACCGGCTGGCCGGTGCTGCTGGTGGTGAACGCCAAAGGCCAGTCGCAGTCGGCCGCCGCCTTGGTCAAGGGCTTCGCCACCTACCGCGACGACGTGACCATCGGCGGCGTCGTGCTGAACAATGTCGGCAGTCCGCGCCACACAGCACTGGCCGGCGGCGCCGTCGAGGCGCTGGGCATCCCGGTCCTGGGCTCCCTGCCGCGCGCGCCGGATCTCAGCCTGCCCGAGCGCCATCTCGGGCTCGTCCAGGCTGACGAGACGGAGGGGCTGTCCGACCGGTTGGAGGCACTCGGCCGCTTCATCGCCGAGCATGTCGACATCGACCGTGTCGTTGCGCTCGCCAAGCCGTCCATAGCCGGGCGCGGCAGCGATGCCCCTGCCCTGCCGCCGCCGGGCCAGCGCATCGCCATCGCGCGGGATGCCGCTTTCACCTTCGTCTATCCCCACCTGACCGCCGGCTGGCAGGCGGCGGGCGCGGAACTGCTCTTCTTCTCGCCGCTGGCCGATGAGGCGCCGCCGCCGGACGCGGACGCCGTCTATCTGCCCGGCGGCTATCCGGAGCTGCATGCCGGCCGCCTCGCCGCCAACACCATCTTCCGCGACGGCCTGCGCGCGGCAGCGGAGCGGGTGCCGGTCTATGGCGAATGCGGCGGCTACATGGTGATGGGCGAAACGCTGGAGGATGCCGATGGCGTCACCCACAAGATGACCGGGCTGCTGGGGGTGCGCACCTCCTTCGCCAAGCGGCGGCTGCATCTGGGCTATCGCCGGGCGTCGCTGCTGGCCGACGGACCGCTGGGAGAGGCAGGATCGCTGCTGATGGGGCATGAGTTCCATTACGCCTCCACCCTGTCCCGCGGCGACGACGCGCCGCTGCTCGCCGCGACGGCGGCGGACGGCAGCGACCTGGGCGCGCTCGGCAGCCGGCGCGGGCGGGCGTTGGGCTCCTTCGTCCATCTGATCGCGCGGGGGTGACGATGGAGGAGGATTTCACCGCGGAGGAGCGCGACGCGCTCTACAAGGCGATCTTCTCACGCCGCGACGTGCGCGGCCAGTTCCGCCCCGACCCGGTCCCGGACGAGGTGCTGACCCGCATCCTGCTGGCCGCCCACCATGCGCCGTCGGTCGGCTTCATGCAGCCCTGGAACTTCATCGTCATCACCGATCCGCAGGTGAAATCCCGCATCCACGCCGACTTCGCCAGCGCCAACGAAGAGGCGGAGGCGATGTTCGACGGCGAGCGACGCAGCCTCTACAGCCGCCTGAAGCTGGAGGGCATCCGCGAGGCACCGGTGAACCTGTGCATCACTTGCGACCGCGAGCGCTCCGGCCCGGTGGTGCTGGGCCGCACCCACATGCCGGCGATGGACCTCTACAGCTGCGTCTGCGCCGTGCAGAACCTGTGGCTGGCCGCGAGGGCGGAAGGGCTCGGGGTCGGCTGGGTCAGCATTTTGCACGAGGAGGCGCTGAGGGAAGCGCTCGGCATCCCGGAGCGGATCGTGCCGATCGCCTATCTCTGCCTCGGCCACGTCACCCATTTCGAAGCGACGCCGGAGTTGGAAACCAAGGGCTGGCGCAAGCGCCTGCCCTTGGAGGAACTGGTGTTCAGGGACCGGTGGCAGGGAGGGAGATAACGCGCGCCAGAAACGCGTCCTCCGGCCCCGCTGTCATCGTCGGCCGCGCCGCCAGCAAAAGTTGCAGCAGTGCGGTGTGCAGATCGGTGCAAGCCGACAGATCGACGCGCGGCGCCGCCGTCGCCTCCAGCCATTCGGCAAGCGGCAGGGCGTCCTCGACGGTGCAGGCGGCCTCGAAGCGGGCGAGGTCGGCGTCATAACGGATCGGCATCACAACAGCTCCCGCAGATCGAGCACCAGGATCAGCCGGCCGTCGCCCAGCACCGCCGTGCCGGCATAGCCGCGTAAGCCCCGCAGAACCCCGCTCATCGGACGCAGCACCACGTCGGCACGCTCGCCGACATCGTCCACCGCCACGGCGACCGGCCCGTCGCCCAGTTCGGCGAGCACGACGCAGTCGGCCCTGCCCTCCCGCCCGCCCCCATGCCCGTGCCCGTCATCGGGGGGCTGGCCCAGCAGGCGTCGCAGGCGGACCAGCGGCACCACCCGGTCGCGCAGCACGACGCTTTCCGCCCGCTTCACCCCGCGGATCTCGGCACGCGGCACCCGCTGGACGCCGCCGACCACCGCCACCGGGATGCCGTAGAAGGATCCCGCCGCCTCCACCACCACAACCCGGGTGATGCTGAGCGTCAGCGGCAGCGACAGCCGCACCCGCGTGCCGCTGCCGGGGGTCGAGGCGATCTCCACCCGGCCGCCGGCCCGTTCCACCGCCGCACGCACCGCATCCATGCCGACCCCGCGGCCCGACAGGTCGGATACGCTGCCGGCGGTGCTGAAGCCGGGGGCGAAGACCAGCCGCACGGCCTCGTCGTCGCCGAGCGCCGCGGCGGCATCCGGGGCGAGCAACCCCTTGGCGACGGCGGCCTTGCGCATCGCCGCCGGGTCGATGCCGGCGCCGTCGTCCGACACCTCCACCACCACCCCGCCCTTGTCCTGGAAGGCATGGACCCGCAAGGTGCCGCCCGGTGGCTTGCCCGACGCGGCCCGGCGCTCCGGCGCTTCGATGCCGTGGTCGATTGCGTTGCGCACCAGATGCAGCAACGGCTCGCCCAGCACGTCGAGGATGTCCTTGTCGGCCTCCGTCTCCGCCCCGTCCAGCACCAGCTCGACCGTCTTGTCCAGCCGGCGGGCGGTGTCGCGCACCAGCCGGGGCAGCGGATCGAACACGCGGGCAAGCGGCAGCAGCCGCAGGCGCAGCGCCGCATGGCGCAGGTCGCCGACCAGGCTGTCCAGCCGGGCGGAGAAGGCCTTCATGTCGCGCGTCAGCTCGCCGTCCCCGACGCGACGGACCAGCGGTTCCAACTGCCCCTTCACCACCGACAGCTCGCCGACCAGCGCCATCAGCGCGTCCATCCGCTCCGGCTCCACCCGCAGGGCACGGCGCGGGGAGGCGGGCCGCGCCTCGGCAGCGGCGGGTTTTTCCGCAGGGTCCTTTTCCGGAGGCCCGTCGGCCAGGAAGCGGCGCAACGTCCTGGAATCGACGCAGGCCGCCGCCACGACGGCCCGGTCGGCCGACCGGCCCAGCGCGGTCAGGATCGCGGTGACCGCACGCGTCACCGCGGCGTTGCGGGATTGGCGTTCGGCAGCGCTGCCGGGCAGATCGAGAATGCGCGCCTGCTCCTCCAGCATCGCCGCCGCCAGCGAGCCCGGCGGCGCCATGGTGATCGGCTTGGCGGAGGGCGGTGCCGCGGGGGGCGCCGCAGCAGGCATCAGTGTGACGCTGCCGATCCGCACCTGATCGGGAACGCTGCGGAAGGCCGGCGCCACCGCCTCCACCCCGGCCCCGCTCAGCGCGCGGAAGCGCAGCAGGCAGCGGTAGGGGTCCAACTGCGCCAGGGGCGGCAGCGGCTCGGCCGGCTCGATCCGGAGCCACCGCAGGTCGGGGACCCGCCGGAACAGGGCCAGCGGATCGTCGCCGGTGAAGAAGCAGTCCGGATCGGGCCTGTAGTCGATGGCGGTCAGCACGCCGCCGGCCACCCCAACCGCCTCCCGGTCCTCGCCGGCCAGCGCCGCCACCCAGGGGAAGGCGTCCGTCTCCCCGGCGGCCTCGCCGCCACCGGCCGCCCCCTCCGCAGACACCCCGGACAGCCCGCGGACCAGCGTCTCCGATGCCTGCGCCGCGTCGGCGGGCAGGGCGCCGGTGTCCTCCAGCGCCGCCACCCAGCGGGCGCACTGGTCGAGCGCGCGGAACAGCCGGTCGGCCAGCTCCGGCGTCATGCCGCGCCGGCCGTCGCGCAGCAGCGACAGCGTGTCCTCCCCGACATGGACCAGCCGGGTGAAGGGCGCCATGTCGAACAGGCCGCTCGCCCCCTTCAGCGTGTGGAAGGCGCGGAACAGCTCGTCCACCGACGCGCGGTCGGCGGGATCGCGCTCCAGTGCCAGAAGCGCGCCGCCGGCCGTCTCCAGCAGCTCCTGCGCCTCGACGACGAACTGGTCGAACAGCTCGCTCATGGCACGCCCTCCGTGGTGAGAGGTTGCCCTGTCAGCAGCCGCGCCGCTTCCACCAGCACCTCCGGCCGCGGCGGCTTGACGATGTACCAGTTGGCACCGGCCAACAGGGCCTGTTCGCGGTCGCTGTCCTTCGATTCGGTGCTGATCATGATGGCCGGCACGTCGCGCAGCGCCGGATCGCGGCGCAGGACGCGCAGCATGGTGTAGCCGTCCATCTTGCGCATGTTGACGTCGACGATCACCAGGTCGGGCACGACGGCCATGGCGCGCTCCAGCCCCTCGATGCCGTTCACCGCCTCGTCCACCACGAAGCCGGCGCCCTCCAGCACGCGGCGGCTGAAGGCGCGCACGGTCACGGCGTCGTCCACCACCAGGACGCGCGGCCCGCCGGTATGGTTCGCGCTCATGCGGCACCCCCGTCGACCGGCTTCTGGTAAAGGATGGCGTCGGGGAACCGGCGCGGCACGAACAGCGAGGACATGCGGCTCATGCTTTCCGAATGGCCGAGACAGACGAAGCCGCCCGGCGCCAGGGCATCGTGGAACATGCTCGCGGTCTCCCGTCGGCCAAGATCGTCGAAATAGATCAGCAGGTTGCGGCAAAAGATCACGTCGATCCCGCGGAAACCGCGGACCTGCTGCGGGTCGGCGAGGTTGACCAGCGAGAAATCGACCGAGTCCCGCAAATCCTCGACGATCTGCCAGCGCGGTCCCCAATCGTCGGCCGCCCCGCGCAGGGGCTGGAAATATTTGGCGCGCAGATGCGCCGGCAGCCCTTGCAGGGCGCGCTCGTCATAGATGCCTTCGCGCGCGCGCTCCAGCACCGCACTGTCGATGTCGGACGCCAGCAGCTCGATCTCGTAATCGTCCACCCGGCTCCAGTTCTCCAGCAGCATGATGGCGATGGAATAGGGCTCCTCCCCGGTGGCGCAGCCGGCCGACCAGATGCGCAGCCGCGACCCCTTCGGCCGCCCGCGCACCAGCTCGTCGAGGGCGGAATTCACCAGGCAGTCGAACTGGTATTTTTCGCGGAAGAAATAGGTCTCGTTCACCGTCATCAGGTTGACGAGCCGCTGAAGCTCCTCCCCCGACGCCTGGAAGCGCAGCAGGTTCATGTAGGCGCGCAGATCCGTCGCCCCGACCGCCTGCATGCGGGCGGCGACGCGGCGGTCGACGAAATAGCGCTTGGCCTCGGTGAAGGACAGGCCGGTGCGGTCCCGCAGGAAGCCGCACAGGGTCGCATAATCCTCCGGCGACAGGCCTTGCGGGTCGGTTTCGCTCACTCCGTTCACCGTCCGCCGAAGCTCGAACGCGCGGCATCGACGGCGAAGGCGACGAAGGCGTCGTCGGGGAAGCGGCGGGCCAGGGTCTCCAGGTTGGACAGCGCTTCCGGGCTGCCGGCCTCGGCCAGCGCCTCCACCGCGGCGAGGCCGACATTCACGTCGCGATCGCGCTCCATCACCCGTGCCAGCCAGTCGGCGCGGTCCGGATGGACGAGGCTTCCCAACCCCTGCACCGCGAAGATGCGCAGATCGGTGTCGGCATGGTCGAGCAGCGGCAGCAGCGCCGGGGCGGCGACCTCCGCCGGCATCTGCTGCAGGCTTTCCAGCGCCGCGTTGCGCAAGGCCGCATCCTCGCGGTCGAGGAAGGGGACGAGGACCGCCGCCGCCGCAGGCGTGGCGATGCGGGCAAGCGCCGTCAGGATGGCCTCGCGCACGCCGGCGTCGCCCTCCGCCTGAAGCCGGCGGGCGAGCGCCGCTTCGGCACCCGGCGGCGGGCTGTGGCCCAGCCCGTGGGCGGCATCGCGGCGGACCGCGGCGTCGGCATCCTCCAGCGCGGCCAGCGGATCGCGCACCCCCCCGGCGGCGGCCGGGGAGACCTCCGGAGCGGCCTTCTTCTTCACAAGTCCCATGGCGTCACTCCCTAGTCCTTTCGGTCCGCCGCGCGGCGGGCGACAGCCAGCGGGTCAGTTGGCCGGCGATCCGGTCCGACGGCAGCACGACGCCGGCACCGCCGCGCCGGATGAGATCCTGCGGCATGCCGAAGACCACCGCGCTGTCCTCCGATTCCGCGATGGTGCGGCCGCCGCGGGCATGAAGCTCGGCCATGGACGCCGCCCCGTCATTGCCCATGCCGGTCAGCAGCACGCCGACCAGCCGCTCCGGCGGCAGCAGCCGCATGGCGCTGGTCACCAGCCGGTCGGCGTTGGGGTGCCAGGGCCGGTCGGGCGAGGACGGCACGCAGACCGCCTGCAAGCGTCCGCCCCGCCGCGCCAGCTCCACGTCGGCACCGCCGCGGGCGATGCAGATCGTGCCCGGCTCCAGCACCGTCGCCCGCTCCACCTCCACCACGCTCAGCGCGCACATCTCGTCCAGTCGCCGCGCCAGCGTCGCGGTGAAGGCGGCCGGCATATGCTGCGCCACCACCACCGGCCAGGGGAAGCCGGCCGGCAGCAGCGGCAGGATGTCCTCCAGCGTGCTGGGCCCGCCGGTGGACACGCCGACCAGCACCACGCCCTCGACCTCGCCATCCACCGCCACGGAGGGCGCCGCCGGCGGTGCGGGCGCCACGAAATCCTCACCCGCGATGCGGGCGCGGGCCAGCCGCAGCCGTTCGCGCAGACCATGCACCCGGCGCGGGCGGGAGGATGCGGCGGCGCGCACCGTCTCCACCAGCTCCTCGCCGATGCGGCCGATGGAGCCGGCGGCCGGCTTCTGCACCGCCTCCACCGCCCCCAGCCGCAGCGCCTCCAGCGTCTCGCCCGCCCCCGCCCCGGTGAGGGCGGAGACCATGACGACCGGCTTGGGGTGCTCCACCATGATGCGGGCAAGGCAGGTCAGCCCGTCCATGCCGGGCATGGTGATGTCCAGCGTCACCACATCCGGATCGACCTCCGGCAGGCGCGCCAGCGCCTCCTCTCCCGTCGCCGCGGTCTCCACCCGGAAACCGGCCTCGACCAGCAGATCCGCGATGCGCCGGCGCATCAGCGCGGAATCGTCCACCACCAGAACCGTCAGCACGCCGCCCCCCATCCGTCCGTCACCGCGGGGTAACGGGCAGCTCCGCCAGTCGGTCCATGTCGAGCAGGCTGTCCGCCTCCATCAGCAGGATCAGGCGGGCGGCACCGGCCACATCCCCGGCCATATCCCCTGCCGCATCCAGCGTCGCCACCCGGCGGATCAGCCGGCGCTGCGCCGCCGACACCGCCGGGGCCGGACCGATCCGATCCGCCGGGACGGTCAGCAGGCCGGACAGCCCGTCGACCAGCAGCCCGACCAGCAGCCCGTCGCGCCCGACCACCACCACCCGCCCGCGCTCCAGCCCGGCTGGTCCGCTCTTGCTGTCGGCGGCCGGCAGCGCCAGCAGCCGGCGCTGGTCGATCAGCGGCAGCACCTCGCCGCGCAGGGTCAGCACGCCAGCGACGAAGTCGGGCGCATTGGGCAATGGCGTGATGCTGTCGGGCCGGCGCAACACCTCGCGCACGGCGGAGACCGGCAGGCCATATTCCGCCCCGGCAAGGCGGAAGACGACGAAGCGTTCCCCCGCACCGCCGATCCCGTTGGAGCCATCCGCAGGCTGCGCCGGTTCCATCCCGTCCCCTTCCCCGTCCGCCTCCGCAGCGCCCGCCCCTGTCCCGAATGCGGCGCCATGGCGGAACAGCCGCTCCGCCGACAGCACCGACACCAGCCGCTGCCCACCACCGGACACGCCGCCAGCCCCGCCATCCGCTCTGGCGATGCCGTCCAGAATCCTCGAATTCCGGCTCGCGGGCGAGCAGCGGCGGCACCGGGTCGATCAGCGCCGGGTCGAGCCGCAGGATCTCGCGCACCTCGTCCACCAGCACGCCGACCGGCGCCTGCCCATTGCCGGAGCGCACCACGACGACGCGGCGCCCGGCCGCCAATCCACTGGAGTCCTGCCCTTCGCCAGCCTCCAGCCCGAACAGGGCGCGCAGGCCCACCAGCGGCAGCAGCCGGTCGCGCACCGCCATCACGCCCAGCAGGTGCGCCCTGGACCGCGCCATGCGCGTGACCTCGCGCGGGGCCGGCAAAACCTCGCGCACCCGATCCACCGGCAGGGCGAATTCCTGTCCCGACACCTCGAAGACCAGCAGGGCCTGCCGGTCGACAGTGCCCTTGATACCGCCCGCGGCACCACTTCCCCCGGCCGGCACGGGACCGAAGCCGGCCGCCGCGGAGGCTGAGCCCCGGTCCGTCCGCTCCGTCTCCGCCGGATCGCCGAACTGGCTGTCGATCAGCGCATCCAGCTTCAGGATGGTCGCCGGGCCGTCACGCAGCAGGCCGTCCAGCAGGGCGGGGTCGAGCCCGCCCTCCTCCTGCGTCACCGGATCGATGCGGTCGGGATTGCTGCGCAGGATGCCGGCCATCGCATCCACCCGCAGCCCCACCGTCGTCTGGCCGCCCATCTGGCTGCGATGCCCGACCAGCACCACCCGCGTCTCCCGCGTCGGCTCCGCGCCGCCCGGCCTGCCCAACGCCGTGGCGAGGTCCAGCACCGGCACCGCGTCGCCATGCCAGTGCGCCAGCCCGTCCAGGCTGGGCGGCCCCAGCGGGATGCGCACCAGCTCCGGCAACCGGATCACCGCGCGGACCGCCGGCAGCGGCAGGGCAAGGCGCAGGTCGGCGACCGTCACCGTGACGAAGTCGAGAGCGCCGCCCGTCTCCCCGTCCGTCTCCCCTGGCGCGCGCCCGGCCACGGCGGTCAAACCGCGCCCAGCAGGCTGTCGGCCATCGCCGCGATCTCCTCGATCGCCGACGCCAGTTCCTCGGCACCCTTCGCCTGCTCGCGCGCCGCCTTGGCCGCTTCGGTGCCGGCGAGGTTCGCGGCGGCGGCGGCGGTGGCCACCTGCTCCACCCCGACGCGGGTCTCGCGGAGCGCCATGGTCGTCTCGGTGGCGGCCTCCAGGATTTCGCGGCTGCCGGCGGTGACCACCCGCAGCTCCTGCGCGCTGGCGGTCAGGGTGACGCCGAAGGCGCGGTGCCGCGCGATCTCCGTCACCGCGGTGGCCGACCCCTCCTCCACGTCGCGGCGCACCCGCAGCATCTGGTCCTGGATGTCGCGGACGATGTCCTTCACCCGCTCCGCACTGTCGGCGCTGTCGCCGGCCAGCTTGCGGATGTCGCCGCTGACCACGGTGAAGCCGCGGCCGAACTCGCCCGCCCGCGCCGCCTCGATGGAGCCGCTGACCGCCAGCATGCCGGTCTGGATGGCGACGGTGGCGATGGCGTCCACCACCTTGTCGATGCGCCGGCCGATCCGGTCCAGCGCGTCCAGCCGGTCCCCGGCCCGGCGGGAAGACTCCACCGCCTCCAGCATGCCGTCGGCAAGCCGGCCGATGGTGTCCCGCGTCTCGCCCAGCAGCCCTTCCATCGCGGTGCAGCGTTCCACCGACTCGCCGGCCCGGCCGGCGGCCAGCGTCGCCGCCGCGTCGATTTCCGCGATGGCGGAGGCAAGCTGGTGGGTGGCGGCACTCTGCGACTGCGCCCCGCCGGAGATCTGGCCGATGGCGGTCATGATCTGGGCCGCCCCGCGGTTGATCTCCTCGATGGCGGCCGACAGCTCCTCGGCGGCCGACGCCAGCTCGTCGGCGGTGGCGGCGAGGTCTGCGGTGCCCTCCAGATCCTCGGCCACCTCGGACAGCTGGCCGGCGGCGCGCTGGCTCTGGGCCAGGGCCACCGCCTGCTCGCCCGCGGTCCGCAGCGCCTCCTCGGCGGCGGCGGACTGTTCCTCGGCGCTGGCGGCGATGGTCTCGGCCCCGCGCAGGGCCTCGCGCGCCGCCTGATCGGCCTCGACCGCGGCGCGGATCGTCTCCTGCGCGCCCTGGACCAGGGTCGACATGTCCGACCGCACGCCTTCCAGCTGCTCGACGATCCTGCGGCCGCGCTCCACTTCCGCCTTGGCCGCGTCCGACGAGGCGACGATGCCGGCGGCGATGGCGGCCACCGCATCCTGGATTTCCCCGACCATCGACTGGATGTCGTTGGCGCTGCGCTCCGACCGTTCGGCCAGCGCCTGCACCTCGTCGGCGACGACGGCGAAGCCCTTGCCGGCCTCCCCGGCGCGGGCTGCCTCGATGGCGGCGTTCAGCGCCAGCAGATTGGTCTGGTCGGCGATGGCGGCGACGCTCTGCACAATGGTGCCGATCTCGCGGGCCTGGGCTTCCAGGTCGCGGACCAGACTCACCGATGCTTCCTGCCGTTCGGCGGCGCGGACGATGCCCTCGATGGAGGACAGGATCTGGCCGCTGACGTCCTTCAGCGTCGCCTGCAACGCCTCGACCCGCAGCACCGCCTGCTCCGCCGTGCTGCGCGAGCGGGTCAGCAGTTCCGACGCGCGGCCGATCATGCGCTGCGACTGCTGGGTGGCGCCGGCCGACTCCTCGGCTCCGGCGGCGATCTGCTCCATCGCCCGGCGCAGTTCCTCCGCCGCCGACGCCGCCTGGGTGATGCCGCTGGCCAGTTCGGTCGAGGCGGCGGCGATGCCGGTGGCGGCCTGTCGGCGGCGCGAATCGGCGCGCGCCCGGCGGCGCTGCGGCGCACCCGTGGCGGCGGCCATCGGGGGGGCGGCTGCCGAGGCGGCCGGCGCGGACTCGACAGCGGCGGCGGACCGGTCCGGACCCTCGTCGTCGGCGCCGGACCTGGTCCGGGCGGTGCGCGCCGTATCGATCTTGGTCTTCTTGATGAGTGCCATGGTCCTTACCCGTCTTCCTTACCCGCCTGTCCGACCGGCCGGTTGTTCTTGTTTCCGTTACGCCACGAGCCGGCCGATGTAGCGGCCGAGCGTCGCCTGGAGCGCGCCGGCCGAGCCGGCGTCGAGCAGCAGGACCACCCGCCCGCCGACCACGACGCCTTCGCCGCCCGGCAGGCTGGTGCGCAGATCAATGTGGAACAGCACCGCGGCTCCCTCCGCCGTCGGAGCCGTTCCCGCACAGCCCCGCAACACCTCCGCCGCATTGCCGCGGAACACCGCCGGCAGACCGGTGTCGACCGGTTCGCCCAGCAGGTTGGCGACCAGCGCCAGCGCGCTGTTCAGGACGACGTTGCCCAACTCCGACAGCACCTCGTCCTCCAGCTCCGGCACCTCCTCGGCGGGGATTTCGGGCGGCAGGGCGGCGCGCACCAGGGCAATGCTGCCCGCCTGGGGGAAGACCAGCAGGGCGCAGCCGGCGAACAGCCCGCCCAGCGTTTCCGAGATGCCCACCAGCGGCGGCGTCAGCGCCCGGTCCAGCAGCTCGGCCACCGTGTCCGGCGGCACCATGTCCACCGTCGGGACCGACAGGGTCACCAGCCCGCCCAGCATGCGGCCGAGCGCCGTCGATGCCCGGCCGATGCCGATGTTGCCCAGTTCGGCCAGGGCGTCGCGCTCCAGATCGCTCAGCATGGGAATGCGGTCACTCCTGCTGCGGCTGTGTCGGGCGGCGTGGCGGCAGGGCGGTGGAGTTCAGGAAGCGGACGACCTGCTCCTCCTCCAGCGGCTTGGGCATGAAGGCGGCGCCGACGCCGCGGATGCCGGACACCACCGCGTCCTGGGCATTGGCGGTGATGATGGCGATGTGGATGCCCGGATGGCTCTGGCGCAGCTTGGCCGCGGTCTCCACGCCGTTGTCGCCGGGCATGTTGTAGTCGATGATGGCAACATCGACCGGCGTGTCCTGCAACGTCGTGAAGAGTTCGCCGCCGTTCGCAGCCTCGACCACCGTCCAGTCCGGCTTGTTGCGCAAGACCATGGCCCGCACATGCATGCGCGAAAGCTTGCTGTCATCGACAATGATTGCAGTCTTACTCAAGATATACGCCTTTTGGATGGATATTGGCCAAGGAAGCCTAGCCTGGACCGAATTGAGCGCAAGTATACAGAATGAAATGTGCCGCGCCAGTCCCCTTAAATGTTCTTGGGATTTTGCCTGCGCGCCATCCCGCCGACTCATGCTATCGAAACGACACGTTTTCTCCGATCCGGCCGACGCCCAATGCCGCCTTCCGCCGCCTCCAAACTCCCGGCCCGATTGGCCGCCCTCCTGCGCGAGGCGCTGGCCCATCACCGCGCCGGCGACCTGGACGGGGCGGAGCGCGCCTATCGCGCCATGCTGGCCGCCGACGGGCGGAACGCTGACGCACTGCACCTGATCGGCGTGCTGCACCACCAGCGCGGGCTGGATGCCGACGCCGTCCGCCTGATCGGGCAGGCCGTCCTGCACCGCCCCGGCGTCGCCGAACAGCACGCCAACCTCGGCCTCGCGCTGCACGCGCTGGGCCGGCTGGCGGAGGCGGAGGCGGAATACCGCCGGGCGCTCGCGCTCCGCGAACCCTATGCGGAGGCGCACAACAGCCTGGGCAGCGCGCTCCAGGAGCAGGGCCGGCTGGCGGAGGCCGCCGTCCATTACCGCCGCGCGCTGGACCTGAATGCCGGCTATGCCGAGGCCTGGGCCAATCTCGGCACGCTGCTGCGGGAGCAGGATGACTATGCCGAGGCCGAAACGGCGCTGCGCCATGCCCTGCGGCTCGACCCCGGCCATGCCACCGCCCTGACCAACCTCGGCGTCGTGCTGAAGGAGACCGGCCGCACCAATGAGGCCGAGGCGGCGCATCTGGAGGCCCTGCGGCTCGCCCCCGGCGATGCCGAAGCCATGGTGAACCTCGCCCTGCTGCGCGAGGCCCAGGGCCGCGGCGACGAGGCGGAGGCGCTCTACGCCCAGGCGCTGATCCAGGCGCCCGGCTTTGCGCTGGCCCGCTGGAACCTCGCCCTGCGGCTGCTCGGGCGCGGCCGGCTGACCGGAGGCTGGGAGGAGTACGAGGCGCGCTTCGTCTCCCGCCGCGTGTCGGCCGGGCGCAGCTTTTCCCTGCCGGCCTGGGACGGAACTCCGGGGGCGCGCCTGCTGGTCTGGCGCGAACAGGGGTTGGGCGACGAGCTGATGTTCGGCACCGCCCTGCCCGACCTTGCGGAGCGGCTCGGCCCGGAAACGCTGGTCGTCGAGGTCGATGCCCGCCTGACCGGGCTGGTCGGCCGCGCCCTTCCCGGCGTCACCGTACGGGCGCAGACGGCGGATCCCGCCCCCGCCGACGCCGGCGCGCATCTGCCGATGGGATCGCTGCCCCGGCTGCTGCGCCCCGGCCTCGCCGACTTTCCCGCCCGGCCCTCCTGGCTGGCGCCCGACCCGCTGCGGCTGGCGGAGTGGCGCGACCGGCTGGCGGCGCTGGAGCCGGGGCTGCGCGTCGGCCTCTGCTGGGGCAGCCAGAATATGCTGGGGGAGCGCAAGGCCTCCTACACCACGCTCGCCGACTGGGCGCCGCTGCTGACCCTGCCCGGCCTGATCCCAGTCACCCTGCAATATGACGGGCGCGAGGCGGAGATCGCCGCTGTCGAAGGGCAACTCGGCGTGACGGTCCAGCGCTGGCCCGGCACCGATCTGAAGAACGATCTGGAAGGCGTGGCGGCACTGATCGCCGGCCTCGACCTCGTGGTGACGGTGGCGAGTTCCGTCGGCGAGATGGCGGGCGCACTCGGGGTGCCGGTCTGGCGCTTCGGCCCGGCCGGCGACTGGACGGCGCTCGGCACCGGGGTGCGCCCCTGGTTCCCGTCGATGCGGCTGTGGAGCACCCGCCCCGGCGAGGGGTTGCCGGACGTGCTGGCGCGCATGGCGGCGGAATTGCGCCGCTTGGCCCCTGCTCCGCCCTCAGCTCTGCCAATCGAGGAGTGGCTGGCCGAAGCGCGCGACCTGCACGGGTCGGGCCGCTGGCCGGACGCGGAAAAGGCCTATCAGCGCATCCTCGACCAGGGCGGCGAGGTGCCGGCGGCGCTGGAAGGCTACGCGCTGCTCGGCCAGCAGGCCGGCCGCCCCGACATCGCCGACACCCTGCTGACCCGCGCCATCGCGGCGGAGCCGAGCGCCGACCGCCACAAGCGCCGCGCCCTGGCCCGGCAGGAGATGGGCGCGCTCGCCGACGCCGAGGCCGATTGGCAGGCCGCCGCGGCGCTGGCGCCCGAGGATGTCGAGGCGCTCGGCAATCTCGGCGCCCTGCGGCTGTCCCGCGGCGCGGCGGCCGAAGCGGCAGAGGCGACCGACGCGGCACGGCGCCTCGCCCCCGTCCATGCCGGGCTGTGGATCAATGCCGGGCTGGCGCGGCAGGCGATGGGCGGGGAAGGCCGGCCCTTCTTCATGCGGGCGCTCGCCCTCGACCCCGCTGTCGCGGAGGGCTGGACCGCCCTGTCGGCCGAGGCCCTGCGCGACCCCGACCATGCCGCCGAGGCGGAGCGCACCGCCGGCCGGGCCTTGCGCCTGCGACCCGGCGACCCGGCGGCGATCAGCAACCTGGGGCTGGCGGCCCTGGCGCTCGACCGGCCGGCGGAGGCGGTCGCCCATCTGCGTCTGGCGCTCCAGGGCCACCACGGCGATCTCGCCACGCTGGGCAACCTCGCGTTGGCACTGGAGCGGGCGGGCGACGGCAATGCTGCCGGGCTGGCCTGGTGGCGGGTGATCCTGTTTGCGCCCGGAACCGGCGCCGGCTGGGCCGGGCTGGCCGATCTGCGCCAGCGGCAGGGCCGGCCCGATGCCGCGCTGAAGGGCTGGGGCCGCGCCCTGGCGCTGGAGCCCAAGCGGGCGGAATGGCGCTACAACCAGGGCAACGCCCTGCACGCCGCCGGCCGTCCGGTCGAGGCCGATGCTGCCTACCGGCAGGCGGTGGAGGACGACCCGACCCTGACGCTCGCCGCCTTCAACCGCGGCTATGCGGCGCTGGCACGTGGGGAACTAGACACCGGTTGGACCGGGTTGGAGGCCCGCTTCGCCGCCGGACAGGCCTTGCCCGACCGCCGCTTCCGCATTCCCGCCTGGGACGGCGGCGACCTGGCGGTACGGACGCTGCTGGTCTGGCGCGAGCAGGGAGTCGGCGACGAGCTGATGCACAGCGCCTGCTACCCCGGTCTGATCGCACGCGCAGCCGCAGCCGCGGGCCGGATCATCGTGGAATGCGAGCCGCGGCTGGTGGCGCTGTTCGCGCGCTCCTTCCCACAGGCGACGGTGCGCGCCGCGACCGCGGATCCGGCGGATGCCGACTGTCACATCCCGGCCGGGTCGCTGCCGTTGCGGCTGGGCTGGGGGCTGGCCGGCTTTGCGAAGCGTGGCGGATGGCTGCGCGCCGACGAGGCGGCGGTGGAGCGGTGGCGGGAGTGGTTGGGGGGGGCCGGCTCCAGCCTCACCGTCGGTATCTGCTGGCGCAGCGGCATGCGCGGTGCCGCGCGCGACGCCAATTACGCCCCGCTGACCGACTGGGCGCCGATTCTCACCCTGCCCGGCCTGCGGCTGATCAGCCTGCAATATGACGAGTGCGAGGCCGAACTCGCCGACGCCGAACGGCGTTTCGGCATCGCGATCCACCGCCCACCGCTCGACCTCAAAAACGATCTGGATGGTGCGGCGGCCCTGACCGCGGCGCTGGATTCTGGTGATCTCCGCCGGAACTTCGGTGGCGGAGATGGCCGGCGCGCTGGGCGTGCCGGTCTGGCGGATCGGGCCGGCGGGGGACTGGACGGCGCTCGGCACCGGCTGCCGGCCCTGGTATCCGTCGATGCGGCTGGTCTGCCCGGAACCGGGCGGGACGCTCGGCGACGCGCTCAGCGCCGCCGGGCGTGCCCTCATCGGTCTCAGAACGCGCTGACTCAGAATGCCGGAACCACGGCGTTCTTGAACTTGGTGAGGATGAACTCCTTCACCTCGGGGCTGTTGTAGGACTTCACCAGCTTGGCGACCCAGGGCTTGTCCTTGTCGGCCTTGCGGACGGCGATGACGTTGGCATAGGGGCTGTCGGCCGCCTCGCGGGCGATGGCGTCCTTGACCGGGTCGATGCCGGCCTCCAGCGCGAAGTTGGTGTTGATCGCGGCGGCAGTCACGTCGTCCAGCGAGCGCGGCAGCTGGGCGGCGTCCAGCTCGACGATCTCCAGCTTCTTCGGGTTCTCGACGATGTCGATGGGCGAGGCCTTCAGGGTGCCGCCGTCCTTCAGCTTGATCAGGCCCTTGGCCTGGAGCAGCAGCAGGACGCGGCCGCCGTTGGTCGGGTCGTTGGGAATGGCGAACTTGGCACCCGTCGGCAGCTCTTCCAGGCTCTTCACCTTCTTGGAATAGATGCCGATGGGATAGACCACCGTCTTGCCGACGCTGACCAGATCGAAGCCGCGGTCCTTCACCTGGTTGTCCAGATAGGGCTGGTGCTGGAAGCTGTTGGCGTCGAGATCGCCGCCGGCCAGCGCCTGGTTCGGGATGACGTAGTCGGTGAATTCCAGGATCTGGATGTCCAGCCCGTCCTTGGCGGCGATGGGCTTCACCGCTTCCAGGATCTGGGCATGCGGACCGGCGGTGACGCCGACCTTGATGGTCTCGGCGGAAGCACCAAGCGCGATGGCCATGGTGGCGGCACCGGCCAGCAGCGAAGCCAGCGAACGGAAGCGCAGCATCTCGAACACTCCTCGGTTTCTTGAGTCAGGTCTTTTGGGGGGTCAGGACTTCAGATTGCGTTTGTTGACGCGGCGGGCGATCAGGTCGCCCGTCGACTGGACGATCTGCACCAGCACGATCAGTACGATCACCACCGCCAGCATCACCTCCGGCAGGAAGCGTTGATAGCCGTAGCGAATGCCGAGATCGCCCAGGCCGCCGCCGCCGACCGCACCGACCATGGCGGAATAGCCGACCAGGCTGACCGCCGACAGGGTCAGGCCGGCGACGATGCCCGGCAGGGCTTCCGGCAGCAGGACCTTGCGGATGATCTGGAACGGCGTGGCCCCCATCGCCTGCGCCGCCTCGACCAGCCCGCGGTCGACCTCGCGCACCGCATTCTCCACCACGCGGGCGATGAAGGGGGCGGCGGCGACGGTCAGCGGCACGATGGCGGCGTTGGTGCCGATGGAGGTGCCGGCGATCAGCCGGGTGAAGGGGATGATCGCCACCACCAGGATGATGAAGGGGGTGGAGCGGGTCATGTTGACCACCGCCCCCATCACCTTGTTGAAGGCGAAATTCTGCAACAGCTCGCCTCGGCCGGTGACGGCCAGCATCACGCCGATGGGCAGGCCGATCAGCGTCCCGATGGCGCCCGACACCGCCACCATGTGCAGCGTGTCGATCAGCCCCTTGATCAGCAGGTCAATGATTTGCGGGGAGAGCATGGCCCAACACCTCGACACCCAGATTGTTCTCTTTCACCAGCGCGATGGCGGCATCGACCTTGGCCTGATCGCCCAGCGCCTCCACCACCAGCGTGCCGAACGGCGCGCCCTGGATCTCGTCGATCTGGCCGTGCCAGATGTTCAGGTCCAGGTTCAGCTGGCGGCTGATGGCGCTGATGACCGGGGTGGTCGCCTTCGCGCCGGTGAAGGTGATGCGCAGCACCGGGTTGCTCCCCAAACCGGGCTGGGGCGACAGCCGGTCGCGCAGGCTGTCGGGGATGCCGCGGTTGATGACGGGATCGACGAAGCTGCGGGTGGTCGGGTGGTTGGGGTGGGCGAAGATGTCGAAGACCGGCCCCTGCTCGATCACCCGGCCATTCTCCATCACCGCCACCTTGTGGCAGATCTCCTTGATCACCGCGATCTCGTGGGTGATCAGCACGATGGTCAGGCCGAGCCGCCGGTTGATGTCGCCCAGCAGATGCAGGATCTGCGTCGTCGTCTCCGGGTCGAGTGCGGAGGTCGCCTCGTCCGACAGCAGCACCTTCGGCTTACTGGCCAGCGCGCGGGCGATGCCGACGCGCTGTTTCTGCCCGCCCGACAGCTCCGCCGGGTAGCGGTCGCGCTTGTCGGCCAGCCCGACGAGGTCGAGCAGCGGCTCCACCGTCCGGCGGATCTCCGCCTTCGGGGTACCGGCCAGTTCCAGCGGCAGCGCCACATTGTCGAAGACGGTGCGCGAGGACAGCAGGTTGAAGTGCTGGAAGATCATGCCGATGGAATGGCGGGCCTTGCGCAGCTCCGCCGCCGACAGGGCGGTCATCTCCACCCCGTCCACCGTGACGCTGCCCGAACTCGGGCTTTCCAGCAGATTGACCGTGCGCAGCAGCGTGGATTTGCCGGCGCCGGACCGGCCGATGATCCCGAAGACCTCGCCGCGTTCGATGGACAGGTCGATGTCGGTCAGCGCATGGACCGGAGCCCCACCGCCGCGCGCCGCGTAAGTCTTGTGAATGTTTGTTAGCGTTATCATCTTTTAATCGGCAAAAGGGGACGTCCAGCGTCCCCCAGCCTCCCTCACCACGTCGGAATGATGGAACCGTTGAAGCGCGTTTCGATAAACTGCCGCACTTCGGGCGAACGATACAGCGCAATGAAGCGCTTGATCGTCGGGTCTTCTATGCGATCCTTGCGGACCGCCCACACCAGGTTCCACTTGGACTGGTCATCCTCCAGCACCAGGGCCTTCTTCGGCTCCAGCCCGGCCAGCACGGCATAGTTGAGGGTGATGACCGACGCATCCACGTCGTCGAGCGAGCGCGGCAGCTGGGCGGCGTCCAGTTCCACCAGCTTGATGCCCTTCGGGTTCACCACGTCGGCGATGGTGGTGTTGAGGCCGGCGCCCTCCTTCAGCCCGATCACGCCGGCCTTGGCCAGCAGGAACAGGGCGCGGGCGCCGTTGGTGGGATCGTTGGGGATCGACACCGACGCGCCCGGCTTCAGGTCGGCCAGCGCCTTCACCTTGCTGCTGTAGACGCCCATCGGCACCACGACGCTCTTGGCGACGGAGACGATGTCGTAGCCGCGCTGCTTGACCTGATTGTCGAGGAAGGGCTGGTGCTGGAAGTTGTTGGCGTCGATGTCGCCGGCCTGGAGCGCCGCGTTGGGCATGTTCCAATCGGTGAACTCGATCACCTGCGCCTCGATGCCCTCCTTGGCGGCCAGCTTGGCGGTGAATTCCAGGATCTCGCCATAGGGGCCGGCCGACACGCCCAGCTTCAGCGGAGCGGCGAAAGCGGAGGTCGCGGCGGTCAGCAGGCCGGCGGCGACGGCCACCGACATCAGGATACGCTTCATCGGGTCTTTCCTCAGGATTTTCAGCAGCGGGCTATTGGAGCGGGTTTCTTGGCAGCGGGCTTTTATCGGGGTTCAGCGGCGGCGGGTGTCGGGCAGCCGGCTGCAATGCTGGTGGGCGGCGCGCTGGGCCTGTCCGACATTGCGGAAGACACGGCGGTCGAGATCGCGGAAAGCCCAATCGGACACGAAGAAGGTGAAGCCGCCGCGTTCGGCGACGACGATGCCGGCGGAGCGGCCCTGGACTTCGATGGCGTAGGCGTTGGCGTGGGACATGGCGGACTGCTCCCCCCAGATGGGATTGGGCGCGCGGGCGGCCCTCGTCATGGCGGGGCGGCGGCGCAGATGCGTTCGGGACCTGATGGTCAGGATCGGCGGATGTGCGGAATGGGCGCTGTGTCTTGGGGCCGCGATGTCAGCGGCAACACAGGCCCGAGCGCATCATGCAGGCCGGAAAAGCGGTCCGAAGCGCGGATGGGGGAGCGGAAACTCGCGATGTCATTCCGGTCTCTCCTTCTTGAAGAGGTCCACGACCGGTATCGTGGCGCTTTAGCGTTTGGTGACGCGGCGCAAGCTGCAGAAGTCAAATTGCCGCGGGATGCCCGGCGGGGCGTCCATGGATTTTTATCTACCCTTTTGATGGAGTTTGGTCAAACCCATTTTTGCGGTTTGTGTGAAATTCCTCATTGAGCATATTTTTCCCGTTAAATCTCGCGGTCGCGACAGCGACAGGTGACGGGCGCCCGGAATGTGCTATCTATCGCGGCGATGGTTCATCCGGGGCCCCCACACCGCCCCGGCGAGCGATGCGAGGAGAGTGTTTTGTCCGCCGATACCAGCGCCCTGGGCTTGCCGGCCGCCGAGGTTCCTGTCGACGACCAGCTGGTGCTGGCCCTGCCCAAGGGCCGCATCCTGAAGGAGCTGCGCCCGCTGCTGTCCCATGCCGGCATCCATCCGGAGCCGGCCTTCGACGACGACAAGAGCCGGCTTCTGCGCTTCGCCACCAACGTGCCGAACCTCAGCATCATCCGCGTCCGCTCCTTCGACGTGGCGACCTTCGTCGCCTTCGGCGCCGCCCATCTGGGCGTGGCGGGCAATGACGTGCTGATGGAGTTCGACTATCCGGAGATCTACGCCCCGCTCGACCTCGGCATCGGCGCCTGCCGGCTGTCGGTCGCCGAACCGGCGGAGATGCTGGAGAGCGACGATCCGTCGCGCTGGAGCCATGTGCGGGTCGCCACCAAATACCCGGAGGTGACCAAGCGTCACTTCGCCGCGCGCGGCGTCCAGGCCGAATGCGTCAAGCTGAACGGTGCCATGGAGCTGGCGCCGACGCTGGGCCTCTGCCGCCGCATCGTCGATCTGGTCTCCACCGGCTCGACCCTGCAGGCCAACGGGCTGGTGGAGGTGGAGCATATCGCCGACGTCACCTCGCGCCTGATCGTCAACCGCGCCGCCTTCAAGACGCGGACGGCCGAGATTTCTCAGTGGATCGACAAGTTCCGGGAGGCGGTGAATGCCCGTCAGGCTTGATATTCGCGACGCGGACTTCGCCGCCGGCTTCGAGGCGCTGCTGCACGCCAAGCGCGAGGCCAGCGAGGATGTCCAGACGCTGGTCGCGGGCGTCATCGAGCAGGTCCGCAGCCGCGGCGACGCGGCGCTGATCGACTACACCGCCCGCTGGGACCGCCAGACCCTGACCGCCGACACCCTGCGCATCGGCCGGGACGAGATCGACGCGGCCACGGCCAAATGCTCGGCCGAGACGCTGGAGGCGCTCGACCTCGCCGCCCAGCGGATCGAGGATTTCCACCGCCGCCAGATCCCGGAGGTCACCGACTACCGCGACGCCGCCGGCGTGCGGCTGGGTGCGCGCTGGACGGCGGTCGGCGCCGTCGGCCTCTATGTGCCGGGCGGCACCGCCTCCTACCCGTCCTCGGTGCTGATGAACGCGCTGCCGGCCAAGGTGGCGGGCGTCGAGCGCGTCGTCATGGTGGTGCCGACGCCGGACGGGGCGATCAACCCGCTGGTGCTGGCCGCCGCCAAGCGCTGCGGCATCGACGAGATCTACCGCATCGGCGGTGCCCAGGCGGTCGCGGCGCTGGCCCACGGCACGGCGACGATCCGGCCGGTCGACAAGATCGTCGGCCCCGGCAACGCCTTCGTCGCCGCCGCCAAGCGGCAGGTCTACGGCCTCGTCGGCATCGACAGCATCGCCGGCCCGTCGGAGATCCTGGTGGTCGCCGACGGCCACAACGATCCGGCCTGGATCGCCATGGATTTGCTGTCGCAGGCCGAGCACGACACCTCGGCCCAGTCGATCCTGATCACCGACGATGCCGCCTTCGCCGACGCGGTGGCCGCGGCGGTGGACAGGCATCTGGAGACCCTGCCGCGCACGGCAATCGCCGGCGAAAGCTGGCGCGAGCATGGCGCCATCGTGCTGGTCGGCGACCTGATGGCCGATGCCCCCGCCCTGGTCGACCGGCTGGCGCCGGAGCATCTGGAGCTGGCCGTCGAGGATCCGGACGCGCTGGCGGCGAAGGTCCGCAATGCCGGCGCCATCTTCCTCGGCCGCTACACGCCGGAGGCCATCGGCGACTATGTCGCCGGTCCCAACCATGTGCTGCCGACGGCGCGCAGCGCCCGCTTCTCCTCCGGCCTCAACGTGCTGGACTTCATGAAGCGGACGACCTTCGTCGCCTGCGACGCCGACAGCCTGCGGGCCATCGGCCCGGCGGCGGTGACGCTGGCGATGGCCGAGGGGCTGGAGGCGCATGCGCGCTCCGTCGCCCAGCGGCTGCCAAACTATAAAGAATAAGTTCTACAAAGACTGAAGACTGCGGGGGAGGCGGGGCGTGACGACGAAAAGCAAGCGGCGCATCACCCATGTGACGCTCGACGAGCGGAGTGTCGTCCGCCACAAGCCGGAGGTCGAGCATGAGCGCGCCGTCGCCATCTTCGACCTGCTGGAGGACAACGAGTTCTGCCCCTGCGAGTTCGCGGAGGACGGGCCGTACCACCTGCATCTGTCGATCGAGGACAACCGGCTGGTCTTCGACGTCCGGCGCGAGGACAACAGCGAACTCGACCGGCTGATGCTGCCGATCACCGGCTTCCGGTCGATCGTCCGCGACTATTTCCTGATCTGCGAGAGCTATTACGCCGCCATCAAGCGGTCGACGCCGTCGCAGATCGAAGCCATCGACATGGGCCGCCGCGGCCTGCACAACGAGGGGTCCGAGATGCTGCGCGAACGGCTGGCCGGCAAGGTGGAGATGGACCTGCAGACCGCGCGCCGGCTGTTCACGCTGATCTGCGTCCTGCACATTCGCGGCTGACGGACCGGGCAAGGCCATGGCGGCGACCCCGGTCCTCACCCCTCTGCCGGTCACGAGCGTATTGTTCGCCTGTACCTACAACATGATCCGTTCGCCGATGGCGGCGGCGATGATGCGCCATTACCACGGCACGCGGGTCTATGTGGATTCCGTCGGCGTCCGCGAGGGCGACGAGGTCGATCCCTTCGCCGTCGCGGTGATGGAGGAGATCGGCATCGACCTGTCCAAGCACCGCTGCCGCACCTTCGAGGATCTGGAGGACACCAACTTCGACCTGATCGTCTCGCTGTCGCCGGAGGCACAGCACCGCGCCATCGAGATGACGCGCACCATGGCTTGCGACGTGGAGTTCTGGAACACCTTCGACCCCACCCTGGTCGACGGCACCCGCGACGCCATGCTGGAAGCCTACCGCCAGGTCCGCGACGGCCTGATGGCCAAGATGAAGCAGCGCTTCCCGCTGTCCCGCGGGCCGACCGTCTGACGGTCACCCCGTCTAATCGCCCCGTCTAATCGCCCACCACACGGCATGGTCGGTAATAAAATTGGTATTCTGCAACTTTTTGCGCGGCTCCGTGTTCACTTCGCGTCCCCGCCAGTGCTATTGAGCTGTGTCATCGCAACGCACCCTGAGCCGCCTTAGGCTCGGGGGGCGTAGACGAACATTCCCGCGGAGAGCCGTCATCCATGCCCGCAGGTCCGATGCACCGCCTGCTCCGCGCCTTCAGCCCGCGCAGCCTGCGCGCCCGCCTGATGGGCGTGGTGCTGGCCTCGCTGGCGCTGCCGCTGGGGGGGACGCTCTATCTCGCCGACCAGCAGCTCGACGACCACATCGACGCGGCGCGAGAGCTGGTGCAGCATCTGGCCGACGACGGGGTGGAGCGCCAGCACGACCTGATCGGCGAGGCGCGCAACCTGCTTGGCGTGCTGTCGCTGGTGCCCGCCATCCGCAACGCGACGATGGACCACACCGACGCCTGCGTCGCCACCCTGGCGCCGATGCCGCGCCAGCACCGCTGGACCACCGGCGTCTGGCTGACCGACGCCGACGGCAACATCATCTGCGACACCACCGGCCCCGGTGCCGGCATCACCCTGCGGGAACGCGAATATTTCCAGCGCGTGCTGGACACCAGAAGCTGGGTGGTCAGCGATTTCATCATCGGCAAGCGCTCGCTGAAGCCGCTGATCATCGTCGCCAGCCCGATCATCGAGGATGGGCGGATCGTCCGCGTCATGGGCGTGGCGGTCGACCTCACCTGGCTGACCGATCTGGTGAAGGTGATGAAGCAGCCGGACGCCCGCGTCATGGTGCTGGACCGCCACGGCGTGATCGTCGCCCGCCAGCCCGATCCTGAGGGCTGGCTGAACCGCAACATCGGCAACATGCCGCATATCCGGCAGATGCTGAAGGAGAAGGACGGCACGCTGGATGCGGAAAGCGCCGACGGCCGTGGCCGGCTGTGGGCCTTCCGCCATTCGGACGAGACCGACACCGTCTTCGCCGTCGGCATGCCGACCGGGCCGATCCTGGCGGAGGCCCGGCGCGACCTGTGGCAGAGCCTGGGCCTGCTCGCCATCGCGGCGCTGGTCAGCGTCACCGCCCTTTGGGTGCTGCTGCGCGCCTCGGTCCTGCGCTGGGTGTGGGAACTCGGCACCGCGGCCACCCGCATCGGCGACGGCGGCGGCGGCACCGTGATCGAGGCGGACCGCGCCCCCCACGAATTCCGCGTCGTCTCCCATGCCTTCAACAACATGTCGCGCCGCCTGAAGCAGCGCGAGCAGGAGCTGCGCTCCGCCATGGAGGAGGCGCGGGCCGGCAGCCGCGCCAAGGAGGAATTCCTCGCCACCATGAGCCACGAGATCCGCACGCCGATGAACGGCGTGATCGGGTTCGCGGAAATGCTGCTGGAAACCCCGCTGACCGCCGAACAGCGGCGCTACGCCTCGCAGGTGCGGGATGCCGGACGGTCGCTGCTGACCGTCATCAACGACGTGCTCGACCTGTCGAAGCTGGAGGCGGGGCGGCTCGACCTGGTCAGCGTGCCCTTCCGGCTGGACGATCTGGCCGACCGCTGCGTCGCCATCGTCCGGCTGGCCGCGGAACAGAAGGGGCTGGAGCTGCAGACCGGCATCTCGGCCACCGCCCGCGGCTTCGTCATGGGCGACCCCGACCGGCTGCGCCAGCTCCTGCTGAACCTGCTGAGCAACGCGGTGAAGTTCACCGACCGCGGTTCGGTCCGCCTGACGGTGAAGGCGATCGAGGACGGCAGCAAGGGCGGCGGCCGCATCTGCACCTTCACCGTCACCGACAGCGGGATCGGCATCGCCCCCGAACGGCAGCGCGACCTGTTCCAGCGCTTCACCCAGCTGGAGCGCGGGCGCGGCGGCACCGGGCTGGGGCTGGCGATCTGCCGCCGGCTGGTGGAGCTGATGGGCGGGGAGATCGGCATGGAAAGCCAGCTCGGCACCGGCAGCACCTTCTGGTTCTCGCTGCCTCTGCTGCCCGCCGGCAGCGCCGCGATCCAGCCCGACAGCGCCATCCTGTCCCCTCTCGAGTCCGGCGTCGCCAGCGCCCGCATCCTGCTGGCGGAGGATCTGGCGATGAACCGCGATCTGGCGGTGACCATGCTGACCAGGGCCGGCCATCGGGTCGACGCGGTGGACGACGGCGCCGCCGCGGTGGCCACGGTGCAGGAGCAGCCTTACGACCTCGTGCTGATGGACGTGCAGATGCCGGTGATGGACGGGCTGGAGGCCACCCGTCGCATCCGCGCCCTGCCCGGCCCGGTGAGCCGCATCCCGATTCTCGCCCTGACCGCCGGCGTGATGCAGATCGAGGTCGAACGCTGCCTGCAGGCCGGCATGAACGCCCATCTGGCCAAACCGCTGGAAAAATCCAAGCTGCTGGCCGCCATCGGCCGCTGGGCGCGCGTCGCGCATCCCGATGATCCGCTGCCCGACGATCCGCTGCCTGATGATCCGCTGGCCGGCCATCCGTTCCCCGGCGGGGATGAGGCCGGGGACGACGCCCCGCGCCCACAGTTGATCGCACATCGCTGACGAGTTGGTGCTATAGTGCCTGCATCCGTCCGGCCATGCCCACGCTCGTGGGGCATGGAAAGACGGGGCTTTCTCCCGGCAGGCTCGGCCGGTCCGTAGCGAAGTGTGTGCCATGAAGGTTGCGCAGCCCCCTCTCGCCCCCGTTCCGGAGCGCAAGCCCGACGCCTCCCCCGCGCTCACCGACGGCAGCGTCGGCGAGCCGTCCTTCCGCGACACGCTGGTCCAGTCCACCCGGACAGGCGCCGGGACCGTGCCGGTCGGCCGGCCGGCGAACGGTCAGAAGACCCCGCCATTGCCGGCCGCCCCCCTGCCGACTTCAAAGCCGCCGGCCCCGATCCTGCTGGGCGACGGGACCCAGGTTCCCCTGCCCGCGGCCAAGCCGGTCACCCCCATCCGCCTCGCCGACGGCAGCACAGTGCCGGTTCCCGCCGCAAAGCCCGAAGCGCCGGTCCTGATGGCCTCCGACTCCACGTCCGCGGAGACCGCAGCGCCGCGCGCGCCCCTGCCCGGTCTGAAGCCGGCGGCACCGGCGCAGACTTCACCGGCCCCAAGCTCCGCCAAGGTGGCGGAGGCGGTGAAGGCCGTTGCGGCCGAGGATCCGACCGCCACGCGGGTGCTGGTCGCCTCGCAGCAGGTCGCCGGCCTGTCGGGCCACAGCTTCACCGCCATCCTCGCCCAGGCGACCCAGGAGAGCGGGCTGGACAGTGCGGCGAAGAACAGCCGCAGCTCGGCCGCCGGCCCGTTCCAGTTCCTCGAATCGACCTGGCTCGACCTGTTCCGCCGCCATGGCGCCGCCTATGGCCAGGGCGAGCTGGCCTCGCACATCCAGGTCCGCAACGGGGTGTCCAGCGTCAAGGATCCGGCGATCCGCCGCCAGATCCTGGAGCTTCGCCACGACGTCGACCTGTCGGCCGGCATGGCCGCCCGCTATCTGGCCGAGGGGCGCGAGGCGCTGGAGAAGCGGCTGGGCCGCCCGGCCAGCGAATTGGAAAGCCGCATGGCCTATGTTCTGGGCTCCGGCGGGGCGGCGAAGCTGATCCGAGCCGCCGAATCGACACCGGGCGCGGTCGCCGCCGACCTGTTGCCCAGTGCTGCGAAGGCGAATCACAACCTGTTCCACGACAGATCCAGCGGCCGTGCGCTCAGTGCGGCGGAAACCGTCGGCCGCCTGACCCGCCGCATGGAGATCGACCAGCGCGAGATGTTCGCGGCGATCGGCAAGGCGATGGACCAGCCGCGCCGCCTGGAAGAAGGCGGTGCATCGCCACTCAACCCCTACCAGTCGGTCTGACGGGACGCGGGTTGAGGGGTATTTCCGGCACGCAACGCGGGGCTGCCCCGCGCGAATGGCTGCGGCCGAACGCATCGGAGGTGGGAATCCCCCTTGACCCGGCGGCCTTGGAAGGTCAGTTATTGCCGCGAAACTATTAGGACGGACATAAGGGCCTATGGCAAAGGAAGATCTGATCGAGTTTTCCGGGACCGTCGTCGAATTGCTTCCGAACGCGATGTTCCGGGTGAAGCTCGACAACGATCACGAGGTTCTGGCGCACACCTCCGGCAAGATGCGTAAGAACCGGATTCGCGTCCTGGCGGGCGACCGCGTCAATGTGGAAATGACGCCGTACGACCTGACCAAGGGCCGCATCACCTTCCGGTTCAAGTAGCATCCTTGCTGCATCGCGGTTCCCCGTGACGATCCCGTCCAAGGCGCCCCGGCTGGTGCTGGCTTCGGCCTCGCCCCGCCGGCTCGACCTGCTGCGCCAGATCGGCATCGTGCCCGACGCGGTCGATCCCGCCGATCTCGACGAAACGCCGCTGCGCGACGAACTCCCGCCCCAGCACGCCCTACGTCTGGCGGCGGAGAAGGCGTCGTGCGTCGCCGCGCGCCATCCCGACTCGTGGATTCTCGCTGCCGACACCGTGGTCGCCTGTGGCCGCCGCATCCTGCCCAAGGCCGAACGGGAGGAGGAGGCACGACGCTGCCTGTCCCTGCTGTCCGGCCGGCGGCACCGGGTGATCGGCGGCATCGTGCTGCTGGTGCCCGACGGAGACGGTCACCGCCGGATCGACCGGCTGGTCCGCACCGACGTCACCTTCAAGGTGCTCGACCGGTCGGAAGCCGACGCCTACATCGCGTCCGGCGAATGGAAGGGCAAGGCCGGCGGCTATGCCATCCAGGGCCGGGCGGGGGCGTTGGTGCGCTGGATCGGCGGTTCCTACAGCAACGTCGTCGGGCTGTCGCTGCACGAGGTCGCCGGCATGCTGCACGGCGCCGGCTTCCCGCACCCCCCGATCCCCCATCCGACCGATGAGCAGGCTTGAGCTGCTGGTCGACCGCGACGGCCCGCTGACGCGGGCGGCGGTGCTGACCGACGGCCGCCTGACCGACCTGCACATCGACCATGCCGGCCGCCCGTCGCTGCTCGGCGCCATCATCCTCGGCCGGGTCGAGCGCATCGCCACCGGCCTGAACGGCGCCTTCGTCGATCTCGGGAACAGCCTGTCCGGCCTGCTGCCGGCGGCCGACGTGCGCCGTCCCGTCCTCGACGACGATTCCCCACAACCGCGCGCCAATCGGCCGGGCGCCAAGCCGGCCCCCATCGGCGCGCTGCTGCGCACCGGCCAGCCGGTGCTGGTGCAGGTGAAGGCCGACGCCGCCGGGGCCAAGGGTCCATCGCTGACGATGGACATCACCCTGCCCGGCCGGTTCCTGGTGCATGCCCCGCTCGGCCGTGACATCGCGGTGTCGAAGCGCCTCGGCTCCGGTCCGGAACGGACGGCACTGGCCCGCCGCATCGAACAGCTCGCCACCGGCGCCGGCTGGATCGTGCGCGCCGGCGCCGCCCAGGTATCCGACGATCTGCTGGCCGCCGAATCGGAGGCGCTGCACCTGCAATGGCGCGCCATCCGCGACGATGCCCGCGCCGGCTCCGCCCCGCGCCTGCTGCATCCCGGCCCCGACGCCCCCACCCGCGCCCTGATCGAGCAAGGGGCGGCCGCCCCGGCCGCCATCCTGGTCGACGACCCGCCGCCCGCTGGCGGGATCAGGATCGGCGATGGGCCGCTGCTGTCGGCCTTGCGCGACTGGTGCGGGCACCACGCCCCCGACCTGCTGCCGCGCCTCGGCGGCCACACCGACGCCCAACGCCTGTTCGACCTGCGCGACCTCGACTTTGCGATTGCCGAGTTGCTCGACGTCCGGGTGCCGCTGCCGCTCGGCGGTTCGCTGGTGATCGAGCGGACGGAGGCGCTGACGGTGGTCGACGTGAATGCCGGGGAGCGCGGCAACCCCCTGGACGTCAACCTCGACGCCGCGGCGGAGATCGCGCGCCAGCTTCGCCTGCGCAATGTCGGCGGCATCGTGGTGGTGGATTTCGTCAACATGCGCAGCCGCGGCGATGCCGAGCGTGTGCTGGCCGCACTGTCGCAGGCGGTGGAAAGCGACCCGGTGCAGACCCAAGTTTATGGCATGTCCAAACTGGGTCTGGTCGAACTGACCCGGGCCCGCCGCGGCACGCCGCTGGCGGCCCTGCTGCGGCCCTGACTGCTTAAGTTCGTTACGGAGGCCTTCCCTTGACCGACTCCCGCTCCCCCGGCGCACCGCAGCGCTCCCAGCCCCATGCGCAGCCCCAGGCCCAGGCGGGCACCAAGGCGGGCACCAACTGCCCGATCTGCGGCCGCCCCACCGAGCCGGCCACCCGCCCCTTCTGTTCCAAGCGCTGCGCCGACATCGACCTGTCGCGCTGGCTGGGCGGAGTCTACCGCATCGAAGGCCCGGAAACCGCCGATGTGCCCGGCGGATCCGACCCCGACGAGGGGCTGTGAGCGGGGTCGAAAATTTTTTGAATTTTCCTCTGGACAGCCCGTCCGAACCTCTCTAAAAAGCGCCCCACACGACGCGCCGCACCGACCGAAACGGTCACCCACCAAGCGGCGCCGAGATGCCCAGGTAGCTCAGTTGGTAGAGCAGGGGACTGAAAATCCCCGTGTCGGCGGTTCGACTCCGTCCCTGGGCACCACCCTCCCTTCTTTTAAATTCAGCGGGTTGGTTGGTGCAGGCGAGCCTGAAAAGGCTCTTCGCCGTTTTTGGCGTACCGGCCACGAACTTCGGAACGCGTAGCCTGGGCTGGACACGGCCCTGCGAGCATGCGGCAGGCATGGTGAAGGGCTACGCCTCTTCTGATCACCGCTGTTTCCTCGATCTGGAACGCCGAAGCTGGACCGTTCAGTGATTGGAGTGTTGGCGCGGCCGAAAGCGGGGACGGATCGGCCGGCTTGACGACGGGCTTGCCCGACAGGGATGCGGCTTGCGCTGGCTGTTTGCAACAGCGCAGATCCTATCCTATTGTTGGGATGCCGCTTTGTTTCTATAAGCGCGATTGACCTGTTCCTGGAAATCCTCATGAAGTCCAGCATCGTTCTTAGTGTTCACAACAAAGCTCATTATCTTGATGTTTTTCTCGATCAACTTCGCCGATCCGCTCGTGACGCGGAACTGGTGGCGGTCGACGATGGAAGCACTGATGGCACTCAAGCGATTTTGGGATGCTATGCAGACCGGTTGATCGTCACCAACGACATCTGGGAGGTTCGTGCAAACAACGCCGGAATCGCTGCCGCGACCGGAGACTGGGTCGCCATCGTGCAGGATGACGACTTTATATTGGCAGCCGACTGGCTTGATGTCTGTGTCGACTTCATGGAGAGCAATGGGATCGACATTCTGAGCGGTCGTGGAGTCGGACAGATTGGTGTGCGTTGCGTAAGCTCTGAAAACCCTCCACAAAGTTCCTGGCAGATACCGAACAAGATCGAAGCATTAGACAATATTCCAGACCCGCCGGTAATCGACGGCGACCATTATATTTATCTTCACACCATCGCCAAACGGTTCCGATTGCCTTCGGACAATCGGTTCGAGTCCATGGTTACATTATGCCCTATGGTGATTCGTTCGCCTCTGATCCTATCTCGACGAGCATTGGATATGGTCGGCCTTCTTGATGAGGGCTTTGCCCCTCTTCTTTATGACGATCTCGATTACTGTATGCGGGCAAACGCGCATGGGCTGAAAGTGGCGTTCACCAGCATACCCCATTTCAGTCGTTTTGGCGGCGGAAGCAAGGATCTTTATACCGATCCGAACAAGAAACGCCTCTTTCAGGAGGTCGAGCACCGCAACAGGCACATGCTTCTGGCACGCCATAAACATCGTTTCATAAATCCAAAAGAGATTTACGTGCAGAATATTGGAATTATTCGATTCGATTTACTACCGCCTCGATTTTCCTCCTGCACCGGCTTTGCCGACGCCTATTTCTCCGCTCAATCATGGGCTCCTTTCTCTAAGGCCCCCTAATTCCCTTGGGCTTCGCGCTCACCCTCAACCGGCGGGCGCGGTCCTTATGGCCGGGCGCAAGTCAGGACTTACCCTGCGTCGCATCGACGGTCCCCGACCCGAACCATCCCACCCGTCCGATTCCCGGCAGTTTCACTGCAAGGTCCAGCGGGTCGATGCCGATGGTCAGCCCCAGCACATTCAGCTCCACCCCCTCCTCCAGAGCCAGCAGCAGGCCGGCGACGCCGAACAGGCTGATCTGCCAGCCGGTGCCGCTCGGCGCCCACGCGAACAGGCCGCGGCCGAGATAATCCTTGCCCAGCGCGGTCGATGGCAGGTCGAGCCGCAGCTCCGGCACGGCACGGGCGACCCAGGCGGCGAAGGTGTTGCTGTTGGGGCCGGGCCAGACGCGGTACTCGCCGGCATAGGGATAGCCGGCGGCGGCCTTGGCGATCTTGGGAATGGCGGCTTCGGCGGCGGGGCCACGCAACTCCGCCAGCAGGGCCGGCTGGGCGCCGAACCAGCGGCCGTCGGGATCGCGGTTGCTGACGGACACCACCGACAGGCCACGGTAGGCGCGCCAGCCGATCACCTCGTAGACCGTGTAGCTGCGGGCGCCGGCCGGCTTCACGGCGAACCAGGGATGCACGCCGAAGGCGCCGCGCCAGGACAGCACGCGGGCGGCATAGACCTGGACCACCGCCTCCGGCGTCGTCGCCGCATCGGGGGCGAGGCCGACCGGGCTGCGGTCGATGCGGCTCCAATCCACGGCGGTCGGCACCGCGCCGGAGGCGAGCAGGAACACCGGCCCGGCCAGCAGCAGGACCAGCGTCAACAGAAATGCCAGCAACACCCTCACGGCCCTCGCGCCCTGCCCTCAGCTCCGGGCTTCCCGCCCGCTTTCCATATAGGCACGGCCCATATGGGCACAATGACCGCGGATTTCCGGTGATTGCGGAGGGTCAGCGCCGCGGACGCGGCTGCTCAGATGCTGTAATCGCCCTGCTGCAGGCTCTGGTCCATGGTGAGCGCCGGCGCTGGCTCGTCGCGGCACCAGCCAACCACCTTGGCCGGCACGCCGGCGACGGTGGCGCAGCCGGGAACGTCCTTCAGCACGACGCTGCCGGCGCCGACCTTGGCATGGGCGCCGATGGTGATGTTGCCCAGCACCTTGGCCCCGGCCGACAGCAGCACGCCGTCGCGCACCTTCGGGTGGCGGTCGCCATGCTCCTTGCCGGTGCCGCCCAGCGTGACGTTCTGCAGGATCGACACGTCGTTGCCGATCACCGCCGTCTCGCCGATCACCACGCCGGTGCCATGGTCGATGAACACGCCGCGTCCGACCGGCACCGCCGGGTGGATGTCGACGGCGAAGGCTTCCGACACCCGGCTTTGCAGGAAATGGGCAAGGTCGTGGCGGCCGCCCCGCCACAGCCAGTGGGCGACGCGGTGCCATTGCAGGGCATGGTAGCCCTTGAAATAAAGGAAAGGCGTCAGGCAGCCGTCGGCGGCGGGGTCGCGCGCCAGGATGGCGGCAAGGTCGGCGGCGGCGGCCTCGACGATGGCCGGGTCGGTCTCGATCGCGTCGCGCACCACGGCGGCCAGCCGGTCCTCCGGCATGGCGCGGTCGGCCAGCTTGCGCACCAGCAGGGCGGCCAGCGCCGGGCCGAAACCGTCGCGCGCCAGCACCGCGTCATAGAGGAAGGGGGCGAGCCCGCTCTCCTCCTCCGCCACCCGGACGGCGTCGGCGCGCAGGCGGCGCCACAGCGACTGTTCGACCGTTTCGGCCGGCTCGCGCATCGTGACGTCCAGGCTGTCCATCGCCACCACCCTTTCCCGCAAACCGGGCCCAAGCATTGAATCGGTCCGCATCCCCGCCATGGGACGCAAGGCTGTTACTGTGGTGAGACGCCCCCGGTCCGGTCAAGGCCGTTCCCGTCAACGCTGCCTCCCGTTCCGCCATCCCCATGCGCCCGGCGGAAGGCTTGCGGCGACCGCCCCTCGCGCTTGGTGAAGAAGCGGGAGAAATAGGCCGGATCCTCGAACCCCAGGGCATAGCCGATCTCCGCCATGCCATGGCTGGTGTAGATCAGCGAGCGCCGCGCCTCCAGCATCAGCCGGGCATGCACCAGCTGCAGGGTGGACAGGCCGGTGACCCGGCGGCAGGCGGCGTTCAGCCGGCCCGGCGTGACGCCCAGCGCCGCGGCATAGCGCTCCACCGGCCAATGCTGGCTGAACCGCTCGTCGACCATCGGCCGCAGCCGGGCGAGCAGCCTGAGGTCGGGCGACACCCCCTGCCCGTCGCGGTCGGCACTGTCCCGCCGCCGGTCGGCCGCCAGTCGTGCTACGGCGACCAGCAGCAGCATCACCTGCGCCGCGATGGCGCTGGCCCGGCCGACATGGTGGGCGCGGAACTCCCGCCTGATCTCGGCGAAGCAGCGGTCCAGCGCCGCCGCCCCATCCGACCCGGCCTCGAGGTTCCAGGCTTGCGGCAGGGCCGGGGCATCGCGCAGCTCCACCTCCGGTGCAGCCGCCAGCACCCCGGCCAGGAACCCCTCCGACATGGTCAGCACATGCCCGTCGGTGCCGGGATCGAAGCGGAAACCGTGCACCACCTGTGCCGGCACGACGATCAGCGCCGGGGCGCGGAACGCCACCTCCACCCCGTCCGCGGTCAGCCGCCCGCCGCCCTCCCCGACCAGCAGGGCATGGCTCAGCCCATCGTGGCGATGCGGACGGACCTCCCAATTGTACAAGCGCATCCGCTCCGGAATCGTCTCGATATGGACGAAGCGCAGCTCCGGCACAGCCGGCGGTTCGCCATACAGCCAATAGCGGGGAATGGGTTCGGCGCTGGGAGCGAGATGGGCGGACATCGCACGGGGCTCCGTCGGGCAGGCGTTGAAAAGTACAAGCCTTTCGCCGGTTCGTCTATGTCCGGCCCTCCTGCCCGGGAATAGCATGAACACCAATGATTGGCGTGATAAACAATTCGCAGAATCACGCCTGCCCCTGGTCCCCAAGGAGGGCGAGAGACATGCACCCCACCAAATCGACCCGAACCCCAATCGCCCGAACCCCAATCGCCCGAACCCAGGTCGCCATCATCGGCGCCGGCCCGGCCGGCCTGTTCCTGTCCCACCTCCTCCACCGCCAGGGCATCGAGTCGATCATCCTCGAACACCGCAGCCGCGAGGAGATCGAGGGCACCATCCGCGCCGGCGTGCTGGAACAGTGGGTGGTCGACCTGATGAACGACATGGGCTTGGGCGGGCGCATGATGCGGGAGGCCCATTTCCATTCCGGCATCACGCTGCGCTTCGACCGCCAAAGCCACCACATCGACATGGCGGAGCTGACCGGCGGCAAGCGCGTCACCGTCTATGCCCAGCATGAGGTGATCCGCGACCTCGTCTCCGCCCGGCTGGAGGATGGCGGCACCATCCTGTTTGGCGTGTCCGACGTGGAGTTCCTCGAACTGGACAGCAAGGCGCCGTGCGTCCGTTTCCGCCGCAGCCCGGACGGGCCGGTGGAGGAACTGCGCTGCGACTTCGTCGCCGGCTGCGACGGTTTCCACGGGCCGAGCCGGCAGGCGATCCCCGCCGCCACCCGCAGCGAATACCAGATGGTCTATCCCTTCGGCTGGCTCGGCATCCTGACCGAGGCCCCGCCGTCGCACCCCGAACTGATCTACGCCAACCACGAGCGCGGCTTCGCCCTGCTCAGCACCCGCTCGCCGGAGGTGCAGCGGCTCTACATCCAGGTCGATCCCAGGGACGACATCGCCAACTGGTCGGACGACCGCATCTGGTCCGAACTGCACCGCCGGCTGGAGGACGACAACGGCTGGACCCTGACCGAGGGGCCGATCTTCCAGAAGGGCATCATCGCCATGCGCAGCTTCGTCTGCGACCCGATGCAGCATGGCCGCCTGTTCATCGCCGGCGATGCCGCCCACATCGTGCCGCCGACCGGCGCCAAGGGACTGAACCTGGCCGTCGCCGATGTGCTGGTGCTGTCGCGCGCCCTGACCGCCTACTACAAGTCCGGTACCACCGAGGCGCTGGACGCCTACAGCGCCACCTGCCTGCGCCGCATCTGGAAGGCGGAGCGCTTCTCCTGGTACATGACCACCATGCTGCACCGGAACGAGACGGAGTCCCCCTTCGAGCAGCGGGTGCATCTGGCCGAGCTGGACTATCTCGTCCATTCCCGCGCCGCCATGACGGCGCTGGCGGAGAATTACGTCGGGCTGCCGATGGAGTGAGCGGCGCCTTCCACCCCCCGAAAATCCGCCGCCGCCCCCTGGCCCTCGCAGCGGGTCCGCGCCATCATCCCCGTCATCCGAAACCGACAGGAAGGCCCAACGCGATGAAGAGGGGCGCGATGAAACAGGTGATGTTCGTGGAACTCGGCATGGGGGTGGATCTGCACGGCCAGGACGTGACCAAGGCCGCCGTCCGTGCCGTGCGCAACGCCATAGAGCGCAACTCGATGCCGGGCATGCGGGCCTTGGTGGACGGCGACACCGGCAAAATGCAGGTGCGCGTCCACCTCGCCGTGCCGGCCGATGCCGACCGGCTGGACCATGAGGCGGTGAAGGCCGTCTTCCCCTATGGCGTGGTCAGCATCCACGTCACCAGCGGCGGCATGCTGGCGCCGAGCGGCATCTTCCTGGCCGACAAGAACGACCGCAACGAGCAGATCTATGTCGTCAACGCTGCGGTCGAGGTCGGCATCTGATCCTTCCGGGTCCCCTGCCCCGGCCTGTTCCGGCCGAGGGGGATTTCCTGCAATACCGGGCGCCGCCCGCGATCCGCGACAGTGCGGGCGAACACCCGTCACCGGCGACGACGCCCGTTTTGATGACCTCCGGCTATGGCTGAGCCTTCCTGCCGGTATCCTGGGCGATGAAGGGCTTGTCCGAGCCCTTCTCCCAGTCTGGCAAATACTCTGCCTTCTTCATCTCCACGCTTTGCATGTTCGTGCGCGCCCAATCATGCGAAGCGGGGGTGTTTTCCACCCAGGTGCAAGTCTTCAAATCGCTCTCCAGGTCAGCCGAGGAGGCGGGAACCGGCTCCAGAGAAAAGCGCGCTTTCCACATTCCGAAGCGTGGAGCAATGCGGGCGTAGTAAATTTGATCCGTCGCAAAATCCGCATCCATGAAATCGGCCGACTCCCCGACCACCATCAGGCGACGCTTGCCGGCGGGCGTTCCATAGGCAAGTTTCTTCCCAGCGGACACGATGCCGATGAATTCGGACTTGCCCGACGTTATGTCGTAGACCGACGACTGGATGGCGCCGCCGAACATCGATGGGCGCATCAGGACAAGCGTTGCTGCATTTTCAGCGGGTTTGACGGCCGCGACGGGTTCCGAAGCATCCCGCATATGCGGGCTGGCGCAGGCGCTGAGCAACAGCAGCGTGCCTAACGCCAGGAATGACGCACGAAGTCTTTGCGATATCATTGTTTTTCCCCAGCATCATTTTTTGCCGGATGATCGGTGCCGAATCGCCGTGGCTGGCGGCAGAAGCCCCCTCACCCTTGTCGGTAATACCAAATAGCGTAATAACATTATAGAAGACACGCAATTATTGCGCGCCCGGCATTCATCGGTCCGGTGAACACAACCAGGCGGTGGCTGTCGCCGAACCGATGCCGCTGTTTGGAACAGGCAACGGACCCTCGGATGTGCGGGTCGCTAACCCCGCATCTTCGCCGGCGACATGCCGAACCAGCGGCGGAAGGCGCGGCTGAAGGCGCTGACCTCCGAATAGCCCAGCAGCGCGCCGATGTCGGCGACCGGGACATGGCGCTGGCGGATATAGACCGCCGCCAGATCGCGCCGCACCCCCTCGACCAGATCGGAGAAGCTCAGCCCCTCGTCGGCCAGCCGGCGTTGCAGGGTCCAGCGGGCGATGCCCAGCCGGTCGGCGATGTCCTCGACGTAGGTCGGGCCTTCCGGCAGCCGCGCCCGCACCTCCGCCTTCACGCGGTCGAGCAGCGGCGGCGTACCGGTGCCGCGGGCGATGTCGATCAGCGTGCCGCACAGCCCGGTCAGCCGCGCCATGTCGCCGCCGGGCATGCGGCGGTCGAGCTGGCGGTCGCGCAGCAGGATGGCGTTGGTGCGCTGGCCGAAATGGGCGGGCGCGTCGAACAGCGACTCGTGCTGGCGCCAGCCCTCCGGCTTGGGATGCTCGAAATGCACCTCCTCCGGCATCCAGTCAGGCCCAAGGCAGGCGCGCACCACATTGGCGAACATGCCCATGGTCAGCTCGGCATCCTGCCGCCGCTCGACGATGCAGCCGTCGAGGATGCGGTATTCCAGCCGCAGCAGCTCGCCCTCGCGGACGAAGCGCGTCTCGGTCGCCTGCTGGTGGAAGGGGAACAGCCGGGCCAGATGGTCGAGTGCGGCCCCCAGAGTCGGGGCGGCCAGCGCGATGGAGCCGATCAGCCCCAGCATCTCCGGCTGGAACTGGCGGCCGAACATCAGGCCGAAATTGTCGTTGCCTGTCTCCGCCGCCGCCACCTCCATCATCGCCACATAGGCGCGGAGGTCGAGCGCCAGCGTCGGCTGGCCGAGCGCGCGCTCCTCCACGCCTGCCCGGTGGAACACCTGATCGGGGCAGCCGCCCTGGGCGGCGATGAAGTCCGACACCCCGCAGGCCGCAGCGGCCAGGATGTTGTGTTGCACAGTTCCTGTGCGGCTCCCGCCGGGCTGGCCGGCAGTTTGCCCAAGAGTCGGTCGGTGCGGCGTCATGACACAGCCCCTCGCAGCCGTTTTGCCGCAACGCAGCAAACATTGTGCCGGATTTCAGGCTGCCAGAGACTATTTGTGTAGGAAATTGTACGATAGGCTTACGATAAGACGGGAATGTGCCAAGCAAAAGCCGCCCCATCCCGCGCGGAACGGGTTGGAAGAGGGCGTCGTGACCTCGGCGATAAGCCCGTCAGTTCGGCGCTTGCCGGATTGCTTCGTAGGCCGCGTTCAGTCTCTGCAGAACGGAGTCCGAGACCGACAGGCCGCACGCCTCGGCATTCAGGTGACGCACGCGCAGTTCATCCATCAACTCCTCCCACAAGGGAGGACCACCCTCTTCGAGAAGCTGCGCACGAATCGACAGCTCTCTGGACGCAGGCGCGTGCCGCCGCCCCCATGCGCCCATTTGAGCCAGCAACGGAACGAGTTGGATCGCCGGCTCGGTCAGGCTGTAGATCACGCTTTGCCGGTGACGCGGGTCATCGGCCTTGGTCAGCAGGCCCGCGGCGAGAAGCCGCTTGAGCCGGTCCGCCAGAACATTGGACGCGATGCCCTCCTCCGAGCGGGTCAGGAGTTCGCGATACCGCCGCCGGTCGCCGAAAATGATGTCGCGGATGACGATCAGGCTCCAGCGGTCGCCCAGGACCTCCAGCGTCAGGTTGATCGGGCATCCCGACCGATGTGCATCCTGCAAGACCGGTCTCCTTCCGCTTGCAAATTAGGATCGGTCGCGGTAGCTTTCAACTGCTTGCATATCGCAAGCAGTTGGAGGTGCCCCGATGTCGCTGACGCTCTACGCGCATCCCTTCTCCTCGTATTCCCAAAAGGTGCTGATCGCACTCTGGGAGAACGACATTCCCTTCACCTACCGGAATTTGGAGGAACCCGGCGCAGCGGCGGAGCGTGCGGCGCTCTGGCCACTCGGGCGCTTTCCGGTGCTGGCGGACGACGGCCGCACGGTCGTGGAATCCAGCATCATCATCGAGCATCTGGATCGCCATCATGCCGGACCGATCCGGTGGCTGCCCGACGACGGTGACGCCGCCTTGGAGGTCCGGCTGATGGATCGGTTCTTCGACAACTACATCATGACGCCCATGCAGGCGCCGGTGTTCGAGTCGATACGACCGGACGCGACGCGGCTGGACGAGGTGAAGGAGAAAACCCGCCAGGCCCTCGATACGGCCTATGCCTGGCTGGAGGAAAGGCTGTCGGGCAGACGCTGGGCGGCAGGCGACGGCTTCACCATGGCCGACTGCGCCGCGGCCCCCTCGCTTTTCTATGCCGATTGGGTTCACCGGATCGGCCCCGGCTTTCCCCGGCTGCGGGACTATCGCTCACGCCTGCTGGCGCGGCCGTCCATCGCGCGTGCCGTCGACGAGGGGCGCCCTTATCGGTCCTATTTCCCACTCGGTGCGCCAGATCGCGACTGATCTGTTGGGGGAGCGGCTTCATAGCAGCAGCCATCCGCGATGGCACGGCTCATACCGTCGCCGTCATTCCCCCGTTGCCCGGGGCGCCGTTCCCGCGATGGCAGTGCCGCAGCCGGACGGCCGTCACCAGCGCCAGCATGCCGAAGGCGATCAGATAGGCCGCGACACCCCAGGCGAGCGCCAGCAGGCCCAGCGCCGGCAGGATCCACATGCTGAGCCCGAACAGGATCGACAGCGCCCCGGCCACGCCCCAGGCCCATTTGCCGTGGGTGCGCTCCATCCGCCAGGCGCCCATCACCTCGGCAAGGCCGGTGACGACCGACCAGGCGGCGATCAGGAACACCAGCGCGAACAGGCTGGCGGCCGGCCACAGCGCGGCGACGATGCCGGCGATCAGGCTGACCGCCCCCTCCAGGATAAAGGGCAGCGAGCGTTCATGGTGGCGGGAGGCGCGCAGGCCGGCCAGGATGGCGAAGACCCCGTCGAGCAGCAGGTAGGCCGAGAAGGTCAGCGCCAGCGTCGCCACCGTCACCCCCGGCATCAGCAGGGCCAGCACCCCCAGCAGGATCGCCGCCGCCCCGCGCAGGGCCAGCGCCCACCAGTTGCGCGCCAGCACCCTGTTCATTCTGCGCAGACGGCCCGCCGGTCCGGGCTGCGGATGGGGCCCGGGCCGGTCCACATGGTCGTGGGACATGGAAAGCCTCCCGCTGTCATCCCGTGCAATGACAACAGGAGGCGAAGGGTTTCGTTGCCCGCCCGCCCTTGGCCGCTCAGTTGTTGCGGCCGAAGTCCGACCCGCGCGCCGGCTCCTTGAAATAGAACATCTCGCGGTCGAAGGTGACGTCGGTCCGCGGGTTCAGCAGAGCCACCTCGGTGGTCAGGCCCTGGGCGTCCAGCACCCGCCACTTGCGCAGCTGGAAGGGCCGGTCCTCGAACACCAGGGTCAGGGTGCCCTTGCCGGCGTCCTTGGTCTCCAGCAGGCTGACCTCGATCACGCCGGGGGCCTGGAACACGTCGGTGACGGTGACGTCGCCCGACAGGCGGATGTTCTTGCGCAGGATGAAGTCGGCCAGCGTCGAGCCGATGGGGGCGCTCGACTGCTGGCGCATCTCGCCGTCCCAATAGAAGACGAAGCTGCCGTCGGCGACGATGAAGTCCTTCAGCGGCCGGTCATATTCCAGCCGCATCTTGCCGGGCCGCCACAGGGAGAAGGTACCGGTCGCCTGCCGTCCGTTCGGCGCCACCTGCAGGAACTTCGATTGCAGGGTGGTGATGCCGTTCAGATACTCCTCCACCTTGGCGACGACCGCCTGGTCCTGCGCCGTCAGCGAGACGGGCGTGGCAGGCGCAGCGACGGCGGGCGGGGCGAAGACGGCCGGCAGCGGGGCAATGAGGGCGGCGGACAGCAGGGCGGCGGAAAGGCGGCGAAGCACGGTCTTCATCCTCGGTCGTTCGGAGCCCGGCTCCTTACCCGGCCGGTATGGCGGACATAAGGCGTCCGCCCCCCGCTGCCAAGGATTACCGGTGCCGGCTCTTAATGGCTGCTTAAAGAGGCTGGCCCTTGATCATCCGCGGCAGGTCGCCGACCACGCCCATGGCGTGCTTCATGAAGAAGCGCTTGACCGGCGGCAGCCGGTTGATCACCGCCATGCCCAGGTCGCGCGCCAGCTTCACCGGCGGGATGCTGTTGGAGAACAGATGGACCAGCCCGTCGCACACCGCCGCCAGCAGCACGGTGTCGAAGCGGCGCCAGCGCTGGAAGCGCGCCAGCACCTCCGGCCCGCCGACATCCAGCCCCAGGCGATAGGCATCGACCACCACCTCGGCCAGCGCCGCGACGTCGCGCATGCCGAGATTGAGCCCCTGGCCGGCGATGGGGTGGATGGCATGCGCCGCCTCCCCCACCAGGGCCAGCCGGTCGGCGATGAAGCGGTCGGCCAGCAGGACCGACAGCGGCCAGGCCTCGCGCTTGGTCAAGAGCGTGATCTCGCCGAGATAGCCGCCGGAGCGCCGTTGCAGCTCGTCGACGAACTGGTCGTCGGGCAGCTTCAGATAGGTGTCGACCAGCGAGGTCTTCTCGCTCCACACGATGGAACAGCGGTTGTCCGTCATCGGCAGGACGGCGAAGGGGCCGTTGGGCAGGAAATGCTCGACCGCGACGCCCTTGTTCGGCTCGGTGTGGCGGATCGTGCAGATGATGGCGCTCTGGTCGTAGGACCAGCGCCGCACCCTGATCCCGGCGCTGTCGCGCGCCATCGACCGCCGCCCGTCGGCGCCGACCAGCAGCCGGCCGCGCACGGTCCGCCCGTCCGCAAGCCGGACCGAGACGCCCGACCGCGTCCGCTCCACCGTCACCGCCTTGGCCGGCGCCAGATGGACCAGCCCCGGCAGCTCGTCGGCGCGGGTGAACAGGGCGCGGCGGATGTCCTTGTTGTCCAGGATCCAGCCGAAGGGCTGGTGCTTGCCCTCCACCGCCAGCTCGGTGTGGTCGTAATGGATGAACAGCGGCGAGAACTGGTCGGCGATGCGGATGTCCAGCATCGGGCCGGCCTTGTCGGCCATGTGGTGCCACACGCCCGCCGCATCCAGCACCATCTTGGAGGCGTAGGAGATCGCCGTGGTGCGGATGTCGAAATCCCGTTCGCCCATGCGCTCCGGGCTGTCCTGGTCGATGCAGACCACCGGCACGCCGGCGTTGGCCAGCGCCGCCGCCATGGTCAGCCCGGCCAGGCCGCCGCCCAGCACCACGACCTCCGTGGTGATGTCTCCGCCCTGCGGGGGAACGGTCGCGTTGCCCGATTCGGTGCCCGGTACGGCCATGATGCTCGCTGCCTTCTCGCCTTAGAATGCCTGTGCCGGTCGCCGGCCGGGCCCGAGCCTTGCCCCTGAGCCTTGCCGGCAACGCCGCGACCAGACAATTGTCGCACTGCGGCGTCCTGTCCAGTGTCCAGTCCCCAGCCGGCCCGGCCAGATCGCCGGACAGATTGTCGCTGAATGGATTTTAGGCAGATGCCGCCTTTTTGGGCGCCCAATCAACAGGCATATTCCCATCGTTGCAGCGCATTTCAACCGGCACGATTCTTGTAATCGTTGATTTTTGCGGTCGACGCGAACAGGCTTGGGCCAACGGCGGGGGAACGGTACGGTGTCGGGCCGGACCGGAACCGCAACCGGGCTGCCACAGCCTTGCACGCGGCCGGAACAACGCTTTAAGGGGAAGCCACATGAAACTGGTTATGGCCATCATCAAGCCGTTCAAGCTCGACGAAGTGCGCGAGGCGCTGACGTCGCTCGGGATCCAGGGCCTGACCGTCAGCGAGGTCAAGGGCTTCGGCCGCCAGAAGGGCCAGACGGAAATCTACCGCGGCGCCGAATATTCCGTGAGCTTCCTGCCCAAGGTGAAGGTCGAGGTCGCCGTGTCCGACGACCAGTACGAGCAGGTTGTCGAGGCGATCCAGAAGGCCGCCAACACCGGCCGCATCGGCGACGGCAAGATCTTCGTGCTGGAGATCGCCCAGGCTGTGCGCATCCGCACCGGCGAGACCAACGCCGAGGCGCTGTAAGGCTGCCGAACCTCGGGGTCCGCTCCTTCCGGCGGGAACGGACCCGGCGGGCGCGCGTCCCGCGCGCCTGACCTCAATCCTCAGCCGGTCCTTTATCCCCAGTCGCCATCCTCACTCGCCGAAGGCGTCCGCCGCCATCGCACCGGCGTAACCGCGCACGTCGGCCGGCCACTCCGCCGTCAGCGCCTCGAACCGCGCGCGGTCCGCGGCATAGAGCGCCCGCACCGCCTCCTCATAACCCGGCCGGTCGCCGGCCAGCTCCAGCATGACGCGGTAGGCGTTTTCCTGCGCCCGGCGCACCCGGTCCTTCGCCTCGCCGCCCTTGCGCGCCTCGTCCACCAGCTTGCGCAGCGCCACCGATGCGCCGCCCGGCTGGGCGCTCAGCCATTCCCAATGGCGCGGCAGCAGCGTCACCTCCCGCGCGACCACCCCCAGCTTCGGCCGTCCCGGCCCCCGCGGTAACGGCGGCGGCGAGAGACGCCACGCAAGCTCGTCATCGCTTCCCCGCAGGTCGAGGTCGACCACCTTGCCGGTGGCGTCGTCGAACACCAGCACCGGCGGCCCATCCGGCTCCGCGTCCAGTGTCGTCCGCACCGCCCGCGCGACGCTCAGCGCATCCCCGGCGGCAAGGCGGCGCTCGCCCCGGAAGGCGGTACAGAGGGTTTCGGCGGTGACGGACATGGTCGGAACTCCGTTGGTGAGGGACATATTTTACCCGGATGAAACAGGGCCGTCAATATCGCCCGGATGAAATAGCGAAGCGACCCGTAAGGACACTGTCTTCCGTCCGCTGTGACCGTTCGGCCACCCGCCGCGGCCAAAGGTTCTGGGCGCTTGTGCCCCCCGTGCCCCGCCGATAGGATCGGTCCCTCAATCGAAGACATGGCCGCCTCCCCGGGCCGGGGTGCGGCATCCGGGGTTGCGAAGAGGGTTGCGGTCGCCATGGTTTCTGCGGATTTCAGCGTCAACAGCGGTGCCGTCTTCACCGAGGCGATCGGCAACGACCGGCTCGACCTGCTGACCGACTATCCCTTCACCCGTCTGGCCAATCTGCTGGCGCCGATCACCCCGCGCGCCAACGTCGCTCCCGTCCTGCTGACGGTGGGCGAGCCGCAGCACACCCCGCCCGCCATCATCGAGGAAACGCTGCGCGCCAGCGCATCCGGCTGGAACAAGTATCCGCCGGTCGGCGGCACGCCGGAGTTCCGCGCCGCGACCGGCGACTGGCTGACCCGCCGCTACGACCTGCCGGCCGGGCTGCTGCAGGCCGACAGCTCCATCCTGCCGCTGTCCGGCACGCGCGAGGCGCTGTTCATGCTGGCCCTGCTGGCGGTGCCGACGCGGAAGGCCGGGCGCCAGCCGGCGGTTCTGATGCCCAACCCGTTCTACGCGCCCTATGAGGGGGCGGCCGTGATGGCGGGGGCGGAGCCGGTGTTCCTGTCGGCGACGCGCGAGACCGGCTTCCTGCCCGACCTCGACGCCCTGACGCCGGAGCTGCTGGAGCGCACGGCGCTCTTCTACCTCTGCACCCCCGCCAACCCGCAGGGAGCGGCGGCGACGCCGGCCTATCTCGCCAAGGCCATCGGGCTGGCGCGGCAGTACGGCTTCGTGCTGGCGGTCGACGAATGCTATGCCGAGATCTGGCTGGACGCCCCGCCGGCTGGCGCGCTCCAGGTCGCGGCCGGCCTGCCCTACGCGGACGGCAAGCCCTGGTCCAACCTGCTGGTCTTCCATTCCCTGTCCAAGCGGTCGAGTGCTGCCGGCCTGCGCTCCGGCTTCGTCGCCGGCGACCCGGCGCTGATCGGCCGCTTCTCCCGCCTGCGCAGCTACGGCTGTGCCGGCATGCCGCTGCCGATCCTGGCCGCCAGCACCGCGCTGTGGCGCGACGAGGCGCATGTCGAGGAGAACCGCGCCGCCTACCGCGCCAAGTTCGCGGCGGCGGAGGCGGAGCTGGGCGGCCGCTACGGCTATAGCCGTCCGGCCGGCGGCTTCTTCCTCTGGCTGGAGGTCGGCAACGGCGAGGAGGCCGCCAAGCGGCTGTGGGCGGAGGGTGCGGTCCGCGTCCTGCCCGGCGCCTACCTGTCTCGCAACAATCCCGGCGAGCCGAACCCCGGCGAGGCCTTCATCCGCGTCGCCCTGGTGCAGGACACCGACACCGTCGCCCAGGCCTGCGCCTCCATCGTCCGCATTCTCGGCTGAGCGGTTCCGGCACCCGGTTCCGGCCAGCCCCTTTTTCGGTTTCTACAGCACGAGGTTTCCGTCCCATGGCCCGACCCGCCGGCCCCTCCTCCGCGCGCCCCCGGCCCAGCCTGGGACGGCCCGCCCCCAGCCCGCGCAAGGGAGCGCCCCGCGAGGCCGCGAAGGAGCCGGGAAAGGACCGCATCCGCTCCGGCCGCAGCCGGCAGGAAAAGCCGCCCTTCTTCTCGCCCGCCATGCGCGCCTTCGTCGTCGCCCGTGCGCGCGAGGCGATGGGCTTCGTGCTGGGCCTGTTCGGCCTGCTGCTGATGGTGCTGCTGGGCAGCTACGACCCGCATGACGCCTCGCTGAACTCGGTCCCGGCCACGGCGGGTGGCGCCCACAACCTGTTCGGCATCCCCGGCGCCTATGCCGCCGACCTGCTGATCCAGTCGCTGGGCTGGGCCGCCTTCGTCATCGCGCTGGTGCCGATGTTCTGGGGCTGGCGGCTCGGCGCCCAGCGCAAGCTCGGCAACCCGCTGTTCCGCACCGTCCTGGCGCTGTGGGGCGTGTTCCTGGTGGCGATGGCGCTGGCCGGCCTGACCGACGCCTCCACCGATCCGCTCGCCCCCCTTCCGGGCGGCAGCATCGGGCAGGTGCTGTTGCGCGGGGTCGCCAACCTGTTCGGGCCCGAGCCGATGGTGGCGACGGCCGCCGCGGTGGGCGGCGGGCTGGTGCTGTTCCTGGCGGCCGGCCTGTCGATCGGCGAGTGGATTGCCAGCTTCCGCGCGCTCGGCCGTGGCATGGTCAACGGCGTCCACCTGATCCGCCAGGGCACCCGCAACGGCGTGGACTCCCTGCGCCGCCACGGCCGCAATGCCGCGCAGGCGGCCTCGGTCGCCGTGGACGCCTCGCTGCGCGGCGGCAAACACGACATCCCGCGCTTCGACGAAGCCGTCCGGGTGCCCCAGCCTCCCCCCGCCGGCCTCGATGCCAGCCGGGTTACGCTGACGGCCGGACCAGCGGCAGGCCCGGCTGCCGCCCCCGGCACAACCGCCCTGGGCGGAGCCGACAAGCCGGCCCGCAGCGTTCCCATCGTCACCCCGCCCAAATCCGCAGCACCGGAGACCAAAGGCGACAAATCGGACCCGCGCCAGCCCCGCCTGCCACTGGGCGAGGAGGAGGGACCTCCGGGCTACGAGCTGCCGCCGCTCGACCTGCTGCAGGTGCCGCCCACCGGCATCCGCGGCGAGCAGTTGGACGAGGCGGCGCTTCAGCGCAATGCCAGCCAGTTGGAAGGCGTGCTGGGCGATTTCGGCGTGCGCGGCGAGATCCAGAAGGTCCATCCCGGCCCGGTCGTCACCCTGTACGAGCTGGAACCGGCCCCCGGCACCAAGTCCTCCCGCGTCATCGGCCTCGCCGACGACATCGCCCGTTCGATGAGCGCCGTGTCGGTCCGCGTCGCCGTGGTCCCCGGCCGCAACGTCATCGGCGTCGAGCTGCCCAACGCCAAGCGGGAGACCGTTCTGCTGCGCGAACTGATGGCGGCGGAAGGCTTCGACAAGCATGGCGGCAAGCTGGCGCTGGCGCTCGGCAAGGACATCGGCGGCCAGCCGGTGGTCGCCGACCTCGCCCGCTTCCCCCATCTGCTGGTCGCCGGCACCACCGGCTCGGGCAAATCGGTGGCGATCAACACGATGATCCTGTCGCTGCTCTACCGGCTGCCGCCGGAGCGCTGCCGCTTCATCATGATCGACCCCAAGATGCTGGAACTGTCGGTCTATGAAGGCATCCCCCATCTGCTGACGCCGGTCGTCACCGATCCCAAGAAGGCGGTGGTCGCGTTGAAATGGACGGTGCGGGAGATGGAGGACCGCTACCGCAACATGTCCAAGCTCGGCGTGCGCAACATCGAGGGCTACAACGCCCGCCTGCGCGAGGCGCGCGAGGGCGGCGAGTCGCTGACCCGCCGCATCCAGACCGGCTTCGACCCCGACACCGGCAAGCCGCTGTTCGAGGAGCAGCCGCTCGACCTGACCGAGCTGCCCTACATCGTGGTCATCGTCGACGAGATGGCCGACCTGATGCTCGTGGCCGGCAAGGACATCGAGGCGGCGATCCAGCGTCTGGCCCAGATGGCGCGTGCCGCCGGCATCCACCTGATCATGGCGACGCAGCGCCCGTCGGTCGATGTCATCACCGGCACCATCAAGGCCAACTTCCCGACCCGCATCAGCTTCCAGGTCACCAGCAAGATCGACAGCCGCACCATCCTCGGCGAACAGGGGGCCGAGCAGTTGCTGGGCCAAGGCGACATGCTCTACATGGCCGGCGGCGGCCGCATCACCCGCGTCCACGGCCCCTTCGTCTCCGACCACGAGGTCGAACAGATCGTCAGGTTCCTCAAGGCCCAGGGCGAGCCGAATTATGTCGACGCCATCCTGGAGGACGAGGAGGGCGAGCAGTCCTTCGACGACGATGCCCTGCCCGGCACCGGCGGCGGATCGGGGGACGACCTCTACGACAAGGCGGTGGCGGTGGTCTGCCGCGAGCGCAAGGCCTCGACCAGCTTCATCCAGCGCCAGCTGCGTATCGGCTACAACTCCGCCGCCCGTCTGATCGAGCGGATGGAGACCGAAGGGGTGGTCAGCAAGCCCAACCACTCCGGCAAGCGCGAAGTCCTGGCCCGCAACATCGACGAATGAGTGTTTCCTGGCACCCCGTTGACAGCGGGCGGGTGCAGCACCAATATCGGGGGTAGGTGGGCCGGGAACTCCTATTCCCCGGCCCGCCCGCCCGATCTTAGTGCGTCAGAAGGTCAAGCAGCCGCTTGACGATCTCCAGCACCAGGATCAGGAGAGTGAGGATTTTCTCCATCCTCCAGCCCTCCGTTGGTACGGCGGCGATGGCGGCCCTCCCGCCATCGCGTCCGCCGGCGGACTATGGCCCAGGCGGTCACTTCCGCAAACGGGAAACCCACGCGAACGTGTTCTTTTTCCGGTTGCAGGCAGCGCTGTCGCGCGCCGTGCTTTCGATCAGCGCCGCAGCGGCACCAGCGATCCCAACAGGAACAGCGCGGCGGCAGCCACCACCACGCTCGGCCCCCCCGGCAGATCCCAGTTCAGCGAGGCCAGGATCCCGGCGATCACCGCCAGGATGCCCAGGACGGAGGCCAGCGCTGCCATGCCTTCCGGCGTGCGGGCGAAGCGGCGGGCCGCCGCCGCCGGGATGATCAGCAGCGACGTGATCAACAGGATGCCGACGATCTTCATGGCGATGGCGATCACCAGCGCGATCAGCAGCATGAAGGCCAGCCGCAGGGCGTCGACCGGCATGCCCTCGACCCGCGCCAGATCCTCGTCCACCGTCACCGCCAGCAGCCGGCGCCACAGCAGCGCCAGACCGGTCAGCGCCACCGCGCCGCCACCATAGATCGCCATCAGGTCGCCGTCGGTCACCGACAGGATGTCGCCGAACAGGTAGGCCATCAGATCGACGCGCAAGGTCTCCAGGAAGGCCAGCGCCACCAGCCCCAGCGACAGCGAGCCATGCGACAGGATGCCCAGCAGCGTGTCGGCGGCGAGATGGCGCCGCCGCTGCAACGCCACCAGCGCCAGCGCCAGCGACACGCAGACCACCATCACGCCGATCATCGGGTTGACGCCGAGCAGGAAGCCCAGCGTCACACCCAGCAGGGCGGAATGTGACAGCGTGTCGCCGAAATAGGCCATGCGCCGCCACACCACGAAGGAGCCCAGCGGCCCGGCCAGCAGGGCGATGCCGCCGCCGGCCAGCAGGGCGCGGATCACGAACTCATCCATGGCAGCAGTCCCCGTCATGGTCGTGCACGACCTTGCCGTCCTCGGCATGGGCATGGTCGTGGTGGTGGACATAGACGGCAAGGTCGCGGGCATGGCCGCCGAACAGGGCGTGATATTCCGGGTGCCGGCTGACATCCTCCGGCCGGCCGGAACAGCAGACATGGGCGTTCAGGCAGATCACCCGGTCGGTGCGCGCCATCACCGTGTGCAGGTCGTGGCTGACCAGCAGCACGCCGCAGCCGCGCCGCTGCCGCACCTGGGCGATGCGGTTGAACAGCTCCGCCTGCCCATGCACGTCCACCGCTTGGTCGGGCTCGTCGAGCACCAGCAGGTCCGGCTCGCCCAGCAGGGCGCGGGCCAGCAGCACCCGCTGCATCTCGCCGCCGGAAATCGTCTGCACCGCCGAGTCGGCGAGCCGCGTCACCCCGGCCTCCTCCAGCGCCGCCGCCACCTGATCGGCGGTCACCGGCCGCCACAGCGCCAGGAACCGGCGCACGGTCAGCGGCAACGTCTGGTCCACCGACAGCCGTTGCGGCATGTAGCCGATGCGCAGGTTGGGCCGCCGCAGCACCCGACCGCCATCGGGCGCCGTCAGCCCCAGCACGGCGCGCACCAGCGTCGTCTTGCCGGCACCGTTCGGGCCGATCAGCGTCACCACTTCGCCCGGCTGGACGGCGATGTTGACGCGGTCCAGCACGGTGCGGCGGCCGAAACGGACGGTCAAATCCTCGGTCCAGGCGAGCGGGCCGGCGAAGAGGGCGGAGCCATCCCGGTTTGGTTGGGGTGTTGACATGTTACGTTATAACGTGACACCAAAGTGAAGCCGGTTTCCCTATGCGCTGAAACCGGAAGCCTGTCCAGCAAGTCTAGAGGATCCCTCCCATGCGTCGATTTGCCCTGTCCAGCCTTCTGACCGGCACCCTGGGCGCTCTTGCCGTCACCGCCATCGCCACTGGCGCCCTGCCGGCCCGGGCCGAGGCACCGAAGGTGGTGGTGTCGATCAAGCCGATCCATTCCCTGGTCGCCTCGGTCATGCATGGGGTGGGCGAGCCGGTCCTGCTGGTCCGCGGCGGCGCCTCGCCGCACAGCTACACGATGAAGCCATCGGACGCGAAGGCGCTGTCGGCCGCCGATCTGGTGGTCTGGGTCGGCCCCGAGCTGGAAGGGTTCCTGGAAAAGCCGCTGAAGGCCAACGCGCCGAAGGCGACGAGACTGACCCTGATGGAGCAGAAGGGCCTGACCCTGCTGCAGACGCGCGAAGGCGGTGCCTGGGAGGCGCACGACCATGGACATGAGGGCGGCCATGAGGGGCACGGCCATAAGGATCATGATCACAAGGACCACGATCACGCTGCCGACCATGACGACGACCATGACGAGCTGAACAGCCACATCTGGCTCGATCCCGCCAACGCCCGCGCCATCGTCACCGCGACGGCGGACGCGCTGGCCGCCAGGGATCCGGCCGATGCGGAGGCCTACCGCACCAACGCCGACCGCACGCTCCAGGCCATCGACGCGCTGGATGCGGAACTGAAGGCCACGCTGGCGCCGCTGAAGGACAAGCCCTTCGTCGTCTTCCACGACGCCTACCAGTATTTCGAGGCGCGCTATGACCTGTCGGCGGTCGGCTCCATCACCGTCAGCCCGGACCGCCGCCCGTCGGCCAAGCGGCTGTCGGCGATCCGCGCCAAGATCGCCGGGCTGAACGCCGCCTGCGTCTTCGCCGAACCGCAGTTCGAGCCGACGCTGGTCCGCACGGTGGTCGAGGGAACCAAGGCGAAGACCGGCGTGCTCGACCCCGAAGGCGCCGACCTGCCGGAGGGCGAGGCGCTCTACCCCACCCTGCTGCGCAACCTCGCCGCATCGCTGCGCGGCTGCCTTGGCGCTTAAGCCACGGCCGGGCCTGTGCTAAACCGCTGGGAGGGCGGGAAACTCCGGCCGGAAGAGTCGAACAGAGGATGGGCGTCATGAAGATCGGTGTCGTCGGGTGCGCGGGGCGCATGGGCCAGATGCTGGTGCGCGAGATCGCGGCGACTGCGGGCTGCACGCTGGCCGGCGGGACCGAGCGGCTGGGCGGCCCGGCGCTGGGCAAGGATCTGGGCATCCTGTCCGGGATCGACCCGCTGGGCGTGACCGCCATCGACGACCCGGTCGCCCTCTTCGCCGAGGCCGACGCGGTGATCGACTTCACCAGCCCGGACTCGACGGAACGGCACGCCGCACTCGCCGCCCAGTCGGAGACCGTGCTGGTCGTCGGCACCACCGGCCTCAACCCGTCGCAGCAGGCGGCCATCGCCGCCGCGGCCACCCACACCGCCATCGTCCAGTCGCCCAACATGTCGCTGGGCGTCAATCTGCTGCTGGCTCTGGTGGAGCAGGTCGCCCACGCGCTGGACGACGACTACGACATCGACATCCTGGAGATGCACCACCGCCGCAAGGTCGATGCGCCGTCAGGCACCGCGCTCGGTCTCGGCCGTGCCGCGGCGGCCGGGCGCGGGGTGGCGCTGGAGGATGTCTGGCAGAAGGTGCGCGACGGCCACACCGGCGCCCGTCCACGCGGCGAGATCGGCTTCGCCACGCTGCGCGGCGGCGACGTGATCGGCGACCACACCGTGTTCTTCGCCAGCGAGGGCGAGCGGGTCGAGCTGACCCACAAGGCGTCGGGCCGCGGCATCTACGCCAAGGGCGCCGTCCGCGCCGCCCTGTGGGCGCAGGACAAGACGCCGGGCCTCTACAGCATGCGCGACGTGCTGGGCGTCTGAAAACCGGCCCCTGAAAGCTGGGGCTTGAAAAGCAGGTGGGGCGGCGGGTCCTACACCCCCGCCCCGTCGCGCTCCAGCACCGCCAGGAAGGCCTCGACCACCCGCGGGTCGAAATGGCTGCCGGCCTCCGCCCGCAGCAGGTCCAGCACCTCGCCGATGTCCCACGCCTTCTTGTAGGGGCGGCGATGCAGCAGGGCGTCGAACACGTCGGCGACGGCGACGATGCGGCCGGCCAGCGGGATGGCGTCGCCGGCCAGCCCCTTCGGATAGCCGCTGCCGTCGAACTTCTCGTGATGGCTCTCGGCGATCTCCGCGCCCATCGACAGGTAGCCGTGGCGGTCGCCGCCGCAGGCATCGCGCAGGATGCTGCCGCCGATGGCGGCATGCTCGCGCATCACCGCCATCTCCGCCTCGTCCAGCCGGCCCGGCTTGCGCAGGATGGCGTCGGGGATGCCGACCTTGCCGACATCGTGCAGCACGCTGGCCAGCCCGATGGTGTCGCAGAACCAGTCGTCCAGCTCGTGCGCGAAAACATTGCGGGCGTGGAGTTCGCGGGCGATGGCGGTGGCCCAGCGGCCCAGCCGCTTCACATGGTCGCCGGTGACCTCGTCCTTGTATTCGGCCAGCTTGCCCAGCGCATGGACGGTGGCGATCTGCGCCTGGTTCAGCCGCTCGTAAAGCCGCAGATTGTCCAGCCCGACCGCCGCCTTGGTGCAGAGCAGCTCCACCAGCGGCCGGTCGCCCGCGGCGAAGGGACCGCCCAGCAGGCAGAGCGCCAGCGGCGGCGCATCGCGGCCGCGCAGCACGGCGACTCCGCAGCAGGCGCTCCAGCGCGTCTGCCCGTCGGCCAGCGCCGCCAGCACGGTGGCGGCCGCCTCCGGCGGCAGGTCGTCTGCCGGCAGCCCGGCCTCCGCGACGATGGACGGTCGCCCATCCTCCCCGGCGGCGCACAGCAGGGCGGACTGGGCGCCGCCCGCCAGCGCCGCCGCCCGCCCGACCAGCCCGGCCAGGAATTGCGGGCGCGAGCGCAGCCCGGCCAGATGGTCGGCCGCCTCCATCACCCGCTCCAGCCCCTGGCGGCCATGCTCGATGGTGGCGATGTGCTGGTAGGAGCGCAGTGCCGCGACCGCGGCGGTGTAGAGCTTCTGCGCCGTCAGCTCGCTCTTCGCCTTGTAGTCGTTGATGTCGTAGGCGGCGATCACCTGCCGTTCGGGCGCCTGCCCCGGCTGGCCGGTGCGCAGGATGATGCGGATCTGCCGGTTGCCCATCTCCTCGCGGATGTGGCGGACCAGCTTCAGCCCGGCATCGTCGGTCTCCATCACCACATCCAGCAGGATGGCGGCGATGCCCGGATGCTCCGCCAGCAGCGACCGCGCCTGCCTTGCGGTGTAGGCGGACAGGAAGCGGACCGGCCGCTCCTCGAACATCATCTCGCCCAGCACGACGCGGGTGATGGCATGGACCTCGTGGTCGTCGTCGACGATCAGGATCAGCCAGGGCGGATTGCGCCGCCCGCCGTCGGCGGATTCCTCCGCTTCGGCGGCGAATTCCAGGACATCCGCGGCGGAGTCCCGCCGGAGAATGTCCGCCCTGTCGGCCCCTTTGCCCCCGTCGACCATCACCGCCCCCGCGGATCGATTCGCTTTCGCCAGCGTCAAGAAAGTTACCGGCGCGTGCACCACCTCATTCGCAGACAATTTTCGGTGAAGTTATGATGAGTTGTCAATGAATCGGCTCAGGCCGTGCGCTTCCAGGCCACGGTCAGCAGCCCGGCGCCCATCAGCAGCGAGCCGCCGACCCGGTTGACCGTCCGCTGTACCGACGGCGTCCTGACCGCGCGCCGCGCCGCCGAGGCCAGCAGGGCATAGCCGGCGGCGTTCAGCGTCGCCAGCACCAGGAAGGTCGCCTCCATCACCACCATCTGCCCGGCCAGCGGGCTGCCGGTGTCGAGGAACTGCGGCAGGAAGGCGACGAAGAAGACGATGCTCTTGGGGTTCAGCGCGGTGACGGCATAGGTGTGCAGCATCATGCGCCAGGGCCGGACATCCCGGTCGTCGGCCGCGGCCTCGGCGTTGCCGACCGGCGCCCGCCACAGCTTGATGCCGAGATAGAGCAGATAGGCGGCACCCGCCCATTTCAGCAGGGTGAACAGCGCCGCCGAGGTCGACAGCAGCACCCCCAGCCCCAGCATGGAGGCGGTCATCGCCGTGAAGTCGCCCAGCGCCACCCCGGCCACCGTCGCCATGGCCGATTTCCGCCCATGGCCCAGGGCATAGGACACCACGATCAGCACCGTCGGCCCCGGAATCATCAGCATGATGGCGGAGGCGGCTGCGAAGGCGAGCCACAGGTCGGCGGACATGGTGCTGTCTCCAATATGGGTAGTGACCCACTCATCAATCCACAGCCGGCTGGCATGCGCAATGCCATTGGCGGTGGACCGGAACGCCGATAGGCAAAAGCCCGTCCGACGCAAGAGCGCAGTGGCGGCGGAGCCGGCCGAAATTTGCCGCGTCAGACCCGCGAAACGGTCACAGGCGGAATAATTCGCCGCAACCTATGTTGGTCCCGGTATCGGCCGGTCCGCGGCGGCATCGCCCAGGCGCCGGTTGTGGCTCCATCGTCGAATTGTCACAGCCGAACGTCATAGGCACCATTGTGGAATCCGGAACGAAGGTCTAGTTTGTTTGTGCCCCCAACGATTTCCCGAGCATGGGAAGGTGCCATCCATGAACCTGCACAATCTGGCCAGCGATATGGTGCAAACCGCTCTGGCCTGTGAAAAGGCGCTCCCCGGACGGGCGAACGCCGACGAACACGATCTCGCCCGGCACATCCTGGTCGAACCCGACCACGCCTGGCACGTCTGCGAGACCTACGCCCGCGCGGTCAGCATTCCGGTCGAACAGCTCCCGGTCAGCCAGCTCCGCGGCCTCATCAGCGACATTGTCCTGTCGAAGCTTCCCCGTTACGACTGAGTTTCTCGATCCCAAGGGCCGGCGCCGTATCCGGCCGATGGCCGGAACGATCCGGGTTTACCGAACCCCGCACTCCAAGTTCCGTGGTGCCACCATGGCGATCGAGCTTCATTCCTTTACCGTAACGCTGGCCGTCGCGGATGCGACCGGCTGCTCCAGCGCCGCCGAGCATCGTGCCCGCATCTGGAAGGCCGTGTCCGACCTGTCGGCCGCCGTCCGCAATGCCGGCATGGCGACCGAGGCCCGTTTCCGCGGCCAGGACCGCCAGGGCCATGTCCTGTTCGAGGCGACCGACACCGGCGCCGCCTTCCTGCGCGGCCTGCCCGCCATCGCCAGCGTCGATGACGCGCGCAGGAACGGCGGGCGCGTCCAGCTTCGTCACTGAAGCCCCGTCACTGACGGCCCGGCGGGCACCGCTCCCGCTGGAAAAGCAAAGGCCCGCCGCTCCGATCCGGGGCGGCGGGCCTTGCCGTGTTGGAAACAGGGTTCAGCGCGCGCGGTGGCGCAGCGGCCGGACGTTGCTTTCGGTCTCGACCTCTTCCTCGGTGGGGCGCACCTTCTTCAGCTGGACGATGAAACGCTCGGCGCCGTTCTCCATCACGGCGATGCCGGTCAGGCCATGCGCCCAGTCACAGGGAACGACGTGGATTTCCTTGATGGTGGCGGTGCCGGCCGCAAGCTCCGCACGGTCCAGGACCACGTCCCCGACCCGGAACCCCAAATAGGCGTCGATCAGCATTCTCTTGGGCGTCCGTCTTCCGTTTCAGGCCACGCACCGGGGCCGGCACCGACGGCCGGGCTCCCTTACGATGGACCATCTTGCCATAGATTGGGCCGTTCGCGACGCTTTCCCAGCGATGACGACGCAGTAAACCGACAGGGACCCCCGTTTGTCCCACGGCCGGCGGGGCCGGACGGCAGGCGCGGAAGCGGCCGTCCCCGTCCGAGGGAGGAGACGGAAACGGCCGCTTCGGCGGTCCCCGGACCCTTGGACTGATGCCCGGGACCGGGGCGGGAACGCCGGCCGTCACACCAGCGGCGACCGGGACGGCGGCGTCCGGCAGGTGCAGAATAGTTCGACCGGCAAACCATTTGCGCCCCTACCTTCGTTCAGCCCTGCACAGTTCTTGAGCAATTCCGAGCCCGCCCGTTGTTGGCGGCGGCAGCATTGCGATAGGGTCGTCGCACAGCTCCCCTTCCCACCCCAAAGAGGTCCGTCGGTCGTGCAGAGTTGGCTGGTGCTGGCCGTTTCGGCGGCCTATCTGGGGGTTCTGTTCGCCATCGCCTGGTGGGGCGACCGGCGCACCGCCGGGGGCGCGCTGCTGTCGGCCTCGCCGCGGGCGACCGGCATCCTCTTCGCGCTGACGCTGTGCATCTACAACACCAGTTGGAGCTTCTACGGCTCGGTCGGCCGGGCCTCGGCCAGCGGCTTCGATTTCCTGCCGATCTATCTGGCGCCGATGATCCTGCTGCTGGCGGCCCGCCCGGTGCTGACCAAGACCATCGCCATCACCAAGGCGCAGAACGTCACCTCCATCGCCGACTTCATCGGCGCCCGCTACGGCAAGAGCCAGGCGGTGGCGGCGCTGGTGACGCTGACGGCGCTGGTCGGCGTGCTGCCCTACATCGCCTTGCAGCTGAAGGCGGTTGCCGCCAGCTTCGACGTGCTGACGGCCCCGTCGCTGGCCGCCCCGGCCGCCCTGCCGCCGCCGGTCTGGGGCGACACCGCCTTCGCGGTGGCGCTGTCGATGGCGGTCTTCACCATCCTGTTCGGCGTCCGCCACATCAACGCCAGCGAGCATCACCGCGGCCTGATGCTGGCCATCGCGTTTGAGAGCCTGGTGAAGCTGACCGTCTTCCTGGCGGTGGCCGCCTTCATCGTCTGGGGGATGTTCGACGGCTACACCGACCTGATCGCCCGGCCGCAGGCGGAGCCGCTGCTGTCGCCCGACTTCACCGACCCGACCTGGTGGTCGAACACGTCGATCTCGATCATCGCCTTCCTCTGCCTGCCGCAGATGTACCATGTGATGACGGTGGAGAACGACAATCCCCGCCATCTGCGCGCCGCCGCCTGGATGTACCCCTCCTATCTGGTGGCGCTGAGCGCCCTGATGATCCCCATCGCGGTGGCCGGCCTCATCACCTTCGGGCCCGACAGCGGAAGCGACGGCATCAACCCCGACACCTTCATGATCACCCTGCCCATCGCGGCGGGGGCCAGCGGCTTCAGCCTGCTGTCCTTCATCGGCGGCCTGTCGGCGGCGACCGGCATGGTCATCGTCGCCGCGGTGTCGCTCAGCACCATGCTGTGCAACGACGTGGTGATGCCGCTGCTGCTCAGCCGCAAGCACTTCGCCGCCCGCGTCGGCCGGCGCGACATGGTCGGCACGCTGCTGCTGGTGCGGCGGCTGTCGGTGGTGGGCATCCTGCTGCTGGCCTATGTCATGCACCGGCTGGTCGACCGCGACTACCCGCTGACCGTCATCGGCCTCCTGTCCTTCGTCGCGGTGGCGCAGTTCGGCCCGGCCTTCTTCGGCGGGCTGTACTGGCGGCGGGCCAACCGGGTGGGGGCTCTGGCCGGGCTCGGTGCCGGCTTCCTGCTGTGGGTCTACACGCTGCTGGTGCCGTCGATGGCGCGCATCGTGCCGGTGCCGGACGCCTTCCTCGATCACGGCCCCTGGGGCATCGGCTGGCTGCGCCCGCAGGCCCTGTTCGGGATCGAGGGGCTGGACCCCATCTCGCACGCCAGCCTGTGGAGCCTGCTCGCCAACCTGATCGCCTTCGTCGCCGGCTCGCTGCTGGCCCGCCCCAGTGCCGTGGAGCGCACCCAGGCCGTCTTCTACACCACCGCGACCGCCGACCGCGACGAGGACGACACGCCGCAGGCGCTGGCCAGGCTGGCCGACCTGCGGGCGCTCGCCATCCGTTTCGTCGGGGCGGAGCGCGGCAACGCCGCCTTCGATGCTTATGCCGCCGGACGCAAGGGCGAGACCGGCCCCGCCGACCTCGACGCCGTCCGCTTCACCGAGACGCTGATCGCCGGCGCCATCGGGGCGGCGTCGGCGCGGGTGGTGATGGCCGCCTCTCTGCAAGGCCGCTCGCTGTCGCGCGGCGACGCCATGGCGATGCTGGACGAGGCGTCGGAGGCGCTGCGCTTCAACCGCAAGCTGCTCCAGGCGACGCTGGAGAACATCGGCCAGGGCATCTGCGTGATCGATGCCGACCACCGCATCGCCGCCTGGAACCACCGCTATCTGGAACTGCTCGACCTGCCGGCCGACATGGTGCGGGTTGGCGTGCCCTTCGCCGACCTGATCCGCTTCAACGAGCGCCGCGGCGAATACAGCGCCCGCGACATGACGGCGCTGCTGACCAACCGCGACACCGCCAACCAGCAATGGCCCTACCGCTACGAGCGGCGCCGCCCCGACGGCACGGTGCTGGAGATCGTCGCCAACCCGCTGCCGGAAGGCGGCTATGTCTCGACCTACACCGACGTGACCGAGCGCTACCGCGCCGCCGAGGCCCTGCGCGAGGCCAACGAGAGCCTGGAGCACCGCGTGCAGGAGCGCACCGACGCGCTGCAACAGGCGAAGGCGGAGGCCGAGGCGGCCAACGCCAGCAAGACCCGCTTCCTCGCCGCCGCCAGCCACGACCTGCTGCAACCGCTGAACGCCGCCCGCCTGTTCGTCTCGGCGCTGGAGGAGAGCATGCGGGGACCGCTGCCGACGCCCGGCCAGCGGGAGTCGGAATGCGGCATGATCGACAACGCCGCCGCCTCGCTCCGCTCGACCGAGATGCTGCTGGGCGGACTGCTCGACATCTCGTCGCTCGACGCCGGCAATGTCCGGGTGAAGATGCGCAGCTTCGCCATCGACGAGCTGCTGGGCGGGCTGGGGGTGGAATTCTCCGCCCTGGCGCAGGAACGCGGCCTGACCTTGAAGGTGGTGGGCTGCGGTGCGGTGGTGCGCTCCGACCCGCAGCTTCTGCGCCGGGTGTTGCAGAATTTCCTGTCCAACGCCATCCGCTACACGCCGAAGGGCCGCGTCCTGCTCGGCTGCCGGCGCCGCCGCGACCCCATTCACGGTGATCGCCTGCGCATCGAGGTTTGGGACACCGGCCCCGGCATCCCCGAGGCCAAGCGCCACGAGGTGTTCGAGGAGTTCCGCCGGCTGGGAGGCGAAAACGGCGGCGGCAATCCGGCCGATAAGGGATTGGGCCTCGGCCTCGCCATCGTCGACCGCATCGCCCGGCTGCTCGACCATCCCGTCACCCTGCGCTCCACCGTCGGGCGCGGCACCGGCTTCGCGGTGGAGGTGCCGATGGAGCAGTCGCGCGCCACCCCGGTCACCCGACCGGTCTCCACGCCTGCCGCCCTGTCGGCCGGGCTTCTGGTCCTGTGCATCGACAATGAGGAGCCGATCCTGGCCGGCTTGCGTGCGCTGCTCGGCCAATGGGGCTGCCGGGTGGCGACGGCATCGGACGTCGAAGGCGCCCTGGCGGCACTCGCCCCCTTCGACGGGGCGCTTCCCGATGTGGTCTGTGTCGATTATCACGTCGGCGACGGGCAGACGGGGCTTGCGGTTCTGGAGCGGTTGCGGGAATTGTGGGACCGCCCGGTCAAGGGGCTGCTGCTGACCGCCGACCGCTCCGAAGCGGTGCGGGCGGAAGCGGAGCGTTGCGGCTGCGGGGTGCTCTACAAACCGGTGAAGCCGGCGTCGCTGCGCCGCTTCCTGAACGGGGCGGCCTTGCAGACGGCGGCCGTGGCCGAGCGTTAAGGCTGGAACCGGACAAAAGCCGGGCGGCCGCAAATGGGGGGAGTGCGGAAGCCATGGGCGAGGACAGCGCAGCAGGCGCATCGGCAACGGCTGGACAAACGGCGGCTGAACAAACGGCGGCCGCGCAAACGACAGCCGGACAGACGACAATCGTCATCGGCGACGACCATCCGCTGGTGCAGGCGGCGCTGCGCGACGCGCTGGGCCGGGCGATGCCGGAGGTGCGGGTGATCGAATGCCCGGACCTCGACTCGGTGATGACCGCGGTGGGAGCGCAGCCGGACGGGATCGACCTCGTCCTGCTCGACCTGAACATGCCCGGCACCCACGGTTTCGCCGGCCTGTTCCTGATGCTGGCCCACCACCCGACCGTGCCGGTCGCCATCCTGTCGGCCTTGCAGGATCCCGACACCATCCGCCGGGCGCTGGCCTATGGCGCCTCGGGCTACATCCCGAAGTCGCTGTCGATGCCGGCGATGGCCGACGCCATCCGCGCCATCCTGTCCGGCGAGACCTGGGCGCCGCCGCTGTCGGCGGTGTCATCGGAAGCCGACGAGGCAGACTCCGCCCGCCGCTTCGCCTCGCTGTCGCCGCAGCAGCTGCGCATCCTGACGATGATCGTCGACGGCAAGCTGAACAAGCAGATCGCCGGCGAACTGAACGTGTCGGAGCAGACGGTGAAGGTCCACGTCTCCAGCATCCTGCGCAAGCTGAACGTGGTCAGCCGCACCCAGGCCGCCGTCGTTGCCGGCCGGCTGGCGGTGGGCGGCGACGTGCTGCGCTAACGCCCGCTTCTCCCACGACCACACTCCCGAGTGCCTCCATGGTTCTGCTGCTGAGCATTTCGCTGACCCTGTCGCTGGTCGTCCTGCTCGGCGCCGCGGCGATGGAGCGGGCCGCGATCCTCGGCCGGATCAACGGAGCCAATGGCCTGACGATTCTGGTGGCATTGGTCGTCTCGGCCGCCGCCTCCCTCGTCGCGGCCATGCTCGCCGGCTGGATCGGCGGGTGGGGCGCCATGCTGACGGTCCTGGTGGGATCGGCCCTCTATCACTGGGCTATGGCGAAGCTGCTTCTGAGTGGCTTGCAGGGCATCGCGTCCCGCATCGCCGCCACCGACCGGGCGAAGTCGCCGTTGCGCTGACCTCGCATTCCGTTCTTCCTTTGTACGCATAAGCTGGCGCTTGCTCCGCCGCTTTGCTAAGCTGCCGTCATCATGATCACCGCCCTGCACAGCGTCTGCCGCGACTGCGCCGCCGCCCTCCCCGGCGCAGGATCGGGCGCAGGATCGGGTGACTTGACGCGCTGCCCGAAATGCGGCAGCCGGCGGCTGTTCCGCCATGCCGAGCTGCACAGCCTGCATATCGGCCACATCGACTGCGACAGCTTCTATGCCACGGTGGAGAAGCGCGACCGGCCGGAGCTGGCCAGCCGCCCGGTGATCGTCGGCGGCGACGACCATCGCGGGGTGGTCGCCGCCTGCTGCTATGTCGCCCGGATATCGGGCGTGCGCTCGGCCATGACGATCCGCGAGGCGCTGGACCGCTGCCCCGACGCCACCATCATCCGCCCCAACATCGCCAAATATAAGGAAGTCGGCCATCGGGCCCGCGAGATCATGGAGGCCTTCACCCCGCTGGTCGAGCCGATCAGCATCGACGAGGCCTATCTCGACCTGACCGGCGTGGAAGACCGCCTCAGCATCAGCCCGGCCCAGGCGCTGGTTGAGATCGTCCGCCGCTTCGAGCGGGAACTGCGCATCACCGCCTCCATCGGCCTCAGTTACAACAAGCTGCTGGCGAAGATCGCCTCGGATCTCGACAAGCCGCGCGGCTTCTCCGCACTCGGCCGGGCGGAGGCGGCGGCCTTCCTGGCGCCCAAGCGGGTGACCATCCTGTGGGGCGTCGGCCCGGCCTTGGAGCGCAAGCTGTTCGCCGACGGCATCACCCGCGTCGGCGATCTTCAGGACAGGGATGAGCATTGGCTGGTCAAGCGCTACGGCGCCATGGGCCGGGTGCTCTACAGCTACGCCCGCGGCGAGGATTCCCGCCGGGTGCACCCCAAGTCGCCGAGCAAGAGCATCTCGTCGGAGGAAACCTTCGACTGGGACGTCACCACCCTGCCCGCCCTGGCGCAGGAGCTGCGCCCGCTGGCCGACAAGGTCGCCCGCCGGCTGGAGCGCGAGGGGCTGCTCGGCCGCAGCGTGGTGCTGAAGCTGAAGACCAAGGATTTCCAGCAGTTGACCCGGTCCCGCCGGGTCGAGCCGACCCGCTCGGCGGACGCGATCCTGGCGGCCGGCCTCGCCCTGCTGGAGCGCGAGGTCGACGGCCGCGCCTTCCGCCTGATCGGCATCGGCTGCACCGACCTGACCCACCCGGAAACCGCGCCGGACCCGGAACTCGACCTGTTCGGGTGAACCGCGGGGTCAGAACGTCGATAGCGCGGCGCAAAGACGTGGAAAGGAGAAAGCACAGTGCAGAATGAGGCTTGGTTCCGGGACACGCTGGAATTCGCCAGGACCCTCCACAAGGGTCAGGTCGACAAGGCCGGCGCCCCCTATTGGAGGCATCTGGAACGGGTCGCCCACCGCCTGATGGAGCGGTTCCCCGACGCCACCAAGGCCCAGTTCCAGGCCGCCCTGCTCCATGACGCCATCGAGGATGCCGGCGCCACCGCCGACGATCTCCGGGCGGCTGGCGTCGAGGAGGAGGCCATCGCCGCCATCCAACTGGTCAGCCGGAACCTGAACCCCGAAGGAAGCTATCTCGACTGGATCGGGCGGATCGCCGCGAGCGGCAACCTCACGGCGATCCGCGTCAAGCTGGCCGACAATCTGGACAACAGCGATCCCGCCCGCGTCGCCGCCATCGCCGCCGGGCCGCGGATGGTTGCCGAGAAATACGCACCGGCCAGGGCGATCCTGGAACGGGCGATCCTCGAACAGGCGCTGTAACCGGCTCCGACCCGGAATTGGACCTGTTCGGGTGAGAGGCAGCATGAAAGATCGGCGGCCTTGGCACAGGGCTGTATTACCCATGGCCGCCCAGCCGACGAAGCGGTTGTGAAGCGTCTTGCGTGCAGTCGCTCTTCCGACCGCGGATCACGCGGCGACGGCGCCTCCGTCCGCACCGGGAGGCTCGACGGCCAAAACGGTAAGGGTCTTCGCCTCGCCCTCACGCGTGTACCATGTGATCGACTGTCCTTCCGCGACGCCGATGAGGGCCGCGCCAATGGGGGTCAGCACCGACACCCGACCGGCCGCGAGGTCGGCGTCACCCGGATAGACCAGGGTGACAGTGCGCTCCTGTCCGGTTACCTCGTCCCGGAACGCCACGCGCGCGCCCATCGTGACCACCGTCGCCACGAGTTCGCCGGCATCGATCACCGCAGCGCGCTCCAGTTCGACCGTGAGGTACGCGTACACATCGGGCAACCTCTCGGAAACGGCCTCCACCAGAGCCGAGAGGCGGTCATGGTCGGTGGCGGTCAGCACGATGGGCGGAAACTGGTCTGCGGGACGCATCGAGGTCTTCCTTCGCTTTTCTCGGCATGCTCAACCGACTGCCGGGCGACGCCCCCCGGTGGACGCCTCATCGGTCATGCAGCGGTTGCATGTGATAAACCCGCGACCGCAGGGATGCGGTTCGAGCGGCTCTTTTGGATTCGGAGACGATGTTGGCCCCGGACGGTCCGGGAGCCTTGCCTCAGGCGACCAGATCCGGGGCGGGCGAGCCTGCGTGAACGCGGCCTGCACGCAGGAGGTTACGGATATGGCGGGGCGGCAGTGTCATGGTTCCCCGAACTTGGACAGGTTCGCGCCGGAATTCAAGGATTACACGATCACGACGGTGGCATGGGCCCCCACTCCCTGAGGCAGGCCGGTCCTGGGCGAACGTACCCCCCAGGGAGACGTTCCCTCGACGGTCAGTCCGCCCGGTCCTCCAGCGCCGGCAGGTTGCCGGGGCGCACGATGCTGCGGATGGCGAAGCTCGACTGGATGCGCACCACGCCGGGGAGGCGCGACAGCGAGTCCTTATAGATGCGGTCGTAATCGCTGGGATTCTGCGCCACCACCCGCAGCAGGTAATCGGAACTGCCGGACAGCAGATAGCACTCCCGCACCTCCGGACAGCGGCGGACGGCGGCGTCGAAACGGCGCAGATACTCGTCGGTCTGCCGTTCCAGCGTGATCTGGACGATGACGGTCACCGACCGCTCCTCGTCCGCCGTCTCGATGATGGCGGTATAGCCGCGGATGACGCCGGAATGCTCCAGCATGTGCAGGCGGCGCAGGCAGGCCGAGGGAGACAGCCCGACCTCCGCCGCCAGCTTGGCGTTGCTCATCCGGCCGTCCTTGCGGAGAAGGCGCAGGATCTTGTGGTCCAGGGCGTCCAGGGCGTGCATGCAACTTTATTCGAAGACGTGGCGGATCGTGCGGAAGCTCCACCACACTATGGGGGATTCATGCAAGGCTTTGCAGAGATTCACCCGCTTCGCCGGCCGTATAGTGACATCGCTGAGACAATCTGCCCCACCGATGGTTTCCTGGGATACCAATGGTTCTGCCGGATTCGATCGGCCGGATTGATTGAAACGGGCGTTCGGATCGGGGAGATCTCGCATGGTCACGCGCATCGGCGTTCCCAAGGAAATCAAGAACCACGAATACCGCGTCGGGCTGACGCCGGCATCGATCCGCGAACTGGCGGCGGACGGCCATTCCCTGCTGGTGCAGAGCGGCGCCGGCGCCGAGATCGGCTTTTCCGACGAGGCCTACCGCGCGGCGGGGGCCGAGATCGCCGAAACCGCCGAGGAGGTCTTTGCGAAGGCCGAGCTTATCGTGAAGGTCAAGGAGCCGCAGCCGGCGGAATGTCGCAGGCTGCGCCCGGATCAGGTGCTCTTCACCTACCTGCACCTCGCCCCCGATCCCGAACAGGCCCGGCTGCTGATGGAGAGCGGCTGCACCGCCATCGCCTATGAAACCGTCACCGACCGCGCCGGCCGCCTGCCTCTGCTGGCGCCGATGTCGGAGATCGCCGGCCGCATGGCGATCCAGGTCGGCGCCGTCGCCTTGCAGAAGAGCAACGGCGGCTCCGGCATCCTGCTGGGCGGCGTGCCCGGCGTGCTGCCCGGCAAGGTGCTGGTCATCGGTGGCGGCGTGGTCGGCGCCAACGCCGCCCGCATGGCGATGGGGCTGGGCGCCGACGTGACCATCGCCGACCGCTCCATGCCGCGGCTGGCCCAGCTCGACGATCTGTTCGGGCCGCGGCTGAAGACCGTCTATGCCTCCGCCGACACCCTCGACCGGCTGGTCGCCGATGCCGATCTGGTGGTCGGCGCCGTGCTGGTGCCGGGGGCGGCGGCGCCGAAACTGGTGCGCCGCGACCAGCTGGCCGGCATGCGCCGCGGGTCGGTCCTGGTGGATGTCGCCATCGACCAGGGCGGCTGTTTCGAGACCAGCCACGCCACCACCCACTCCGACCCGACTTATGTGGTGGACGGCGTCGTGCATTATTGCGTCGCCAACATGCCGGGTGCCGTCGCCCGCACCAGCACCGAGGCGCTGAACCATGCCACCCTGCCCTTCGTCCAGGCGCTGGCCGGCAAGGGCTGGAAACGGGCGCTGGCCGAGGATCCGCACCTGCTGGCCGGGCTGAATGTCCAGGGCGGCCGGCTGACCTATCCGGCGGTGGCGGAGGCGCTCGGACAGCCCTTCACCGACCCGCGCGAAACGGTCGGCGGATGATGTGAACAGCTGTTGACAATAAACTGAACGATATTTCTCGGAAACCGTAGGACTGGAAATTTTGAACGGAAAAATCGCGACGCGTCGGAACGATTGTTGTTTTTTTCAACCCTTGGAAAGAGAGTGTTGCGCCTACGGATCAAGTTGCATTACCTGTCTGTCACAAGAAAAAGGGTAACATATGCAACCGGCGCTTAAGTGCCGGGGCCAAAGACCAAGAACAGTTTTGAACAGGGTAAGGCGCGGCGCCTTTCGCCGACTGGTGCTGTCCGGACGGTCACTCCGTCCGAACTGGCCCGCGATTCACAAGCAGGATGTCCGGCAGCGATGCCGGTGGGGACGCCACGGCTGCAAGCCCGTGCCGCGCAAGTGGGAGCTGTTGACCATGGTCGAACGACGGAATGCCGCTCGGGTGCATGACCGCACCCCCGCGACCTCGTCGCATATCCGGAAGATGCCCGCCTGGATGCCCGTCCTGGTGAAGGCCGGCCTTGTCCCGGCTCCGCGCATGCCGGCCCGCAGCGGTCCCCTGTAACGAATTCGCCCGAAGCCCCGCCGGATCCCGCATCCGGCGGGGCTTCGGCAAGAACCGGGTGCGGCGGCGGGGTTCCAAGCGTCCCCTGCCTCGGTCCTGGATGTTCTCCCCCGTTCATCCGGATCGGAACTCCGCTGCCGCACACGGCTCACTCTTTTTCGCGTGCCTGCCTATTCGTTGATCTGGGAGAGTGGGAGAAGCCTGCCTGATGGAATATTTTCTTCAGCAATTGATCAACGGCTTGTCGCTCGGTGCGATCTACGGCCTGATCGCAATCGGTTACACGATGGTGTACGGCATCATCGGCATGATCAACTTCGCCCATGGCGAGATTTACATGATCGGCTCCTTCGTGGCGCTGATCACCTTCCTGGCCATCGGCGCGCTCGGCATCACCTGGGTGCCGCTGGCGCTGCTGATCATGCTGCTCGCCTCCATGCTGTTCACCAGCGTCTATGGCTGGACGGTCGAGCGCATCGCCTACCGGCCGCTGCGCTCCTCGCCGCGCTTGGCGCCGCTGATCTCCGCCATCGGCATGTCGATCTTCCTGCAGAACTACATCCAGATCCTCCAGGGCGCCCGCTCCAAGCCGCTGCAGCCCATCCTGCCCGGCAACCTCACCCTGATGGACGGCGCCGTCTCTGTCAGCTACGTCCGGCTCGCCACCATCATCATCACGCTGGTCCTCATGGTCGGCTTCACCATGCTGATCAACCGCACCTCGCTCGGCCGTGCCCAGCGCGCCTGCGAGCAGGACAAGAAGATGGCCGGGCTGCTCGGCGTCAACGTCGACCGCGTCATCTCGCTGACCTTCGTCATGGGGGCCGCACTCGCCGCCGTCGCCGGCATGATGGTGCTGCTGATCTATGGCGTCATCGACTTCTACATCGGCTTCCTGGCCGGCGTGAAAAGCTTCACCGCCGCCGTGCTCGGCGGGGTCGGCTCGCTGCCCGGCGCCATGCTCGGCGGCGTGGTCATCGGCCTGATCGAAGCCTTCTGGTCCGGCTATGTCGGCTCCGAATGGAAGGACGTCGCAACCTTCTCCATCCTCGTCCTCGTCCTGATCTTCCGGCCCACCGGCCTGCTCGGCCGGCCCGAGATCGAGAAGGTGTAAGCGCCATGACCACGCACTCCAACACCCTCTCCGCCGGACGCGGCGCCGCGCGCGGCGTCGACTGGGCCGCCACCGTCAAGGACGCCGGCCTCGCCGCCTTCGTGGCCCTGCTGCTGACCGTGCCGCTGGTGGGCTTGCGCACCGTCGACCGCCCCACCGGGCTCGGCATCGAAGCCCGGCCGGAAGAAGTCATCGCCTCGCTGGTCCTCGTCTTCCTCGGCCGGCTCGGGCTCGGGCTGATCCGCCAGGGCATGGCGCTGCCGGTGCTGATCCTGGCGCTGGTCTGCGCCGGCATCGGGCTGGTGCTGCCGATGCCGACCCAGGTGCTGCGCCTGGTGCTGGTGCTGGGCGGCGGCGTCATCGCCATCCGCGCCGCCATGACCGTCGCCACCGGCCGCTCCAAGCTCAGCCAAGCCGACCGCGACAAGCGCATGGATCAATTCGCCGCCAAGGTGCAGCATGCCAGCAAATACATCGGCCCGGTCGCCGTCGTCTTCGCCGCCATCCTGCCGATGACGCCGCTGGCCGACCGCATGCTGCTGGACATCGGCATCCTGCTGCTGACCTACATCATGCTGGGCTGGGGCCTGAACATCGTGGTCGGTCTGGCCGGCCTGCTCGACCTCGGCTATGTCGCCTTCTACGCCGTCGGCGCCTACAGCTACGCGCTGCTCGCCCATTATTTCGGACTCAGCTTCTGGCTCTGCCTGCCGCTGGCGGGGCTGCTCGCCGCCTGTTCCGGCGTGCTGCTCGGCTTCCCCGTCCTGCGGCTGCGCGGCGACTATTTCGCCATCGTGACCTTGGGCTTCGGCGAGATCATCCGCATCATCCTGGTCAACTGGTACCAGTTCACCGGCGGCCCGAACGGCATCTCCGGCATCCCGCGGCCGAGCTTCTTCGGCATCGCCGACTTCTCCCGCACCCCGGCCGAGGGCATGGCCGCCTTCCACGAGCTGTTCGGGCTGGAGTTCTCGCCGCTCCACCGCATCGTCTTCCTCTACTACCTCATCCTGGCTTTGGCCCTGGTGGTGAACCTGTTCACGCTCAGGGTGCGCAAGCTGCCGCTGGGCCGGGCCTGGGAAGCGCTGCGCGAGGACGACATCGCCTGTGCGTCCTTGGGCATCAACCGCACCAACATGAAGCTGGCGGCCTTCGCCATCGCGGCGATGTTCGGCGGCTTCGCCGGCTCCTTCTTCGCCACGCGCCAGGGCTTCATCAGCCCGGAGAGCTTCACCTTCATCGAGTCGGCGATCATCCTGGCCATCGTGGTGCTGGGCGGCATGGGCAGCCAGATCGGCGTGGTGGTCGCCACCCTGCTGGTGATCGGCCTGCCGGAAGCGTTCCGCGAGCTGGCCGACTACCGCATGCTGGCGTTTGGTGCCGGCATGGTGGTGATCATGCTGTGGCGTCCGCGCGGCCTGCTGGCCCATCGTGACCCGACCATCCTCCTGCATGGCGGCAAAAAGCCCGCCGCGGGAGCCGCGAAATGAGCGCCGTCATGACTGAAAAGCCGCTTCTGTCGGTCGAACACCTGACCATGCGCTTCGGCGGTCTGGTGGCGAACAACGACGTGTCGTTCGAGGCGCGGGCGGGCGAGATCACCGCGCTGATCGGCCCCAATGGTGCGGGCAAGACGACGCTGTTCAACTGCGTCACCGGCTTCTACACGCCGACCGTGGGGCGGCTGACGCTGCGCCATCCCGCCGGCAAGGAGTTCCTGCTGGAGCGGATGCCGGGCTACCGCATCGCCCAGCTGGCGGGCGTGGCGCGCACCTTCCAGAACATCCGGCTGTTCAGCGGCATGAGCGTTCTGGAGAACCTGATCGTCGCCCAGCACAACAAGCTGATGCGGGCGTCCGGCTTCGCCATCGCCGGCCTGTTGGGCCTGCCCGGCTTCCGCAAGGCCGAGCATGAGGCGGTGGAGCTGGCGAAATACTGGCTGGACCGGGTGCGGCTGACCGAGTTCGCCGACTGGGAAGCCGGCAATTTGCCCTACGGCGCCCAGCGCCGGCTGGAGATCGCGCGCGCCATGTGCACCGAGCCGGTGCTGCTGTGCCTGGACGAGCCGGCGGCCGGCCTGAACCCGCGCGAGTCGGGGGAGCTGGCCGAGATCCTGACCTTCATCCGCGACGTGCAGACCCCGCAGGGTCACCGCACGGGCGTGCTGCTGATCGAGCATGACATGAGCGTGGTGATGCGCATTTCCGACCATGTGGTGGTGCTGGACTATGGCCGGAAGATTTCCGACGGCACTCCGGAGCATGTGAAGAACGACCCGGCGGTGATCCGCGCCTATCTGGGCGAGGACGAGGACGAGGCGCTGCCGCCGGAGGTCGCCGCCGACCTGCACATCGCGCCCACCGCCGGCCAGAAGGGAGCCTGAACCATGCTGAAGGTATCGGGCGTCCACACCTTCTACGGCGCCATCGAGGCGCTGAAGGGCATCGACATCGAGATCGGCGCCGGCGAGATCGTCTCGCTGATCGGCGCCAACGGGGCCGGCAAGTCGACGCTGCTGATGACGATCTGCGGCAGCCCGCGGGCGCGCCAGGGCCGGGTGTTCTTCGAGGGCGAGGACATCACCGACCTGCCCACCCACGAGATCGTGCGGCGCGGCATCGCGCAAAGCCCGGAAGGCCGGCGCATCTTCCCGCGGATGACGGTGCTGGAAAACCTGCAGATGGGCTCCATCGTGGCGCAGCCCGGCAGCTTCGAGCGCGAGCTTGAGCGGGTGCTGACGCTGTTCCCGCGGCTGAAGGAGCGCATCAACCAGCGCGCCGGGACGATGTCGGGCGGCGAGCAGCAGATGCTGGCGATCGGGCGGGCGCTGATGAGCCAGCCGCGGCTTCTGCTGCTGGACGAGCCCAGCTTGGGGCTGGCGCCGCTGATCGTGAAGCAGATTTTCCAGGTGATCCAAGAGATCAACCGGGAACAGAAGATGACGGTGTTCATGGTCGAGCAGAACGCCTTCCACGCGCTGAAGCTGGCGCACCGGGCCTATGTGATGGTGACGGGGAAGATCACGATGACGGGGACCGGGGCGCAGCTCCTGGCCGACCCGGAGGTTCGCGCGGCCTATCTGGAAGGGGGACACTGAGATGGAAACGATCCTTGGCTCCTCCGTTCCGGTCTTCGTGTTCCTGACGGTGCTGGTGTTCGGCGGCTGCGGCGTGCTGACCGGGCAGACGCTGGCAGAGGGGTGGAAGCCGGTCTCCAGCGTGCTGGCCTACTCGCTGCTGCTGGGGGTGGGCGACCGCTTCCTGGCCTGGGGCCTGTTCGGCGAGCAGCTCTTGTCGCTGTGGGGCTTCATCGTCCACACAGCAGTGATCGGGCTGATCACGCTCACCGCACACCGCATCGCCATCGCGCGCCGCATGGTCAACCAGTATCCTTGGTTGTACGAGACTGCCGGTCCCTTCGGCTGGCGGGAGCGCACCCCGGCCCGCGGCTGAAGCGGTTCCGGAAAAACACATCTGAAAAGAACTGAAGCCGGATTTTTGAAATTCCCGGCACGAAAAGGCGCCGCTTTGTCCAAGCGACGGCGGCGCCTTCACTTTGTCCAAGCTGGACCGAGACTTTGGGATTGCTGTGACAACTGGCAATCTTCCGAAAGTCAGAGAGGAAGATCATGGTGCAGACCATGATGTGCTGTTACAATATCATTTAAATTTTGCAATTCGTTGACGCTTCTGTGGCGGACGCCGGCCTTGCCGGCGGTGCTTCGCCGTGCCCTGTGCCATATCCTCATGGTTGGCGGCCGGGCAGGAAGCGGAGGCGGCACGGGAAGGGGCAAGAGCATGGCAGTGGACAAGGCGGCCGCATCCCGGCCGCGACGGTTCTGGAGCGTGGGGCGGAAGGTGACGGCGGCCTTCGTCGCCGCCATCGTCGGCGGCTTCATCGTCATCATGGGGCTTCAGGCCAAGATGCAGTATGACGACGCGGTGCGGCTCGCCACGCACGACGCCCGCGTCAGAGACGGACATGCTGGCAAACGCCACCAAGACCAGCTTCGTCGCCGGCGACGGCGCCTCCATCGAGACGGAGTTCATGCCGCTGGCCGGCAGCAACGAGGTGCAGCTCGCCTCGCTGCGGGCGGTGACATCCGCCGGCACGCTCGCCGACTTCTCCAACGAGCGATTTGCAAAATACGAGCTGAAGCCCGACCAGGACCTGGTCGAGGCGGTGCTGGCCGGCAAGGGGGCGCAGACCCGCTCCGCCAACGGCCACATCGTGGTGACGGTGCCGGTGGTGACCGGCAAGAGCAACCGGCTGGTCGGCGCCCTCCAGATCGCCTGGAGCCTGGACCAGCAGATCGACGCCATCGCCACCCAGATGCGCAACCAGATCGCCATCTGCCTGATCGCGCTGGTGGTGCAGATCGCCCTGCTGAACCTCCTGCTCGGCCGCATCGTCATCCGCCCGCTGCGTGCGATGTCGGCGGCGATGGCGAAGCTCGCCGACGGCGACACCGCGGTCGAGGTGCCCGGCAACGGCCGCTCCGACGAGATCGGCGCCATGGCCGGCTCGGTCACCGTCTTCCGCGACAACGCCCGCGCCATTGAACGCATGCACGCCGCCCAGGCCGAAGCCGACGCCAAGGCCGAGCAGGCCAAGCGCGCCGCCTTGCTCGACCTCGCCGACCGCTTCCAGGGCACGGTGAAGCGGCTGGTCGAGGGCATCGCCGAGTCGGCCGCCGGCATGGCCGACAGCGCCGACCGCATGGCGACGGTGGTGGGCGAGGCGTCGAGCCAGACCCGCAATGTCGCCCGCGAATCCGACGACATCCAGTCCAACGTCCGCTCCGCCGCGGCGGCGGCGACCGAACTCGCCAGCTCCATCGGCGGCATTTCCGATCAGGTCGGCCATTCCGCCCGCATCGCCGGCGAGGCGGTGTCCCACACCGACCGCACCAACGCCACCGTCCAGGGCCTGATCGCCAACGCCGAGCGCATCGGCCAGGTGGTCGGGCTGATCCATGCCATCGCCAAGCAGACCAACCTGCTGGCGCTGAACGCCACCATCGAGGCGGCGCGGGCGGGCGAGGCCGGCAAGGGCTTCGCCGTGGTGGCGACCGAGGTGAAGGGGCTGGCCGACCAGACCGCCAAGGCCACCGACGAGATCGCCGCCCAGGTCAACGCCATGCAGTCGGTGACCCGCGAGGCCGCCGACGCCATCGGCGCCATCGGCTCGACCATCACCGAGATCGACGGCATTTCCGGCACCATCACCCAGTCGGTGCAGGAACAGAACGCCGCCACCCAGGAGATCGCGCGGGCGGTGGAGATGGCAGCCCTCGGCACCCAGGACGTCTCGGCCACCATCGCAGCCCTGGCCCGGACGGCGGAGAGCGCCGGCAGCACCGCGCTCGGCGTGCAGGACGCCGCCCGCGGCCTGTCCGGCCAGACCCGCGCCCTGGCGGCCGAGGTGGAGCGCTTCCTGACCGAAGTGCGCCAGCAGGCGAACGGGGAGATTAGGGCGGCATAAGTTCCCCGACGGCGGACCTCACCCGAGCAGCAGGAACCCCGCTCCGGTGCCGATCAGGGCGCCCGCCCACAGCAGGTCGAAATTGACCCAGCCGCGGCGCAGAATGCCGAGGCCGACGGTTTCGAAAACCGCCAGCCCGATGACGGCGATCACCGCCAGCATCGCCGCCATATGCACCAGAACCACCGCCAGCCCGGCCGCAGCCGATCCCAGTGCGGCGACCGGGCCGGTCATCCCCGCCCCCGGTCCGCACAGGGACAGCGCCATCAGCTGCGCCGGCGCCAGCATGCCCAGCAGCAGGGGCAGGATCATCAGCCCGGCCCCGTGGGCGGACGCCATCAGAAAGGACCAGAGCGTCAGCCCGGCAAAGCCGGTGCGCATGCCGACCCGCAGCCGGTGACGGTATCCGCGCACGAGCCGGTAGAGGCCGAAACCGATCAGGAGGGCGGGCGTGACCAGCCTCAGCGGGGCCGTCGTGACGACCAGCTGCAGGATGGCGAATCCCGCCACCACCACCAGCACCGACAGGGCATGGCCGAGCGCGATGGGAGGCAGCGCCCTGATGACGGCGCCCCGCCGCCCCTCCTGAAGGCCGAGAGCCACGGCGAAGAGCCATCCCATCGCCGGGTTCACTCCATGGAAGGCGCCGAGCCCGGCCAGCGCCAGCCATTGCCACGGGTCATCCATGGAGAGGTGCCCCCCGGATGGCGGTCATGGGTAGCAGTAGGAATCCGAAGAGGCGTCGCCGCCTTCCAGCCGGATCTGGTGACCGCGGAATTCGTCGTCGAAGCGCAGGAAGAACCGCTCGTCGATGGTCAGGCCGCCATCCGGGTCGGCATCGAGCTTGACCATCCAGCTCTTGATGCCGTCCGGGTAGAACTGGTCGTCCCAGCTCCGGTACAGCGAGTTGGTGAAGTAGACCCGCTTGCCGTCGCGGCTGACCTCGACCATCTGCGGGCCGCCGTTGAGGGCGCCGCCGAGGGCACCGTTGAGGGCGCCACCATCGGCATCGCCGCCGGGATGGCGGCTGCGCCCGACGATCCCGCCCAACCGCACCGAGCCGGTCAGCCGGGGCTGGAACGGATCTGACACGTCGTACCGCCGCATTTCCCCCGTGCCCCAGCAGGACACGTAGAGCCAGCGGTCGTCCAGCGAGAGATCGATGTCGGTGACGAGCGGCGGCACCGCCTTGAAGCCCTTGAGCAGCGGCGGCAGCAGATCCGGGTCGGCCGGTTCGGCCGGGATGTCGATCACCTTCCGCATGGCCCACCGGCCAGACCTGCTGCCGTCATCCTCGCGATGCCACAGCCAGATCGACGAGGACAGGTCCGACAGGTTGACCACGGCATTCATGAACCCATGGGCCTTGGTCGGGTCGTGGGCCGGCCGCAGTTCCAGCGCCAGCTGGTATTCCGGCCCCAGATCGATGGTCTGCCGGTGCCGGCGCTTGCGCAGATCCCAGAAATGGACCTGATGGCCGTATTTCGCGCCGAGCAGCAGTTCGGGGTTCAGCCCGTCCTCGATCATGTCGGGCGTGCCCCATTCGCTGGTGATCAGCGTGTCCTGGCCGAGATGCCACCAGACATCGTAGGCCAGGAACTGCGGACCGCGGTCGATCTCCCACTGGCCGAGCACCTCGAAGGTTTCGTGGTCCATCAGGAAGACGCCCCCCGGCCCGCCGCCGTCGCCCTTTCCGTTGCCGAGCGCGCTGACATAGATGCCTTCCGGTCCGCAATGCATCGTGTGCGGGCGGGAATAATTGGCGCGCGCCGCGAGTTCCTCCGGCTCGATGATCTTGACGATTTTGGGGTCGGCGGGATCGGGCTTGGTGTCCAGGATGTGGATGCGCGATGACCGCAGCCCGGGCACGATCAGGTATCGCCGCTCTACATGCGGATGCGGAGCGTAGGGGCACAGGGCGGAACTGCAGGCGTTCCAGCCGAAATGGTGCAACTCGTCGCCGACATTCGGCATGTCGACCCGCCGAAGGAGCCGGCCATAGCTGGCCGAGGAGGGATCGACATCGACCACCCCCAGCGCATCCGGCCCCCCTTCGACATTCAGCATCGCCACATAGGCCAGCCGTTCCGGAGCGGCCTGCATCGCCATGCGTGGCGAGGGGTAGAAACTGGGATCAGGAGTCCAGGTCGCCATGGAAATTCCTCCCAAACCGGCATGCGCCGAGTTCGAAAGGATATCTCAGCCTCGACAGGCACCGGCGGAGGAAAACGGGGATCATTGTCTATCTAATGAGGAGACAATCCTCCCAATTCCGAAGTAGCTTTAACAGCGGAGCAGCCAAGCCCTACCCAGATCCCCGACCAGTCCCCCCGCTCAGTCCCATGGAGCCCCGGCGTACAATGGAAAAATTCCCGCCTCGGGATGAAGGAAGCCGGTATCGGCCGAGAACAGGGGTTTGCTCCAGGAATCCGCAACCACACCGATTCCCGCAACGTCCCCGCACATCTGCCGCACCGCGGTGGCTTCCCTCCCTTCCCCGGCACCGGGCGGACTTGCGATCCGCCCGATGCCGCCGGCAACGCATGCGTTGGCACGAGAGGCGGGAAAGGGGATGGACTTTCCGCTCAGAAGAACGCCTGCAGGCCCGTCTGCGCCCGGCCCAGGATCAGGGCATGGACGTCGTGGGTGCCTTCGTAGGTGTTCACCGTCTCCAGGTTCACCATGTGGCGGATGACCTGGAATTCCTCGGAGATGCCGTTGCCGCCATGCATGTCGCGGGCGACGCGGGCGATGTCGAGCGCCTTGCCGCAGTTGTTGCGCTTGATCAGCGAGATCGCTTCCGGCGACCAGCTGCCGTCGTCCATCATGCGGCCGACGCGCAGGCAGGCCTGGAGGCCCAGCGTGATCTCCGTCATCATGTCGGCCAGCTTCTTCTGGACCAGTTGGGTCTGGGCCAGCGGACGGCCGAACTGCTTGCGGTCCAGCGTGTATTGGCGGGCGGCGTGCCAGCAGAACTCGGCGGCCCCCAGCACGCCCCAGGCAATGCCGTAGCGCGCCTTGTTCAGGCAGCCGAACGGACCGCCCAGGCCCGACACGTTGGGCAGCAGGTTCTCGTCGGGGACGAAGGCCTCGTCCAGCACGATCTCGCCGGTGACCGACGAGCGCAGCGACAGCTTGCCCTCGATCTTCGGGGTGGAGAAGCCCTTGGTCCCGCGCTCGACCACGAAGCCCTTGATCTTGTTGTCATGGGCGTCCGACTTCGCCCAGACGACGGCGAGGTCGGCGATGGGGGAGTTGGTGATCCACATCTTGGAGCCCGACAGCAGATAGCCGCCGTCGACCTTGGTGGCGCGGGTCTTCATGCCGCCGGGATCGGAGCCGTGATCCGGCTCGGTCAGGCCGAAGCAGCCGATCAGCTCGCCGGTGGCCAGACGCGGCAGCCACTTCTTCTTCTGCTCCTCACTGCCGTAGGAATAGATCGGGTGCATGACCAGCGAGGACTGCACCGACATGGCGGAGCGGTAGCCGCTGTCCACCCGCTCGACCTCGCGGGCGACCAGGCCGTAGGCGACATGGCTGACGCCCGGCCCGCCATACTCCTCCGGGATGGTGGGCCCCAGCAGGCCCAGCTCGCCCATCTCGGTCATGATCTCGCGGTCGAACCGCTCCTCGCGGAAGGCGGAGATGACACGGGGCTGCAACCGGTCCTGGCAGTAGGCGCGGGCGCTGTCGCGCACCAGCTTCTCATCCTCGGTCAGCTGGGCTTCAAGGAGGAAGGCGTCGTCCCACTGGATGCTCTGCACGGTGCGTCTCCTGGTCATGTCACATGGCGGTTCGGCCATCGATTGAAACGCACTCTGCCGCGCCGACGCCATAGCTGCAAACACATATTTTCTATCATAGCCATACCGTTTCTATATGGCTCAAAAGAAACAGTCGCTATGCCGCACGGTTCCATAAAAGTTTTAACGTGAAGCTTACCATTTCCTATGCAATTTTGCCGACGGCACCGTAACCGCCCCCTACCCAACGGACAGACCGCACGTGTTTGCTGCATTGCAACCAATAACCGCTTTCGCCGGTTTTCCCCTGTTGCTGGGCCTTGCTTTGCTTACGCTTCTGCACGAAGACGTTGCAATTGCGGTTGGAGCGAGCCTCGTCAGCGTCGGCACCGTCAGCATCGGCGTGACCGCCATCACCCTGCTGTGTGGGATTGTTATCGGCGATTTGTTCATTTATGTCCTTGGACTATTGTCCCTGCGGATCAGTTGGATTAGGCGGCGGACCGAAGGTCCTATGCTTGAACGCTGCCGCGGAGCCTTGCAGCGGAACCTGTTGCCGACCTTGGTGACTTGCCGGCTGGTTCCCGGCGTCTTGTTCCCGACCTACTTCGCCTGCGGGGTGATGCGGGTGCCGTTCCTGCGCTTCATCGCCATCACGCTGGCGACCGCCGGGGTGCATGTCGGGCTGCTGCTGACCCTGATGACCTCGTCGCTCGAAGCGGCGGCGATCCAGGTGCAGGTGATCGGCATCGGCTGCGCCGCCCTGCTGATGGTCCTGCGCACCAAGCGGGCGCAGGCCGTCGTCCGCGCGCTGTTCGCCCGCATCCGGGCGGTGCTGGAGCCGCTGCTGCCCAAGGCCCTGCGCGACGCGCTGCACGGCAGCCCGACCCCGCGCGCCATCGCCCTGCCCGGCCTGCCGGTGGTGCCGGCCGGTGCCCCCACCATCGGCTGGGCGGAGCGCATTCCGCCGCTGCTGTTCTACATCCCGCTGGTGGCGCAGTGGCTGGCGCTCGGCGTCCGCTACCGCAGCCTGTCGCTGCCGACCGCCGCCAACCCGTCGATCGAGGCGGGCGGGCTGCTCGGCGAGTCGAAGATCGCCTGCATGGACCTGATCGGGCCGGAGGCGCGCCGGTGGGCGGCGAAATCCGTCGCCCTGGTCAACCGCCCGTCGCTGACCCCGGCGCAGCTCGAGTCGCTGGCGTCCGGTGCCGGCCTGTCCTTCCCGCTGGTCGCCAAGCCGGACATCGGCTGGCGCGGCATCGGCGTGCGGCTGGTGCGCGACGCCGCCGATCTCTGCACCTATCTGCGCGGCTTCCCGGCCGACGTTAAGCTGATCCTGCAGGAGCATGTGGCTTACGCCGGCGAGGCCGGCATCTTCTACGTCCGCAAGCCGGGGGAGCGGCACGGGCGCATCTTCTCCATGACCTTCCGCTATTACCCGCATGTGGTCGGCGACGGCCGCTCCACCCTGCGCAAGCTGATCGCCGCCGATCCGCGCGCCTCCTGGAAGGCCGACCTGCACCACGAGGCGCTGGCCGACCGGCTGGACGAGGTGCCGGAGGCCGGGCGCACGGTGCGGCTGTCGCTGGTCGGCAGCAGCCGGGTCGGCGGCCTCTACAAGGATGCCTGCGGCCATGTCACCGCGACGCTGACCGCGCGCTTCGACGAGATCGCCGACCAGATGCCGGGCTTCCATTTCGGCCGCTTCGACGTGCGCTTCGCCTCGGTGGAGCGGCTGGCGGTGGGCGAGGATTTCCGCATCATCGAGGTGAACGGCGCCGGGGCCGAGGCCATCCACATGTGGGACCCGGAGTTCAAACTCGGCGACGCCTATGCCACCCTGTTCCACCAGCAGGCGTTGATGTTCGAGGTGGCGGACGCCTGCCGGGCGGCCGGGGCGCAGCCGCTGACTGCGCTGGAATTGGTACGCTATCAGCGCCGCCAGCAGACCTTGCTTCCGCTCTATCCCGCCTCCAACTGAACGGGCGTGCGCATCGCCGCACGCCAATCGGTTGGAGACGAGATGCGCGGCAGCCTGACCCATCTGCGCAACCGCCCGTCGCTGAGCGGGGCGCTGGCCGTAGCATTGCTGGCCGGGGGCCTCGCCGCCGTCTGGCTGCGCCCCACCACCGCGGTGCTGACCGGCTGGGATTGCGGGGTCGCCGCCTACATCCTGCTCGCCGGCATCCTGATGAGCCGGGCCACGGTGGCTTCCATGCGCCGGCGGGCCAAGCTGCTCGACCCCGGCAAATGGGGGGTGCTGGCCGGTGCGGTGCTGGCCTCGCTCGCGGCGCTGGTCGCCATCGTGGCGGAGCTGGTGTCGGCCAAGGGCTCCCCGCACGAGGGGATGGCGGCGGTGCTGTCGGGGGTGACGGTCCTGCTGTCCTGGGGCTTCCTGCATGTCTTCTTCGCCCAGCATTACGCCCACGATTATTGGCTGGGTGGGCAGTCGGGCCAGGAGCGCAGCCTGGATTTTCCCGGCAACGACGCGCCGGATTACCTGGAATTCCTTTACTTCAGCTTCACCGTCGGCATGACAGCACAGGTGTCCGACGTGACCACCCGCGCCGCCGGCATGCGCCGTCTGGTGCTGATGCACGGTGCCCTGTCCTTCCTGTTCAACACCGCGGTGCTGGCGCTGGGCGTCAATCTGGCCGCCGGGCTGGTCAGCTGAGGTCCGCCCCGCCCCGTCGCAATTGCTGCGGCGGAGCCTTAGGAACCCCTTCCCGGCCGCGCGATCTACGCTACTCTCATCGGATCGACCGCCACGCTTCGCGACGCAAGGCCATGCCGACCCCTCCGCTCCTCGCCCGTGCCTTTTCCTTGCGTCTCCGCTGGCCGGTCCGGCTCAGGGCGGCGACGCTGATTTTGCTGCTGGGGCTGCTGTCGCTGGGCCTGGCGTTCGCCGAGGCGTCGGCCCAGACCGCAGCGCCGCCCCCCGCCCAAACCACCGCTCCTCCGCCCGCCCCACCTGCTCCCGCCACTGCCACACCCGCCCCGCCCTCCGCAGCCGCCAGCGCGGCTGACGGCATGATGATGCTGATGCTCAGCGAAGGGCGCGACCGCATGGCGGGGTTCCGCGGCAAGCTCGCCCGGCGGCTGCGCGCCACGCCCGCCATCCCGTCGGCCATCGTCGCCACCCTGAAGACCCAGAGCCCGACCGGCAGGCTCGACTATTTCCTGCAGGTCATCGCCCTGACCTTCGCCCTGATGGCGGCCGGCCATGGCGTCCAGCATCTGGTCTATCAGCGGCCGGTCGCCCGCCGCCTGCTGCCGCCCCCGGCCGAACCGAGACCGGGCGGCTCCATCCTGGCCGCCCGCTTTCCCCGTCTGGTGGCGCATGCGCTGCTGACGCTGGTCGGCATGCTCTTCGCCACGCTGATCGCCTTCGGGCTCGCCACCGCACTGGTGCCGGAACCGACGCCGATGACCGAGAAGACGGTCATCCTCGCCGGGGCCGGCTATCTGCTGGTCTGGGCCATCGCCCTGTTCTGGCGGCTGGTGATGCCGCCCGGCGCGTCTGCGGATGCCGGCGTGGCCCCGGCGGTGCGCCGGCTGCGGCGCGACCTGACCGCCAGCGGTGCCGTGGGCGTCGCCCTGATGATCGGCACCATCTGGCTGGAGGCGCTCGGCATGCCCTACGACCCGCACGCGGTGCTGGTCGCGCTGTTCGGGCTGCTCACCGTGCTGGCGACGGTCGGCGCACTCTATGCCAACCGCCAGACGGTCGAGCGCGCCTTCCTGGCCGGGCGTCCGGCGGCGACGGTGGCGCCGCTGGAACGGCTGACCCTGCGCCTGTGGTTTCCGGCGGTCCTGGTCTATTTCGCCTATGCCCTGGCGACGCTGGTCAACCGCCTGATCCTGGGCTGGCCGACCGAGCTGCCGCTGCTGCTCGGCGCCTATGCCGTCGCCGCGGCGATCCTCGCCGTCTATGCCACCGTCACCTATGCCACCGAATGGCTGTTCCACCATCGCCGCACCCTGTGGCGGCCGCTGGAGGAAGGCCGGGAGAGTGCGCCGGACGGCGACGGCCTGCTCCCCGACACTCCCCGGCCGGCGGCCATCGACAGCTACGAGGCGCTGGCCCGGCGGGTGGCGGGCATCCTCGCCGCCGCCGCCGGGGTGGCGGTGACCCTGTCGGTGTGGAACGTCCCGCGCATGCACGGCGATGCGGCGGACAAGCTCATCAGCATCATGACGGTCTGCCTGATCGGCTACGTCGCCTATCACGGCGTCCGCATCTGGATCGACCGCCGCATCGCCGAGGAGGGGCCGACCCCCGGCGCCATTCCCGGCGACGAGGGAAGCGGCCACGGCTCGGCCAGCCGGCTGGCGACGCTGCTGCCGCTGGTGCGCAACTTCATCCTGCTGTCCATCGTCGGCGCCATCCTGCTCAGCGTCCTGATGGATCTCGGCGTCAACATCGCGCCGCTGTTCGCCGGGGCGGGCGTGGCCGGCATCGCCATCGGCTTCGGCGCGCAGACGCTGATCCGCGACATCTTCTCCGGCGCCTTCTTCCTGATCGACGACGCCTTCCGCAAGGGCGAATACATCGAGATCGGCGCCATCCGCGGCACGGTGGAGAAGATCTCGGTGCGCTCGATGCAGCTGCGCCACCATCGCGGCCCGCTGCACACCGTCCCCTTCGGCGAGATCCACCAGCTGACCAACTACTCGCGCGACTGGGTGATCATGAAGCTGCCGCTGCGCATCACCTACGACACCGACGTCGAGAAGGTGCGCAAGCACATCAAGCAGCTGGGCCAGATGCTGCTCGACGATCCCGATCTGGGGCCGAAGTTCCTCCAGCCGCTGAAATCGCAGGGCGTCATCCAGATGGAGGACTCCGCGATGATCCTCCGCGTCAAGTTCATGACCCGGCCCGGCGACCAGTGGGAGATCCGCAAGCGGGTCTATCAGGAACTCAACGCCCTGTTCCGCCGCGAGGGCATCCGCTTCGCCAATCGCGAGGTGACGGTCCGCTTCGCCGGCGAAGCGACGGCTACCAGCGCCACCGGCGACCCGGTGACGATGCAGATCGGCGAGGAGGAGCGCACCCTGGCCGCCGGCGCCGTCCTGCACGCGCTGGGCGAGGACATGCCGGACGCCAAGCCCGCAGCCGGACGGCGCCTGGAGAGCTAGACGCCCCCTCCATTCCCGCTGCCGCGCAGGACTTCCAGGAAGCGGTCCAGCACCAGATTGGGCTGGGCCCCCTTCTTGGTCACCATCTGGAACTCCAGCGCATGGCGGTAGGTGCCGGGCAGCAGCGCCCGCATCATGCCGCGCTCGACCCATTGCCGCGCGTAATGGATGGGCAGGAAGCCGACATAGCATCCGGTCAGGATCAGGAACGCCACCCCCTCGCGGTCGGTGGCGGTCGCGGTGTTGTTCAGCTCGTGCGGAAGCTGCGCCTGGGTCGGCGCCACCGCGTCGGCCGCCTCGACATCCTCCCGCGTCACTGCACCATCGGGTCTGTCGAACAGCGGATGGCCGTCGCCGCAATAGAGCAGCGATTCCTCACTATAGAGCGGCAGGCCGGCCAGCCCCGGCAATCCGCGCCGCACCGGGACGACGCCGACATGCAGCTGCCCGTCCAGCACGCCGCGCTCGATCTCGTTGGGCGGGATCATGCGGATGTTGACGCGGACCTCCGGCGCCAGCTGCTTCAGGCCGCGCAGCGCGTGGGTCACCCGCATCTGCGGCATGGTGACGAGGTTGTCGGTGATGCCGATGTTCAATTCGCCACGCAGCCGGCGATGGACCGTGTTGATCTCGCTGCGGAAGCTCTCGGTGCTGGCCAGAAGGCGCAAGCTCGCCTCATAGGCCAGCCGCCCCTCCTCCGTCAGCCGGAAGCCCGCCCGCCCGCGCCAGCACAGCGTCAGGCCGAGCCTGCGCTCCAGATCGGCCATGTGCTGGCTGATCGCGGCGCGGCTGATGTTCAGCTCCACCTCGGCGGCGGAGAAGCCGCCGCACTCCACCACCGTCCGGAACACGCGCAGCAGCCGGATGTCGGCGTCGCTGATCGGGGCCATCGACCGGGCCGGCTTGCTCATGCTGTCGCCTGGGATCGTTGAGCGGGAAAGTTAAGCGGATGCTTACGTGAAGTTCTTCCACTTTGGATTTGATGGCAACCGGGAACCGCTCACACTGACCACAGACAGCAGCCCTGACATATGCGCCCCCCAAACCAAACCGGGAGAACAGCGGATGGCCCCCCTCGACCACGATCATGCCCACGCCGACGCCCACGCCCTCGGCACGGCTGCCGGACTGACGCGCGAGGAGCTTGACGCGCACTGGATGCCCTTCACCGCCAACCGCGAGTTCAAGAAGAACCCGCGCATCATGACGAAGGCGGAGGGCGCCTGGTACTGGGACGCGCAGGGCCGCAAGATCTATGACAGCCTGTCCGGCCTGTGGTGCAGCGGCGCCGGCCATTGCCGCCGCGAGATCGCCGACGCGGTGGCGCAGCAGATCGCCACGCTCGACTACAGCCCGGCCTTCCAGCACGGCCACACCGCCGCCTTCAAGCTGGCGCACAAGCTGGCCTCGATGACGCCGGCCGGGCTGGACCATGTCTTCTTCGTCAATTCCGGCTCGGAGGCCGCCGACACCTCGCTGAAGATGGCGCGGGCCTATTGGCGGATGAAGGGCCAGCCGGCCAAGACCAAGCTGATCGGCCGGGTGAAGGGCTATCACGGCGTCAATTTCGGCGGCACCAGCCTGGGCGGCATCGTCGGCAACCGCAAGCTGTTCGGCACCGGCGTCGATGCCGACCATTTGCCGCACACCCTGCTGCCGCAGAACCTGTTCACCAAGGGCATGCCGGACGAGGGCGCCCATCTGGCCGACGCGCTGGAGGATCTGGTGGCTCTGCACGACGCCTCCAACATCGCCGCGGTGGTGGTGGAGCCGATGGCCGGGTCGGCCGGCGTGCTGCCGCCGCCCAAGGGCTATCTCCAGCGCCTGCGCGAGATCTGCACCAAGCACGGCATCCTGCTGATCTTCGACGAGGTCATCACCGGCTTCGGCCGCATGGGCACCGCCTTCGGCGCCGATTATTTCGGCGTGGTCCCCGACATCATGAACGTCGCCAAGGGTCTGACCAACGGTGCCGTGCCGATGGGTGCGGTGGTCGCCAGCCGCGAGATCTACCAGACCTTCATGGACAATGGCGGGCCTGAGTATCTGGTGGAGTTCCCGCACGGCTACACCTACTCCGCCCACCCGGTCGCCTGCGCCGCCGGTCTCGCCGCCCTCGACCTGTTCGAGCGCGAGAAGCTGGCCGACAAGGCGGCGGCGCTGATGCCGCATTTCGAGGATCTGATCCACGGGCTGAAGGGGCTGAAGAACGTCGCCGACATCCGCAACTGCGGCCTTGCCGGCGCCGTCACCATCGCGGCGCTTCCGGGCGAGCCGGCGCGGCGGCCCTACGAGATCGCCATGAAGTGCTGGGACGCCGGCTACTACGTGCGCTACGGCGGCGACACTCTCCAGTTCGGCCCGCATTTCATCAGCGAGCGCGAGGACCTCGACCGCCTGTTCAACGTCGTCGCCGACGCGATCCAGGCGACCGCGTAAGGGCCACGGCGTAAGAACCTCCACACGCGACATTCCGGGAAAAGCCCAATGCCCATCGTTCCGCACCTGATCGGCGGCAAGACCGACGCCCCGGCCGACAGCCGCACCGCCGACATCGTCAATCCCGCCACCGGCGAGATCGCCGGTCAGGTGGCGCTCGCCAGCCGCAAGACGGTCGAGGAGGCGATAGCCGCCGCCGAGGCCGCCTTCCCGGGCTGGCGCGCCACGCCGCCGGCCAAGCGCGCCCGTGTCATGTTCCGCTTCAAGCAGCTGCTGGAGGAAAATGCGCAGCGCGTCTGCGCCCTGATCACGGCGGAGCACGGCAAGGTGCTGGACGACGCCTTCGGCGAGCTGACCCGCGGCATCGAGAATGTCGAATATGCCTGCGGCGTGCCGGAGCTGCTGAAGGGCGAGTTCTCCAAGAATGTCGGCCCCAGCATCGACAGCTGGTCGGAATTCCAGCCGCTGGGCGTCGTCGCCGGCATCACCCCCTTCAACTTCCCGGCGATGGTCCCGCTGTGGATGTACCCGATCGCCATCGCCTGCGGGAACACCTTCATCCTCAAGCCGTCGGAGCGCGACCCGAGTGCCGCCCTCTATGTCGCCCAGCTGGCCGAAGAGGCCGGACTGCCGCCGGGCGTGCTGAACGTCGTCAACGGCGACAAGGAGGCGGTGGACACGCTGCTGACCGACCCGCGGGTGCAGGGCGTCAGCTTCGTCGGATCCACCCCCATCGCCGAATATGTCTATGCGACCGCCACCGCCCATGGAAAGCGGGTGCAGGCGCTGGGCGGCGCCAAGAACCACGCCATCGTCATGCCGGACGCCGACCTCGACAATGCGGTCAGCGCGCTGATGGGGGCGGCCTACGGCTCCTGCGGCGAGCGCTGCATGGCGATCTCCGTCGTGGTGGCGGTGGGCGACGAGGTGGCCGACCGGCTCAAGGACAAGCTGTCGGTGGCGCTGCGCGACCTCAAGGTCGGCGCCGGCACGTCCGCCGGCTGCGAGATGGGGCCGCTGGTCACCCGCGCCCATTACGAGAAGGTGAAGGCCTACGTCGACCAGGGCGTCGCCGAGGGGGCCGAGCTAGCGGTGGACGGCCGCGGGCTGGTGGTGCCCGGCCATGAGAACGGCAATTTCCTGGGCGGCTGCCTGTTCGACCGCGTCACCCCGGACATGACCATCTACCGGGAGGAGATCTTCGGCCCGGTGCTCTGCCTCGTCCGCGTCAAGACGATGCAGGAGGGCATGGACCTGATCGACGCCCACGAATACGGCAACGGCACCTGCCTGTTCACCCGCGACGGCGAGGCCGCCCGTTATTTCAGCGACATGATCAAGGTCGGCATGGTCGGCATCAACGTGCCGCTGCCGGTTCCGGTCGCCTATCACAGCTTTGGCGGCTGGAAGCGGTCGCTGTTCGGCGACCTGTCGGCCTACGGTCCGGACGGCGTGCGCTTCTACACCCGCCGCAAGACCGTGACCCAGCGCTGGCCGACCGGCGGCGTCCGCGAAGGCGCCCAGTTCGCCTTCCCGTCGATGAAGTAAAGATCCGTCGGTAAAATCGAGCGGCGGCGGGGACGGCAAGACACCGCCTCGCCGCCGCTCCAGTTTTGACTTCACGCCGCTACCGTGCGGGTTTCGCCCCCGCCAGGATCAGGTCGAGACCCGCGAGGAACGCCTCCCGCTCGTCATGCGTCCGCACCTGCTCCGCCAGCAGGTGAACGAACGGGTATTCCGCGGGATCGCGCCGGGTCCAGCGCTCGACGATTGCAGCCAGGACGGCCGGCCGCTCCGACGCGTGGAACTTGTGGCGCGCGGCGGCCGCGGTCTGCGCAGCGGTACCCAGCAGATACTGGACGAACGCCGACACGCAGTGGAAAAGCGCCCCGCGCGGAACGCCCAGCAGATCGAACTGCGCGGCACTGCGCTCGAAAACCTCCACCATGGCCGGCTGCCACGGTTCCCTGGCGAGCTGGGTGCCCACCCATGGATGCGCCTCGATGGCGTCGAAGACGCCCAAGGCGATGGCGCGCAGGGCGTCCGCCGGATCGGATCCGCCCGCGATTCCGGCCAGCGCATGGGACAGCACAGCCTCGGTTGCCGCAGAGAGCAGTGCGTCCTTGTCCGGGATATGCCAGTAGATCGCCCCGCTTCCGGTCGACAGCCGGTTCGCCAGCGCGCGGAAGGTCAGGGCGCGCTCCCCCTCCCCATCGAGAAGCTCGATGGCGGACGCAACGATCCGCTCCTTGGAAAGCGCATCCTCCCGCCGCTCGGGAGTCTTGGGTCTTGGATCCATGTCTCACCTTGACATGTCTGGAACAACGTTCCAATGAATAGTAATGGAACGCCGTTCCAGAGCAGGGAGAGAGCGCAGTGGAGCAAGCTGTCGTCATCATCGGTGCGGGATTGGGTGGACTGACGCTGGCCCGCGTCCTCCATGTCCATGGCATCTCCTCAATCGTCTACGAGGCGGAGCCGGGCGCCGACAGCCGGACCCAGGGCGGCCAGCTCGACATCCACGACCACAACGGCCAGCTTGCGCTCGCAGCCGCCGGCCTCACCGAGGCGTTCCGGTCGATCATCCACCAGGGCGCAGAGGCGACGCGCGTGCTGGACCGCACCGGCAGCGTGCTCCTCGACCTTCCCGACGACGGACAGAACCGGCGTCCCGAAGTCCTGCGCGGCGATCTGCGCAGGCTGCTCCTCGACTCCCTGCCGGAGGGCACGGTGCGGTGGGGCAGGAAACTCGCCAGCGCCTCACCCCTCGGCGACGGGCGGCACGAGGTCCTGTTCGCGGATGGAAGCCGTGCCACCGCCGGTCTTCTCGTCGGGGCGGACGGCGCATGGTCCCGGGTGCGGCCCCTGCTGTCCGATGCCACGCCCCGTTATGCCGGCGCGACGTTCATCGAGACATACCTGCACGATGTGGACAGCCGGCATTCCCGATCCGCGGCGGCGGTCGGCGCCGGAGCGATGTTCGCCCTGGCGCCGGGCAGAGCCATCTTCGCCCATCGGGAGGCCGGAGACGTGCTGCATGTCTATGTCGAGTTGAAGCGGCCGGCGGACTGGTTCGCCGGGATCGACTTCGGCGATCCGGCGGCGAAGGGTCTTGTCGTGGCGGAGTTCGACGGCTGGGCGCCGGAGTTGACCGCCCTCATCACCGGGAGCGACACGCCGCCGGTTCCCCGCATGGTCCACACGCTTCCCACCGGACACCGATGGCAGCGGGTTCCCGGCGTGACGCTGCTGGGAGATGCCGCGCACCTGATGCCGCCGTCTGGCGAAGGCGCCAATCTGGCGATGCTGGACGGTGCCGAACTGGCCGGCGCCCTGGTTCGGCATCCCGGGGATGTCGAAGCGGCGCTTGCCGCCTATGAGGAGCCGATGTTCGCCCGCGCCGCCCTGGAAGCCGTGGACGCCAATCGGATGCTGGAGCTTTGCCTTGGCGACGACGCGCCGTCGGGCTTCATCGACATGATGAGGAGCGTGTCCGAACCAGATCGCCAGCCATCGTGACGGGAGACGGGCTTGCGGCTCGCTTCAGAGGCTTGCCGACCGCCCCGGCCATTGCCGCCACAGCTTGACGGCGCAGACGGCCAGCGGCACCGACAGGGTCGCCCAGCACAGCCAGTCCCAGATGCCGTCGCCCAGGATGGCGGCAGCCAGCCCGACGACGGACAGCCCGGCCAGCGCGGCCGGGATGCGCCAAACCCCGCTCATGCCCCCTCTCATGCCTTGCTCCCCAGCTTGGCGCCCGATGCAGTCCTGTCGGATGTCGACCGCGCCCGCGGCCGTTTCAGCCAGACGACGAAGCCGGTCACCGTCACCACGCCGGTGACGATGGTGAACAGCGCCCAGATGATCTGCAACGGCAGCCCGCCGTAATCGCCGAAATGGAACGGCCCCGACAGCATCAGCACCGTCATGTACCAGGGCGTGCCGGCCGCCTCGGCGACCACGCCGGTTTCGGCATCGACCAGGGCTACGCTGAGCAGCCGCTGCGTCAGTTCGGTGTGGCCGCGCACGATCACGCTGAAATGCCGGCTGCCGGCATATTCGTTGCCGGGATAGGCGATGAAGGCCAGATCCTTGCCGGGGAAGGCGGCCAGCCCGGCCGCGGCCACTTGGTCGATGGGCACTGCCGGCCCGGTCATCGGCTCGGGATGGCGGGCGGTCATCGCCGCCAGCTCGGTCTTCTGCCAATAGCCGGTGATCAGCGGCGAGAAGGACAGGATGGCGCCGGTCAGCCCGACGACGAAGGCCCAGACCAGAGTCGCCACGCCGAACAGGTTGTGCAGGTCGATGTTGCCGATGCGGGTTCCCCGGCCGAAGCGCAGGATGCCGAAGGCCAGCTTCTTCATGAACGGGCCGTAGACCACCAGCCCGCTGACCGTGCTGACCACGAACAGCAGCCCCATCACCCCGACGAACATCTGGCCGGCGAAGCCGGTGAACAGGTCGACATGCAGCTTCAAGAGGAAGCCGACCAGCGTCTCCTCCGGCTGCTTCAGCATCTGGTTGGCCCCGGTGAAGCCGTTCAGCACCACCCAGCGCCCCAGGTCGAATCCGCGCTCCTCCGGCTTGCCCAGATAGATGTAGTTGACCGCCTTGTCTTCCGGATCGAAGGACAGCAGCTTGGGCACCAGGGCCGGGTCGGCCTTCTGCGCGATGTCGACCAGCGACTGGAGCGGCAGGCGGGCCTGCCCCTCGGTGTAGCTGCTGTCGAGATCCTCCCCCATCAGATGCTGGATCTCGTGGTGGAACACCAGGATCAGCCCGGTCACGCACAGGATCAGCAGGTTGGCCGAACAGATCAGGCTGGTCCAGCGGTGGACGAGGCGCCAGCCCCGCAGGCTCGCAGGCGTCATGACGGCTTCCTTTGGCAATGGGGAAGGGACGGCACGGGATTTACCAGCGATAGCGCAGGCCGGCGGTCACCGTCCGCCGATAGCCGTAGGCGCACCAGTCGCCGTAATAGCAGGAGGCGACATACTCCTTGTCGAACAGGTTCTTGCCGTTGACGGTGACCTCCGCCCCCTGGAGCTTGGACGACAGCGCGCCCAGGTCGTAGGACACCGTGGCGTCGACCAGGGTGAAGGACGGCACCTTGAAGGTATTGGCCGTGTTGGCCGTGCTGCCGGTGTAGCGCAGGCCGGTGCCGACGCCGAGGCCGGTCAGCGGCGTGCCCTCCGGCATGTGGTACATCGCCCAGGCAGAGGCCTGATGGCGCGGCACCGCGGCCAGGCGCTTGCCCTGCAGCCCGTCATTGTCCTTGGTGTATTTGGTGTCGAGGTAGGTGTAGGCACCGATCAGCTCCAGCTCCTTGGTGACGCCGACCTTGGCCTCCAGCTCGACGCCGCGCGACCGTGCCTCGCCGCTCTGGATGGAGAAGCCGGGATGGGCGGGGTCGCTGGTCAGCAGGTTGCTGCGGGTCAGGTCGAAAGCCGAGACGGTGAACAGGCTGTTCAGGCCCGGCGGCTGGTACTTGACGCCGACCTCGTACTGGGTCCCCTCCTCCGGCTTGAAGGGCTTGCCGCCAAAAGCGACGCCGCTGCTGGGCGTGAAGGATTCGGCATAGCTGACATAGGGGGCGATGCCGTTGTCGAAGACGTAGGTCAGGCCGGCGCGGCCGGTCCAGGCCTGATCGGACTGGGTGCTGCTGCCCGACGCGGTGGTCGAGGTGGTCTTCGACCAGTCGCGGCGGCCGGCGACCGTCAGGATGAAGCCGCCCAGCTTCATCTGGTCCTGGAGATAGACGCCGGTCTGGCGCCCGTCGATGTCGGTGCGATAGACCGCCGGCGGGGTGACGGCGATGCCGTAGACCGGGTTGAACACGTCGATGGACGGCGCCATCCCGAAGCCGGCGGTGTAATGGCCGTCCAGCCGCTGGTGGTCGACGCCGGCCAGCAGCGTGTGGGAGACCGGGCCGGTGGAGAAGCGCCCTTCGATCTGGTTGTCGAAGGCGTAGGCGTTCATCTCCTCCCGCGAGGTGGCGACGCCGCGGAAGAGGCTGCGGTTGTCGGTGTCGAGGCCGTTGGCGTACAGGCTGTCGTAGGCGACCTTGGCGTTCAGCCAGCGCCCGTTCAGCCGCACGGTCCAGGCGTCGCCCAGCTTCTTGTCGAAGGCATAGCCGACCGAGACCTGACGGCGGTCGAACGTCTCGTAATTCGGGTCGCCGTCATAGAAATCGACCGGGATCCTGCCCAGCGGGTTCGCCAGCACCGTGCCCTGCGGCGGGATGCCGCCATAGGAATTGCCCTTCGGGTCATGCTGGTAGAAGCCCAGCAGGGTCAGGCTGGTCTCGGCGTCCGGCTTCCAGGTGAAGGACGGGGCGACGGCGATGCGCTCGTTCTCCGTCATCCGCATCTGGCCGTCCTCGCTGAGGCCGACGGCGGTCAGCCGGTAGAGGAACTTGCCGTCCTTGTCGATGGGGCCGGAGAAGTCGGCGGTGCCGCGCCAATGGTTGTCGGTGCCGTATTCGACCCCGACCTCGTTCAACGCGGTGGCGGTCGGGCGCTTGGAAACCTGATTGATCAGGCCGCCGGCCTGCGCCTGCCCGTACAGCACGGAGGTCGGGCCCTTCAGCACCTCCGCCCGCTCCAGCAGATAGGGGTCGACCTGCGATGCAGCGTAGTAGAGCGACTGGAGCTTCAGCCCGTTCAGGTAGGTGTCGGCGTCGAAGCCGCGGATCTTCAGCTGGTCGTAGCGGGTCGCCACGGCGCCGCGGGTCTCCGCCGTCACGCCGGAGGTGTAGCGCACGATCTGGTTCAGCGTCTGCGCGTTCTGGTCGCGGATCTGGTCGGCCGGAATGACGGAGATCGATTGCGGCGTCTCGATCAGCGGCGTGTCGGTCTTGGTGCCGGTCGCCTGCTGGTTGGCGACATAGCCGGTCACCGGCGACAGCGCCGTTTCGCCCTGCCCGGTCACCGTCACCGCCGGCATCTGCACCGCGGCACCGTCGGCCCCTTGCCCGCCGGCACTTTGCGCCATCGCCACCTGGGTCATTGCCACTTGGGCCGCCGGCACCATCAGCCCGCCCAGCACCATGGCGCCGAACGCCGCCCCCCGCGACACCCGACCGCCGTCCACTCGTCTCTTCACGATGATTGCCCCCGACACGAATAAGAATCATTCGCAGTTATTGGCCCTCATAATGCAAATGATTCTTATCTTCAATACCTATCCGCGTATGTGACGCGACAATCGCATTCAACCCCTCCCCCGCCCTGGAGAGAGCGCCGAGGACCCCCGAAAAAATCTTCGGCGCCCCCCGACGAATCCGCCCCGCCGCCCCGTATCAGGGATGGACAGAAAGACCGGAGCGGCGGCAAGCGCCCCCCGGTCGGATGTCGGGACAAGCGTCGGAACAGGTCATGACGATTCGTTGGAAGCCGGTGGTCACCGGCGTTGTTCTTGCCGGACTGGTCGGCGGCGTCGGCTACGCGGTTCAGCAGAAGCTGTCCCCGCCGGCGGCCACTCAGCCGGGCGGTCCTCCCGGCGGCGGTCCAGGCGGCGGTCCAGGCGGCCCACGCAACAGCGTGGTGGCGGTCCAGGCCGGCACCGTGGCGCGCGAGGACGTGCCGATCTGGTTCGACGGCATCGGCACGGTCCAGGCCTTCAACACCGTCACCGTGCGCGCCCGCGTCGATGGCGAGCTTCAGCGCGTCTCGCTTCAGGAAGGGCAGCTGGTCAAGGCCGGCGACCTGCTGGCGACCATCGATTCCCGTCCGCTCCAGGCCCAGTTGGCCCAGGCCCAGGCGAAGAAGGCGCAGGACGAGGCGCAGCTCGCCAACGCGCGGCGCGACCTGGAACGCAACATGGGCCTGAAGGAATTCGCCTCGCGCCAGACGGTCGACACCCAGCGCGCGCTGGTCGCCCAGTACGAGGCGCAGATCCGCGCCGACGAGGCGGCCATCGATGCGGTGCAGGTCCAGCTGAACTACACCACCGTCACCGCCCCGCTCAGCGGCCGCATCGGCCTGCGCAACGTCGACCAGGGCAATGTGGTGCGGGCCAGCGACCAGAACGGCATCGCCACCATCACGCAAATCCAGCCCATCGCCGTCCTCTTCACCCTGCCGGAAAAGCAGCTGCAGGCCGTGCTCGCCGCCCAGGCGCAAGGCGTGGTCAAGGTGGAGGCGCAGGACCGCGAAGGCCGCCGCGTGCTCGACACCGGCAAGCTGTCGGTGGTGGACAATCTGATCGACACCGGCACCGGCACCATCCGCCTGAAGGCCGAGATGCCCAACGACCCGCAGAAGCTGTGGCCGGGCCAGTTCGTCAATGTCCGCCTGCTCTCCACCGTCCGCCGCGGCGCCACCACCGTGCCCTCGACCGTGGTGCAGCGCGGCCCCCAGGGCACCTACGCCTACGTCATCAAGGACGACCTGACGGTGGAGCAGCGCCCGATCAAGGTCGCCCGCCAGGAGGAGACCAAGGCCATCATCGACGAGGGGCTGACCCCCGGCGAGCGGGTGGTGGTGGACGGCCAGTACCGTCTGCAGCCCGGCTCCAAGATCCGCATCGTCGAGCCCATCGCGTCAGCTGCGCCGGTTGGGGCGGCCCCTGCCGGCACCGCTCCTGCTGCCGCACCGGAAGCCGCTCCCGCCGGCAGGACGCCCAACCAGCAGCAGGACCCTGCCGCACGCGAGGAACGGCGGCGCGAACGGCAGCAGCAACGCGAAAACAACGGCGGCGCTCCAACTCCGGGCCCCGGCCCCGGCGCCCCGCGTGAGGGACGGCAGCCCTCATGAACATCTCCGCCCCCTTCATCCTGCGGCCGGTCGCCACCGGCCTGCTGATGCTGGCGGTGGTGCTGCTGGGCCTGCTGGGCTACAGCACCCTGCCGATCTCCTCGCTGCCGACGGTCGATTTCCCGACGGTGCGCGTCACCACCCAGCTGCCGGGTGCCGCCCCCGACGTGATGGCCTCCTCGGTCACCGCCCCGCTGGAACGCCAACTCGGCCAGATCGCCGGCATCTCGTCGATGGTGTCGACCAGCTCCTTCGGGCTGTCGGTCATCACCCTGCAATTCGACCTGACCCGCGACATCGACGCCGCCTCTCAGGATGTGCAGTCGGCGATCAGCGCCGCGTCGGGCACGCTGCCCAAGGGCCTGCCGAATCCGCCGGTCTACGACAAGGTCAACCCGGCCGACACGCCGGTGATGGTGCTGGCGCTGAGTTCGGACAGCCTGCGGCTGGAAACCGTCAGCGACGCCGCCGACACGCTGCTGGCGCAGAAGCTGTCCCAGGTCGACGGCGTCGGCTATGTCGGGATCGAAGGGGGCCTGCGCCCCGCCGTCCGCGTGCAGGTCAACCCGGCCGCCGTCGCCGGTCTCGGCCTGACCCTGGAGGATGTGCGGACCACCATCACCCAGGCCAACGTCAACGCGCCGAAGGGCAGCTTCGACGGCCCGCGCCAGTCCTGGTCCATCGGCGTCAACGACCAGATCGAGAATGCCGCCGCCTACCGCCCGATCATCGTCGCCTACAAGAACGGCGGCCCGGTGCGGCTGACCGACATCGGCACCGTGGTCGATTCGGTGGAGAACACCCGGCTGGCCGCTTGGCATGACGGCAAGCCCGCGGTGCTGCTGAACGTGCTGCGCCAGCCCGGCGCCAACATCATCGACACGGTGGACCGCATCCACAAGCTGCTGCCGTCGCTCCAGGCCAGCCTGCCGCCGCAGATCCATATGGCGGTGCTGACCGACCGGACCGAGACCATCCGCGCCTCGGTGGTGGACGTGCAGAAGACGCTGGTGCTGACCGCCGGGCTGGTGGTGCTGGTGATCTTCCTGTTCCTGCGCAAGGCGTGGGCGACGGTGATCCCGGCGGCGGCGCTGCCGCTGTCGCTGATCGGCACCTTCGGCATCATGGCGCTGTGCGGCTTCAGCCTCGACAACCTGTCGCTGATGGCGCTGACCATCGCGTCCGGCTTCGTCGTCGACGACGCCATCGTGATGATCGAGAACATCGTCCGCTACATCGAGAAGGGCGAGAAGCCGTTGCCGGCCGCCCTCAAAGGCGCCCGCCAGATCGGCTTCACCGTCGTGTCGCTGACCCTGTCGCTGATCGCGGTGTTCATCCCGCTGCTGTTCATGGGCGGCGTGGTCGGCCGGCTGTTCCGCGAGTTCGCCATCACGCTGTCCATCGCCGTTCTGGTGTCGGCGGTGATCTCGCTGACGCTGACGCCGATGATGTGCGCCCGCCTGCTGAAAGCGGAGACCGAGACCAAGCCCAACGGCCTGTTCCGCTGGACCGAACGCGGCTTCGACGCGCTGCTGAACGGCTATGCCGCCTCGCTGCGCTTCGTGCTGCGCCACCAGCCGGCGACCCTGGTCTTCACCATCGCCACGCTGGCCGCCACGCTCTATCTCTACGACGTGGTGCCCAAGGGCTTCCTGCCGCAGCAGGACACCGGCGTCATCATCGGCGTGACCGACGCCGCCCCCTCGATCTCGGTCAAGGCGATGGCGGAGCGCCAGCGCGAGGTCGCCGACATCGTGCGGCGCGACCCCGACGTGGCGGGGGTGGCGAGCTTCGTCGGCACCGGCACGGTGAACGCCACCACCAACACCGGCAACCTGACCATCGCGCTGAAGCCGCGCGACCAGCGAAGATCCTCGGCGGAGGAGATCATCGCCCGCCTGCGCGCCGCCACCGGCGACCTGAAGGGCGTCTCGCTGTTCATGCAGGCGGTGCAGGACGTGCAGATCGACAGCCGCGTCAGCCGCACGCAATACCAGTACGTGTTGCAGGACGCCGACCCGCGCGAGCTGGAAAGCTGGACCCCGCGCCTGCTGGAATCCCTGCGCGCCCGTCCGGAACTGACCGACGTGGCGACCGACCAGCAGCCGGACGGCCTGCAGGTCTATCTCACCATCGACCGCGACGCCGCCAGCCGCCTGCACGTCCTGCCCCAGGCCATCGACGACACGCTCTACGACGCCTTCGGCCAGCGTCAGGTCTCGACCATCTACACCCAGACCAACCAGTACCGCGTGATCCTGGAGGTCGAGCCGTCCTTCCAGATGGACCCGTCGTCGCTGTCGAAGATCTATGTGAAGGCCAGCGGCGGCACCGTCGTGCCGCTGAACGCCATCGTGTCGGTGGAGCGCAAGACCGCCCCCCTGGTCATCACCCACCAGGGCCAGTTCCCGTCGGTCACCCTGTCCTTCAACGTGGCGCACGGCGTCTCGCTGGGGGCGGCGGTGGCGGCGATCCAGCAGGCGCGCGACAGCATCGGCATGCCCGACACCGCCACCGCCCGCTTCGCCGGCACGGCGGCCGAATTCCGCGCCTCGCTCGACACCCAGCCCTGGCTGATCCTGGCGGCGGTGGTCGCGGTCTATATCGTGCTGGGCGTGCTGTACGAGAGCACGATCCACCCGATCACCATCCTGTCGACCCTGCCGTCCGCCGGCATCGGCGCGCTTCTGGCGCTGATGGCGACCGGCCACGACCTGTCGCTGATCGCGCTGGTCGGCATCGTGCTGCTGATCGGCATCGTCAAGAAGAACGCCATCATGATGATCGACTTCGCCCTGGAGGCGGAGCGCAACCAGGGCATGGCGCCGGAACGCTCGATCTACGAGGCGTCGCTCCTGCGCTTCCGCCCGATCATGATGACCACCATGGCGGCCCTGCTCGGCGCCCTGCCGCTGGCGCTGGAGAACGGCACCGGCTCGGAGCTGCGCCGGCCGATGGGCATCGCCATCGTCGGCGGGCTGCTGTTCAGCCAGGTGCTGACGCTCTACACCACGCCGGTGGTCTATCTCTATATGGACCGTCTCGGCAGCCGGCTCGGCCGCTGGCTGCGGCCCTGGCGGCGGAAGGAAACGGCCGAGCCGGGCAACGACGCCTCCGCCGGCCGGGCGGCGGCGGAGTAGCCGGCCATGGCCTCCCTCAACCTCAATCCCCTGGCTTCGGCCGCCTCGCTTTCCGCCCTGTTCATCCGGCGGCCGGTCGGCACGTCGCTGCTGATGGTCGGGCTGATGATCCTGGGGGCGGTGGCCTACCGCTTCCTGCCGGTGGCGCCGCTGCCGCAGGTGGAATTCCCCACCATCATCGTCACCGCGTCGCTGCCCGGCGCCAGCCCGGAGACGATGGCGGCCTCCGTCGCCACGCCGCTGGAACGCCGGCTCTCCCGCATCGCCGGCGTGTCGGAGATGACCTCCAACAGCAAGCTCGGCAGCACCACCGTCGTCGTGCAGTTCGACCTGAACCGCAATGTCGAGGCGGCGTCGCGCGACGTGCAGGCCGCCATCAACGCCGCCGGCGGCGACCTGCCGGCCGACCTGCCGAGCCCGCCCAAGATGCGGCGCATCAACCCGGCCGACGCGCCGGTTATGACGCTCGCCATGACCTCGACCACGCTGGCCCCGGCGGACCTCTACAACCTCGCCGACAGCATCATCGGCCAGCGGCTGAGCCAGATCGAGGGGGTGGCCCAGGTCTCCATCAACGGGGCGGAGAAGACGGCGGTGCGGGTGCGGGTCAACGCCGCCGCCGCCGCCAACATGGGCGTCAGCCTGGAGTCGATCCGCACCGTCATCTCCCAGGCGAATGCCAACGGCGCCAAGGGCAGCTTCGACGGCACGCACGAGTCCTGGTCCATCGGCGCCAGCGACCAGCTGTTCGGCGCAGAATCCTACCGCCGGCTGATCGTGACCGAAAAGAACGGCGCGACCATCCGGCTCGGCGACCTCGCCGACGTGATCGAGGCGCCGGAGAACAGCCGCACCGCGGCGTGGCAGGACGGCCACCGCGCCATCCTGATCAACATCCAGAAACAGCCGGGCTCCAACGTGGTCGAGACGGTCGACCGCATCCGGGCGGAGCTGCCGACCCTGCGCGGCTGGATGCCGCCGGGGGTCAGCCTGTCGGTGCGCACCGACCGCACGCCGACCATCCGCGCCTCCATCGACGACGTGCAGAAGACGCTGGCGGTCACGGTGGCGCTGGTGGTGATGGTGATGGCGCTGTTCCTGCGCCGACTGTGGGCGACGGTGATCCCGGCGGCCTCGGTGCCGCTGTCGCTGGCCGGCACCTGCGGCGTGATGTGGATCGTCGGCTACAGCCTGGACAATTTCTCACTGATGGCGCTGACCATCTCGGTCGGCTTCGTGGTGGACGACGCCATCGTCGTCATCGAGAACATCGTCCGCCACATCGAAAAGGGCACCAAGCCCTTCGAGGCGGCGGTGAAGGGCGCCCGGCAGGTCGCCTTCACCGTGGTGTCGATCAGCCTGTCGCTGATCGCCGTCTTCATCCCCATCCTGTTCATGGGCGGCATCCAGGGCCGGCTGTTCCGCGAGTTCGCCGTGGTGCTGTCGGTCGCCATCGCCGTCTCGGCGGTGGTGTCGCTGACCCTGACCCCGATGATGTGCGCCCATCTGCTGCAGCCGGAGGCCGAGCGCGGCCCCCCCGGACGCCTTGCCCGCGCGCTTTCCTGGGCCGGCGACCGGCTGTTCGGTCTCTATGCCGGCGGGCTGGACTGGGTGCTGGCCCACCGCCGCACCATGCTGGCGGCGACCTTCGCCATCATCGGCGTCAGCGTCTGGCTCTACGGGCAGGTGCCGAAGGGCTTCGTGCCGCAGCAGGACACCGGCCTGCTGATCGGCTTCAGCGACCCGCCGCCGGACATCTCCTTCCGCGCCATGGTGACGCGCCAGCGGGCCTTGCAGGACGCGGTGGCCGGAGACCCGGCGGTGGAGAGCGTCGGCGGCACCGTCGGCGGCGGCGGTCCCGGCGGCACCTATTCCGGCCAGATCTTCATCGCCCTGAAACCGAAGGCGGAGCGCGACGACCTCGCCACCGTCACCCAGCGGCTGCGCCAGCGCGCCGGCCGGGTGCCGGGGGTGCAGCTCTACCTGACGCCGGTGCAGGACATCCGCGTCGGCGGTTTCCAGGGCCGCAGCCAGTACCGCTACAGCCTGCAGGATTCCGACATCGCTGCGCTGAACGAGTGGGCGCCCAAGCTGGTCGACAAGATGCGCACCCTGCCGGAGCTGGTCGACGTCGCCAACGACCGCCAGAACGGCGGCATCCAGGCCAACGTCATCGTCGACCGCGACGCCGCCACCCGGCTCGGCGTGTCCTTGAGCGCTTTGGAGTCGACGCTCTACGACGCCTTCGGCCAGCGGCAGGTCTCGACCATGTATCTGGCGCAGAACCAGCACAAGGTGGTGCTGGAGGTCGAGCCGTCCGAAGCGCTCGGCCCCGACGACCTCAAGCGCATCTATGTGAGCGGCCGCAGCGGCATGGTTCCGCTGTCGGCGGTGTCGCGCGTCGTCATCGGCAACCAGGCCGCCAGCATCCAGCACCAGAGCGGCTTCCCGGTCGCCAACCTGACCTTCGACCTCGCCCCCGGCGTCTCGCTGTCCCAGGCGACCGAGCTGATCCAGCGGGCGGCGGAGGACATCGGCATGCCGGCCAGCATCCGCGCCGGCTTCCAGGGCGACGCGCGCGCCTTCCAGCAATCCTCCTCCAGCCAGCCGCTGCTGATCCTGGCGGCGCTGATCACCATCTACATCGTGCTGGGCGTCCTCTACGAAAGCCTGATCCACCCGCTGACCATCCTGTCGACCCTGCCGTCGGCCGGTCTGGGGGCACTGATCGCGCTGATCCTGACCGGCTACGACCTGTCGATCGTGGCCCTGATCGGCATCATCCTGCTGATCGGCATCGTCAAGAAGAACGCCATCATGATGATCGACTTCGCCCTGGAGGCGGAGCGCGAGCGCGGCCTTACGCCGCTGGAGGCGATCCGCGAGGCTGGGCTGGTCCGCTTCCGCCCGATCATGATGACGACGATGGCAGCACTGCTGGGTGCGGTTCCGCTCGCCTTCGACTTCGGGACCGGCGGCGAGATCCGCCGCCCGCTCGGCATCGCCATCATCGGCGGGCTTCTGGTCAGCCAGATGCTGACGCTCTACACGACGCCGGTGGTCTATCTGACGCTGGAACGGCTGGCCCTGCGGCGCAACCGCCGCCACGCCATCGCCGCCCCCGCGGAATAGGGGGGCGAGGATGGAGGTGCTCTTGACAATCAACGTCTTCATTGCACCCGCAAGATCCCCTCTCCCCCCGGGGAGAGGGTTAGGGTGAGGGGGTCGCGCGGCGGCCCTTACCCGAAAATCCACCCTGTGCATCCCCCTCACCCCGCCCCTCTCCCCGGGGGGGAGAGGGAGAGATCACGCCCCTGGCGCCTCACCACCCTCTTGGGCATAGTTCTCGCCCACGGCAGGAGCGGAGCCCCGGTGGTCGAGGCGAGCGACACGGACGACGAACTGATGGGCCGCGTGGCCGGCGGCGACGCCGCCGCCTTCGACCGTCTGGCCGCCCGCCACATGCGCCGCGCGGTGGCGCTGGCCCAGCGGATGACCGGCAACCCGTCCGACGCCGACGAGATCGCGCAGGAGGCCTTCCTGCGGGTCTGGCAGCATGCCGGGCGCTGGGACGGGGCGCGCGCCGCCTTCACCACCTGGCTCTACCGCATCGTGATGAACCTCGCCATCGACCGCGGCCGCCGTCCCGGCTGGTCGCCGCTGGAGGATGCCGGCGACCTGCCCGACCAGACCCCCGACGCGCTGACCCGCATCGCCGAGCGCCAGACCGCCGAGCGGGTCAACCGGGCGCTGGCGGCCCTGCCCGACCGCCAGCGCGCCGCCGTCGTGCTGTTCCACCAGGAGGGGCTCAGCCTGCGTCAGGCCGCCGAGATCCTGACCATGGGCGAAAGCGCCTTCGCCTCGCTGCTGGCCCGCGCCCGGGCCGCGCTGAAGACGGCGCTCGGCCCCGACGATCCAGCATGAAGGAGGATGCCATGACCGACGAAGACTTCCTCCGCCACCTCGACGATTACGGCGCCTCGCCGCAGCGCTGGCCGGCGGAGTTGCGGGCGGAGGCCGAAGCGGCGCTGGCCCGCTCCCCCGCCCTGCGCGCCGCCCAGGAGGACGCCGCCGCCTTCGACCGGCTGCTGGCGGCCCCCGCAGCGCCGGTAGAGGACGCCCGCGTCGCCCGCCTGCTGTCCGCCGTCGGCGCCGCGGCGCGGGCCGTGCCGCAGGAGGGCGTGGTCATGCTGCTGCTCGGCCGGATGCCGCGGCGGAGGGTGGCCGGCTTCTGCGTCGCCCTGCTGGCGCTTGGCTGGCTGACCGGGGGCTGGTTCGCCGGCCATCTCGCCAGCCCGCTCCCGTCAGCGCCGCGCAGCCAGGAGCTGGCCCTGCTGAACGACGAGGTCGTCACCCTGTTCGACGGAGAGTCCCGATGAACGGCCTCGTTGCCCCCGGTCGCCCGCAGCCCTCCCTCCTGACCCGCCTCCGGCAGGGGATGAGCCTGCGCCGGCTGGCGCTGCTGTCGCTGGCGCTGAACCTGTTTCTGGCCGCCATGCTGGTCGGCACCACCCGCAAGCCGGCGCCCCCGCCCTACCGGCCGATGCCCGACCGCTTCGTCGAGCATGTGGCTGCGGGCATGTCCGACGCCGACGCCGCCCGCCTGCGCGCCATTTTCGAGCCGCTGCGCCCGCGCTATGACACGCTGACCGAGGATTATCGCCAGGAGGGGCAACGGGTGCGCGCCCTGCTTCAGGCGGAGCCTGTGGATTTCGAGTCCCTGAACGCCGCGATCGCCGCAGCCCGCGCCAAGCGCCGCCTGATCGGCGAATTGACCGAGCAGACCGTGCTGCTCGTGCTGCCCGACCTCTCGCCTGCCGGACGGCTGCGGATGGTCGGAGGATGGGGAACCGCTGGCGCCCCTGACACGCCCAAAAAATAGGCAAACCCACTCATCCACAGGCCGGATGCGCCCGCCGGAAGGATGCGGAAGATTCTGTTCGGAGTTTGCGCACACATCTATCCACAGATTCTGTGGAGAAGAAAACCGGCAGAAATTTTATCCACACAAATTCACATTCTATCATCCCCAAGTTTTATCGCCCGCCTTCCCATGGATCCTTGTATCCACCACCGATCCGGCATATCCAAATGACGAGGCCAATTCATGTAGATTGGCAAGATCGATGGGGGATCGTCATGATCGGAGATCCATTTCATCCAAAGAAGGCGACGATCTCTTTGCGCGTTGACCGCAGAATCAAAGATGTCGCCAAGAATTACGCACGCCAGCGGCAGACGCCTTTGGCCGAGGTCATGCGCGACCTCTTGGCCCGCTACGTCGCCGAATGCGCGCGGGAGAATGCCCTGGCGTCCCCGGACCTGTTGAAGGACCGGCCGGCGCAATATGTGGATTTCGCAAAGCTGGAAGGCCTGATGGGCCGTCAGGAGTAGGCGCGCGCGCCCGGAGGGGATCTTGAGCGGGCGGCCCCGCCCCCATACATCGACGGTGGACACGCTGCCAGGGGAAGGAGCCCCGCCATGCCGCCCACCGCCAGTTCTTCCACAGGCGCCCAATCCGGCGCCGACAGCCTTCACGTCGCCTGCCCGCACTGCGACACGCTGAACCGCGTGCCTCCCGCCCGGCTCGGCGGCGGCAAATGCGGCCGCTGCGGCAAGGCGCTGTTCGAGGGCAAGCCGGTGGCGCTCGACGCCCGCCGCTTCGCCGCCCATGCCGAGCGTGGCGATCTGCCCCTGCTGATCGATTTCTGGGCCGACTGGTGCGGCCCCTGCCGCGCGATGGCCCCTGCCTTCGCCCAGGCCGCGGCCCAGCTCGAACCGCAAATCCGCCTCGCCAAGATCGACACCGAGGCCTCGCCGGACCTCGCCGCCCGCTTCGCCATCCGCAGCATCCCGTCCCTGATCCTGGTCCGGCACGGCCGCGAGATCGCCCGCACCGCCGGCGCCATGCCGCTGCCGGCACTGGTGGCGTGGGTCCGCGAGACGCTGGGCTGACCGCGCAATCAAGCCCTTGTCGAACACTCAACACTCCGCTGGGCGCCCAAACAACGCTATTGATAATTATTTGCATCGACTACCCATTTGGTTTATTCGCATTCGAAGGAAATCCCGGAGCACACCCGCCGCCAAGCCGCCGGGCCGCGTTCCCCGGTTTCCGTCGGATCGACAAAGCCGGGGAAGGTCGTCGCGTGGAGTCCTTGAAACTAATCGCAGGCATTGCTTGCGCAGCCATTGCCTCCACGAGCGCCGCGACGGCCCGGGCCGAAGACAGCACCCCCGGAACGACCGGACCGGTCCTGGAACTCGCCCCGATCACCTTGATCGGCAAGGGCGCCGCCACCGACGGCTACCAGCCCAAGCGCACGTCGATCGCCACCGGAACCGACACGCCGCTGCTCGACGTGCCGCAGGCGGTCAGCGTGGTGGCGGCCCCCGTCCTCAAGGACCAGGCCGCCCGCACGCTGGACGAGGCGCTGGCGAACGTCAGCGGCGTCACCCAGGGCAACACGCTGGGCGGCACCCAGGACGCCTTCATGAAGCGCGGCTTCGGCGACAACCGCGACGGCTCGACCATGCGCGACGGCCTGCGGACGGCGATGCCGCGCAGCTTCACCGCCGGGGCCGACCGCGTCGAGGTCCTGAAGGGGCCGGCCTCGATGCTCTACGGCATCCTCGACCCCGGCGGGCTGGTGAACGTCGTCAGCAAGGCCCCCGAACTGACCCGGCGCGGCGAGGCCCAGGCCTGGGGCAGCAGCTTCGGCGGCGGCGGCGGACAGCTCGACGTCACCGGGCCGCTGACCGCCGGCTCCAACCTCGCCTACCGCTTCGTCGGCGACATCCAGGACACCGCCTACTGGCGCAATTTCGGCCGCGTCCGGCAGAAGACCGTCGCCCCGTCGCTCGCCTGGTACGGCGACGACACCACGGTCACGCTCGGCTACGAATACACCCGCTATCAGGTGCCGTTCGACCGCGGCACCATCTTCGACACCGCGACCGGCAAGGCGGTGCCGGTGTCGAAGCGGGAACGCTTCGACGAACCCTACAACGTCACCAGCGGCTTCACCCATCTCGCCCGCATCGGCATCAGCCACAAGATCGACTCCGACTGGACCGTCAGCGCCAACTACGCCTACAGCCACAACTGGTACAAGGACGATCAGGCGCGCGTCACCGCCTACAACGCCCGCACCGGGGTGCTGACCCGGCGCGCCGACGCCACGCAGGATTCCAACGTCGACGTCCATGCCGTCCGCGCCGACCTCAACGGCAAGGTGACGTTCGCCGGCCTGCGCCATCAGCTGCTGTTCGGCGCCTCTTACGATTACAGCGACACGCTGCGCACCGACCTGATCCGCGGCCCGACCTCCGCCGCCTTCAACATCTACCGGCCGGTCTATGGCCGCTTGCCCACCAGCCGCAACGTGGTGGCGACCGACAGCGACCAGAACCGAACGGCTGGAAACCTCCTCGGTCTATGCCCAGGATTCGATCGAGCTTGGCGACCGCTGGATCGTGCTGGGCGGCCTGCGCTACCAGTATTACGACCAGTATGCCGGCCGCGGGCGGCCCTTCCGCGCCAACACCGACGTGCAGGACGGCAAGCTCGTGCCCCGGGCCGGCGTCGTCTACAAGGTGACGCCCGATGCGTCGGTCTATGCCAGCTGGAGCCAGAGCTTCCGCCCGAACTCCTCGATCTCCAGCTATCTCGGCGCCCTACCGCCGGAGGAGGGCGATGCCTACGAGGTCGGCGCCAAGGTCGAGCTCGCCCGCGGCCTGACCGCCACCGCAGCATTGTTCGACCTGCGCAAGCGCAACGTGCTCTATTCGGAGGTGGTCAACGGCCTCACCGTCAACCGCACCGCCGGTGCCGTGCGCTCGCGCGGCTTCGAGTTGGATGTCGCCGGCGAGGTGGCGCCGGGCTGGAGCGTCATCGGCAGCTACAGCCTGCTCGACGCCCAGGTGACAAAGGATCCGCTCTACCGGGGCAACCGGCTGGCCAACGTCGCCCGCAGCACCGCCTCGCTCTTCGTCACCCACGACCTCGGCCCGGTGCTGGGCAGCAATGCGCTCCGTGTCGGCGGCGGCGCCCGCTATGCCGGCAAGCGCGCCGGCGATGCCGCCAACAGCTTCTACCTGCCCTCCTACGTCGTCGCCGACGCCTTCGCCGCCTACGACACCGACGTCCACGGCACGCCGGTCAGCTTCCAGGTCAACGTCAAGAACATCTTCGACAAGACCTACTACACCTCGGCGGTCAACAATCTCGGCGTCGCCATCGGCGAGCCGTTGCAGGCGGTGTTCCAGACCCGGGTCAGCTTCTGATGCGCGTCATCCCGCCATTCTCCCTGGCCACCGCCGTTTTATTGCTGGTGCTGTCGCCCGGTCTGGCCAGAGCGGCGGAGAGTGGGGCGGCGGAGATCCGCACGACCGATCTCGCCGGCAACGAAATTGTCCTGCCGAAGCCGGCGGAGCGGATCGTGGCGCTTCCCGCCCCCTCCGCCCCGACGGTGATCGCCGCCGACCGTTCGGCCGACCGTCTGGTCGGCATGCACCAGACGGTGGGCGAGGTGGCGAAGGGCGGCCTGCTCGGCCGGCTGTTTCCGCGGCTGAACCGGCTTCCCGCCTCGCTGCTCAGCGCCGGCAAGTCGGCCTTCATGCCGAATGTCGAGGCCATCGCCGCCCTGGAACCCGACCTCGTCCTGCAACGGGGCGAGCTGGGGGCGCAGGTGGTGTCGCCGCTGGCCGAGGCCGGGTTGAAGACCGCGCTGGTCGTCTATGGCGATGAGGAGACCACCCGCCGCAACATCCGGCTGATGGCAGACCTCACCGGGCATCCCGAACGGGCCGGGGCCCTGATCGGCTGGCGGGACGAGGTGCTGGCGCGCATCCGCCGCCCCGCCCCGGCCACGGCCACGGCCCTGACTGCCGTCAAGACACCGACGGTGCTTTTCCTCTCCAGGCTCGCCGGCCATCTGGTGGTGACCGGGAAGGGGACGCCGACCGATTTCGCCATCGCCGCGGCCGGCGGCCGCAACCTCGCCGCCGAGCGCAGCGGCTCGATCACCGTCACCGCCGAGCAGATCATGATCTGGGACCCGGAGGTGATCCTGCTGAACAGCGCCGACCGCGATTTGCAGCCGGCCGACATCCGCAACGACCCGCTGCTCTCCGGCACCGCCGCGGCGAAGGCGGGCCGGGTCTACAAGGTGCCGGTCGGCGCCTTCCGCTGGGAGCCGCCGAACGCCGAGAACCCGCTGTTCTGGCTGTGGCTGGCCAAGCTGTTCCACCCGGACGCCAACGGCTACGACCTGCGGGCCGAGGTGCGGCGCGGCATCGGGCTGGTCTATGGCCTTGAGCCGACCGACGCCGAGATCGACCGGCTGCTGCTGGCCGACGTCAACCGGGGGGCGCTGAACTATGACCGCATCGTCGGCCCCTGATGCCGTTTCCGGCACCGCTGCCGCCTCCCTGCCCGGCCGCCCTTGGCTGCTGGCGGCGATGGCGGTCGGGCTGCTGGCGATGATGCTGGTGGCGCTGTGCGCCGGCCGCCTCTCCATCCCGCCGGTCACCGCGCTGCGCATCGTCGCGGCGCAACTGCTGCCCGGTGGATTGGAGTCGGACTGGAGTTCGCTCCAGGAGCGCATCGTGCTGCTCGTCCGCCTGCCGCGCGTGCTGATGGCGGCGGCCTGCGGCGCCGGGCTGGCGCTGTGCGGCGCCGCCCTGCAGGGCGTCTTCCGCAATCCGCTGGTGTCGCCGCACATCCTCGGCGTGTCGTCGGGCGCCTCGCTCGGCGGGGCGGTGGCGATCCTGCTCGGCCTGTCGGGGGCGGCGCTGGTCGGGCTGTCCTTCGTCGCCGGCTGTGCCGCCCTGCTGCTGGTCGGGCTGCTCGCCCGCATCGACGGGCGCAGCGGCGTCGTCACCGTCGTGCTGACCGGCGTCGTGGTCTCGGCGCTGTTCAGCGCGCTGGTGTCGATGGCGCAGTTCGTCGCCGACCCCGACAGCTCGCTGCCGGCCATCGTCTTCTGGCTGATGGGCAGCTTCGCCGCGTCGGGCTGGCGCCAGACCCTGCTGGCGGTGCCGGTGATCCTGGCCGGGCTGCTGGCGATCTGGGCGATGCGCTTCCGCATCAACCTGCTGTCGCTGGGCGAGGACGACGCCCGCATGCTGGGCGTGCGGGTGGAGCGCGACCGCTGGCTGATCTTCGCCGCGGTGGCGCTGGTCGAGGCGACGGTGGTGGCCTTCTCCGGCGTGATCGGCTGGGTCGGGCTGGTGGTCCCGCATTTCGCCCGGCTGCTGGTCGGGTCCGACCACCGCATCCTGATCCCGGCCTCGGCGCTGATGGGCGCGGCCTATCTGCTGCTGATCGACACCATCGCCCGCACCGCGACCACGGCGGAAATCCCGCTCGGCGTGCTGACCGCCATCGTCGGCGCGCCGATCTTCGCGCTGCTGCTGCGGCGCCGGCAGAAGCAGGAGATGGGCGAATGAGCAGGCTGGAGATCCGACTGGAGGATGCCGGGGTGCGGCGCGGCGAGCGGTGGATCTTCCGCCATCTCGGCCTCGCCCTGTCGGCCGGCCGCTGCCTCGCCGTGCTCGGCCCCAACGGCCGCGGCAAGACCACGCTGATCCGCGCGCTCGCCGGGCTGCTGCCGCTGGCCGAGGGCCGCCGCCAGGCGCCGGCCGCCATCGGCTACGTCTCGCAGTCGATCGGCGACACGGTGCCCTACCGCTGCCTCGACGTGGTGGTGATGGGGCGGGCGCGGCGCATCGGCCTGTTCGGCGCGCCCGGCCGCGCCGACTACCGCGCGGCGGAGGAGGCGCTGGCCCAGGTCGACGGCCTGCGCTTCGCCGAGCGTCCGTTCAGCCGCCTGTCGGGCGGCGAACGGCAGATCGTCATGCTGGCCCGCGCCCTGGTGACGGGGGCCGACCTGCTGATCCTCGACGAGCCGGCCTCGGCGCTCGACCTCGCCAACCAGGCTCTGCTGCTGAAGGTCATCGAGCGGCTGCGCCGCGACGGGCGCCACGCCATCCTGTTCAGCACCCATCTGCCCCAGCATGCGCTGTGCGTCGCCGACGAGGCGCTGCTGATGATGGGGGTGGAGGAGCATCTCCAGGGTCCGGCGGACGCCGTGATGACCGAAGCCAACCTCGCCCGGCTCTACGGCATCCCCATCCACCGCACCCGGGTCGCCGGGCGGGTCGAAGCGGTGGTGCCGGTCTTCCTCCCCGCGGAGCACGGCCCCGGCCCGCATCGGCCGTAGCCCTACGCCGCCCGCACCGTCGCGATGAAGGTGCCGACCTCCTTGCGCAGGCGCTCGGCCTCGACGGCCAGCTCCTGCGAGGTGCCGTGGACGCGGCCGGCAGCGTCGCCGGTCTCGTGCACCGCCGTGCTGACGCCGGCGATGTTGCTCGACACCTCCTCGGTGCCCTGGGCGGCCTGGGTGACGCTGGAGGCGATCTCGCGAGTGGCGGCGGCCTGTTCCTCGATGGCGGCGGCGATGGCGGTGGTGATCTCGCTCATGTGGCCGATGGTCTTGCCGATGCTGCCGATGGCCCTCTGGGCGCCGCCGGTGGTCTGCTGGATTTCCTGCACCTTGGCCTGGATCTCGTCGGTGGCCTTGGCGGTCTGGTTGGCCAGCGCCTTCACCTCGCTCGCCACCACGGCGAAGCCCTTGCCGGCCTCGCCGGCCCGCGCCGCCTCGATGGTGGCGTTCAGCGCCAGCAGGTTGGTTTGCGCTGCGATGCCGCTGATCAGCTCGACCACGGCACCGATCTGCTCGGCGGCGGTGACCAGATCGCGCATGGTGCGGTCGGCGCCGGTGGCGTCGGCCACCGCCTGGGTGGCGATGCGGGTCGAGTTCTCCACCTGCTGGCCGATCTCGGAGATCGAGGCCGACAGTTCCTCCGTCGCGGTGGCGACGGTCTGGACGTTGGCGGACGCCTGCTCGGAGGCCGAGGCGACGAGCAGCGACCGCTCGCTCGCCTCATGCGCGGTGGCGGTCAGCTCCGTCGCGGCATCGCGCATGCCGGTGGCGGCGTTGGCGACGGTGTCGACGATGCCCTTCACCGTCCGCTCGAAGGTGTCGGCCATCTGCATCATCGTCTGGCGGCGCTGGGCGGCGGCCTGCCGCTCGCTCTCCTCCTGCGCCCTGCGCATCCGCTCCATCTCCAGCGCGTTCGTCTCTGAAGATCTGGAGCGCGCGGGCCAGCGCACCGATCTCGTCGCGGCGGTCGTCGTCGCTGACGGTCACCGTCAGGTCGCCCTCGGCCAGCCGGCCCATTTCCCGCGTGATGTTGCCGAGCGGCCTGGTGATCGCCCGCGAGATCGCCCAGGCCAGCAGCAGGCCGAGCAGGACGGCGACCACCGTCACGGCGGTGCCGCGCGCTTCCGCCGCCGACACCTCGGCGGCGGCGGTGACCTCCAGCTGCGACAGGAAGCTGGTGGAATGGTCGCGGATCAGGCCGATCTTGTCGTTGATCTGCTTGCCGGCATTGCCCAACGTTTCAGTGTTCAGCGACTTCAGCTGGTCGCTCAGCACGGCGATGCGGTCGATGCCGGCGCCATAGGCCGGCAGCTTGGCCACCGCGTCCGACAGCTTGGCCTTGACCGGGCCGTCGGCGATGCCGTCGCGCAAGCCGTTCGCCTTCGCCGTCAGGTCGCCCAGATCCTTGCGGATCCGGGCCAGATCCTCCGCCTTGGTTTCCGCGACGAAGCGGGCGACCAGCACGCGGACCAGCAGGAACTGTTCGCTGACGTCAGCCGCCCGCACCGTGCGGTCCAGGTCGCCGCCGTCCTTCTCCGCCTTGACGGTGTCGCTCAGCGTGCGGCGGATGTCGGCGCCCAGCGTGTTCACCACCGACGCGACGATGGAGTCGCGCTCGGTCCTCGCGGCGACCAGCCGGTCGAACCCGACGGTCAGCGTCTGGTGCAGGCCGGCGATCTCCTGCGCCGCCTGACGGTCGCCCGCATCGGTCATCCGCGCCGTGGCGTCCTCCAGCTTCCGGCGGAACTTGTCCATTTCGCCGCGGAAACGGTTGGCCACATCGCCGGAGCCGCTGGAGACGAACTCCTCCGCCGCCCCCAGCGCATCGGAGATGTTGGTGTCGGCCTCGGCCACCGCCATCGCGACGTGCGATTGCGCCGCATAGCGGCGGAGCGCATCGTCGCTGGACCGCAAGCCGCTCCAGGATACCGCCCCCAGCCCGACCAGAAGCGCCAGCGTGACGCCGAAGCCGGTGTAGATCTTGGTCGCCGTGCGCAGGTTGGCGAAGGGACCGGCCTTGGTCGGCCGGGCTGCGGTCATCTGGTTGGGGCTGGCGGCGTTCATCACTGGGACCCTCGTCTTCTGATCCGGCTGTTTCCGATCCGGCTACGGGCGATCTCCGATCTTTCGGACGGCCGGTTGTCGACGAGGTACCCTACAAGAACAATGCCAAGGCTCCCTTAACGCCGCGATGTTTTTTTATCCTGCGAAATCGCCGTTTCTCCAATGAAAGCCGGTCTCATCCTTCGCAATTTGCCAAAATCATTGAGATTGCTTTGCATTTTGCCAAAGCTCGACCTTCGCAATTGCGGAAATACGCCCATTAGTTATAATACTGACCGCCGTTCACCTCTATCGTCTGGCCGGTGATGTATCCAGCCAGCCGGTTCGACGCGAGAAACAGGTAGGCGCCGACGCAGTCCTCCGCCCTCCCCAGCCGTTTCAGCGGAATGCGCGCCGCGGTCTGCGCCAGCTTGTCGGCGGTCGAGTAGCGCTGGTGGAAGTCGGTGTCGATGGTGCCGGGCGACACCGCGTTGACGCGGATGCCGTGCGGTGCCAGTTCCGTCGCCAGCGAGCGGGCGAGGCTGGCCTGGAAGGCCTTGGCGGCGCTGTAGAGCGACGAGCCGGCGCTGCCCCCGGTGCGGCCGGAGATGGAGCCGGTGTTGACGATGGCCCCCCTGGACGCGATCAGCGCCGGCAGGGCGCTGCGGCTGGCGACAACCGCCGAGGCGGCGTTCAGGTCGAACTGCTCCTGCAGGAAGCCGTCGTCGATGTCGGCCAGCGCCACCCGGCCCAGCATGGTGCCGGCATTGTTGACCAGCACGTCCAGCCCGCCCAGCCGGTCGATTGCCTGCTCCACCACCGCGCGGGTCTGCCCCTTGTCGGCGAAGTCGCCGGCCAGCCCGATCACGCCGTCTCCCATCCCGGCCGCCACCGCGTCCACCGCCGCAAGGTCGCGGCCATGGATGGCGACGCGGGCGCCGAGCTGGGCGAAGGCCGCCGCCACCGCAGCACCGATGCCGCGGCTGCTGCCGGTGACCAGGACCCGCTTATCCCGGAACTCCTGCGCCAGCAGGTCGGCGGGCCAGGTGTCGATCTCAGTGGCGGTCATGACGCGCGTCCTTCCCCTGCTGCCCGGCCCGGTCCATGTTCGGAATCGCAAGCCGGCTTGATTGTTCGTGTTCCAATCCGATCATAGGGGCCGGCAGTCCGGCGTCAACAGCCGGGCCTTCGCGCCGGCGACATCCGGCTGTTTTGCGAGAATCCTGTCGATGGAAGCCGGCCCTTCGGGCTATGTAGGCGCATGAACACCGACCCGACCAGCCCCGCCCAGCCTTTCGAGATTTTCCTGGTGGCCGCCCCCGGCCTGGAACCCGTGCTGTGCGCGGAGGCCAGCGACCGCGGCTTCACCGACCCCACCATGGTTAAGGGCGGGGTGACGGTCACCGGCGGCTGGCCGGAGGTCTGGCGCGCCAATCTGGAGCTGCGCGGCGCCACCCGCGTTTTGGCGCGCATCGCCAGCTTCCGCGCCCTGCATCTGGCCCAGTTGGACAAGCGCGCCCGCCGCGTTCCCTGGGCCGAGATCCTGCGCGCCGACGTGCCGGTGCGGGTCGAGGCCTCCTGCAAGGCGTCGCGCATCTACCATGCCGGCGCCGCCGCCCAGCGCATCGAGCGCGCCATCGCCGAGGAACTCGGCGCCCCCATCGTCAAGGCGGCGCCCAAGAAGACCGGAAAGTCCGCCGAAAAGAACTCCGGGGACGCTCCGGAAGACGACACCCGAGCCGTCCAGATCAAGGCACGGATCGACGACGACCTCTGCACCATCAGCGTCGACAGCTCCGGCGAGTCGCTGCACAAGCGCGGCCACAAGGAGGCGGTCAACAAGGCGCCGATGCGCGAGACGCTGGCATCCCTGTTCCTGCGCCAGTGCGGCTATGACGGGCGCGAGCCGATGCCTGTGGTGGATCCGATGTGCGGCTCCGGCACCTTCGTCATCGAGGCGGCCGAGATCGCCGCCGGCCTGAAGCCCGGCCGCTCCCGCTCCTTCGCCTTCGAGCAGCTCGCCACGTTCGACCCCGCCCGCTGGCAGGACCTGCGCGGCAATGCCACGGTCACGCCGCCGGCCGTGCGCTTCTACGGCAGCGACCGCGACGCCGGCGCCGTCACGATGAGCCGCGCCAATGCGGAGCGGGCCGGCGTCGGCGCCTGGACCGACTTCGCCCACCACGCCATCAGCGACCTGACCCCGCCGGAGGGTCCGCCCGGCCTCGTCATCGTCAACCCGCCCTACGGCGCCCGCATCGGCGAGGGCAAGTCCCTGATCCCGCTCTACCACGCCATGGGCCAGACGCTGAAAACCCGCTTCGCCGGCTGGCGCGTGGGCATCGTCACCAACGAAGCCGCCCTGGCGAAGGCGACGGAACTGCCGTTCCAGGAAGGCGGGGTGTCGGTGTCGAACGGGGGGATCAGGGTGACGCTGTATCAGACGGGGGTGTTGAAATGATAGCATCATATTTGATGTATTTGATGAATTCCTCTCGGCTTCCACATACTCGAGCACGGCTCTTGCTCTTCTGAACAGCAGCTTGCGCACACTGCACAAGGAAGCCATCCATTGAGTAAAAGAGATCGCAATAGGATAGTGCCACGACAGCATGTTGCAAATCCTCACCATCTGACGCTTGAGGATTTCTCTTCTTATTTTTTGTTCTGGCAATGGTTAGGTTATGCTCAATCAAAAATGATGGGCACTCATTGAAGAATTTATCTTTATTTCTTACGCAGAATTCCAATAAATCTTCCTTTTCTAACTTCGTAAAGATACGATTTTCAGGGGATACATCTGGTAGCGACAGAGAAATCCAAACCCTGAAAACTTCTTTCTCTTTTGCTTTTATGGCAGAAAAATCAAAATTTTGTATCGTGCGCAATGCGTCTGGAGAGAAATGCCTGTAATGATTAAGATCAGCGAAATCTATACTCTCTATAAACTTTTCCGGCGTTAACCCAATTTGAGGCAGACACCCCGGAACGATTGACACAGCCATAGATAGATATGGGACAATTGAAATTACGGCATACGATTGTATATTATAATAATTTTCCCAAATAAACCGCTTAACTTCCTGCTTTTGGATGTCTCTTCTTTCTATAATCCAAAATGGCTTATTTTCATTCAAAAATTTTAATCTACGTAATCTCTGGGAATGATCATTCGCTCGTCCAATTTCCACAAGATTCCACATCGACAGAGCCAACCGGACTGTTCCAGCGGAAACCGATTCGTGGATGTCTTGCCACAAAGATTCGTGCGAGACCACACTGTGATCAATGTAGAGGGTCCGCATTGGCCTCTCACTTCAGTTTGATCAAAGCGTCAAACCTACAAGCGAAGCAATCAAGTGCGCAGCACAAAGTGTCAGGCATGTGTATCACACGCGCCTGAGCCAATCAGAAAAATTCATCAAAAGCGGCAACTGCAGGAAAAGTGGCGTCCCCGACGGGAGTCGAACCCGTGTCGCCGCCGTGAAAGGGCGGTGTCCTAGGCCTCTAGACGACGGGGACGTTGTACCTTCAAGCCCGCGCTCAAAAACTCATCCAGCGCGTGGATGGCGTCCCCAAGGGGAGTCGAACCCCTGTTACCGCCGTGAGAGGGCGGTGTCCTAGGCCTCTAGACGATGGGGACGTCTGGTCCCGATGCTTGTCGCGGCGGTGGAGGCTGCCACCGGCCGCGCGATCCAACCTTGGAAGGTTGGCGTCCCCAAGGGGAGTCGAACCCCTGTTACCGCCGTGAGAGGGCGGTGTCCTAGGCCTCTAGACGATGGGGACGTCATCGGCGTGGGCGGGTTTCTAACGAAGCCCGGCCCACCGATCAAGCCTTTTCTTACAGGCTGCGCAAAATACCCAGCAATCCGTCCACGACAGCCGCCGGCGTGTCGAAGGCCGTCACGAACCGCGCCGTGCCGTCGTCCCAGCGGTAGAAGCCATAGCCCGCCGCCTCCAGCGCCTCGGCATAAACCGCCGGCAGGCGGACGAACAGCTCGTTCGCCTCCACCGGATGGGCCAGCTCGACGCCGGGCAGCGCCGTCAGCCCTTCGGCCAGACGGTCGGCCATGGCGTTGGCATGCGCCGCCAGACGCAGCCACAGCCCGTCCTCCAGCCAGGCGTCGAGCTGCGCCGACAGGAAGCGCATCTTCGACACCAGATGGCCGCCGCGCTTGCGGCCGAAGCCGAAATCCTCGGCCATCGCCGGGTTGAAGAACACCACCGCCTCGGCGGCGAGGCAGCCGCCCTTGGTGCCGCCCAGCGTCAGCACGTCGACCCCGGCCCGCCACGTCACCTCGGCCGGCTTGCAGCCGAGCCGGGCGATGGCGTTGGCGAAGCGGGCGCCGTCCATATGCACGGCCATGCCGTTGGCATGGGCGACCTCGACCAGCGCCTCGACCTCCGCCGGGGTATAGACGGTGCCGGCCTCGGTCGCCTGGGTCAGGCTGAGGGCGGCGGGCTGGACGCGGTGGACGACGCCGACGCCGGCCTTGGCGATGTGGCGAGACACGATGTCCGGCGTCAGCTTGCCATGCGCGCCGGCCAGCGGCACCAGCTTGGCGCCGCCGGTGAAGAACTCCGGCGCGCCGCATTCGTCGATGGTGATGTGCGCCTCGTCATGGCACAGCACCGCGCCGTAGGGCGGCACCAGCGCCGACAGCGCCAGCGAGTTGGCGGCCGTGCCGGTGGCGACCGGGAAGACGGCGACCTCGGTCTCGAAGATCGCGCACAGCCGCTCGGTCACCCGCGCGGTCCAGGGATCGTTGCCATAGGGCGAGGCGGTGCCGGAGGACGCGGCGGCCAGCGCCGTCATCACCTGTGGGGCGGCACCGGCGACGTTGTCGCTGCGGAAATCATGCATCATCTGTGTCCGGATAGGGGGAAACGGTCACTTGCCGGCGGTCACCGTCGCGGTGACGGCGCCGTTGCGCGGGTCGATCAGATACAGGCGGTCCGGCCCCTGCGGCAGGGTCACCTTGAACAGCACGCGGTTGCCGGCCACCAGCATCTCGCCGATGCGGGCGCCGGCCGGAACGTCCAGCGTCACCTCGGCCGGGCGTTCGGCCGGAACCGGCGCCGGGGCGGTGGCCGTCAGGGAGGCGCGGGTGGGATCCGACATCCGCTTGTACAGCTCCACCCCCAGAAAGGTGAAGCCAGCGAGGATGAGAACGCCCATGATGACGACGAGTACCTTGAGGATCTGCACGGTTTGGGGTCCACTCCCGGACGATTGAAACAGGACGCGATACGCGAAGCCGATGCCAGCCGATATGCCTGACGACCAGATGCCGGACGATCTGCCCGACGATTTCCTCGATGCGGACGACGACGCCGGCTCCCCTGCCGACGCCGCTCCCCAGCTGCTCGCCCACACCATCCCCGACGAGGCGGCGGGCCAGCGGCTGGACAAGGCATTGGCGGCGGGCCTGCCGGACCTGTCGCGGTCGCGCGTGCAGGCCCTGCTGGAACAGGGCTGCGTGCGCAGCGACGGCCGGACGATAACGGACGCGTCCCTGAGGGTCAAACCCGGCCAGACCTTCGAGGTGCAGGTTCCGGGCTCGCATGCGGCCGAACCGCTGGCGCAGGACATCCCGCTCGACGTGGTCTATGAGGATGCCGACGTGCTGGTGGTCGACAAGCCGGCCGGCCTCGTGGTCCATCCCGCCGCCGGCAACCCCGACGGCACGCTGGTCAACGCCCTGCTGGCCCATTGCGGCGACAGCCTGTCCGGCATCGGCGGGGTGCGGCGGCCCGGCATCGTCCACCGGCTGGACAAGGACACCAGCGGCCTGATGGTGGTCGCCAAGAACGACCGCGCCCACCATGGCCTGTCGGACCAGTTCGCCGACCGCACGCTCAGCCGCACCTATCTGGCGCTGGTCTGGGGCGTGCCCAACCCGACCCACGGCCGGATCGAGGGCAACATCGGCCGCAGCAGCGCCGACCGCAAGAAGATGGCGGTGGTCACCGGCGGCGGGAAGCCGGCCGGCACCAAGTACCGGGTGGTCAAGAGCTTCGGCATGGCCGCCTCGCTGGTCGAATGCGTGCTGGAGACCGGGCGCACCCACCAGATCCGCGTCCACCTGACCCACATCGGCCATCCGCTGGTCGGCGATCCGCTCTATGGCCGCGGGCGGTCGGGGCGGCCGGGCGGCAAATTCGCCTCGCTGCTGCCGGAACCGGTGCGGTCCAGCCTTGTTGGGTTTCCGCGTCAGGCGCTGCACGCCGCGGCCCTGACCTTCCGTCATCCGGTTAGTGGCGAAATTGTGGCATTCCGCTCCTCAATTCCGGCGGATATTCATGAACTAATTGTCACCCTGGAGTCGGCTTAAAACGGTACACCGGGAAATCTTTCTTGGTTAGACTCGGCGTCAATGGCGAGGTTCCTTCGCCCGCTCATTGCGAGGGGCCTATGGAACCCGCGCTGAAGAACGGCGGCGGCCCCTGAAATCCTTCGGATGGGAACGCCGGCTGTCAGGAGAGGGGTTTTACCATGGCGACGGCATCCACCCTTCCGGCGATCGGGTCCGAGAGCAATCTGTCCCGCTATCTCCAGGAGATCCGCAAGTTCCCGATGTTGGAGCCGGAGCGGGAATACATGCTCGCCAAGAGCTGGCAGCAGCATGAGGATTCCGGCGCCGCCCACCAGCTCGTCACCAGCCACCTGCGGCTGGTGGCCAAGATCGCCATGGGCTACCGCGGCTACGGCCTGCCTTTGTCGGAGCTGATCTCCGAGGGCAATGTCGGCATGATGCAGGCGGTGAAGCGCTTCGATCCCGACCGCGGCTTCCGCTTGGCGACCTACGCCATGTGGTGGATTCGCGCGGCGATCCAGGAATACATCCTGCACAGCTGGTCGCTGGTGAAGATGGGCACCACCGCCGCGCAGAAGAAGCTATTCTTCAACCTGCGCCGGCTGAAGGGCCAGATGCAGGCCATCGAGGAGGGCGACCTGTCGCCCGAGCAGGTCCAGGCCATCGCCACCAAGCTGGACGTGCCGGAACAGGACGTCGTCAACATGAACCGGCGGCTGGCCAGCCCCGACCATTCGCTGAACGCGCCCCTGCGGGCGGAGAGCGAGGGCGAATGGCAGGATTTCCTGGTGGACGAGAGCGCCAGCCAGGAGATCACCATCGCCGACCGCGAGGAGCTGGGCAAGCGCCGCAAGCTGCTGGCGAATGCGATGACCGCGCTGAACGACCGCGAACGCGACATCCTGACCGAGCGCCGCCTGCGCGAGGCGCCGACGACGCTGGAGGACCTGTCGCAGAAATACGGCATCAGCCGCGAGCGCGTCCGCCAGATCGAGGTCCGCGCCTTCGAGAAGCTGCAAAAGGCGATCAAGGCCGCCGCGGTGGAGCAGAAGATGGAGACCGAGGCGTAAGGCGGGCCGGCACCGCAGGCGCTTCGAGAGATCGGACATGCAGGATATTCAGGTCACGCTCGCGGTCGTCGAACCACGCGATCTGCCGGCCTTCAAGGCCGACATGGAGGCGTCCTTCGCGGTCGCCGTCATCGAGGCGTTCGGATGCCTTCCCGACGATTCGATCCCACGCGGCAGCGATCTCGACTTGTCGATGGGCGCGCCGGGCACCGAGCTTCTGCATATCCTGTGCGGTGAGGAGCGGGTCGGCGGCGCCGTCGTCGTGATCGACGAGGCGACGCAGCACAACTCGCTGGACCTCTTCTTCCTGTCCCCGGCGCAGCATGGCCGGGGAGTGGGCTTCAAGGCCTGGACGGCAATCGAGCGGCGCTATCCCCGGACGCAGGTCTGGCAGACCCACACGCCCTATTTCGAGAAGCGCAACATCCACTTCTATGTGAACAAGTGCGGCTTCCGGATCGTCGAGTTCTTCGGCGCCCACCACCCCGACCCGCATTGGCCGGGCCCGTCCGGCCTGCCCGGCGGCGGCGAGATGTTCCGCTTCGAGAAAATCATGTGACGGCGGCGGCGCTTGCCAAGGCCAGCCTCACGTCCGCGCCTCAAGCACGACAAAGCTCCAACGGACGTCCGGTCGCCCCAACATATCGTTCCGCTCTGCAACCTGGACCGCGGCCAGCCCGTGCAGGCCTGCGAGTTCAATCGTTTCATCCGCCGAGACGTCGAACATCCTGCGCCCTTGGGGAACCGGGCCATGACGCAGCGACATGCTGATCCGGCCCTTCGCACCGAGAAGTCCGGCCAGGGATTTCATGGCCGTCCGCCGCTCGTGACCGTCCAGGTGCATCCACACGGCCGTCAGGAGAATCAGGTCGAAGCGATCCTTCCGACGATGAAGCTGCGAGAGATCGGGAAGATGGTCGGCGACCCAGTCGATGGGTTTTCCACCATGAAGCCGCATTCCCTCCTGTCTCAGCGCGTCGGTCGGTTCCACCGCGACAACCGTGTGGCCGATTGCGGCGAGCGCCGCGGCGTCGCGACCCGACCCCGCCCCGACATCGAGGACCCGCGCGGGCGGGGACGGAAAGAGATGCATCACCCCGTGGTGGACATCGTCGAAGGTGATGCTCTCATACTGTTCGGCCAGTGCCGGCGCGTTGTCGCCGTACCCTTGCGTTCCGTCGATCATCGTTTCTTCTTCAATCCAATCCCGCTGGCCAATCCCGCTGGCCAATCCCGCTGGGGCGTCTCACGCCTTCACATAGACCCAGGCATCGGCCCCCGACCGCAGCCGGACCATGACCCGCCTGTAATCCGCGACCTCGTAGGAATCGGCGGCGGCCAGCTCTTCCGGGGTAAGCTCGAACAGAGTCCCGGCGACCTCGTCGGCCGGATCGCCGCTTTCGCTGACCACGGGATGGAAACGCTTGCCGCTGGTGCGGATCACCTCGGGATCGGTGATCTCCAGCATGTCGCAGCGATAGCCCGGCATGGCGTCCGCCCGGCCGGTGAGCAGCCGGCCGAAGGACGCCAGCTGCACGTTCTCCTGTTGCAGGGTGCCGTAGGAGAACAGCAGGACCGTATCGTCAGCCATCGACGCCCCTCCCCGCTTCCGAACCGACCCGCAGCAGGTTGCCGTCGGGATCGATGTGGGCGAACTCGCGCAGGCCATAGGGCGTGTCGGACACCGCCGTCAGCCGGCCGGCCGCCTTCGCCGCCGTCCAGGCCGCGTGCAGGGCGTCAGCGTCGCTGACATAGAGGTAGCAGGCGACGACCGAGCGTTCCGGATCGAGGTCGGGAACGCGGGTCAGATGCAGCCCCACCCCGCCCCAATCGAGGAACCCATAGACCGGATCCGCGGCGGCCTCGTCATAGGCGGTCACCGTGAAGCCGAGAACTCCAATAATGGGCGAGTGCGGCACGCACATCGCGCACCGGCAGGATCGGGGCCACACGGTTGAACTGGACAGTCATCGCAACCTCACACCAGGATCGAGCCTTCGAGATACAGCACCGCCTGCCCGCCGATCCTCACCCGGTCGCCGGCCAGTTCGCACAGCAGCTCGCCGCCGCGGGCCGAGACCTGACGGGCCTTCAGCACGGTCTTGCCCAGCCGCTCCGCCCAATAGGGGGTCAGCATGCAGTGGGTGGAGCCGGTGACCGGATCCTCCGGAATGCCCTGGGCCGGGGCGAACAGGCGCGACACGAAATCGACCTCCTCATCGCCGGGGGCGGTGACGCAGACCGCCCAGATGTCCAGCGTCGACAGCAGCGCCATGTCCGGCGCCAGCGCCCGCACCGCCTCTGCCGAGTCGTAGACCACCAGATAGTCGCGCCCGCTCAGGATCGCGGCCGGCGCCGGTCCGCCCAGCGCCGCCAGCAGATTGGGGTCGGGGGTTTCCGCCGGCTGGGGCGGGCGGTTGGGGAAGTCCAGCGTGTAGCGGTCGCCGTCGCGGGTGACCGTCAGCGTGCCGGCCTGCCGGGTGGCGAAGTCCATGCGCGCGCGGCCCGGCTCCAGGATGGTGGAGATGACGAAGGCGGTCGCCAGCGTGGCATGGCCGCACAGCTCGACCTCCACCGCCGGGGTGAACCAGCGCAGCTCGAACTCTGTGCCGCTGCGGATGAAGAAGGCGGTCTCCGCCAGATTGTTCTCTGCCGCGATGGCCTGGAGCTGCGCGTCGGGCAGCCAGGAACTCGAGCGGCACGACCGCCGCCGGGTTGCCGGCGAAGACGCGGTCGGTGAAGGCATCGACCTGATAAATGGGCAGGCGCATGGCTTTCCCGGTCATGGATGGGTATCCCTTACGTCTTGGGGGATTCAGATCCCCTCTCCCCGGGGGAGAGGGGCTTATCGCACCTCAAAAAAGGACGGTCAGCCCGCCTGAACCAGCGAGGCGAAGCGAGCGAGGTCGACGTTTCCGCCGGTGACGACGATGCCGACGCGCTTGCCGCGCACGTCGAACTTGCCGGACATCACCGCGGCGGCGGCGAGGCAGCCGGTCGGCTCGACCATCATCTTCATCCGGCTGGCGAAGAAGCGCATGGACTCGACCAGTTCGCCGTCGGTGACGGTCACGATGTCGTCGACCAGCCGCTGGATCACCGGGAAGGTCAGCTGGCCGACCGCGCGGCTCTGGGCGCCGTCGGCGATGGTCTTGGGCGCGTCGATGCGGACGATGGCGCCGCTGCGCAGGCTCTGCTGCGCGTCGTTGCCGGCCTCCGGCTCGACCCCGACGACGCGGCAGCCGGGGTTCAGCGTCTTGGCGGCGATGACGCAGCCGGACAGCAGCCCGCCGCCGCCGGTCGGCACCACCAGCAGGTCGAGCGGCCCGCCCGTCTGCCCCGCCTCCTCGATCAGCTCCTTGGCGACCGTGCCCTGGCCGGCCATCACATGCGGATGGTCGAAGGGCGGGATCAGCACGCCGCCCCGCTCCTCCAGCACGCGGGCGACGGCAGCGTCCGGCGGCTCGGCATAGCGGTCGTACAGCACCACGTCGGCGCCATAGCCGCGCGTCGCCGCCAGCTTGGCCGCCGGGGCGTCCTCAGGCATGACGATGGTGGACTTCACCTTCAGCATCGACGCCGCCAGCGCCAGCGCCTGGGCATGGTTGCCCGACGAATAGGCGACGACGCCCAGCGCGCGCTGCACCGGGGTGAAGCGCGACACCGCATTGTAGGCGCCACGGATCTTGAAGGCGCCGGTGCGCTGGAAATTCTCGCACTTGAACAGCAGTTCGCCGCCGGTCAGCGTGTCGGCGGTGCGGCTGGTCAGCACCGGCGTGCGGTGGGCGACGCCGGCAATCCGCTCCGCCGCCCCCGCCACGTCGGCGTAGGAGATGGCGAGGCCAGTCGTATCGGCCACGGTGCTGGTGATCGTGTCGGGCATGGCGGCGGTGCTCCCCCTCCCCGGTGTCTTGGTCCGGGGCTTATTCCAGATCGGTGAACAGGAAGGCCTGCTCGTGCCGCTTCAGCCCGGCCTGCTCGTAGAAGCTGATGGCCTTGGGCGCGGACAGCAGCAGGCACATGGTGCCCGGCCCCATCGCGTCGCGGGTGCGGCGCATCAGCTCCTTGCCGATGCCGTGCCCCTGAAGGGCACGGTCGACGGCGAGGTCGGACAGGTAGCAGCAATAGACGAAGTCGGTGATCGAGCGGGCGACGCCGACCAGCTTTCCATCCGCCCGCGCGGTGACGATCAGGCCGGCGTTGCGCAGCATCGCCTCCACCCGGGGACGGTCGCCCACGGGCCGGCGTTCCGCCAGCCCGGAGCGTTCCAGAACGTCGATGAACGCGTCGGCGCTCAGCTCCGGTTCGACCGCATAGTCGATTTGAACGGATTGTCCCTGAATGGATCGGTCGGCCATCGTCTCATCCCCGCCAGAACGGCTTCGACACCTCCTGCTCCGCCTCGGACCGGCTGACGCCGATGTCCTTCAGCAGATGGTCGTCGAGCCCCATGAGTGCATGACGTTGTTTGCGCCGTTCCATCACGGAAAACAACAGGTCGAGCAACCGCCAGAGAGGACGACGGGCAACAACGGTGACACGGTCGGCGGCCGGGACGGCGCCCGTGGCTGCCGTGTAAAGGCCGGAACTGCGGGTCACATCGGTGTGGCGCATCGGATCCTCCATAATCTGGCGCACAACGCTCGAACAATCGAGACAATCAGGATTATGGAGACGAAATCGGCGGGGTCAAACGGAACATTGTCACCATTACATTTCCGATGTCGGATGTATCTTTTCGGCCACAGGCCGGCATGGCCCGCGTCGCGGGGACAATGGAACAAGGACGGAGACCGTCAGGCAACGGGGCAGGACAGAGGAAACGCCTGAATTTTGAACGCCTCCACCGCCGTGGGCCGGACGGCTGGGCAGGGCGGCGGAGCGTTCATCGGCACAAGGGGTACAATCTGCCGCCCCGAAATGAGTTGTCACTCCGAACAGTCAGCACCTGCCAAGCAGCTAGCAGCCCGTTCTTTCCGGCGCGCCCTCGACGGGCGGAGCGGGCACGCAGGATTTGGCCGCCCCTTGCGCCATGCCGCCGTCGGCGGCCGGTGCGGAGCGGTCGCCCACGCCGCTCCGGTCGTAACCGGTCCAGGCGAGATGGCCCGGCGACATCAGCAGCGGCGCCCAGATCACGGCCGACAGGACGTTGAACGCCTGGAACTTCCGATGGGGCATCGCCATCATGCCGGCCGTCGTCGGCACCACCGCACGCAGCGGGCCGATGAAGCGCGCCAGGAAGACGCTCTTGCTGCCATGCCGGAGAAAGAAGGCTTCGCCACGGCCGCGCAGTTCGGGATGCCGGCTGAGCGGCCAGAGCCGGAACATGCGCTCGCCATAGTGCCGGCCCAGCCAGTAGGAGGTGGCGTCCCCCAGGATGGCGCCGCCCGCGATCGCCAGATAGACCGACCAGAAATCGAGAACGCCCGCGGCGACAAGCGCGCCGCTCGCGGTCAGCATGACGACGCCGGGGATAAGAAGCCCGACGAGCGTCAGCCCCTCCGCGAAGGCCATCAGGAAGATGATGATCTCCGCCCAGTCCGCGTGCGTCTCGATGAAGCCCGCGAGCGCGGTTCCATAGGCCGTGAGATCCAGGGCCGCGAAATCCGGAAGCCCCGTCATGTCGGCGCCCGCGTCGTCTGGCAGCTCGAAGGGGGTTGGCGGCCGGGGCGGAGCAGGTCCGGATCGATCATGACGAGGGCCTTGGTCCTTTTATCGCGGGTTCGGGCGCTTCACAGCTGGGCCCGTCGTCCTGGCCCTACAAGACCGCGCCGTTCGGTTTATGGCGCCGGGGCGGCAAGACCCGCACTCCTCAGACCGGCACTCCTCAGACGGGCATCGGATTGAGCCGGGCGAAGCCCTCCTGCGTGCGGTACGGGTAATAGGGGTAGGCGGGCATCACGTCGCTGGCCGCGTCGAGACGGGCGATCTGCCCCGGTTCGAGCGTCCAGCCGACGGCCCCCAGATTGTCCCGCAGCTGCGCCTCGTTGCGTGCGCCGACGATCACCGAGGAGACGGTCGGCCGTGCCAGCAGCCAGGCGATGGCGACCTGGGGAACGCTGCGCCCGGTCTCGGCCGCCACGGCGTCGAGCGCATCGACGATGCGGTAAAGCCGCTCCTCGTCGACGGGCGGCCCCCACTGGGCGGTGTCGTGCAGGCGGCTGCCCTGCGGGATCGGCTGGCCACGGCGGATCTTGCCGGTCAGCCTGCCCCAGCCGAGCGGGCTCCAGACCAGCGCGCCGACCCTCTGGTCGAGGCCGAGCGGCATCAGCTCCCATTCATAGTCGCGCCCGGTCAGCGAATAATAGACCTGATGCACGACATGGCGCGGCCAGCCATGGCGGTCGGCGACGGCGAGCGACTTCATCAGCTGCCAGCCCGCGAAGTTCGAGGCGCCGATGTAACGCACCTTCCCGGCGCGGACGAGCGTGTCCAGCGTGTGCAGCACCTCCTCCACCGGCGTGAAGGCATCGAAGGCGTGCAGCTGGAGCAGGTCGATGTAATCCGTCCCGAGCCGCCGGAGCGCCGCCTCCACCGCGCCGATCAGCCGGTGACGGGAAAGACCGGCATCGTTCGGCCCGTCGCCCATCGGCAACCCGGTCTTGGTCGAGATCAGCGCCTTGTCGCGCCGCCCGCGGATGGCGGCGCCGAGCACCTCTTCCGAGCCGCCGTCCGAATAGACGTCGGCGGTGTCGAAGAGCGTGACGCCGGCGTCGAGGCAGATGTCGATCAGCCGCCGGGCATCCCCAACATCGCTGTTCCCCCAGGCCGAGAACAGCGGTCCCTTGCCGCCGAAGGTGCCGGTCCCAAAGCTGAGCGCGGGCACCTTGAGGCCCGAGGCACCGAGTGTCCGGTACTCCATGTCCTGTCCTTCCCTGATCGAGACTGTCGCGGTCGCGCCGATGATGGTGGGCGATGGAAGCGGCCGCCTGCCAACGATATAGCCGACGGAGCAGCTGTGAATTAGGCTGCCGCCAGTCCCAGGACTTGTGACGCGGGGTCATCGTCGTGACGCGGATGGATGTCAACCGGGCGGCCGAGATGGAGGTCTTCGCGCGGGTCGTCGATCTCGGCGGGTTCACCGCGGCGGCCCGTGCCTGCGGCCTCACGCCATCGGGCGTGAGCAAGCTGATCACGCGGCTGGAGACACGGCTGGGCACGCGGCTGCTCCACCGGTCGACGCGACGGCTCAGCCTGACGCCGGAAGGCCAGGCCTTCCACGCCCGCGCGGTGCGGATCCTGGGAGAGATGGAGGAGGCCGAGCGGGAGGCCTCGGCCGGTGCGGCGCCGCGTGGACATCTGCGCGTCAACAGCAATGTCCCCTTCGGCATGCGCCACCTGATCCCGCTGGTGCCCGAATTCCTGGCCGCCCATCCCGGCGTCACCATCGACCTTGTGCTGTCGGACGCGGTGGTCGACCTGATGGAGGAGCGGGCCGATGTCGCGATCCGGACCGGCCCGCTGCGCGATTCAAGCCTGATGATCCGCAAGCTGGGCAGCACCCGCATGGTCGTGGTCGCCTCCCCCGCCTATCTGGAGCGGCATGGGACGCCGAGGCACCCGGACGAGCTTGCCCGCCACAGGGGAATCGGCTGGACCTTCCCGCGCGCCATCGGCGGCTGGCCTTTCAGGACTGCAAGCGACGAAGAGATCGGGGAGCATATGCCGCCCATCGCCGCACGGGCGAGCGACGGGGACGCCGCGCGCCTGCTCGCGCTGGGCGGCGTCGGGCTGGCGCGTCTGGCCCGCTTCCAGGTGGAGACCGACATCGCCGCCGGTGCGCTTGTGCCGGTGCTGGACCACATGAACCCCGGCGGCAGCGAGGACATCCACGCCGTCTATCTCGGAGGTCCAGGCCCGCTGCCCGCCCGCGTCCGCGCCTTTGTGGATTTCATGGCTGGCCGATGCCACATGACCGATACCAGATGACCGGCACCCGATGGCCGGAGCGCAATCGCGGTGTGCTCGGCCCCGCCGTCACCGCCGCCCCGCCGTCCGGACCGCCAGGAGGAGCGCCACGGCGATCAGCCCGGCCGCGACGGCGAAGGTCGTCCGGGTTCCCGCGGCGACGGCGTCCGGCGCCGCCACGGCCACCTCCATTCCCACCCCCAGCGTGAACACCATGCCCATCACCGAGGCGCCGGTGACCAGCCCCAGATTGCGCGACAGGTTCAGCACACCCGACACCACGCCGCGGCGGTCCTTCTCCACATCCGCCATCACCGCCGTGTTGTTGGCGGTCTGGAACAGCGCATAGCCGGCGGTGACGACGACCAGCGGCCCGACATAGCCGGCCACGCCCAACGTCGCCGGCAGCAGCACCAGCAGCACGCAGCCGCCCGTCGTGGCGCTCAGCCCCAGGATGGTCATGCGCGCCGCGCCGAAGCGGTCGACGACCCGTCCGGCCGGCACGCCGGTCAGCGCCGCCACCAGCGGACCGGCCGACATGGCAAGTCCGACCATGCCGGTCTCCAGCCCCAGGGCATGGGCGAGGTGGAACGGCCCCACCACCAGCGTCGCCATCAGCACCGTCGCCACCAGCAGGCTCATCGCCAGGCGCCCACACAGCGTCCGGTCGCGCAGCATCTCCAGCCGCAGCAGCGGCGACGCCGTCCGCGCCTCCACCGCCAGGAACAGCCGGAACCCGGCCACCGCCGCCAGCAGAAGCGTCACCTCGGACCAGCCGAAGCCGCCGCGCCCGCCGGTCATCGCCAGCGCGTAGGTCCCCAGCGTCAGGGCCAGGATCAGCGTGCCAGGAAAATCGAAGCTCCCCCGCCCCGCTCCACGCCCCGTCTCCAACCGGGTCTCCAACCGGATTTCCCTCCGGTCGGCCGGCAGGCAGCGCCGCACCAGCAGGAAGGCCGCGACGCCCGGCGGCACGGTGACCAGGAAGATCGCCGGCCAGCCGAAGGCCGCGATCAGCAGGCCGCCCAGCGTCGGGCCGAGCGCGGTGCCGACCGCCGATGTCGTTCCCATCAGCCCCATCGCCCGGCCGATCCGCTCCTTCGGCACCGCATCGCCGACGAAGGCGGTGGCGAGCGCCATCATCGCGGCGGCCCCCAGCCCCTGCACCGCCCGGGCCGCGACCAGCATCCACAGGCCGGACGCGGCGGCGGAGGCGGCGGAGCCCGCCGTGAACAGGGCGATCCCGGCCAGCAGCAGGCGCCGCCGCCCGACGATGTCGCCCAGCCGCCCGACCCCGACGATCAGCGTGGTGATCGCCAGCAGATAGGCCAGCACCACCCATTGGACCTCGCGGAACGGCACGTCGAACGCCCGCGCCAGCGCCGGCAACCCGACATTGGCGATGCTGATGCCGAGCGACGATAGCAGCATCGCCAGCGCCAGCCCCGCCAATCCCCCTTGCGCGACCAGCCCTCGCGCCGGTCCGCCCGCCGCCTCCGCGGCCTGCTCCGCAACCGCTTCCCTCATGACGCCTCTCCTTCCCGAATGACAGGCATCCAGGCTAGGGCGCGGGGTGGCATGGCGGAACGCGCAGCATCCGCACTGTATTCGTGCATCGGACGCCATGTTCCAGCTGCTGTCCCGGCAGCGGCGGCGGTCGGCCCGTGCTACGCTCCGGCGCATGACCGCACCCGACCTCAACATGCTCGTCACCCTGGACGCCCTGCTGGCGGAGGGCAGCGTCGCCGGTGCGGCGCGCCGGCTTCGGCTCAGCCCGTCGGCGATGAGCCGGGCGCTGGCGCGGCTGCGCGCGGCGACCGGCGACCCGCTGCTGGTCCGGGCCGGGCGCGGCCTCGTCCCCACGCCCCGCGCGCTCGACCTGCGCGACCGCGTGCGCCTGCTGGTGCAGGAGGCGGAGGCGGCGCTGCGCCCGGCCGAAACTCTCGACGTCGGCCGGCTGGCCCGCACCTTCACCCTGCGGACCAGCGACGGTTTCGTCGAAAGCTATGGCGCGGCCCTGCTCACCCTGGTCGCCGCCGAGGCGCCCGGCGTCCGCATCCGCTTTCTGGCCAAGCCGGACAAGGACAGCGGCCCGCTCCGCGACGGCTCGGTCGATCTGGAGACCGGCGTGGTTTCCGCCGGCAGCGGGCCGGAACTGCGCACCCAGGCCCTGTTCCACGACCGCTTCATCGGCGTCGTCCGCCCCGGCCATCCGCTGGCCGCGGGCGGGATCACCGCCGAGCGCTTCGCCGCCGGCCGCCATGTGCTGGTGTCGCGGCGGGGCGACGACCGCGGGCTGGTGGATGAGGCGCTGGACCGGCTCGGACTCCGGCGCGACGTGGTCGCGACGGTCGGCGGCTTCGCCGCGGCGCTGGCGCTGGTGCGCGGCACCGACCTGATCGTCAGCGTCCCCGAACGGCACACCGAGGGGCTGCGCGCCGGTCTCCACGGCTTCGCCCTGCCCTTCCCCGCCCCGGAAGTGACCGTCTCCCTGATCTGGCACCCCCGCCTCGACGCCGACCCGGCCCACCGCTGGCTGCGCGGCTGCGTGCGCAAGGTCTGCGCCTCGCCACCCGGGGCCAAACGCCGGGAGTGATATGGCCGGCGGGGCCATTGCGCACCGACGCACCGCCGCCCTATGCTGATATATCACCAAGAATCACAACGGGAGTTCGCCATGCAGCCGCCCTACCTCGCCGCCGATCAGCGCTATGGGAGCATGAGCTACCGCCGCACCGGCCGCAGCGGGCTCGACCTGCCGGCCATTTCGCTGGGGCTCTGGCAGAATTTCGGCGGCACCGACGTGTTCGCCACCGGGCGCGCCGTGCTGCGCCGGGCCTTCGACCGCGGCGTCACCCATTTCGACCTCGCCAACAATTACGGCCCGCCGCCGGGCTCGGCGGAGGAGAATTTCGGCCGCATCCTCGCCACCGATTTCCGGCCCTACCGCGACGAGATGGTGATCTCGACCAAGGCCGGCTACGAGATGTGGCCCGGCCCCTACGGCAACTGGGGTTCGCGCAAATATCTGGTCTCCAGCCTGGACCAGAGCCTGACGCGGATGGGCCTGGATTACGTCGACATCTTCTATTCGCACCGCGTCGATCCCCGCACCCCGCTGGAGGAGACGATGGGGGCGCTCGACCACATCGTCCGCCAGGGCAAGGCGCTCTATGTCGGCATCTCCTCCTACTCGCCGGAGATGACGCGGCGGGCGGCGGGCATCCTGAAGCAGCTGGGCACCCCCTGCCTGATCCACCAGCCCTCCTACTCGATGCTGAACCGCTGGGTTGAAGGCGGCCTGCTCGACACGCTGGAGGATCTCGGCATGGGCTGCATCGCCTTCTCGCCGATGGCCCAGGGCATGCTGACCAGCAAGTACCTCGGTGGCCAGCCTGCCGATGCCCGCGCCGCCAAGGGCGGCAGCCTGCGCGCCAACTTCCTGTCGCCGGAGAATCTGGAGCGCATCCGCGCGCTCGATGCCATCGCCAAGCGGCGCGGCCAGACGCTGGCGCAGATGGCCATCGCCTGGGTCCTGCGCGACCCGCGCGTGACCTCCGCCCTGATCGGCGCACGGAACGTCGAGCAGCTCGACAACTCGCTCGACGCGCTGAACAGCCTGTCCTTCAGCCCGGAGGAACTGGCCGAGATCGACAGCCACGCCGTCGCCGACGCCGGCATCAACCTGTGGAGCGCCTCCTCCGCAGCCGAAGCCGGCTGAGCGCAGAGGGGAGCGGCCGGGAGAAAGCGGCCTGCGGGGAAACCCTGGGGGCCGCCCCTCCTTTTGCCTCCCCTTTTAGTCCTTCCGGAGCAGTGGTCGGTTCGCCGAAGCGTAACAGAGATCTGAGAGTCTTTTTCCGACCGCCCCCTCTTCGCCGGCCGACGGTTGACGGCGAAGCGGCGGTACAGGTTGCTCAAGATCGAGGACACGCCATGAACACGCTCTTCCCGGCCCTGGTCGCCGCCGGCATCGTCCTGTCCACCGCCGCCGCGGCCCAGCCGGCTGCCACCGACCTCGCCCAACGCTTTCCCCTGCTGCTCAAGGAGGCCCGGGGCAAGGTTCCCTCGACGTCGGAGGTCGGCACCATCAGCACCACCCTGTCCGCCGCCGAATGGTATTGGAGCCGGGGCGATCAGGCGCAGGCCGTCAGCTACCTGAATTTCGCCCGCGGCCGGTTGGGCCTCAGCCTTGTTCAGCCCGCCGCCCCCGCCGGCCCCACGGCGCCCTGAGTCCGGTGGGGAGGCCGGCGGGACCCGCGCCGGCCAGGGCTCAGAACAGGTGGCGCAGCAGGTAGTACAGCAGGCCGGCCAGCATGATGGCGGCCGGCAGGGTCAGCACCCAGGCCATCGCCATGTTGCGCACCGTGCTCCATTGCAGGCCGGACCCGTTCGCCGCCATGGTGCCGGCGACGCCGCTCGACAGGATGTGGGTGGTCGACACCGGCAGGCCGTAGATCTCCGCCAGCCCGATGGTGCCGGCGGCGACGATCTCCGCCGAGGCGCCCTGGGCATAGGCCAGATGCTGCTTGCCGATCCGCTCGCCGACGGTGACGACGATGCGGCGCCAGCCGACCATGGTGCCGAGCCCGAGCGCCACCGCCACCGAGAACTTCACCCAGTCGGGAATGAAGCGGGTGCCGGCGTTCAGCGCCTCCTGATAGGATTTCAGCGTCTTCGCCTCGTCATCGGGCAGGCTGGCACCGGCCTTCGGCAGCAGGCGGACCGCATCGGCGGCCAGATACATGTCGTTGCGCATGTTCGACGTCGCTTCCGCCGGCACATGCTTGATGGCGCCATAGCTCTGCACGCCCTGGGCGATGTCGGCGGACAGCACGGCCAGCGCGCCATAGACCTCCGGCCGGTTCAGCTCCTTGGTCCGCAGCGCGTCGCCGACCATCCGCCTCGCCTCCTCCGCCGACGCCGGCTGCCGCCCGTCGGCATGCGAGCGCAGGACCGCTTCGGCCCGGCGGGTGGTCTCGATGAAGGCTGGGGTGGTGCTGTCGGGCATGGTGCGGTTCAGCGCATAGGCGGTGGGCACCGCGCCGATCAGGATCAGCATGATCAGCCCCATGCCCTTCTGGCCGTCGTTGCCGCCATGGGCGAAGGACACGGCGGTGCAGGTCAGGATCAGCAGCCCGCGGATCCACAGCGGCGGCGGGCGGCTGGGGTCGGCCGGCTCGAACAGGCGCCGGTTCCTCACCGCGCGCTTCAGCACCAGCAGCAGCATGGCGGCCAGCACGAAGCCCATCACCGGGCTGAACAGCAGGGCCTGGAGAACGCCGAAGGCCTGCCCCCATTCGACGCCCGAGGTCGCCTGCCCGTCCGGCGCCATCAGCTGGTTGGCGAGGCCGACCCCGATGACCGAGCCGATCAGGGCATGGGACGAGCTGTTGGGCAGCCCGAGCGCCCAGGTTCCCAGGTTCCAGATGATGGCGGCGATCAGCAGGGCGAAGATCATGGCATAGCCGGCGCTGCTGCCGACCTGAAGGATCAGCTCCACCGGCAGCAGGGTGATGACGCTGTAGGCCACCGCCCCCGACGACAGCAGCACGCCCAGGAAGTTGAAGGCGCCGGACCACAGCACCGCCAGCACCGGCGGCATGCTGTGGGTGTAGATGACGGTCGCCACCGCATTGGCGGTGTCGTGGAAGCCGTTGACGAACTCGAAGCCCAGCGCGATCAGCAGCGCCAGACCGAGAAGCAGGAAGGCCCCCGTCGCCAGCGGCGGCTGGTCCACCCGTTGCAGGTCGGTGACGAAGCCATGGACCGCATAGCCGAGACCGGCGGCCAGCACGACGAGGAACGCCACCGGCAGGGCGGAGTGCGGCTTCTGGTGGAGATTGGGACCGCGAACCGGCGGCGAAGCGCCAGACGGCAGTGTGGTGTCCGACATGGTCGTGCTCGCTGTTCGAGAGGGTCGGGTCGCGGCGCCGGAACCGTCCGGATGCGGTCCGCGGCACGGCCATCGCTTAACCCGCCGAACACGGGACGGTTGCCGCCGTCACCAAATCTTCACCGAACATTCACCGAGCATCGCAGGTGGCGATAATCACCCTCTCCCGCCCCGGGAGAGGGTGATTATGCGTTCACACTCCGAAGCCGCCCCCCCCGGAGCCGCTTGGCGTCAGTCCGCCGTGACGGTGTCGGTCGCCCGATACCGCTCCAGCCAGTGGGCGTAGGGCGCCGGCAGCACCCAGGACGGGCGCTCGACGCCCAGCTCCTTGGCGGCGCGGTAGGGATAATGCGGGTTGGCGAGATGGGCGCGGCCGACCATCACCAGATCGAGCTGCCCGTCGGCGACGGTGCGGTCGGCGATCTTCGGCGCATCGATGCCCCAGGCCGCCGCCACCGGCAGCTCCGCCTCGCGCCGCACCCGCTCGGCGACCGGCGCCAGGAAGGCCGGCCCCCACGGAACATGGGCGTCGGGGGTGGAGAAGCCGACGCTGACGCTCAGCAGGTCGAGCCCGCCGGCGCGGAAGTTGCGGGCCAGTTCGATCGATTCGGCCAGCGTCTGCTCGTCGCGCCCGTCATACTCGATCACGCCGAAGCGGGCGGTCAGCGGCAGGTTTTCCGGCCACACCTCGCGAACCGCCGCCAGCGTCTCCAGCAGGAAGCGGCTGCGCCCGGCAAGGTCGCCGCCATACTGGTCGGTGCGCGTGTTGGCATGGACCGAGAAGAAGCTCTGGCCGAGATAGCCGTGGGCGAAATGCAGCTCCAGCCACTTGAAGCCGGCATCGCGGGCGCGCACGGCGGCGGCGACGAAATCGGCGCGGACGCGGGCGATGTCGTCCAGCGTCATCGCCTTGGGCACCTTCGGCAGATGATGGCCGAAGGGCACCGCCGACGGCGAGAGGGTGTCCCAGCCGCGCGGATCGCCCTCGGCGATGTGGTCGTCGCCTTCCCACGGGCGGTTGGCGCTGGCCTTGCGGCCGGCATGGCCGATCTGGATGCCGGGAACGGCACCGGCGGCGGCGATGGAGGCGGCGATGCGCGCCATCCCCTCCGCCTGGGCGTCAGTCCACAGCCCGGTGCAGCCCGGCGTGATGCGGCCCTCCGGCGACACCGCCGTCGCCTCGACGATCACCAGACCGGCGCCGCCACGGGCAAGGCCGGGATAATGGGCGAGATGCCAGTCGTTGACGACGCCGTCAACGGCGCTGTACTGGCACATCGGCGGAACCGCGATGCGGTTGCGCAGGGTGACGTCCTTCAGCGTGAAGGGCGTGAACAGAGCGGACATTAGGAATTCCCGTCTCGATCGTGTCGGTGGCGGCAGGGGGTAATGTGTTTGCCTACCCCTGCCGCGGATCGGGGAGATTTAGGTCAGCCCCAGCCTCAACCAAGCCGTCCCGCCGCCAAACGCCCCACGATTGCCGCATGGCTGCGGATACCCTTGCGCAGGCAGCAGCCCACCGGACCGGAGCCGCCCGCCCCGGAACAGGAAACGGCTCACCCCCCCAGCCCGAGCAGCCTGCCCAGGATCGGCTGGCCCGCGACAGCCCCCAGCACGAAGCCGGCCACCAGCCCGACCACCAGTCCCACAAACGCCAGCCCCATCCCGCCGCGGCCGGCGGACTGCGCACGCTCCGCCTGCCGCCCGCCGTTGCCAGCACTGCCGCCGGGCTCGTCGCCCTCGTCGATGGAGGAGGCGCGCCGCGCGCTGTAGGAGGTGTCGGTCGCCTCGTGCCACCCGCGGATGCGCTCCAGCGCCGGCTTCAGCTGGGCGTCGTCGGGCGTGGTGCCACGGCCATGGACGATCTCCCAGGCCAGGGCTGCGAAGCGGCTGGTCGTCCGTCCTTCCGGCGTGAAGATCGCCGCCGGCATACGGCGGTATGTCGCCTTCACCACATCCACGTCATAGGGGAAGGCGGTGCGGAACATCTGGTCGGGGAACTCGTTGCGCAGCTGCGTCAGCGATTCGCGCCCGACCTCGTCGTTGGTGATCGACAGCATCAGGATGCCGGCCAGCGTCAGGCTGGGGTTCAGCCCGTTCTGGATATGCTCCACCACCTGCAAGGTGCGGCGCAGCCCGTCCAGCGCATAGCGCCCCGGAAACACCGGCACGATCAGCCGGTCCGACGCCGCCAAGGCACCGGCCGCCAGATGGCCCAGCGCCGGCGGGCAGTCGATGACGACATAGTCCGGCGGGTTGCGCGAGAAATGCAGCGCCTTGCGCAAGCCCCGCTGCGAGCCGCCGCGGCTGTCCAGCGCATGCTCCAGCGAGTACAGCTTGCGCGCGCCGACGATCATCGACAGCCCGTCGAAGGCGGTCGGGGTGATGGCATCCTCGACGAAGGTTTCCTTGCGCAGCAGGTCGTTGATGCCGACCTTGGCCTTGTCGCGCAGCAGGAAGTTGCTGGTGGCGCTGCTCTGCGGGTCGAAATCGATCAGCACGACGCTCTTGCCCAGCGCCGCCAGCGCGAGCGCGAGGTTCACCGACGTGGTCGTTTTGCCGACGCCGCCCTTCTGGTTGTAGACCGACAGGATGGTCGGCTGCCGTGTCTCCGGCGTGTCGAAGACGTCTTCGTGGCTGGTCATGTCCATTCCGCTTCGCCGTTTCTGCGGCAATCCCCGCACGGCCCGGATCGAATTCCGGTCCGGACTGCGCGGGCGCACTATAAGCGGTGGGGTTTCAACTCTCCACACACCTTTGGGGACAGGGTGGCCGAGCGCGGAACCAGCCACGCCCGGCCGTCCTGCACACCCCTTGCTGCATTCCTGCACAACCGATGCGCAAAGTTTCGGGTCGCCCCAAAGGGCCGCCCGGGTACACATGGTGACAAACAATCCCGAGGGAGGACAATAGGATGACCACCGAACTTCAGCACCTGATCGGCGGCAAGCTGGTTTCCGGCACGTCCGGCCGGTTCGCCGACGTCTACTCCCCGATGACCGGCGAGGTGCGCGCCCGCGTGCCGCTGGCGAGCGTCGAGGAGATGCGCGCCGCGGTCGAGAACGCCAAGCAGGCGCAGCGCGGCTGGGCCGCCACCAACCCGCAGCGCCGCGCCCGCGTGCTGATGCGCTTCCTCGACCTCGTCCAGCGCGATTACGACGAGCTGGCGCTGCTGCTGTCGCTGGAGCATGGCAAGACCATCGTCGACGCCAAGGGCGACATCCAGCGCGGGCTTGAGGTGGTGGAGTTCGCCTGCGGCATCCCGCATCTGCTGAAGGGTGAGTTCACCGACGGCGCCGGCCCCGGCATCGACATCTATTCGATGCGCCAGCCGCTCGGCGTCGTCGCCGGCATCACGCCGTTCAACTTCCCCGCCATGATCCCGATGTGGAAGTTCGCCCCGGCAATCGCCTGCGGCAACGCCTTCATCCTGAAGCCGTCGGAGCGCACGCCGGGCGTGCCGGTCAAGCTGGCCGAGCTGATGCTGGAAGCCGGCCTGCCGGCGGGCATCCTCAACGTCGTCCATGGCGACAAGGTGGCGGTGGACGCCATCCTCGACGACCGTGACATCAAGGCGGTGGGCTTCGTCGGCTCCACCCCGATCGCCGAATACATCTACAACCGCGGCTGTGCGGCCGGTAAGCGCGTGCAGTGCTTCGGCGGCGCCAAGAACCACGCGCTGGTGATGCCGGACGCCGACCTCGACCAGGCGACCGACGCGCTGATCGGCGCCGGCTTCGGTGCGGCGGGCGAGCGCTGCATGGCGATCTCCGTCGTCGTGCCGGTCGGTAAGAAGACCGCCGACGCCCTGATGGACCGCCTGATCCCGCGGGTGGAAGGCCTGAAGGTCGGCCCGTCGACCGACAGCAGCGCCGATTTCGGCCCGCTGGTGACGGCCGAGCATCTGGAGCGGGTGAAGTCCTACGTCGATCTCGGCGTCAAGGAAGGCGCCAAGCTGGCGGTCGATGGCCGCGAGTTCAAGATGCAGGGCTACGAGAACGGCTTCTACATGGGCGGCTGCCTGTTCGACGAGGTGAAGCCGGACATGCGCATCTACAAGGAGGAGATCTTCGGCCCGGTCCTCTCCGTCGTCCGCGCCGACTCCTACGAGGAAGCGCTGGCCCTGCCGAACGACCATGAGTACGGCAACGGCGTGGCGATCTTCACCCGCGACGGCGACGCCGCCCGCGACTTCGCATCCCGCGTCGATGTCGGCATGGTCGGCATCAACGTTCCGATCCCGGTTCCGCTCGCCTACTACACCTTCGGCGGCTGGAAGCGCTCGGGCTTCGGCGACCTGAACCAGCACGGCCCCGACGCGGTGCGCTTCTACACCAAGACCAAGACCGTCACCTCCCGCTGGCCCTCGGGCGTCAAGGAAGGCGCCAGCTTCGTCATCCCGACCATGGAGTGATGGGCGTAACATTCCCCCTCCCGCCTCTGGCGGGAGGGGGGTTGCACGAGGTGACGCATGTCCTTTGAACTGACCGAAGACCAGGTCGCCATCCGCGACATGGCGTTGTCCTTCGCCCGCGACGAGCTGGCGCCCAATGCCGTCGAGTGGGACCAGAAGAAGCATTTCCCCATCGACACCCTGCGCGCCGCCGGCGAACTCGGCATGGGCGGCATCTATGTGTCGGAGGAGCATGGCGGCTCGGCGCTGAGCCGCTTCGACGCCGTGGTGATCTTCGAGGCGCTGAGCCAGGGCTGCCCGACCATCGCCTCCTACATCTCCATCCACAACATGGTGGCGGGGATGGTGGACAATTTCGGCAGCGACGAGCAGAAGGCCCATTGGCTGCCGAAGCTCTCCCGCATGGACTGGCTCGCCAGCTATTGCCTGACCGAGGCCAATGCCGGCTCCGACGCCGCGGCGCTGCGGACGAAGGCCGTGCGCGACGGCGACAGTTACGTCCTCAACGGCGCCAAGCAGTTCATTTCCGGCGCCGGCAGCTCCGAACTCTACCTCCTCATGGCCCGCACCGGCGAGGACGGCCCCGGCGGCATCAGCGCCTTCCTGGTGCCTGCGGACACCCCCGGCCTCTCCTTCGGCGCCAACGAGCACAAGATGGGCTGGAACGCCCAGCCGACCCGTGCCGTCATCCTGGAGGACGCCCGCATCCCCGCCTCTGCCCTGCTGGGGCAGGAGGGGATGGGCTTCAAGTTCGCCATGAAGGGGCTGGACGGCGGCCGCATCAACATCGCCGCCTGCTCCATCGGCGGTGCGCAGGCGGCACTGGACAAGGCGCTGACCTACATGAGCGAGCGCAAGGCCTTCGGCCAGACGCTCGACCGCTTCCAGGCGCTCCAGTTCCGCATCGCCGACATGGCGACGGAGCTTGAGGCCGCCCGCACCTTCGTCCACCGCGCCGCCTCGGCGCTGGATGCGAAGAGCCAGGACGCCACACGCCTGTGTGCGATGGCGAAGCGCTTCGCCACCGACACCGGCTTCGAGGTGGCGAACAACGCGCTCCAGCTGTTCGGCGGCTACGGCTATCTGGCGGACTATGGCGTGGAGAAGATCGTGCGCGACCTGCGGGTCCACCAGATCCTGGAAGGCACCAACGAGATCATGCGCCTGATCGTCTCGCGCAGCGAGATCGGGCGGATGGCGTAAAAGCGAACCACAAAAACCAAACCCAAAAAACCAAAGCAACGGGAGACGCGACGATGGCGGTGATCGGTTTCATCGGATTGGGCAACATGGGCGGCCCGATGGCCGCGAACCTCGTGAAGGCGGGGCATCAGGTGGTGGGCTACGACCTCGTGCCCGCGGCCATCGAGGCGGCCAAGGCGGCCGGCGTCACCATCGGCGAGTCCCCCACCGCCATCGCGGCGGCGGCCGAGGTGGTCATCACCATGCTGCCGGGCGGCAAGCATGTGCTGGGCGTCTATGGCGACATCGCCCCGGTGGCCCGGCCGGGCACGCTGCTGATCGACTGCTCCACCATCGACGTGGACTCCGCCCGCAAGGCGCATGCGCTGGCCGCCGGCACGGGCGCCGCCTCGCTCGACGCGCCGGTGTCGGGCGGCGTCGGCGGTGCCGCCGCCGGCACCCTGACCTTCATGGCCGGCGGCGAGACGGACGCCTTCGAGCGCGCCCGCCCGATCCTGGAGGCCATGGGCAAGAAGATCGTCCATTGCGGCGGTGCCGGGGCCGGCCAGGCGGCGAAGATCTGCAACAACATGATCCTCGGCATCTCGATGATCGGCGTCTGCGAGGCCTTCGTGCTGGCGGAGAAGCTCGGCCTGTCGCATCAGGCGCTGTACGACGTGTCGTCGACCTCGTCGGGCCAGTGCTGGTCGCTGACCAGCTATTGCCCGGTTCCCGGCCCGGTCCCCGCCAGCCCGGCCAACCGCGACTACCAGCCCGGTTTCGCGGCGGCGCTGATGCTGAAGGACCTGAAGCTGGCCCAGGAAGCGGCACAGGGCGCCGGTGCTCCCACCCCGCTGGGGGCCGCGGCGGCGCAGCTCTACGCGCTGATGAACGCGCAAGGAGAAGGCGGCGCCGACTTCTCCGGCATCATCCGCATGCTGCGCGGCGAGGGGTAAATCAGGCTGCGGTAAATCAGACTGTGGCCGGCGGGGGCAGGAACAGCGCCTGCTCCCGCCGCACCAGATCGGCGATGTAGTCGGCGGTCATCGAAATCCGCGCCAGCGAGCGCAGATCCTCGTGAACGATCAGCCAGAAGGACCGGGTGATCGTCACCTCTTCCGGCAGCACCGGCACCAGATCCGGCTCGCCGGCGGCGATGAAGGCCGGCAGCATGCACAGGCCGGCCCCGGCCAGCGTCGCCTTCAGCTGGGCGACGAGGCTGCTGCTCTTGATGCGCGGCGCCACCTCCCCCATCGTCTCGACATAGTCCAGTTCCGGGGCGAAGATCAGGTCGTCGATATAGCCGACGAAGGAATGGCCGCGCAGGTCGCCGCGGCTGCGGATTTCCTGCCGTGACCCCAGATAGGCGGCGGTGCCGTACAGCCCCAGCCGGTAATCGGTCAGCTTCCGTGCGAACAGCCGCCCTTCCTGCGGGCACGACAGGCTGATGGCGATGTCGGCCTCGCGCTTCGACAGGCTGAAGACACGCGGCATGGCGACCAGCTGCACCTCCAGCTCCGGATGGCGTTCGCACAAGGCGCCGATCCGCGGCGCCAGGAAACAGCTGCCGAAGCCGTCCGGCGCCCCGATCCTGACCGCACCGGCCAGAGCCAGATCGCCGTCCGCCACCATGCCCTGGGCCAGCAGGGCCGCACTCTCCATCACCTCCGCCGTCTGTTTCAGCCGCTCGCCCTGCGGCGTCAGGGTAAAGCCGCTGGGCCGGCGCTCGAACAGGGTGACGCGCAGCGCCTCCTCCAGCGCGGTGATGCGGCGGCTGACCGTGGTGTGGTCGGCGCGCAGCCGCTGGGCCGCCGTGGTCAGCGTGCCGGCCCGGGCCACCGCCAGGAAAAAGCGCAGGTCGTTCCAGTTGAAATCGGCCATGTCCGCCGGCGCGCCGTCCGTTCTTGCAAGGTGGATGAGGGGCCGGACTCTCCCATCAAGCCGCCCGCCTGACAAGAGTGCCAACCCGCCCCTGCGACACCATCACCCGCCGGGCCGCACTCCCCTTCCCCCCAAACATTGGTGGATGGCCGAAAGAGCCTGATCCGAAGGGGTACCGCATCTTCCGGGGCAGCGCCCCCATTTCGCGCGGACGAATCGGCACTCCATTGCGTTTATCTGTTGAGCGACGGCGATGCGACCAGCAAGAGGATACGGAATGCCGGGCGAAGGCCGGACGGCGGGGGTCAGCGGATCGGTGATGGTGGCGGCACTTGCGGCCCTGCTCGTCATGCCTGCCGCAGGCCCGGCCACGGCGGAACCGCTGCTGTCGGCACCGGAGGCCCAGGAGGCATACCAGCAGTCCGCCGCTCCCCTGCCCGCCCCCGCACCGTCGAAGCCGCAGACCGGCGCCTTCGACTGCTGGCGGCTCGATCCGGGCCGCCTGGAACAGGCGTCCGACCGCGGGCTGTGCGGCGACGCCTTCGCTCGCGCCCCCGAAACCGCAGCGCTGCCGGAAGCCCCTCCCCCGCCGCTGCTCACGCCCGCGCGCAAGCCGAAGGCGCCGGAGCGCCGCATCCGCAGCAGCGGCCGCAGCGTCGGCGGCCCGGAAAGCCACAGCCTGGCCAGTTCACGCGCCCGGACGTCGCGCGGCGGCGACGCCGATTTCTTCAGCAGTTTCCAGCGGGATTTCCGGTCGCTGACCAACCTGCTGGGTGGCGGCAGCCCGCCGTCGCGCCGCGGCGACGACAGCCCCGCCTCCCACACCTCGCACAACCACTGACAGGCGGTAAAGCCGGGACAGCCAGCTTTACCGCCCTTGGTCCTCGGCGTCTGCCCCGATATCCTCCGCCTCGACATCGATGGTGACGCCGGTGCGGCCCGACCGGCCATGATCGTCATGCTCCGGGTCGATGCCATGATCGCGGCGCAGCTCGTCGCGGATTTCCGCCATGCGGACGCGCAGCCGGGCATAGTCGGCCAGCAGCTGCCGGCGCCGGTCGTTCGGCGTCACGTCCTTCGGCGGGCGCAGCGAGCGCTTGAAGTCGATCAGTTGGCGGCGGGTCACATCGGGACGGATCAGCCCCTGCGCCTTAGCGCGCTCCAGCTCGTCCGGCGTCATGGTGACGATCTGGTAGGCGACGCTTTCCGCCCCCGGCAGCACGTCCAGCGACAGCCGGCCGGTGTCCACCGCCTCCGCCACCGCGCGGAAGCGGAAGGCGGTCTCGACCGAGAACGGCATGTCGCTTTCGATCATCGCCTCGAAGTCGCCATGCGGCAGGATTTCCTTGGCGCGGTTCAGATACCGGCCGATCGACAGGAACTCCTTGCGGCTGCGGTTCCAGTGATAGCGGATTTCCTGGGCGAATTCCTGCCGGGTGTGGCAGGGCACGATGGCGTCGCTGATATCCGACGCCCGGCGGTCCGCCTTCGACGGCGCCACGGCGGCCCCTGACCGCACAGGCGTAGACGCTACCTCTGGCTTGGCATCCGGCGGGGGAGCGGCCTTGCCCTGCTCCGCCACCTTCTTCATGAAGGACTTCACATTGGCCATAATCAGATCCCCCGGGTTCAGATCCCCAGCTCGTGCCGGATGAAGTACCAGGCGCCAAGGCATTCGTCGGCGCCGTTGACAGCACCCACATCGACGATGGAGCAGCCGACATCGTCGACCCGGTGCATGTCCTCGATGTCCGGCACCTCGTGCGGCACCAGCCGGCCGACCCGGCCCAGCTCCAGCTTCGCTTCGCGCAGGCTGACCGACCGGCGCTTGACCCGGTTCAGCAGGAAGGCGGCGGGGCGGCCATAGTCGCGCAGGAACTCCATCCAGGGGATGACGCTCATCTTGTCGAAGCGGCCGACCCCGGTCGGCACCAGCACAAGGTCGGCGCGACGCAGCAGGATCTTGGTCGCCTCCGGATACAGCTCCACCGACGGCGGCGTGTCGACGAAGACAACGTCGTAGCGGCCGGGATCGATTTGGGCCAGCGCCGCCTCGATGTCGTCCAGCGTTCCTTCGTAATGGTCGATGGACGCCACATCGTGCGGACGGCGCAGCTCGTGCCACTGGCCCAGCGTGCGCTGCGGATCGAAATCCAGCGTCGCCACCCGCATGCCGTCCTTGGCCGCGGCGACGGCGGTGTTCTTGCAGCTGGTGGTCTTGCCGGTCCCGCCCTTCGGCGCACTATACACCACCCAGCGCGCAGGCAGCGGCGCAGCCTTGTTTACCGTGCCGTCGGCGCCCTGGGCTGCCGGCCTGCCGGTTGATTTACCTGTGGATTTGCCCGCGGATTTCCTTGTGGCGACGGCGGTCGGATCGGCCATCTGTTCCCCCTGCATCGCGTGCCAGTCGTCTGATGGCCTTCTTCTTAGCGGATCGCCCCGCTCCCCGAAAGGGCAAAGGCGGCACCTGCGCCATGGAAATAGGCGGTTTCTGTACCGCCAAAGCCGTTACCGGTAACGCTTCGCCGCCATTTCCGTTACCGGTAACGCTTGTTCCTGCCCCGGCCCGACCGCCTCTGTTGCCGCCACGAAACAATCTGTCACCACTTTCGGGATTTCCGTACCGGCGCGCGGTCGCTAAAATGTTTCGCATTCCAGGGTTTTGAACAGCGTATTGCCTTCCCGCAAGAGTCGGCGGCGGCAATGGGGGTTGGGTCGGTGATGCGGGGATCGGGGCGGACGACGGTTGGCGAGCGGGCAGTTGACAAGACGGCGTTCCGACGGGACGGCACGCGGCGCCGGGCTGCCTTGCGCCACAGTACGGCGCTGGCCGGGGCGGCGCGCCTGGCGATCCTGACCGCATTCCTCGCCCTGCCCCTCCCCGCACTCGCCAACCCCGAAGGCGGCGTGGTCACCGACGGCGCCGCCACCATCCACACGACCGCCCCCGGCCGGCTCGACATCATCCAGTCGACGCCCAAGGCGGTGATCGACTGGCAGCGCTTCGGCATCCGCGACGGCGAGCACACCAATTTCCAGCAGCCCGATGCCGCCGCCATCACGCTGAACCGCGTCACCGGCTCCGACCCGTCGGCGATCATGGGGCGGCTGACCGCGAATGGGCAGGTCTGGCTGGTCAACCCCAACGGCATCCTGTTCGGTCCGAACGCCCGGGTCGATGTCGGCGGGCTGGTCGCCACCACACACGACATCCGCAACGCCGACTTCATGGCCGGCCGTTACAATTTCGAAGGCCGCGCCGGCTCCACCGCGACGGTGGAGAACGAGGGCACGATCACGGTGGCCCAGGCCGGGCTGGCGGCGCTGGTCGCCCCCGGCGTCGCCAACCGCGGCACCATCCAGGCGCGCATGGGCGAGGTGACGCTGGCCTCGGGCCGCCGCTTCGTCGTCGACCTCTTCGGCGACCAGAAGATCAACATCGCGGTGGACGCCCAATCCGATACGAAGACCGACGCCCGCCCCGTCGGCGCCGACGGCAAGCCGGTCGAGGCACTGGTCAGCAACAGCGGCAAAATCTTCGCCGACGGCGGCCGGGTGCAGATGACGGCGAGCGCCGCCAAGGGGCTGGTCGACCGCGTCGTCAACATGTCGGGCACCGTCCAGGCCCGCCGGGTGGAGCAGCAGGGCGGCGACATCGTCCTGCTCGGCGACGGCGGCGAGGTCGAGGTCTCCGGCAGCATCGACGCCAACGGCAGCGGCGCCGGTCAGAAGGGCGGCTCCGTCACCGTGTCGGGCAACCGCACGGCGCTGACCGCCACCGCCCGCATCACCGCCTCCGGTCCCGCCGGGGGCGGGGAGGTGCTGATCGGCGGCGACGTGCAGGGCGGCAGGGCATCGGCCGCCACGCTGGCCGGCTACGCCATCCGCCCGGCGCGCAAGCCGGTGCCGCCCTCCGCCGAGACCGTCGTGGCGCAGGGGGCAAGCATCGCCGCCGACGCCATCGACAGCGGCAAGGGCGGCAAGGTGGTGGTGTGGGCCGACGGCAGCACCCGCTTCGACGGCGCCGTGTCCGCCCGCGGCGGGGCGGCCGGCGGCAGCGGCGGCTTCGTCGAGACGTCGGGCAAGCTGTCGCTGCATGTGCGCGGCAGCGTCGATGCCGGGTCCGGAACAGGGCAGGGGACAGGCGTCGGCGGCTTCTGGCTGCTCGACCCGACCGACCTCACAGTGGCGGCGACCGGCGGCACCATCACCGCCGACACCATCCAGACCGCGCTAAACGGCGGCACCAGCGTCACGCTGCAAACCGAATCGACGGGGACCGATGCCGGCGACATCACCATCGATCAGGCGATCACGAAGTCGGCCGGCGGGGATGCGTCGCTGACGCTGAAGGCCCACCGCAACATCGTCGTCAACCAGAGCATCGTGTCCAGTGCCGGCGCCCTCACCCTCACCCTGAACGCCGCGACCGGCTCCGGCAACGGCATCGTGCGGACGGCGGCCACCTCCGGCACGTCGCCCATCGCCATCACCACCAACGGCGGCAATTTCATCGTCGGCGGCGGCTCCAACCCGGCGATGAAGCCCGCCACCGGCATATCCGGCGGCTATTCGCCCAGCTCCGACCGGGCCGGCGTGGAGTTCCACGACACCATCGTCTCGACCGGCGCCGGCTCCATCCTGATCAACGGCGCCGGCGGCGAAAACAACGGCAGCGGCAACCACGGCATCGTGCTGTACGACAGCCAGCTGACCACCGGGACCGGCTCGATCACGCTGAACGGGGAGGGCGGCAACGGCATCTATTACGGCGACAATGTCGGCGTGCTGCTGTCGTCCTCGGCACTCCAGACCGGGGGCGGCGCCGTTTCCATCACCGGCACCGAGGGGCATGGCGAGAGTTCCCAAGGCAACGATGCGATCCGCGTCACCGACGACTCCTCCATCACCGTGCAGGGCAACGGGGCCATCGACATCAGGGCGGGCGCCAACTCCAGCCGCGACATCCAGCTGAGCGGCGCCGTCATCCGCAACGGCAATGCCCCGATCACGCTGGAGTCGGGCGGCAGCCTGTTCCTGGATGACGACAGCAGCCTGACCTCCGACGGTGCCGTGACGCTCAGGGCGGCGTCCGGCATCTCCCTGATGGACAGCCACATCGTCGCCGCCGACCGGCCGGTCACGCTGAACAGCAACCGCAGCGGCAACGGCGGCGCCATCAGCCTGGGCAGCAGCAGCATCGCGACCGCAGGCGGCGACATCGTCCTGGGCGGCGGCAGCGATCCGGCGAGCATGGCGGCCAGCGCCGATTATGGCGACTGGGCCGGCGTGTCGATCGCCAACAGCTCGCTCTACACCGGCCACGGCTCCATCTCGATCCGCGGCGAGGGCGAGGGGTACAGCAGCGGCACCCACGGCGTGCTGATCAACGGCAGTTCGACCATCGGCGCCGCCACCGGCCGGATCGCCATCCACGGCAAGGCGACCTCCCGGTCCGACAGCCGGAACGCCGGGGTGCTGATCGAAAGCAACGACCAGGGCGGGCCGACCGTCACGGCCGGTTCCACCGCCGCCAACGCCATCCTGATCGACGGCGATGCCAGCGAAGCGGACTCCATCGAGTCCTGGGGTGTCATGCTCCAGGGCAGGGTGGGGCTGCTTTCGTCGGGCGGCGTCTCCATCGCCGGAAAGGGCGGCGCCTCGTCCGCCGATTTCGAGGTCGCCGGCATCGGGCTGGACGCCGAGAACAACGGCAACATCCAGATCGTGGCCGCCGCCGGAGAGGTGTCGCTGCAAGGCACCGCCGGGACCGCCGGCCCCCATGGGACCGCCTCCGCCCTGTACAGAAACGGCGCCGTGACGATCAGCAGCACGCCGGCTCCGCCGCCGCCGCCCCCACCTCCTCCTCCTCCTCCTCCTCCGCCGCCACCTCCCCCACCTCCCCCACCGCCGCCCCCGCCGTTAACGCCGCCGGTGACGGACCCGACGCCGACGACGCCGACCACTCCGGGCACCGACAGCGGAAGCGGTGGCGGAACCGATACGCCGTCCACCAGCACGCCGACCACCACCACCCCGTCGACGGGGACCGGGACGGACACGTCCGGGACCGGAACCACGGGCACGGGAACGACAGGCACCGGAACGACGGACACCGCGTCCCCGGAAACCGGAACGACCACCACGACGGGCGGCAGCCAGTCCGCCGCGTCCGCCTCCAGCTTCGTGCAGGCGGCGCTGCAAACGGTGGCCCAGATCGCCACGACCCCGGCAACGACCACCACCACCACCGCCACGACCGGCACCGGCGCGACCGCCGGAACCACGGCCACCGGAACCACGGCCGGCGCGACCACGCCGCAGACCCTGCTGGCGACGCTGGAGCAGGGCACGGCCAACCAAGGCACGGCCACCCAGACCGCGGCCACCCAGACCACAGCAGGGCAGGGCACCCAGTCGGCCGGCGGCAGTTCCGCCTCCAACAGCGCCCCGTCCAACGGCGCCCCGCCTTCGCCGCCGCCGCCGCCGGGCCCGGCGACGGTCGTGCTCGCCTCCGGCCGCTCGGTCTCCTTCACGGCGGACGCGACGGCGGCCTACTCCTCCGGCGCCACCCTGTCGCAGCCGGGGCCGCAGCTTCTGGCCTCCCCGCAGGTGCAGGCGGCGGCCGGCAGCCTCATCCAGGCGGCCGGCAACGGCGGCATGGTCCAGGCGGTGACGGCGCTGGCGAGCGGCGGCCTGTCGCTGGCCGAACAGCGCGCGGTGCTGGCCAGCGTGCCGGTGGCCACCCTGATCGGCGGGCTGACCGCCAGCAGCGACCCGGTGGCGTCGCGCGTCGGCGGCATTTTGCAGAACAGCGCGTCGGGCCAGCCCGGCGGCTACGCCCAGGTGCGTGCCGCGGCGGCGCAGGCCAGCCTGCCGCCCCAGGTCGCCCGCACCTACCTCGCCATGGTGCAGCGGGTCGAGCGCGAACAGCGCACCCAGGCCTTCTCCGGCGCGCTGCGCCAGCTGGTGGCGAACCCGGCGGCGGCGGACATGCTCGGCCGCCCGTCCGCCGCCTCGGCCCTGCCCAGCCTGCGGCAGGCGCAGGGTGGCCGCACCCGCGGCGGCACCATGACGCTGCGCGGCGTCGTCGCCGACAGCGCCAATCTGGCGGAGGCGCGGGTGAACGGCCGCTGGGTCTTCATCGACGAGCAGGGCCAGTTCCGCACCAGCATCCCGGTGGAGCCGGGGGCGAAGGAAGCCACCCTGACCATGACCGACGAGGCCGGCAAGACGACGGAGCAGCGCATCGCCATCGACAGCGCCACCGCCGCTCCCGACCCGGCCGCCCCGCCGAAGCCGCGCAAGATCGCCCTGATGATTGCCGTCGACAGCTACCGCGACGGCGCCATCCCGGCGCTTGCCACGCCCGACGCCGACATCAAGGCGGTGGGCAAGGCGCTGAACGACCAGCTCGGCTACGAGACGCGGGTGTTGCGCAACCCGACCAAGGCGCAGATCGGCGACGCCCTGCGCAAGCTCGGCCGCGAGGTCGGCGAGCAGGACCAGGTGATGGTCTATTACGCCGGCCACGGCTATGAGCTGGCGGAGACCGGCACCGGCTACTGGCTGCCGGCCGACGCGGAGACGACCAGCGCCCGCAACTGGGTGTCGAACAACGACATCGGCCGCTTCCTCAGCCGCATGCCGGCCAAGCATGTGATGGTGGTGTCGGACAGCTGCTATTCCGGCGCTTTCACCAAGGAGCAGAAGGTCGACGCCAGCCGCCTCGCCAGCGAGACGGAGATGCGGCAGCGCCGCTCGGTCATGGCCCTGTCGTCGGGCGGCGACGAGCCGGTCGCCGACGGCGAGGTGAACTCCCCCTTCGCGGTGGCGCTGAAGAAGCGGGTGCTCGGCCTGCCGAAGGACAGCAGCGGCTACGCCCTCTATCAGGAGGTCCGCCAGGACGTGACCAGCGAGGCGCCGCAGACCCCGCAATACGGCGTGATCCGCACCGCCGGCTACGACGAGGGCGGCGACTTCCTGCTGGACCTGCCCGACCGCCCGATGAACTGAGGGGGAAAGGCTCCCGCAGCGGCCACCCCCATTTTCCCCTGGCGCATAGTTTCAAAAGAAACTATATCAGCGGCAAATGGTCGCGCCCGGCGCCTGCCGCCGGCGCTCCTCGCAGAAGGGAGCAGCCCGCATGACGTCCTCCGCATTCACCTACCGGTCCGGCTTCGGCAACGAATTCGCGACCGAGGCGTTGCCCGGCGCCTTGCCCGTCGGCCGCAACTCGCCGCAGCGCCCGCCCTACGGCCTCTATGCCGAACAGATCAGCGGCACCGCCTTCACCGCCCCCCGCGCCCACAACCGGCGCTCCTGGCTCTACCGCATCCGCCCGGCGGTGGTGCACGAACCCTTCCGCCCGCTGGAGTCCGGCCGCCTGACCAGCCGCTTCGACGAGGTGCCGGCCCCGCCGACCCAGCTGCGCTGGAACCCGCCGCCGATGCCGGACGCACCGACCGACTTCATCGCCGGCCTCGTCACCATGGGCGGCAACGGCGGGCCGCAGGCGCAGACCGGCTGCGGCATCCATCTCTACACCGCCAACCGGTCGATGGAGGGCCGCTTCTTCTACGATGCCGACGGCGAGCTGCTGATCGTGCCGCAGCAGGGCCGCCTGCGCCTGTTCACCGAGCTTGGCGTGCTGGAGGTCGAGCCGCAGGAGATCGCGCTCATCCCCCGCGGCATCCGCTTCCGGGTCGAGCTGCCGGACGGCGAAGGCCGCGGCTATGTCTGCGAGAATTTCGGCACGCCCTTCCGCCTGCCGGACCTCGGCCCCATCGGCTCCAACGGCCTTGCCAACCCGCGCGACTTCCTGACGCCCGACGCCTGGTACGAGGATGTCGACGGCGACTTCGAGCTGGTGGCGAAGTTCGACGGCGCTCTGTGGACTGCCCGCATCGACCATTCGCCGCTGGACGTGGTGGCGTGGCACGGCAACCACGCGCCCTGCAAATACGACCTGCGCCGCTTCAACACCATCGGCTCGATCGGCTTCGACCATCCCGACCCGTCGATCTTCCTGGTGCTGCACTCGCCCAGCGACACCCCCGGCGTCGACAGCATCGACTTCGTCATCTTCCCGCCGCGCTGGCTGGTGCAGGAGGACACCTTCCGTCCGCCCTGGTTCCACCGCAACGTCGCCAGCGAGTTCATGGGGCTGATCCATGGCGTCTACGATGCGAAGGAGGAGGGCTTCCTGCCCGGCGGCGCCAGTTTGCACAACTGCATGAGCGGCCACGGCCCCGATGCCGAGACCTTCGCCAAAGCGACGGCCGCCGACACCAGCCGGCCGCAGCGGGTCGCCGACACCATGGCTTTCATGGTGGAGACCCGTGCGGTGATCCGTCCCACGCGCCACGCCCTGGAAACCGCGGAGTTGCAGCACGATTATTATCGCTGCTGGCAGGGGCTGGCGAAGCGCTTCGACCCCAACCGTCCCTGAAGGAAGCGTCCCGGACGCAGGGCAGGGCAGGGCGACAGGACGGCCGCCGGCTCCCGACCACGCGACAATTTGTCTCGACGGCGCGCGCGCGGACTTCCACACTGCACCCGTGCCATTCGGGCGCTTGGCAAGGGGAGAAGGGCCGATGGCGGCCGGTGTTGGCAATGGTGATGGTGGCAATGGCGGGGAAAGCCGGTCTCTGCTCGACCGGATGATCGACCGCATGACGGTGCAGCGCAACGCGCTGGCCTGGGCGGAGCGTGAGGTCGCCGGCCGCGACGGGCTGGTGCTGGAGGTGGGGCTGGGCAAGGGCCGCACCTTCGACCATCTGCGCCACCTGTTCCCGCCGCGCGACATCCTGGTCTTCGACATGTGGGTCCGCGTGCCGCCGGAGCTGACGCCCGACGAGGACCGCCTGTTCGTCGGCGATTTCAAGGAGACCATGCCGGCGGCGGCGGAGCGGTTCGGCCGCTGCGCCCGGCTGGCCCATGCCGATTTCGGCAGCACCGACCGCAACCATGACGCCGCGCAGGCGGCGTGGCTGGCGCCGCTGATCGATGCGCTGGTGCTGCCCGGCGGCGTCGTGCTGTCCGACCGGCCGCTGGACCGTCCCAACTGGACCCGGCTCGACCTGCCGCCCGACGAACGCTGGACCTACCATGCCTGGAGGGTGGAAAGCTGAGCGGAGCAGGGTGGATCGAAGCAGGGTGGATTGAAAAAGGGCGCATGGCAAAAGCGCCGTTGGAAAACGGACCGGGCCACGCCCATTTATTTCCCCTCATCCTCCGCTGCATGACAGGGGCGGCCGGCGACGGCTGCGACGCTGAAGGCCGCGACGCTGAAGGCCATTGATGAACCGCAACATTTTTCAGTTCATTTGGAAGCACAGCGGGCGGCAGCAGATCCTGCTCGCCCTGTTGACGGTCGCCTCCTTCCCGGTGCTCTACGCCTCGCTGGAACTGCCGAAGATCATCATCAACCGGGCCTTGTCGGACCCGCAGCCGGAACGCGAGATCCTCGGCGTCGCCATGGGGCCGGTGACCTACCTCCTGGTTCTCTGCTTCACCTTCCTGGCGCTGGTGCTCGCCAACGGCGCCTTCAAGATGCGGATCAACACCTTCAAGGGCGTGGTCGGCGAACGGCAGGTGCGGCGCCTGCGCTTCATCCTGCTCGACCGCATGCTGCGCTTCCCGCTGCCGCATTTCTCCAAGGTCAGCCAGGGGGAGCTGATCTCCACCGTCGCGTCGGAGACCGAGCCGCTGGCCGGCTTCATCGGCGACTCCTTCGCCCAGCCGCTCTACCAGGGCGGCACGATGCTCACCATCCTGCTGTTCCTGTTCATCCAGCAGCCGACCATCGGGCTGGTGTCGGTCGCCCTCATCCCGGTGCAGGCCTACATCATCCCGAAGCTTCAGCTGAAGGTGAAGCTGCTGGGCAAGGAGCGGGTGCGCAAGGTCCGCCAGCTGTCCGAACGCATCGGCGAAAGCGTCGAGAACATCCGCGAGGTCCGCGTCAACGGCACCGTCCGCTATGTCCTGGCCGAATTCTCACAGTACCTCGGCAGCATCTACTGGATCAGGCTTGAGATCTACAAGCGAAAGTATTTCGTCAAGTTCCTGAACAACTTTATCAATCAGATCACGCCCTTCTTCCTGTTCTCCATCGGCGGCTATCTGGTCCTGCAAGGCAACATGACCATCGGCGCCCTGGTGGCGGCACTCTCCGCCTTCAAGGATTTGACGGCGCCCTGGAAGGAGCTGCTCGACTATTACCAGAACATGATCGACGCCCAGATCAAGTACGAGCAGATCGCCGAGCAGTTCTCTCCCCCTTCCTGTTCGACTGGGCCACACCGACCCCCGCCACCCCGACCGACCTGAAGGCCCCGCTGCGGCTGGAGGCGGTGACCTGGGCCAACGAATACGGCGACCGCATGCTGCAGCGCCTGTCGCTGGAGGTGCCGCCGGGCGCGCTCATCGGTATCGCCGGCACCAACGCGCTGGCGCTGCGCCGTCTGGCCGAGGTGCTGGTGCGGCTGTCGCCGCCGACCTCCGGCCGGATCGCCATCGGCGACCGCAAGCTGGACGAGCTGCCGCTGGATCTGCTGGGCCGCCGCATGGCCTATGCCAGCCCGGAACCGCGCATGTTCACCGGCAGCATGATGCAGAACATCACCTACGGCCTGCGCCACCGCCCGCCGGCCGACGACCCGGACAGCATGACCCCGGCCCGCCGCCGCGAGATCGTCGAGGCCCAGGCGTCGGGCAACTCCACCGACAGCATGGACGGGATCTGGACCGACTTCGGCATGATCGGCGCCACCGACTGGACCAGCCTGCGCCCCTGGTTCATGCAATGCCTGGCCGCCACCGGCGGCGAGAGTGCCGTCTACCAGCGCGGCCTGCGCGAGGTGTTCGACCCCGACGACTACCCCTTCGTCGCCCAGCCGCTGCTGCGCGCCCGCCACTGGCTGCGCGACGCCATCGCCGAACGCGGGATGGACGCACTGCTGGCCCGCTTCGAGCGCGACCGCTTCAACCCCTATGCCAGCATCGCCGAGAACATGCTGGCCGGCCTGCCGGACGGCAAGCGGCTGACCGTCGCCCGCATGGTCTGCAACCCCACCGTCCGCGGCCTGATGGAGGAGCACGGGCTGTGGGACTCCGCCGTGCGCATCGGCCGGCGCTTCGCCTTGCGGGTGGTCGGCGTCTATCGCGACAGCGACGATGGCGACGTCATGATCATGCGCTACCCGCACATCGACGACGCCCTGTTCGAGGAGCTGGTGGAGGCGGTCACCCGTCTGAAGCGCCGGTCCGAACGGCCGCAACGCCGCCATCAGGAAGCCGACACGCTGCTGTTCGCCACCATGTTCCTGATGATCGTGCCCAAGCGCGACGGCATGGACTTCATCCCGCAGGCGGAGCGCGAGGCGATCATGGCGATCCGCGCCCGCGTGCTCGACGACATGCCGCACGAGCTGCGCGACAAGGTCGCCATCTTCCACCCCGACCTCTACCACCCGCGCCTGAACGTGATGGACAACCTCCTGTTCGGCCGCATCACCACCGAGGATCCGCGCGCCATCACCAAGCTCCGCGCCCTGGTGGACGAGGCGCTGGAACGGACCGACGCACGGGCCTTCGTGCTGATCCTGGTGGCGCTGGGCGAGGTCGGCATCGGCGGCTCGCTTCTGCCGATCAGCGTGCGCCAGCGCGTCCAGCTGATCCGCGGCCTGATGAAGAAGCCCGACATCTTCGTCATCTACCAGGCGCTGAACAGCTACGATCCCGAGGAACGGCTGCGCATCTTCCAGGCGATGAAGGAGCTGCTGCCGACCATGACGCTGATCGTGCTGGAGGAGCGGATTTCCGACAATCCCGCCTTCGACGCGCTCTACGACCTGGAGGACGGCCGGCTGGTCCGGCGCGGCCACATCGGCGCCGACCAGGACGAGGACACCGTGCCGGGAGAGGGGGAGGGAACCGACGAGCCGGCCCTGCGCCTGCTGTCGCGCTCGCCCGTCTTCTCCGACCTGCCGGAAACGGTGCTGCGCCGGCTGCTGGCGGCGTCGGAATGGCGCACGGTCGCGGCCGGCGACTTCATCTATCGCAGCGGCGAACAGTCGGAATTCGCCTTCGTCCTGGCGGAAGGGGAGGCGGAGCTGGTGCGGCTGATGCCGGACAACCAGCCGCCGCTGCACATCGCCTACATCAAGCCGCCCGAGGTGATCGGCGAGCTGGAGCTTCTGGCCGGCGTGCGCCGCTTCTCCACCATCCGCGCCCGCACCGACCTGCGGCTGCTGCGGCTGGACGGGCCGACCATGCTGCGCCTGCTGTCGTCGGTGCCGGACCTGCCGATGCGGGTGATCCAGCAGATCGGCAAGCGCCTGACCAGCGAAGCCCCCGCCGTCCCGCCTCCGGTCCCGGCCCCGGCCCCGGAGGCGGCCCCGGAGGCGGCCCCTGCGGATAGCCGATCCGAAACGGAAGTATGATGAAATGGACGCAGTAGGGCAGGCGCACCAAGCATCCCCTCTCCCCCGGGGAGAGGGTTAGGGTGAGGGGGATGCATGGCGTGGCTATCCCGGGAATCCTCGCTGTGCGCCCCCCTCACCCCGACCCTCTCCCCGCTTTCGGCGGACCAGAGGTCCGCCTGTCGCGTCAGCGCAAACTTCGTTTGCGCGAGAGCGGGGGGGAGAGGGGGATAACGGCGAATTGCGAACGGCTTTGTAAAACGGGAGGAGAGCGGCGCGATGCTGAAGGTTGAGGGCCTGACGATCCGCTTCCGCAACGCCCCCCATCCGGTGGTGGACGGCGTCGGCTTCTCCATCGGCGGCGGGCAGAGCGTGGCGCTGGTCGGCGAGTCCGGCTCGGGCAAGACGCTGACCTGCCGCAGCATCCTCGGCATCCTGCCGCGCGGGGCGACGGTCGCCGGCGGCTCGATCCTGTTCGGCCATGGTGCGGAGGCGGTCGACCTGCTGCGCCTGTCGGCATCGCGCCTGCGCGACATCCGCGGCAGCCGCATCTCGATGATCTTCCAGGAACCGATGAGCGCACTGTCGCCGCTGCACACCATCGGCGACCAGACGATGGAGGTGCTGCGGCTGCACGGCAACTGCAACCGCAGCAGCGCGCGGGAACGCTGCCTCGCCATGTTCGAGCGGGTGGGCTTCCCCGATCCGGTCCGCGCCTTCCGCTCCTATCCGTTCCAGCTGTCGGGCGGCCTGCGCCAGCGCGCGATGATCGCCATGGCGATGGTCGCCCGCCCGCAGCTGCTGATCGCCGACGAGCCGACCACCGCGCTGGACGTGACGCTCCAGGCCCAGGTGCTGGCCTTGATCAAGGAGTTGCAGGGCGAAACCGGCATGGCGGTGCTGCTGGTCACCCACGATCTGGGCGTCGTCGCCAACATGGCCGACGCCGTGGTGGTGATGCGCGCCGGCCGGGTGATGGAATCGGGATCTTGCGCCGACGTTCTCGGCCGGCCGCTGCACGGCTACACCCGCAAGCTGATGGCCGCCGCCCCCTCCATCCCGGAGACGGCCTGCGCGCAAGGGTCCGGCACCGTGCAAGACCCCATCCTGGAGTTCCACGGCGTCGCCAAGACCTACGAGCGCGGCAATGTCCGCATCCGCGCGCTGGACGGCGTCGACCTCTCGGTCGGCCGCGGCGAGACGCTGGCCATCGTCGGCGAGTCAGGATCAGGCAAGACGACGCTGGCGCGGCTGGCCATGCTGGCGGAGCGGCCGGATCCCGGTGGCCGCCTGCTGTTCCGGGCATCCGCCGGCGAACCGCCGCTCGATCTCCTTTCCGCCGCCGGGCCGGAGCTGACCGCCTACCGCCGCCGGGCCCAGATGGTGTTCCAGGACCCCTACGCCTCGCTCAGCCCCCGGATGAGCGTCGGCGAGATCATCGCCGAGCCGCTGGCGATCCACGGCGTCTGCGGCCGCGGCGAGGGCCGCGAGCGTGTACGGGCGCTGATGGCGCAGGTCGGGCTCGACCCCGCCTGGGCCAACCGCTATCCGCACGCCTTCTCCGGCGGCCAGCGCCAGCGCATCGGCATCGCCCGCGCGCTCGCGCTCGACCCCCAGCTGCTGATCTGCGACGAGCCGACCTCCGCACTCGACGTGTCGGTCCAGGCGCAGGTGCTCGACCTGCTGGAATCGATCAAGCAGCGCTTGGGCCTCAGCCTGATGTTCATCTCGCACGATCTGGCGGTGGTGGCGCGGCTGGCCGACCGCGTCGCGGTGATGCGCGCCGGCCGGGTGATGGAGGAGGCGCCGCCGGCCATCCTGTTCTCCGCCCCGCTGCACCCCTACACCCGCGCGCTGATCGCCGCCTCGCCGGAGCCGGACGTGAGCCGTCCCATCGACATCGCCACCGTGGCCTTGGGCGCCGGCCGCCCCGACCTGTGGCCCGAACCCTTCCGCCCCGCTGCCGACGGCGCGCCGCCCCCGCTGGTGGAAGCGGCCCCCGGCCATTTCGTGAGGCGGGCGGCATGAGGACCGGAGTGCTCCATAGCGACGACGCGCGTGACCTTCACCCTCTCCCCCCCGGGGAGAGGGAAGGGGCCCACCGCTCTGCGGTGGGAAGGGTGAGGGGGACGCGCGGCGGGATGCTCGCGCAAATCCTTCTCCTCCTCCTGACCCTCGCCACCCCCGCCGCCGCCTTCACGCCGCAGGATCCGCCGATGCTGCGCGACCAGGTGCGCTACGGCCTGATCCCGCCCGTCCGCCAGCGCATGCCGGACGAGCCGCTGATCGTCGATGTGGAGGGCAAGGGCCGCGACCTCGGCCTGTCCGGCGGCTGGATCCGGACCTTCATCACCCAGCGGCGCAACAGCCGCATCGCCGTGCTCTACGGCTATGCCCGGCTGGTCGGCTACACCGCCAAGCGGGAGATCGTGCCCGACATCCTGAAGGACGTTCAGGTCGTCGACGGCCGCGACTTCACCCTGACCCTGCGGGCCGGCCACCGCTGGTCGGACGGCGCCCCCTTCACCAGCGACGACATCCGCTACTGGTGGGAGGACATCGCCAACAACCCGATGCTGTCGCCCTCCGGCCCGCCGCGCTTCATGCTGGTGGACGGCAAGCCGCCGCAGGTCAGCTTCCCCGACGCCGTCACCGTCCGCTTCCATTGGGACGAGCCGAACCCCTATTTCCTGCCGACGCTGGCCGCCGCCCGGCCGCCCTTCATCTACCGGCCGGCCCATTACCTGAAGCGCTACCACGCCCGCTACACCAGCGAGGCGGAGCTGGCGCCGCTGCTCGCCAAGTACAAGGTCCGCAACTGGGCGGCGCTCCACAACGCGCTCGACGACATGTTCCGGATGGAGAACCCGGACCAGCCGACGCTCCAGCCCTGGATGGCGGTCTCCAAGGGCACCGGCAACCACCTGCTGTTCCAGCGCAACCCCTACTACCACCGCTTCGACCGGCGCGGCATGCAGCTTCCCTATGCCGACGGGCTGGACGTGTCGGTGATGGGCGGCGGGCTGATCCCGGCCCAGGTCGCCACCGGCAAAGCCGACCTCCAGGCCGAAGGGCTGACCTTCTCGCAGGTGCCGGTGCTGGTGTCGGGGGAGCGGGACGGCAACTACCGCACCCTGCTGTGGCCGGAGGGCAAGGCGGCGGAAATCGCCCTCTACCCCAACCTGAACTACAACGACCCGGTCTGGCGAACCCTGCTGCGCGACGTGCGCTTCCGCCGCGCCCTGTCGATGGCGATCGACCGCCGCATCGTCAACCGCTCGCTCTTCTTCGGGCTGGCCGAGGAGAGCGGAGTCGACGTGCTGCCGGGCAGCCCGCTGTTCAAGCCGGAACGCAAGGGGGTGTGGACCGGCTACGACCCGAAACAGGCCTCGGCCCTGCTGGACGAGATCGGGCTGACGCGCAGGCGCGGCGAGCTGTACCGCGAGCTGCCGGACGGCCGCCCGCTGGAGGTGATCGTCGAGACCTCGGGCGAGAAGCCGGAAATCTCCGACGCGATGCAGATCATCGCGGAGACCTGGCGCGACATCGGCGTGCGGCTGCTGATGCGCACGGTCGACCGCGACGTGCTGCGCAACCGGGTCTATGCCGGCCAGACGATGATGGCGGTGTGGGGCGGCTGGGACAACGGCATCCCCGACCCAGACAGCAGTCCGGAGGAGCTGGCGCCGATGACCCAGGAGAATTTCAGCTGGCCGAAATGGGGCCAGTATTACCAGACCTCCGGCAGCGCCGGCGAACCCATCGACATGCCGATCCCGCAGGAGCTGATGGACATCGCCCGGCGCTGGCGCCACACCACCGACGAGACCGAGCGCCGCGCCCTGTGGTCCGCCCTGCTCGACATCCACGCCGACCAGATCTACGCCATCGGCGTGGTATCGAAGACGCCGCAGCCCATCGCGGTATCGAACCGCCTGCGCAACATCCCCGACAAGGGGCTGTGGCTGTGGGATCCCGGCGCCTATCTCGGCGTCTACCGCCCCGACGAGTTCTATTTCACCGACGCCCGCCCGGCCGATCCCGAGCCGGTCGGCATCCACCGCGGGGAGGACTGACGGCCATGCTGCGCTTCATCCTGCACCGGCTGCTGGTGATGGTGCCGACGCTGTTCGTGGTGTCGATGCTGATCTTCATCGTCATCAACCTGCCGCCCGGCGATTACCTGTCCAACCAGATCGCCGAGCTGCGCGCCACCGGCCAGGAGGCCGGGCTGGCGAAGGCGGAGTTCCTGCGCCACGAATATGCGCTCGACCGCCCGCTGGCCGAACAGTACCTGATCTGGATCGGCGTCTGGCCGGGGCCGAACGGCTTCCACGGCCTGCTCCAGGGCGATCTCGGCTGGTCCTTCGAGTTCAACAAGCCGGTGGCGGCGGTGGTGGGCGAAACCCTGTGGTTCACCGTCATCCTCAACCTCGCCGCCGTGCTGTTCGTCTATCTGGTGTCCTTCCCGCTGGGGGCGCTGGCGGCGATCCGCGCCAACAGCTGGGTCGATTACCTCGCTGCCGCCGTCGGCTATATCGGGCTGGCAACGCCAAACTTCCTCTTGGCGCTGATCCTGCTCTATTACGGCCAGAAATGGCTGGGCCTGCCCATCGGCGGGCTGGTCGACGCGAAATACGAGGACCAGCCGCTCAGCTGGGCCAAGGCCGGCTCGGTGCTGGAACATTTGATCATCCCGACCATCGTCATCGGCCTGTCCGGCACCGCCGCCATGGTGCGCCGCCTGCGCGCCAATCTGCTGGACGAGCTGGGCAAGCCCTATGTCGTCACCGCCAAGGCCAAGGGCGTGCCGCCGCTGCGCCGGCTGACCCGCTATCCGCTGCGCATGGCGCTGAACCCCTTCGTCTCCGACATCGGCTCGCTGCTGCCGTCGCTGGTGTCGGGATCGGTGCTGATCTCCGTCGTGCTCAGCCTGCCGACCATCGGCCCGGCCCTGCTGGAGGCGCTGCGGGCGCAGGACATCTTCCTGTCCGGCTTCATCCTGATGTTCATCTCGCTCTTGGTGCTGGTCGGCATGCTGGTCTCCGACATAGCACTCGCCCTGCTCGACCCCCGCATCCGCCTCGGCAAGGCGAGGAAGGCCCAGTCATGAAAGAAGGGGGCATGAAAAAGGGGGACATGAAAGACGGGGGCATGACGGACTCGGGCGTGACTGGCGGCGGCACGGGCGGCAGTTGGGAGCATTACGTCGACAGCCGGCCCTATCCCGATCCGGCCGCGGCGGACGCGCCGGCCACCCGCTTCGACGCCAACGCCTCCACCGGCCGGCTGATGCTGCGCCGTTTCCTGCGCCACCGGCTGGCGGTGCTGGGGGCGCTGTTCCTGGGCCTGTCCTATCTCAGCCTGCCCTTCGTCGATTTCCTGGCGCCCTACAGCGCCAACGAGCGCGACGTGGAGCATCTCTACGCCCCGCCCCAGGGCGTCCACCTGTTCCACGAGGGGCAGTTCATCGGCCCCTTCGTCTATCCGACCACCGGGCGGCCCGACCTGAAGGACTATCGCTGGCGCTACGAGACCGACGCCAGCCGGCCGATGCCGCTGCAATTCCTCTGCCCCGGCGCGCCCTACCGCTTCCTCGGTCTTGTCGAATCGCGGCTCCGGCTGGTCTGCCCGCCGCCGGGGGCCTCTCTGCATCTGCTGGGCACCGACCGGCTCGGCCGCGACATGCTCTCGCGCCTCGCCATCGGGGCGCAGCTGTCGCTGACCGTCGGGCTGCTCGGCATCGCGGTGTCCTTCGCCATCGGCATCACGCTGGGCGGCATGGCCGGCTATTTCGGCGGCTGGATCGACGCCGGGGTGCAGCGCCTGTCGGAAATCCTGAAATCCCTGCCGGAGCTGCCGCTGTGGCTGGCACTGTCCGCCGCGGTGCCGGCGCAATGGTCTCCGGTGACGGTGTTCCTCTGCATCTCCGTCATCCTCGGCCTGCTCGACTGGCCGTCGCTGGCCCGCGCCGTGCGCTCGCGCTTCCTGGCCTTGCGCGAGGAGGATTTCGTCATGGCGGCGGAGCTGATGGGCGCCAGCCCGGCGCGCATCATCCGCCGCCACCTGCTGCCCAACTTCGCCAGCCACCTGCTGGCCAGCGCCACCCTGTCGATCCCGGCGATGATCCTCGGCGAAACGGCGCTGTCCTTCCTGGGGCTGGGGCTGCGCCCGCCGGCGACCAGTTGGGGGGTGATGCTGAACGACGCCCAGAACCTTATGGCCGTGGAAACCTATCCCTGGGTGTCATTGCCGATGCTGCCGGTGATTCTGGTAGTCTTGTCCTTCAACTTCTTCGGCGACGGCCTGCGCGACGCCCTGGATCCCTATCATGGCGACTGACCCGTCATCGCCGCTGGACGCCGGCTGGCGGCCTGTCCGGCGCTCATATATATCACAGCGCATAGAGGCGTTGCCCTTACCCGGTCGGAAGTCATATTGATGCGCGGCAAAATCCATGTGAGGGGTTCTCTCCAGGCTGGAGCCTTGCCGCCGGTGCCTGGACGACCCCGCAACCACCGGCGCCGAACCGGTTCCAAAGACAAGCACAGCGATCTGTTCCGCGACGGATTGTCGGTTCCGAAGCATTGCTGAAGCGGAGTGTCCGAGCATGCACCAGCCACAGCCGCCCCTTCGGCCCCTCCATCCCGACCGGACGCCGCCGCGCATCCTGCTCTACAGCCATGACACCTTCGGGCTCGGCCATCTGCGGCGGTCGCGGACGATTGCCCAGGCCCTGGTGTCGGCCTTTCCCGACGCCTCCGCGCTGATCCTCACCGGCTCGCCGGTCGCCGGCCGCTTCGACTTTCCGGAGCGGGTCGACCATGTGCGGCTGCCCGGCGTGGTGAAGCAGCCCGACGGCGGCTACACCGCCCGCAACCTCGGCCTGCCGATCGAGGAGACCACCGCGATCCGGGCGGAGATCATCCGCGCCACCGCCCGTGCATTCCGCCCGACGCTGGCCATCGTAGACAAGGAGCCGACCGGCCTGCACGGCGAATTCCTGCCGGCGCTGGACGAGATGCGGGCCAGCGGCAACACCCGCATCGTGCTGGGCCTGCGCGACGTGCTGGACGCGCCCGAGGCTCTCCAGCCGGAGTGGGAGCGCAAGGAGGCGGTCGCCGCCATCGAACGCTACTACGACCAGCTCTGGATCTACGGCCTGCCGGAGGTCTACCGCCCGCTCGACGGGCTCGATTTGCCGGCGGAGATCGCGGCGCGGCTGCGCTACACCGGCTATCTGAAGCGCGAGCCGACGGAGGGCGGCGGCGCCGTCCAGGCGGCGGACAGCCCGATGACCGGCCCCTATGTGCTGGTGACGCCGGGCGGCGGCGGCGACGGGGCGGCGCTGGTCGACTGGACCATCGCCGCCTACGAGAGCGATCCGGACCTCTCCCCGCGCGCCCTGATCGTCTACGGCCCCTTCCTGGAGGATGCACGCCGCCAGGAATTCGCCACCCGCATCCGCCAGCTGAAGGGCAGGGTGGAGACCATCAACTTCCATTCCCGCATGGAGGATCTCTATGCCGGCGCGGTCGGCGTGGTGGCGATGGGCGGCTACAACACCTTCTGCGAGATCCTGTCCTTCGACAAGCCGTCGGTGCTGGCCCCGCGCACCCGCCCCCGGCTGGAACAGCGCATCCGCGCCGAGGCGGCGGAGGCGCTGGGCCTGCTGCGCACGCTGGACAGCGACCGCGACGGCGCCGACCCGCGGGCGATGGCCGACGCCATCCGCGCCCTGCCGGGCCAGCCGCCACCCTCGGCCAGCCCGCTGCCCGGCCTGCTCGGCGGGCTGGAGCGCATCGTCGACCTGACGCGCGAGGTGCTGGCGGCCGACTCGGTGCTCCCCCGCGCCACCCCCGTCACCCCGATCCGCCGGGCGGCGGAACGGCTGTCCCGCGCCATGGCAGGCAAGCGCGCATGACCGACGCCGGAACGGGCGGCGGCATGTCGTCCGATGCCATGGGGACTGGCAAGCCGCTGAAGATCGCCGTGGTGGTGAAGGGCTATCCCCGCCTGTCGGAGACCTTCATCGCGCAGGAGCTTCTGGCCCTCCAGCAGCGCGGCATCGATCTGGCGATCTGGTCGCTGCGCCACCCGACCGACAGCCGCCGCCACGCCCTGCACGAGCGCATCACCGCCCCGGTCCATTACCTGCCGGAATATCTGCGCGACGAGCCGGCCCGCGTGCTGCGGGCACTCGGCCGCCTGATCCTGAGCCATCCGGCCGGCCTGCTGCGCACCGCGGCCGGATGGCTGCGCGACCTCGCGCGCGACCGCACCGCCAACCGCGGACGCCGCTTCGGGCAGGCGCTGGTGCTGGCGGCGGAGCTGCCGGCCGACGTGCCCTTTCTCTACACCCATTTCCTGCACACCCCGGCGTCGGTCGGGCGCTATGCCGCGTCGATCCGCGGCATCGGCTGGGGCTTTTCCGCCCATGCCAAGGACATCTGGACCACGCCGGAGTGGGAGAAGCGCGAGAAGCTGGCAGACGCCCGCTTCGGCGCCACCTGCACCGCCGTGGGTGCGGCCCATCTGCGCGCTCTCGCCGCCGACCCCGGCCGCATCGACCTCGTCTATCACGGCCTCGACCTCTCGCGCTTCCCCGCCCCGCCGGACCGCGGCGACGCCCCGGCCCGCGACGGCTCCACCCCCGACCGCGCGGTGGAGATCCTGTCGGTCGGCCGGCTGGTGGAGAAGAAGGGCTATGACCGGCTGCTCGACGCGCTGGCGACGCTGCCGGACGGGCTGCATTGGCGGCTGGTCCATATCGGCTCCGGCGACCTCAAGCAGGCCCTGCGCGCCCAGGCCGAGCGGCTCGGCCTGTCGGACCGCATCGAGTGGCGCGGCGCCCAGGATCAGGCGACGGTGATCCAGGCGCTCCGCCATGCCGACCTGTTCGTGCTGACCAGCGTGGTGGCCGGCGACGGCGACCGCGACGGCCTGCCGAATGTGCTGATGGAGGCGGCGAGCCAGCGCCTCGCCATCCTCTCCACCGCCGTGTCGGCCATCCCGGAATTCATCGCCGACGGCACCCACGGCCTGCTGACCGACGGCACCCCGCCAGCCATCGCCGCCGCACTGGAACGGCTCGCCGCCGACCCGGCGCTGCGGCTGCGGCTGGCCAACGCCGCCTATGGCCGGCTCTGCGCCGAGTTCGGCATGACCGCCGGCATCGACCGCCTCGTCCGCCGGCTGGAGGAGGCCGCGGCGTGACCGCCCCCCTCCCGCGCATCGCCTTCCCCCGGATCGCCTTCCCCCGGATCGCCTTCTATGCCCCGCTGAAGCCGGTCGACCACCCCATCCCCTCCGGCGACCGCCAGATGGCGCGGCTGATCCTGCGGGCGCTGGAAACCATCGGGCCGGTGGAGGTGGCGAGTAGCCTGCGCGTCTATGACGGCGCCGGCGACCCCGCCATTCAAGCCCGCCTGACCACCGCGGCCGCCGCCGAGTGCGACCGGCTGCTGTCGCTCTACGCCGCCAAGCCGGAACGGCGCCCGGCGCTGTGGCTCAGCTACCATGTCTATTACAAGGCCCCCGACCTGATCGGCCCGGCGGTCGCCCGCCGCCTCGGCATCCCCTATGTCGTGGTGGAGGCGACCCGCGCCCGCAAGCGCCTGACCGGCCCCTGGTCCGCCTTCGCCGCCGCCGCCGAGGCCGCCATCGAGGCCGCCGCCCTCGTCCTCTGCGTCAGCGCCCGCGACCGTCAGGCGGTGGAGGCCTACGGCCCGCCCGGCCAGCGGGTGGCGATGCTGCCCCCCTTCCTCGACCTGCCGCCTGCCCCGGAAGTCCGAGAGCCGACCGCGCCGCCCCGCCTGCTCACCGTCGCCATGATGCGGCCGGGCGACAAGCTGGCCTCCTACCGCCTGCTTGCCGAGGCTCTCCAGCTCCTGTCGGCCCAGCCCTGGACGCTCGACATCGTCGGCGACGGCCCGGCGGCGGCAGAGGTGGCGGCACTCTTCGCCCCCTTCGGCCCACGGGTGACGCTGCACGGCGCCTGCCCGCCGGACAGCCTCGCCAACCATTACCGCACCGCCGACCTGCTGGTCTGGCCCGGCCTGAACGAGGCGTTCGGCATGGTCTATCTGGAGGCTCAAGCGCACGGCGTGCCGGTGCTCGCCATCGACAATGCCGGCACCGGCACCGTCATCCGCGACGACGTCGGCGGCCGGCTGACCGGCCCGGCCCCGGAGGAGTTCGCCGCCGCGCTCGCCGCCCTGCTGGCCGATCCGCCGGCCCTGCGCGCGCTTGGCCGCAGCGCCCGCGCCCATGTCGAGGCCCACCACGCCCTGACCGCGGCAGCCGACCGCCTGCGCGGCCTGCTCAGCGGACTGATGTCATGATCCGCCTCGCTTTCCTGCGCCACGGCGTCACCGCCTGGAACCGCGAGGGCCGCATCCAGGGCCGCACCGACATTCCGCTGGCCCCGGACAGCCGCGAACAGCTCGCCGCCCTGACCCTTCCGCCGGACTGGTACTCCGCCACCCTGCACGCCAGCCCGCTCTCCCGCGCCGTGGAGACCGCCGCCCTTCTCGGCAAGGGCCGCCCCGTCCACAGCGACCCGCGCCTGATCGAAATGGACTGGGGCGCCTGGGAGGGCTTGCATGGCCGCGACCTGCGCGCCGACCCCGCCAGCGGCTACCGCGACCTCGACCAGTGGGGCTGGGACTTCCGTCCCCCCAACGGCGAAAGCCCCGCCGATGTGCGGGAGCGGTTGACGGGGTGGCTGGAAGATCTGCTCTCTCTCCCAACCCGGGACCAATCCCCTCTCCCCCCCGGGGAGAGGGTTAGGGTGAGGGGGACGCACGGCGAGGAATCTTTTCGGCTGCGCCGAACCCCCTCATCCCGACCTTCTCCCCAGGGGGGAGAAGAAGACACCTCCCTCCCACCTCGTCGTCACCCACATCGGCGTGATGCGCGTCGCGCTGGCGCTCGCCTGGGGCTGGGACTTTCGCGGCCCGCCGCCGGTGCCGGTCAAGCGCAACCGCCTCTACGCGATGACGCTGGCCGCCGACGGCACGCTCCGCCCGGCCGGTCCAAAAGAGGGGGAGCGCCTGTCATGAGGCTGCTGATCGCCGTCACCCATCTGCTCGGCACCGGCCATCTCAGCCGCGCGCTGGCCCTGGCCGAGGCATTCACCGCCCGCGGCTGGCGCGTCGATGTCGCCAGCGGCGGCCGTCCCGCCCCCCATCTCGAAACCGGCAACGCCACCCTGCACCAGCTGCCGCCGCTGGCGAGCGACGGCGCCGACTTCGCCACCCTGCTGGGCGCCGACGGCTCCCCCGCCGACGCCGGCCTGTTCGCCGCGCGGCAAGCGATGCTGACCGGCCTGCTCGACAGCCTCCGCCCCGATGTCCTCATCACCGAACTCTTCCCCTTCGGCCGCCGCGCGCTGGCCGCAGAGTTCGACGCCCTGCTGGAGCGCGCCCGCTCCCTGCCGCACCCGCCGCTGACGCTGGCCTCGGTCCGCGACATCCTGGCCCCGCCCTCCAAGCCCAAGCGGGTGGCCGAGACCGAAGCCCGCCTGCTGCGACTCTATGACGGCGTGCTGGTCCATTCCGACCCCGCTTTGATCCCGCTGGAGGACAGCTGGCCGCTGACGCGAGCGATGATGCCGCTGCTGCGCTACACCGGCTTCGTCGTGCCGCCGCCGCCCGTCCCCGACGACGGCACGGACGGCACCGCCGAGATCCTGGTCACCGCCGGCGGCGGCCCGGTCGGCCGCCCGGTCTTCGAGGCCGCCGCCCAATGCGCCGCCTCCGGCGCCCTGCCGCAGCGCTGGCGCCTCCTGGTGGCGAAGGGCGACGCGGCGCTGGCCGACCGGCTGCGCGCCCTGGCCCCGCCCGACCGCCTGCTGGTGGAGCCGGTGCGCCCCGACTTCCGCGCTCTGCTGGGCCGGGCGTCGGCCAGCGTCGGCCGCTGCGGCTACAACACGGCGCTCGACTGCCTGACGGCCGGCGTGCCCAGCGTCTTCTGCCCCTTCGAGGACGGCAAGGAGGTCGAACAGACCATCCGCGCCGCCATCCTGGCCCGCCAGCCCGGCATCGCCACCCTGCGCGAGGCCGATCTGACGCCCGACAGCCTCGCCCGAGCGTTGCAGTCGGTGCTGGGCGCCCGCATCCCGCCGCTCAGCCCCGCCGCCCTGGCCGGTGCGGCGCGCAGCGTCGAGATCGTCGAAGCCCTGTTGGCGGAGAAGACACCATGACGAACTGGACCGCCGTAACCGAAGAACTCGCCCGCTGGACCGATCTGGACCGCCGCTGCCCGCTCTGGCTGCGCGACGACGACGCGGTCGCCGCCAGCCGGCAGCTCGACGAATTGCTCACCCGCTGCGCCAATGCCGGCATCCCCCTCGGCCTTGCCGTCATCCCGGCCGATGCCGAGCCGTCGCTCGCCGAAGCCTTGGCCGACCATGCCCACGTCACCCCGCTGGTCCATGGCTGGTCCCACACCGACCACGCCGCCCCCGGCCGGAAGAAGTGCGAGTTCGGCCCCGAACGCCCACCCGAGACCCGGCAGGCCGAGGCCGAACGCGGCCTGTCCACCCTGCGCGGCCTGTTCGGCGACCGCGTCCTGCCGCTGTTCGTCCCGCCCTGGAACCGCATGGCCCCCGACATGCCGGCCTGCCTGTCGGCCTCCGGCTACCGCGCCGTCTCCGCCTTCGGCCCGTCCCCGGCGCCCCATGACGGCATCGCCTGGATCAACACCCACCTCGACCTGATCGACTGGCGCGGCAGCCGCTCCGCCGTGCCGCTGGACGGGCTGCTCGACCTGCTGTGCCGCGAACTGCGCGACCGCCGCGAGGGCCGGCGCAATCCCGCCGAGCCCATCGGCCTGCTGACCCACCACCGCGTCCACGACGCGGCGATCTGGGATCTTCTGGACCGCCTGCTGGACCGGCTGGCCGGGCATCCCGCGATGGAATGGCCGGCCATCGCCAGCTTGGGCATCGGCAGCTTGGGGCGCCCCCGCCCCGAAAACGAATTCAACCGATGAGTTCCGCCTTGGTTTTGGACACGCCGACACTCGATACAGACCGCTTCACCTTGCGAAAACTGGTCCGGGAGGACACCGCAGCCCTCTTCCCGACCTTTTCCGACGAGGCGCAGTGCCGCTTCATGTCGCAGCCCCATTTCACGACAATGGACAACCTGGCCGACTGGCTGACGGATCCGACATGGCCCGGCCGGAGCTGGGCGGCAATCGACAAATCCGACGGGTCCCTGGCCGGCCGCTACGTCGCCTATCCGGGACGGGACCAAGGGGTCCTCGAACTCGGCTACATCACGGCGGCGCACCGTCAAGGACAGGGCGTCGCCGCCGAATGCGTCGCAGCACTCGTCGACCATCTGTTCCGGAACGAGGGATATCGCAAGCTGTTCGCCGAGATCGATGCGGAGAACGCGGCATCCGTCGCGCTGATCGAGAGGCTGGGTTTCCGGCGCGAAGGCTGCCTGCGCGAGCATGAGACGACCCACAAGGGCGTGTGCGACATGCTCGTCTACGGCCTCCTCCGTCGCGAATGGCTCTCCGGCAGGACCGCCTGACCGAAAAAAAGCCGGCCCGCGTCAGTGACGACGCGGGCCGGCCCCATAAGCACAGTAGAAAAGCTGTCCCTTACGCCGCGTGGTCGGTGATGAAGCCGGTGGCGGTGCCCAGGTTGGCGTTGTCGTGGGTCAGGTGCAGCAGGAAGTTCTCCGTGCCGTCGTTGGTGTTGGTGCCGTTGATGTGGACGGACACCGTCTTGGTGGTCTCGCCCGGCTGGAAGGTCAGGCTGCCATGGGCGGCGGTGTAGTCGGTGCCGGCCTTGGCGGTGCCGTCCTCGGTCGCGTACTCGATGGTGGTGGCGGTGGTGACCGCCTTGGCCAGCTGCACGGTGAACACCGCCTCGTCGCTGCCGGCGACGGTGCCGGAGTTGCCCGAGTTGGCGGCCAGACCGGCCTTGATGATGTTCATCTTGGTCGGATCGACGGTCTTGTAGTCGTTCTCCAGCAGGCCGCCGACGTCGCCCGATTCCGGGGTCCAGGCCCAGTAGGTCCAGTTCATGCCCTGCTGGCCGGCCGCCAGGTCGCTTTTGCCGTCCAGGTTCCAGTCGCCGTTCATGTACTTGATCAGCGTGCTGGCCCAGGTCTGCTCGGCGGCGCTGGTCATCTGGCCGCCGAACTCGCCGACCAGGATCGGGGCGATGTTGTTCTTGTAGATGTAGCCCCACATGCTGTCGTACTGGGCCGGCAGGTTGTCCGGATAGCTCGGATCCGACAGCCAGCTGAACTGCCCGACGCTCTGGCCGTAGGCGTGCGGCGAATAGACCAGCTTGTTGGGGGTGTCGAACTCGATGGGATGGTCCTTCACGCCGGCCAGCGTGCTGCTCCACTCCGTGCCCTCGACCAGCAGCAGCCAGTCCTTGTTGACGGTCTGGATCGAGTTGCCGATGCGCTCGGCCGCCGCGGCCCAGTCGGTGGCCTGGTTGCCGTCACCCCAGGTGGCGGACACGCTCGGCTCGTTGTGCAGGTCGGCGCCGATCACCGCCTTGTTGCCGGCATAATGCTCGGCCAGCATCTTCCAGTTTTCGATGACCTTCGATTCGGGGTTGTTGGCGGTGTACCACAGCCCGCTCTCGTTGGTGCCGGCGCCGCCGTCGTTGCGGTGGTGGTCGAGGATCACCTTGATGCCGCTCTTGCCGGCATAATCGATGACCTTGTCATAGACCTCCAGCCGGGTCAGGCCCTTCAGGTCCGGGTTCTTGGAATAGTCGATGCCGTTGGTGACCGCGGTGCTGTCGAACATGTCGTCGGCCCAGGTCAGGCGGATGACGTTGAAGCCCAGGTCCTTCATGCTGTCGATGTGGTGCTGGTAGCTGTCCGCCCACAGGCCCGACGGCACGTAGTTGTAGCCCTCGCCGCCGAACCAGTTGACGCCGGTCAGGCGGACGTTGTTGCCGCTCTCGTCGACGATCTGGTTGCCGTTGGTGTGCAGGAAGCCGTTGATCGAGCTGCTGCTCTGCACCATGCCCGGATCGGCCACCGTGACGTTGCCGACCTTCAGCGACAGCGAGGCGTCACCGCCCGCCGAACCGCCGGTGGAGCCGCCCGTCGCGCCGCCGGTGGCGGTGCCGCCCTTGCCGGCGTCGGTGGAGCCCCCCGTCGAACCGCCCGCCGAGCCGGTGGAGGCGGCGAAATGGCTGGCATCCAGCTTGGCAGTCAGCGTGGCGTCCCAATAGAGGTCGCTGGTGGCGCCCAGGTCGGCGCCGTCGATGGTGCGGTGGACCGACATGGCGGCGTCGGTGGCCGCCACGGTCTTGCCGTCGACGCTGACGCTGTGGACGAACAGGTTGCGGTCGGTGCCGTCGATGACGGCGTCGTTGTCGTACTTCACCTCGACCGAATGGGCGGTGCCCTGGGCCAGATCGGCGGTGAACTTGTAATCCTTGGCTTCCGAGCTGGTGGCCGTGCCTTCGCCGATCTGCTTGCCGTCGACCAGCACGGTGAAGTGCGCGCCGATGCCGCCCGCCTCGCTGCCGGCGGCGTTCACGGTGATGACGTTCTGCGCGGTGCCGGCGGCCGGAGCGGCAGGGGCGGCGGGAGCGGCGGTCTGGCCGCCGCCATAGTAGTTGGCGGGGGTGCTGAAGGTCAGCGCGCCGTCCCACCACATGGCTTCCTGGCCGGCCTGCGTCGGCGCCGGGGCGGCATCGTCATAGCGTTCGTAGATGGCGTCGGTCGGCTTCAGCGTGTGGCCGTTGACCTCGATCGACTGGACGTAGAGGTCGCGATTGGCGCTGTTCGCGGTGTCGTTGTCGTAAACGACCTGAATCTTGTGCGCCGTGTTGGCTGCAAGGTCGGCGGTGAAGCTGTATGCCTTCGACGAGGCGTCGGCCGCATTGGCCGAACCGACCTCCTGACCATCCACCAGCAGCTTGAAATGCGCCGCGACGCCATCCTGGGACTGGCCGTAGGCGTTGACGACAATCTTGCTCGGCGAGGTGGTCGTGCTCATGACTTCGATCCTATGTCCGTTGCGTTGAAGCCATGCTGGGGCTTCAATGGTTAACGAAACCTTTCCAAATCCGGTTAACTTTTCTCGAACCTTGTGGCAAATTTGGCCCAGATCGTCACAAGCCCGGTCAAGGCCCCCGCAACAGGCCGGCGAACTATATCCCATCATGGTCACAGGATTTGCGATCCTGTACACAGTCTTCTTTTGAAATAGCCAATATCCACTTTGAATCACATCATATTGGAAAGTTGATCTCGAAAGACATAGACGGATTCACTCGGGGACACAACCATAATCGCGCATCATTCTTTCAAAAATTCCGCGGGATGATGCCAGATGTAAGCCGGATATACTGATCCATCCGGGGACTGGATTGATAGAAACCTAGCACGCAGAATTACAGCCACCGGGGTAAGACGAATTCGCATCAGACCTTTTTCACCCGCAAAAAAGTTAATGCTCGTGAGACCACAGCGGCCTGCGGGCAAAGCGTTAAGAGATTTTTTATAAGCTTATATTCCTTTTGGACAGCAACGACCGGTCAGCCGCATGCCGGCCGCGAGTGCGGACCGGCTCAGGGGACGCCGTCCGGAATAGCCGGGATGAGGGCGGCAGCCTGACGTTCCCGGGCGCATCCGCTCCTGGACAGTTCCTCCTTCACCGTCGCCCTGTCCGTCCCGCTGCGGTTCTGGCTCATCTTCCGCTTGGCGTCGATCCGGGCGATGGGCAGCCGCACACCGACGATGCCGCGCAACTGCGCGTCGACGAAGTCGGGCGGGGCATCGCCGACGGCCCAGGGCTGCGGGCGCGAGGACTCGTGACGGTCGGTCAGCCGCGTGACGACATCGAGCAGCCGGTCGGCATCCTCGAAGAACTCGACCGGGCCATAGGCGTGGACCGCGACGTAATTCCAGGTCGGAACGACCTTTCCGTCCCGGCTCTTGCCCTCGTACCAGGACGGGGTGACATAGGCGTCCGGCCCCATGAAGATCGCCAGGGCCTCCGCCACCGGCGTCTCCCTCCATTGAGAATTCGCTTTCGCCACATGCCCGTAGAGCGTGCCCATCCCGCCCTCGTCGGCAGCGAGGAACAGGGGCAGGGGAGTACACAGCAGCCCGCCGGCCGTGGTCGTCACCAGATTGGCGAGCCCGACGGCCCGCATCGTCTCATGGATGAAGGGCAGATCGGTTTCGCGGAACGCGGCTGGGATATACATGCAGGCCTCTTGGTCAAGCTGGAGTTCGGGATGGAGTTTCCGTGAAAACTGGCCCACACTGAACAGCCAGTTCTGATCTTTTTGACCGGTCCAGTCGATGCCCACGCTTCCGCAGCCGGATGGGGTCAGGACCATCGCGTCCCGAATCGTCGACGCGATCAGGGCCCAGATCGCCAACGCCGTTTATCCGCCCGGCTCGCGCCTGCCGTCGTCGCGCGCTCTCGCCGCCGACCTCGGCGTGTCCCGCGCGACGGTTACGGCCGCCTATGAACAACTCGCCGCCGAGGGCTATCTGGAGGTGAGGCAGGGCGCAAGGCCACAGGTGCCGAAGGGCCTGAAACTGGATGGCCTGAGCCCGAATGACCTGAAACCCGACGGGCTGAAAACGGAACGGCCGGTGCCACCGGACACCGGCGCGCCACCACCCCGGCTTTCGGAGTTCGGGCGCCGGCTGGCCGGCCTTCCCATGCAGCATCTCCCCGGCCCCGATGCGCCCGTCATCGACTTCCGCTATGGCGAACTCGCCGCGTCGGACTTCCCGACCCTCACCTGGAAGCGGGCCGTCGACGCCGCCATCCTGTGCCGTCCATCCCGCCTGCGCTATGGCGATCCGTCCGGCTCGCCCGAACTCCGCTCGGCCCTGCAAGCCTATCTTTGGCGGGCCCGGGGGCTGCGCTGCGATCCCGACCAGATCATCGTGGTGAACGGATCGCAGCAGGGTCTCGACCTGAGCGTGCGGCTTCTGCTCGATCCCGGAGAGCCGGCGATCATCGAGAATCCGTGCTATGCGGCGGCCCGGGACATCCTCACCGCCACCGGCGCGCGGCTGATCCCGCAGATGGTGGATCGGGAAGGCATGCGCACGGAGCGGCTGCCGCCCGCCCGTCTGGCCTATGTGACGCCGTCGCACCAGTTCCCGCTCGGCAGCGTCATGACCATCAGCCGCCGCCAGGATCTGCTGGCCTGGGCGCGGGCCTGCGGGGCCACTGTCATCGAGGACGACTATGACGGCGAACACCGCTTCGACGTCGCCCCCATCCCCACCCTGCAAACCCTGGATAGAGCCAGAAGCGTCATCTATCTTGGCACGGTGTCGAAGACGCTCTCGCCGGCCTTGCGGCTCGGCTATCTCGTGGTTCCGCGGCCGTTGATCCAGTCCTTCCGCGCGGCGAAGCGGCTGGCGGACCGCCACACGCCGGCCCTGGAGCAGAGCGCCCTGACGGAACTGCTCGCCAGCGGCGCCTATGAACGGCACGTCCGGCGGGTGCGGCGGCGCAACGGCGAACGGCGCGCCGCTCTGCTGGCAGCCTTGCGGACAAGGTTCGGCGATGGGGTCAGGGTGGACGGCGCCGAGGCCGGGCTGCATGTCGTCGCCTGGCTCACCCGCTTTCCGCTGGAGCGGGAGGCCATGATCGTGTCGGCGGCACGGGCGGCGGGTGTGGGCGTCTACCCCATCACCCCGCTCTACGACACGTCAGCCCTTTCCGGCCGACCGGATTCCGACCGTCCGCACCATCCCGGTCTGGTGATCGGCTATGCCGGCCTGGATGGCCGTGAGATCGCCCAGGGTATCGAAAGGCTGGGCGCCGCCCTCGAAATCTTGGCCTGAACCCTGGTCGAACGGTCTCCACACTCCCACAACTCCGGCCGATGAGGGCGCGCCGGTCAGCGCGCCTCGACCATGCCGATGAACTGCGCCAGTTCCGGCGTGGCCGGCCGGTCGAACAGCTCGGCCGGCGGTCCCTGTTCGGCGATGCGGCCGCCATGCATGAAGACCAGCCGGTCGCAGACCTCGCGGGCGAAGCGCATCTCGTGCGTCACCAGGATCAGCGTCATGCCCTCCTCGGCCAGCTTGCGCACCACCCCCAGCACCTCGGCCACCAGCTCAGGGTCGAGGGCGGAAGTGATCTCGTCGCACAGCAGAACCTTGGGCGCCATCGCCAGCGACCGCGCGATGGCGACGCGCTGCTGCTGGCCGCCCGACAGCTGCGACGGATAGGCGTCGAACTTGTGGCCCAGCCCGACCTTGGCCAGCGCCGATTCCGCGGCGGCGCGGGTGGCGGCCTTGTCCTGCTTCTTCACCACCTTCAGCGCCAGCATCACATTCTCGCCGGCGGTCAGATGGGGGAACAGGTTGAACTGCTGGAACACCATGCCGACCTTCTGGCGCAGCGCGCGCAGGTCGATCTGGCCGGGATCGACGCATTCGCCGTCAACCTCGATGACGCCGCCGTCGATGCGCTCCAGCCCGTTGATGCTGCGCAGAAGCGTGCTCTTGCCCGATCCGCTGCGGCCGATCATGGCGACGACCTGTCCCTCCTCGACCGCCATGTCGACGCCCTTCAGCACCTCCACCGGGCCGAAGGATTTGCGGATGGCCGACAGCTTCACCAGGGGCCGGACGGTGGCGGACGTGTTAACGGGCGACATTGAGCTTCCTTTCCAGCGCCTTGGCCGACAGCGACAGCGGGTAGCACAGGGCGAAATAGATCAGCCCGACCAGCCCATAGACCAGGAAGGGCTGGAAGGTGGCGTTGGTGATCATGGTCCCGGCCTTCGTCACCTCGACGAAGCCGATGATCGAGGTCACCGCAGTGCCCTTCACCACCTGCACCGAGAAGCCGACGGTCGGCGGCACGGCGATGCGCAGGGCCTGCGGCAGGATGACGTGGCGCATCTGCTCAGGGAATGTCATGGCGAGGCTGGCCGAGGCCTCCCACTGGCCCTTCGGCACCGCCTCGACGCAGCCGCGCCAGATCTCGGCGAGATAGGCGGCGGTGAACAAAGTCAGCGCGACGGCGGCCGAGGTCCAGGCCGAGGTCTCGATGCCGATCAGCGGCAGGGCGAAGAAGACGATGAACAGCTGCATCAGCAGCGGCGTGCCCTGGAACACCTCGATGAACAGCTTCGCCGCGATGCGCAGCGGCGGCACCGGCGACACGCGGGCGACCAGCAGCAGCAGCCCGGCGATCCCGCCGGAGACGAAGGCGATCAGCGACAGCAGCACCGTCCAGCGCGCCGCCAGCAGCAGGTTGGACAGGATGTCCCACAGGGTGAAGTTAAGCACGCGACACCCCCTTGGCGAACATCCGCTGCCCCATCAGGCTGAAGATCCAGCGCAACCCCACCGCCAGCGCCAGATACAGCGCGGTCGCCAGGAAATAGACCTCGAAGGGCCGGAAATTGCGGGATTGGATGAAGTTGGCGGCGAAGCTCAGCTCCTCCGCCGCGATCTGCGAGCAGACCGACGAGCCCAGCATGACGATGACGATCTGGCTGGTCAGCGCCGGCCAGATCTTCGCCATCGCCGGCCCCAGCACGACGTAACGGAAGATCTGCGGCCCGGTCATGCCCAGGCTGGCCCCGGCCTCGATCTGGCCCTTCGGCGTCGCCTCGATGCCGGCGCGGATGATCTCGGTCGAATAGGCGCCGAGATTGATCACCATCGCCAGCACCGCCGCCTGCCATTCCGCCAGCCGGATGCCCAGCGAGGGCAGCCCGAAGAAGATGAAGAACAGCTGGACCAGGAAGGGCGTGTTGCGGATCAACTCGACATAGGCGCCGACGACGACCGCCAGCGGCTTGACGCTGGAGGTCCGTGCCGCCGCCCCGCCGATGCCGAGCGCCACCCCCAGCACCGTGCTGACCGCGGTCAGCGCCACGGTGGTCGCCACCCCGTCCACCAGCACGGGCGTGTAGTCCAGCAGGGACGAGAAATCGAAACTGTAGGCCATGATACGGTCCCGTGCCGGTGGAAGGGTCAGGCGATCACAGAATCCTTCGGCAGCGGCGCGTGCAGCCACTTCTTGGCGATGTCGTTCAGCGAGCCGTCGTCCTTCGCCTTGGCGATGATGGCGTTGACCTTCTCCAGCAGCGGCCCCTCGTTCTTGTTCAGCCCGACGAAGCAGGGGGAATTCTTGACCAGGAACTTCAGGATCGGCTGGCGCGGCGGGTTGCGCTCGAAGATGGCGGCGGCGACCACGTTGCCGGTGGCGACCAGCTGCACCTGCCCCGACAGGAAGGCGGAGATGGTGCCGTTGTTGTCCTCGTAACGGCGGACGGTCACCTTGTCCGACACGATCTTCGACAGCTCGATGTCCTCGACCGAGCCGCGGGTGACGCCGACGGTCTTGCCGTCCAGATCCTCGACCTTCTCGGCCTTGATGTCGTCGGGGCCGAAGACGCCGTTGTAGAAGGGGGCGTAGGCGGTGGAGAAGTCGATGACCTTCTCGCGCTCCGCATTCTTGCCCAGGCTGGAGATCACCAGATCGACCTTGCCGGTGGTCAGGTAGGGGATGCGGTTGGTGCTGGTCACCGGCACCAGCTCCACCTTGGCGCCCATCTCCTTGGCGATCAGGGTGGCGGCGTCGATGTCGTAGCCGACCGGCTTCAGGTCGGTGCCGACCGAGCCGAAGGGCGGGAAGTCCTGCGGGACGGCGACGCGCAGCACCTTTTCCTTGGCGATGCGCTCAAGCGCGTCGGCTTTTGCATGGGTCGGGGCAAGACCGCCGGCCAGAACCGCCGTGGCAAGGCCGAGAGCACCCAGAATCTTCGCGAACCGCATGGCACCTGATCTCCGAACCGAAAGACGATGACCCTCCTTTTCAAACCATGTGCCACTTTCGTCCTACGCATTCAGGTGTGCCGCAAAGGCGCGGGAATGTTACGCTTATCCCGCCAACGCAAGGAGACGTTACAAATGTAACACCGCTTTGGTTGCAGCCCCGGAATCCATTTTTTGTGCAAATGCCGAAGCCCAGAGGCGATCAGCCCATGAAACAGGCAATTCACGCCGCACAGGCCCCGGATGGTCCGGAGGCAGGCGAACCGTCGCTGACCGCCCGCATCCGCGACCGCTATGGCGACCTCAGCCCTATGGAGCGACAGCTCGCCGATGTGATCCTCGCCTGTCCGGGCGAGCTGTCGGGCTATTCGGCGACCGAGCTGGCCGGCCGGGCCGGCGTGTCGAAGATGACGGTGTCGCGTCTGGTCCGCCGGCTCGGCTATGCCGGCTTCGAGGCGGCGCGTCTGGCCGCCCGGCGCGGCGGCGACTGGGGCTCGCCGCTGTTCCTGCTGCCGCCCGGCGGCCCGGCCTCCGCATCGTCGGCGGTCTCCGACGGCGATCCGGCGCCGCTCGACGCGCATTTCCGGCGCAGCGCAGAGGCGCTCGCCGCCACCGCCCGCCAGACCGACCCGGCGATGCTGGCGCGGGCGGCCCGCGCGCTCGCCGACGCCCGGCGCATCTGGGTCTGCGGCGCCCGCAACAGCGCCTTCCTGGCCGGCTATGCCCGCTGGCAGTTCATCCAGGTCCGCGGCGAGGTCCACCAGCTGGCGGCAACCGGCGAGACGATGGCGGAGACGCTGGCCGATCTGGAGCCCGGCGATCTCAATCCGGGCGACCTGCTGTTCCTGGTCGGCATCCGCCGCCGTCCGCCGGCCATCGTCCGCCTGCTGCGCATCGCGGGGGAGCGCGGCATCCCCACCATCCTGATCGCCGACAGCCATTCAGCCCTGGAGGCCCCGCCGCCGCCGCTGACCTTCCGCTGCGAGACGCGCAGCCTCGCCGCCCTCGACACCCATGTCGCCGCCCTGGCGGTGATCCACGCGCTCGCCGCCGAGCTGATCCCGCTGACCGGCGAGGCCGGCCGCGCCCGCATCCGCGCCATCGAGGATCTGCATGACCGGCTTGGCGAATTGTGAGTCTGTTGCCCCGGCTGCGGTCGGATAGCATCCACCGGAGACGCGTTTCACGGTCGGGAGCAGGGCGATGGCTTGGTTGCGGTGGGACCGCGGCCGCCAGGAGAATGGCGGCAGGGACTATTTCAAGATGCTGCTGGCCCGTTCGGCCCGGCTGCGCTTCGACTGCTATCTGCTGCGCTATCCGACGACCAGCGGCCTGGACGAGCATGTCGACCCGGCACCCGACGGCTTCGAGCACCACCGCGTCAACATCATCCTGCGCCAGCCGGCGTCGGGCGGCCTGTTCCTGTGCGACGAGGCGATCGTCGACCGGCCCCGCATCAAGTATTTCCGCCCGGACCTCCATCCGCACCGCGTGACCGAGGGGGTCGGCGAGCGGCTGGTCCTGTCCTTCGGCTGGCTGCGCAAAGCGCCCAGCACAGGAAAGAATGCCGAAATATAATTTCCGTTGAAGGAATGATCATTATTCGACCTGCTTCGTCATTGTACTCCCAAAAGGATTCCGGTTTCTCGTCGACTTTCCAACCCTGCGGAACCTGCTGTTTTCGCGAGGAACCTTTGCTGCCGGCATGATGTTCAAGGCGTGAAGAGTATCCGATATCCACAGTCCGGGATTGGTCATTTGCGATCCCGGACATCGGCGGCTCCAGTCTTTTGCGTCCCCTCCAGGCTTTAAGGACCTTGAGCATGATCACACAGCACGGTGCCTACTCATCGCCCGAAACGGGACCACGCCGCACGGTCCTTGCCACCGATGTGGAGGTGAGGCCGGGCGTCCACCGCCGCGTCTCCTGGGCCGGCGTCTTTGCCGGCGTCGTCCTGGCCCTGGCGATCCAGCTGCTGCTCAGCATGCTCGGGCTGGGCATCGGCATGACGGCCATCGACCCCGGCGCCGGGCGCGACGCTCTGCCGCAGGCCAGTTCCTTCGGGATCAGCGCCGGGCTGTGGTGGACGGTCAGCTATATGCTGGCGCTCGGCGTCGGCGGCTATGTCGCGGCCCGGCTCGCCGGGGTGCCGACCCGCGGCGACGGGCTGATCCACGGCCTGCTGACCTGGGCCTTCGCGCTGCTGATCAGCGCCTATCTCGTCACCACCACGCTGGGCAGCATCACCGGCGGCGCGTTCAACGCGCTGGGCAGCGCCACCTCGGGCGTCGCCCAGACGGTGAAGCAGGCGGTCCCCGAGGTCGCCCGCGCCTCCGGTGTGTCGGCCGAGGATCTGCGCCGGCAGGCCGAGGATCTGATGCGCCCGGCCGACCAGCAGCGCAGCGGCGAGGACGCCCGCACGCAGCTGCTCAGCGCCCTGACCAAGATGGCCGCCGGCGGTCCCGAGGCCGACCAGGCGCGCCAGCAGGCGGTCTCCATCGTCGCCCAGCAGGCCGGCATTCCCGAGGATCAGGCCCGCCAGCGTCTCCAGCAGCTTGAGCAGCAGTTCGGGTCGGCCAAGCAGCAGGCGGCCGAGACGGCGACCAACGCCGCCAAGGCGACCAGCAACACCCTGTCCGCCGCCGGCATCTGGGGCACCGTCGCCCTGCTGCTCGGCGCGCTGGCCGCCGCGATCGGCGGCCGCATCGGCACCCCGCGGCGCGACCGCCTCGTCGTCGCCGACTGATCTTCGGTAACGGCCGGCAAAGCCGGCGTTAGAGCATCCTTAACCACGGGAATGGCATGACCTCTCCGACTGGAGGCCTCATGTCGTTCCTGTGGTTCTGCACTTGCGCCTATCTGCTCGTCGGCATCGTCGGCCTGCTGGAGGCGGACATCCGGGTCAGGCCCGGCACTTCGCCGTCGGCGCTGCACATCGTCCGCTCGGCGCTTCTCTTCGCCCTGACCCATCCGGCCGATGCGGCGATGCGGTGGCTGCTGGCCAGGGCGCGCGGCTGACCGCGCTGCGGTGCCGCAGGGCGGCGGCCGCCCGCCGTTTCATCCCCCATCCCCTGCCTGCCGCCTTGCTTTCCGGCGCCAATCGCGACACCCTGGTATGGCACGCGAACGGCCGACGGGCTTCCCGAAGGGGTTGCCCGTCGCCGCCGTTCGTGCCGCTGACCAGTCACCCCGCCGTCCTCTCATGGTGGCCGCCCCGGCGGCGCACCGGACGGCCCAGCCAAAAGAGGACGGCCCCCGCGGCCGGAACCATATGCGCCGTCATCGCCGCGCCAAGATCGTCGCCACCGTCGGACCGGCCAGCAACTCGCCCGAGATGCTGAAGACCCTGTTCCTCGCCGGTGTCGACACCTTCCGGCTGAACTTCAGCCATGGCACCCACGACGACCACGCCAAGGTCCACCGCGCCATCCGCGAGCTGGAGGCCGAGGTCGGCCGCCCCATCGGCATCCTTCAGGATCTCCAGGGTCCGAAGATCCGCGTCGGCACCATCCGCGACGGCAAGATCGCCGTCACCACCGGCGAGCAGATCCGCTTCGTGCTCCAGGGGACCGACGGCGACAAGCGCTCCATCCCGCTGCCGCACCCGGAAATCTTCGCCGCCATCATGCCGGGCCACCATCTGCTGATCGACGACGGCCGCGTCCGCGTCGAGGTGACCGAACTGGGCGACGACTGGATCGAGGCGAAGGTCGTCGTCGGCGGCACCATCTCCAACCGCAAGGGCGTCAACCTGCCGGGCACCATCCTGGACCTGTCGCCGCTGACGGCCAAGGACCGCGCCGACCTCGCCTTCGGGCTGGAGCTGGGCGTCGACTGGGTCGCCATGTCCTTCGTGCAGAAGCCGGGCGACATCCTGGAAGGCCGCGGCCTGATCGGCGACCGCGCCGGCATCATGGCGAAGATCGAGAAGCCGCAGGCGCTGGAGAAGATCGACGACATCATCCGCCTGTCCGACGCGGTGATGGTGGCGCGCGGCGACCTCGGCGTCGAAATCCCGCACGAGGACGTGCCCGGCCGCCAGAAGGAGCTGGTGCGCGCCTGCCGCCTCGCGGTGAAGCCGGTGATCGTCGCCACCCAGATGCTCGATTCGATGGTCTCCGCCCCGACCCCGACACGGGCCGAGGCGTCGGACGTGGCGACCGCCATCTATGACGGCGCCGACGCGGTGATGCTGTCGGCCGAATCGGCGTCGGGCCAGTATCCGGTCGAGGCGGTGACGATGATGGACCGCATCATCCGCTCCACCGAGCAGCACAAGCTCTACCGCTCGCTGATCCAGGCGACCCATCCGGGCGAGGAGCACACGCCGCCCCACGCGGTGGCCGCCGCCGCCGCCGATCTGGCCGACACCCTGCATTCCTCGGCCATCGTCGCCTTCACCTCCAGCGGCACCACCGCGGCGCGCATCGCCCGCAAGCGGCCGGAGGTGCCGATCCTGGCGATCACCCCCGACACGGCGGTGTCGCGCCGGCTCTGCCTGCTGTGGGGCGCCCACAGCGTGCTGTCCGACGACATCCGCACCTACGAGGAGATGGTCGACCGCGCCATCGCCATCGGGCGCTCGGAGGAACTGGCCGGCAAGACCGGCACCCTGGTGGTCGTCGCCGGCATCCCCTTCGCCCAGGCCGGCACCACCAACAACCTGCGCGTCATCCACATGGACGGCAAGGCGTAAGGCCGAAGCGGAGCGGCGGCACCCCCGCCGCTCCGCCGGCTTTTACCGTTCCATCTTCGTCGACAGCACGATGGACGACATCGTCCGCTCGACCCCCGGCAGGCGGCCGATGGCGTCCAGTGCGGCGTCCATCGCGTCATGGGTTTCGGTGCCGACGGTGGCGCACAAATCGTATTGCCCGCTGATGCTGTGCAGCCGGAGGACCTCCGGCATCTTGCGCAGGGCATGCACGGCGCGGTCGGCCAGCCGGGCGTTCACGCTGATCATCACCAGCGCCGACACGCCGCGCCGCGGCGCCGGATCGCCCAGCTTCACGGTATAGCCGGAAATCACGCCCTGCCGCTCCAGCCGGGCGATGCGGTCCTGCACGGTCGAGCGCGACAGCCCCAGCGCCCGCCCGAGCGCCGCCGTGCTGGTGCGGGCATTCACCGTCAACAGATCGATCAGCCGCCGGTCGAAATCGTCCATCATGGTCCGTCACGGGGGAAGGCACGCACAATCCCCTCTCCCCCCGGGGAGAGGGTTAGGGTGAGGGGGGAGCATAGCGAGGATTCTCGGGATAGCCACGCAGTGCGTCCCCCTCACCCCGGCCCTCTCCCCAGGGGGGAGAGGGGGAATAGGCCCAGCCCCCCTTACCCCTCGCAGCCCGCCTGATAGCGCTTCATCGCCTCCCGGATGTCGTCCGGGATCGGCACGGCGGCGAAATCGTCCAGCGAGGTGGTGACCACGGTCAGGCTGCCCGACAGCCGGACCTGCCCCTCATGCTCGCCGTTGATGCGCAGCTGGAGGGAGCTGCGGCCCAGCCGTTCCAACAGGACGCCCAGCGTCAGCGTGTCGCCCATCCGGCTGGGAATGACGAAGTCGCATTCGGCATGCACGATGGGCAGGCCCAGCCGGCGCTGCAGGATCATCGTCGCATAGTCGATGTCCAGCCCCTGGGTGAACCAGTCCTCCACTGCCCCGTTGAACATGTCGAAATAGACCGGGAAATAGACGATGCCGGCCGGGTCGCAGTGGGAGAAGCGAATGGGCCGCTGCACCCGGAAACAGCCCGCCGGCAGGGGCCGGTGGCTGGCGTGGTCTTCGGCACGGCGCGTCCGCTCGCTGTACTCAGGCATCTCTCGGTCAATCCTTGTTCCGCTCCGGTCGCCTGACATATGGGGATGCCCGGTGCCTCGCGGTCGCCGCGTCTCGTTCCGGCGGCAAACAGTTGTAGCTATTCCAAACAATCCGGGAAAAGCACCTTTCGTTCAACGGCTTCCTTCATCAATAAGGGAAATCCGCAAGTTTCGTACCCAGCGCTGTTGCGGAAATGCTGCACTGCAATCACGACAACGGCCGCAACCGGCTCTCGGTCCGGATGTCCGCAATTTGTCGCGGATTCCGCTCTTTTTAGGGCAAACATCACACAAAGATCCCGCAACACCCCGCCATCCTGCGTCCCGCATCCGGGTTCAGGCCCAAAACGGACATCAGGCCCCGAAAGCCAGCCGCCCCAAGAGGCGGTCAAGGCTGGCGGGCACATCAGGCGAGGACACCGAACCGATGGCCACTTCCGCTACCAAGATCGTCGTGAACGCCCTGGGCAAGGCCGCAGGCGGCGTGAATGCCCATTTCACCCTGCTGGTCGACGGCCAGAAGGTGGGTGAAGGCACCGCCGGCACGACGGCGAAGGATTTCGTCTTCACGCCGGTGCTGACCAGCGACGTCGCGCACAAGGTGCAGATCAAGTACGACAACGACGCCGTCATCAACGGCCAGGACCGCAGCCTGACCGTCAACAGCATCTCGATCGGCGGCAAGACGATCGCGCCGACCGCCGGCATCGTCAGCTACGACAAGGGCGCGCTGGACGGCAAGGACGTCGTCGCCGGCCAGTCGAACCTGTGGTGGAACGGCACGCTGGTCGTCAACGCCGACAAGAGCTATTTCCCCACCGCCGTCACGGCGACGCCGGCCGCGGGCACGACGGCCAAGGACACCATCGTGGTGAACGCCTCCGGCACCCCGGCGGGCGGCGTCAACGCCCATTTCAAGGTGCTGGTCGACGGCAAGCAGATCGGCGAGGGCACCGCCGGCACCGCCGCCAAGGATTTCAGCTTCACCACCGACGTCGCCGACCGCGTCGCGCACAAGGTGCAGATCCAGTACGACAACGATGCGGTGATCAACGGCCAGGACCGCAGCCTGACCGTCAACAGCATCTCGATCAACGGCCACAAATACGCCGCGACCGACAGCGCCGTCACCTATGACAAGGGCGCGCTCGACGGCAAGGACGTGGTGGCCGGCCAGAAGGGCATGTGGTGGAACGGCACGCTGGTGGTGAACGCCCCGGCCTCCGATTTCCCGGCCGGCAGCACGACGACCCCGACCACCCCCACCACGCCGACGACTTCCACCACCCCGACCAACCCAACCCCGACCGGCCCGGCCTTCTACGTCGCCACCAACGGCAAGGACAGCTGGTCGGGCAAGCTGGCGGCGCCCAACGCCGACGGCACCGACGGTCCTTTCGCCAGCCTCGCCAAGGCGCAGGCGGCGATGCGCGCCGACCCCAACATCGACACCACCTACATCCGCGGCGGCGACTATCACCAGAGCGGCCTGTGGCTGGACAGCCGCGACAGCGGCGTGACCTTCGCCGGCTACGGCAGCGAGAAGGCGGTGATCCACGGCGGCTCCAACGCCAGCGTGTCCTTCGGCCTCGGCGGCGCCAAGAACGTCACCATCGAGGGGCTCAACTTCGCCGACGGCGTCGTCAGCGGCCATTACGTCTACGCCGACAACGCGTCCGGCCTGACCTTCTCCAACAACGTGGTCAAGGGCGGCGGCTACGGCATCACGGTGCAGAACAGCGCCAACAGCAAGGTCACCGGCAACCAGTTCGACAACACCGGTGCGGAGTCGATCTTCGTCAAGGCCGGCTCCAACGCCACGCTGGTCTCCGACAATCTGATCCGCCATCCGAACGCCGCCGACCGCGGCGACGCCGGCATCTGGATCAACGGCAGCTCCGACGTCAAGGTCACCCACAACCAGATCGAGAATTCGCCGGAGAAGGCCATCGCCGTCGGCTCGGTCCAGACGGACGGCAGCGACGCCGCCTACCGCGTGACCATCTCCTACAACAAGGTGATCAACGCCAACCTCGAGTCCAACGACGGCGGCGGCATCTACCTGATCAACCGCCAGCAGGATCTGGCCAACCACACCGTCATCAACAACGACGTGTCCGGCACCACCGCGACCAACCCGTCGAGCCAGGTGGCGAGCTGGGGCATCTATCTCGACGACTGGACCAGCGGCACCACGGTGAAGGGCAACGTCGTCCACGACAACATCGGCGGCGTCTTCCTGCATGGCGGCTGGAACAACACGGTCACCGAGAACGTGATCGCCGGCAACAGCGGCGCCCAGATCGGCCTCCAGCAGGATGTCGCCTGGAGCGGCTGGAAGGGCCACACGATGACCAGCAACGACATCTCGGGCAACGTCATCGACGTGCGCGAGGGCACGGCCGTCCACATCTACGGCCCGGCCAATGTCGGCAATCTCCACAACAACTTCTACAGCAGCCTGAACACCGCCGAGAAGGAGTTCGACGCCTGGCCGCAGGTGATGTCGAGCGGCGCCTGGGGCACGCTGGCGAACTGGCAGGCCGCCGGCTACGACAAGGGCTCGGTGATCCTGAACCCGGCCTTCGTCAATCCGGGTGCCGACGATTTCAGCCTGGCCTCGAACTCGCCGGTCTACGGCCTTGGCTTCGACCACATCGCCTACAGCGACATCGGCCTGTTGCACGCCTGATCCTGCTCCCCACCACAATATCCCCCTCTCCCCCCCGGGGAGAGGGTTAGGTCGGATCGACAATCACCTCAGCCAAATTGAGATGCTTGCGAGGCTGAGAAAGCCATTGAAGTGTATTTTCCTGCGGTCGTAGCGAGTGGCGAATTGCCTGAAGTGCTTGAGGCGGTTGAAACATCGCTCGATGCGGTTTCGATGTCTGTAGGCTTCGGCATCATGAGGAATGATGAGCTTGCGAGAGCGGTTGGAGGGGATGACGGCTTTGGCATTCATGGCGGCAATCGTCTCCCGCAAGGCATTGCTGTCATAGGCTTTGTCGGCGAGGACAGCGGCGCCGGACTGCCCTTCCAACAAGGCTTCGGCCTGAGTGATGTCGCCGACCTGTCCGGCGGTGACAATCAAGCGCAGAGGTCGGCCGAGCGCATCGGCCAGCATGTGGATCTTGGTGGTCAATCCTCCTCGGGAACGCCCCAGCGCCTGATCCTTGGCCCCCCTTTTCCGCTCGCCGCCTGCTGATGCGCACGCACGATCGTGCTATCGATCATCAGGTACTGGTTATCCCGGTCGGCAGTCAGCGCCTCGAACACCCGCTCCCAGACCCCGGCGTGGCACCAGCGGCTGAAACGGCGGTGGACCGTCTTCCACTTGCCATATCGTTCAGGCAGATCGCACCAGTGGGCGCCGGAACGGAGAACCCACAGGCAGCCATTGACGAACAGACGATTATCGCCACCCGAGCGGCCGGGATCGCCAACCTTGCCGGGCAGCAATCCTGAAATCCGTGCCCATTGGGAATCCGTCAGTTCGTAGCGTTTGATCCCCATCGACAGCTCCGCCTCAAAATAGCGGAAACCCATGAATCACAACTCAGTCCCGATGGGAACCATGAATGTCGATTGGGCCTAGGACAGCCAGCCTTCAAAGGGCGGTGCCAACCACAGCCATAGGAGAACGCCCGCCGCCAGCCAGAGGGCAACCATGACCGCAGCGGCGGCGACGCTGACCGGCTGGGCGGAACGGCGCGCCGCGGCGGCCCGGTGTTCGGCCAGAAGGTCCGGCGGGATCAGGCGGACGACCAACAGGATGCCAAGCGGCACGATCAGCAGGTCGTCCAGATAGCCCAGCACCGGGATGAAATCGGGGATCAGGTCGATCGGGCTCAGCGCATAGGCGGCGACCGCCATCGCCAGGACCCGGACGCCCCAGGGGGTGCGCGGGTCGCGCGCCGCCAGATAGACCGCCAGCACGTCGCGCTTGATCGCGCGCGCCCATCTCTTTGCCGCCGAAAGCATGATCTGTCCGGCCTATCCCGCCCGCTGAACGGCGGAGGACAGGGAGGGCGAGCCGGCGAGATGGTATCCCAGCCCCGACAGCCCGTGCAGACCGACGTAAAGCCCGACCGCCAGGATCAAAGCGCCGGAGACATAGGGGGCCTGACGGGCGATGCGGCCGAAGGCACCGGACCAGCGGCGCTCGGCATGGCGCATCCCCAGCGCCGCGACCACCCCGGCCGACATCAGGGTCAATGCCAGCCCGATGCTGAAGCACAGCACCAGCGCGCCGCCCAGGGCGACCTCCTTCAATTGCAGGCACAGCAGCAGGACGGTGATGGCGGCGGGGCAGGGGATCAGGCCGCCGGTCAGGCCGAACAGGACGATCTGGCCGGTGGTGACCGGCCGCCCGTCGAAGCGGCGGTGAATCTCCTCGGCATGCGCCCGCGCGTGCGCATCCTCCGGCTCGTCGTCATGACGGTGGTGACCATGGTGATGGCCGTGACCATGATCGTGGTGATGGTCATGATGGCGATGCGAATGTTGCTCCCGCCACGTCCGCACCATCATCCACAGCGCCACTCCGACGATCAGCACCGCCGAGGCGACCTGGAAATAGGGCTCGGTCGTCGCGGCGTCCCAGCCCTGGCCAAGGCGCAAGCCGGCAAGCGCCACCACCCAGACCACCAGCGTGTGCGAAACCGTCGCCGCCAGCCCCAGCAGGACCGCCTGCAACACCGTGCCGCGGATGGCGACGATGAAGGCGGCCATCATGGTCTTCGAATGGCCGGGCTCCAGCCCATGCAGGGCGCCCAGCAGGATGGCGCTGGGAACGAACAGCCAGGCCTGCCCGGCTCCCTGCTGCAACAGGGCGGCGAAATCCGGCATTCCAGCCCCCTCAGAGGTATTTGGTGATCGCCTTGAACTCGGCGATGGAGCGGCGGGACTCCTCCGGTCCGGCATCGACCGCGGCGTCCAGGCAATGGTCGAGATGGTCATGGATCAGCAGCTTCTTGGCCTCGCGCACGGCGCTTTCCACCGCGTGGAGCTGCTGCGCGATGTCCAGACAGGGACGCTCGGCCTCGATCATCTCGATGATGCCGCGCAGGTGACCGTCGGCGCGCTTCAGGCGCTTGACGATGTCGGGATGGGAATGGTGCTTGCTCATGCCCCGATCCTATCCCCCCGGAGGGGATAGAGTCAAAGACAAGGCTTGCCGGACCGGGATGGCGCTTGGGCCGCCATCCCGGTCCGGCAGGGAGGTCAGTGGCGGGCGAAGACCTGCGGGCCGCCGGCGGCGCCGAACAGCATGACCTGATAGGGCTGGCCGCTGGCCATATCCATGCCGGGGGCGTCCTGCGGCATGCCGGGGACCGCCAGCCCGCGGGCCTGCGGCCGTTCGGCCAGCAGCCGCGTTACGTCCTCGGCCGGCACATGGCCTTCCAGCACATAGCCACCGACCCGCGCCGTGTGGCAGGAGGCGAGATCGTCCGGCACGCCGGCCATCCGCTTCATCGGCGTCACGTCGTCGACGACATGGACGGTGACGTCGAAGCCGGCCGCGCGCATGTGCCGCACCCAGCCTTCGCAGCATTCGCAGCTCGCCGCCTTCCAGACCTCCACCGCCGCGTTGCCGGCGGGCACGGCGGCGCGGACCATGCCCGGCAGCCCCACGGACCCGAGGCCGAGCGCCAGGACGGCGAGCGCCGCCCCCTGCATCATCGTCCGCCGTGTCATGTTCATAGAATTTCTCCTAATAGAATCAATGTATTGTCCATCACTCTCACGGGCGGACGGACAGAAGGCGCAGGGCGTTGGCGGTGACCAGCACGGTGGCACCGGTGTCCGCCAGGATCGCGGGCCACAGCCCGGTGACACCAAGCACGGTGGTAAGCAGGAAGACCGCCTTCAAGCCCAGGGCCAGTGCGATGTTTTGACGTATATTGGCCATGGTGCGGCGGGACAGCGCCACCATGGCGGCCACGTCGCCGACCCGGCCGTGCAGGATGGCGGCGTCGGCCGTCTCCAGCGCCACGTCGGTGCCGCCGCCCATCGCGATGCCGACATCGGCGGCGGCGAGCGCCGGGGCGTCGTTGATGCCGTCGCCGACCTTCGCCACCCGCTGCCCCCGGGCCTGGAGGTCGCGGACGATGCGCAGCTTGTCGTCCGGCAGCAGTTCGGCATGCGCCGCCATGCCAAGCATCCCGGCGACCGCCCCGGCGGTGCGGGCATTGTCACCCGTCACCATCAGCGAGCGGATGCCGGCGCGCTCCAGCGCCTCGATCCCGCTGCGGGCATCGGGGCGCGGCTCGTCGCGCATGGCGATCAGTCCGGCGGGGATACCGTCGACCAGCAGGACCGAGACCGTCTTGCCCGCCTCGGCGAAGGCGGCGGCCTGGTCCGCCGGTGCCGCACCCAGCGACGATGCCGCAGCCTGGGGCGACAGCAGGGCCAGCAGGCGGCCATCCACTTTGCCGGTCAGGCCGGCACCGGGAAGGGCGGTGACCTCGCCTGCCGCTGGCGGGGCGATGCCGCGTTCGGCCGCCGCGGCCAGGATGGCGCGGGCCAGCGGATGGCTCGATCCGGCTTCCAGCGCCGCGGCATCGGCCAGCAGTTCCGCCTCGCTGCCCTGCAAGGGGATCAGGTCGGTGACGCGGGGCTTGCCTTCCGTCAGGGTGCCGGTCTTGTCGAAGGCGACGGTGGTGATGCGGCCCAGCGCCTCCAGCACGGCGCCGCCCTTCAGCAGCAGCCCGCGCCGGGCGCCGTTCGACAGGCCGGCGGCGATGGCCGCCGGGGTGGAGATCACCAGCGCGCAGGGGCAGCCGATCAGCAGCACCGCCAGGGCGCGGTAGATCCACTCCGTCCAGTCGCCGCCGGAAAGCAGCGGCGGTACCACGGCGACCAGCGCCGCCACCCCGACGATGCCCGGCGTGTAGACGCGGGCGAAGCGGTCGATCAGCCGCTCGGTCGGGGCCTTGCTCGCCTGCGCCTCCTCCACCAGCCGGACGATGCGGGCGATGGTGTTGTCGCGCGCCGCGGCGGTGACGCGGACGCGCAACGCGCCGTCGGCGTTGATGGTGCCGGCGAAGACCTCGTCGCCTTCGGCCTTCGGCTTCGGCACGCTTTCGCCGGTGACGGGGGATTCGTCGACCGCGCTGCGGCCGGACAGCACGACACCGTCGGCCGCCACCCGGTCGCCCGGCCGCACCAGGATGACCGAGCCCACCGCCAGCCCGGCGGCGGGAACGGAGTGCGGGGCGGCGTCGTCCTGTTCCAGCAACGCCGTGTCGGGGACCAGTGCGGTCAGGCCGCGGATGCCGGCCTGCGCCCGGCCGGCCGCCACCCCCTCCAGCAGTTCGCCGACCAAAAAGAGGACCAGGACCGTCGCCGCCTCCTCCACCGCGCCGATCAGCAGCGCGCCGATGGCGGCGACCGTCATCAGCATCTCGATGGAGAAGGGCGTTCCGGCCCGTGCCGCCGCCAGGGCGCGGCGGGCGACCGGAACGAGCCCGACCAGCAGCGCCAGCGGGAAGGCCCAGGGCTCCGCCGCCGGCACCAGCAGTCCCAGCGCCGTCGCGGCGGCCAGGGCCGCGCCGGCCGCCAGGGTCAGCCGAGCCTTGCGTCCCCGCCACCAGGGCGCTTCGGACGCATCGTCGTGGCCATGGGAATGGTTGTGGGAATGGCTGTGGGAGGGCCCATGGGAATGATCATGGGAGTGAGCGTGAGAATGCGGCTGGGCCTCGGCCCCGCAGCAGCCCCCGCCGCGGCTTGACGGTCCGGCCTCCACCACCGGATCGGCAGGGGTGGCGCCGTAACCAAGCGCCGTCAGTGGACGGACCACCGCATCAGCACCCAGCATGTTCTCGTGCGAGACGGTCACCGTCCCGGCGGGCACCGACACCCGCACCTCATGGATCCCCGGCACCCGGCGCAGCGCCGTCTCGATCTTGGCGGCGCAGGAGCCGCAGTCCATGCCGGACACCCGGTAGCGGCTGGTGCGCAGGGCGGTAGCGGCCTGCGTCCCGGCCGGAGGATCGGGAAAGGAATCGGAAATCGGTCCGTGCATGGAAGACGCTCCTCGATCATGGCCGTTGCCGGCAGCTCTTCCAAAGCCTGAGATCCTCCAGTGACTGGAGGATCAAGAGGGAAATGCCGACCATGTCCAGCCTGCCCGCCACCCCGCCATCCCCCCTGACCATCGGGGCGCTCGCCAAGCAGACCGGCGTGAAGATCCCGACCATCCGCTATTACGAGAGCATCGGCCTGCTGCCGGAAGCGCCGCGCACCGACAGCAACCGGCGCACTTACGACGGCGGGTCGGTCCGCCGCCTGCGCTTCATCCGCCATGCCCGTGAGCTGGGGTTCGAGGTGGAGGCGATCCGCCAACTGCTGGCCATGGCCGATGATCCGGGCCAGCCCTGCCGGGACGCCGACCTGCTGGCCCGCACCCATCTGGCCGAGATCGAGTCCCGGATCGCCCGGCTGGAAGCCCTGCGCGACGAGGTGCGGCGGATGGTGGAGGGCTGCGCCCAGGATCAGGTGCGCAGCTGCCACGTGATCGAGGTGCTGGCCGACCACGCCCACTGCCTGCATGACCGGCATTGAAGTTTGCCGGCACTGAAACCCTGACTGCGCTGAAACCCTGACTGCGCTGAAAACCCTGGCCGGGACGAAGCACCGCAGCGGGGGGAGGCACCCTATGACCTGGAACCGGTTGCCCGGCGGGCCACGGGGTTTATAGTCAAGCTCATGCAGTGTCGAAACCTTCCGTAACTCCGGCAGGCGCCACAAGGTGGCCTGCAAGGGGGATCGGATCGCATGGCGACGATAAAGGGAGCAGGCTCAAGCATGAGTGGGGGAGCGGCGGCAAAGGCGGACCGGAAGCGGGCGTCATGCTGCGGCTTCTGAAGGAAAGCCGCCCGCTCCAGCGCATCGGGGCGCTCGGCATCGGCCTGCTGGCGGTTCTGTGCGGCGGCACGGCGATGGTCCTGGACCGGCTGCATGGCGAGACGGTGACCGAGGCGATGCTGGGCCTGCGAACGCTCAACGCCTCGCTGGCCGAGCAGACGGCGCGCACCATCGAAGGGATCGACCTGACCGTCAGCGGGATCGCCGACCAGATCCCGCTTGAGAACCGGCGCAGCGCCGAAGCCTTCAACCGGCTGCGGACGGACCGGCAGGTTCATGAAATCCTGAAGGCCAAGGCGTCCGGCCTGCCGCAGCTGGAGGCGCTGAGCCTGATCGCCGCCGACGGCACCCTGGTCAATTTCACCCGCCGGTTCCCGGCCCCGGCGCTCGACCTGTCCCGGCGCGACTATTATCTGGCGCTCAAGGATGCCGATCCGGGACGCGCCTACCTCAGCCGGCCGACGCAGAGCCTGGTCACCCGGGACTGGACGCTCTACATCGCGCGGCGCGTGAACGACCCGGACGGCGGGCTGGCCGGGCTGGTGGTCGGGGTCATCCGCCTGTCCTATTTCGAGCAGTTCTACCGCAGCCTTCATGTGACGCCGGGCAGCGGCTTCAGCCTGTGGTGGCGCGACGGCATGCTGCTGGCGCGCTTCCCGCCAACACCGGACAGGATCGGAACTGTCGCCACCGAACCGATCATCGACAGTCAGCTCTCCCAGTCCGGCATCGCCACAGCCACCCTGAAAAGTTCGATCGACGGCGAGGAGCGCATCCTGTCGGTCCAGCAGTTGCGCAACTACCCGCTGGTCGTCGCGGTCAGCCGGACGCGCGGGGAAATTCTGGCGCGCTGGGAGAGTCAGGCGGTCGTCATCGCCGCCGCCGGGCTGGTCAGCGCGGTGGCGCTCGCCCTGATGCTGTGGGCGATGGCCCGCCAGTTCCTGGCCTACGAGACCGCCAACCGCGCGCTCGGCGAGCGGCGGCAGGCGGTGGAGGCCCGCGACGAGGCGGAGGAGCATGTCCGCCAATTGCAGAAGATGGAGGCGTTGGGCCAGCTGACCGGCGGCGTCGCCCACGACTTCAACAACCTGCTCCAGGCGGTGCGCTCCAGCCTGCACATGCTGGAGGCCGGCGGCGAACTGCGCGGGGCGGAAAGCCGCCGGGCGCTGGAGATCGCAAGCCAGGCGGTCGACCGCGGCGCCACCCTGACCCAGCATCTGCTGGCCTTCGCCCGCCGTCAGCGGCTGGCCCCGGCGCCGGTCGATCTCGGCACCCAGGTGGCGGGGATGGCGACGCTGCTGGAACGCACGCTGGGCGGCGCCATCCGCATCCGCATCGACCGCGACGCCGATGTGCCGCCGGCGCTGGTCGATCCCCACCAGTTCGACATCGCCCTGCTGAACCTCGCCATCAACGCCCGCGACGCCATGCCGGACGGCGGCACCCTGACCATTACCGTCACCAGCCTGCCGGTTGGGATTGCGTGCGAGGAGGCTTCCCCCGCCCTCACGCCCGGCGGCTATGTCGCCGTGACCGTGCGCGACAGCGGGTCGGGCATGCCGCCCGACATTCTGGCGCGGGCCTGCGAACCCTTCTTCACCACCAAGCCGGTCGGGCAGGGCAGCGGGCTGGGGCTGAGCATGGTGCATGGCCTGACCGCCCAGTCAGGCGGCGGCATCCGGCTGGAAAGCCATCCCGGCCTGGGCACCGCGGTGACGCTGTACCTGCCCCACGCTCCGGTGGAAAGCCCAGCAGAAGCCAGGCCAGAAATCAGGCCGGGAAGCAGGGTGGATGCGACCGGCGGCCCGGCGGCCTCCACCGGAACCGACCCCCTGCCCGTGCCGTCCGCCGCCCTGCGCATCCTGCTGGTCGAGGACGACGCCCTGGTCCGCATGGCGAATGCCGCGGCGCTGGACGAGGCCGGCCTCATGGTGTCGGAGGCCGCCGGCGGCGAGGAGGCCCTGGCTTTGCTGGAAGCGGACGAGGGCATCGGCGTGCTGGTCACCGACTTCGCCATGCCCGGCATGACCGGCGCCGACCTGACCCGCCTCGTCCGTCGTCACCGCCCCGGCCTGCCGGTCCTGATCGTCACCGGCTATGCCGAAAAGGCGGTGCTGCAGGATCTGGGGCGCGAGCCCGGCATCCGCATCTTGTCCAAGCCCATTCCGCCATCGGCCCTGATCGGGCACATCATGACGGCATTGCAGGACTCCCGCGCCGGTATCGGGTGCTGAGCCGGGTGCCGAGATCGCACACCGGCGTCAGGTGTCCTTCAGGCAAGCCCCCACATGGGTGAAGCGGAAGCGCGCATCGATCGGCACATCGGGAAAGGGCAGCCCATGGCCGTCATGGGCGCTGTCATGCACGAGGCAGCAGCCCTCGATCAGCGGCCAGACGACCCGGCCAAGGAAGCGCTGGTCCCGCAAGCGTCCGTCTTCAGCGCGGGCGGCAACCTCCACCAGAGGAGCCATCGGCGGCAGAATGCCGGCCCGCCCGCCCCACATGCCGGCCAGCATCAGATCGGTGTGCATGATGTGGTCGCGCATGACATGGAAGGGGAGGCCGGAGGCCAGCCAGGCATCCACTGCGGCCCGCTCCCGGCTGTTCAAACGGGAATCGGCGTCGCGGCACAGGAAATGGCTGACCGTCGGATCGTCGGAGACGAGGAAGCGCCAGAACAGGCCGCGCACCGGTCCGCTGCCCGCGTCCATGGCGACCAGTTCCGCCCCCGCCGCGGCCAGCTCGCCGAGAACGGATGCCGGCACGGACTTGTCATGGTGGATGCGGCAGGTCCAGCCCGGATAGAACTCGGCCGCAAGCCGGACATTCTCCAGCGCGCCCTGCATGTACAGGGATGCGGAGCCCCACAGGCTGAAACTGATGATCCGCCGCGTCCGGCCGTCCTGCGAAGCTGCGGGAACCGGCGCCACTCCGACGCCCTGCCGCCCCTTCCGCGCCGCTTTCGCCTTCCGCGTCAGGACCGCACAGGCTTCGCTTGCCGCCTCCGCCATCCGCCCGCAGTGGAAAAGCGTCGCGACGAGGTATTCCTGCGTATCCAGATGATCGGGGACGAGGGTCCCGGCACACCGGAAGGCGGTCGCCGCCTCCGCCATCCGCCCGGCATTGCAGGCGGCGACCCCGGAATTGTACCAGACGAGGTGCGAGGACGGGGACAGCGCCAGGACGGCGCGGTAAGCCGCCAAGGCGGCCTCCCAGTCCTGCCGGTCGAAGCGGGCATCCGCCAGCCCGGTGCGGATGCGGAGATCGCCGGGACGCAAACGCGACGCCTCGGCGAAGGCCGCCTCGGTGGCGGTCGGATCGCGGCCGTCCAGGCAACGTGCGCCATGATCCAGCAGCAGGCCGGACAGCAGCTCGGCAGCCTGCGGCGCGCCCAGGACATGCGCCCGCCGGTAGGCGTGCATCGCGTCCCCGGTGCGGCCGGCGGCACGCAGCAGATTGCCGTAATTGAGGAGATACTCCGCGGAGTCCGGCCGCCGGGCCACGGCTCCGGCGACCCGGGCCAGTCCCTCCTCCAGGCGCCCGGTCTGGCCCAGCAGGATACCGGACAGATGAAGCGCGTCCGGATAGTCCGGCTCGGCCTCCAGCACACGGGCATAGAGGGTTTCCGCCTCGGCAAACCGTCCTGCGGCGTGCAGATCAAACGCCAGAAGAGTCGCTTCGGAGAGGGTGGCCATCGCTCCCTACATAGCCGAGAACAGGCCCCCGATCCAAAGCGAAATCCAAAGACGCCGTCCGCGGCGCGTCATCGGTCCTGAAGCGCGAAGCAGCCCTTCCCGGCCGTCTTCAGGGCGGCGCAGGCCGCATCGGCCTTCGTCGCGGCAAAGCCGGTCAGCCGGGCCTTGTAGAGACCGCCGGACCGCACGACCGCAGCGCTGGTGCCGGCGGCAAGGGCGCCCAGGCGCTTGGCCGTGGCGCGGGCGCTGCTCTGTGCGGCGGCATGGCTGGCGAAGGCGCCGACCTGGATGGACCAGGGACCGCCAATGGGGGGACCACCGGTGGATTTCGCAGCGGGGGGCGGCTTCACCGCCGGGGCGCCCACGCTCACCGCCGTGCTGCGCTGGGCGATCGAAGCGCTGTTCTTGGTAATCAGCAGATCCGGCTGCACGGGCGCCGGTTTGGCCGGGCTGGTCGGGCGTTTGAAGCCGGCATCCAGCAGGTCGGCAACCCGGTCGTCGCGGGAGTTGGCGCTGTGGCCGCCCATCACCACCGCGATCAGGCGGCGGCCGTCCCGCACCGCCGAGGCGGCGAGGTTGAAGCCGGAAGCGGCGATGTAGCCGGTCTTGATGCCGTCCATGCCTGGGTAGCGCGCCATCAGGCGGTTGTGGCCATAGACCGTGTCACCCTGCCAGTCGAAGCTGCGGCGCTGGAAATAGGCGTAATGGCGGGCGTGGCCGCGGATCAGCGCGCGGGAGAGGATCGCCATGTCGCGCGCCGTTGTCCGCTGCAGCCGGTCGGGCAAGCCCGACGCGTTGCGGAAGACCGTGCGGCGCATGCCGATCGCCCGGGCACGGGCGGTCATCTTCGCGGCGAAGGCGGTCTCGCTGCCGCCCAGCGCCTCCCCCAGCACCACCGCGACGTCGTTGGCCGAGCGGGTGACCAGCGCCAGGATCGCCTGCTCCACCGTGATGGTGCTGCCGGGGGCCAGCCACAGCCGCGACGGCGGCATCGACGCGGCATGCTGCGACACCACGAGGCTTTGGTCCAGCCGCAGCGTGCCGCGTTCCAGCGCCTCGAAGGTCAGCATCAGCGTCATCATCTTCGTCAGCGATGCCGGATAGGTCAGGGTGTCGGCATTGCGCCCCTGCAGGACCGTGCCGCTGCCGGCGTCCATCAGGATTTCCGCCGCGACCGGCAGGGGAGTCTTTTTCGCCGAGCGCTTGGCCAAGGCCGGCAGGGGCGTCAGCAGGACCGCGACCAGAGCCGTGAGGACGGTCAGGGAGAGCAGCAGCGTCGAGACGCGGGCGAGCGGGTGCATCGTCTCAGGTCTCCCTAGATGCCGTCGGAAGGGCCGTCGGACAGAAGCTTCCGCACCATGGCGCGGAAGGCGTCGACCGCCACGGGCTTGACCAGCATGCGCATGTTGTGGCCAAGCCCATCCTCGCCGTCGCCGTGCCTGTCGTCCAGGGCTTGAAAGGCATAGCCGGTCAGGAACAGGACCTTCAGATCGGGATAGTGCGCCTGCGCCGCCTCCGCCAGTTGACGGCCGTTCAGACCGGGCAGCCCGACATCGGTCACCAGCAGGTCGACCGGCGGATTTGCCCCGGCTTTGTCTTTGGTTCCCGCTTGGGCATTTGTCAGTCGGGCAAGCGCCGAGGTGCCGTCGGCGGCTTCCAGCGTGGTGTAGCCGTCGCTCTCCAGCACCTCCACCAGCAGCATGCGGACCAGCTCCTCGTCCTCCACCACCAGCACGGTGCCCCGCCCGGTCCGGCCGGGCGGCAGCGCCGGCACGGCGGCGGGCTGCGCCTGTCCGGTGCAAGCGGCGGCGGCATGATCGCGCGGCAGGTGGAGATGCACCGCGGTGCCGCGGCCGACCGCGCTGTCGATGCGGACGAAGCCCCCGGACTGGCGGGCGAAACCGTAGAGCTGGCTCAGCCCCAGGCCGGTGCCCTGGCCGATCGGCTTGGTGGTGAAGAAGGGCTCGAAGACGCGGGCCAGCACGTCGGGCGGCATGCCGGTCCCGCTGTCGCGCACGGTCAGCACCGCATAATCGCCGGCCTGCACCCCGGGATCGTTGACGAGGTCGGCCGGTGAAAAAGCGGCATTGGCGGTCTCCACCGTCACGCATCCGCCCTCCGGCATGGCGTCGCGGGCGTTGATCACCAGATTCAGCAGGGCGCTCTCGATCTGGTTCACGTCGGCATGGACCGGCCACAGCGTCTCCGCCAGCCGCCGCTCCAGCCGGATCTGCTCGCCCACCGAGCGGCCCAGCAGATCCCACAGCCCGGCCACAAGCCCGTTCAGCTCGACGCGCTCCGGCTTCAGCGGCTGGCGCCGGGCGAAGGCCAGCAGGCGCCGGGTCAGGGTGGCGGCCCGGTCCACCGCGGCGCGGGCGGTGGCGGTGAAGGGGGCGATGTCGCTGCGCCCGACCGACAGCCGCTGGTCGATCAGCTCCAGGCTGCTGCTGATCGCCTGCAGCAGGTTGTTGAAGTCATGGGCGACACCGCCGGTCAGCTGGCCGACCGCCTCCATCTTCTGAGCCTGGGCCAGGGCCTCGCGCGCCTCATCCAGCGCCTGCTGGGCCTTGCGGCGCTCGGTGATGTCGCGGGTGACCTTGGCGAAGCCGCGCAAGGTCCCGGTCTCGTCACGGATCGGGTCGATGACGACGCTGGCCCAGAAGCGGGTGCCGTCCTTGCGCAGGCGCCAGCCCTCCGCCTCGAACCTGCCCTCCGACAGGGCGGTGGCGAGCGCGCGCTGCGGCATGTCGGCGGCGCGGTCCTCCGGCGTGTAGAAGCTGGAGAAATGCCGGCCGATGATCTCGTCGGCGGCATAGCCCTTCATCCGGGCCGCCCCGGCATTCCAGCTGCGGACGATGCCAGCGGGATCGAGCATGAAGATCGCATAGTCGACCACGCTCTGGACCAGCAGGCGGAACTGCCGTTCGCCGGAGATGGGCTCCCAGGCGGGCGCGACACGTTCGTCCTTCATAACAACGACTTTCCGGAACACAGGGGGGAGTGAGACACGGGAAGTGCGATGATTCCCGTTCGACACCGACGGGGTCAATAACCCAATGCGAATAGTCGGGTATTATTCCGCCGCATCACGCGGGATGTTCCGGGATTAATCCGGCGCGATTTGAGGGCGGGAAAATTTGATAATAGGGAAATTCGCGGGGGAATTTACGGCCGGCACGAGAAAGGGGCGGGGCGGCGAACCGCCCCGCGAGATCCCTTTGGTCCAGGCTCAGCGCGGGGCCAGCACCATGACCATCATGCGGCCTTCGACCCGGGGCATCTGCTCGACCTTGGCGATGTCCTGGAGCTGGTCACGCACGCGGACGAGCACGTTCAGACCGAGATCCTGGTGCGCCATCTCGCGACCGCGGAAGCGCATGGTCATCTTGACCTTGTCGCCTTCCTCGATGAAGCGGATGGCGGAACGCATCTTCACGTCATAATCGTGATCGTCGATGTTCGGCCGAAGTTTGATTTCCTTCAGCTCGATGATCTTCTGCTTCTTCCGCGCCTCGTTGGCCTTCTTCTGCTCCTCGAAACGGAACTTGCCGTAATCGAGGATCTTGCAGACAGGCGGATCCGCCTGGGGCGCCACTTCGACGAGGTCGAGGTCGGCATCCGCGGCGGCTTCCAGCGCTTGGCGGAGCGGCACCACGCCGACCATCTCGCCGTCGGCGCCGACGAGGCGGACCATACGGGCGGTGATTTCACGGTTGAGGCGCGGGCCTTCGCGGACGGGGTCCGCGTCGTAGAGCTTGGCTATGGTGATCTCCTATAGTCGTGGATGGGTAGAAAGGGACGAGCCCGGGCCGATAGGATCAGCCCAGGATGTCGAGCACAATCTGCCGCAGTTCGCCCCGGGTCAAGCCGGACGGCTCAGGCTTGGAGCGAAAATCGGGCTTTTTGCTTTCAGCTGCGGCGAATTGGCCAGCGGAGAGGCGGGTAGAGGCCAGATGGACCGGCGCAAGCGCGGGCTGGGCGGCAAAATGGCGAGCGGTCTGCGAAAGGGCGGAAACGATCGGGGTCGTCATGAAAATCCTCCAGGCCGGATGGGCGGACCGATGGATTTCGGTGCCGGCCGGCTCTTGTTCGTGTGTGGCGTCGTGAAACGGGAGCCGCGGCGGCGCAACACCGCCGCAGGAGACTCCGATAAAGTAAAACAGGCCCCGGCATGGGCATGTTCCAAACGGCCGGCGCCCCCACGAAGGCTCTCTCCCGCCGGGGCGGGATAAGGTGGGGGGCGGCACAGCCCGAGCGGTTCTGCCCAGACGGTCTTCGGCCAGTCTCCAGATGGGGAGCGGGGTGGGATTTTCAAGCCGTTCCGCACCGAACTCCCCGTCTTACCGCCGGACCCGCAGGGAACGTGGGAAGCCCTTGATGGTTTCGTCTCCACCGGACCTGACGATCGGGACGGGCGGGCGAAGGAGGGCGGCGATGCGGTGGCAGGGCGGACGGGAAAGCGAGAATGTCGAGGACCGCCGCGGACAGGGAGGCCTGGGCGGCAGGCTAGGCGGCGGCGGGCTCGGGGGAGGGGGCATCCGCATCGGCGCGGGCGGGCTGGGCGTCGGCGGCGTCATCGTGGTGCTGCTGGTCTCGATGGTGCTGGGGGTCGATCCCACGGTGCTGCTGGGCGGCGGCGAGCAGGGAGACCGGACCACCGCAGACCGCACCCAGATCGGCGAGGCCGCTCCGCGCAGCCAGGGCGACGACGAGCTGAAGCGCTTCGTCTCCGTCGTGCTGGCCGACACCGAGGACACCTGGCAGGGCCTGTTCCAGCAGATGGGGCGCCAGTACCAGGACCCGACGCTGGTGCTGTTCACCGGCACGGTGGCGTCGGGCTGCGGCCGGGCCCAGGCGGCGATGGGGCCCTTCTACTGCCCGATGGACCGTAAGCTCTACATCGACCTCGGCTTCTACCGCGAGCTGCGCGACCGTTTCCAGGCCCCGGGCGACTTCGCCCAGGCCTACGTCATCGCCCATGAGGTCGGCCACCATGTGCAGAACCTGCTGGGCATTTCCGACAAGGTGCAGGCGGCCCAGCAGCGGGCGGGCGGCCAGGCCGAGGCCAACGCCCTGTCGGTGCGGCTGGAACTGCAGGCCGACTGCTTCGCCGGCATCTGGGGCAACCACGCCAACCGCGACCGCAAGATGCTGGAGCCCGGCGACGTCGAGGAGGCGCTGACCGCCGCCAGTGCCATCGGCGACGACCGCCTGCAACGTCAGGCGCGCGGCACCGTCAGCCCCGACAGCTTCACCCACGGCAGCTCCGCCCAGCGCGTCCGCTGGTTCCGCACCGGCCTGGAAAGCGGCCGCCTGGAAGCCTGCGACACCTTCGGCACGGACCGGCTGTGAGGGGGGTGAAGGGCCGGGAAGAGGCTTAACCTCCCGGCCCGCGCATGAGCCGCAGATAGTCGAGAACGCGGGCGGTGCGCCAGTCGGGGTCGGCCCAGCAGGCGGCTTCCCGGGCGCGGCGGCAGGCGGCGACCGCCTCCAGCCGGGGCTGGCCGGTCAGCGGGCGCAGGTCGGCGGGGATGGCGGCGAGACAGCCGGCGGCAAGGGCGGCGGGCGGGGCGGGGCCGGTCTCCAGCCAGCGTTCGGCCTGCTCGAACCGGTCGCGGCACATCAGCGCGATCATGTAGTCGCAGGCCGATTGCAGGCCGGGCGCCAGCCGGCCGGGACTGACCGACAGCACCGGCAGCAGCGGGGCCAGCGTCGGCGCCAGATGGTTGGCATAGAGCGTCGCCCCCCAGTAGCGCTCCGCCGTCTGCCGGAAATGGTCGAGGTCGCGCACCGGCACCAGGCCGGACTCCGCGACCGGCAGGATCTCCACCTTCGGCTTGGTAACCACCACCGTGTCGTTCGACACGTCGACATAGAGCGCCCCGATCTGGAGCGCGTTCTGGAAATACTGCCCGCGCAGGACTCCCCAGACGCTGTGCAGCACGCCGCCCCCCTCGACGAAGGCGCGCAGCGCGCGCTCCACCGGGCCGGCCGGCTGGGCCAGACGCTGCGACAGGCGGGCGAAGAGGTCGCGGGTGATCTCCTCGCAGCGGCCATAGGGATAGTGCTTGCCGCCGGCCGGTGGCAGGCCGGCGAGCGCCCGGTCGCTCTCCTCGCGCAGCGCCATGAAATAGCCGAAGAGGGCCGCCGGGTCGCCGCCCAGATGGAGGGCGGTCAGCGCCGACTGGCGGTCATCCACCGGGGCGATCTCTTGCGGAAGGAGAGGTGGGTGCCGGGCTGTCATGGCGGGTTGGGTCTGGGCGAGGGAAGTCCAAGGAGTCCGGGGAGGGTGGCACCCTTCACGGTCCCGGCGCCAGAGTTTCCGATCCCCGGCACCAATACGGAGCGGGGGGTTGCGCAAAGCATGCCGCCCGTCACACATTCCGGCGGCCGCAGGCGGGACAGCCGTCCGGGCGGTCCAGTCCTTTCGAACGGAACGGCACGATGAGCACAGCGGACACCCAGCCCGACATGCAGGCACCCGACATCCAGTCGCTGGAAAGCGCCTATCGCGGCCGCAGCGCGCGGGTGGCGGTGGTCGGGCTCGGCTATGTCGGACTGCCGTTGGCCCTGGCGCTGACCGGGGCCGGCTTCACGGTCACCGGCTTCGACATCGACCCGGCCAAGGCGGCGGCGCTGAACGGCGGGCGCTCCTACATCCGACAGATCGCCGACGGCCGTGTCGCCCAGGCGGCGGCGACCGGGCGGTTCCGGGCGACGACCGATGCCGACGCATTCGCCGCCTGCGACGCCGTGATCGTCTGCGTCCCCACCCCGCTGTCGCCCCAGCGCGAGCCGGACCTGAGCTTCGTCGAGGCCTCCACCCGGCTGATCCGCGACCGGCTGCGCCGGGGCCAGCTGGTGGTCCTGGAATCGACCACCTGGCCCGGCACCACCGACGAGGTGATGCGGCCGATCCTGGAGGAGACCGGGCTGGCCAGCGGTCGCGACTTCTTCCTGGCCTATTCGCCCGAGCGCGAGGATCCCGGCAACATCAGCTTCACCACCAGCACCATCCCCAAGGTGGTCGGCGGCGACGACGAGGGCGCGCGCCAGCTGGCGGTGGCGCTCTACGAACAGGTGGTGCCGCAGGTGGTGCCGGTGTCGGGCACGCGGGCGGCGGAGGCGACCAAGCTGACTGAGAACATCTTCCGCTCGGTCAACATCGCCCTGGTGAACGAGCTGAAGATCGTTTTTGAACCGATGGGCATCGACATCTGGGAGGTGATCGAGGCGGCGAAGACCAAGCCCTTCGGCTTCATGCCCTTCTATCCCGGCCCCGGCCTGGGCGGCCACTGCATCCCGATCGACCCCTTCTACCTGACCTGGAAGGCCCGCGAATACCAGAATCTCTACCCGCTTCATCGAGCTGGCGGGAGAGGTCAACACGATGATGCCGCGCCATGTGGTGGACCGGCTGGCCCTGGCGCTCGACCGGCAGGCCGGGATCGGGCTCAGCCGGTCGCGCATCCTGCTGGTCGGCATGGCCTACAAGAAGAACGTCGACGACAGCCGGGAGTCGCCGGGGCTGCGGCTGATGGAGATGCTGCTGGAACGCGGGGCCGCGGTCGACTACCACGACCCCTTCATTCCCGTGCTGCCGGTCACCCGCGAGCATGCCGCCCTCGCCGGCCGCAGGTCCGTGGACTGGACGGCGGAGCGGCTCGCAGGCTTCGACGCGGCGGTGATCGTCACCGACCATGACGGCATCGACTGGCAGAGCCTCGCCGCCCACTGCCCGCTGGTGGTCGACACCCGCAACGCCATGCGGGCGGTCGAGGGCTTCGCCGACCGCATCGTCAAGGCCTGAAGCGCGGGGCGGAACGGCCGGCGGTTGGAACGGCGTGGAACGTGCCGGGCGGCGGCGTTCCATCGGCAGGGCCGACGGGAGAGACCGCTGGAACAGCGTGAAACACGCCAAGCGGCGGCGTTCCATCCGCCGGGTGGGCAAGGGTCCAACGCCGGGGCCGGATGGAACGCTGTGAAACAGGCCGGACGGCAGCGTTCCATCGGTTGGGAAAATCCCCCTCCCATGCCCTGGCGCAGGCGATCCTGAAAAGGGGAGAGGGGAAGGCATGGCGTCGGTTCCGCAACGGTGGGTCCGACGCCATTATATAGGAATTATTTCTCTAATGGCGGCGCTCAGTTCAACGGAGCGCCGCCATCAGGGATGGACTCACATCTCCTCTTCGCCGCCGAAATCGCCCCAGCCGCTGTCCTCGACCGTCTGTTCGACATGGTCGGTGGCGGCGGTGGCCGCATCGGTGGCAGCACCGGCAGCCTCGGCCGCCACCGCCTCGCCGCCAGAGAACATGCTGGAGAGCGCGCTGCCGATCAGCATGCCGCCGGCGACGCCGGCCGCCGTCTGCATGGCGCCGGCCATGAAGCCGCCGCCGGCCCGCGGCTGCTGGGCATAGCCGGCGACGCGCGGGTCGCCATAGGCGGGCGTACCGGCAGCGGCGGGCGGACGGCCCCAGGGCGAGCCGGCCGGCATGGCGGCCGCAGGGGCGGCAGCGGCCGGGGCCGCCGCCGGATATGACGGCTGCGGAGCGGGACGGCTGCTGCCGCCGAACAGGCTGCCGAACAGGCCGCCGCCGGACTGGGCCGGGGCGGCGGGAGCGGCGGCGGGACGCTCGCGCAGCTGGCGCTCCAGCTCCTCGTTGCGGCCCTGCGAGGCGGCGAGCGCCTGCTCCATCATCACGATGGCCTGCGCCATCAGGTAGGGGGCGGCCGGCTGGCGGGCGATCCGCTCGCGGATCAGCGCCTCGGCCTCGGGATCGCGCGGGCCGGATTGCGCCTCGGCCTGATGCAGCTTGGCGAACAGGTCGTCGATGATCTGGCGTTCGGTGTGGTCCATGGCGATGCTCGTCTTCATCAAAAGGGTGGGAATGAGGCGGGGGAAGATTTCAGGGTCTCGGCCCTGGCCCCGGCGCCCCGCAGGCGCACGGAGCCGGCCGCCCAGAGGGCGGCAAAGCCGCCCACCCGGAGCGGTGGCAAAGCCGTGCGGCGCGCCGGAGGGGCGGCGCGCGACGGGGAAGGTCGGGAGCGGGGAATGCCGGAGGCCGGGGGCGTTGTCTCAGGGGCAAGGGCATCAGTCCCTCCAAGTGCGGTCACGCCCGTCGGCGCAAGAGCAGGTGAAGAGATCCGACATCGCGACCACGTCTAAGTCGCCAGAGGGGCCCGGATCCGGTTGTAGAGCACGTGGCCCCGTTCCGGCCCGCTTTCAAGACGCCCCGCTTGCCTTTTCCTTAGATAAGAACATATTGCGAACATCTGGAAGGAAGAGGGAAGCCATCACAGTGGATGACGCGCTGCTCGACAAACTCGAGATCCTGGCGGATGCGGCGAAATACGACGCCTCCTGCGCATCGTCGGGAGCGAAGCGGCGGACGGGCGGGCCGGACGGCATCGGTTCGACCACCGGGGCCGGCATCTGCCACGCCTATACGCCGGACGGGCGCTGCGTCTCGCTGCTCAAGATCCTGCTGACCAACTACTGCCTGTTCGACTGCGCCTACTGCATCAACCGCCGGTCCTCCAACGTGCGGCGCGCGCGGTTCAGCGTCGACGAGGTGGTGCAGCTGACGCTGGGCTTCTACAAGCGCAACTGCATCGAAGGGCTGTTCCTGTCCTCCGGCATCATCCGCTCGCCCGACCACACGATGGAGCAGCTGATGCTGGTGGCGCGCACGCTGCGGCGCGACCATGGCTTCGCCGGCTACATCCATCTGAAGACCATCCCGGAGGCCAGCCCCTGGCTGATCGAGCAGGCCGGGCTGTGGGCCGACCGGCTGTCGATCAACCTCGAACTGGCCTCAGACCGCAGCCTGAAGGAGTTCGCGCCGGAGAAGGACGGCAGCTCGATCAAGGCGGTGATGGGTCAGGTCGGCGAACGCATCCTGGAGGCCAAGGAGGAAAAGCGCCGCTTCTCCCCCGCCGGGCAGAGCACCCAGATGATCGTCGGTGCCGACGCCTCCACCGACCTGTCGGTGCTGGAGACCAGCGACACGCTCTATCGCCGCTACGGGCTGCGCCGGGTCTATTATTCCGCCTTCAGCCCGATCCCGGAGGCGAGTTCCGCCCTGCCGGCCAAGCCGCCGCCGCTCCAGCGCGAGAACCGGCTGTACCAGGCCGACTGGCTGCTGCGCTATTACGGCTTCACCGTGGACGAGATCGCCGCCGGGGGCGAGGGCGGCATGCTGGATTCTGGGCATCGACCCCAAGCTGGCCTGGGCCCTGAAGAACCGCGAGCGCTTCCCGGTGGACGTGAACAGCGCCGACCGCGAGATGCTGCTGCGCGTGCCGGGGCTGGGGGCGCGGGCGGTCGACAAGATCGTCGAGGCGCGGCGCCACACCACCCTGCGGCTGGAGGATGTGGCGCGGCTGTCGTCGGGACTGAAGCGGGCGCGCGCCTTCCTGATCGCCGCCGACCACCATCCGGGCGGGCTGACCGACCGCGCCGACCTGCGGCAGCGGCTGGTGGCGCCGCCCAAGCAGCTCAGCCTGTTCTGAGGGGTTGAGCCATGCGGCATGTGGAGTTGAAGGACGGCGCCGATCTGGACGGCTTCCGCCGCGCGCTGCGCGGGCTGGTCGCGCTCGATGTCGAACCGGACGCGGTGGTGTGGAGCGGCGGGGCGGCGCCGTCGCTGTTCGGCGATACGGCTCCGCTGCCGGCGGACGCGCCGCCGGTTCCGCTGCCGCGCCCGGTGGGGGCGCTGATCGAAAGCGTGGTCTGCCACCGCGATCCGGAGCGTTATGCCCTGCTGCACCGGCTGGTCCGGCGGGTGGTGCGGGGGGAGCGCGACATCCTCGACCATCATGCCGACCCGCTGATCCACCGGCTGGCGCTGCTGGACAAGGCGGTGCGGCGCGACCTGCACAAGATGCACGCCTTCCTGCGCTTCCGCGAGGTTCGGGATCCGGACAACTCCGAAGATCGGGGCGGGGAGCGCTACGTCGCGTGGTTCGAGCCCGACCATTTCATCGTCGAGGCGACCGCGCCCTTCTTCGTCGAACGGTTCGAGAGCCTGGTCTGGACGATCCTGACGCCGGTGGGATCTCTGCATTGGGACCGGCGCTCGCTGACGGTCGGGCCGGCGGCTTTGAGGCCGGAGGGGCTCGACCGCGACGACCGCTTCGCCGAAGGCTGGCAGCGCTATTACGAGAGCACCTTCAATCCCGCGCGGGTGAACCCGACGGCGATGCGGGCGGAGATGCCGCGGAAATACTGGGCCAATTTGCCGGAGGCCGCGGCGATCCCGGCGATGATCCGCTCCGCGCCTGCGCGGGTGCAGGCGATGATCGAGGCGGAGGCCGCGGCCCCCCGCCGCCGCAACCCCGACAAGGCCGTCGCCGCCATGGCCCGGCAGGAACCGGCGACGCTGGCCGAGCTGAACCGCATCATCCGGGCGGCGGACCCGCTGGTGCCGGGGGCGACGCAGGCGGTGCTGGGCGAAGGGCCGGAGGGGGCCGCCATCGCCATCGTCGGCGAGCAGCCCGGCGACCAGGAGGATCTGGAAGGCCGCCCCTTCGTCGGCCCGGCCGGCCAGCTGTTGGACCGCGCGCTGGAGGAGGCCGGGATCGAGCGCAGCGCCGCCTACCTGACCAACGCAGTGAAGCATTTCAAGTTCGTCGCCCGCGGCAAGCGCCGCCTGCACCAGTCGCCGACCGCCGGCGAGGTGAAGCATTACCGCTGGTGGCTGATGAAGGAGCTGGCCTTCGTCCGCCCGCGCCTGGTGGTGACGCTGGGCGCCACCGCGGCCCTCGCGCTGAGCGGGCGCAGCGTCTCGGTTCTGCGGGAACGCGGGCCGATGGGGTTCGGCGATTGGGAGGGGTTCGTCACCGTCCACCCGTCCTACCTGCTGCGCCTGCCGGCCGGGGAAGGAGCGGAGCAGGCCTATCGCGACTTCGTCGCCGACCTGCGGCGGGCACGGGAGGGGGTGGGTTGACGGCTTGTATCGATGAGAATTTATCCGGAATGATGGTGCTTCACTCAGCCGCCGCCGGCGGGCGACCGGGGCGGCGGGGACGCAGGAAAGCGGCCAGAGGCAAGGGGTCTCGGTCGATGGCGCGGCAGGCGATCAGCAGCGCCCGCGGGACCGAGCTGACACCGGTGCGATAGTTGATCCAGGTGTTGACATGCAGCGCGAACAGGTCGGCCGCCTCGGTGTTGGACAGACCATGCCGGTCCTGCCACTCCGACAGTTCGGCCGCGCCGAAGACGGCTTGCTGTTCGGCCAGCAACTCCAGGTGCACACTGTCGATCGACAGCTCCTCGTCCCCGGCCCATTGGACGGTGTCGCCGTCATCACCGATCTCGGGCTTGGCGAAGATGGTGGGCACGCGCAGAGCGTCAATTTTGTGCAAGGCGATCCAGCCAGCCAGATCGACGGACACCCCGCCCCCACCGACCCAATCGACAGTCAGGATGGTTCCGGGGCCGGCCTCGACCGCAGCGATCAGCGGGACGGGGCGGGGGTCGGTCCCGATGACGAAGCCTTCTGACATGGAACCTCCCTTTCAGGCGGTGGGGATGTGCGGGTTGAGGGTATTCCAAGCGGCGACCAGTTCGGCACGGTGCATGACGGCCCAGGTCCGGATTTCAGGCCACAGGTCGGACGGCAGCTTGCCGCGGATGACGATGACGGGATCGATACCGACCAGAGCATTGACGTCGGGACCTTTGACGTGGAAGTGGGGCGGATTGTGGTCGCGCCCCAGGACGACCACCCGCAACTTTCCGAAGGTCGTCAGCTTGCCCAAGTTGGCTCCGCCATCGATGGCTCAAGATACCCTATTTTTTGTGTTCTCCCTCATACAATATTTGTGGAGATTTTAGAAAGCAGACTGTCTTGCAGGGCGAGGGGGAGCGAAACTCACCCGTCCCCCTCAGATCACCTCGCGCCGCCGCAGCTCCCCGATCACCTGGGCGACCATCTCGTCGGCGGTCTGTTCGGCGCCCTTCAACGTGATCTCCGGCGCGTCCGGCGGCTCGTAGGCGCTGTCGATGCCGGTGAAGTGGGGGAGCTGGCCGGCTCTCGCCTTCCGGTAGAGCCCCTTGGGGTCGCGGGCCTCGCAGACCTCCAGCGGCGTGTCCATGAAGATCTCCAGGAACTCGCCGTCCTCCACCAGGGAGCGCGCCATCCGGCGCTCCTCGCGGAAGGGGGAGATGAAGCTGACCAGCACGATCAGCCCGGCGTCCACCATCAGCTTCGACACTTCGGCGACGCGGCGGATGTTCTCCACCCGGTCCTCGTCGGTGAAGCCCAGATCCCGGTTCAGCCCGTGGCGGACATTGTCGCCGTCGAGGATCATGGTGCGGCGGCCGAGACGGTGCAGCTCCTGCTCCAGCCGGTCGGCGACGCTGGACTTCCCGGAGCCGGACAGGCCGGTGAACCACAGCACGCAGGGCTTCTGCAGCCCGCCGGCCCGCGCCGCCTTGTCCAGCTTCGAGGCGTGGCGGTGGATATTCGACGCCCGGCGCAAGCCGAAGCGGATCATGCCGCAGCCGGCGGTGGCGTTGGTCAGCCGGTCGATCAGGATGAAGCTGCCGGTCTCGCGGCTGTCGGCATAGGCGTCGAACGGGATCGGCCGGTCGAGCGCCAGATTGCAGAAGCCGACGTCGTTGAGATCCAGATGCTTGGCGGCGGCATGCTCCTGGGTGTTGACGTTGATGGCGTGCTTCAGCTCGGTCACCTGGGCGCCGACCGTCGCCGTGCCGGCGCGCAGCAGGTAGGAGCGGCCGGGCAGCAGCGGCTGCTCGTCCATCCACACCACATGCGCCGCGAACTGGTCGGCCACCTCCGGACGGCCGGTGGCGGCGGCGATCATGTCGCCGCGGCTGGCATCGACCTCGTCGGCCAGCACCAGCGTGACCGCCTGTCCGGGCTGCGCCGTCTCCAGATCGCCGTCCATGGTGACGATCCGGGCCACCCGGCTGGTCCGCCCGCCGGGCAGGATGGCGACCTCGTCGCCGACGCGCAGCGCGCCGCCGGCCACCGTGCCGCAGAAGCCGCGGAAGTCCTGGTTGGGCCGGTTGACCCACTGCACCGCCATGCGGAAGGCGCCGAGCTTTTCCTCCGCCGCGGCGTCGACGCTCTCCAGATGGCCGAGCAGGGTGGGGCCGCCGTACCAGCCCATATGCTCCGACGGGCTGGTGACGTTGTCGCCGGTGAGCGCCGAGACCGGGATGCAGGTGACCTCGTCGATGCCGATGCGCTGGGCGAAGACGCGGTAGTCGGCGGCGATCCGCTCGAAGGTCTCGCGGCTCCAGCCGACCGCGTCCATCTTGTTGACCGCCAGCACGACATGGCGCACGCCCAGGAGCGAGACGATGGTGCTGTGGCGCCGGGTCTGGGTCAGCACGCCCTTGCGCGCATCGACCAGCAGGACCGCGGCGTCGGCGGTGGACGCGCCGGTGACCATGTTGCGGGTGTACTGCTCGTGGCCCGGCGTGTCGGCGACGATGAACTTGCGGCGCTCGGTGGTGAAGAAGCGGTAGGCGACATCGATGGTGATGCCCTGCTCGCGCTCCGCCGCCAGCCCGTCGACCAGCAAAGCGAGGTCGAGCTGGCCGGCACCGGTGGTGCCGAAGCGGCCCGAATCCGCCTCCAGGCTGGCCAGCTGGTCCTCAAAGAGGCATTTGCAGTCGTAGAGCAGCCGGCCGATCAGCGTCGACTTGCCGTCGTCCACCGAGCCGCAGGTGATGAAGCGCAGCAGGTCCTTGCCGTTCTGGCGGGCGAGATACACCTGCACCTCGCTTGCGGCATCGGAGGGGGCGGCATCCGCAGGAGCGGTGGCGATGGGGTCGAGATCCGTCAGCATCAGAAGTAGCCTTCCTGCTTCTTCGCTTCCATCGAGGCGGCGGCGTCCTGGTCGATCACCCGGCCCTGCCGTTCCGAACCGGTGGACAGCAGCATCTCGCGGATGATCTCGGGCAGGGTGGCGGCGGTGCTGCGCACGGCCCCGGTCAGCGGATAGCAGCCGAGCGTGCGGAAACGCACCCAGGCCATCTCCGGCACCTCGCCGGGCTTCAGCGGCAGCCGGTCGTCGTCGACCATGATCAGGGTGCCGTCGCGCTCCACCACCGGGCGCGGCTTGGCGAAATAGAGCGGCACCACCGGGATGGCCTCCTGGTGGATGTATTGCCAGATGTCCAGCTCGGTCCAGTTCGACAGCGGGAAGACGCGGATGCTTTCGCCCTTGTGGATGCGGCCCTGGTAGAGGTTCCACAGCTCCGGCCGCTGGTTCTTCGGCTCCCAGCGGTGGGTGGCCGTGCGGAAGGAGAAGATGCGCTCCTTGGCGCGGCTCTTCTCCTCGTCGCGGCGCGCCCCGCCGAAGGCGGCGTCGAAGCCGTGGGCGTCGAGCGCCTGTTTGAGCGCTTGCGTCTTCATCACGTCGGTGTGGACGGCCGAGCCGTGGCTGACCGGGCCGATGCCCTGCCGCACGCCGTCCCGGTTGATGTGGACCGTCAGGTCCAGCCCGAGATCCTGCGCCATGCGGTCGCGGAACTCGATCATCTCCCGGAATTTCCAGGTCGTGTCGACATGCAGCAGCGGGAAGGGCGGCTTCGACGGATAGAAGGCCTTCATCGCCAGATGCAGCAGGACCGAGCTGTCCTTGCCCACCGAATAGAGCATGACCGGCTTGTGGAACTGGGCCGCCACCTCGCGCATGATGTGGATGCTCTCCGCCTCCAGCCTTTGCAGGTGGGTGAGGCGGGCCGGCGTGGTCAGGATGGCGGGCAGCGCGTCCTCAACACCGGAAGCGGGAGCGGGCTGGGGGAGATCCCTGGCCGCGGGACGGGTGTCGAACAGTGGATCAAGCAGCATAGCCGGCCTTCTTCTGCATGTCTCCGGCCACGGCGTCGAACACGGTCAGACGCTTGCGCGACCATTGGATCGGGCGCTTCGACGGGTCGAAGCCTTCGGGTTTGCTGACGGGGGTCCAGCTGACCTCGCCGTTGCTGCGCGAGGCGCGGGACGATCCCAGGATGGGAAGGTCGCCGATCCGCTCGAACGGATAGCGGCCCTCGTCCAAATCCAGGAAGCGCATGAGGTCGCGGGCCGTGCCGTCGGGAGCGGCCACCGCATCCTCGAAACGGACCAGCCGGCAGGCGTCGGCGCTCATCCGGCTCTGCGCCTCCAGCGCCGCCTCGGTGCCGAAGCTCCATTCCCGGCAGACATCGGCGAAGGTCCGGCCCAGGAAGCGCAGCGGCCAGGTGTCGATGGTGGACTGCACGGCGCGGCGGCCGTCGCGCAGCACGATCAGGCAGCGTTCCGCCGGGAACAGGTAGGGGAAATAGCGCATCATCCGGGTGTGGGGCGACTTGATCACCACCGTCTTGCCGGCCGGGAACTCGGCTTCGATCCGGCGCAGGAAGCCGTTCACCATGTAGCAGAAGGTTTCCAGATCGCTGAACGACTCCCGGTTGCGCCGGTAAAGACGCAGGAAGCGCCCCTCGTAGGTCCGCGCATCCTCCAGCGTGTTCAGGAAGGGAAGCTCGCGGATGCCGTAGGGATTGACCAGCACGTCGGGATGCAGCTCCAGCAGGCTCTGGAGATAGTTGGTGCCGCTGCGCGGCATCACGCCATGCAGGAAGACGATGCGGGGGGCGGACGCCAGGGCCGGGGCCGGCGCATCGGACGTCATCCCGCGGACGGATCGGGCGACCGAGCGCAGATGGCGGGCGTTCTCCTCGGTGAACCAGGGGTCGAAGAAGGCCGATCTTTCTGTGCTTGGAAGTCGAAGAAGCCGTTTCCCGACGAACCCGATCTCTTTTTGAAGACGATGAACCGCACCGTCACCGAAATGATGTCTTAACGATGTGGCATAGTGATCGGCTGCCAGGGTCTTTCCATTCCAAAACACAACAGCCTCCTTTTGCGTCACCCTGTCTCCGGGCGATCCGTTTTTCCCGTGAACCCGGCAATCGGTGCGTCTTTCCTGAAAATCGGCCAAGCACCCTCTCTCCAGGCTAGTTATGGTCCTGCCAGATAAGCTTTTTTAAATCTCATCCGGATCTAACCCCATGGTCTTACAAATATACGGATGCAATCCTCAATGTTTGACCAAAGGCTACGTAGAAACCACATGAGAAGGCATGTCCCTATCTTCACAATAGAGAAGTCACGTTTGATCGGTACTCGTCATTTACTGATACGCATAGGGCGGCATTCTCCTGCTTTATCTGTAGAACTAGCCCGTACAGCACGAATTACTCGAATGTTTATTTTATTGTTTTCCTTCGTGATAACGAAAATTCCTGGACCGCTTCACTACCTCTCCGATCTTTCGGGTAAACGAGGGAAACCAAAGGTCCGTTCCCCCACCCGCTCTTTTTCGGACCGGACCGCCTCTTCCGCGCTCTTCCGCCACCCCTCCGGCCGGGCCGATGCTTTCGCTTGAACGCCGCCGGAGCGGGGGTTATGGTCGGTCGGCCGCAGACGGGGAATACTCTAAATTGTTTAACTCTCAGTCGGGGAACCCTACGGTAGCGGGTTTCGGCGCCGGTCCCTTTGCCCTTTTCCAGACCGCCTGGCATCACAGGTCGCTGATCCTGCGGCTGGCCCGGCGGGAGATCGACGCCCGGTACCGCGGGTCCGTGCTGGGCATCGTCTGGGCGGTGCTGAACCCGATCCTGATGCTGGCGGTCTACACCTTCGTCTTCTCGGTGGTGTTCCAGGCGCGCTGGGGGGCGACGGGGGGCAGCAACACGGAATTCGCCCTGCTGCTGTTCTCCGGCCTGATCCTGTTCAACGTGCTGGGCGAATGCCTGAGCCGGGCGCCCGGCCTCCTGCTGGAGAATGTCAGCTACATCAAGAAGGTGGTCTTCCCGCTGGAGATCCTGCCGCTGGTGTCGCTGGCGGTGGCATTGTTCAATGCCGGCATCGGCTTCGTCATCCTGGTGGTCTTCCATCTGATGGTGGCCGGGCTGCCGCCGCCGACGGCGCTGCTGCTGCCGCTGATCCTGGTGCCCTTGTGCCTGACCACGCTGGGGCTCAGCTGGTTCTTCGCCGCCGCCGGCGTGTTCCTGCGCGACCTGCGGCAGGTGGTGGGGGTGGCCGTCACCGTGCTGATGTTCCTCAGCCCGATCTTCTATCCGATGACCGCGATCCCCGAGCGCTTCCGCGCCATCCTGCACCTCAATCCGATGACCGCGATCCTGGAGCAGTCGAAGGACCTGCTGTTCTGGGGCCGCATCCCGTCGCCGCTCGAGTGGGGTCTGGCGACGCTGGGCGCCTGGGTGGTGGCGTGGCTCGGCTATCTCTGGTTCATGAAGACCCGCCGGGGGTTCGCCGATGTCGTCTGAGAACTCCCGCCGCCGACACCCCTATCGTCATCCGCGCCGAGGGGCTGGGCAAGGCCTACGCCATCTTCAAGCGCCCGCAGGACCGGCTGAAGCAGATGCTGGTGCGCGGCAGGCGCAAATATTACGACGAGTACTGGGCGCTGCGCGGCGTCGACCTGGAGGTCCGCCGCGGCGAGACCGTCGGGCTGATCGGCCGCAACGGCTCGGGCAAGTCGACCTTCCTCCAGCTGCTCTGCGGCACGCTGACGCCGACCTCCGGCCGCATCGCGGTGGACGGGCGCATCGCGGCGCTGCTGGAGCTGGGCGCCGGCTTCAACCCCGAATTCACCGGGCGCGAGAACGTCTATCTCGCCGCCTCGGTGCTGGGCCTGTCGAACGAACAGATCGCCCAGCGCTACGAGTCCATCGCCGAGTTCGCGGGCATCGGCGACTTCATCGAACAGCCGGTGAAGCTCTATTCCAGCGGCATGTACGCCCGCCTCGCCTTCGCGGTGGCGGCGCATGTCGACGCCGACATCATGATCGTCGACGAAATCCTGGCGGTCGGCGACGCGTCCTTCACCCAGAAATGCATGCGCTTCATCCACCGCTTCAAGGAGCGCGGCACCCTGTTCTTCGTGTCGCACGACACCGGACAGGTGGTGAACCTCTGCGACCGGGTGGTCTGGCTGGACAACGGGTCGGTGCGGGCCATCGGCCCGGCACGGGAAGTCTGCCACGATTATCTGGCGGCGCTCTACAGCGACCAGGACACCTCGCGCGGCTTCCGCATCGGCGGGGCGCGCCAGGCGCTGCCCCAGGCCAAGCGCGAGGAGCCGGTGGAGGACGCCCGCGCCGAGCTGCTGAAGGGCTCGCAGCTCCGCAACGCCATCGAGCTGTTCGACTTCAACGACAGCGGCCCCTGGTTCGGCAACCGCGGCGCCACCATCGCCAACGTCTCGATCCTGGACGCCGAGGAACAGCCGCTCAGCGTGCTGGAGGGCGGCGAGGTCATCGTGCTGAAGGTGGACTGCCGGGCCGAGCAGCAGGTCTACCGCCCCATCGTCGGCTTCTACGTGAAGGACAAGCTGGGCCAGAACCTGTTCGGCGACAACACCTTCCTCAGCTACCAGCTCGACCCCGTCACCATCCCGGCCGGACAGGACTTCGCCGCCCGCTTCCGCTTCCAGATGCCCTACCTGCCCAGCGGCGACTTCTCCATCACCGTGGCGCTCGCCGAGGGCACGCAGGAGGACCACGTCCAGCATCATTGGGTCGAGGACGCGCTGTTCTTCAAGGTCCATGCCAGCCACGTCGTGCGCGGGCTGGTCGGGATGCCGATGCTGGCGATCACGCTGGAGGCGGAGGGGGCCTCATCCCCTCAGGCGGCACCCCGGGCAACCTCCCAAACGGCACCCGCGACAAAATAGCGACAGGGCGCGGATCCCCCCGGACTGAGGCAGGAAAACCGCAGTTCCAGGCATTGTTTGACGCCGCAAAGCGGGCTCCGGACAGCGGCTTGCATTCCGGCTTGGTGTCAGCGTATGTGTGTCGGCGGCTGTGACGGGACTGTCCGCCGGGCCTGAAACAATGTCCCGATGGACCGCACCCCGCCGCGAAGCCAGGCAGAAGAAGAGGCACAGGTGGATTCGTTTTTGAAGGACCAGGGATCGGACGCTCTCCGTCGCATCTGCCGGCCGATCACGCTCCTGACCCCGGATCTCGTCACGGCGCCGGCCTCCTGGCTCGGCCATGTCCCCTTCGCCTTCTGGATCGTCGAGGCGCTCCGCCCGGACAGCCTGGTGGAGCTGGGAACGCACACCGGCAACTCCTATGCCGCCTTCTGCCAGGCGGTCCGCCATGTCGGGCTGCCGACCTCCTGCTACGCCGTCGACACCTGGGCCGGCGACCCGCAGGCCGGCTTCTACGGCGACGACATCTACAACACGCTCGCCGCCTATCATGACCCGCGCTATGCCGGCTTCTCGCGCCTGCTGCGGATGACCTTCGACGACGCGCTGCTCCATTTCGCCGACGGCAGCGTCGACCTGCTGCACATCGACGGGCTGCACACCTACGAGGCGGTGCGCCACGATTTCGAGACGTGGCTGCCGAAGATGAGCCGCCGCGGCGTGGTGCTGTTCCACGACATCAACGTGCGCAAGGACGATTTTGGCGTCTGGCGCCTGTGGGACGAGATCACCCGCGACCGCCCGTCCTTCAGCTTCCTGCATTCCAACGGCCTCGGCGTGCTGGGCGTCGGCGAGGATCTGCCGGACGCGGTGCGCGAGCTGTTCGCCGTGCAGAAGGCCGGCGGCGAGGGGCTGCGGGCCGTCCGCAGCTGGTTCGACCGGCTGGGCGACGCCGCCATCGAGACCGAGACCATCCAGCGCCTGGAAGAGCAGGAGAAACACCTGCGCACCGAGGTGGCGATGGTCCGCAAGGTGCTGGACGACCAGATCGCCCACAGCGAAGATCTGAAGGGCATGATCGCGACGCGCGACCGCGACATCGGCGTCATCCAGGGCTGGCTCGGCGACCATCAGGCCGAAATCCGCCGCCAGGGCGATGCGCTCGCCGGAATGGCGCAGGAGCTGGCCGAGCGCGAGCACGAGCTGGCCGACCGCGAGCGCAACCTCGCCGCCCATGCCCGCGAACTGGTCGCCCGCGAACAGGCCATCGCCCATCTGCACGGCGTGGTGGCCAGCCGCGACCAGCACATCCACAGCCTGGTCAACTCGACCTCCTGGAAGCTGTCGGCGCCGGTGCGCAAGCTGGGCCGCCTGACCCAGAAGGCCGGGCGCTTCTACCGCCGCCGCCTGCACAGCATCACGCTGGAGCCGCTGCACGACGTGGTGCCGAGCCCGCAGGGCGGCTACGAGGCGACCGGCAGCGACCCCGCCTTCCTGCTGCGGTCCGACCGCGGCCGGCTGCCCGGCCACTGGTGCGTGATCTCCTACCGGGTGGTCCGCGCCTCGGCCCCGCTGGTGCCGGTGATCTATGTCGACGACGGCAACGGCTTCGACGAGCGGACGATGATCCGCCTGCCGGTCGACACGGTGGGCGAGTTCCGCCAGCTGGCCCTGCTGCCGCAGACGGTCAAGGCGCTGCGCTTCGACCCGGCCACCCGGCCGGTGTCCTTCGAGATCGCCGACTTCACCATCCGCGAGATCGGCAAGACCAACATCCTGGTCGACTATGTCCGGCAGAACCAGCCGGGGCGCGTGCTGGACTACCTGCGCCGCCACGGCTGGCAGGCGACCAAGCAGCGCGTCCTGCAGGAGCTGCAGCCGAACCGCTGGTCGGCCGACTACAAGTCGTGGGTGCGGATGTACGACACCCTGACGCCGGAGGACGCGGCGGCGATCAAGGCCGACATCGCCCGCCTGCCGGCGCGCCCGCGCTTCTCCGTCGTCATGCCGGTCTACAACACGCCGGAGCCCTACCTGCGCGAGGCGCTGGACTCCGTGCTGGCCCAGTTCTACCCGGACTGGGAGCTGTGCATCGCCGACGACGCCTCCACCGCCCCCCACGTGAGCAAGGTGCTGGCCGAGTACAAGGCGCGCGACAACCGGATCAAGATCGTCCGGCGCGAGACCAACGGCCACATCTCCGCCGCCAGCAACAGCGCGCTGGATCTGGCGACCGGCGATTTCGTGGCCTTGATGGACCATGACGACCGGCTGCCGCCGCACGCGCTCTACACCGTCGCCGCCGAGCTGGCGCAGCATCCCGACACCGACATCCTCTATTCCGACGAGGACAAGATCGATGCGGACGGCGAGCGCTACGACCCGCATTTCAAGTCTGGCTTCAACCTGGACCTGCTGCACGGCCAGAACATGGTCAACCACCTGGGCGTCTTCCGCCGCTCGCTGATCGAGCGGGCCGGGCGCTTCCGCCTGGGATTCGAGGGCAGCCAGGATTACGACCTGACCCTGCGCGCGGTCGAGGCGACGGAACCGGCGCGCATCCGCCACATCCCGGCGATCCTCTACCACTGGCGCGTCTTCCCGGAATCCGCGGCCTTCTCCACCGTCGATCTGCCGCGCGCCACCGCCGCCGCCCACAAGGCGCTGACCGAGCATTTCCAGCGCCGCGGAATCGACGCCACGGTCGAGACCTCGCCGTCGACCGCCCGCTTCACCCGCATCCGCTACGCCCTGCCGGCCAAGCTGCCGCGGGTGTCGCTGATCGTGCCGACGCGCGACAAGGCCGATCTGCTGAAGGGCTGCGTCGACGGGCTGCTGCACCGCACCGACTATCCGGACCTTGAGATCCTGATCGTCGACAACAACAGCGAGGAAGCGGCGACCTTCGCCTATTTCGACACGCTGAAGGACGAGCCGCGGGTACGGGTGCTGACCTACAAGGCGCCCTTCAACTACTCCTCGATCAACAACTTCGCCGCCGCCGAGGCGACCGGCACGGTGCTGGGCCTGATCAACAACGACATCGAGGTGATGGAGCCGGGCTGGCTGGCCGAGATGGTCTCCCACGCCCTGCGGCCGGAGGTCGGCGCCGTCGGCGCCAAGCTCTATTACGCCGACGGCACCATCCAGCATGCCGGCGTCGTCACCGGCATCTGCGGCGTGGCCGGCCATGTCCACAAGGGCCTGACCCGCGACGCCTACGGCTATTTCAGCCGGGCCCAGCTGACCCAGGACCTGTCCTGCGTCACCGCCGCCTGCCTGATCCTGCGCAAGGAGATCTTCGACGAGGTCGGCGGGCTGAATTCCGAGAAGCTGGCCGTCGCCTTCAACGACGTCGATTTCTGCCTGCGCATCCGCGAGGCGGGCCATCTGGTCGTCTGGACGCCGTTCGCCGAGCTGTACCATCTGGAATCGGCCTCGCGCGGGCCGGACACCGCCCCCGACAAGGTCAAGCGCTTCATGGGCGAGGTGGCCTACATGCAGGAGCGCTGGGGCGACAGCCTGCTGGAAGATCCCTATTACAACCCGAACCTGACGCTGGACGCCGAGAATTTCGGGCTGGCCTTCCCGCCGCGCACGGTCAAGCCCTGGCTGCGCAAGTCCTGCCCCGAGCTGCGCAAAGAGCGCCTGAAGGAAAGCATCTGAGCCATGGACGTCGTCTCCCTCGACATTCCCGACGTTAAGATCATCCGCCCGAAGAAGTTCGGCGACCATCGCGGCTTCTTCTCGGAGACCTACACCAAGAAGACCTTCGAGGCGGCCGGGCTGCATTACGACTTCGTCCAGGACAACCAGTCGCTGTCGGCCGAGGTCGGCACCATCCGCGGCCTGCATTTCCAGCTGCCGCCCTTTGCCCAGGACAAGCTGGTGCGGGTGGTGCGCGGCGCCATCCTGGACGTGGCGGTCGACATCCGGAAGGGCTCCCCCACCTTCGGCCGGCATGTCAGCGCGGTGATCAGTGCGGCGGAGTGGAACCAGATCCTGGTGCCGGTCGGCTTCGCCCACGGCTTCTGCACGCTGGAGCCGGACACCGAGGTCATCTACAAGGTGACCAACTATTATTCGCCCGAGCATGACCGCGGCCTGCTGTGGAACGACCCTGCGCTCGGCATCGACTGGCCGGTGTCGGCGGACAAGGCCCGGCTGTCGGACAAGGACCACAAGCATCCGACCCTGGCGCAGCTGACCGACCTGTTCTGACGGCGGTTCCGGGCCTCAAGACGACATTCTTCGCACAACGGGGGCCGCGGGCGGCCCCGCTTTTCGGCGGTAAGGTGGTTTGATGACGCGCATTCTCGTCACCGGCGGCGCCGGTTTCATCGGCTCGGCGGTGGTCCGCCAGCTTCTCGCCGAAACCGACGCCTTCGTCGTCAATGTCGACAAGCTGACCTACGCGGCCAACCTGTCCTCGCTGCCGGGGGCCGAGGGCAATCCGCGCTACGCCTTCGAGAAGGTCGACATCTGCGACGCCGCCGAGCTGCGGCGGGTGTTCGACACCCACCAGCCCGACGCGGTGATGCATCTGGCCGCCGAATCCCATGTCGACCGTTCCATCGACGGGCCGGGCGAGTTCATCCAGACCAACGTGGTCGGCACCTTCCGCCTCTTGGAAGCGGCGCGCGGCTACTGGTCGGCCCTGCCGGCGGAGCGCAAGGAGCGCTTCCGCTTCCACCACATCTCGACCGACGAGGTGTTCGGCACGCTGGGCGACGACGGCTTCTTCACCGAGACCACCGCCTACAGTCCCAACTCGCCCTATTCGGCCAGCAAGGCGTCGAGCGACCATCTGGTCCGCGCCTGGCACGAGACCTACGGGCTGCCGGTGGTGCTGACCAACTGCTCCAACAACTACGGCCCCTACCATTTTCCGGAGAAGCTGATCCCGCTGATGATCCTGAAGGGTCTGGCGGGCGAGAAGCTGCCGGTCTACGGCAAGGGCGACAACATCCGCGACTGGCTCTATGTCGAGGACCATGCCCGCGCGCTGCGGCTGGTCCTGGAGAAGGGCAAGGTCGGCGAGAGCTACAACATCGGCGGCCACAACGAGCGCACCAACCTGGAGGTCGTCCGCGCCATCTGCGCGCATCTGGACGAGATGGACCCGGCCGGCGCCCCGCACGACCGCCTGATCAGCTTCGTCACCGACCGCCCCGGCCATGACAAGCGCTATGCCATCGACGCCGGCAAGATCGAGCGCGAGCTGGGCTGGACCCCGCAGGAGACCTTCGAGAGCGGGCTGCGCAAGACGGTCGCCTGGTATCTGGAGAACCGCGACTGGTGGCAGGCCATCCTCAACGGCTCCTACCAGGGCGAGCGGCTCGGCCTGAAGGAAGAGGGGGCCGCGCAATGAAGGTTCTCGTCCTGGGCAGCAACGGCCAGCTCGGCTTCGAGCTGATGCGCGCCCAATGGGCACCGGGCACCGATGTGGTCGGCCTGCCCTATCCCGAGTTCGACGTGACCCGGCCGGGCGACGTGGAGAAGGCGGTCGCCGCCCACGCGCCGGACCTGCTGGTCAACGCCACCGCCCACACCGCCGTCGACAAGGCCGAGAGCGAGGTCGACCTGTCCTTCGCGATCAACCGCGACGGGCCGGGCGCCATGGCGGCGGCCTGCGCCGCGCGCGGCATCCCCTTCATCCATGTGTCGACCGACTATGTGTTCGACGGGACGAAGGACGGGATTTACACCGAGGACGACCCGATCAACCCGCTGGGCGTCTATGGCGCCAGCAAGGCGGCGGGCGAGGAGGCGGTGCGCGCGGCGACGCCGCAGCACGTCATCCTGCGCACCTCCTGGGTCTACAGCGCCTACGGCAACAACTTCATCAAGACGATGCTGCGCTTCGGCAAGGAGCGCGAGGAGATGCGGGTGGTCGCCGACCAGCACGGCTCGCCCACCGCCGCCGCCGACCTCGCCGCCGCCATCGTGCAGATCGCCGGAACCATCGAGAAGACCGGCAGCGCCGCCTGGGGCACCTACCACCTGACCGGCAGCGGCTACACCACCTGGCACGAGTTCGCCGAGCACATCTTCCAACGGCTGGAGGAGCGCACCGGCAAGCGGCCGCGCCTGACCGCCATCGGCACGGCCGACTACCCGACCCCGGCGCGCCGCCCGGCCAATTCGCGGCTGGACTGTGGGCGCGCCAGGGAGCGTCTCGGCGTGTCCTGCCCGCCGTGGCAGGAGAGCGTCGACCGCGTGATCGACGAGCTGTTCACCAACCCGCCGCAGGCGTGAGGGCGTAAGACCATGAAGGGCATCATCCTGGCCGGCGGGTCCGGCACCCGCCTCTACCCGGTGACGCGGGCGATCAGCAAGCAGCTGCTGCCGATCTACGACAAGCCGATGATCTATTTCCCGCTCAGCACCCTGATGCTGGCGGGCATCCGCGACATCCTGGTCATCACCACCCCGCACGACCAGCCGCTGTTCCAGACGGTGCTGGGCGACGGGTCGCAGTGGGGCCTGAACCTGACCTATGCCATCCAGCCCTCGCCCGACGGGCTGGCCCAGGCCTTCATCATCGGCCGCGAGTTCGTCGGCAACGACAGCTGCGCGCTGGTCCTCGGCGACAACATCTTCTACGGCCACGGCCTGACCAACATCCTGCGCGCCGCCGGCGAGAAGACCGAGGGCGCCAGCGTCTTCGCCTATGCCGTGCGCGATCCCGAGCGCTACGGCGTGGTGGAGTTCGACGCGCAAGGCCGGGCGCTGAGCATCGAGGAGAAGCCGGTCGCCCCGCGCTCCAAATGGGCGGTGACCGGGCTTTACTTCTACGACAACGACGTGCTGGACATCGCCGCGGCGGTGAAGCCGTCGGCCAGAGGCGAGCTGGAGATCACCTCGGTCAACGCCGCCTATCTGGAGCTGGGCCGGCTGTCGGTCGAGCAGATGGGCCGCGGTTACGGCTGGTTCGACACCGGCACCCACGACAGCCTGCTGGAGGCGGCGGAGTTCGTCCGCACCATCCAGCACCGCCAGGGCCTGCAGATCGCCTGCCCGGAGGAGATCGCCTACACCTCCGGCTGGATCGACGCCGAGCAGGTCCGCCGTCTGGCGGAACCGCTGAAGAAGAACGACTACGGGCGCTATCTGCTCGGGCTGCTGGGCTGATGCCGTTCCAGCCGGACAAACTGGCCGACCGGACAGGATGGACGCCATGCAGGCCCTGACGAACCGCAAGCGTGTCCTCGTCACCGGCGGCGCCGGCTTCCTGGGCTCGCACCTGTGCGAGCGGCTGCTGGCGGCCGGCAACGACGTGCTGTGCGTCGACAACTTCTTCACCGGCAGCCGCGACAACGTCCTGCACCTGCTGGACAACCCGCATTTCGAGCTGATGCGCCACGACGTGACGTTTCCGCTCTATGTCGAGGTCGACGAGATCTACAACCTCGCCTGCCCGGCCTCGCCGATCCATTACCAGCACGACCCCGTCCAGACGACCAAGACCTCGGTCATCGGCGCCATCAACATGCTGGGGCTGGCCAAGCGGGTGCACGCGCGGATCATGCAGGCCTCGACCTCCGAGGTCTATGGCGACCCGGCGGTGCATCCGCAGCCCGAGGAATATTGGGGCAACGTGAACACCATCGGCCCGCGCGCCTGCTATGACGAGGGCAAGCGCTGCGCTGAGACGCTGTTCTTCGACTATCACCGCCAGCACAGGCTGGACATCAAGGTGATCCGCATCTTCAACACCTACGGCCCGCGCATGCACCCCAGCGACGGGCGCGTGGTGTCGAACTTCATCATCCAGGCGCTGAAGGGCGAGCCGATCACCATCTACGGCGACGGCCAGCAGACGCGGTCCTTCTGCTACGTCGACGACCTGATCGAAGGCTTCCTGCGCTTCATGGACACGCCGGCCGGCGCCACCGGCCCGATCAACCTGGGCAACCCCGGCGAGTTCACCATGCTGGAGCTGGCGGAGAAGGTGATCCGCCTGACCGGCTCGGCCTCGACGATCGAGCACATGCCGCTGCCGCAGGACGACCCCAAGCAGCGCCGCCCCGACATCGCCAAGGCCCGCGCCATGATGCAGTGGGAACCGGCCGTGCCGCTGGACGAGGGGCTGGACCGCACCATCGCCTATTTCCGCGGGCGCTTCTTCGCCTGAAGGAAAAACCTGCTCTCCCTTGCGGGAGAGCGGGCTTCCTTATCGGGCCAGCCGTTCCTCCCAGGCAAGCGCCGAGGCGACGATGGTCTCCAGATCGGCGTGGCGCGGCGTCCAGTCGAGCGTGCGGCCGATGCGCTCGACGCCCGCCACCAGGGCCGGAGGATCGCCGGCGCGGCGCGGGCCGATGCGCATCGGCAGCGGCTTGCCGGTCACCCGCTCCACCATCGCCAGCACCTCGCGCACCGAATAGCCGCGGCCGTAGCCGCAGTTCATCACCTCGGACGCACCGCCCGCCTCCAGATGGCGGAGTGCGGCGACATGGGCGTCGGCGAGGTCGCTGACATGGATGTAGTCGCGCACGCAGGTGCCGTCCGCCGTGTCGTAGTCGTCGCCGAAGATCTGCAGCTCCGCCCGCTGGCCGGTGACGGTCTGGGCGGCGATCTTGATCAGATGGGTGGCGACCTTCGACACCTGGCCGGAGCGGCCCTGCGGATCGGCGCCGGCGACGTTGAAGTAGCGCAGCGCCACATACCTCAGATCGTGCGCCGCCGCGGTGTCGCGCAGCATCCATTCCGTCATCAGCTTGGAGGAGCCGTAGGGGTTGATCGGGCTGGTCGGCGTCTGCTCATCGATGGGCAGCCGCTCCGGCATGCCGTAGACGGCGGCGGTGGAGGAGAAGATGAAGCGGCCGATCCCGGCCTCGACGCAGGCCTCCACCAGGGCGTGGCTCTTCACCGTGTTGTTGCGGTAGTAGGCGAGCGGCCGCTCCACCGATTCCGGCACGACGATGCTGCCGGCGAAATGCATCACGGTGCCGATGCCGTGGCGGGCGAAAATGTCGGCCAGCAGGGCCTTGTCGCCGACATCGCCCTCGACCAGCGGCACCCCATCGGGCAGGGCCGAGCGCCGGCCGGTGGAGAGATCGTCCAGCACCACGACGGCGCGTCCCTGGTCGCGCAGGGCCAGCACCACATGGGAGCCGATATAGCCGGCGCCGCCGGTCACCAGCACGGTCGCGTTGTCGCTCGTGGTCATGTCCGCTCTTCGTCTTCGATTGGGGCCGATTGGGGCAGAGTTGGAAGATAGTCGCCCGCCCATGCTGCACTGCGGGCTTTTCCGCCGAACGGGCGACATCATTGGAACGGCCTCCAACGCCCCGGCCCACCCCGATGGGCGGGCCGGATGGGGAGTGGGGACGTGCTAGTCGAGGTAGTAGCGCAGGATGACGGTGCGCTGGACCACCAGGATGCTGACGATCGGGAAGAGCCAGACCATCCAGGTCAGGCCGCGCTCAAGCACGCCCGCGACACCGGAGGACCAGCCGGCTCCCGCCTCCTGCCGGCCGCTGACGAAGGCCAGCGGCAGCAGGGCCGCCAACGGCAGGAAATAGCGTCCCTGCACGCCGTCGACCCACAGCTGACCGACCGGCGTCCACACCATGTAGAGCGCCCCGAACAGCAGCGCCCCGGTCGCCAGCACGATGGCCGCGGTCACCGCCGAGGCCCGCGCCGGCGCGCCGGAATACCAGTCCACCGCCCGGCGGCCGAGCAGCAGCGGCAGGAAGGACAGCAGCAGGACCAGATAGGCGGCGGCGTAATAGGGCCTGGGCAGCCTTGTATCGACCCAGCCGAGGATGCCGACGAACTGCTGGTAATACTCGTCGCCCCAGACCTGGAAGGTCTTCACCGCGATGGTGAGGACGGCCAGCGGGTCGCCCAGCAGGAAGCGGAGCTGCCCCATGGCGTCGGTCGGGGCATCCTGACGGATCAGCGGCGTCTGCACGGCAAGCGCCATCCACACCGCCCAGCCGACGGCGGCGGCCAGCGAGGCGGCGACCGCGAGGCGCTTCACCGCCGCCCGCTCGGCCGGGACCGCCAGCGGCATCAGGCAGAGCAGGGCGTAGGGCTGCTTGGTCATACCCACCAGGGCGAAGCAGACGGCACTGGCCCAGACCTCCGCGCCGCGCAGCGGCCGACCTTCCGACAGCGCCCGGGCCAGGAAGGCGATGCCGAGTGCGGTGACGGTGATGACCAGCCCGTCCTGGCTCATCGAGGCGTAGAGCGAGACCGACATCGGCAGCAGCAGCACCGCGAACAGCGGCAGATGTGCCCGGCCGGCCAGCAGCAGGGCGAAGAAGCCGACGACGATGCAGGTCAGCGCGTTGGCCGCCCGCGCCAGATAGAGCGTCTGCACCACCGGCAGGTCGATGGCCTTGCCGAGCGCGATGGCGGCGGCCTGCGGCAGGTAGAAGAAGGGCGGATAGGGGGCGGTGTTCTCCGCCGCGACGTTGAAGACCCGGCCGTCCCAGCGGGCGGTGAAGGATTTGACGAAATCCTCCAGGTTGGCCCGCTCGTCCGGCTTGAAGGGGACATGGTGGAAGGGGAAATAGGCCTCGATGATCGCGACGTCGGACGGGCCGCCCGCTGCGATCCGGCCGTCGGTCTGCACCTTGGCGGCCACCCAGAAGCCGTGGGTGATCATGTTGGCCCGGTAGATGTGGGCGGGCTCGTCGGCGGTCTGGAAGGGCGGCAGGCTCCAGACCAGAAAGAATGCCGAGATGGTTGCCAGCACGGCAAAGAGGAAAGGACCTATCCGCTGGCATCACCAGACCTGTCGCTGAAGGGGCTGGTGGGTGGGTACCCCATCCGCCGGACAGGCGCCACTTGGAAACTTTGACGCGGCAGGGAAGGGACTGGGGACGGACCCGGCCCGTTACGGCTCGCGGATGCTTTCGTCCAGGGCGCGGATGACGGGGTAGAGGAAGTAGGACAGGACCGAACGGGTGCCGACGCGGATCTCGGCCGAGGCGACCATGCCGGGGCTGAGCAGCGTGCCGGCGGGCACCCCCTCCAGCCGGGTGTCGGTCAGGCGGATGCGGGTGCGGAAGACGGCGCCGGCAGTTGGACGGGGGCCGTCCGGGTTGATGGCGGCGGCGGCCTGGGCGCCCGAGGGATCGTGGGTGAAGGCGTCGGCGCTGATGGTGCGGATCTCGCCGGGCAGGGTGCCGTGGCGCTGGAAGGGGAAGGCGTCGAGCTTCACCCGCACGAAGTCGCCGACACGGACCAGACCGATGTCGCGCGACGGGATCTCCGCCTCCACCTCCAGCGGCACGTCGGCGGGAACCAGCGTGACCAGCGGCTCGGCCTCGCGGATGACGGAGCCGACGGAACGCTTGGCCACCTCCAGCACCACCGCGTCGACCGGGGCGGTCAGGGTGACCAGCGAGCGGCGGCGCTCGGCCTTGGCGATCTGCTCGACCAGCGTGGCCCGCTGGCGGGTCTGCTCCACCAGTTCCTCCGCCGTCTTGCGCCTCCATTCGTCGATGAAGGCGGCGCGGTCGGCCTGGACGCCGCGCAGCTCGTGCGCGCTCGCCTGCTCGCGGTCCTGGAGGGCCGTCAGCTCATCGCGCATGCGCAGCCGCTCGACCCGCGCCTCCAGCCAGGTCAGGCGGGACCCGGTCTGGCGCTCCTGGAGCTGGCGGCGGATATCCTCGACCTCGCCCACCACGGCGAGGCGCTCGGCAAGCCCGGCCTGGGCGCGGCGGCCGGCGGCGATGGCGCTGTCCAGCTGGCCTGCCTTCTCGTCGAGCGAGGCGAGGCGGGAGCGGTATTCGGCGCGGCGGCGCTCGAGGATGGCGGCCTGCACCGCCGCATCCGGGTTGTTGGCGGGAATGAAATCGCCGCCGTCCAGCTCGGCGCGCAGCCGGCCGATCTGCGCCTCGACGCTGGCGAGCTTGGCGGTCAGGTCGGCCAGATCCGCCGCGGCGAAGGTGGGGTCGAGCGTCGCCAGACGGTCGCCGGCCCGGACAAAGTCGCCGACCTGCACGTCGACGCCGCGCACCACCGCGGTCTCCAGCGGCTGGGCCACCACCAGCGGTGCGGTGGTCACCAGCCGGCCGCCGGCGGTGACGATGCGGTCGACCTGGGCGAAGCCGGCCCACAGCACCAGCGCCACAAGCAGCCCGGCCAGCACATAGAGGGTGGAGCGCGCCGCCCGCGGCAGCGGCGCATGCTCGATGGCCGCCCCGTCCGGCAGATAGTCCAGCGCGAAGCCCGGCGGGGGGACGACGGGGCGGGCAGGGCAGGGCGACGGCGCGCAGGGGCGGGAGCGGGCGGGGGCTCGGCCTTGGCCGGCACGACCTCGCGGCCGGTCTCCGCCGGTGCCGCGTCCCGGCTGTCGATTTCGGGCACCCCTGCTTCGGGCATTTGCGTGTCGGGCATGGCTTCAGCGCCCCCGGTTCTGCTGCTGCCACAGATGCCGGTATTCGGCGCAGCGGTCGAGCAGGATGGGATGGGGGGCGAGGTCGAGCAGGCGGCCCTGCTCCAGCACGGCGATGGTGTCGCAGCCGGTCAGGGTGGAGAGCCGGTGGGTGACGATCAGCACGGTGCGGCCATGGGCGATGCGCCGCAAATTGGCCATGACGATGGCCTCGCTGTCGGGGTCGAGCGCCGAGGTCGCCTCGTCCAGGATCAGCAGGCGCGGCTGGGGCAGCAGGGCGCGGGCGATGGCGATGCGCTGCTTCTGGCCGCCGGACAGGTTGCTCGCCCCTTCCTCCACCAGCGTGTCGTAGCCGTCGGGCAGGCGGTGGATGAACTCGTCGGCGCCGGCCAGCCGGGCGGCCTCGACGATCTCCTCGCGGCTGGCCTCCGGCATGGTCATGGCGATGTTGTCGCGGATGGTGCCGCGGAACAGGAAATTCTCCTGAAGCACCACGCCGATGGAGCGGCGCAGATGGGCCAGGTCCAACTCGCGGATGTCGAGCCCGTCATAGCGGATGCTGCCCTCCTGCACCGGGTAGAAGCCCTGGAGCAGCCGCATCAGCGTGCTCTTGCCCGAGCCGCTGCGCCCGACCAGCCCGACGACCGACCCGGCCGGCACGGTCAGGGTGACGCCGTCGAGCGCCGCCGGCCGGTTGCGGTCGTAGCGGAAGCCGAGCCCTTCGATCTCGATGCGGCCGATCAGGGCGGGGCAGGCGCCGCTGCCCTCGCGCCTGGGCTCGGCCGGGTGGTTCATCACCTCGCCCAGCATGCGCACCGAGAGTGCCGTTTCCTGGTACTGGTGGATCAGCGAGACGATCTGGACCAGCGGCGTCACCACCCGGCCCGACAGCATCTGGAAGGCGATGAGCGCGCCGACCGACAGCTGGCGGTCGAAGACGTCGAAGGCGCCGACGGCGACCACCGCCACCATCATCGCCTTCTCCAGGAACTCGGTCACCGTGCGGGCGGCGATGGAGATGCGGCCGACCCGGTAATGGCTGGTCACCGCGCGGGCGGCCTTGCGGTCCCAGCTGCGGCGCTGCTGCGGCTCCAGTGCCGAGGACTTGACGGTGCGCATGCCGTGGATGGTCTCCACCAGCATGGCCTGCCGCTCGGCATCGGCGTTGTAGAGGTCATGCAAGCGGCTGCGGTAGACCGGCACCAATGCTACCACCACGCCGGCGATCAATCCTGCGAACAGCAGCGCCACCAGCGTCAGCTTGACCGAATAGAAGAACAGCACCGGCAGGAAGACCAGCAGCACCAGGCTGTCGAGCACGGTCGACAGCAGGTTGCCGGTCAGGAACTCGCGGATGCGCTCGACCTGCTGCATGTGGCGCACGGTGACGCCGGCCGAATGCCCGTCGAAAAAGGTGATCGGCAGGTCGAGCAGATGGCCGAAGGTGCGGTTCAACAGGCGGATGTCGATGCGGTTGGCCGCCGCCAGCAGGATGAACTGGCGCAGGAAGCGGAAGCCCGCCTCGAACAGCAGGGCGCCCAGCACACCGATGGTCAGCACCTGGAGCGTGGCGACGGTCTCGTTCACCAGCACCTTGTCGATCACGATCTGGAAATAGACCGGGACGACGAGGGCGAGCGCGTGCAGCACCAGCGCCGCCACCACCACGTCGCGGAAGGCGGATTTCTGACGCAGGACTTCCGGCACGAACCAGCGCAGGCCGAAGGGCTGGCGCGGGTCGGCAAGGCCGTGGCGCGGCTTGAGGAAGACCAGCTCGCCGTCCCAGCGCTCCAGGAAGCGGTCGCGCGGCACGTCGATCGGTTCCAGCCGGTCGGCCAGCGGATCGACGACGCCGACCATGGGCTCTTCGTCGGGACGGGTCGGGCGCGACAGGCCGATCAGGATGACGGTGTTGCCGTTGGACAGCCGGGCCAGCAGCGGGAAAACGGGGGGAGGGATTGCAGGCCCTTCCAGTCAAGCCGGCGGGCGGTCGCCTTGAAGCCGGTGGCGGCGGCGATGCGCAGCAGGTCGGCGGTGGAGGGCTCCCCCCTGCCGGGGGCGACGCGGGCGCGCAGGGCGGACGGCGAGGCCGACAGGCCGTGATGGCGCGCCACCAGCGTCAGGCAGCGCAGCGCGGTGCTCTCGTCGTGGTTCGGCGCGGCCTCCGGACCGGGGGGCGGGGCGGCGACGGTGGTGCTGGCGTCCGGCATCGGTCAGCCGAAATTCGGCGAGCGGGGCCGGGTGGGTGGAGCGGGCGGGGGCGCCTGGGAGGGGGAAGCCGGCTGGACCGCCCCCGGCACCCCCCCTTGCACCGCCCCCGGCACCGGAGCCTGCGCATTGCCCTGGAAGGCCGGAGCGGCAGGAGAGCCGTGAGGGGAAGCGGGAGCCGGCATGGCGCCGGAATTGGGCGGCAGCACGCCGGCCGCCTCCAGCCGCTGGCGCATGCCCTCCAGCGCGGACAGGCTGGCGAGGAATCCCGGCAGGCTCATCACCACCCGCTGGCGGATGGCGGGCAGCGGCTGGCCGTTGCCGTCCTTGCGCAGCGCCGACAGGCTGAACAGGTCGATGCGGACCATGCCGTTGCCGAAGCCGATGTCGAAGACCCCGTCGGCGTAAAGTTCGGGGATACGGTCGTCCGGCGGCGGATCGATGGTCATGCGTGTCTCGGCGAGGAGTGAGGTCGAAGGAAAAACCTGGGAGGGCAAAAGCCTGGAGGCGCCCTGACCGTTCTACCCGAAAGACGGGAAAACCACCAAGTCAGAGCGCCCGCAGGACAGTCCCGGCACGGAGAAGTCACAATACAGTCAAAGCCCGCTTGCGACAGGCGGGATGACCGATGCCCAACCGACGGGAAGGACGATCAGCCGAGCTGCGTCACCGACAGCGTGTAGGTGCCATAGCGGGAACCGACGCCCGCCACCTGGAGGGTATAGTTGCCGGTCGTGGTCGGGGTGAAGGTCAGCTGCGAGTTGAGACCGGCGCCCGAATCGTCGTCGTAGCGGAGCAGCGTGCCGCTGCTGTCGAAGACACGCAGATAGGGATCGGTCAGGGTGCCGCGGTTGGTGTCCGCCCCTTCCACGTCGATCTGGTAGCGGGTGCCGCGGGTCAGGGCCACGTTGAAGCTGTCGCGCTCATACGGGAACGACAGGACGTCGGACACCGGCGGGAAGACCTCCGTCTGGCTGGCCTGGCTGACGCTGACCTGATAGGTGCCCGTGCCGCCGCTGGCGAAGCTGCCGGCGGACAGGTAATAGGTCCCGGTCTGGGTCGGGCGGAACTGGATCAGCGCATCGCGTCCGGTGCCGCTGTCATCGTCCTGGGCCACCACGTTCCGGTTGCTGTCGAACAGACGCAGATAGGGGTCGCTCAACGTGCCGCTGTTGGAGCTGGCACCGTTCTCGCGCAGCGTATAGAGCACACCCCGCTGCAGGGTCACGGCATAGGTATCGGTTTCACCGACAATGCTGAGCGAGTTGGTGACCGGGGTGCCGGTGGTCGGGAGCGTCGGGGTCCCGGTGGCCGGGTTCGCGGACTGGATCGGAACGATGCGGCGCCCTTCGTAAATGCCGAAGTTCCGGTAATGGTCCAGGGCCGCGCGATACCGGTCGCTGCTGCTGCTGCCGAAAGCCGCCTGCAGGTCGGTGTTGGTCGTCAGGTAGGACGAGATGTCGACGCTGGAGAAGTCGTAGCTGGTGGTCCGGGTCTCGCGATACCCGAAGGTGATGTAGTGCTGAACCGCCAGCGAGGACGAGGAGAAGCTGAGATCGGTGTTCGCGGCCATGTAGCTCGACGCATCGAAGGTCGTGCTGCGGGTCTCGCGATAGCCGACGGAGATGTAGTGCTGGACCGCCGTGCTCGTGCTCACCCCGGCCCGGAGCAGGTCGGTGTTCGCAGCGAGATAGCTCGACGAGTCGAAGGTGGTGGAGCGATTTTCGGTGCGACCCGCAGCGAGATAATGGCTCTCGGCATTGCTCAGGGTCACACCGGCCCGAATAAGGTCAGGGTTGGCAGCCAAATAAGTCGCAGCATCAAATCCGGCGATAGGCATTCCTCTACCCCCTTAAAGAGTTTTACCGCGATCCTTTCGGATGTGCAGCACGTGAAATCTTATTTTTAGATAATTAAACGATATCAATCTCATATTATGACGCATCTAACTCTTGATAAATTCTATGTTCATATTTTTTAAAGAAGTTATTCTGAAATACACTCATTTGTATTTCAAAAATAATCTATGTGTTGATTGTATTAGTGCGCTCAATGCCACTTTAATATAATATAATTTCATTTTTTCCCTTGGGGAAGTCTTTGGGGATGGAGTTTCAAGCCATCTCCCGAATCATTTGCATTGAAAAGAAAACAGCCCTTGATGAACGAGCATCAAGGGCTGTGGACCGGAAGAGCCGGGCAGACTGTCGAAAGTCCGGGTGGGACCGCTCAGTTGCGGCCGTAGACGTCCTCGAGCCGGACGATGTCGTCCTCGCCCAGATAGGAGCCGGACTGCACCTCGATGATGGTCAGCGGCACCTTGCCGGGGTTCTCCAGCCGGTGGACCGTGCCGATCGGGATGTAGATCGACTGGTTCTCGTAGACCATCACCTGCTCCTCGCCGCGGGTGACGAGCGCGGTGCCGTTAACCACCACCCAATGCTCGGCACGGTGATGGTGCTTCTGGAGCGACAGGCGCGAGCCGGGGGCGATGGTCAGGCTCTTCACCTGGAAGCGCTCGCCGGTGTGCAGCGACTGGTAGGAGCCCCAGGGGCGGTGGACCCGGCGGTGGCTGACGGACTCGCTGCGCCCCTCGGCCTTCAGCCGGTCGACGATGCGCTTGACGTCCTGCGCCTGGGAGCGGTCGGCGACCAGAACGGCGTCGTCCACCACCACCACCACGGCATTCTCCACCCCGACCACCGCGGTCAGGTGGTTCTCGCTGCGGACATAGCAGTCGCGGGCGCCTTCCAGCAGCACGTCGCCGACGATGACGTTGCCCTCGCCGTCCTTGTTGCCGACGTCCCACAGCGCCGACCAGGCGCCGACGTCGGTCCAGCCGATCTCGCAGGGGACGACGGCGGCGCGGTCGGTGCGCTCCATCACCGCATAGTCGATGGAGATGCTGGGCGCCTTGGCGAAGGCGGCGGCGTCCAGGCGGAAGAAGTCGAGGTCCTTCGAGCCCTGCTCCAGCGCCTCGCGGCAGGCGGCCAGCACCGCCGGGGCATGGCGTTCCAGCTCGGCCAGCAGGCGGGAGGCCGGGAACAGGAACATGCCGCTGTTCCAGGCATAGGTGCCTTCGGCGAGGTAGCGCTCCGCCACCTCCAGCGACGGCTTCTCGACGAAGGCGGCGACATTGTAGGCGCCGTCGGCCTCGTCCATCGAGTGGCCTCGGCGGATATAGCCGTAGCCGGTCTCCGGCCGGGTCGGGGCGATGCCGAAGGTGACCAGCCGGCCGGCCTGGGCGGCCCGGGCGGCGATACCAACGGCGTGGCGGAAGGCCTCGGCGTCGCGGATCTCGTGGTCGGCCGGCAGGATCAGCAGCAGCGCGTCCGGATCGTCCGCCGCGACCGCCAGGGCGGCGAGCGCGCAGGCGGCGGCGGTGTTGCGGCCGGCCGGCTCCAGAATGATGCCGCGCGGCGTGCAGCGCGACTGGCGCAGCTGCTCGGCGGCGAGGAAGCGGTGTTCCTGGTTGCAGATCACCAGGGGAGCCGAGAAGACGGCCTCCGCGGCGGCCCCGGCAGCAGCCGGGGAGCCGGACCCTGTGGAGCCGGATTGCGCGCTGACCCGGAGCGCGGTGTCCTGGAGCATCGTCCGGTCGGAGCAGAGCGGCAGAAACTGCTTGGGATACAGTTCGCGCGACAAGGGCCACAAACGGGACCCCGTACCGCCGGACAGCAGCACCGGGACGATCTTCTGCGCGGAATTGCCGTTCATCCTGCCGCCATCTGTTGTGTGAGCATGTGGTCAGGCGCCGGCAGCCGCACAGGGGCAAAAGCTGAGGGCCGGCGCCATGGCGGTTCGTTATAGACCGCGCTTTCCGCCCTTCACAAGCACCCCTCCGAGACCCACCCGACCGGAGCGCCTCTTCCGGCGGGGGGCGAGACAAGACTCCAAACACCCTCCCCTGCGGCGGCGATAGGCCAGGGTCAAGGTTGGAGTCTTGTCGCGCCCCCCTGCCGTCCGTCTGCCGCGGACAGGGGCGGACGGCGGCCGGAGGCGGTTCCGGCCGGCAATCGGGGGAAGGTTGGGCCGGGTGGGGCGCGACAGAACTCCAAATCCGGCTGCCGACAGCATCGGTGCAGGGGGGCGAATCACCGGCGAGTCGTGGTCGTTTGGCCTCCACGACTCGGAAATCGACGAATCGGAAGCGATTCGGGGTCGAATCGAAATGTCCCGGCTGGAGTCTTGTCGCGTCTGCCGAAAAATCCACAGGCAACACGGACTATCCGCTGGAGTCTTGTCGCGGGAGTTCTGGAGTTTTGTCGCGCGACTCGCGATTCTCTACTGGAGTCTTGTCGCGCAAACTATTAACTGAATCAAATAACCGTACAAATAGTTTGAGCGACAAGACTCCAAATTGCTGGGCACCAACCGACCGTGATATAGCGTTGACCGCAAAGTCGTGCCAAGGTCAGCTCGATATGGGACAGATACACACCCTGATTACCCAGCTGGGACGCGACCAGGCGAAGGCGCTCCAGACGGATCCGGATCAGCGTTCGCTAGTCGATGTGGCTGCTGCCGTCCTCGAAGAGGAGCGGCAGGAGCTTGGCATCACCTATTCGGGTTTTGCGCTGACGGCCCTTCCGCATCGTCGTCTTCCCGATGACCAGCCGTGGGAGCGTCGCGGACATAAGAATCCGCTTGCTGATCGAGCCTGGACGACTGCCGATCCGCAACGGTGGCTTTAAGCTTTACGGCGTTCCGTACGGCAGCCGCGCGCGGATGATCCTCCTGTATCTGCAGACCCGGGCGATCCAGACCGACAGCCGCGAGGTCGAGCTGGGCCGCAGCATGCACGAATGGCTTGACCGCATGGGCCTGTCGGTGGGCGGCCAGACCTACCGCGACATCCGCGAGCAGGCCTCGCGCATCGCCGCCTGCAACCTGACCTTCGCCTGGGAGGACGCCCACAGCATCGGCTTCGAAAAGGGGTCGATCGTCAAGGGCGGCATCCATTTCTCGACCAATGCCGGGGCGGAACCGGGCCAGGGGTCGCTGTGGGAAGACCGCGTCCTGCTGTCCGAGGCCTTCTTCCGCGAGCTGAAGGCCCATCCGGTGCCGATCTGGGAGCCGGCGCTGCGCCACATCCAGAACAACAGCACCAGCATCGACATCTATATCTGGCTGGCCTACCGGCTGCACAGCCTGAACCGCTCCACCCCGATCACCTGGCCGGCGGTTTTCGAGCAGTTCGGCGCCGGATACAGCCGCCTGCGCGATTTCAGGAAGCGCTTCATCGAGGCGCTCCAACTGGCGCTTGCGGTCTATCCGGACGCGCGGGTCGATGTGGAAGAGCAGGGATTGATGCTGCATCCCTCGCCGCCGCCGATCCCGGAGCGCAAGTTCGCACAGCTTTGCCGGTGACGGCGAAACGCACCCACCGCCCGTAGAACGCCGATCCCCGCAAAGGTGGGGATCGGCGTTTCTGTATAAGTGACTGATATGGCTGGATTCCCGCCTTCACGGGAAGGACAGCTCATGGAAATTCCCGTTCAGGCTGTCGCTTCCACCCCCCTGCGACAAGACTCCAAACTCCGCAGCAGCCCAACCGCTCAGGGATTGGCGCGCAGCGCTCCGCCCAACGGGGTCAGCAGGCGGTGGAGCGCTGCATCCAGAAGGCTTTCATCGAGGCTGCCGGACAGGGCCAATGCCTGGGGCGGCATCATGAAGAACGGGGCGTCGCCGGCGGTTCCGCTGCGCTGAAGGGTGGCGGCGAGCGCCAGCAGACGGCGCCCCTCCTCATGCCGCAGCGTGGCATGGACCAGCACCAGCAGGGTGCCCGGCTCGGCGATGCGGGCATCGTTGGGGGCGAGCGCCGTGACCGCCGGACCGGAGGTTAGCAGCCCCGACAGCATCGCCGCGGCGCGGCCGCACAGCGCGTCATCCCCGACATCGGTGGCCGGGCCGCCCTCGGCATCCACCGCGCAGAGCAGGCCGACGCGCTCGACCCGCTGGAAGAAGGGCAGGGGTGAAAGAGCAGGCGAAAGGGCAGGCGACATGGCGGCGGCCTCCGCGGCGAGGATGAACAGGCTGGCGGCGAGCGGCAGTATCGGGCGGAACCGTCCCAGGATGCGTCTCATCGCGTCTCCTCCAGATCGGCTGTGGAGCCGGCATCGTCCGGCAGGAAACCGCCGACCTGGCGGCGCCACAGCCGGGCATAGGGACCGTCGCGGCGCAGCAGGGTGGCGTGGTCGCCGTCCTCGAGGATCCGCCCCTTCTCCATATAGAGGATGCGGTCCATGCCGGTGACGGTCGACAGCCGGTGGGCGATGGCGATCACCGTGCGGCCCTCGAACAGGCCGAGCAGCGCGTCCTGGATCAGATGCTCCGTCTCGGAGTCGAGCGAGGAGGTCGCCTCGTCCAGCACCAGGATCGGCGCGTCCTTCAGGAAGGCGCGGGCGATGGCGACCCGCTGGCGCTCGCCGCCCGACAGCTGGATGCCCCGCTCCCCCACCACGGTGTCGTAGCCGGCGGCGCGGCCCTCGATGAAGCGGTCGCAATGGGCGCGGGCGGCGGCGGCGCGGATCGCCTCGTCGGCAACTCCCTTTCCATCTGGCTCCTCGCTGCCATAGGCGATGTTGTCGCGGATGGAGCGGTGGAACAGGCTGGGCAGTTGCGGCACCTCGGCCACCGCGCGGTTGAGCGAGGCGAGGCTGACCGCGGCGATGTCCTGCCCATCGATCAGGATGCGGCCCCCCTGCAACGGAAACTGCCGGCGCAGCAGGCGGACCAGCGTGCTCTTGCCCGCCCCCGACGGGCCGACCAGCGCCACCCGCTCCCCCGGCCGGATGGTCAGGGACAGGCCATCGAACACCGCCCCGTTTCCGGGATGGGCGAAACGGACCTCCTCGAAGCGGATGGCGCCGTCGCCGACGGTCAGGTCGGGGCGGCCGGGCGGGTCCGGGATCTCGTGCGGGCGGACGATCAGGTCCAGGGCGCCGGACAGGATGCCCAGCTGCTCGAAGAAACCCAGCATGCGCGTCGACAGGCCCCAGACATTGGCGCCGACGATGCTGGCCAGCGAGAAGATCATGGCGAAATCGCCGATGCTCATGCGGCCGGCCATCGCCTCCGACACGGCGAGGCCGATCAGGATGATCTGGAAGACCAGCAGGGCGTTGAACAGCCAGAACCACATCTTGGTCAGGAACCAGCGCAGCTCCTTCGACCGGTCGATCTCGCCGGTCAGCGCGTCGGACAGGCCGGACAGCTCCTGGCGGCGGCGGGCGAAGGCGCGCACCAGCTCGGCATTGGCGATGATGTCGACCATGCGGCCGGTGGTCGACGACACCTCCTCGGAGAAGGCGTGCGACAGCCGCAGGCATCGCCGGGCCAGCAGGGCCGACAGGCCCAGATGCGCCACGGTCCAGCCGACCAGCAGCCCGGCGAACAGGGTCTGGGCCGAGGCCAGCAGCGTCAGGCCGATGGCCAGGATGACGACGATGCGGATGATGTCGTTGGTCAGGATCTCCAGGATCTGGATGGCGCTCTGCCCGGCCTGCTTGACCTTCTGTCCCAGGTTGCCGGCGAAATTGTCCTGGAAGTAGCGCGGCGAATGGTCGATCAGGTGATCGAACAGCCGGAGCTGGATGGCATGGCGCAAGGCCGGCGAGGTGTGCAGGTCGACCAGTTCGCGCAGGCGGTTGAACAGGGCCGACGCGATCCACAGCCCGCCCAGCAGCAGGAACCAGCGCATCACCTCCGCCGTCCAGGCGGGGGAGCCGGAGGGCTGGCTCCCCGAGATCCCCGCCCCTGAGAATCCCTGTGAGCGCATCGACCAGGCCGCGCATCGCCACCGGCTCCATCCCCATCAGCCCGATCCCGCCGGCGGCGGCGAGGTTCAGCAGGATGGCGCGGCCGAGGAAACCGTCGCGCACGAACATCCACAGGAAACGCCAGGGCGAGGAGGGCAGGGAGGACGAGGGTCGGGAAGAGGGCAAGGGGCGTCGGCGCTCCGTCGCGCGATGGGCCGGGCAGCGCCGGCGGACAAGAGGACCTTATAGGCGCAAGGCGGCAAGGGGGAAACGGGTCCTTCCGGCGGACCCTGCTCCGGACGGTCCCTCTCCGGCCATTTCACGGCCTGTGTCTATGCCCTTGAGCGGGTTGCCGGGTTCGCCTGTTGACGGTGGAATGGAAACCCTCGAACGCCTCAAGGCCCTGCAGGCGGTCCTCCGTCAGTCGTTGAAACGAAGGCGGTACCTGCTGGACCAGAGCCTCGAACGCCTGCGCCTGACCGAAAGGGCGCTGACGGCGTCCCATCGCCTGATGGAGGGTAAGCAGCATGCCCCGAATACACCTCCCCCCGGACCAGTCCCCCCAGGCCAGTCACCCCTGGAGCAAGCCGAGGGCCGGCGGACCGATGCCGAAGACTGGCGGCGGCGCAGCGAAACGCGCCGCAACAGGGGCGAGGAGGCCCGCTGTGCCGCCGAGCTGAGGCGCGAGAAGGCCGAAGAGGAGCGCAGTGCGGCGTTCGACCACCACATGGAGGCCGAGGGCGCCCGTCTGATGGTCGAGGAAGGGCGGATCACCGGCGAAGCGCAACGGCAGGAAGCCGAGGACTGGCGGATCGAGGACGAGGAGAGGCGGCGCTCGGGAGAGCAGGCGAGGTGTGAGGCGGAAGAGGCGCGCCAGGCCGAGGAGAGGGCGCGGCGCCTCCAGGAGGAGGCCCGTCTCTATGCCGAGCAGGCGCGGACCGAGGCGGAGCGGGCACGGGCGGCGGCCGAAGAGCAGCGCCTGCTGCTGGAGGAGATGCGGGAGACCGTCCGGCGCTATGAGGCCCTGCTGGTCCGCAGCCGTTAAGAAGGCGAAGCGCCCTGACTAAGCGGATGGTCTTAGCCATCGACAGCGGCGACGGATGGTTGCAGGCTGTCGCCCCGTTCCTCCGTTTTCCGGGCATTGTCTTTCCATGCGGATCCTGTTCGTCCACCAGAACACCCCCGGCCAGTACAAGCATCTCGTCCGCCATTTCGCGGCGGATCCGGCCCACCAGGTCGCCTTCATCGGCAAGGTCCGGCGCGAGTTGCCGGGCGGCGTGCAGATGGCGCTCTACCGGCCGACGCGCGAGGCGGGGGAAAACACCCACCCCTATATCCGCATGTTCGAGGGGCAGGTCCTGCATGGGCAGGGCGCCGTGCGCGCCGGGCTTGCCCTGCAGAAGGAGGGCTTCACCCCCGACGTGATCTGCGCCCATCCCGGCTGGGGCGAGGCCCTGTTCCTGAAGGACCTGTTCCCGGACGCCCGGCTGCTGCTCTATTGCGAGTTCTTCTACCGGGCCGACGGGTCGGATGTCGGCTTCGACCCGGAAAAGCCGGTGACGCTGGAGACGCGCTGCCGCATCCGCACCAAGAACGCCTCGCTGCTGACCGGGCTGGACGCGATGGACTGGGGCGTCAGCCCGACCCTGTGGCAGCGCCAGCAGCATCCCGAGCCCTTCCGCCCACGCATTTCGGTGATTCATGACGGGGTCGACACCGCGGTCTGCCGGCCGGATCCGGCCGCCACCGTCACCCTGCCCGACGGCCGCACCCTGTCGCGCGGGGACGAGGTGGTGACCTATGTCGCCCGCAACCTGGAACCCTACCGCGGCTTTCCCACCTTCATGCGGGCGGCGGCGGAGCTGCTGCGGCGCCGGCCGAAGCTGCACATCCTGATGGTGGGCGGCGACGAGGTCAGCTATGGCGCGGCGCCGGAAGGCGGCGGCACTTGGCGCGAGACGATGTGGCGGGAGACGATGCTGGACGCCTCCGGCACTCCCAGGCCGGAATCGTCGCGGCTGCATGTGCTGGGCAAGCTGCCCTATGACAGCTACCTGTCGGTGCTGCGCATCTCGCGCGCCCACATCTACCTGACCTTCCCCTTCGTCCTGTCATGGTCGATGCTGGAGGCGATGTCCTGCGGCGCCGTCATCGTCGGGTCCGATACGCCGCCGGTCGCCGAGGTGATCGAGGACGGGGTGAACGGGCTGCTGACCGGCTTCCACGATCCCATGGCGCTCGCCGACCGGGTGGAGACGGCGCTGGACGATCCGGAACTGCGTGCCGCCCTGTCGGCCGCGGCAAGGAGGACGGCGGTGGAGCGGTTCGACCTCGCCACCGTCTGCCTGCCGGCGCAGATCCGCCTGCTGGAGGATTTGCAGGCGGGACGGATGCCGCCGGCCTGATCCGCGTCCCAACAGACCTTGCGCCGGGGGACATCCTGAATTAACCCGATCATCAGAAAGCACCGGTTACGGTCGGGGTTCATTTCGATCCCGACGCAGCACCCGCTCCGGATCGGGCCGGTGGGCACCGGGTGCGGCGGCTTCGGGCGATGCGGCTTTAAAGGACGGAACCGGCGGTGACGATACATTCCAGCAAGGCGGGCGCGACGAAGCCGGGGATCCCTGCGGATGGGGCCGACATGCCGGGCACCGGGCTCGAGGCGGGCTTGCGCATGCTGGACGGCCGGTCGGTGCTGGTGACGGGGGGAACCGGCTCCTTCGGGCGCCGCTTCGTCGAGACGGTGATGCGCCACGCCCGGCCGCGCCGGGTCATCATCTTCTCCCGCGACGAGTTCAAGCAGTACGAGATGCAGCAGCGCATGCCGGCGGAGTGGGCGCCGACGCTGCGCTATTTCATCGGCGACGTGCGCGACCGCGAGCGGCTGGAGCTGGCGATGCGCGGCGTCGATTTCTGCGTCCATGCCGCGGCGCTGAAGCATGTGCCGGCCGCCGAATACAACCCGATGGAATGCATCCACACCAACGTCTACGGGGCGGAGAACGTGGTGCGGGCGGCGCTGTCGATGGGGGTGCGGCGCGTTGTCGCGCTGTCGACCGACAAGGCGGCCAACCCGATCAACCTCTATGGCGCCAGCAAGCTGGCGTCGGACAAGATCTTCATCGCTGCCAACAACCTGTCGGGCGCGCTCGACACCCGCTTCGCGGTGGTGCGCTACGGCAATGTGGTGGGGTCGCGCGGCAGCGTCGTGCCGCTGTTCCGCAAGATGATCGCCGAGGGCGCCGACCATCTGCCGGTCACCGACGAGCGGATGACCCGCTTCTGGATCACGTTGCAGCACGGCGTCGACTTCGTGCTGTCCTGCTTCGCCATGATGCAGGGCGGCGAGATCTTCGTGCCGAAGATCCCCAGCCTGCGCATCGCCGACCTCGCCCGCGCCATGGCGCCGGACCTGCCGCAGAAGATCGTCGGCATCCGGCCGGGCGAGAAGCTGCACGAGGTGATGATCACCGAGGACGATTCCCGCCAGAACCTACGAGCTGGCCGACCGCTATGTCATCGAGCCGGCCTTCACCTTCTGGCAGCATGCGCCGTACGAGCGGCTGAATGCCCGCCCGGTGGCCGACGGCTTCCGCTATGCCAGCGACGGCAACGACGACTGGCTCGATGGCGAGCGGCTGCGCGACCTGCTGGCGGAAGCGCCCTGATGGCGGATCTGCCGTTCCTCCCCTATGGCCGCCAGTCGGTGGAGGAGGAGGACGTCGCCGCCGTGACGGCGGTGCTGCGCGGCGACTGGCTGACCCAGGGGCCGGCGGTCGCCGGGTTCGAGCGGGCGCTCGCCGCGAGGGTTGGGGCGGCAGACGCCGTGGCCTGCGCCAACGGCACCGCGGCGCTGCGGCTGGCCTATGCGGCGCTGGGCATCGGGCCGGGCGACGCGGTGGTTGTGCCGTCCAACACCTTCCTCGCCACGGCGTCGGCCGCCCGCCATGCCGGGGCCGAGGTCGCCTTCGCCGACGTCGATCCCGACAGCGGCCTGATGGGCGTCGCCGAGGCCGAGGCCGCCATCGCCCGCGCCCGCAACGCCGGCTGGCGCGTCCGTGCGCTTGCCCCCGTCCATTATGCCGGACAGACCGCGCCGATGGATGGGCTGGCGGCGCTCGCGCAGGCGGAGGGGCTGGCGCTGGTCGAGGATGCCTGCCACGCCATCGGCACGGCCTATTCATCAGGGGGCGATCTGTCGGAGGGAGCCGAGAGGCCGGTGGGCGCCGGGTGGCCGCAGGTCGAGGCGGGATCGCTGACCGTCTTCTCCTTCCATCCGGTCAAGACCATCGCGGCCGGGGAGGGCGGCGCGGTCACCGGCAACGACCCGGCGCTGATGGCGCGGGTACGGCGCCTGTGCAACCACGGCATGATGCGCGAGCCCGGGCCGGGGGAGGGCTTCGCCGATCCCGGCGCCGCCCTGGACGCGGAGGGGAACGCCAACCCCTGGTACTATGAGATGGCGGAGCCGGGCTTCAACCACCGCCTGTCCGACATCCACGCGGCATTGGTGCTGAGCCAGCTCGGCCGGCTCGACCGCTTCGTCGAGCGGCGGGCTCGGCTGATGGCGCTCTATGCCGAACGGCTGGGGCCGCTGGCCCCGCTGGTGCGGCCGCCGGCCCTGGTGCCCTGGTGCCGGCCGGCCTGGCACCTGTGCGCCGCGCGCATCCATTTCGCAGCGGCCGGGCGGACCCGTTCGGCCGTGATGGCGGCCTTGCGCGCCCTGGGCGTCGGCACCCAGGTGCACTATATCCCGGTCCATCGCCAACCCTACTGGCGCCGCCGCTACGGCGACCTCGCCCTGCCCGGCGCCATGAGCCATTACGCCCAGACGCTGTCGCTGCCGCTGTTCCCGGCCATGGCCGACGGCGACGTCGACCGGGTCGCCGCGGCGCTGGAGCGGGTCCTGTCCTGACGGGTGCCCAGCCCGGAACGCGTGCGGCCGTTCAGGTGGCCGTTCAGAGTCATGACCATTTCGCCCAAGCGATTCCGTTAGCGTTTTGGACGGGATGGACCGATAACAATGGCGTCGTCAGGAGGGCATAGACCTAGGTCGAACGGCTGGAGAGCCGGATGGCCGAGGTCGGGTCGTCCCGAATGCCGTTTCACAGTGTTTCGCGTACGGACCTCCGAATTTGCTTCGCAACACGCTCTGGAATCTGCTCGGCGAGGGGCTGCCCATGGCGGCGGCCCTGCTGTCGATTCCGTGGCTCATCTCCGCCGTCGGGATGGAGCGCTTCGGCGCGCTGACCCTGATCTGGGCGCTGCTCGGCTATCTGGGCGTGCTGGACCTCGGGCTGGGACGGTCGCTGGTGCAGGTCGTCGCCGACCGGATCGGCCATGCCGGTGGGCAGGGGGACGGGCAGGGGGAGGGCTCTGCGAACACGGCAGGGATCGCCGGGCCGGCCATCGCCCTGATGGGGGCCATCGGCCTCCTGACCGGCGGGGTGGTCGCGCTGGGCGCCGGGCTGCTGGCCGACCGTTTCCAGCTGGAGACCGGCACCTCGCCGGACGAGATCCGGTTCAGCCTGCTGGTGGCGGCGGCCATCGTGCCCATCGCCCTGGTCTCCGCCGGCCTGCGCGGCGTGCTGGAGGCGCACCAGCGCTTCCGCCCGATCAGCCTGGTGCGGATGACGGTGGGGGTGCTGAACTATCTGAGCCCGCTCTTCGTGCTGCCCTTCAGCCAGAGCCTGGTGCCGGTGATCGCCGCCATCGCGGTCGGGCGCTTCATCGGGCTGGTCGGCTATGGCGTGCTGGCGGTGGGCCAAGTGCCGGATCTGCTGCGCCCCGGCCGCTGGGGCCGCCCGTCCTTGCGCGGGCTGTTCACCATGAGCGCCTGGATGATGCTGAACAATCTGGTCGGCCCGGCGATGCTCTATGCCGACCGCTTCATCCTGCTCAGCCTGGTGCCGGCGGCGATGGTCGCCTTCTACACCACCCCGTTCGAGCTGCTGTCGCGGCTGATGGTGATCCCCGGCGCCCTGTCGCTGGCGCTGTTCCCGCTGGCCTCCAGCCTGTTCCGGCGCGATCCGCCGGCGCTGGGCCGCATCCTGGACGCCGGCGGCCACCTGACGCTCGCGGTGTTCCTGGCGATGCAGGCCGCCACCATCGTCGGCGGCGAGACGGCGCTGGAGCTGTGGCTGGGGCCGGCCTTCGCCGCCAACAGCGCCTCGGTGCTGTCGATCCTGATGCTGGGCGTCTTCTTCAACGCCACCGCCTATGTGCCCAACACGCTGATCCAGAGCGTCGGCCGCGTCGACGTGACGGCGCGCCTGCAGCTTGCCGAGCTGCCGGTCTATCTCGGCGTGCTGTGGCTGCTGGCCGAGCGCTATGGCGCGGTCGGCGCCGCCGCGGCCTGGAGCCTGCGCACGGCGGTCGATTGCGGGCTGCTGCTGGTGCTGCTGCCGCGCGTGGCGCCGGGGACGGGCACGGTGGCGCTGACCATCGGCCTGCGCGCCCTGCTGGCCGGGGTCGCCGGGCTGGCCGGCCTCCTGGTCGGCGGGCCGGTGGGAGCGGCGATCAGCCTGGCCGGCCTGCTGGCGGTCGGGCTGGGGGTCGCCGGCCGGCTGCTGCGCACCCGGTCCTGGGAGAAGCTGGCGGCACCGCTGCGCAAGAACCGGGCGGTCCCGCTGCCCGCCGCGCTGCCGGCCCCCCGCATGAACGGGCAGGCCATCGACGGAGCGGCGGCGGACCGCCCGTAACATCCCGGTCGGGGCATGGCCGTCTATCCGGACGGGGGGGGCCATGCCCGGCCGCTGCGGCGCGCAGGTGGTTCCTTTGCCGCCGAAAATGCGCTATGTGAGCGGAAACTCTGTGCAACGCTGGTTGGAGTTCGAAGGCCATGGCCGAGGGTACTGTGGACTATTACGCGATGGTCGAAGAGGCTTGGCAGCTCAGCGACACCGCGCGCGATTACGTGAAGAACGCCGGCCGCGAGGTGGACAACACCGAGCTGTGGGAAAAGGTGTTCGCCTCGTCGGCGCTGATCGACCTGGAGCGCACCCGCGCCGAGGGCGGCCAGCCGCTGCAGAAGATCTTCTTCAAGAACCCCTACGGCCTGCAGTACCGCGCCGACCACAAGGACTGGATCCCGTTCCGCCACGGCGCGCTCGACCCGGCCTATCTCCAGGTCATCTGATCAGAGGTCATCTGATCTCAGTCATCCGGTTGACGTTGCCTGATCGGCCCTGACCCGGCGGCCGGTGCCGTCCTGCGGTAGGGGTTTGGGGGAGCGTGCATGGCACGGCTGGTGGCGGGGCAGGGCTTCGCCCTCGATCTGGATGAGGCCCGGCTGGCGAACGGTTTCGTCGCCGATGCCTTCACCACCGTGCCGGATGCCTCCTCCATCGCCGCTGGCGCCGGCAGCTTGGCCGTCACCCGCACGGTCGCCGGCCGGGCGCATGCCGCCACGCTCGACTATGCCGCCGCCGGCAGCGGGGCGGCGGCATCCGTCCGTTTCACCGGCCTGACCGACCGCGATGCGGCTGGGCTCTTGCGCTACCGCATCGACGGGCTGGATGTCGCCCTGACCGGCGGGACGCTCGACCGGCTAGGCGCCCGCATCTTCCAGCAGATCGACGGCTTCGTCGGGGCGGACGGCAACGACAGCGTCTATCTGGGGATTCCCGGCGGGCGCAGCTTCGATGGCGGTGCCGGCACCGACCGCGCCATCTACACCGCCGACCCGCGCCGCTATGCCGCCCAGGGCGGCAGCTACCGCGCGGAGACGCCGGTGGTGGTGGCGCTGGACAGCCGGCGCTATGCCGTGGTGTCGAGCCTCGCCACGGATACCCTGACCGATGTCGAGCTGCTGACCGTCGACGGACGCACCGCCGCTCCGGCGGCCTTCGCCTTCGATGCGCGCAGCTATCTGGCGGCCAATCGCGACCTTGCCGCCGCCTTCGGCGACAACGCGATCGCCGCGGCTGCCCATTACGCCTGGAACGGCCGGAACGAGGGGCGCAGCCTGAGCGGCTTCGACGCGCTGGGCTATCTGGCGGCCAATCCGGACGTGCTGGCGGCGGTCGGTCTCGATGCCGGGGCCGCCATCCGGCATTATCTGGCCTATGGCGCCCGCGAAGGGCGGACCGCCGGCTTCGACGCGCTGGGCTATCTCGCCTCCAACCCGGACGTGCTGACCGCTGTCGGCATCGATCCGGCGGCGGCGGTGGTCCATTACGCCCGCTTCGGCCGGAGCGAGGGGCGTGGCGTCACCTTCGATGCCGCCGCCTATCTGGCGGCCAACACCGACGTGGCGGCGGCCACCGGCGGCGACGCCACCGCGGCCAAGCTCCATTACCTCTCCTTCGGCCGCAGGGAGGGCCGGCCGCTGCGGGCGGCGCCCGGCCGGTCGGTGACGGCTGCCGCCGAAGGGCTGGCCATGGCGCAGGCCGCTCCCGCCTGGGCGGCGGACCTGCTGCTGCCGCAAGCGGCGCCGGTGGTGGTGACCGGCACGACCGGCAACGACACGCTGAGCGGCAGCGCCGCCTATGACGCGCTGGGCAACCCGATCAGCGATGCGGTGGATGGGCTTGCCGGGATCGACAGCTTCGTGCTGACCGGGGCGCTCGCCTCCTACAGCCTGTCCTTCGACGGCAGCGGCACCCTGCAGATCAGCGGTCCCGACGGCACCGACACGCTGACCGGCATCGAGCTGTTGCAGGCCACCGACGGGGTCTATCCGCTGGGGTCGCTGGTCGGTTTCTCCCAGCCCTCGCTGAGCGGTCTGACCGTCTCGGCCGCGGCCACCACCGGCAACGACTATCTGGTGGGCGGCCTCCAGAACGACGCCATCGGCGGCGGCGCCGGGAACGACACCATCGCCGGACTGGCCGGCAACGACACGCTGTTCGGCAATGCCGGCAACGACGTCCTGCTGGGGGGCGACGGCGCCGACCAGCTGGAGGGCGGGGCCGGCAACGACCTGATGTTCGGCGGTGCGGGGGACGACCTGATGCGCGGCGACGTGATCGACGTCGTCGGCAACGACACCCTGCTGGGCGAGGACGGCAACGACTGGCTCGACGCCGGGGCCGGCAATGACTGGCTGGACGGCGGCGCCGGCAACGACACGCTCTATGGCGGGCTGGGCAGCGACGTGCTGCGCGGCGGCAGCGGCGACGACGTGCTGTTCGGCGACGTCTATTCCGACCGCAGCCACGAGATCTCGGTCAACCCCAACGACACCGTCACCGGCTATGAGGACGTGCTGCTGGGCGGCAACGGCAACGACACGCTGATCGGCGGCTACGCCGCCGACCTGCTGGACGGCGGTGCCGGGGCGGATGTCTTCTCCATCCGCAACCTGAACGAATCGACCCTCGCCGCCCCCGACGTGATCGTCAATTTCAACGGTGCCGTCGTGGCGGCGGCGGCGCTGAAGGGGCTGGCGAGCTATGCCACCGCCGGCGCCGAGGGCGACCGCATCGACCTATCGGAGATCGACGCCATCGCCGGCACCACCGCGAACGACGCCTTCACCTTCATCGGCACCGCCGCCTTCAGCGCGGCGGGCCAGCTGCGCTACCAGTCCTCCGGTTCGGTGACGCTGATCGAGGGCGATGTGAACGGCGACCGGACGGCCGATTTCCGCATCCAGGTCAACATCGCCAACTACAGCTTCTCCGCCTTCGACTTCGTGCTGTAGGCCGGCGGTCACCCTCATGATGTTCACCCTCGTCAGGACCGAACGGTTCGAGCAGGAGATCAAGAAAAGCCGCTTCCTGGCCCAGGCCGCCCCGGCCGGCAGCGAGGAGGAGGCGCGCCGCTTCATCGCCGCGTGCAGCTTGCCGGATGCCGGCCATAATTGCTGGGCCTTGCGGGTCGGCGACGTCTATCGCTTCAGCGACGACGGCGAACCGGGCGGGACCGCTGGGCGGCCGATCCTCCAGGCCATCGAAGGGCAGGGAATGGACCGGGTGGCGGTGGTGGTCAGCCGCTGGTTCGGCGGCATCCTGCTGGGGGCGGGCGGGCTGGTGCGCGCCTATGGCGGCACGGCGGCAAGCTGCCTGAAAGCGGCGGAGCGCGAGCCCATCGTCGCCTATGCCACCCTGTCGGTCGCCTGCGGATTCGCCGAGGAGGCGCGCATCCGCTCCAGCCTCGGCAGCTTCCCCGGCACGCGGGTGGAGACCACCGGCTTCACCGCCGACGGGGTCCAGCTTCTGGTCACGCTTCCCCAGGACCGGGCGGATGCCTTCGTCCGGCTGGTCACCGACATTTCCCGCGGGCAGGCGGTGGTCGAGCGCAGCGGGGAATGAGCGGCTGACGTATATTTTTCCATAAGCATTCTTATGTGTTTTCTCCTGCCTGGAAGGCAGGGGGCCGAAATTCCGTCCTTCTGCGTGCATGACGTGGCGGGGCGGTTGCGTTGCCCGCCCAAGCATGGGTTGCTATTGTTTCCCCGGTAGTATCCGGAGGATGAATGACCGACGCCGCATTGCACGCTCTGAACCGCTTGTCCGATACGGCGATCAGCACCGATCCTTTCCCCCATCTGGTCGTGCCGGATTTCCTGCCCGCCGACCTCTATGCCCGGGCCTGCGCCCAATGGCCGGATGCCGCTGCCTTCGGCATCCTTCAACCCGATGAGCTGCCGTCGCGCCATCAGGTGCCGCTGACCGAAAGCTGGCTGGCCCGGTGCGACGGGGAACGGGCGGCGGTCTGGTGCGACGTGCGCGACTGCCTGTTCAATCCCGACATCGTCGCAGCGATGGCCGAGCGCTTTCCCCAGGTCCGCGACAAGCTGGGCTGGGTCGACGCGCCGCCGGTGTTGAACATGCGCATCATCGAGGACCATACCGGCCACGCCATGCTGCCGCACACGGACATCGAGGCGACGATGTTCTCGATGCTGCTCTACATGCCGGCGGACGGCGGCCCGTCCAACCCGCAGGCATCGTCCCTGGGCACGGCGCTGTACCGGCCCCGCGATCCCGATTTCCGCGGACGGGGGGTGGAGCGCTACCGGCGCGCGGATTTCGAGCTGGTGGCCCAGGCTCCCTACCGCCCCAACCATCTGCTGGCCTATGCGCCGTCCGACCGCTCGTTCCATGGGGTGGAGCCGGTTGCGGCTCCCTGTGAGCGGCGGTTGCTGATCGCCTTCGCGGTGGTGGAGACCCGCCGGCCGTCACGGCGCGGCGCGGTCTGAGAATCGTCCGCCATGTCCGTTCACCGGGCCTCCAGGCCGTTGATCGCCTCGGCCCAGGCATAGGCGCCCTGGATCGGATGCAGATGGTGGTCGCGTGGGTTGGGGCTGCGGTAGGCGTCGGCGATCAGCCCGGTTCCGGCATCGAGGACATGCGCTGAAATGTCGGTATAGGGGAGCCGCCGCCGGGCCGCTTCCGCCGCAAGCAGCCGGTTGTAGCGCATCGTCAGCTCGGTGCGGTCGCGCAGGCTTGCGGTTACCATGTGGCGGGCGCGCGCCACGGCACCTTGGCGATGACCGTCGGGAATGGTGGGAGGGACGGCTCCGGTCACCACGACCCGGCTGTAGCCGGCATCGATCAGCGTGTCGATGAAACGGGCGTAAGCCTCTATGGACGCCGCCAATTGTGTTTCCACCGACTCGCCCAGCGTTTGCGCCCGCCACCAGATGACGAAGCCGCAATCGACCTCGCCGAGCTGGATGACCGGCACGACGTCCGGCAGGGCGGGCAGCAGCCCCTCCCGGAAAAGGGTGATGGCCTGGGTGTGGCTTTCAGGATTGCGCAGGCCGACGGCCGTGGCGCCGGGGACGATGAGGAACCGGGACGGCCGGCGGAACAGCCCGAACGTGGCGGCAATTTCCAAGGCCTGAACATGACTGTCACCGACGAAATACCAGCTGTGCATCGCCTGCCCTGCCCCTGCCCGCCTCGCCGCCCACCATACCGGTATCCTGGCGGAAGCCAACGATCCGGGTTGCGGATCGGAGGCCAGGGCCGGCGATGTGATGTGGGGGAGAGTCGCCTGCGCAACCCCCGATGGGGTTGAGGCTGAACATTGCGCCGCTGAACTTGGAGCCTTGTCGCGGACCCCTCTTTATTTCGGTTCCTCTTGTCGCGGTCCGCCTTGCGGCGGTTCCGGGCCAGGCCTTCGGCCGGAGCCGCCCTACCACTTTTTCGTGTGGGAAAAAAGGTTCCCTATCAGAAGGCGGATTTTTTGGAATATCTCTGGGTGGTATGGAGAAAAGACGAAATACCCGACTGCGTATGAGGCTGCCTTCTTTTTATTTAACTGCAAGTCTCCCCCATTCTTGCCGGAGATACTCCGCTTTATTGAGTTGTTAGTGGCGTCTTCCTCCTCACATTTGGGTGAATACGGCCGATTGGCCTCAATAATCATCACCGGAGTGCGGTGTGGACCGACGGCCGATGGACTGCCCTGTCCCAGCTCCTCTGCCCTGCCGCCATCAAGGAGGATCATCCGTGCGCGACGTACTGATTGCGGACGCCAGCCTCGACGATCTCGATCTGCTGCTCGACCGTTGCCGGCCCGATGTCCGGATCGTCCGGGTCGCGGCCGATGAGGATGGCGGGGCGGCTCTCGCCGCCGCACTCGCCGACCGTCCCGCCGCCATCCATCTGCTGGCCCATGGCGAGCCGGGCGCGGTCCGGCTGGGTGCAGGCCGGCTCGACATCGCGGCGCTGTCCGGCCGTGAGGCGGATGGACGGTCCTGGCCGCAGGCCCCGGACACCGAGATCCTGATCCATGCCTGCGACACCGGCGCCGACGGCGGCCGGTTCGCCCAGGCGCTCGCCCAGGCGACCGGCGCCCGCGTCGCCGCCGCCAGCCATCCGGTCGGCCATCCGTCGCTCGGCGCCTCCTGGGACCTCGACGTGACCACCGGGCCCATCGCCGCGGCCCTGCCCGTCTCCGACACCGGCGCCTGGGTCCAGCGGCTGGCCTACACCGGCACGCCGAGCGACGGCGACGACACGCTGATCGGCGACGACACCGGCAACACCATCAATGGCGGGGCCGGCAACGACAGCATCGTCGGCGGCACCGGCAACGACAGCCTGATCGGCGGGGCGGGCGACGACACGCTGGTCGGCGGCGGCAACAGCGGCCAGTCGGCCGGCGACACGCTGAACGGCGGGCTGGGCGCCGACCATTATGTCGGCGGCAACGGCTTCACCATCGTCACCTACGAGAACGCCACCACCGGCATCACGCTGGACCTGACCAACGGTGCCAACAACACCGGCGAGGCCGCCGGCGACACCTTCGTCGACATCCAGCGCTGGGTCGGGTCGGAGCATGACGACAGCCTGACCGCCGGCGACACCGCCGTGTGGTTCTGGGGCCATGGCGGCAACGACCTGGAGCATGGCGGGGCCGGCAACGACACGCTGGAGGCCGGCGACGGCAACGACACCGTGTTCGGCGGCGGCGGCAACGACCTGATCTATGGCCGCGCCGACAATGACGAGCTGCACGGCGACGCCGGCGACGACACGGTGGCCGGCGGCGGCGGTGCCGACCTGATCTATGGCGGGGCCGGCAACGACCTGCTGAAGGGCGACTGGGAACGCGACACCATCCATGGCGGCGACGGCGACGACACCATCCTCGCCGGCATCGTCAGCGCCGGCAGCTATGGCCAACTCCAGGCCGATCAGATCTTCGGCGAGGCCGGCAACGACCGCTACATCGTGGTCAGCCAGTACGATGCCGGCACCGTCAGCTTCGACGGCGGCGAAGGCACCGACACGCTGGAGATCCACTCCGACGACCTGAGCAGCTACAACGGCTACGACCTGGAATATTACACCGCCGTCGCCTCCCCCGCGATCGACCTGACGGGGATGACGCTGACCGGGGTGGAGCGGCTGGAGCTGACCGGCAGCAAGGCGCATGACGTCACCCTGACCGGCGCGCAGGCGGCCGGCTTCGAGGTCATCGCCGGCAGTGCCGCGTCCGACACCCTGCGCATCGCCGGCAGCGCCGACCTGTCCGGGGTGGCGATGTCGGGCATCGAGGCCATCGAGGTGACCGGCAGCAACGCCACCCTGACGCTCGCCGCTTCGCAGCTGGCCGGGCTGGCCCTGACCAGCACGGGCACCGGCACCGGCAACGCGCTCGCCGTGACGGCGTCCGGGACCGGGGCCTCGGTGGATCTGTCCGGCGCCACCGGCTTCGACCGGGTCGCCCTGACCGGTACCGCCGGGGCCGACGACCTGACCGTCGGGGCCGGGGCGACCGTCACCGGCAATGGCGGCAACGACGTCATCCGCATCGCCGCCGGGACCACCGGTTCCGTCACCATCGCCGATGCCGCCGTCGGCGACCGGCTGGTGATGACGGGCGCCGATCTGACCGCCATGCAGGTCGAGACGGGCGCCACCTCCACCACCCTGCGGGTCGGCACCGATCTGGCAGTGACGCTGACCGGCAGCTTCGCCGCCAGCCAGTTCCAGGTCGGCACTGGCGGCAGCGTCACCATCGTCCAGGCCAACAACGCCCCGGTGGCGGAGGCCGGCAAGACGGTGTTGGCGCAGGCCGGCGCCCCGGTCGCTCTCGGCATCGCCGCGCCGACCGACGCCGACGGCGACGCCCTGACCGTGACGGTCACCGGCCTGCCGGCCGGCGGCGCCATCCAGCTGGCCGATGGCACGGCCGTCACCGCCAACCAGAGCCTGACGCTCGCCCAGCTGTCGTCCCTGACCTTCACCGCCGCCGCCGGCACGGCCGGCGACGCCGGCTCCTTCGCCTACACCGTCACCGACGGCCATGGCGGCACCGCCGGCCAGAACCGTCGCGCTGACGGTGAACGCCGCTCCGGTGGCGGAGGCCGACAAGACGGTGACGGCGCAGGCCGGCTCCCCGGTCGCTCTGGGCATCGCCGCCCCGACCGACGCCAACAACGACGCCCTGACCGTGACGGTGACCGGCCTGCCGGCCGGCGGCACGCTGGCGCTCGCCGACGGCACGGCGGTGACGGCGAACCAGAGCCTGACCGCAGCCCAGCTCGCAGGATTGACCTTCACCGCGGCGGCCGGCACGGTCGGCGACGCCGGCTCCTTCGCCTACAGCGTCGCCGACGGCCATGGCGGCACGGCGGCCCAGACCGTGGCGTTGACGGTGAACGCCGCTCCGGTGGCGGAGGCCGACAAGACGGTGACGGCGCAGGCCGGCTCCCCGGTCGGGCTCGGCATCGCCGCCCCGACCGACGCCAACAACGACGCCCTGACCGTGACGGTGACCGGCCTGCCGGCCGGCGGCACGCTGGCGCTCGCCGACGGCACGGCGGTGACGGCGAACCAGAGCCTGACCGCAGCCCAGCTCGCAGGATTGACCTTCACCGCGGCGGCCGGCACGGTCGGTGACGCCGGCTCCTTCGCCTACAGCGTCGCCGATGGCCATGGCGGCACGGCGGCCCAGACCGTCGCCCTGACGGTGAACGCCGCCCCGGTGGCGGAGGCCGACAAGACGATGACGGCCCAGGCCGGCGGCACGGTCGGGCTTGGCATCGCCGCTCCGACCGACGCCAACAACGACGCCCTGACCGTGACGGTGACCGGCCTGCCGGCCGGCGGCACCGTCCGGCTGGCCGACGGCACGGCGGTGACGGCGAACCAGAGCCTGACCATCGCCCAGCTCGCGGCCCTGACCTTCACCGCGGCGGCCGGGACGGTCGGCGACGCCGGCTCCTTCGCCTACAGCGTCGCCGACGGCCATGGCGGCACGGCGGCCCAGAGCGTCGCCCTGACGGTGGAGGCCGCGCCGGTCGTCTCGCCGCCCCCGCCTCCTCCTCCCCCGCCGCCGCCCGTCACCTCCTCGCCGGATCCCGTCGTGGATCCCGTTGTGGAGCCGGCCGTCAACCATGCTCCGACGGTGCAGGCCGACAAGACGGTGAGTGCCCAGGACCGGACGGCGGTGTCGCTCGGCATCGCGGCCCCCGCCGACATCGACGGCGACGCGCTGACGGTGACGGTGGCCGGCCTGCCCGGTGGCGGCATCGTGCGGATGGCCGACGGCAGCACCGTGACGGCGAACCAGACCCTGACGGCGGCCGACCTGCCGGGGCTGACCTTCCTGGCCGCCGCCGGTGCTGCCGGCGATGCCGGGTCCTTCTCCTACATCGTCGCCGACGGCCATGGCGGTGTCGCGGCGCAGAGCATCGCCCTGCAGGTGGTGCCGGCGGCCGATCCCGCCTCCACCACCCCGCCGGCCGCCGGCGGCCTGCCGGCCGGCTTCAACGCCCTCGCCTACATCGCCTCCTATCCGGATTCTGATCGCCGCCTTCGGCACCAACACCGCCGCCGCGACCCAGCATTACCTCCAGGCCGGGCAGGCGGAGGGGCGGACAGTGAGCTTCAACCCGCTGGCCTACACCGCCTCCTATCCCGAGTTGATCTCGGCCTTCGGCACCAACACGGACGCCGCCGCCCGCCATTACATCGAGCACGGCTATGCCGAGGGCCGGCACCCCAACTTCAGCGGGCTCGCCTACATCGCCTCCTACCCGGACCTGTCGGCGGCCTTCGGCGCCAACGCCGATGCCGGCACCCGGCATTACATCGAGAGCGGCTATGCCGAGGGTCGGAGCACGACCTTCGACGGCTACAATTACCTCGCGGCCAACCGCGACCTGGCGGTCGCCTTCGGCACCAACGCGGATGCCGCCGCCCGCCACTACATCGAGCATGGCCAGGCCGAGGGCCGGCCGGCCCAGGGCTTCGACGCGCTGCGCTACATCGCCAGCAACCCGGACCTGATCCAGGCCTTCGGTCCCGACGTCCAGGCGGCCGAGATCCACTATGTCCAGAGCGGCTATGCCGAGAACCGGTCGCTGACCGCCTTCGACCCGGCGGCCTATCTGGCGAGCAATCCGGAGATCGCCGCGGAGTTCGGCACCAGCGCCGCCGCGGTCGAGCTGGCCTACATCAAGCGCAGCACCTCCACCGCGGCGGAGGCCGTGGCAGCGGCCAACGCAGAGGCGCCCATCGCCGTCACCATGCTGGCGGCCGGGATGACCGGGTCGCAGTCGCTGGGCATCGACGGCGGCTTCCACGATGCCTCGTCGGGCACGGCGTCCGGCCTGCTGGCGGCGGGCGACGGCGGGTTGTCCACCCGGCAGCGGACGGAGCTTCCCGCGTAACCTCCCTCCCGCCTGTCCGCCGGCAGCCCATGGTCGCCGGCGGACAAGGGATGGACCCATCGGGGTGGAACCATGGAGGGCGGCGGCAAGCCGCCCTTCTTTTTTGTGAGCCTTCCGTCTCAGTCGATGCGGGTGCGCGAATGCTTCAGCGCTTCCCGTCCAGGCGGAAAAGAACCGGCATGATCAAGTTTTACATTCATTATTCTATATAATGATTTCATGAATATATGGGGGAGCTCCTTAGCCCCGCCCGTCCGCCAATTCATCGATCCAGGCGAACTGGCGCGGCAGGCAGACGCTGTGCAGATCGTGGTTGGCGCGGATGAAGGCACGGGCCTCGGCGCCCAGCCGGTCGCGCGCCGCCCGGTCCGCCAGCAGATCGGCCACGCTGTCGGCCAGTCCGCGATGGTCGAAGAAGTCCACCAGCCGCCCCGTCCGGTCATGCTCGACGATCTCGCGGATCGGAGCGGTATCGCCGGCGACCACGGCGGCGCCCGCGCTCATCGCCTCCATCAGGCTCCAGCTCAGCACGAAGGGGTAGGAGAGATAGACGTGGACGGAGGAAAGCTGGAGCAGAGGAATGAAGTGGTCGTAGGGGAGGTTGCCCAGGAAGAACACCCGTGCCCAGTCGGCGTCCGGAATGGAGCCGCGCACCTCCTCGATGAAGATGTCCCGCCAGCTTCCAGACGGCGGCGGCACCCCATAGGAGGTGCCGGCCCCGCCGACGATCAGCACATGGGCCCGGGGGCGCTGGGCCAGCAGCCGCGGCAGGGCACGCATGAAGCTGTGATAGCCGCGATAGGGCTCCAGGCTCCGGTTGACGAAGGTCACCACCTCGTCCGCCCGCGTCAGCGTGAGGGTGCCGTTCAGGATGGCCTGGGCATCGGGGTTCGGGGTCACCGTCCCGGTGTCGATGCCGTCATGCACCACGGTGATGCGGTCGCGGAAAATACGGGGAAAGCTGTCCGCCTGCCAGCGGGTGGGAGACAGGCCGGCGTCGGCGGTCTCGAACTGGAGCAGGTTTATGGCGTTTCTCAGGCGCAGGCGGCACGGCTCGCCGACATCCTGCGACGGGAATTCGGGATCGAAGCCGACATCCGCGCCCTCCATTCGGTAATAGAATTCGCAATAGATGCCGAGCCGGGCCTGCGGCCAGACGTCCTTCACGAACAGGCTGTCGCCCCAGCCGGGATGGGCGACGATCACGTCGGGACCATAGCCCTCCGCCTTCATCGTCAGCGCCCGTTGGAACAGGGCCTCGCCATGGATCGTGTTGATTTCGAATTCGGTGGCCCAGGGATGGACGCCAAAGGCCGGCGCCCGTGACGGTGCGTAAGCGGCCACGGTGATCCCGCCCCAGCCGGACGGCACCTCCATCGTCCGGCTCAGGGCATGCACCGTGTGTCCGCGCCGCACCAGGCTCGGGGCCAGAGCCTTGAATTGGCCGGGAAAGCTGGGATGGATGAACAGGATCTTCATGGAGGGCGTCACGGTCCGGCGGAAAAGGCTGCGAAGGGGGCGATCATGCCACGGGGCAGCGGCAAGTCCCCGCCGGAATTTCCCGCATTCGATGTGAAGTGCTGATAAATTCCGCCTCCCACGCTTCTGGATGGATCCGGTTTCGCGCGACCAGACACGGCCTTTTCAAGCCGGCGTTTTCAGGCCGGCGGGGGGCCGGCGGCGACCAGGGTCCGGCGCATATGGAGCGCGGTCAGGAAGCCGACCGCCGCCGCGGCCCCGCCCAGCAGGAAGACGCTGCCGTAGCCGGCCCGGTCGGCGAGCAGCCCGGCCACCGGGCCGGTCAGGCCATAGGCCACGTCCTGGAAGGCGGCGAAGGCGCCGAGCGCCGTCGCCCGCAGATGCGGCTGCACCAGATGCACCACCTCCCGGCCCATGGCGGGAAAGACCAGGGAGCAGCCGAGCCCGGTCAGGAAGGCGCCGACCAGGGCCAGCGTGGGGTCGCCGGCGCTCCAGACCAGCAGCTGGCCGACCGCCTCGACCGCCAGCGATCCCATCGCCACCGGCAGGCCGCCGATGCGGTCCGGCAGATGGCCGAAGGCGAAGCGGACAAGGACGAAGCCGACCCCGAAGGCGGTCAGGCCGAGCCCGGCGAACGGCCAGGATTCATGGACGAAGTGCAGCGAGAAGAAGGCGCCGATGGCGGCGAAGCCGATGCCTTGCAGGCTGACGACGGCGCCGTGCAGCCAGATCCGGCCGAGCACGCTGCGGAAGGGCGGGCGCTTCGCGCCGGGATGCGCCGCGACCCCCGTCATCGGGCGGAGCGCCAGCAGCCCCAGCGCCGGCAGCAGGGCGCCGATCGCCATGGTGCCGGCGAAGCCGATGCCGTCCAGCAGCAAGAGACCCAGCGGCCCGCCCGCTGCGAAGGCGCCATAGAGCGCCGCCCCGACCAGGGCCAGCACCTTGCCCGAGCGCTGTGGCCCGACGATGCCGATCCCCCAGGCGATCACGCCGACGCCGACGAGGCTCTCGCCCAGCCCGATCAGCAGGCGCCCGGCCACCAGCACGGCGAACGCCGTCCAGGGGCCGGCCCAAGGCAGGTGCGGCAGCATGCCGGCGCCGAGCGAGACCAGCCCGCCGGCGATGTAGAGCGCCAGTCCGCGGGCGACCGCCGGCTTGGCGCCGCCGCCGTCCACGAAATTGCCGGCGAAGCTGCGGGTGAGGATGGTGGCGAGGAAGGCGCTGCCGACGCCCAGCCCAGCCCAGAAATTGCCCAGTCCCAGGGTCTGGGTCACGAACAGCGGCGTCACCGGAAGGGAAATGGCGACGCAGAGATAGGAGACGAACAGGATGGCGGCCAGGACGAACAGGCGGGCCTGGGACCGGTCCGGCGATGTGTCGTGCGAGGGATTTTGCGGCTGGCCGCGTGCCGGATCGTATGTCGGCTGGGGACGCATGGTGTGCTCCACACTGGTCCGCGGTCGACGCGCGTTCCGGACAAGCGAACGCACTCCGACCGCTGGGGATCGTTGAGTGCGTTGGTTGACGTTGAACGCTTACGGCCAGTGTGACTGACGACTGACAGACAGCTAACCGATCCGGTCAAGCAGCACAACCCCGAAGGCAATGGGGGTATGGCCGCGGCCAAGCGCCATCGGCACAGCCCGCCCAGCGGGTGTTTCAGCGGCTCTTGCGGTCGGCCTTCGCCGTGGAGGGTAGCATCAGATCGATCACCAGACGGTGGCCTCGGTCCTTGTCGGGGGCCAGGGTGGAGACGGCGAGAAGCCGGACCGCTTCGCCCTTGCCATCCCCCCTGCCATCTCCCCTGCCGTCGCTTCCGCCATCCTCGTCGCTGAACAGCAGGCGGGTGCCGCTGCCGGTGCGCTCCGCCCGGTAGCCCAGCGCCGTCGCCGGCAGGCGGCCCGCCGCCGGGGCCTGCCACTGGGTGCCGGGAAGCGTCAGCTCCAGCCGGCCGTCGGGGCGGCGCACCGGCGTTTCGAAGCGCGGTTCCTGGTCGAAATCCATCACGACGCGCAGCCCGTCGCCGCCGTTGGCGGTGCGGATGCGCTCCACGGTGCGGGGGGCCGCGGTGCTTGCCACGGTCTGGATGCCGGCCGGCCGGGCCGGCGCGTCGGGGACCGGCTTGACGCCGGGGCGCAGGATTTCCACCGCCGGCTCCGTCCGCGGAGCGGGGGCGGCGTCCTGCGGTTCGGGCTTCGCCGCCGGCAGCGGGGCAGCCGGGACGGAGGCGGGAGAGGGGGCAGGAACGGGGGCAGGGGCCGGAGCCACCTGAACGGGAGCAGCCGTTTGCGCCGACGGCGGCGCCTCTGCCGGCTGGCTTGCGGCGGGCTGCGCCTCCGCCGGCTTCCTGACCTGCTCCACGAAGCCGCCGCGGCGGCCTTCCGCGCGGCCCTGCTGGACATAGTGGGCGTAGCCGCTGGAGAGCTGCCCGCTGCGGACGGCGGCGGCGACGTCGGGATTGGCGGCCAGATAGGCGCGTTCCCGCCAGCCGGTCGGCTGCGCCGTGGCGGTGTCCACGTCCGCGGGGCGGCGCCAGCTGGACAGCAGCGACGGCATCGACCCGTACAGGCCCAGCCCCTCCACCGCCAGCGACAGCCAGAAGGGCGTCAGCAGCAGGATCAGAAGGCGCAGGAGCTGGGGAATTGGCGACAAGGCGGCTTTTGTCCGGTGTAGGGAAAACGGCGCCGGTCCCGCTGGCCCGGCTGTCCTGCATGCCTACTCCCAAGCACCGCACCGGGTCTAGAAAAAGCAGCCTGTCGAGGCGGACCATCGGGGAAACCCCGGAAGAGCGCCTGGCCGCCCTTCGGCTCCCTCCCTTCGCACACCGACGATGCGGGGTACCCCATCGTTCGGGTGGCCGCGCGGGGACGCGATCCTCACCTTCGGTTGGCCGCAGCCGTCCGGCGGCACCCCTTAGAGTTTCGGAACCGGGAAGCCTTCATGGAACAGATGCGAGACGGGTCGCCGGCCGATCCGGCGCGGGACCCCTCCTCCCCTCCTCCCCCTGGAGCCCAGGCAGGTCCAAGCCCCGGTCTCAATACCGGCCCCAACCCCGGCTCCAACCCTGGGCCCCGTCTCGATCCCGGCATTGCCGGGCTGGTGTCGGCGCTGCGCATCCTGGGCATTCCGGCCGATTACGACGGCGTGCGCCATGCCTGCGGCGGCGAATCCCCCGACCTGACCGGGCTGGTCCGCCAGGCCCACCGGCTGGGCGCCAAGGCCCGGGTGGTGAAGACCAAATGGGAACGGCTGGAGCGCACGCCGCTGCCGGCGCTGGTCCCCGGCCCGGACGGCGGCTTCCTGGTGCTGGCCAAGGCCGGCGGCGACCGCGTGCTGGTGCATGACGCGGCGACCAACCAGACCCGCATCCTCGACCGCGAGGGGTTCGAGCCGCTGTGGACCGGCCGGCTGATCTGCCTGGGCCGCAAGGGCACGATGGGCATGGGCCAGCCGCGTTTCGACGCCCGCTGGTTCGGCGCGGTCGCCTGGAAATACCGCGGCATCCTGGGCGAGGTTCTGCTCGCCTCCTTCTTCATCCAGCTGTTCGCGCTGGTGACGCCGCTGTTCTTCCAGGTGGTGGTCGACAAGGTGGTGGTGCACCGCAGCCTGGGCACGCTCGACGTGCTGATGGCCGGCATGCTGGCCGTCATCCTGTTCGAGGCGGTGCTGGGCGGCCTGCGCACCTACACCTTCGCCCACACCGCCAACCGGCTGGACGTGGAGCTGGGGGCCAAGCTGTACCAGCGGCTGCTGTCGCTCCCCATGGGCTATTTCGCCTCGCGCCGGGTCGGCGACAGCGTCGCCCGGGTGCGCGAGCTGGAGACGATCCGCAACTTCATGACCAGCTCCACCATCACGCTGGTGCTGGACCTGCTGTTCACCGTGGTCTTCCTGGGCGTCATGCTGGTCTACAGCCCGATGCTGACGGCGATCGTCGCGGCCTCCTTCCCCGTCTATGTCGCCATCAGCCTGGTGGCGACGCCGATCCTGCGCCGCCGGCTGGACGAGAAGTTCGCCCGCGGCGCCGAGAACCACAGCTTCCTGGTCGAGACGGTGTCGAGCATCGAAACGGTCAAGGCCATGGCGGTCGAGCCGCGCATGCAGCGCCGCTGGGAGGACCAGCTCTCGGGCTATGTCCGCGCCGGTTTCCGCGCCGGCAACCTGAACAACGTCGCCAGCCAGTCGGTGCAGTTCGTCTCCAAGATCTCGACCATGCTGGTGCTGTGGCTGGGGGCGAAGCTGGTGATCGAGGGCAGCCTGACGGTGGGCGAGCTGGTGGCCTTCAACATGTTCGCCGGCCGCGTCGTCCAACCGGTGCTGCGCATTGCCCAGCTCTGGCAGGACTTCCAGCAGGTGCGGCTGTCGATGCACCGCATCGGCGACATCCTGAACACCGCACCCGAACCGCTGCAGAGCGCCGGCCGCGCCGCCATGCCGGCGATCAAGGGCGACCTGAGTTTCGACCACGTCACCTTCCGCTACCGCCATGACGGGCCGGAGACGCTGAGCGACGTGTCGCTGCATGTCCCGGCGGGGCAGGTGGTCGGCATCGTCGGCACGTCCGGCTCGGGCAAGAGCACGCTGGCCAAGCTGCTCCAGCGCTTCCATGTGCCGGAGCGCGGGCGGGTGATGGTCGACGGCACCGACCTCTCCACCGCCGACGCGGTGTGGCTGCGCCGGCAGATCGGCGTCGTCCTCCAGGACAATGTCCTGTTCTCGGGCACCATCCGCGAGAACATCGCGCTGACCGATCCGACCATGGACATGGCCCGCGTCGTCGCCGCGGCCAAGCTGGCCGGCGCCCACGACTTCGTCGTCGAGCTGCCCGACGGCTACGACACGGTGGTGGGGGAGCGCGGTGCCAGCCTGTCCGGCGGGCAGCGGCAGCGCATCGCCATCGCCCGCGCGCTCGTCACCAACCCGCGCATCCTGATCTTCGACGAGGCGACCTCGGCGCTCGACCATGAATCGGAACGGATCATCCAGGCCAACATGCGCCGCATCTGCGCCGGCCGCACCGTGCTGATCATCGCCCACCGCCTGTCCACCGTCGCCATCGCCGACCGCATCGTCACGGTGGAGCGCGGCCGCATCGTCGAGGACGGTGCGCCCGACGAGCTTCTGCGCCGCGGCGGGCGTTACGCCACGCTGTTCCGGGGCCAGATGGGGCAGCTGCCGGGTGCGAACCCGCCGCCCGCCGACGGGCTGATCGAACAGCGTGCCGCGGGCTAACGGGGGAATGAACGCCATGAGCAAGACGACCGCCGCGGTGCAGACCACCCCTGCCGGAACAGCCCCTCTTTCCACCCCTCCCGGCATCAAGCCGCCCGCCAACGCGCCGGGCACGCCCGGCGGCCCGCGTCCGCCGACCAAACCCCAGGGCCGGCTGCAGAAGCGCCGCCGCGACGAGATGGATTTCCTGCCCGACGCGCTGGAGATCCTGGAGCGTCCGCCCTCCCCCACCGCGCGCACCTTCACCGCGGTGATCATGCTGGCCTTCACCGCCGCCTGCGCCTGGGCCTGGTTCGGCCATGTCGACGTGGTGGCGGTGGCGCAGGGCCGGGTGGTGCCGAGCGGCCGGACCAAGACCATCCAGCCGATGCAGACCGGCGTCGTCCGCGCCATCGCCGTGGAGGACGGCCAGCTGGTCAAGGCCGGCCAGACCCTGATCGAACTCGACCCGACCGAGGCGGTGGCCGACCGGGGCCGCATCCGCTCCGACCTGTCGGCGGCGCGGGCTGAGGCGGCGCGGCTGCGGGCGGCGCTGGAGGTGGTGAACGGCAACCCAAACGCCGAATTCGCCGCCCCGGCCGGCCTGTCGCCTGAACTGGCGCGGATGCAGGGCCAGCTCCTCGCCAGCCAGATCGCCGAGCAGCGCGCCAAGCTGGCCGCACTCGACCGCGAGCAGGCCCGGCGCGAGGCCGACCGCGCCACCGTGGTGCAGACCATCGCCAAGCTGAACGCCACCCTGCCGCTGATCCGCGAGCGGGCGGAGGCGCTGTACGACCTGTCGAAGCGCGGCACCTCGTCCCGCTTCCAGTATCTCCAGCTCCAGCAGGATCTGGTCGGGCAGGAGCAGGAGCTTCTGGTCCAGAAGATCAAGCTGACGGAGTCCGACGCCTCCATCGCCGCCACCGCCGAGCAGCGCCGCCAGACCGAGGCCGAGTTCCGCCGCCAGCTCTACACCAACCTCGCCGAGGCCGAGCGCAAGGCCGCCTCGCTGGAGCAGGAGCTGGCCAAGGCCGAGCAGCAGGTCGACCTCCTGCGGCTGACGGCACCGGTGGACGGCTATGTCCAGCAGCTGGCCGTGCACACGGTGGGCGGTGTCGTGACCACCGCCCAGCCGGTGATGGTCATCGTGCCGGAGGACAGCCGGCTGGAGGTCGAGGCCTTCATCCCCAACAAGGACATCGGCTTCGTCCAGACCGGACAGGTGGCCGAGGTGAAGGTGGAGGCCTTCTCCTTCACCAAATACGGGCTGATCCCCGGCCGCGTCGCCTCGCTGTCCAGCGACGCCGTGCAACAGCAGCAGCAGGCCGACAAGGGGACGGACAAGAGCACGGCGAAGACGCCGGAAGCGGGATCGGTCTATGCCGCCCGCATCGCGCTGGACCGCGACACGCTGGAGGTGGACGGCAAGCAGACGCGGTTGCAGCCGGGCATGACGGTCAGTGCCGAGATCAAGACCGGCCGCCGCCGCATCGCCGACTATCTGCTCTCCCCCCTGTCGCGCAGCGCCCAGGAGGCCATGCACGAGCGGTGAGATGTGTGCCTTCTCGGGGATCCCCCTCTCCCTCCCGGGGAGAGGGGATACGCTCCGGTCTCGGCTCCTTACACCGCCATGTCGTGCGTGTCGTACCAGGCGTGCAGGCCGTGGCCGGCATACTCGAAGGCCGGGAGCAGTTCCGGCGTCCAGCCGGCGCCGTCGGCTGCCACCGGCGTGGCCGCATCGGCCGACACGGCGTGACCCAGCAGGTCGCCGGCCTGAAGCTCCGCCACCTGCGCCTGCGCGGGGGCCTGCACCCCGAACAGGCTCTTGTCGGCGGCGACCACCAGCGTGCCGTTCCACCACATCCCGCTCTGGCCCTTGACCACGTCGTGCCCGTCGAGCGCGCCCTTGTCGTAGGTCACCGCGGCGTCGGTGGCGGCATAGCCGTGGCCGTTGACGCTGACGCTGTTGACGAACAGGTTGCGGTCCTGGCCGCCGGAGAAGCCGTCATTGTCGTACTGGATCTGCACCGTGTGGGCGCTGTCGGCCGACACGGTGGCGGTGAAGGCGTAGTTCTTGGCCGCAGCACCCACCGTGGCGCTGCCGACCGCATGGCCGTCGACCAGCAGGGTGAAATGGGCATTCACGCCGGCCGCCGCGGTGCCCTTGGCGTTGACCAGGATGGCGGCCGTGGTGGTGGCGGGGGCGCCGGTTCCGGGATCCGGTACCGTCGGCGTCGCCGTCGTGCCATAGAGCTGGCCGATCTTCGCCAGCAGCGCCTGGGTGTTGAGGTCGGTGTAGCCGGTGCCGGCGATCGGCGTGCCGGTCTGCTTCGCCAGCGACAGGAACTCGTCCTGGGTCAGGGCGCTGCCGCGCAGCGCGATGGCCTCCTGCTGGGCGAGCGCCACCGCGGCGGTCACCGAAGGGGCCGAGAAGGAGGAGCCGTTGGCCGTCACCGTCCGCCCGGCCAGATCGGTCAGCCGGATGTCGGTGCCGTCGGCGCAGAGGTCGGTGATGCCCGGATTGCGCTGGGCCCAGCCCGGCATGGTGCCGTCGCCGCCCGACGCGCTGACGCAGATCGTGTTGTGGTCGGCGGCGAAATAGGACACGTCGGTCGCCGTCCCGTTCTGCCCGGCATTGCCGGCGGCGGCCGACACCAGCACCCGCTTGGCGGCGAGGCTCGCCAACTCGTCCGACAGCAGGGTCGTCATCTCCGACGCGGCGGAGCCGCCGGCCAGGGACAGGTTGACGCCGACGACGTTGTAGTCCGACGCATGGGCCACGACCCATTGCAGCGCCTGCTCGATCGCCGCCCCCGACGCGGTTGAGGTGCCGTCCGGGATCACCTTCAGCGCGACGATGTTGAGGTCCGGCGCCTGCGACAGGATGCTGGAGGTCACCAGGGCGCCATGGGTGTCGGCGTTGGGGTTGCGCGCATCGGCGTCGTTGTTGGCGTAGTCGTGCTGATAGACGATGCGCGACGCGGATTCCCAGGTCGGCGACCAGCCGCTGTCGATGACGACGACCGTCTCGCCCCGGCCGGTATAGGTGCTGTTCGCCATGCTGTCGGTCCCGTCCTGCTGCCGTCGTCGATGAAGATGCGGGGCGGAGTATGCGGGCTGACGATGTGGCCTTCGGATGATAAGGACGGGGCGGATTTCGGGCGTGGTGCCCCTTATGCGACGGCGCATAGGGGGCGCATGGAGATCAGGTCAGGTCGTCCAACTCCACGCGTAGCGCTTCGGCGATGCGCTTCAAGGCGTCTACCGAGCCCTTCCGCGTGCCGGCCTCGATCTGCGAGACGTAGGACTGCTTGAGGCCGGCGGCTTCGGCGAGTTGGGTCTGCGTCAGGCCGCGGTGGTCGCGGAACACTTTCACAGGGTGCTCTCCCTCGAGCAGTCGTTCCGCGACCTCGTCGGGAAAAGTTTCCGGTGAGGAATGCCGGTAGGCATCGTAAGCCTGGATCGCGGCGGCTTCGTCGGCGGCCTCCAGCAGGCGTTCATATTCGGCAATCGGCAGCACGGCGAAGGCGGCTTTGCCGTTGCCGTCGCGGATGATCTGCGCCGGGCTAGTCATAGATGCCTCCTCTCGGTCCAACATCGATCACGATCAACACCAGAACCCCATCCTCGATGTCGTAGACGACCCGCCAGTCTCCGACGCGCAGCCGGTAGCCGTCGCGGCCCTTGAGCTTCTTCACGTTTCGGGCTGTCGCTGGGTCCGCCGCCACGTCCTGCACTTTTTGACGGATCAGATCCGCGACGTTGCGCGGTATCCGGCGCAAAGCCTTCAAGGCCGCGGCAGTGTATCTGATCGTGTGCATGGCAGAATTATTGCTTTTTGTAATGTACATTGCAATGGCAAGCCGGCAGAGATTGGCCCATGTCCTCAGCCATCCCACCTGTTGGATGCGATCAAGCAAGAGGGAGCCGTATTGTGCGAGGGGGATGGATGAGGGTGCCGGTCCATTACCGCTGGGGTCTTGCCGCCCTGGCCTTGCTGCCATCGGCGGCCTTCGCCGAGTCTCCCCCCACCGCTCCCGCCGGGGCACCGGCGCTGGAGGTTCCGGTGCGCTGCCGGATCGGGACGGACTGCTTCGTCCAGAATTACGTCGATGCCGATCCGGGGCCGGGGATGCGGGATTTCGCCTGCGGGCGGCTGACCTATGACGGGCACAAGGGGACCGATTTCCGGCTGCCCGATCTGGAGGCGATGCGGCGCGGGGTGGCGGTGGTGGCTGCCGCTCCCGGAACGGTGGCGCGCGTGCGCGACGGGATGGACGACGTCAGCATCCGCCAGAGCGGCGGCGCGCCGGCCGGGCGCGAGGCTGGCAATGCGGTGGTGGTCGACCACGGCAATGGCTGGGAGACCCAGTACAGCCACCTGAAACGCGGCAGCATCGCGGTCAAGCCGGGCGACCGGGTGGAGGCCGGCACGCCGCTGGCCCAGGTCGGGCTGTCCGGCAACACCGAATTCCCCCATGTCGATTTCGGCATCCGCCATGACGGCCGCACCCTCGACCCCTATACCGGCAAGGAGGTCGGGGCCGCGGAGGCGCCGGCCTGCACCGCCGATCAGGGCGCCGCGCCGGTGCCGTCGGGCACGCTGTGGAGCGCCGAGGCGCGCCGGACGCTCGCCTACCGGCCGAGCGCCGTGCTCGGCGCCGGTCTGGCGCCCGAGGCGCCGAAGGCGGAGGTGGCCCGGAACGGCGGTTATGGCGGCAAGCCTGTGCCGGTCGACGCGCCCGTGCTGGGTGTGTGGACGGAGCTGATGGGCGGGCGGCAGGGCGACCGGGTGACGCTGGAGGTGACCGGCCCAGACGGCCGCCGCCTGTTCCGCAAAGAGGGCGCGGTGCCGCGTCCGCTGGCCGTCCTCTTCTTCGGCACCGAAGTGAAGAAACCCGCCCCTGCCCCCTGGGCGACCGGCTCCTACCGGGTGACGGTGACGCTGAGCCATGGCGAAGAAACGGTGCTGCGGGAGGAGCGGAGGGTCGAGCTGCGCTGACCGGGTTGAGTAAAGTCCGGCGCAGACACCGAAAAAGACAAGGCAAGTGACAACTGCGGCGGCGCGGCCATTTGTCACGAAATGAACACCGCGTTTTCGTACGAAAGAGTATCTCCGAAAGGATGAGGCTACCTCCTTATTAAGTGTTTCTGCCGTGAGATTGCCCGGTATCGGCAAGGCAATCCGGCAATGACAGACACTCAGCAGGCTTTCTACGTCGCGACCAACGGCAACGATTCCTGGTCGGGGCGTTTGGCGGCACCCAACGCCGACGGCACCGACGGTCCCTTCGCCACGCTGGAACGCGCGCAGAGCGCGATGCGGGCGACCGGCATCCGCGACACCTATGTGCGCGGCGGCAGCTATGCCATGGCCCGCACGGTGACGCTGACCGCGGCCGACAACGGCGTGCGCATCATGGCCTTTCCGGGCGAGACGCCGGTCTTCAGCGGCGGCGAGCGGGTCGGCGGCTTCACCGCCATCGGCGGCGGGCTCTATGCCGCGGCAACGTCTGCGACCGGCCTCGACCTCTCCATCGGCGGGGTGCGGCAGAAGGTGGCGCAGACCGGCGACTGGAATGCCGGCGATGCCAAGTCCGGCTGGTCGGTGCTGGAGGCGGCGGCCGGCGGCGCCAGCAGGACCAGCCTGCGCATCGGCGCCGGCGACGGGGCGATGGCGGCGGTGCTGGCCGCCGGTGTGCAGCCCGGCACGATGGTCCAGACCTTCGACACAGAGCGGCTGTCCGACAACATCGTCGGCGTCGCCTCCATCGATGCCGGCAGCCGGACCGTCAATTTCACGCAAGCGGCGAAATACGCCCTGCGCAGCGGCGGCACCTACCGCCTGCTGAACGACGACGCCTTCATCCGCGATGCCGGCGAATTCGCCTGGAGCGCCGAGACCGGCCGGCTGGTGGTGAAGCCGCAGGACCCCGGCGCCCTGCTGAGCCAGGGTGCCGTGGTGGCGCGGCTGGGAACGCTCATCTCGCTGAACGGGGCGAGCGGCGTCACCCTCCAGGGGCTGACCTTCGCCGACACGACGTGGGACGGCTCGGCCCTGACGCTGACCAACGCGTCGGGCAACAGCGTCGCCGGCAACCGCTTCGTCAATGTCGGCACCGCGATGACGCTGACCGGATCGTCGGCCAACGCCATCGAAGCCAACCGGATGGAGCATCTGGGAGCCAGCGGCATCAAGGTCACCTATGGCAGCAACGGCAACCGCATCAGCGCCAACAGCATGGACGGCATCGGCGAAGTGCTGAAGGACGTCGCCGGCATCCAGCTCTACGGCACCAGCGGCACGCTGATCTCCGGCAACGACATCCGCAACAGCACGCGCTACGGCATCTCGATCAAGAACTGGGACGGCGCCACCGTCAACACCGACACGGTGGTGGAATACAACCGCCTCTACAACACGATGACCGAGACCGCCGACGGCGGCGCCATCGAGATGCTGGGCCGGTCCAACGTCGACACCCGCACGGTCATCCGCGGCAACGACATCCGCAACGTCGGCGGGCTTGCGACCGACGGGTCGGGCTGGCTCGACCGCCAGAAGAGCTTCGGCATCTATCTGGACGACATGGCCAACGGCGTCACCGTCCAGGACAATTTCATCCAGAACACCGGCTGGGCCAGCGTCTTCATCCATGGCGGCGATTCCAACACCGTCACCAACAACTTCGCCACCCTGTCCAACCCGCGCGAACGCTTCATCCGGCTGGAATGGGTGCCGAGCGCCGGCACCATCGGGCTGCTCAGCAACAACCGGGTGACCGGCAACGTCATCTCCTCCTCCACCGGGACGGATTACTGGGAGTTCTGGACCCCCGGCTCCTACACCGTCAGCGGCAACCTGCTGCAGGGCATCCGCGGGCTGAACGGCGGCGACACCCTGTCGTCCGGCCTGTTCGCCAACCCGGCGGCCGGCGATTTCCGGCTGGGCAGCGGTGCTGCGGCAGCGCTGGGCATCCATGACCTGGATTGGGGCCGGATGGGCTTCGCTCCACTGACCGTGCCGGGGATTCCCAGCCCCGGCGCCGGTGGAGGATCGGGAAGCGGGACCGCCCCGGCGACCGGCACGGGCAACACCCCCGCCGCCGCGGCCGGGCCGGCCTTCTCGCCGCTGGCCTACATCGCCTCCTATGCCGACCTGTCGGCCGCCTTCGGCGCCAACGCCGCCGCCGGTGCGGCGCATTACGCGGCCAGCGGACGGGCGGAAGGCCGGAGCGTGAGTTTCGACCCGCTCGCCTACATCGCCTCCTACGGCGACCTGTCGGCGATCTTCGGTGCCAACGGCGATGCCGGAGCCGCCCATTACATCGGCAGTGGCCGGGCGGAGGGGCGAGCCGTGAGTTTCGATCCGCTGGCCTACATCGCCTCCTATGGCGACCTGACGGCCGCCCTCGGCACCGACCGGACGGCGGCGGCGATGCATTACATCGGCAGCGGCCGGGCGGAGGGGCGGACGGTCAGCTTCAACCCGCTGTCCTATCTGGCGGCCAATGCCGACCTCGCCGCCGCCTTCGGCACCGACACCACCCGGGCCGACCTGCATTACCTGGGCAGCGGCCGGACGGAGGGGCGGAGCACCGGCTTCGACGCCTCGGCCTATCTGGCGGCCAACGCCGACGTGGCGGCGGCCACCGGCGGCGACCTGACGGCGGCGATGCGGCACTACATCCTGAACGGCCGGTTGGAAGGCCGGGCGCTGAGCCCTGCTCCCGCGCGCGCGGCGGCGGCGGGCCTGTTGCCGGACAGCGCCATGCTGGCCGCCGCCGGAATGGGGTGAGCATGCACGGCATCATCGGTCCGGGGCACCCTTCGACCGAGAGGGGCGTTTACCGCAGATTGCAGGAATTAATTAATTATTAGCCGGTAACGACGTTATCCTTCCACGGATACATCCTTTCGTGGGGGGATAACATGGTTGCCAAGGTTATACAGGAAGGCGCCATGTCGCCGCTCTCGTTGCTGACGAAGCTGAAGTCGGCACCGCCTTCTGCGCCTCCTCCTGCTCCATCCTCCTCTCCCGCATCCTTCAAGACCGCGTCGCCAGCCTCGCCCCAGACCAAGACTGCGGGCGATACGGTGTCGCTGTCGGCACAGGCGATCTCGCAGATGACCGGGGCAGCCGACGCTCCGGGAGGTCCGTCCGCACCGCCGGTCCAGCTGAAGATCGAAGGCGACCTCAGTTTCGCGGATTTCAAGGCGATGAGTGCGCGCATGGAGAAGGTCATGGATTATCACCTGGCGAGAGGAGACTTCATCCGACAAAGCATGCAGTCGCTGCGCAGCCAGTTCGGCTTCGAGGCGGAGGGCGAAAGCACCGGCAACGTCTTGCTGAGTGGCGAGATCGGCAAGGTCGTGGAGCGGCAGGCGGTGTCGAGGGGCATCGCCATGCCGGAAAAATCCCAGGAGGTGAAGGACTGGGAAGCCAAACGTCAATCGGGAGCGTCGGTACCGCCGGAAGGCTGGGACAAATCCTCCCTGATCACGCTGTTCCTGCCAGGATCCCAGGGAACCGACGACAAGCAGGTGGAGATCTGGCTGGACAACCGGGCCTTCGACAAGCTGGGCAAGATGTCGGCCGACGAGGTCAAGGCCGGTCTGGTCGACATGCTGAACGGTCCCGATGCCGCGGCGTCGCAGGCGGCGGTGGACAATGGTGCGTTCGGTGCCGCGATGCGGGCTGACAGCGAGCACCATTCGGAATTCCAGAAGTCCAAGGCTCGGCTCGGCTTCTTCGATCCCGAGCAGGGGACGAGCGCCCAGCCCTGGCTGATGATCCAGTCGAGAAGCGAACCGGGCTATGTCCAGGAGAATGCCGGCAAGCTGGTCGATACGGTCATGTCGATCCTCAAGGAAGGGGCGGCCGGGCGCACGGCAGGCTGATTTCCCTTCCGCCAGCCCCCCTGCCCGCCTCTCCCGCCAGCCCCCTCTCCCGCCTGACCGGGTGACAAGCCGGGCGTGAGCCGTTACAACGGCCCGTTCGGCGCCGCTGTCCCGCGGCACCCGGATTTCCATGCGGGAATGATGGCCCAGGCTCTGCTCGACACCCCCTTCGCCCAATCGGCGAAGCCCGGTTCCGGCCCGGCTCCCGGTCCGGGGCAACCCAGCCCAGGGCAACCCAGCCCAGGGCAACCCAGCTCGGGCCAACCGGGTCCGGAGAAGCCGGCCGGACGGCGGTGGCCGGTGCTGGTCAAGCTGGCGGTGACGGTCGCGGTGCTGGGCGCGCTCGCCGCCGGAGCCGACTGGTCCGGCATCGCCGCGCGCCTGTCGGCCGCCGATCCCCTGCTGTTCGCCGCCGGTTTCGCCGTGAAGGCGCTGACCCTCCCCTTCGCCTCGCAGCGGTGGCGGTCGGTCGGCCGCGCCGCCGGATTCTCGCTGACCCGCTGGACCGCCTTCCGCCTGCAGATGGCCAGCGGATTCCTCGGCCAGATCCTGCCGGGATCGGTTGGGGCCGACCTGCTGCGCGGCTGGTTCACCTGGCGGCTCGGCCATCCCGCAGGCCCGGTGATGCTGGCCCTGCTGGTCGACCGGCTGATGGCCCTGCTGGGCGTCGTGCTGATCGGGCTGGTCGGGCTGCCGCATCTGGCCGCGGTGGCACCGCCTGCCGTCGCCGCCACCGTGCTGGCCGGGGCGCTGGTGCTGGCGGTGGCCATGGGGCTTCTGCTGCTGGCCGGGCGCATCCCGCGCGACCGGCTGCCGATCCCGAAGCGGCTGCGCGACGGGGCGCTGGGGCGGACGGTGTGGACCGCCGTGGCGCAGCTGCGCGCCATGGGCGGCAACCCGGCCGCCTGGGCGGCGCTGGGCCACAGCATCGGTGTCCACCTCGCCACCATCGGCGCCACCATCCTGTTCGCCCGCTCCGTCGGCCTGCCGGTCGGCTGGCTCGACGGGCTGGCCATCGTGCCGGCCGCCATCGTCGCCGCGGCATTGCCCGTCTCGCTCGGCGGCTGGGGCGTGCGCGAGGGCGCGATGGTCGCCGGCTTCGCGCTGCTCGGCTTCAATGCCGACGCGGCCCTTCTGGTCTCGCTGCTGATCGGACTGTCGATTGCCATCCTGTCGCTGCCCGGCGGCGTCTTCTGGCTGCTGCTGCGCAACGAGACTGCCATCCAGCCAGACCACCGGACACCGGCCCAGACACCGTCCCAAACGGCCGACCAAACGTCCCTTCAGACCGCTCCCGGCGGGGCTGAGGCCTTTCCCACGGATTTTTCGCGATGACCGACCAGCCGACCTCGACGCTTTCCCAGCCCGTCACCGTGACGGCTGCCATGCCGGATGCCACGCCCCACGCCGCTGCCGGGACGCGCGGCCTCTCCCCGCGCCAGCAGCGCATCCGTTCGCTGTTCGACGCCATGGCTCCCCTGCGCGACCGCTGGGCCGAGCGCAACCGCGCCTTCCATGACGCCGACCGCGCCTATCTGCGCTTCCTGATTCCGGAAGGGGCGACGGTGCTGGAGATCGGCTGCGGCGTCGGCGACACGCTGGCGGCGCTGAAGCCGGCGCGCGGCGTCGGCATCGACCTCAGCCCGGCGACCATCGCCGAGGCCAAGGCCCGCCATCCGCAGCTGGAGTTGATCGCCGCCGACGCCGAGGATCCGGCGACCATCGACAGCATAGCGGCCATTGGAGGGCCGTTCAGCCACATCCTGCTGTCGGGCACCATCGGCTTCCTGGACGACATCGAGGAGACGCTGCGCCTGCTGCGCCGGGTCGCGACGCCGAAGACCCGCATCATCGTCAGCTACCATTCGCGCGTCTGGGAACCGATTCTGTGGGCGGCGGAGAAGCTCAGGATGCGCATGCCGCAGGGCAAGCAGAACTGGCTGTCGACCAGCGACATCGTCAACCTGCTGGATCTGGCCGGCTGGGAGCCGGTGCGCCGCGAATGGCGCCAGCTGATCCCGAAGCGGCTGCTCGGGCTCGGCACGCTGGTCAACCGCTACATCGCCCCCCTGCCCGGCATCCGCCGGCTGTGCGTGCGCAACTATGTCGTCGCCCGGCCGCAGCCCACCGTCGAGGCGGTGACGGTCGACGGCAAGCCGGCTTCGGTCACCGTGCTGATCCCCTGCCGCAACGAGCGCGGCAACATCGAGAACGCCATCCGCCGGCTGCCCCGCTTCGCTCCCGACGTCGAGGTGATCTATGTCGAGGGCAACAGCCAGGACAACACCTACGAGGAATGCCTGCGCGTCCGCGACGCCTATCCCGACTGGGACATCAAGGTCATGAAGCAGCCCGGCAAGGGCAAGGGCGACGCGGTGCGCGCCGGCTTCAATGTGGCGCGCGGCGACATCCTGATCATCCTCGACGCCGACCTGACGGTGCCGCCGGAGACGATGGGGAAATTCTACCAGGCGATGGTGTCGGGGCGCGGCGAATTCGTGAACGGCACGCGGCTCGTCTACCCGATGGCGCCGGAGGCGATGCGCTTCCTGAACTTCCTGGCCAACCGGGCCTTCGCGCGCATCTTCTCCTTCCTGCTGAACCAGCGCTTCACCGACACGCTGTGCGGCACCAAGGTGCTGTGGCGCAAGGATTACGAGACCATCGTCGCCAACCGCCATTACTTCGGCGACTTCGACCCGTTCGGCGACTTCGACCTGATCTTCGGCGCTGCCAAGCAGAACCTGAAGATCGTCGAGGTGCCGGTGCGCTACGCCGACCGCAGCTATGGCGAAACCCAGAATCTCCCGTTTCACCCACGGCTGGCTCTTGGCCCGCATGGTGGTGTTCGCCTGGAAGAAGCTGAAGGCTTTCTGAGCCTTCACACCGGTTCGGCGGCGGCGAGCGGCAGGAAGGCCTGATAGCCGTCGCGCTGTTCGGTCAGGTTCAGCAGCAGGTCGGTCAGGCTGTCGCGGGCGAAAATGTCGGTGGTCGAGGCCAGCCGGCGGCGGACGACGGCGATGAACTCCTCCAGCACGTCCAGGTGCAGGGTGGCGGAGGCGAGAACGTCCTGAGCGATGGGAGCGGCGGTGGGAGCAGCGTTCTGGGCGGTCATGATGGCGGTCTTTCGCGGAAGAGAGGGTGGCGGCGGGAGCGGACCGGAACGGCCGGATCAGGCGGCGAGCGCGGTGATGGCGGGTTCGGCGGCGGCGAGAACCGAGCGGTAGGTCTCGCGCTGCTCGGTCAGGCCGGCGAGCAGGTCGGCCAGGCTGTCGCGGGTGAAATCGCTGGTGCTGCCGTCCAGCTTCGACTGGGTGATCGCGATGAACTCATCGACCACATCCAGGTGCAGGGAAGCAGAAGCGAAGATGCTGGCGGCGCATTCGATCTTGGACATGGTGGCGATCCCTGTATTCGAGGTGGAGGCTCTTGCCCGTTCTGATGAGCTTATTGAGCCATTCCGCCAGTTAACGAGGTGTTAAGATCACCGATTGGTCCTAGGTCGATTGGTGATTACCTCTTCCAAGAAAAACGCAGCTGCGCGATTTGGCGGTAGTGTTACTTCTTTCGATCCGGCCATGAACGATGCAGGCATGAAAAAACGCGGCCGGTTGCCCGGCCGCGTTCTTCCCTGCCCGTCCAGCCCCCGCAGAGACCCTGCCCGGCTGTGTTTCTCAGACCGCCTGCGGCAGCCCGTGGATGTAGCCGACGCCGCCGCTGCGGCGGTTGCGGTAGGCATCGTCGATCAGGCCGGCGACGCTGTCCTTGACCTTGTCGTGCAGGCCCTTCTCCCAGTCGCCGGGGTGCTGGAAGTTGCTCATGATGTAGGAGAAGCCGTTGACGTCGTCGACCGCCTGCAGGCCGGTCGACTCCGCGCCCGCCGGGCAGGACAGCAGGCGGGACAGTTGCTTGGTGTCGACGTTGTAGGCCCACAGGAAGTTGTTGACGTGGGCGCCGCTGTCCTCGCCGATCAGCAGCGTGCGCAGCTTCTCGGAGAATTTCAGGTTGTCGGGGTTGGCGATGCGGTCGGCGTCGGCGGTGTTGCCGATGGCGTCCGGGGTGGCGAGGTCACGGCCGACCAGGGCCGGGACGGCGCTGAAATGCACCGGCACCCACTCGCTGTCGATGGCCGCACCGGCCATGTCGGTCTGGCCGGCCTTCATCGGCAGCTGATAGACGGCGCCGGCGTTGATGGCGTCGACCTTGATGCCGCTCTTGCCGTCGCTCATCGACTTGTACATGTAGGACACCGCCATGTAGGCGGTCTTGTCCTTGGCGTTGACGGTGACGCCCTCCAGCTTGGTGAGCGCCAGCGTGGCGCCGACGGTCGGGGCGTAGCGGTGGGTCTCCAGGAAGGCGGCGGCCTTCTCCATGCCCGGCTTGAACTTGACCCACTGGGTCTTGCCGCTGAAGGGGATGAGGGTGAAGGACGGGTCCTTCGGATCCTCCTTCTTCACCTCGACGATGTCGGCGGCCTTCAGGCTGTCGGCCAGCTTTTCGATCTCGGCGCTGGTGGCATGGCCCAGCTTGACCCACTTCAGGCCGAAGGCGCCGCCCTTGTCGAGATCCTTGCCGGCCTCCTGCTCCATCTTCGCGGCATAGAGGGTGCCGGCGGAGAGGTCCTTGGCCTTGTCGGCGATGAACATGAACAGGCCGCCGTTGGTGGCGTCGTCGCCCATCAGCACGGTGCGTTCGTCCGGCATCACCTGCACCAGCTCGTGCGAGATGCGGCCGAGGCAATAGTGCTTCTTGATGCTGCCGGTGCCGTCCAGGTTCACCGTCACTTCCGGCAGGTGGCCGTAATGGTACGGGTTGGCCTTGGTCTCGTCGCCGAACAGGTTCTTGCTGTAGGCGCGGAACTGGTCGTCGAGCGCGGCCGCGTCCGGCTCGTACTCCTCGCTCGACAGGTGGGTGTTCCAGGGCGACAGGCTGGCGCCGCAGGTGATCCACAGGCCGTGCACGCCGCTGGTGTCGACATTGTGGTACTGCACCAGCTTGAGCGCGCCGGTCTCCTTGTTCTGGTCCAGCGTCAGGACGGCGATCGGCGACGGCAGCTTGCCGTACATCGAGGCGTCCTTGGAATCGCGGGTGGTGTATTCGAACTGGACGACGGCGAACAGCGTGTTGCCGGTGACGCCGGCCACCTTGGCGCCGGGGATCGGGGCCAGCAGGTTGCAGCCGTCCGGGCAGTCGGAGAAGAACTGCGACGGGGTCGCCAGCGAGGCGTCCAGGATCGGCTTGCCGGCGATGTCGACGTAGCCGCCGGCCAGGATGGTGCCGCCCTTGCCGTCCGGAACGTGATCGCCGGTGATGAACAGCGGCTGGTAGCCGAGAGCGAAGCTCTGCTTGGAACCGTCGGCCCAGGTCACCACCATGCTGGATTCGACCGTGGTCTTCGCCTGCGCCGCGGCGGCGGTGGGGGCGGCCATGCCGACGAACTCGACGGCGACCGGCGCACCCTTGGCGGCGGCGGCCTCGGCGCCCGAGGCGAACAGCAGCTCGCCGGCGCCGATGCCGGCGACCGGCAGCAGCGGCAGCCCGGCGAGGGCGCGGAGCACCGAACGGCGCGACGTTTCAGGCAGATGGACGGACAGATCGGTCATGGCGGATGTCTCCCGAACCCTCATCAGGGCAAGCGGCTGGCATGCGGCGCGCCGCCGGGCCATGGGAGCCCGTTCGGCGCAGCCTTGTTCTTGGCGAGCGTCGGGAAGCTACCGCGGGGATGTTACAGTTTGACGGTCAGCGGGCGCTGAGCATGCAGGTGCGGTCCGACGGCATCGGCAGCGCCACCGGCTTGCCGTCCGCCCCGGTGCCGCGCACCACGCGTCCGCCGGCTTTCCCGCCGGCTGCCGGCTGTTCTGCGATCTCCGGGTCGGTGACCTGGCCGGCGACCGTCCATTGCCGGGTCTGCGGGTCCTGGCAGCGCAGCTCGTAGCGGCCCTTCATCGGCTCGGCGGCGGCGGGCGAGGCGGTCGGGAGGGCGGCGGCCAGGAGCAGGGCGGCCATCAGGGGCATATGGGGAGAGCGGATCATCCGGCTTTATCCTTGGCTGGTTGTGTCCGGTGACTGGGGACGGGAGACCGCCCGGGCGATCTCGGCCTGCCAGACCATGCTGACCAGGGCGATCTGGGTCAGCAGATGCATCTCGCCGCGGCCGATGGCCTCCTGCAGCTCCGTCCGCGTCAGGAACAGGATCTCGGTGTCCTCCAGATCGTCGGAGACCGGATCGGCGACCCGGCGGCAGCCGGTGGCATGGAACATGTGCGACCAGGCCCCGCCCTGGTTGGCGTTGACGATGTAGGCGCCGAGGTCGGTCCAGGCCTCCGCTTCCATCCCCGTCTCCTCCATCAGTTCGCGCCTGGCGGCGGCCAGCGGATCCTCGCCGGGCGACAGATGCCCGCCTGGAAACACCAGCCCGACCTTGCGCGGGCCGTGGCGGTACTGGCGGTAGGTGACGATCCGCCCGTCCGCCGTCTCGGCGAAGATACAGGCGAAGGAGGGCTGGTCGAACTGGTAGTAATCGTCGATCCGCCGCCCGTCCGGCAGCTCCACCGTCTCGACCCGGACCTTCAGGAACGGATCGGCGTCCAGCAGCTCGCGGCTGCCCAGCACGGTCCAGGGGCGGTGCAGGCGGTAGGGGCGGTGTCCGGGCATCGGCTGGGCTGTTCTGTGTCGGGTGCGGTTGGCCCTATCGCCTATCAGCCCCCGCCCACCGGCGTCCAGTCCCCCTCATGGGGAAGGACCGGGATGGGGCTTCAGGCCGCCGCGGAGAGCCGGTTCACGAAGGGGCCAGCCCGTCCGCCGAAACTCCCGCCGCCTCCAGCCCCTGCGGGCCGTCGGGCCGGAACCGTCGGCCTTCGCCTTGCCGCTCTGCTGCCGAGGCGCGGCGTTACGGGTTATAAGCCTTGCGGTCTTGTGAGGACTGAAGAAGGCAGGGAAACCCGATGGCCATGACCGGTGTCGAGCATCGCGTGCTGTACCGCGACCCGCGTTTCTATGCGTCCTTCCCGTCGCTGGCCCCGACCGTGCCGGGACAGGAGGGAACGATGCTGCTGGCCTTCCGGCGGGCCCGCGACCATCGCTGGCTGCGCGGGGCAGAATACCGGGCGGGAGAGACCGGGTTCAACCATGTCGACCATCTCGATTCCCGCTCCCAGACCGTCCTGCTGCGGCTCGGCCCCGATGCGGAGCCGCTGGGAGAGGAAACGGCCCTGCCCGCCGATCCGCAGGCGGCCGACCAGGACGCCAGCCTGCTCATTCTTCGCGACGGCCGCATCCTGCTGACCGGATTCCGCTGGTATCCGGTGCCGTCGTCCCAGGGGGACGCGCTGCGCGCGCTGGGGATCGGGCTGACCGGCAACCCGCAGAAGACCGGCGACCTCTACATCTTCTGGGGCGGCTACAGCCGGCACAGCGACGATGGCGGGCGGAGCTGGACCGCGCACCGCGACCTGCCCCCGCTGCCCGGCCATCCCGACATCGTGCCGGGCCGGCGGCCCTTCCATGGCGGGGCGGTGCGCGGCCGGGCGGTGGAGGCGCCGGACGGCACGATCCTGCAGACCGGCTACACCCACCACCCCTCCACCGGCACCTATGCCAGCCATCTCTTCGCCTCCACCGACCGGGGGGAAAGCTGGGGGCACCGGGCGGTCATCGCCATCGATCCCGAGGCCAGGGCCGGCTTCTGCGAGACGGCGCTGCATCTGGACGCCGACGGCGTGCTGCACGCCTTCCACCGCACCACCGGGCTGGACGACCATCTGGCGACCTCGCGCTCCACCGACATGGGCCACAGCTGGGAGCCCTGGCGGCGCCATGCGGTGGTCGGCCATCCCTATGACGCCTGCCCGCTGCCGGATGGCCGGCTGCTGCTCGCCGGCGGCTACCGCCATGCGCCCTATGGAGTCCGCGCCCGCCTCTACGACCCGCGCCGCCAGCAGCCGGACGAGGGGACGGAGTTGGTGCTGCGCGACGACGGGCCGGCACCGGATTCTGGGATATCCCTGGGCGGCGGTGCTGCCGGACGGCCGTGCCATGGTCGCCTATTACATCTGCGACGCCACGGGGCTGCGCGGGATCGAGGCGACGCTGTTCCGGCCGTGAGGGGAGAGAGTGCCTGCGACCCGCTGTGCCCTGGACCGGCCGGCGGGGCGCAGGCTACCCTTCCTGCATCATGGAAAGCCCCCTCCCCTTCTTCGCCGCCAAGGCCGTTCCCGGCATCGCCCCCGCCGCCTACCACGACCCGGAGATCTTCCGGGCGGAGGAGGAGCGGGTCTTCCGCCGGTCCTGGGTTTTCGCCGGCTTCACCGACGACCTCGCCCGGCCCAACGACTATCTGACCCGGCGCATCGGCGGGCTGGATGTGCTGGTGCAGAATTTCGAGGGGGAACTGCGGGGCTTCCGCAATGTCTGCACCCACCGCTTCGCCCTGATCCACCGGGCGCAGCGCGGCAACGGCATGCTGCGCTGCGGCTATCATGGCTGGACCTTCGACCGCGACGGCGTGCCCTATGGCATCCCCGGCAACGAGGCGAATTTCGGTCTCGACCGCGAGGGCCGCTGCGGCCGCTCCCTGACCCCGGTGGCGGTGGGGGTGTGCGGGCGCTTCGTCTTCCTGCGGGTGGCGGCGGAGGGGCCGGATCTCGACGACTGGCTGGGCGTCACTGCCGACGTGCTGCGCCATGCCTCGGAGATCTTCGTCCGCCCCTTCGACGAGCAGTCGATGGAGTGGGCCGCCAACTGGAAGATGGGGGTGGAAAGCGTGCTGGAGGTCTATCACGCCGACCTCACCCACCCGACCACCTTCCGCAAGCTGGTGAAGGGCGACTGGCGCTGCGACTATGACGGCGCCCACTCCCGCGGCGTCACGTCGGTGTCGGACAGGAGTGCCCGCTGGTGGGACGGCGTGTCGGACCGGCTGGGCTTCCGCCCCAGCCCGGCTTTGCGCGAGTACGACCACCTGCACATCTTCCCCAACCTGGAGATCGGCTTCACCCGCGGTGCTGTGATGAGCGTCCAGACCTACGATCCGCGGGGCCCCGACCGCTGCGCGCTGAGCCTCCGCCTGTTCCTGGCCGATCCGGACGGCGATGCCGGCAGGGGCGGTCCCGCCGCCCGCCGCCTGATCGAGGAGGGTGCCCGCGATCTCAACGTCGCCCTGCTGCGCGAGGACCAAGAGGCGTCGGAGCTGGCCTTCCGGGGGTGCCGCCAGACGGACCGCCCGGCGATGCTCGGCCTGAACGAGGAGCGCATCCAGCAGTTCCACGCGGTGTGGCGGGGAATGATGGGCTGACGCCGTCTCCCCCCTGCCGCCGCTTTTTTGTCGCTGTCCGGGGAACTGGGGGTCTGTCATCATCGGGCAGGGGGCTTGGTCGTCGGAGGTTCATCCACCATGGGCGGCACCATGACGATTCCCCCTGCCGTCGTTTTCGGCCGGCTTGCCTTCGGTCCACGAACCGCGGAAATCGGCGCCGGTGATATCGATACCGGCCGGCCCGACTGGCTGGCCCGCTGGCTCGACCGGCAGCTGTCTCCCGATCTTTCCTCCGATGGTCATGACGACCCCGAGGTCGAGCGCCATCTCGCAGCTGCCAGGCTGCGCATCCGCTATCCCGCCGGGGACGGCTGGGAGGCGGTGGACGAGGACCGGCCGCTGGCCTGCCTGGGCCAACCCATCGAGGCGCTGTGGCCGCTGGCCGCCAACCGTCCGGCGGTCGCCGGGCCGGAGCGGCAGAGGCCGCGGCTGGAGACCGCAGCCGCCACACTGATCCGCGCCGTCCACAGCCGCTGGCAGCTGCGCGAGGTGCTGGTCGATTTCTGGCACAACCATTTCAACGTCAACGCGGCGGGCGAGCCGGCGGTGGCCGCCGCCCTCCCCGTCTATGACCGCGACGTGATCCGCCGCCATGCGCTGGGCAATTTCCGCGCCTTCCTGGAGGCGGTGGCGACCAGCAGCGCCATGCAGGTCTATCTGAACAACCGCTCGTCCCGTGCCGGCGCCGCCAACGAGAACTACGCCCGCGAGCTGTTCGAGCTGCACGGGCTGGGGCGCGACGCCTATCTGAACGCGCTCTACAACCGCTGGCGCGACGTGCCGGGGGCGCTGCGCGGCGCCCCCGACGGCTACATCGACCAGGATGTCTACGAGGCCGCCCGCGCCTTCACCGGCTGGACGCTGGAGGACGGCGCCGGGCTGGGCGGCGACGCCAGGCTGCCGGTGACCGGCCGCTTCACCTATGTCGAGGGCTGGCACGACAGTTACCAGAAGCGGGTGCTGGGGCGGGAGTTCGACCCCTTCCAGTCGCCGATGGACGACGGGCGCCGCGTGCTCGACCTCGTTGCCGACCATCCGGCGACAGCGCGCAACCTCTGTACCGCGCTGTGCCGGCGGCTGGTCGCCGACGATCCGCCGGCCGGGCTGGTCGCCCTGGCGGCGCGGGTGTGGACGGAGAGCCGCAGCAAGCCGGACCAGATCGCCCGCGTCGTCCGCGCCATCGCGCTCTCCCCCGACTTCGCCCGGATCCGCGACGCCAAGGTGAAGCGCCCGCTGGAGCTGGTGGCGTCCTTCGCCCGCGGCGCCGGCATCGATCTCGTCCCCACCAACGCCCTGCTGGGTGAGCTGGACGGCAGCGGCCAGCGGCTGTTCGGCTGGCCCGCCCCGGTCGGCCATCCCGACCGGATGGAGGCGTGGCTGGGAGCCGCCGCCATGCGCCGGCGCTGGTCGCTGCTGCTCGGGCTGGCGGAGAACCGCTGGGAGACCGGGGCCATCGACCTCGCTGCCCGTTTCCCGGCCCCGCTGTCGGCCGCGGCGGCGGTGGACCGCTGGCAGGAGATCCTGCATGGCCGCGAGCCGGATCGGGCGACCACCGCCGCCATCCTGACCGGCATGGGGCTGGCGGCCGACGCGATGCTGACGCCCGGCACGACGGCGGGCGCCAAGACCGACGATGGCCGGCTGCGGCGGATCGCCGCCTTCGTGGCGATGGCGCCACGCTTCAACCAGCGTTGAGGGAGGCTTGAGCCATGACGATTTCACGCCGCGGTGTGATGCAGGGCGGCTTGGCGGCCGGACTCGGGCTGGCCGGGAGCGTGCTGACGGGGCTGCCCGGCGTCCGCAGCCTCGCCTTTGCCGCCGATGGATTTTCTGCCGAAGCGCCGGCCGGCACGCTGGTGGTGGTGTTCCTGCGCGGCGGGGCGGACATGCTGGCACTGGTGGCGCCGGCCGACGACCCCGACTATCGCGCCGCGCGGACGCCGGAGCTGCGGGTGATGGCGGAGGGGCCGAAGGCCGGCATCCGGCTGGACCAGACGCTGGCCCCTTCCCTCGACTTCCGCCTGCATCCGGACGCCGCCCCGCTGGCGGAGCTGTATGCCGCCCGCCGGCTCGCCATCGTCCATGCGGTGGGGCTGACCGACGGCACCCGCAGCCATTTCGTCGCCCAGGACCTGATGGAGCGCGGCATCGCCCGCGAGGAGGACCTCGCCCGCACCGGCAGCGGCTGGGTTGCCCGCTGGCTTGGCGAGGGCGGGCACGCCGAGGGGTTGCAAGGACGCGTTCCGGCCATCGGCACCGCCGCCGCTCCGGCCGCCGCCCTGGCCGGTATGGGTGGCGCGCTCGCCGTGCCCGACCTACGCGGCGGGCTGGCCCCTCCCGGCGGGCCGCAGGCGGCGGCGGTGCTGGCGGCGCTCTGCCGGCAGGGAGACGGCGCCTATGAGCGGGCGGCGCGGGCGGCGCTCGACGGGCTGTCGGCGGTCGATGGCCGACTGCCGCGCGGGGCCGACGGCAAGGTCGCCGCATATGATGCAGAGGGCGGGGCCGTCTATGAGGAGACCGAGGCCGGGCGGGCGTTGCAGACGGTGGCCCGCGTGCTGAAGATGGACATCGGCCTGCGGGCGGCCTGCGTCGATGTCGGCGGATGGGACACACACGAGAACCAGCAGGGGCGCTTCGCCAGTGCCGCCGGTCAGCTGTCGCGCGCGCTTGCCGCCTTCCATGCCGATACCCGGCGTTATGAGCGCGACCTGACGGTGGTGGTGATGAGCGAGTTCGGCCGGCGCCTGCGCGGCAACCGCAGCCAGGGCACCGACCACGGCCATGGCGGCGCCATGCTGGTGCTGGGCGGCCGGGTGGCGGGCGGGCGCATGCTGGGCCGCTGGCCGGGGCTGGCCAGCCACCAGCTGGACCGCGGCGTCGATCTGGCGGTCACCACCGATTACCGGACGGTGCTGTCGGAACTGATCGGCGCACCGGCGGCGCGCGGCTTTCCAGGATTCCAGGGGGCGCCGCTGGGGGTGCTGCGGGGGTAAGGCGGTCAGTCCGCCGACATTGGTGTGAAGAGCCGCGGATCGACGGGAACATTCTGGATGTCGGCGCTGCGCCGCTTCTCCGCATCCGGGGGCAGCGAGTTGAGGGGAAAATGGTCGCGGTCTGGCAGGGCGGCTGACTTTAACTTTCCCACGGATTGATGATTGGCACCCCGCAATCCAGAAAATCCGCCACGTTCCTGGTTGCCAAGGAAGCGCCACGGAATGCAGCGATAGCAGCGATCTGCGCATCGAAGGCCCCGGTTGGCCGGCCTTGTTGCCGTCGTCCCGCAGCGATGGGCGCGAAGGCTTTTGCCGCCATGCTGTCGAAGGGCAGCACCCGGCCGGCGAAGTCCTCGGCAAACATCTGCTCCGCCGCCATTAGCAGGTCGCTTCGCCGCCGCCCCTCCGGCAGCAGGGCGAGACCGAAGAGAATCTCCGCTTGGGTGATCGTCGTCGTGAACAGGGTGGCGGCGGGGTGTCCGGCGAACCAGCGAAGTACGGCTTCGGACGGGGCCGGGCGCATCAGTTCCGAAAGCACGTTCGTGTCGAGGACGATCATCAGTCGAAGCTGGGCGGAGGTCGCAGGGCTTCCCGTCTTGCCTCCGTTACCTCGACGCCGCCGAGCCGCGCGAAGCGCCGGTGGATTGCTGCGCCGAGATCCGGAACCGGCTGCCGCTCTTCCGTAAGTGCTGCACGCAGAATGTGGCGGGCCTCATCCTCCATGGAACGCCCGTGATGGGCGGCACGGATCCGCAGCCGGGCTTTCAACGGATCCTCAAGGTTCCGGATCGTGAGGCTGGCCATCCTGTGCTCCTCGGCATGTTGGGAAGAAGGTTAGGTCGTGATTGCATCGATTTCAATGATAGCGTTCTCCCCCTCACCGCCACTCCCGCCCGTCCATGTCCTGATAGACCCTGAACCGGTCGCGCACCGCCAGCCAGTCCTCGGCCAGCATTTCGAAGATGTGCAGGTCGATCTCCTGCCCGTCCTTCACCACCTGGCGCTTCAGCACGCCGACCGGGCGGTAGCCGATCATCGGCTGGCCCTTCAGCAGGCGGGGGCTGTTGGTGCCCAGGATGTGGTTCACCACCTTGCGCAGCCCCAGCGTGAAGAAGACGTGGTTCAGCATGTAGGCGAAGTTCAGCGGGGCCGCCCCCGTCCGCCCTGCCCGCTCGCCCATCAGCACGCCGATGGTGGCGATCCGCCACTCCGGTTCGGTGATGGTGATGGAGACATGGCCGGCCGGCACGCCGTCGACGCAGAGGATGCGGTGGACATAGTCGTCCCGTTCCGCACAGCGCCGCAGCCATGCCTTCTGGCGCTCCACGTCATAGGGTACGACGCTCAGCATCTGGCCGGCGATGTCGGGCCGGGTGCGCCAGTCGAGCATAAGTTGGGCGTGGTCCTCCGTCGGCTCGATGAAGGTGAGGGTTCCGCTCATGCAGCCTCTCCCAACTGGCGCAGCATCGCCTGATGGAAGTCGAGAATGCGGCGCTCGCGCCGGCCGTAGATGCCGGTGATGTGGGGAAGGTCCGCGATGCCCGGGCGGCCCTGCTGCACCGCCTCGCAGACCGGGCGGTCCTCGGCGATTACAGTGCTGGCGGATTCGATCAGATAAGCGGCGGTGGAGCGGTGGAAGGCCTGCTCGCGCGCCGTTTCCAGCCGGGTGGTGGGCAGGAACAGCTGCCACCGCAGGACCGCGGAATCGGGAGCGACCGGATCGACCCGGTGCGGGATCACCGTGGCACCGTAGAAGGTCGCCAGATAGAAGTTCGGGAAGATGAAAATGTGGCGGTAGACGGGCTCTTCGGCAAAGCGGCGCAGGCGCAGCTTGGCGTCCAGCTTCGCCCACCAGCCGGCGGTGCCGTCGGCCAGCAGCCAGTGGGAGTCGCTGTTGGCGCCATGGCGTTCGGTGACGAGCCCGTTCTGCCAGTCGGGATGCACGGCGGGATGGATGGTGTCGGGATGCACGGTGGAGCCGTGGAAATCGTCCATCGTGTTCTCGACCAGCGCTTTCCAGTTGGCCTGGAAGGCGATGCCGACCGGGGCCTGCGGGTTGAGGCAGTTGGCCGACATCATGACCAGCCGCTCGCCATAGGGCGCCAGATGCTCAGCCAGGGTGGGACCGTTGTCCTGTGCGATGCGGGCGAAGACCAGGGCGCCGCAGCGGTCGATCTGCAGGGGCCGCACCCGATCCCCGTCGCGGCAGACGCCGTCCATGGCCTCGCCTTGGCGCCGCAGTTCAAAGCACAGCCCGGCCATCTCGGCGGTCAGGACATTCGTGGCGTCGAACACGCCCATGTAGAGCCAGCAGCGGCCGAAGAGCCGCTCACGCTCCTGCGCGAAGGCTTCCTCTGTCCAGAAATGGCTGTGGGGCAGGAAGGCGCCGTTTTCGGGGACGATGCTGTGGACGGAATGTGCGCTCATGCCGGCAGCTCCGCATCGGCGGTTGTTGGGGCGGTTGTGAGGGCGGTGGCGGGATAAAGGGTGACGGTGCGGGAGAAGCGGCTGTCTGCACCGTCTGGCGCGGCGCTGTGCAGCACCAGAGCACCGTCCGGCGCCCGATGGATGCGCAGGTTGGCGGCTTCGATGCGTTCCCAACCGTCCGCCGGCTCCAACGCGACGCCGCGGTGGGGGAAGGCGTCGGACAAAGCGGCCAGCCGGGCGAAGAGGTCGGCGCCCAACTCCTCTTCCAGCGACGGACCGTCGAGGGCCACCCGGACGAAGACCAGCCGGCCGCAGCGGGCCAGGGAGGCCGGGTGCAGGGCCAGGCGCCGGCGCCCCTCCGCCTCCAGCTGGAAGTCGGTCGGGTTGAAGGGCAGCCCGACCGGCAGGCCGTCGGCGTCGAAGCTCCAGCCGTGATAGGGACAGCGCAGCGGGCCGCAGCCCGCCGGCTCGCCATGGATCACGGCGAAGCGGTGGGTGCAGACGTTGCGGAAGGCGACCACCCGCCCCTTGATGTTCTGCGCCACCAGCGGCACCGCCCCCACCCGCGTGGTGACGAAGGCGTTGGGGCTGGCGAGGTTGTCCGCCAGGCAAAGGTGGAACCAGCGGGTTTCGGGCCGGCGGCTTTCGGGAGCTTCGTTCGGCATCGTGGGGCCTCAGGCGGTGCGGCCGCCGTCCACCGTGACGATGGACCCGGTCATCCAGCGGCTGGTGTCGGCGAGCAAATAGGCGATCATGTGGGCGATGTCGTCGGGATGGCCGAAGCCCAGCGGCTGGAGCGTGCGCAGATGCTCGTACTGCTCGGCGGTCAGCTTCTGCTTGCCGCGCTCGATCAGCTCGGTCTCGACGATGGAGGGAACGACGCAGTTGACGCGGATGCCGTCGCTCAGCAGCTCCACCGCCAGCCCCTTGGTGGCGGCAATGATGCCGCCCTTGCTGGCGGCATAGACGACGTTGCCGGGCGAGGCCGCCGTGGCGGCGGTGGAGGAGATCAGCGCGATTGCCGCCCGCTCGGCATGGCAGCCCTTCTGCCGCAGCCCGCGGGCGAGTGCCAAGGCGCTGCCCAGATTGGCCCGCATCACCTCGTCGAAGAAGGCGGCTGAGAAGATGCGGATCGGCCGCAAGGTCTGGATGCCGGCGCAGTGGGCGATGCCGTCGAAGGGGGCGTCGTCGGCGCACAGCCCCTTCACCCAGCCGGGCACGGCTTCGAGGTCCGACAGGTCGAAGGGGGCGATGGCGTGGTCGTCTCCTTCCAGACGGTCGGCGGTCTCTGCCAGCCGCTCCTCGTCGCGGCCGTTCAGCACCAGCCGGGCGCCCAGCTTCGCCAGCACCACCGCCGTCGCCCGGCCGATCCCGGCCGACGCCCCGGTCACCAGGATGCGGCGGCCGGTCAGGTCCATGGGGTTGTAGGCGGCCGGGGAGCGGGCGGTCATGGCGGGGAAATCCAGGGTGGTGGCGGATCGGGACGTGGACCATAGCACGACGGCCGGCCGACATCAGTGCGTCCGGGGCTGCGGCCTTTTGGTGCCGGGCGCCATGCCCCTTTCCCAATTGGCGGCAGCGGTGACGGTGGAGCCATGCGGCGCAATCAATCTTTCGGAAACCAATCCGGCGTCACTGTGCGCTATGGTGCCGGACACCGACCGAGACAAGCGCCCCTGCCGGGCTGCGAAGACGCGAAGGACAGGACAGCCATGAAAGCCATCATCGACGGCATCCGGATCGCCGGCCTGCGCGCGGTGGTGCCGCCTCAGCGTCATTCCTTCGTCGAGGATCCGGGCATGTTCACGGTGGAGGAGGCGAAGAAGCTGGCCGCCACCATCGGCGTCCAGGAGCGCCGCGTGCTGCCGCCTCCCTATTGCGCGTCGGATCTCTGCCTCGCGGCGGCGGAAGGGCTGATGGAGCAGCTGGGCTGGGAACCGGCGACGGTGGAGGTGCTGGTCTTCGTCTCGCAGGACGCCGATTACGTGCTGCCGGCGACCGCCTGCATCATGCAGCACCGGCTCGGGCTGCCGACCAGTGCGGCGGCCTTCGACGTGCCGCTGGGTTGCTCCGGCTATGTCTACGGCCTGTGGATCGCGGCCAAGCTGCTGGGCGGATCCTCGGCCAGACGCGCGTTGGTGCTGTGCGGCGACAACCCGACCCGTCACCTGCATCCTGAAGACCGCGCCACCCTGCCCCTGTTCGGCGATGCCGGATCGGCCACCGCGCTGGAGGTGGACCCGGCAGCATCCCCCATCCCTGTGGTGATCGGCACCGACGGCGCCGGCGCCCCGCACATCTTCGTCAAGGCTGGCGGCAAGCGCCATAGCCTGATCCCGCCGGTCGGCACCGCCGGCCGGATCGCCGAGGCCGCCGCCCAGCTGGAGCGCGACTCCCGCCTGACGCTGAACGGGGCGGAGGTGTTCTCCTTCACGCTCCGCGCCGTGCCGCCGCTGCTGCGCGAGGCGATGGAGCATGCCGGCACCGATGTCGATGGCATCGACCGCTTCGTCCTGCACCAAGCCAACGCCTTCATGCTGGAGCATTTGCGCAAGCGCATGAAGGTCCCGGCGGAGAAGTTCATCATCGACATGCAGGGCTTCGGCAACACCAGCTCCGCCTCCATCCCGCTGGCGATCTGCCACACCATGGGCGCGCCGCTGGCTGCCGGGCCGGTGAAGACGCTGATGGCCGGCTTCGGGGTGGGCTGGTCCTGGGGGGCGATGGTGGCGGAGCTGGGCCCGATGCCGGAGCCGCAGGTGGTGGATTTGCCGGAGGGGTATCCGGTGCTGGCGGTGTAAAGGCAAACACCGCTATGCCTCCGGTGGAAAATGTGGAGCGCTGCTAAGCCATCATAAGGTCCAGCGGTGGAAGGATATGGTGACGATCTCCGCTCTGACCGATATCATCGGCTGCCCATCGCGTTCCTGATGACGAGCGGGAAGATTGTCCATCACCACGACGTCACCTAGGCGGTAAACTCATAAATCGTCTTGGCCTAGAGAGTGGTGTCGTGATTCAAGGGTTTCCCGAAGGAGCCCTTGATGACGCGCCGCCGCTACGAACTCACGGACCAGGAATGGTCGATCCTATCGCCGCTACTGCCGAACAAGCCGCGCGGTGTGCGGCGTGTGGATGATCGCCGGGTTCTGAATGGTATTCTGTGGCGGTTCCGCACCGGATCGCCCTGGGCGGAGATACCGGAACGGTATGGTCCTTCGACGACCTGTTACAACCGGTTCGTGCGATGGCGGAAGGCCGGGGTCTGGGATCGGCTTCTGGAAGCGGTATCGGCAGCCTACGACGGCGACATCGTGATGATCGACAGCAGCTGTGTTCGCGTGCACCAGCACGCGGCCACGGGAAAAAGGGGGCTGGAGACGATGGCGGCATGGGACGTTCCCGTGGGGGCCTCACCAGCAAAATCCACGCGCTCGTCGATGCGGAAGGCCGCCCCGTCCGTCTGCGCCTGACTGCCGGGCAGGTTGCCGACTGCACCGAAGCCGACGCCCTGACGGAGGATCTTGGCGAGGGGGCCATCCTGTTGGCCGACAAAGGCTATGACAGCAATGCCATCCGCGCCAAAGCCGCCGGGCGGAAGGCTTGGGCCAACATTCCGCCCAAAACCAACCGCAAGGGCAGCTTCGTCTTCTCGTCCTGGGTCTATCGTCAGCGGAACCTTGTCGAAAGGTTCTTCAACAAGATCAAGCAGTTCAGAGGTATCGCCACCCGATACGACAAACGACCCGAAAATTTCCTGGCGGCCGTGAAGCTCGTCGCCGTCAGGCTATGGTGCCAGGGATTATGAGTCTACGGCCTAGGAAAAGAGGTGCTGTCATGTGGGCTGGTCTTCCCCAGCCCTCGTCTTGAATCAGATTTCACTCTTCTCGCGAATACCCCTTTAATTCCGAGCGACAGGAAAATGTTCTAATGCTTATAAGATCAAAGTCTTAGATAGATTTTGATATTGAATCAATGAAAATCTCATTGATTTTCTCCGACCTATTCATATATGAATGAGAAGATTTGACTTTTTTATTTCCTGCAGCAGCGATCTTACGCAGCAGTCCCGGGTTCATAAGGAGGTTGTTTATTTTATCTGTCGCCTCATCGATGTTCCTATATGAAACCACCTCCTCATCCTCGACAAAGAGATCGGCTAAATTATCGGCCGAATCGGTAATAAGGCATGCTCCCATGCCCGTGGCCTCAAACAGGCGAATATTCCCAACATTTTTGCCGGGAGGAGTTGAATGCATGTTGAAGGTCAGGCGGGACCGTCCCAATAGCTCGAACATCGGTAGTCCAAAAACGGCGGGATGGCATCGATTTGGGAACAAGCGGGATAGGGGAAAAGGTGGAGAGTGTCCGGGTTGCTGAAATACTGCTCGCAGATTATTTGCAACAGTGCCAGATTTATATTTTCCAATAAGATCCGATGCTTTGGAAATCCGCGCATCGATCTCTAACGCTGTCGGCATCATTTCCGGTTGATAAAGCGCAGCCTCATCTAGCCATGCCTCCAGCGGGGTTCTTTGGAAAAGGTCCAGCAGCCCCCAGAAGCGAGGTAGATGGAAAGGTCCCATGCCATAGCCTGATGCACCAGAGAAGCTAAAAGAAATGTCCCGTTGATCCGCTGACCTGTTCGGGGCATAATCAAGAATTCTGGTGTCGAATGCATGATAGAGAAGTTCGGTTCTGACACCCATTTGTTTTCCCATTCCGACATAGGACGGGACACAGACAAACAATAGATCAAGGTCACGAAGACTTCCTGGCCGCAGAATACCCCCTTCCTGTGCAGCGATAATTCTAATCGATCTAATATTATCTTTCAGTGCATTTAGAAAATCATCGCTACGCCAGCGAAGGGCGTAGATAAAAACCACATCAGGTCTGAATTCAGCCAATTGACCAAGTAAAAGGCCGGGCGCTTGTTGCGTCCATGTCAATGTTTGGTCAAGGGTAATACCTCTTTCTTTTGCCCATGTTCGATGCATATATTCTGCATCGAAAAAAAAGCACTTGGCATCTACTCCCATTTCGCGCAAATAGTAATCATAGGGCATATAGGACCCAGGGGGGAGGTTGCGAAAGTAATTTATTTGCGTCTCATAATCCTGATCCTTCAAATCCGGATACTGATTGTAATAGGTCTGATATGGTTGAAACGTATCAGTGATGACAGCCAGTCTGTACATTGCTATCTCCGGGTTGGACTAGGTCGCTGTCATACGGGTCAAACAGCCGGTCCGCAAAGCCGGCCGTCAAGGCACGATTACACATTTCTTCCCGGATGCGTGGAACACTGGGGGTTATCAAGATCGGACCGCTAAATCCTGGCAATTCCATTGGCGAAAGAATAGGCCGGCCCCAAGCCTGACTTCCAGCCAGAGATTGGTCGAACAACGACAGCCGCCCTCCGCTCAGTACATCGAGCAGAGTGGGCTCCTCCGATACCATGGCCTGCCAATCCGAACCCAGGCCCCACACGGCACTTTGATCGGCCTGTAGTGCTACCGCTCTGCAGCGCTCCGCTGCTAAGCAGCGGCGGTGCCTCAACGCGGCAATGAACCCCGTCGCTATGGTGGCTGGGGTGACCTCCTCCAACAGCTTGAGCGTTAGGACAAACCGGCCGCCCAGGCGACGCAGATCCTGGCTTTGAAAGCCCACGGTGTGTGTGAGGCGTTCCAATTGCTGAGAAGTGAAATGGCGGCAAGCGCCGGCGTCCAAGGTCAGTGGCTCCGTATCTGGTCTGTCCGCCCCAGTAATTGACAGCCAGCCTGCCGGTGCCAATAGCCGACGTATCTGCCGTAGCAGGGCGCGCGGTTGCGCCACAAAGGTCAGCACGTCATCCAGGACGACCAAACCGTAGGCCAGCCCTTGCTGAGCAGGCACGGTCATCCCTGGCCTCAGGTGGAGAGCCGGCGCTATCCATGGGACCTGGATCTCAGACAGAGAGATGGGTGCTGATGGTTGCGGAACGGCATTGGATTCCGTCCGCCACAGATGACCGCAGGCCGGGCAGCGCCGGATTTCCCGTCCTTCCGGATAGAGACGTCGGCAGATGATGCAACTGGGTCCCGGCCCATCGCCGCACAGACTGGCAGCCATTTCCACCGGCACAGCCGTCGACGTCATCGGTTCCATCAAGACCGGCGTACCGGCATTTGGCCCCATCCCAAGCCCTCTCTCTGGTCTTTCCAAGGAGCATACGAAATAGGTATCATCAGCCCTGGACTGGTGAGAAGCAGAAACCCGGGTCGTCAAACTCCGCCTTCGCAGCCACCCGCTCCTACCCCCGGGCTCAGGCTCGGATGTTAAAGTTGCATATTATGCCCTCCGTTGATGGGGGCTCATTCTTCATGCCGGACAAGGGCATCAACCTGGGGAAGAACTATGTGTGGCATTGCCGGGGTCTTGCTCCCCGAATACGCGCGACCAGATCAGGCAGAACTGGCCGGAATGGCTGCACAACTCAAGACTCGAGGGCCGGACGGATGGGGTGCGGAGATCATTGGAAGTGCCGGTCTGGTCCATACGCGACTGGCAATCTTGGATTTGACGACGGCCGGCAAACAGCCCATGTCATGCCCAGAGGGCCGCTATTGGGTCACATTTAACGGGGAAATCTATAATTTCCTCGAGATTAGGGAAGAACTTCAACAGCATGGCTGGTCATTCAGCAGCAATAGCGACACAGAAGTTCTTCTGAAAGCCTTCATCGAGTGGGGAGAGGAATGTCAGCTCAAATTCAACGGCATGTGGGCTTTCGCCATTTGGGATGCTGAAAGGCGTCGGCTCTTCCTGTCGCGCGACCGGTTCGGGGTCAAGCCCCTGCATTATGTCTGGAAAGACGGATGCTTCGCCTTTTCCTCTGTCATGAAAGGGTTCCTGCCCCTGTCCTGGATGGACTGGGAAGTCGATGCCAATGCCTTGGCTGTGGGCATCACCTTCACCAGCCGTCTGGAAGGAACGGAAGATTGCCTGTTCAAGGTCATCCGCCGACTCCCGGCCGGACATCATCTTGTTGTTGAGCCGGGTTGCCCACCGCAGCTTTTCCGGTGGTGGAACACACTGAATCACCTTCCATCCATTCCTAACAGCTACGAAGATCAACGTGATTTGGTCCGGTCCCTTTTTTTGGATGCCTGTCGTATCCGAATGCGCAGTGACGTTCCGATCGCCACCGCTCTCAGTGGTGGCCTCGATTCCAGTTCAGTTCATTGTGCGCTTGCCGAGTTGATGCAGCATGGCGGCGGCGCGCGCACGACAACCAATTGGCAACGGGCCTATGTTGCCGATTATGCTGGAAGCCTGCAAAGTGAGCGGGCTTTTGCAGAGGCGGTGATTGCAAAGACCGGGGCTCAGGGGATCATTGAGAATATCGCAGTAAACGCTGTCTCCAGCCATGCGGATCAGATTATATTCGATATTGAGGAAGTCATCGAGAATATTTCTGCCCCCTGGATTTTGTACCGCCGAATGCGACAGGATGGTGTCGTCGTCTCTCTGGATGGCCATGGAGGGGATGAACTTTTTATCGGTTACCATTCGCAGCTGAATTCTGCTTTGGCCGAAATGTCCGATCCCGCTCTCCGAGCTGAATACCAGGAAGCTCTGACCGGATTTTCTGTTCCCGGATACAGTCAGGGCAGCGCCGGTGACTGGGTGCCGCGCGCCTCCCTGGTGGCCTCTCCTCCCAGACCGCCCCAACTTCCCGGACGTGACGAGGATCTGGAGCGCTTTAACCGGTTCGATCCTTTGACACGCTGCGCTTACGCCGACCTGCACTTCACCACCTTGCCAACGATCCTGCGCAATTTTGATCGATGCTCTATGGCCCATGGGGTAGAGATCAGAGCTCCCTTCATGGATTGGCGGCTGGTGTGTCTGGCCTTTGCACTTCCTCCGGATACGAAAGTGCGGCATGGGTTTGGCAAATTTATTCTGCGGGACGCGTTGCGCGATCTGCTCCCGCCCCTCGTCAGGGATCGGCGCCAGAAGCTGGGATTTGTCACTCCGGTGTTCGATTGGGTGGTCAGCCCGCTGGCCGCTTATATGCGGGATACGGCAGCCTCTGCCAGCTTCCAACAATCCCCCTACTGGGACGGCCCTCGGGTGCGTGATCTGCTGGAGAAGGCCCTGAAAGACGAGCATGGGTTAGCCCTGCTGTATTTCTGGCCGTTCATTCATGCATCCCGGGTCCTGGATCTGTTTGCCATGGCCCGCACTACTGCGCGGAAGATGACGTAATCCCCGCTCGGCCCTGGCTGAATACCAGGGCCGACAGTGTAAAACCCTCACTTTGAGATGCGAGGCAATATCTTCTTCAGAGGGTAGAATCTCTGCCGCCGTCCCGGATCATGCTATTGAAAAGCCCGGTCAGGGCCTTGAATTCCGCCGCGTTGCGGGCTGGGGATCCCATGACTGTCGTCCCGTCCGGTACATCCTTGACGACAACAGCCCCCAAGCCTACGGTGGCCCGTGCTCCGATGCGAATGCCATTGCGAATGCAGGCACTGGGAGCAATCCATGCTTCGTCCCCGATCATAACACTGCCGCCGATCATGGCTTGCGCGATGACGACGGCATGCCGTCCTACCACCACATTGTGCGCAATATGAACTTGATTATCGATCTTCGCCCCCTGAAGCAGCTTTGTATCTCCCAGGGTTCCACGGTCTATGCTTGTATTAGATCCAATTTCCACATCATCCTCAATCAATACCCCGCCGAAATGGGGGAACTTCTCCATCTCACCGGCGTCGTTCCGCTCATAGCCGAATCCATCGGCCCCAATCACCGTTCCGCTGTTGATAGTGACATTTCGTCCGATTCGGACATTGTCATAGAGAATAACCCCGGCATGAATGACGCAACCCGCCGCGATTAAACAGCGCCCCACAACCGCATGGGCCCCAACATAGACATCAGTGGCGATCTGTGCGGTTGAATCAATGATAGCACTGGGATGAATTCCAGAGGGGCGAACTGGAGCGAACAGGGATTGCAGAACGCGGATAAAGGCAAGACGTGGCTCTGCCACCCGAATCAGGGTTGCCCCTCCCTTATAATCAGGCGCGGCGGTCGTGGTGATTACAACCGCGGCTGGGCAGGAAGACAGAGCGGAGTCTGGGTTGCGGCAGAATGTCAGAGATTGCTCATCAGCTTCCGACAACGACCTGGGATGCCGGAACGACCGCCTCATATCTCCAAAGACGGACAATATTTCCCCTTCCAACAACGCAATGACATCCTGCGCAGTGTAATCGGGACCAGCACTGACCATGGCGCTCCTCCCTTCCTTTTCTTTCATGGAACCCGCAACTATTTTCTGTCGACTCTTTCGGATATGAATTTATGTAGTACTATCTACCCTGATTCCGGTGCACGCCAGCTATTTTAGCGTTCGCCTGAAGACGCTGTGAGAACACTAAATCAGGGTTTTAGAGTTCCTATCAAAACCCCAGCGGAGTGGGCTGAATCCGTTGATTTTCCTCGGTCCTACTCGGTTTTGATCCGCGCTCTTAGCCCGGATAATTCACCAGAGCTGAAGCTGCGGCGGCAGGCGCGAGGTTAAGCCGCTGAATTCGTGTATGATTCTGGTGCTGAAACAGTCTCACCACGGATCAACGGAGTTCACGCCCGCTATGGCCGAGAATACCGGGGTTCTGCCCGGCTTGTCACCGGTTGCTGGCAATCCGGTCATCATCGCCTTCAATGGCGGTCGCCTCACCTCCGACGCCGGCGTTCTGCTGCTGGCCGAGATCGACCGGCGGCTTGGGATCTGCGAGCGTCTGGCGCGCTGTATACAGGATCCCCGCGCGCCCGAGCGCGTTCGGCACACGCTGGCCGAGATGATCCGCTTCCGTGCCCTGCTGATCGCCGCCGGCTACCCGGACGCCAACGACTGCGACGCCCTGCGCAGCGATCCCGCCTTCAAGATGGTGGTCGGCCGGCTGCAGGAGAGCGGAGGCGACCTGTGCTCGCAACCGATCATCAGCCGACTGGAGAACCTGCCCGGCCCGCTGGCGCTCAAGCGCATGATGGCCGCCATGTTGGACCTGTTCTGCGACAGCTTTGCCACGGTGCCGCGGCGCATCGTTCTGGACATCGACGACACCGAGGACCGCGTCCACGGGGCCCAGCAGTTGTCCCTCTTCCACGCCCATTACGATGGGCGCTGCTTCCTGCCGATGCACATCTACGAGGCGACGACGGGCAAGCCGGTCGCCGTCATCCTGCGGCCCGGCAAGACGCCGGACGGCGCCGAGGTGGCGTTGGTGCTGCGCCACGTCGTGCGCGCCATCCGCGCCCGCTGGTCGCGCGTCGATATCTTCGTGTGCGGCGACAGCCATTACGGCCGCCATGAGGCGATGAGCTGGTGCGAGCACAACCGCATCGGCTACGTCTTCGGGTTGGCCGGCAACACGGTCCTGCTCGGGCGCATTACCGATCTGGCCGAGGACGCCGCCATGGGCCGGCTTGGCGGGGAGGCGGACAAGGTTCGGCGTTTCGGCGAGTTCCGCTACACCGCCCGCACCTGGAAGGTCGAGCGGCGGGTCATCGCCCGGACCGAGGCGTCGGCCCAGGGCACCGACACACGCTTCATCGTCACCAATCTGGCGGGCACGCCCAGGGCGCTGTACGAGACGATCTACTGCGCCCGCGGCCAGATGGAGAACCTGATCAAGGCGCACAAGCTGCATCTCGCCTCCGACCGGACGTCGTGCAGCAAGGCAACCGCCAATCAGTTCCAGTTGCTCATCCACACCGCCGCCTACTGGCTGCTGCACAGCTTGCGCGGCTTGGCGCCGAAGGCGTCGTTCTGGCGCGAGGCGCAGTTCGACACGTTGCGACTCGGCCTCATCAAGGTGGCGGCGCGGGTCACCGAGATGAAGACCCGCATCAAGGTGTCGCTGCCGACCAGCTTCCCCTACCAGGAAAGCCTCGCGATGCTGGCCGCCCGCGCCGCCAAGCTGCCGCCGTGACTGCTGGGGCGACGTGCCCCTGAACGAACCTGTCCCCGCAACCCTCCAGCCCAGTCATGCCGCGCTATTGGCGCCACCCATCGACGTGCCTTCGGGCAGCCGTTCCAAAACATTGATGAATGATCCGGGCTAGGTTCCGTTCTCAAACTCTGAGCCATATGCGGATGGCGGCGATGTGGACCATGGCGAGGTAGTTGGCGGCGAGCTTCTCATAGCGGGTTGCGATGCGACGGAACTGCTTGAGACGATTGATCAGGCGCTCGATAGCGTTACGGGACCGGTAAGCGGTCCAATCCACCAGGGCGCAGGGCTTCTGACTGGAGGGTTGCGGAATGACCGGGCCGATCCCGCGCCGGCGCAGATAGGTGCGAATGGCTTGGCTGGAGTAGGCGCGGTCGGCGACGACGCGTTCGGGTCTTTGCCGTGGCCGTCCACCCGCGGTTCGGCGGATCGCCACCGCTTCCATCAGCGCCGTCAGTGCGCCCTGGTCGGCCGATTGCCCTGGGCTCAGTACGAAGGCAAGCGGCAGGCCGTGACGGTCGGCACGCAGGTGAATCTTTGTCGAGAAGCCACCACGCGAGCGGCCAAGCGCCTGGGTCAGTTGCCCCCTTTTGCGCCGGCGGCGTGCTGATGGGCACGCACGACTGTGCTTTCGACCTGATGCAGGCTCCAATCCAGCTTACCCGCCTCATCGGCCTCGGCTTGGACCAGTTCCAGCACACGTTCCCATACCCCGGCCTTGCGCCAGCGGTAGAAGCGGTTCGCCGCCGTCTGCCAAGGGCCGAACTCGCCCGGAAGATCGCGCCAGGGAGAACCGGTGCGGTTCACCCATAGGATTGCCCGCACCGTCCGCTCCAGGTCCCGCGCTGGACGGCCCGTCTTCGGGCGGTCCGGCGGCAGCAGTGCCAGAAGATGCTGAAGCTGCTCATTGCTCAATTCTGATCGTGCCATACCCCTTCAACAGCGCAGGGATAAACCGTCACGCACTTTGAGAACAGGACCTAGTCGCAACTACAGGGCTATCGGAATTGTCCGACCCTTTGCCGCGACCCTCAACAAACGGCAGGAATTAACCTCGCACCGACCCTTCTTTCTTCATAAGCTGAGCATAGGCAGATTGGATATCAAGCATCACGGGTATCTGTGCTGGGAATCTCGTCTGGGAGATAGATTGAAATGACTGGAGCAATGGACCATGCCTGAATTTTACGATCCGGAAATGGCCGCCAAGTTTTGCTTCTCTCTGGATGGCTATCAGGCTCTCCTAACTTGGTTCCTGGAGCAAGGATACCAAGCTGTTGACTATGGTAAGGCTGACCCAACAGCCCAGCATCTTATCTTGCGGCATGATATCGATATGTCGCCGAGCCTCGCTCTCTCAATGGCCGAGGTCGAGACCGATCTGGGGGTTGCTGCGACCTATTTCACGCTGGTCCGCAGTGCGCTCTATAACCCGCTGGAGCCGCGCCATCTGGACAGCCTGCAGCGGATCGCCAGCTTGGGACATCGTATCGGGCTACATTTCGATGCCGCCCTCTATGGAGATAGGCCCCATGACCTGGAGACAATGGCCGCTTGGGAAAAGACCCTGCTGGCCACCGCCCTTGGCCGTCCGGTAGAAAGCGTGAGTTTCCATCGGCCAACCTCCGGATTTCTTGGCAGTCAGCAACGGATCGCTGGGATGGTCAATAGCTATGCTCCCGCCTATTTCAAGGAAATGGGATATTGCGCTGACAGTACAGGCGCTTGGCGATTTGGTCCTCCCTGGCAGCATCCGGCGGTTCAGGCCGGACGCGCCCTGCATCTGGTGACCCATCCGATCTGGTGGCAGCCGGGCATAGCTACCGTACCGCAAGACGCCCTGGACCAGTATGTCAACAACAGCATTGAGAATTTCACGGCTGAACTGTCTCGCAACTGCAAATCTTATCGACCACGAACAGATCCTTTCAATACAGTGTCTGTCAAGGCGGTATAAATTTGGAGATCGTATGCTGCGATTTTCAATTGTTTTATGGTCCGGACCCATAAAGAGCCTTTCCGCCAGGGAGCCGTTGTGATTCAACGCTCTGGAAAGGGGCTATGCGATGAGCAACGGTCAGTTCTGGTTGACGGTGGAGCAGTTTGGGCGGCTTGAGCCGCACCTTCCGCGCGACACCCGCGGCAAGCCGCGCGTGGATGATCGCCGTGTGATCAGCGGAATCGTCCATGTGCTGAAGTCGGGCGGGCGTTGGGCAGATGCTCCACCGGTCTACGGCCCCCGCAAGACGCTCTACAACCGCTTCGTCCGTTGGGCGGCCAAGGGCGTGTGGGAGGACATCTTCCATGCGTTGGCAGCGGCAGGTGGCCCACCGGCCCAGGTGATGATCGACTCCACGGCGGTCCGCGCCCATCGTTCGGCGAGCGGCGGGAAAGGGGGGAGCGCGCCCAGGCCATCGGACGGTCCAGAGGTGGGAGAACCACCAAAATCCACGCCCTGAGCGATCCGCGCGGTCGGCCGCTCGCTTTCCTATTGACCGGCGGTCAGGTTGCCGACTGCACCGCCGCCGACCGTCTGCTCGACTGGATGCCCGCCACAGATCTCCTGCACGGCGACAAGGGTTACGACAGTGCCGCCGTTCGCCGGAAGATCGAAGAGGCGGGAGCCGCGCCTAACATTCCACCACGCGCCAACAAGCGCTGGAAAAACTGCTTCTCTCCCTACCTCTACCGGAACCGTAACGTCATCGAGCGCATGTTCGGGCGCCTCAAGGATTTCAGGCGCATCGCCACCCGTTACGACCGGTCCGCCATCAACTGCATGGCCGCCGTCCACATCGTTGCAACCGTCGCATACTGGTTATGAGTCCGGACCCTAATCTTGCTTGAGGTGATTTGGTGGACTTGGGCATGACCGCCACCTCGGCCAATGGTAAAAATCCTGTCGCCGCTACACCAAATGCTGAGACATGATCGACGTCGCCAACTCTGGCCAAAGGGGAACTCAGAGACCGCTGGGCGCTTCCGAAGTTCCAGGGAATGCCGGGGCACATCCTTCACCTCGATATGATTATCGCGGCTTGACCCGAGGCTATGGTCATGCGACAGAAAAACGCCTCGAGGGAATAAACCACCCCGGCCGCTTTGCTTCGGAACCCTGGCGGGCTTCAATTCGGAACGGTGGCCGCCTCCAAATTGGAATACCCGGCCCGCTTCATCGGAATCTGCACGAAAGGCAGCCCTATGCCCGTCATGTCCCAGCCTGAAACCAAGATGCCGGATGCCGGTCAGGTGGATGCCTGGCGTCAGGCCGTGCGTCAAACCACCTTTGCCAATTACCATTTCGAGATGGGATTGGCCTTGGCACGCACGGGGGAAACAGAGCGGGCAATGGAGCAACTTGAGAAGGCCCTGACACATTGGCCAGCGCACCATGCCTGCCGGCAACGCTTGATCCGGATTCTGGGGGAGACCTCCCCACGCGGACGGGATTTGAGTGCTGCTGGACAGCGAATTGATCCGGACTTTGCTCGGATCGGCCAAATCACCCTGGCCCTCTCGCTCTTGCAGCAAGACCGTCGCGACGAAGCTCTGTCAGAAGCTGATCTTGCCCTGGCGATCGCACCGACCGACATCCATGCCCTGCTGGTGCATATTCCTGCCGCAGCAAGGTGCGGCAAGGTAGCCGCGGCGGAAACATCCCTCAAGGCTCTCGATGACCTGGAGCTCTCGCATATTCCCATGGAAATACAGGAGTATCTTGAGATATGCGGCAATGAATTGATCAACAATGGCAAGCTTGCAGAAGCCAGGATCGTCTTGTTATCCCTACGGAAATTTGAGTCCGGGAAAGCAGATATCCTCAAGATGTTGCCCTTCCTGGGGCAGGCAACCGGCCATCTCCAGGAGGCCATCAATTTTTTTCTAGACGGGCTCAAGAAATCCCCAGACGACGCCAACCTTCTGACGGATATTGGCCAAACCTATTTGGCAGGCGGCGATATCTCCACGGCACTGAGCTATTGTGAGCAGGCGGTAACTCTGACCAGCGATGATCCTGTTCGGCGCGCCCTCAATTCCCTGGCGCTGGTGCAGTTGGCGGCTGGGCATCTGCAGGCGGCTAGCCAGACCGTGGAGCGGACTGGCATTACCAAGCAGGACGCCTCTGGTTGGACGGCAGAGCAGTTCTTCTCGGCATCGATTCTGGGCCTGATCCGGTTGCAGGATGGAAATCTGGCGCTCGCCGAAACCGCCCTGCGTACCGCCCATGCCTTGGCTCCATCGGATGATTGGGCGGCCAGTTGCCTGGGAGCCTTCCTGCGCCGCATGGGGCGCCCGCAGGAGGCCGCCCCCTTCTTTCGTGAAATCGCCCGCCGCAGGCCCGAATGGGCCGCTTTCCTGGCTCAACTGCGGCCAAGCATCCTGCCAGAACTGCGTGCCGGATTTGCCGCGGAAGGGATTTGTCTGGATTTGGGCTAAGTTTACCGCCATTTACCCCGGCGCGATGCCCTGCGCTTCCGGCGGACCGCCAAGCGCCAGCAGGGGAACGGGCCGGTGGTGCGCGCGCAGGGCCCAGACCAGCCGGGATAGATTGTGGCGTTCGCCCCTAATCAATCGTCCTGCGAGAGACCAAGGCTCGCCTTCGACCTGAACTGCCATCACCTGTGCTTGAAAGTGTCCGCCAGACAAGCACAGGCCCAACCGTACCAACAAGGCAAGCAGCCCAATCAACGGTCGCCGGATTGCCCGTAGGAGGCTGTTTTTTCGTCCATACCAAGCGGCATAAGCATCGGCGAATAGTATCTGCAGAGCCAACCTGTCAAGCCATCCGCAAAATTTTGGCATCGCCTGGACCTGGGGGATCGGCCGCGTGCCGGTAACTTGCCGGGCTCCGGTTTTGAACCACACGATCTTACCGTCGGATGTGGTCTCCAGCAGAAGGGGATCCCAGCGGATGTCGATCCATTCGGCGATGGCTCGCATGACCTGTTCGGTTCGATTATGCATATCCTCGAATCGAATGGCGCGGATGTTCCGATCTGCGGCAGCCGGAGAATTATGGCCGGTAAGCCGAAGGTAGTCCAGGAATAGTCTGGGTGCAGTCACTGTGGTGGGCGGACAGGGGAGGCTGTCGAGCGTGGCGGACAACCAGGAATCATAGGTGCGCAACGGCTCTCGCACTGTCATAAGTACTTGAATTGGTCCCAGGATATTTTCATAGAATTCCCAATGATAGTTTTGAACATTATGAGCCTGCCAGATTATAACTGGATCTGGTTCGACTCTCATCTGTCCAGCGGCGGCATAAGCGGTGTGGATCGCGGCGAACATGGTCCGTGGCGTCAGTGCCCCCCGTTCCGCCAAACCGGCCAGAGCCTGCCGGAACTGCGTCCGGAACTGCGCCCGCGGCACGCCTGCCGGCCATTCGCCGAAAGGACCTAACCGGATGTAATCGGCCGCCCGCGCTTCTTGGGTGTCGCTGAACAGGTTGGGGAACCAGTTACAGAACTCTGTCACAAATGGGTCGAGCAGGCAGCCCTCGCCAAACTCCCCCTCCTCTGCCCTGACCAGAAACAGGGCGATGAAATGTGTCATCCAGTGCGAACTGTGGGGCGGCAATGCCAAGGTCTGCGGATGACCATCCAGTAAGTTCGACAACAGATAAGAACCGCTGCGTCCCCATAAGCCGACCGCGACGATCCGATTTACCCGCTCGGGCCTGTGCAATGGGCTTGCCTTTTCCATCGGCATGGGAACGAGCAGGTCAATGGCATCAGACGCGCCCCCATCTAGTCGGAAGCGGTCCAGAATTTGCCGGATCCGGTCCAAAGGCGGCACGTCATGCCAGTCGAGCAAACGACCAGCGGGGGTACTCAGCCGATAGACAATGGAAGCGCGACCGTCCCAAAGGGCCGGAAACCCCTGGCGACGCAGGTCGGCGGCAATCTGTGGTGCATGACTACTGGCAATGACGATCGGACGATCATGCCGCTTTGGCACTTGCTGCGGCCGAAAAATGGGAAGCTGGCGCAACTGTCCCGTAGCGCTACGATCAACAAATCCCTCAATGACGATATCTGGACGCTGCCACAGGGAATCATGCACTAGGCGGGCACCCCGCCCGGTACCGAAAATGAAAAGCCGGCTTCCCCAGGGCAACAGGGTGGGGTCAAAATCCGGGATCTCCACGGACGCACTGCTACTCATGACTCCTCGTGTCGAGACTGGGAAAATCCTCTGAAGGGCAAGGGGTGGGGCGTGTCCATTCGGGCCTGATAAAGTGCCAGATCGTCGGCACTGTCCACTTCGCCCCAGGAACTTCCGATAGGCAGGGCCGTCACCGGCAGGCCCCGTTGTATCAGCATGCGCACCAAGGAGGTCATGTCAAGCCGGGCGGCCGCATCGGATAGCAGAGCATGCCGGCATTCCTCGGCCAAGGTCCAGGCTTCGGGAGTGAACCTCAGCAATCCCATATATTGACCATTTACCTCGACCAGACTGGTTGGCTTGCGCCCGATATCACGGAGGGTCCGATCGGCATTCAACTGGAATGTCTCCGCATCCGCCAGCGGATCCCCAAAACGGTCTGTCCAGAGGGCTTGCCAAGCGGGGTCATATGTCATGGCAAGGGGGCAAGCGGGAGCCTCAATAAGGAGGCGTGGAGCTTCCGGCGTGTAGAAAATGTCGGTGTAGCTGATAATGCAGGGCGCCTGCCGGAGCACATCGCGGGCCAGTGCCAGGGATGCCACCATATTGGTTTGTGCCCAGCCAGGGTTGTCGATCAGATACAGTCCCCGCCCCTCCAGGCATTCCCCCTTCCATCCCCGGACTGCCCAGATTTCTTCAATTCCAGCAGCATGCAGGGCTGAAATCTGATAATCCAGCAGGGAATGGCCGCCCAGTTCGACTAGGCATTTGGGCCTGCCCTCTGTCAGGTTTCCCATGCGGCTGCCACGGCCCGCCGCCAGCAAGATCGCGCGCATCAGCCGTCCTTTCCGAAAAAGCTGACCAGCATAGAGATATCTTCCAAGTGAAAGGGACTTTCCCGCTCAGGGTGCCACATGATGCCGGCGCAGGGCAGGGTCGGATGCTGAACCGCCTCCACCACGCCATCTGCCGATCGGGCCGTCGCCTCCAGGAAGAGGCCTGGGTCCAGTGCTGCCCTTTTGTGGAAGGAATTCACCGGTTGGGTATGGCCATCTGTCCAATAGATCGTATGGCTGCGGGCCACATGGCCAGCTATCGGTACCAGGGGGGCTCCAAAATGGTCAAGGATCACCTGCATGCCACGACAAATGCCGAATACCGGCAGTCCGCTGGCCAGGGCCTTGTCCAGAAGCCTGTATTCCGTTGCATCCCTTTCCGGCGCGTCGCCCCCATAGGCGACCAGATCATTGCCCCCAGACAGCAACAGACCAGCCGCTTTGTCAACCAGAGCCAGAGCGGCTTCAGGCTGATTGGGCAGAATCAATGGAGTGAAATTGCATCTGGCCAGAAACGGCCACCAGCGCTGATCCAGCCCGTCGCGGCGCTCTCCATGGCCAGGATGGATATCCACACGCTGGGTTATGGCAATGCTCTTCATCGGATCACTTGAACGAGACGGTTGGCGGCATCAATCTCGAGGACGGAGGCAGCGGACCAGCGGCGAAACAGGACTTCGCCAGCCCCGATTACCGCCGGAATACCCAGTTCGCCAGCCCGGATCGCCATATGCGAATTGACACCACCATAGGCGGTGATGAAACCACAAATCCCTCGATGGAAAATCCAATCGAATCCCGGATCCGCGCTGGGAATCATGACGATGCTGCCGGGCATGCGTTCCGGTTGGTCCACGCTGGTCAGATGGCCCGTGACACGGCTGCGGGTGATGAAATTGGGTTGGTCTGTTTTCAACTCGAATGCCCAGGCATCCTTTGGCCCAGTGATCAGGGGTGGAAGACGCAGCTCCTGAGTGCGGCCATACATCTCACGCCCCTGTCGGATGGAGCGGGCCATAGCCTCGGAAACATCCAGATTGCCAGTATGGATATCATACAAACAATGTATGTCCAGATACGAGAGATCATCCAGACTGAAGCCAAATCGCTGACCCAACCGTCCCAATACCGCCAGGGCATCAGAAAGGCTTTGTGTAAAGACGAATTTCGCATACTCACGCCCGCGGATGCCAGTCTCCAAAAAGTCGAACAGGGCGACCACATCACCTTTCAATCCGTGATCTTGAAGCAATTTTCCGATCTGGCGCAGTTGTGCCAGTGAGAGTTGGAAAGGCGGAGCAGATGGCTGGTGAGTAACTCCTTCCCCCATTGGGAAAGAAGAGGGGAAATAAAGATCCGGAGCCTCATCATAGCGGGGGGATAGAATATCATAGGTTCCGGGTCGCAAATGACCGTAGCGCGCCAGGAACCGTTCCCGATCCAAAGATTGCAGATCCCGACCCAAACGGGCCGATATCGTGTCCAGACCGGCAATAAACTCCTGTTGCGCCTCTGGTGATAAGACTCCGATGGTGACCAACGAAGCCAGCATCTGCACGGCGATAAACCCCCCACGCGCCAGACCGGCAAATGGCAATGTGCCGTATCTTTTGCAATCCTCCAACAACCAGTAGATCCGAGCCACATCGTCCAGATCGGAAGACATGATGGTTTGCCGTCGTTGAACTAGCGTCTCGATACGGTTCAGATCCTGTCGGCACAGGCCCTGCTCCCGGTCGATGACATGGTTGGTTAGACGGCGCAGACTGTCGGTCAGCGACTCCACATCCTCCTGGGTAAATCCCTGGGCTTTCAAAGTCTCCATCCTATCCGCGATGTTGAAAGTATAGCAGGAATGGACAATTTCGAACTCAACCTTGTCATGCAGGTGAGGGGCTGAAATCAAAGAGTCGATATAGAAATTGACCAGTTTCTCCGCCAAAGGCTGCTCAATATCTGCGGGAACGAATGAATTAAAGCTTACCCTGACATCAATATAGGGAAGTCCACAGAAACTAACCAGAAGCGGAAAGCTCCGAAGATTCCTGTATCCATAGTTGTGTCTTTGATAAGCCCATATCGAGTCTGTGATGATCTCACGGTAAAGCGACAGGGCAAGCGGTCGGGGCCGTGTCCCTATGATTTCCGCCGGATTCCAGTCTGGCATTATTCCGAATACAGTACGACGGCCATGCAGATAAGGGTGTGGCCTGGTTGCATGGTCGATGCTTGCAGCAATGCCGGCGACGGATCGCTTCTGGCTGTCCGGGTCCAACTCTTTTCCTGTCCGCAGCACCAGAGGGCGGGCCTGCAGCAGGAACAGGCGCTCGCCCTCCTTCCCCTTTGTCAGCGCAAATTCGATATCAACAGGCCCGCCGCCCGTCAGACGGGCCACTTCCCCGACAAGAGTCCGGACCTGCTCCAGCGGTCCACGGACCGGAGCGGCCCCAACGGAAATCACCTGCGTTTTCAGCCCCTGACCTTGTCCACCAGTAACAGAAGAGGCATCATCCCCCTCATCATAGTTGATGATGGTGTAAGGAGCGCCTGTATCCGGATCATGACTGAATGCAACACCACTCAACCAAACCGCCATCAAGAGTGGCTGAATTAACACTTCTGATCCAGTGGGGATCGGCTGTCCATAGGAAGAGATTACGTCTGATACCGCCGATGGCAGGTCCGTAATCTTCACGTTCTTGATGGATTTATAGTGCCCGGCATTCGATCCACACGCCCCATCCTCGTTTCCCGCACTGCTGCGAACGATCAGAGACTTCTGGGCCCAAGGCAATACCGCCAGCCGGTCGATGACAACTGCGGCATTGGCCTGCCAGTCCTCCACCGGGAAACGAAAAATGGGCAGAATTTCCGCCCCGGTGAGGCAGGAGGCCAACGCCTCCAGCGTTGCTGCTTTCCCAGTCATGAAAATCGGTTTTTCGGAACCGGCCATGCTTTGCGTTACCGACGTTCCGCCGCCCACAAGCGGGTGACATAGGGGACCTGTATTTCGTCCAGCTTCAACTCATCAAGAAGGGAATCTATGGCGGCCAGGATCTTCGGAAACTGTTCCCCCGCCTGACGCTGCAAGGTGGCATGACTCCGCCAGGCGTCACGCCAATCTGCAAGCGGCACACGCTGAATTAAGCAGGCCTCAAGGCGATGCACGGGGCCGAACAGGCCGCTGGCATCGATGATGCCGGTCTGATCCTCACGACGCAGTCCGTAATCATAGCCTGGGATAGTTTCTGCGATCATTGTCTCGATCCGGGCCTGTAATGGATCGGACAGATCGCGATGGTTCCACATGCAGGCAAACCAGCCTCCGGCATGCAATAATCGCGCCGCTTCGACGAGAGAGGCATGACGGTCGGTGACATTGAAGGAAGAACCGAAGGTTACCAAGTCGAAACTATCCGACGGTTGACCGCTCACCTCTCCGGTCCCGACATGCCAGCGGACATTGGATAGACATGAGGTGCGATCAATTCCGATCGCTCGCATCGCATCGTTCGGCTCCACCGCAGCAACAGATAGTCCCCGGGCAGCCAAAGCAAGGGTCAGGTGTCCCGTACCGGCACCAATGTCGCAGGCAGCCGTACCCGCTTTCAGCCCAGCAAGGGAAATCAGGTCGTCAATCGCACGATCAGCGTAAGGGGGGCGCTTTGAATACTCAGGTGCCAAAGTCGTGTAATCCCATGCAACAGACATGCTCAAGTCTCTTTCACGAAAAAGGGGATGGTTTGGTTTGATTTTGCTAAGTGACCGCAAAAGCTCTATCATAGCCCTGTGAATATCGGTATCGCCATGATTGTATATCACAATGTCAGGGCTGTCCGGAAGCTCCGGGGCCAGATGCATCCCCATCACCGGACTTTCCGACTGATATACTCCGCGTTGATCTCGCGACTTCAGGACGTCCAACGGGACAGATAGAAAAATCTCCACATAGTCAGGGAAATTCGCCCGGTTCCACCGGTGTATTTCATGAAACATGGAGATGGTAGAGCAGACCACATCCATCCCTTGGCGAGAAATTTCCCGGCACAGGCCTGCATATCGTCTGGCAAGCGCTCGCCTGTCTTCCCAGGAATAGTCTCCCCGTTGCCCCAGCAGGTCACGCAAGGCGTCTCCATCCAGATGCACCACCGAACGTCCGCGTTCTCGCAGCCAGTCGGCAAACTTTCCTGCTAGGGTTGTTTTTCCGGCTCCCGACAGTCCTGTAATCCAATAAACAGTACCGGAGATCAGCGGATGCATGCGGATACCGTATTCTGCTGGTGAAGCGGCAGTAAAGATCTCAGTTCCTCAATGAGTCTCTCCAGACTGAAAAGGGGTGGTGCGGCCGAATAGGCAACACGGTATCGTTGCAAAGCATCGTGATTGGACAGGGCTCTCTGCACCGCCCGCCCCAGATCAGCACCCCCGCCGCCATCCCATATCAACCCGATTCCTTGCGCGCGGACGATATCCGAGCATTCCCGCATTTCCGCATGCACCAGGATGGGCAATCCAGCCTCATGATAGTCGGAAAACTTGCTGGGCATTCCCATTGAAAAATACGCAGGTCGCGCGACAACCGCTGGCTGGTACGGGATCACGCCGACATGGGCATGTCTCAGATAGGCGGCCATCCGCTCGAAATTCATGGCTCCAAGAAATTTCACCCGATCAGGGTTTCCTCTTGTGTTCAATGCCTCCCGCATCCGAGCTAGATAGGAGCCGTCCCCTATAACAATTATAAATTGACCGTCTGTCAGGTGGGCACTGGCCTCCATGAGATCTTCCAGACTTCGTTCAGCCGTCAGGTTGCCAACGAAAAGTGCAACCTGCGCATTCGCCTGCAACCCGCACTCTTGCCAGAACCTGCCCAAGTCGCTTTCATCAGGGGGAGGAGAATGAGTAAGTTTTCTTTGCAGGCTAGCGGCCGTATAGAGACATGCGAAATATGTCCCGGTTTCCGCCCCCATGGCTGTCGCCAGATGGGTTCCGCAGGTCAGCCGATGATCACATTCGGGATAAAGAAGCCGCTCCAACTGCGCCATGGCCTCCTGCCGTTGTCTGTTGTGCGAATTCCACACCCGTTCCTGTTCAGCCCACCATTCATGGGCATCATAAATCAGTGGACATCCGTAACGTCGGGATACATGCACCCCCGCCGCCAGCATTGGCAAATCCGCCACCAGCACGAGGTCAGGAGGGGACAATTCGTTGCTGGGCATCAAATGCGCCGCCAAGCGGCGAATTGGCCGGGAGGCCGGGAGGTCTTTCCAGATCAGATCATAGGCTTGGTCAACCTCAGAGGAATGCTGGAAAATATCAGGATTGACGATTTGCAAAGGACGGCCGTCGACACTCCCCTGCCCGCTGGCTGGGTCAAAGGACCAACGCTTTCCATTCTGTGAGGACAGGAGGCCTTTCTCACGAAAACTGACGGGGCAATCGAAGCACCAATTGGCAAAAGCTCTGCTAATTAAATCAGGGCGAAGTTCTTTTACGGCATAGAAAACCGCCGCCCCCTGATGCAGGCGGCTTGCCGCAACATTGATCAGGGCGATATTATCAGAAATAGAATCATAAACAAAAACGGAAACAAAGTCCTGCGAAAATCTGCGTAGCTTATTAATAAAAACCAGAACTGTTCCGTCATTTTTGAAAAAACTGCTAAATGACCACCCTGTGTTAATATATCTTTCTAAAGCATTAATTTGGGAGCCGCGCTTTATAGCCTGACGGAGCGGTGACAGGAGACGGGTAACACTAGCGAACGGGCAATCATCAAACGACCGGAACCGAAGCGATATGGTCTCCCACGAGAATGCGGGGGCTCGAATATCCCTCTGCCGTTGCTGGATTCGCGACGGCAAGACAACATCATGGAACAACTGAACATTCCAGCCCAATTCCTGAAACGCGGCAATCGGGGCGAGAATACGGCCGCCGCCATGTCCCTCATGCGTTACCAACCAAACGGTCGGGGGCCGCCTCATCGCTTGGAAACCGTTTGGGTTCATGGAGCAATTTCCGAGAGTGACCTGAAAGCCTAGCCTTGTGCTTGGCCTAAACTGGGTCAGCATCTTGATTCAGCTCCCCCTCGGCAAGAGGAAAGTGATCTGCCCTCGTGGACTGAATATCCGCTTGCATGTAACTCTGGAAACTCGGCTCCGGGCCGCGTAACTATTGTCAGCAGCGCCCTACACAGGATGGGGCAGGTCCTGCCAAGAACGTTCAGATGCCCTTGCGGGGCGGATGGCAAAGAAAGACTTTCAGCATGAAAAATTTTGCCCTTACCGGTATTGCCGGTTACATAGCCCCCCGCCACCTGAAGGCAATCAAGGAGACTGGGAACCGACTGATCGCTGCCTTGGACCCCAATCAAAGTGTCGGTATCATCGACAGTTATTTCCCCGATGCCCATTTCTTCACTGAGTTCGAACGCTTCGACCGGCATCTCGACAAGCTCCGGCGCAGCGACCGGGGGATCGATTATCTCTCCATCTGTTCCCCCAACTACCTGCACGACGCACATATCCGCTTCGCCCTGCGCAGCCACGCTGACGCCATCTGCGAAAAGCCCCTGGTGCTCAATCCTTGGAACATCGACGGTCTAGTCGACCTGGAGGCGGAGTCCGGACGGCGTGTCCACACCATCCTACAGTTGCGCCATCATCCGGCGATCCTGGCCTTGCGCGACCGGGTGGCGGCAGCCCCGCCCGGCCGGGTGTTCGATGTCGACCTGTCCTATCTGACCTCGCGCGGGAACTGGTATTTCGCCAGTTGGAAGGGGCGGGACGACCAGTCCGGAGGCATCGCCACCAACATCGGCGTGCATTTCTTCGACATGCTGGGCTGGATCTTCGGGCCTAGCCGAGCCAATCGAGTGCATATGCTGCGGCCCGACGCGGCGGCGGGCCTGCTCGAGTTCTCCCGTGCCCGGGTGCGCTGGTTCCTGTCCATCAACGCCGATCATTTGCCCGATGCCGCCAGGGCGAGGGGACAGCGCACGTGGCGCTCGATCACCATCGACGGGACGGAACTGGAGTTCAGCGAGGGCTTCACCGATCTGCACACCGTCAGCTACTCCGAGATCCTGGCCGGACGGGGCTATGGGCTGAAGGACGCCCGTCCTTCCATCGAACTGGTCCATGCGATCCGCAATGGCCAACCTCTTGGCTTGGAAGGGGATTACCATCCGCTTGCCCGGCAGCTCGGTTGACGGGGCTCGAACCATGACAGAATCCCTGACTGAAACTGGCTGGACCGCCCATTCCTCGGCCATCGTCGACGACGGTGCGCGGATCGGCGCGGGCACCCGCATCTGGCATTGGACGCACGTGTGCGGCGGTGCTGTGATCGGCGAGGACTGCTCTCTTGGGCAGAACGTGTTCGTCGCCAACCTGGTGCGCATCGGCAACCGGGTGAAGATCCAGAACAACGTCTCGGTCTATGACAGCGTGGTTCTGGAAGACGGCGTGTTCTGCGGACCGTCCTGCGTGTTCACCAACGTCGTCAACCCGCGCGCCGAGATGCCGCGCAAGGATGAATACCGCGATACCCTGATCCGCAGGGGCGCCACGCTGGGGGCCAACTGCACCGTTGTCTGCGGTGTCACCGTGGGCGAATATGCCTTCATCGGGGCCGGTGCGGTGGTCACCCGCGATGTGCCCGACTATGCGCTGATGGTGGGGGTGCCGGCCCGCCGGGACGGCTGGATAAGCAGGGCCGGCGCGCGGCTGGGAGCCGATCTGGTCTGTCCGATCGACGGAACGCGCTATCGCTTTTCCGGTCCCGAGCAGCTGGAGCCGATGCCATGACGGCCATCCCCTTCATCGATCTGGCCGCCCAGCGCCGCCGGCTGGGTGCGCGCCTGGACCGGGCTATGGAGCGGGTCCTGGACCATGGCGGTTACATCCTGGGTCCGGAGGTGCAGGAGCTTGAACGCCGTCTCGCCGGGTTCTGCGGTGCCCGCCACGCCATCGGCTGCGCCAACGGGACCGATGCCCTGGTGCTCGCCCTCATGGCCAAGGGGGTCGGGGCCGGAGATGCCGTCCTGGTGCCATCCTTCACCTTCGCCGCCTCCGCCGAAGCCGTGGTCCTGGCCGGCGCCACCCCGGTCTTCGTCGATGTGGGGGAGGATTTCAATCTTTGCCCCGCCAGCCTGGAGACGGGGCTTGAAACCGCCCGTGCCCAGGGGCTGAGGCCGATGGCGGCGGTGGTGGTCGATCTGTTCGGCCAAGCCGCCGACTATGGGCGGATCGGCGCCGTCTGCGCCGGGCATGGGCTTTGGATTCTCGCCGATGCCGCCCAGTCCTTCGGCGGCATCCATCCCAAGGGAAAGGTCGGGACGCTGGGGACGATCACCACGACCAGCTTCTTCCCGGCCAAGCCGCTCGGCTGTTACGGCGACGGTGGCGCGCTGTTTACGGACGACGACGATCTGGCGCGGACGCTCCGCAGCCTGCGGGCGCATGGTCAGGGCGGCGACAAATACGACAACGCCCGAGTCGGACTGAATTCCCGATTGGACACGCTTCAGGCCGCCATCCTGCTGGAGAAGCTGGAGATTTTCCCCGACGAGATCAAGGCGCGCAACCGCATCGCCGACCGCTATGCCGAAGGACTGGGCGATGCCCTCTGCGTGCCTGCAACAGCGGACGGCATGACCTCGGTCTGGGCGCAATACACGGTACGCGTCGGCGGCGGCCGGCGCGACATGCTGGCGACTCGGCTGAAGGACGCAGGCGTTCCGACGGCGATCTATTATCCCAAGCCTCTGCATCGGCAGACGGCCTACTGCGCTTTTCCGTCCGTCGGCAGCCTGCCGGTCAGCGACCGCCTGTCTGCGGAGGTGCTCAGTCTGCCGATGCACCCCTATCTGGAGCCGGCGGTGCAGGACCGCATCATCCGGACCGTCCGCGACACCTTGGCGGCATGACCGGATCACAGGCTGCTTTTCCCCCGCTGTGCCAGCGGGCATGATCGGGACCTATCCTCGGACAACGCCACATGAGCATGATGACGCCACAGCATTCCCTTCCCGATCCGGCCTTGCTGACCGAACGTTTCGAGGCTCGCCGGGGAACCGTCGCCGTCATCGGGCTGGGCTATGTCGGACTGCCGCTTCTCCTGGCTTTCGGGCAGGCCGGCTTCAATGTCATCGGCTATGACATCGCTCCGGAGAAGGCGGAGCGACTGATGCGCGGCGACTGCTACATCCAGCACATCGATTCCACCCCGCTGCGCTCACTCTTGGATTCCGGCAGGCTGAAGGCCACCGCCAGAATGGCGGATCTGGCCGGCGCCGACGCCGCCATCATCTGCGTGCCTACCCCGCTGACGGCACAGCGCGAACCCGATCTCAGCTATATCGAGAAGACCGCGGCGGCCCTGGAGCCCTATCTGAAGCCGGGCCAGTTGGTGGTGCTGGAATCCACCACCTGGCCTGGGACGACGATGGAGGTGATGCGCCCGATTCTGGAGCGGGGCGGTCTGGTCGCCGGGCGCGATGTCTTCCTCGCCTATTCGCCGGAGCGCGAGGATCCGGGCAATGCCCGCTATTCCACCCGCACCATTCCCAAGGTCGTCGGCGGCGACGGCGAGATGGCAACCGCCATGGCTGCCGCCCTGTACCGCCAGGCCATCGGCGAGGTGGTGCCGGTCAGCAGCACTCAGGTGGCGGAGGCGGTCAAATTGACGGAAAATATCTTCCGTTCCGTTAACATCGCCTTGGTCAATGAGCTAAAGGTCGTTTATTCCCGCATGGGCATCGATGTCTGGGAAGTCATCAACGCCGCCAAGACTAAGCCCTTTGGCTACATGCCTTTCTATCCTGGCCCAGGTCTGGGCGGCCACTGCATCCCGATCGACCCCTTCTACCTGACCTGGAAGGCCCGGGAATTCAACGTCAACACCCGCTTCATCGAACTGGCGGGAGAGATCAACTCCCAAATGCCGGGCTATGTGGTGGGGGTGCTGCAGAACGCTCTGAACGATCATGCTGGCGTGGCGCTCAGGGGTAGCCGGGTCCTGCTGCTCGGCATGGCCTACAAGAAGAATGTCGACGATGTGCGCGAAAGCCCAGCCTTCGCCCTGCTGTCCCTGATAGAAGAGCGCGGAGCGGTCGTCAACTATCATGACCCGCATGTGCCGGAGATCCCGCCCACCCGCGAGCATGCCCAGTATTCCGGGCGCCGCAGCGTTGCCCTGACCGCAGAGGCCCTGGCTGGCTATGGGGCGGTGCTGATCTGCACCGACCATGACGCCGTCGACTACGGGCTGCTGGAAGGCTATGCGGGGCTGATTGTCGACACCCGCAACGTGATGGCCGGCCGGCACGCCCGGGGGACCATCATCTCCGCCTAATCAGCCCCGCTCCAAGTCTGGCCGGCCCAAGGCGATCAGGCAGGGCGGCGGCAATCCGCCAGCCGCTGCCTGATCGCGCATCAGTCCCGCCAGCCGGTCGGCATAGCCCAGCGTCACCAGCACCAGAGGTAGGTTCAGACTAGCCATCTCGCCCATGTCCCGCACCGCCACCCCATGGAACAGGCGTGGCGGGACGAGATGGCCCATCAGGTCGGCATAGGCCGCCGGCTCCAGCCCGGCCTCGCGGGCGTAGCGGATGAAGTCCGGTCCCATCCCGCCGTCGCCGCCCACGGCCAAGATGCCGAAGCGTCCGTCCGTCCATCCCCGCAACCGCTCCACCAGCCCACGGCAAACCGGGCCATGTCCGCTCTCCAACCCCAGCCTGTCGGCCGGCTGGTGGAAGATCCCGGGAACCAGGCGGGTCAACGCGCCCTGCGGCCAGGGGGCGAGAGCCGGCCGCACCCCCAACGCCAGGGCCAGGACCGGCCCCTCCCCCATTTCTGCCAACGGCTGCACGGTTGCCAGGGCCGTGGCGTCGCAGAGGACGCGCTCCCCCTCCGTTCCGTCATTCTGGTCATAGGCAAGGCCGCCCAGGATGTCAGCCTCCTGCGCAGTTGGCCGCAGCAGTGCCGCGGCGAGAGGCAGGAGGGCCTGTACACCCGTCACCGCCATTTCTCTCCGCGCCGGATAGACGGCGGTCATCAGGCCGGCATAGCGGCGAATGCCCTGCTGCAGCAGAGCCAAAAGCTGCCGCTCCTCCCCAGCCGCTGGAGGTTGGGCCAAAAGCGGAACCACCCGTCCATCGGCATCCCGCCGATGACCCAATGTCGTGCCGTCCAGCCCGGTCAGCACCCGTTCCAGGATTTGCGGACTGCGATAGAGCACACGGCCCAGGACCATCCCCGTCCTGTCCTGTCCTGCAAAAATCTGGACTCTGATGCCGTCGGCAAGGGCGGCGACGATGTCGGCAACCGCATAGGCCAGGAAGATGCGGCAGCGCCGCCGCCCCTCCGGCAGCAGCCGGGCCACCGCGGCGGGCGTGCTGCCGCGCGCGCCGAGATCGACCAGCGCCACCGGCTCTTCCCGCCCCAGAACCTGCGCCAGATAGTCGAGCAGCCGCTCACGCGCCTCCTCCGCCAGACGTGCGGCGCGGAAACGCAGCTCCGGATCATCGAACAGGGTCAGCACCCGGTCAACGGCACTCCCTCCATCCGTCGCCGGCTTGGCCAGAAGTTCTTCCAGCGTCAGTCCGGCGAGGTCCAGCAAAGCTGCCGACACCGTCCCACCCGCTTGGACCAGCAGCCCGTCCCAGGGCAGATGCGGCCTTTCCCCCAGGATGCGGCGGGCCGCAGCGGCGTCCAACCCTGCCAACTCCAGCGGCATCAGCGCCTGACGGGACAGGTGGAGCGCCACCACCTCCATGGCATAGCCGCGATGGGCGATCCAGTCGCGCATCAGCGGAGCGAACAGCGCCGCCTCGCGCATCAGCGGGGCGATGCGGCGGATGTTCTGGCGCCGGCATTCCTCGACCACCCAACAGCAATATTCCGCCACCGCCGGTCCCAACACCAGGGCGCCGAACTCCAGCGGGAAGGCCTCGTCCTCCCCGTCCTCCCGTCCAGCCAGTGCGGCCAGCCGTCGGGGCGGGGGGGATGCCTCACCCGCCAGCCCCATTACGCCGCGCTCGCGCTCACGCAAGCGCGTCAGTCCTGGTCCCGGCACGTAATGGATCGCCTCAAGCCCGGCAGCGCGCGCCATGGCGACGTCGCCCAACGGATCATCCCCGATATGGATGATGCGTCCGGGAGGGATCCCGGGATGGGTGGCCAGCAGCAACCGGAACAGACCGCCGTCCCGTTTCGAGCAGCCCTCGGCACCGGAGACATGAAGGTGGCCATAAAGCTCCGACCCGATCCCGACTCCCGTCAGCAGCCGCGCCAGATCGGCAGGTGCCAGATACATGTCAGACAGCAGGACCACCGGGACCCCGGCTGCCGACAGGTCTTGCAGCACGGTCAGCAGCAGAGGATTGGCGAAGATGCATTCGGCCTCCACCTCCAGTTCCAGGGCGGCCAGCATCGCCGGATCGGCCGTTTTGGACAGGAGGTGGCGAAGTTCGGCATGTATGGCGGCGAGCCCCACCTCTGCGCTTGCGCCCCTGGTCCTTGCCCGGCGCTCCGCTTCCTCGCGTGCCAGACGGAACAGCACGGGCGTCAATCCGGGATCGATCAGCCCTGCGGCGCGCGCCCGCTCTCCCACCACCTCGAACAGGTCGCCAGGCTGCTCCAACCGGCGCAGCAGGAGGGTGTCGAAGACGTCGAACGACACCAGCAGAGGCTGGCGGTCGAGAATGGTGGACAGGTTCATAGGAGCTGGCCGGGATCGTTAGACAGAGGGAGCGACGGGAAGCGCCGCCCATCTTCCTTCGTCAAGCGGAGGTCGGCAAGCGGACGCAGAAAAGCCGTTGCTCCCTCCTGCTCCCCTACCCCACGATCTTCCACGACCCGTCCGCCTGGCGGCAGGCGGTGCCGAAGGCCTGTTCGGTGCGGCCGCCGACGACGATGGTCTGCTGGAACTCGCGGCAATAGGAGCCGGACCCGTCATAGCCGTCGCGAACCGGCACGACGGTGCCCTGGTTGCCGGACTGCGGGTTGTTCCAGCTGATCCGCTGGCCGATGGGCGCGCTGTAGGCCTGATAGGCGGCGCGGTCTGCATATTGCTGGTCGGCGTGGTCGAGCGAAGCGCCGATCTCGCGGCCGGCGAAGGCGCCCAAGAGCGTGCCGATGCCGACCGCCACCAGCTTGCCCGAACCGCCGCCGAAGCGCGACCCGATCAGGCCGCCGGCGACGGCGCCGCCGACGGTGCCGACCCCCTCCTTGGTCCCCATCGAGCCGGTCTGGCAGCCGGCCAGTGCGGTGGACAGCGCAAGCACAGCGACGGCAGCGATACGGGTGGGGCGGATGTGGGCACGCATCGGAGGCTCTCTTTTCCGAGGATTGTTCCCCGATCATAGCGCAAGCGCTGCCGTTTGTGCAGACGTCCTTGGCGGAACGCCTGCCACCAGGGCACAGCGGCGTTCCAGGTCGACCTCATCAATTCCACCCAGCTTGCGGAGCCATGGAGCGAGGGGGTGCGTTCAACCTCCGCGACATCGGTCCGCCCGGCCGTCACTGCCGACCGTCGGGGTCAGGTCAGGAGGCTCCGCCCTGCCGCATCTGGGCGGGCAGGATCTGCGGCGGCAGGTGCTGAATACCGGGATGGCCCGGCGGAAGCCAGATCAGTTCCAGCGACGGAGACGTCTTCGCCAGGAGATCGAAGCCAAGCCGGTGGTAGAACCAGTGGACGCGCGTATCCACCTCGGCCACCGACAGGGTGATCGGAATGCGCATCTGCGCCGCAGTTCCCTGAAAGCTGCGCAGCAGATCGGTACCGATGCCCTTGCCGCGCGCCAGACGATGGATCTCCACCTCCGACACCCGCCAGTCGTAGCGGCCGAGATCCATGACGATCCGTCCCACCGGCTGTCCCGTCTTCTCGACGACGAAGTCGAGATGTTCCGGATAGCGGGTTTCCTGCCCCATGCGCCGCGCGCTGTACTGCTGTTCGTAGAGCGTCCGGATGAAGTCGCGGTCGTGGTGCGCCTTGCCCAGCCAGGGGCGCGCGTCCATGAACAGGCCCAGCAGGAAGTCATCGTCCGACGGGCGCGGGAAACGCACCGTCAGCCCGCCGAGCAGAGGCAGCGACCCATTCAGAACGGCCATCGGCCACACCCCTCCCGGTAGCATATGCGAGGGTTCTGCATAGCCGATGACGCGCATCCAACGCAAGAATCGCCACCCGGTCCATCGGCGCGCCATGCGGGTCGACGGAGGCAACGGCCGCTCTGCGCAATGATTCCCGCGCTGCCGGACAGACAAACGGACGGCCCCCCCAGCGGGACGCCCCGGATAGCTCACCGGATAGCACCGCGGCCCATTATACATATCAAAGTATGCAATCAGGGCGAGATCATCAAAAATTTTTGTGAAGAAAAGTAACTTTTTGTATCGGCCATTGCCACCCCATCAACCTGATAAGAGAGTGTGTCTGCATGCTTTTATCGCATTCGACGTGGTGACGCGTCCTCGAAGGGATGCCGCTCACAGCTCGTCGCAACGGGTTTCATATTCAGGAGGTTTCGCCATGGAAGTTTACCTCGGTCTGGTTTTCCCGTTCACCGGAGCCTACGCTCCGCAATACACGGCGCAGTGCTTGGGCCAGCAGATGCAGGTCGGTCAGAATCAGGCCCTGTTCGCGATCACCGGCGCGATGTATGGCGGCAACGGCACGACCAACTTCAACCTTCCGGACCTGCGCGGCCGCGTGATGGTCGGCTCGGGCACCAGCCCCTATCTCAACAACCAGACGCTCAATCCAGGGAACTTCGGCGGCGTCGCGAACAACACGCTCACCCAGCAGAACCTGCCGGCACACACACACGCCGCGACCTTCACTCCGGTCGGCAGCAGCACCAGCGCGACCGTCACCGCCGCCGCAGCCATCCCGCTGAGCACCGTCGTCGGCGGCAGCAACATCCCGGCAAGCGGCAGCAACTATCTGGGCGCCTTTCAAATCAACGACCCCAACGGCTCCGGCATCACCATGGAGGGCCCCTACAGCTCCGGCACCGCGCCGAACGGCTCCGCCCTGGTCGGTTCGGCCACCGGCACCGTTACGATGGGCGGACTGACTGGCACGGTCAGCATCGCGGCGGGCGGCGGCGTCACCAACCCGTCTCCGGTGAACAACATGCAGCCCTATCTGGCACTGACCATGCTGATCGTCACCAGCGGCATCTTCCCGATGCGCGACTGATCCGGACGTCTTCCCCGATCGTCGAACACCGGATGGACGGACGCGGCGCGTTGGCTCCGCATGACCGGAACGACAGCCGTGATTTCAGAACTTGAGCCCGGACCTTTGAGATGACCATCGACATTGCCACCATCTCTCACGAGATGTTCGCCCCGCATCTCGGCCAGACGTTCCGCTTCCTGGCCCCGGAAGACGGGTCCGTGATCATGGACGTCGAGCTGACGAAGCTGACGGTTCGTCCGGAATGCACGCCGCGCTGGGCGAAACGCACGTCCTTTTCGGCTCTGTTCGAAACCTACGGCCCCAGCCAGCTGTGGAACGGCAATTTCCAGATCGACCATCCGACGATGGGACCGCTGGGGCCATTCTACATCGTGCGCGTCATTCCGCGCGACCCCGAGCGGGGCTGCTTCGAGCTGATCCTGAACTGAGCCCCGGCAGCCAGGCGCCTTCGCACGACACCGCGCACCGTCCGTCCCAGCGCATCGTTTCCACCGGAGATTTCGCCATGGATTTCTACATAGGATCCGTCTTTCCATTCGCCGGCAATTTCGCCCCCGTGAACACGCAGCAATGCCTGGGGCAGGCGGTGAACTCCGCTCAATACCAGGCCCTGTGGGCGATCACGGCCGGGGCCTTCGGCAGCGCATCGAACAACTCGACGTTCAATCTGCCGGACCTGCGCGGCCGCGTGATGGTGGGGCCGGGCACCAGCCCCTACACCAGCAGCACGATCAACACCGGCAATGCGGGCGGCTCGCAGTTCACGGGGATCATCGGAAACAACCTGCCGGCGCACACCCACGGCGCCACCTTCCAGGGCGGCAGCGCGGGCGGCACCGTTCCGTTCAACGCGACAGTCACCGTGCCGCTGAACCCCGCGGTCGGCACCAGCAACATCCCGTCCTCCATTCCTGCCGTGCTGGGCGGACCGTTCATCGACCCGAGCACCGACGTGACCGTCGACGGACCGTACATCCACGCCGCCAACCTGCCGACGCCACCCACTGGAAGCTCGCTGATGGGGGCGCTCTCCACGCAGGCTATGGTCAGCGGAGGCCCCACGGGCGCCACCGTGCAGGTGAGCCCGGGAGGAGGCGTCGTGTCCACCCCGGTCCCGCTCAACAACCTGCAACCCTACCAGTCGCTGTTCTTCTTCATCTTCATGCTGGGCTATTTCCCGTCGCGTGATTGATACGGAGCGCCCCGGCTCCGTCCGGTGGACCGGGGCGCTTCTCCCATGCGGCGTCCCGATCCCTACCGTACAATTGGGGGCCTCTCTCGGAATAAATCATTGATATCAAATCATTTTTCCACGCGGTTTTCATCCGGCCGGAATGGCGGAAATCGGGATTTCCAATCCAAATCCGGTTTTGCCGCTGTGACTGCAAGTGCCTGATGCAGCACGGAAAAGACCCTGAGCCAGACCCCGACCAATGATGGGCCGACGCGATTATGACAAAATTGTCATATGTATAGGACTTAAAACCATTTGTCTCTTGATGAAACAACTTTACACAACATGCGTGCAGATATCCAAAAAATGTCCGGATGACAGCTTCAATTTGGATTTTCAAGCTATTGCTATGCGCCAGATAAAGGGTATTTTTACCCACTTTGCACACTCATAGATAATCGATTTCGGCATGGGACCGGGCGGTCTAGCGGTGGGGGATACTATGCGGATTTGGAATGCGAAGGGCGTTGGCGGGAAGAAGGGTTCCGGCATGGCGCGCAAACCGACCCCATCGTTTGCCATGGCGCTGGAGCCGCGCTTCATGTTCGACGCCGCCGGTGCGGCGACGGCGGCAGAGCAGCATGTCCAGCCTGACCAACCGACGCCTGACAGCCAGCCGCATGCCACCGACGCCTTGCAACCCGATGCCGCGGCGACGCCACAGGCACCGGATGCGCCGGCGGCCGACAGGGCGTCTTTCCCCGCTTCAGGCTTGCCCTCGGACGCGCAGCCGCAGAACGAGCAAAGCTACCGGTCGGTGGTGTTCGTCGATACGTCGGTGCCCGACTACCAGACGCTGATCAAGGACATCGCCCCCGATGCCAAGGTCGTCCTGCTCGATCCCCAGAAGGAAGCGCTGGGCCAGATGGCGGACGCCCTGTCCGGGATGTCCGGCCTGGATTCGGTCCAGGTCGTCAGTCACGGCAACGAAGGCCATCTTTATATCTCCGGCCGCTCCTATTGGGCGGACGGCTTGGCGAACCGTGGGCAGGATCTCCAGGCGATCGGCGCCGCGCTGAAGCCCGGCGGCGACATTCTTTTCTATGCCTGCAACGTCGGCGCCGGACAGGCGGGGCAGGAGTTCGTTCAGACGGTCCATCGGCTCACCGGCGCCGACGTGGCGGTGTCCAACGACGAGACCGGCAACGCCGCCGGGCAGAACTGGACGCTGGAGGTGCAGAGCGGAGCCATCGAGGCGACGAATCCCTTCGCCCGCTCCTCCATGGACAGCTTCGCCGGGCGCCTGACAACCGTCGTCGTCACCACGGCGACTGGAACGGGGGCCGGGACGCTGAACAACGCGATCGTGAACGCGGCCGCCGGGGACGTGATCGAGTTCAGCTCGACGCTGACGTCCGGCACGGTTTCCCTGGGCAACACGACGGCCCTCGTGGCGGCGGCGGCTCAGGACTTCACGATCAACGGCGACGTGGATGGCGACGGTATCGCCGATATCACGATCTCCGGCGACAATGGTGACAATACAACAACGTCGAGTGACTACCGGGGCATCTCCTTCAACGCGACAGGCAAGACGCTGACGGTCAAGAATTTGGTCTTCGAGCGATTTTACACCTCGCTTGGTAACCAGGGCCTTCTGACGTTGCAGAACGGGTCTCTCGTAGTGGATGGCGTGACCTTCAAAAATAATTTGAGCAACATCATCGCCACAGCAAATACAGCGACAGATTTGACGGTCAAAAATTCCGTATTTCGTGAGAATTCGAGCGTTGTGGTCGGGACCGCTGCTTTCTCGACGATCAAGTCATTGGTGACAGGAACGACCACGATCGAAAACAGCCTCTTTGTCGACAACACATACCTGATGAATGCTGGCGCAGCCTCGGTCTCTTATCCGGGTGGCGTCATCATGGTGCAAAGCACCACGTCGGCCTTTACGGCCAATATCCGGAACGTCACCATTGCCAACAACAGCTACATCAACAACGATACCGCGGCTGCCGCCATCCAGACCGCGGCGATCGGCACCTATTACGGCGGATCGACGGGCACGGCCACGGTCAATGTCTACAACACGATCATTGCCGGAAACTCGGGAAAACTTGGCACAACGAACTTCTCCGACCCGAACGCAATCATTTACAACAGCGGCAAGGTCACCCTCAACACAGGAAGCAATTACCAGGGCGCCATAACCGGCAACGCGATCTTCGTCGACTCCACCAACGCCACCAAGAGCCTGCGCGACTATCGTCCGGCCTCGACCGCGACGACCTTCCTCAACGCCGGCGACAGCAGCAACACGAACCGCTACGGCGGCAGCTACGACATCCGCGGCATCGACCGCATCCGCGACGGCGCCCTCGACCTCGGCGCCTATGAGGTGCATTGGAACGCGGGCGAGCCGTCGGTCGACCTGAACGGGGCGGGCACCGGTACCGGGGAGTCCGTCACCACCTCCACGCCCTCCTCCGGTGTGCTGATCGCTCCCAATGCCGCCCTGACCCAGACGGACAGCGACACGCGCCTGCTCGGCGCCACCATCACCCTATCCGGCACGTCGGACGGCGCGGCGGAAGTCCTGAGCATGCTTACGGCATCCGTGGCGACGGCCAAGACCTACGGAATCAGTGTTTCCGGCAACAACTCGTCGACGATCACCCTGCGGGGCGCCGCCAGCGTGGCGGGGTATCAGGCGGTGATCCAGCTGATCCAGTACAAGAACACCGCCGGCAGCGCCACCGCGGGCACCCGCACCGCGACGATCACCGTCAACGACGGCGAAACGACCAGCACCGCGCGGACCAGCCAGATCACCGTCGGCGGCGGCGGCTCCTCCAACGGCCCACCGGTGAACAGCGTGGTGCCGGGCGTGACGGGCACGGCGACGGTGGGCAACGCCCTGACCGGGGGAACAGGCAACTGGAGCGACCCGGACGGCGACACGCTGAGCTACAGCTATCAATGGTACCGGGCCGACGACAACAGCGGCACCAACCTGACCCTGATCAGCGGAGCGACCAGCGCCAGCTACACGCTGACGACGTCCGACGCGCACAAATATCTGCGGGTGGCGGTGGTCGCCAACGACGGCAACTCCAACACGACGACCGCCTATTCGGCCTACACCGCCATCACCAACAGCGCGCCGGTGAACAGCGTGGTGCCGAGCGTGTCGGGCACGGCGACGGTCGGCAACGCATTGAGCACCACCAACGGCACTTGGAGCGATGCCGACGGCGATGGCCGGACCTACAGCTACCAATGGTACCGGGCAGACGACAACAGCGGCACCAACCTGACCGCGATCAGCGGTGCGACCAGCGCCAGCTACACACTGACGACGTCCGATGCCCACAAGTATCTGCGCGTGGTGGTCACCGCCAACGATGGACAGGGCGGCACCCAGACGGCGACCGCTGCCTACACCGCCATCACCAACAGCGCGCCGGTGAACAGCGTGGTGCCGAGCGTGTCGGGCACGGCGACGGTCGGCAACGCGTTGAGCACCACCAACGGCACTTGGAGCGATGCCGACGGCGATGGCCGGACCTACAGCTACCAATGGTACCGGGCCGACGACAACAGCGGCACCAACCTGACCGCGATCAGCGGCGCGACGAGTTCCAGCTACACGCTGACCAGCTCAGACGGCCACAAGTACCTGCGCGTGGTGGTGACCGCCAACGACGGACAGGGCGGCACCCAGACGGCCACGTCGGTCTACTCGTCGCAGGTTGCGGCAGCGGGCAACGGCCCACCGGTAAACAGCGTGGCGCCGGGCGTGACGGGCACGGCGACGGTGGGCAACGCCCTGACCGGGGGAACAGGCAACTGGAGCGACCCGGACGGCGACACGCTGAGCTACAGCTATCAATGGTACCGGGCCGACGACAACAGCGGCACCAACCTGACCCTGATCAGCGGAGCGACCAGCGCCAGCTACACGCTGACGACGTCCGACGCGCACAAATATCTGCGGGTGGCGGTGGTCGCCAACGACGGCAACTCCAACACGACGACCGCCTATTCGGCCTACACCGCCATCACCAACAGCGCGCCGGTGAACAGCGTGGTGCCGAGCGTGTCGGGCACGGCGACGGTCGGCAACGCATTGAGCACCACCAACGGCACTTGGAGCGATGCCGACGGCGATGGCCGGACCTACAGTTACCAATGGTACCGGGCAGACGACAACAGCGGCACCAACCTGACCGCGATCAGCGGTGCGACCAGCGCCAGCTACACACTGACCACGTCCGATGCCCACAAGTATCTGCGCGTGGTGGTCACCGCCAACGATGGACAGGGCGGCACCCAGACGGCGACCGCTGCCTACACCGCCATCACCAACAGCGCGCCGGTGAACAGCGTGGTGCCGAGCGTGTCGGGCACGGCGACGGTCGGCAACGCATTGAGCACCACCAACGGCACTTGGAGCGATGCCGACGGCGATGGCCGGACCTACAGCTACCAATGGTACCGGGCCGACGACAACAGCGGCACCAACCTGACCGCGATCAGCGGTGCGACCAGCGCCAGCTACACACTGACGACGTCCGATGCCCACAAGTATCTGCGCGTGGTGGTCACCGCCAACGATGGACAGGGCGGCACCCAGACGGCGACCGCTGCCTACACCGCCATCACCAACAGCGCGCCGGTGAACAGCGTGGTGCCGAGCGTGTCGGGCACGGCGACGGTCGGCAACGCGTTGAGCACCACCAACGGCACTTGGAGCGATGCCGACGGCGATGGCCGGACCTACAGCTACCAATGGTACCGGGCCGACGACAACAGCGGCACCAACCTGACCGCGATCAGCGGTGCGACCAGCGCCAGCTACACACTGACCACGTCCGATGCCCACAAGTATCTGCGCGTGGTGGTCACCGCCAACGATGGACAGGGCGGCACCCAGACGGCGACCGCTGCCTACACCGCCATCACCAACAGCGCGCCGGTGAACAGCGTGGTGCCGAGCGTGTCGGGCACGGCGACGGTGGGCAACGCGTTGAGCACCACCAACGGCACCTGGAGCGATGCCGACGGCGATGGCCGGACCTACAGTTACCAATGGTACCGGGCCGACGACAACAGCGGCACCAACCTGACCGCGATCAGCGGCGCGACGAGTTCCAGCTACACGCTGAGCAGTTCGGACGGCCACAAGTACCTGCGCGTGGTGGTGACCGCCAACGATGGACAGGGCGGCACCCAGACGGCGACCTCGGCCTACACCGCCATCACCAACAGCGCACCGGTCTTCACCTCGTCCACCAGCGCCAGCCTGAGCATCTATGACGGAACCAATGCCGCGGTGATCACCGCGGCGGCAAGCGATGCGGAGAACGACACCCGCAGCTACAGCCTGGTCAGCGTCAACAGCGTCTCCAGCGGCGGTGATTTCGCGAAATTCGCTATCGACGGGTCCACCGGCGCGCTGACCGCGGTCAACGCCGCCAACCTGACGGCCGGCAGCTACACGGTCGTGGTCCGTGCGGATGACGGCCATGGCGGCACCACCGACCAGACCGTCACCGTCACCGTCGCCGGGGATCTGGTGGTGACGGTCAACGCCATAGATTCCAGCGCCCCCACCGGCACCTATTCGTCGGACGTGGCGGATGGCGGCGGTCTCGACCTGTACGAGGCCCTGGCCATCGCCAACAACCAGTCCGGACCGATCACCATCCGGTTTGCCTCCAGCCTGTCCGGCACCATCACGCTGGGCGGCACCTACACGGTGCGCGACGGCGTCACCCTGGCGATGGATAGCAGCGGCAACAGCCGCTCGCTGACCATCACCGGCAACGGCTTTACGCTGGGCAGCGGTCTGGGCATCAGCGTCGCCACGGGCGACATGCTGACGATCAACTCCACCCTGGCCGACGACGGCACCGTCACCTCGGCCCTGAGCAAGAGCGGGGACGGCAGGCTGGTGCTGGGCGGCACCAACAACACGACGTCCGGCGGCACCTCGGGCACCGGGCTGAACACCATCAGCGTCACGGCGGGCACCCTGGGGATCGGCTCCGACAGCAATCTGGGAACCGGCACGGTCACGCTGAACGGCGGCACGCTGCTGCTCAGCAACCTCGGCGGCGGCACGGTGGACAACGACATCGCGCTGGGGTCGTCGAACGGCACGGTCAATGTCGCCAGCTCGGCCGCCATCCTGTCGGGCGCCATCACCGGCAGCGGGTCGCTGGCCAAGACCGGCGGCCAGCTGCTGACGCTGAGCGGGAGCAACAGCTATTCGGGCGGCACCACGGTCAGCGGGGCGAACGGCCTTTCGGTGACCGGTTCGGACAATCTGGGCAGCGGCGCCGTCACCTTGAACACGACGCTGAAGATCACCGGCGCCAGCACCACGGTCACCAACGCCATCGTCATCAACAACGATGCGGCGATCATCTCCAACGCGAGCGCGGTGACGCTGTCGGGGGTGATCTCCGGCACGAACGCCGTCGAGAAACAGGGGGCCGGCGCCCTGACGCTCGGCGGCACCAACACCCATACCGGCAACTGGGCGATCTCGGCCGGCACGCTGATCGCCTCGGGCGGGTCGGCGATCGGCGATTCCAGCTCCGTCACCCTCAGCGGCTCCGGCGTGTTCCGGGTCAGCGCCAGCGAGACGGTCGGCGCGCTGACCGGCAACAGCAGCGCCTCCACCGACGTCACCATCGACAACGGCATGGTCCTGACTGCCACCTATGGCAGCAACGCCACCATGGCGGGCGTGATCGGCGGACTGGGCGGCTTCACCAAGGCGGGCAGCGGCACGCTGACCCTGTCCGGGGCCAACAGCTACAGCGGCGCGACCACCCTGTCGGGCGGCGGGCTGACGGTGTCGGGCGGGTCGGCGATCGGCGACAGCAGCGCGGTGTCCGTCGCCACCGGCACCACCCTGACCCTGTCGAGCGACGAGACCATCGGTTCGCTGAGCGGATCCGGCACGGTGGCGATCGGCGCCAACACCCTGACCACCGGGGTGAACAACAGCTCGACCACCTTCTCCGGCACCCTGACCGGCAGCGGTGCCTTCAGTCTCGACGGCAGCGGCACGATGACGCTGTCGGGCTCCAACAGCGGCGGCTTCAGCGGAGAGATGAGGGTGCGGAGCGGCGGCACGCTGAGCGTGGCCGGCGACGACAACCTGGGCGCCGGCACGGTGACGCTGAACGGCGGCACGCTGACGGTGACCGGGGCTGGCACCATCGACAACGCCTTCGACACCGGGGTCAACGGTGCCACCATCGACACCGGCGTCGCCGTGACGCTGTCTGGCGCCATCGGCGGCAACGACGGACTGACCAAGACGGGCAGCGGCACGCTGACCCTGTCGGGCACCAGCAGCTACGCCGGACCGACCACCGTGTCGGTGGGCACCCTGCTGGTGACCGGGGCGCTCGGCGGCACCAGCGCCGTCTCGGTGGCGTCGGGGGCGACGCTGGGAGGCACCGGCTCGATCTTCGCCGCCAGCTCGTCCAACACGCTGACGGTCGCGTCCGGCGCCACCCTGGCGCCCGGTATCGCCGGGACCAACAACGGCGTCGGCAGCCTGACCGTCAACGGCAACCTGTCGCTGAGCGGCACCCTGGCGGTCGAGATCGCCGGCACCACCACCGCCGGCACCGACTACGACCAGGTGATCGTCAGCGGCGGCGTCACGCTGTCCAGCGGCTCCAGCGCCATCACCGTCACCCGCGTCAACGGCTTCGCCGCGACCAACGCCAGCTACAGGGTGATCGACCAGACCGGCGCCGGCACGCTGTCCAACACGCTGTCGGGGTTGGCGCAGGGCGCCACCATGACCAGCAACGGCGACCTCTATACGGTCGACTATGCCGGCGGCACCGGCAACGACCTGGTGCTGAACGGCATCGTCAACCCGACCGTCTCGTCGGTCAGCGCCAGCACCGCCGACGGCAGCTACAAGGCCGGCGACACCATCTCGATCACCATCACCTTCAACCGGGCGGTGACGGTGACCGGCACGCCGACCCTGGCGCTCGGCACCGGGCGGACGGCCACCTATTCCAGCGGGTCGGGCGGCACGACCCTGACCTTCACCTACACGGTGCAGGCCGGCGATACGTCGGCCGACCTCGACTGCGCCTCCACCGCTGCGCTGACGCTGAACGGCGGCACGATCGCCGACAGCTCCACCAGCCTGGCGGCCATCCTCACCCTGGCGGCGCCGGGGGCGGCGAACTCGCTGGGCGCCAACAAGGCGATCATCGTCGACACCACGGCGCCGGGCGCGCCGACCGCCCCGGACATGACGGCGGGCACCGACAGCGGCGGCTCGAGCACCGACAACGTCACCAGCAACACCACGCCGACCTTCACCGGCACGGCGGAGCCCAACAGCACGGTGACGCTGTACGACACCGACGGCACCACGGTGCTGGGCACCGGCACCACCGACGGTTCCGGCAACTATTCGGTCACCGCCACCACGGCGCTGACGCCGGGAACCCACACCCTCACCGTCAAGGCGACGGACGCGGCCGGCAACGTCTCCAGCGTCTCGGGCGGGCTGTCGGTCACCATCGACACCAGCGCGCCGGCGACACCGGGCACGCCGGTCCTGCCGGCGGCGAGCGACACCGGCATCTCCGCCAGCGACGGCATCACCAGGACCACCACCCCGACGATCACCGGCACGGCGGAGCCCAACAGCACGGTGACGCTGTACGACACCGACGGCACCACGGTGCTGGGCACCGGCACGGCGGACGGCTCCGGCAATTATTCGGTCACCGTCGCCACCGCCCTGTCGACCGGGCCGCACACCCTCACCGTCAAGGCGACGGACGCAGCCGGCAACGTCTCCCCCGCCTCGGGCGGGCTGTCGGTGACGGTGGACAGCACGGCGCCGACGGTGACGGGCGTCACCTCCTCCACCGCCGACGGCAGCTACAAGGCCGGCGACACCATCTCGATCCAGGTCAGCCTGTCCGAGACGGTGATCGTCAACGGCACCCCGACCATCACGCTGAGCAACGGGCGGACCGCCACCTACAGCGGCGGCTCGGGGACCGGCACACTGACCTTCACCTACACGGTGCAGGCCGGCGACACCGCCGCCGACCTCGACTACGCCTCCACCGGCGCGCTGGCGCTGAACGGCGGCACGATCACCGACACCGCCGGCAATGACGCGGCGACGACCCTGCCGGCGGTCGGCGGCGGATCGTCGCTGGGCGGCACCAAGAACATCGTCATCGACACCACGGCGCCGACGGTGTCCTCGGTGTCGGTGCCGACCGGCGGCATCTACAAGGCCGGGGATGTGATGGAGTTCACCGTCGCCTTCAACGAGGCGGTGACGGTGACGGGCAGCCCGATCCTGCCGATCACGCTGGACGACGGCACGGTGGTGCAGGCGGCCTACGTGTCGGGGTCGGGCGGCACCAGCCTGACCTTCCGCTACACGGTGCAGGCGGGCTTGAGCGACAGCGACGGCGTCCGCCTGGTCTCCGCCCTGACCGGCGGCACGATCACCGACCTGGCCGGCAACGCCGCGGTGCGGACGCCGGGCAACGTCGCCGATACCGGCGGCGCCCGCATCGACAGCGTCCCTCCCACCGTCACCAACGTCACCTCCAGCACCGACAACGGCACCTACACCACCGGCCAGACCATCTCGATCCAGGTGAGCTTCAGCGAGGCGGTGGCCGTCAGCGGCACGCCGACGCTGGCGCTGAACACCGGCCGCACCGCCGTCTACAGCAGCGGGGCCGGGACCAGCACGCTGACCTTCACCTACACGGTGCAGGCCGGCGACACCGCCGCCGACCTGGATGCCATCGGCACCTCGGCCCTGGCGGGATCGATCACGGACATTGCCGGCAACGCCGGCATCCTGACCCTGACGATGCCGGGTGACGCGCGGTCGCTGGGGCTGAACAAGGACATCGCCATCGACACCACGGCGCCGGCGATCCGCAGCGTCGTCGTGCCCAACGACGGCGTGTACGGCCTCGGCAAGACGCTGAGCTTCTACATCCAGGCCAGCGAGGTGGTGATCGTCAACGGCACCCCGACGATCACGCTGGACATCGGCGGCCAGACCCGCCAGGCGGTCTACACCCCCGCGGGCAGCAGCGGGACGATCCTGCGTTTCGACTATGTGGTGCAGGCGGGCGACAGCGACGCCGACGGCATCGCCGTCACCGGGCTGAACCTCAACGGCGGCGGCATCGCCGACAAGGCCGGCCTCCCGCTGCCCACGGCGCTGACCGGCCTGCCGGGCCTGCAGAACGTCCTGGTCGACACCGTGGCGCCGGACACCCCCCCGGCCCCGGTGCTGGCGCCCGGGCAGGACACCGGCAGCTCCGCCACCGACGGGGTGACCAGCCTCAACCGCCCGACCCTGGGCGGCACGGCGGAAGCCGGGGCCACCGTCACCGTCCTGGTCGACGGCGTGGCGGTCGGCACCACCATCGCCGGCTCCGACGGCAGCTGGAGCTTCACGCCGGCCACCCCGCTGGCCGACGGCACCCATGCCGTCACCAGCCGGGCGACCGACCGGGCCGGCAACAGCAGCGGCACCTCGGCGGCGCTGACGCTGACCATCGATGCCACGGCGCCGGTGCTGTCGACCCCGGCGATCTCCGGTATCGACAATTCGGCCAACGTCATCGCCACCGGCCGTCCGACCCTGACCGGAAGCGCCGATCCGAACAGCACGGTCACGGTCATCGTCGACGGCGTCACCGTCGGCACAGTCACGACTGGCAGCGACGGGCGCTGGAGCTTCGCGGTCACCGCCCCGCTGGCCGATGGCAGCCACAACGTGGTCACCACCGCCACCGACCGCGCCGGCAACATCGGCCGTTCGGGCACGCTGAGCCTGACGGTCGACACCCAGGCCCCGACGGTGTCCGGCGGCTCTGCCCCGACGCTGACCGCCGGCGGCACGGCGACGCTGGGAACCGCGGTGTCGCTGTCGGACGCCAGCTCGCTGAACCGGGTGACGGTCACCCTGACCGACGCCCGCAGCGGCGACGAGCTGGTGATCGGCGCCCTGCCGGCCGGCATCACCGCGACCCGCGACGGCGCCGGCATCGTGCTGACCGGCGTGGCGTCGGCCGCCGACTATCAGGCGGCGGTGCGGGCGATCGGGCTGCGGTCGAGCGCCAGCGACCCGAGCTTCACCGGCACGGCGACCAGCCGGTCGATCAGCATCCAGGCCCGCGACCTCGTCGGCAACAGCTCCACCGCGACCACGGTGACGGTCGCGGTGGCCCGCGTCACCACCACCACCACGACGACCACCCCCACCGTCAACACGACCAACAGCCCGGCGATCACCACGCCGGTCACCGGCAGCGGCAACGGTCCGTCACAGTCCGGCAGCTCGGCGCTCGGTTCCTCGTCGAACGGCCCGTCCTCCAACGGCTCGTCCTCGGGCAGTGTGCTGGGCGGCAGCGTGTTGGGTGGCGGGTCGGGCCCGAGCCTGCCGGGCGGCGGCAGCGCCGGCAGCGCCGGCATCCCCGGCAGTTCGGCCAGCACGGATGCCGGTCGCTCGGTGACGCTGGGCAGTGTCGGCGGCAGCTCCGCCAGCACGGATGCCGGCCGGTCGGTGACGCTGGGCAGCGTCGGCGGCAGCTCCGCCAGCACGGATGCCGGCCGGTCGGTGACGCTCACCAGCATCGGCGGCAGCTCCTCCGGTTCCGGCAGTTCCAGCAGCGGACTGGGGGGAAGCAGCCTCGGTGGCGGGCTGGGCGGCGGTTTGGTTGGCCTCGGTGGCGGCGGTCTTGGTAGCGGTCTGGGCGGCGGCAGCCTGGGCGGCACGGGCCTCGGCGGCACCGGCGGCACGCTCGGAGGGACCGGCACGGGGACCGGAAGCAACACGGGAACCGCCAGCGGCGGCACCACGACCGGCACGGGCGGCACGACGCGCACCGGCACCAACGGCCAGGGCACTCCCGGCCAGACCGGCATCCAGGGCACCGGCCAGAACAACGGTCAGGGTCAGGGTCAGGGCCAGATTCAGGGCCAAGGCCAGGACCGGGGGACCGGCCTCGGCACCGGGCAGGGCCGCGGCCCGACGGCCGGACAGCCGGGGAACCAGGGCCAACAGGGTCAGCAAGGCCAGGGCCAGCAAGGTCAGGGCCAGGGCGAGCAGCAGGGCCAGCCGCAAAACCAGGGCGCTCCCCAGGATGGCGGCGGCACCCCGGCGGACGGCAGCGGCCGGCCGGCGGAGCGCGGAGCGGACACCCGCGCCGAGATCATGCCGGCCTCCCCCGGCTTCGCCCGTCAGGTCGCCCGCGCCCATGGCGGCCCGACCGGCGCCGCCGACCTGCTGGCCGCACTCGCCAGCCACGTCCTGCCCGACAGCCGGGCCGCCTGACGGCGGCCCGGCTCCCCATCCCCACCCATCCTTCTCACCCGGGGTCTTTCCCGCCGTCCTTCTCATTCCCGCGTCGCTTTTCCCTCATCCAATCCTTTTCCGCCGAACGGAATTGCTCCCGCCATGAAGACTTCGACCGCTCACCTCCGCCGCCGCTTGCTTTCTTCGGTGGTTCCCGTCGCCGTTCTGACGGCATCCCTGCTGGCCGCGGGCTGCGCGGTCAAACCCGAGCCGCTGACGGCCGAGGAGAATCTGGCGCGCGTCCGCAAGGATCTGGGTGTCGTCCTGACCCCGCAGGAGCCGCTGACCAAGGCGGTCTCGATGGACGAGGCGATGGCGCGGGCCATCAAGTACAACCTCGACGAACGGGTGAAGCTGATGGAGGTGGCGGTCGCCACCGACCAGCTGGACCTGTCGCGCTATGACATGCTGCCGCGCGTGGTGGCGGCGGCCGGCTATGTCGGGCGCAACAACGACGCCGGGTCGGAGAGCCTGAACCTCGCCACCGGCCGGCGGACGGGCGAGAGCACCACCGCCACCGACAGGCATCGCCGCACCGGCGACCTCGCCTTCACCTGGAACGTGCTGGACTTCGGCGTCAGCTATCTGCGGGCGCGGCAGAACGCCAATCTGGTGCTGATCGCCGACGAACGCCGCCGCCGCGTCGTCCAGGGCATCATGCAGGACGTGCGCACCGCCTATTGGCGCGCCGTCGCCGCCGAGCGGCTGCTGAAGCGGCTGGCCCCGCTGGAGAAGCGTGTCGAGGGCGCCCGCCGCGATGCCCGCACGCTGGAGGCGCTGCGCGTCCAGGCGCCGCTGCAGGCGCTCAACTACACCCGCACCCTGGTCGAGACGCTGCGCCAGCTGCAGTCGCTGCGCCGCGAGCTGGTGGCGTCGAAGTCGCAGCTGGGCGCGCTGATGGGGCTACCGCCGGGCGAGCCGTTCGAGATCGAGATGCCGGCGGCCAGCGTCATGCAGTCGCCGCCCAAGCTGGATGTCGGCGCCGAAGCGCTGGAGACCTACGCCCTGCTGAACCGGCCGGAGCTGCTGGAGGAGAGCTACAACCAGCGCATCTCCGCCGACGAGACCTGGCGGTCGCTGCTGAAGCTGCTGCCGGGCATCGACGTCAACGCCGCCCTGCGCTACGACAGCAACAGCTTCCTGCTGAACCAGCGCTGGGCCGATTACGGCGCGCGGATCAGCTGGAACCTGATCAATCTGGTGTCGGCCCCCGCCACCAAATCCTACGCCGAGGCGCAGGAGGAGCTGATCGCCTTCCGCCGTCAGGCGCTGAGCATGGCGGTGCTGAGCCAGGTGCATGTGGCGGTGCTTCAGTACCGCGAGCTGAAGCAGGAGTTCGCCCTGACCGCCGAGCAGGCCGACCTCGACACCCGCATCCGCTCGCAATACACCAACGTCGGCGAGGCCGGGCAGGTCGGCGAGCTTGGCGTGATCCAGTCGGAGGTGACGGCGCTGCTGTCCGACCTGCGCCGCGACCTGGTGCTGGCCGACCTGCACAACGCCTATGCCCGCGTGATGGTGTCGGCCGGCGTCGACCCGCTGCCCGAGACGATGGCCGCCGACGACCTGCCCACCCTGACCCAGGCGGTGAGCCGGGGCCTCTCCTCCTGGCAGGACCGGGCCAACAGCGTGATGCGCGTCAAGGACCTGATGGCTGCGCCCAAGACCGCCGCCCAGGAAGCCCCGAAGCCGGAGCCGGTCAAGCAGGACGCGGTGAAACAGGAGCCGGTCAACAAGCCGGTTCCGGTCGCGACCGTCCCCACCCCCACTCCGGCCCCCGCCCCTGCTCCCGTCGCAGCCGAGCCGGCGCCGAAGGCCGCCGCGGCCGAACCGGCTCCGGCCGCCGCGCCTGTCGTGCCGGCCTCCTCCGCAGCGCAGGCGCCCGCTTCCTCTCCCGCTCCTGCCCCGGTGCCGGTTCCCGCTCCGGTTCAGGCTGCCGTTTCCACTCCTGCCCCGGTGGCACCAGCCGCCGCCCAGGTCGCCGCACCGGTTGCGACGGCCTCCTTCTCTCCCGTCATCCAGGCTGAACTCGGGGCTTACGCAAGCCACAGGCTTGCCGAGAAGGAATGGGGTATCATCGCCAAACGCCTGGAAACGGAGGGCAGCGGGGTTGGCGCCCTGTATGTCGCCAGCCGGCGCAGCCAAGACGGCAAGACCATCGTCCAACTGCGCGCAGGCGGTTTCACCGACCGCGCCGCGGCCGAACGGTTCTGCCATCGTGTGAAGGATAGTCAGCGGGAATGCACTGTTCGTACCCTTTCGGCCCAAGAGCAGCAGTCCGACAGCCAGACCGCCGATCGGCTCGCGTCGCTGTGATCCGTCCCGGTGGTCGTCCCCGTGGCTGGCCCGGCATTGCTGCCGGCGCCGCTCTCCTGATCGCGCTGGTGGGTGGGGGCCTCGCCTCCACCCCGGCGGTGGCTCAGGACGCGTCCCAGGGGCAGGTCCGCGCCCTGATCGAGGCCCGGCGGCACGCCGTCCTCTCCTCCGAGATCCCCGGCCGCATCGCCCGCATGAGCGTCGATGCCGGCCAGAGCTTCAAGGCCGGCGAGCTGCTGGTCGGCTTCGACTGCTCCAGCTATCAGGCGGAACTGGACGGCGCCCGCGCCCAGCTGAACGCGGCCGAGGTGACGGCGCGGGTCAACCGGCGCCTGAACAGCCTGCGCTCCATCGGCGAGGCGGAGGTGCAGCTGGCCGAGGCCAAGGCCCAGGTCGCCCGCGCCGACGTCCGCAAGGCCGAGGTGCAGGCCCGGCGCTGCGACGTCAAGGCGCCCTTCGACGGCCGGGTGGTCGAACGCCGCATCCAGGAGCATGAGTCGGTCGCCGCCGGCGCGCCGCTGCTGGAGATCCTGTCCGACCGCGACCTGAAGGTGGAGCTGATCGTTCCCTCCTCCTGGCTGGTGTGGCTGAGGCCGGGGCAGCGCTTCGACCTGCGCGTCGACGAAACCGGCGCCACCCTGCCCGGCGAGGTCGTGCTGCCCGGTGCCAAGGTCGATCCGGCCAGCCAGTCGGTGAAGGTCACCGCCAAGCTGACCGGCGAGGGCGTTCCGTCCGGCATGATCGCCGGCATGAGCGGCACCGCCATCTTCCCCGAGCCCGCGCTGTCTTCTCTGCCGACCGGGAACCAAGGGGCTGGAAATCAGGGCGGCGCCCCCAGACCCGGAACTGCGAAGCCATGAGCACAGCCATGGCCCAGACCCCGCCCCAGCAGGCGGCTCCGCCGCAAGGGACGCCGCAGGGGACGCCGCAGGGAGGCGCGCAGCCCGTCAACGGCCTGCTGATGCTGCTGGAGTTGCAGCGGCAGGCCTGGCGGCAGGCGACGGCGCCGGAGCTGCGCTATCACATCGTCAACCGAACCCGCCGGCTGATCGCCTATCGCCAAGCGGCCTTCCTGACGGTGGGCGAGCGCGGACGGGCGACGCTGGGGGCGGTGTCCAACATCGCGGTGCTGGAGCCGAACGCCCCCTTCGCCCAATGGCTGGAGGAAGCGGTGCGCGCCGTCGCCACCGGGCACGACGCCAACAGCGTCCACGTCGTCGATCCCGCCGCCCTGCCCGCCTCCGTGCGCAGCGCCTGGGGGGAATGGGGACTGGCGCAGGTGCTGTGGTGCCCGCTGCGCAAGCCGCAATCCCCGCAGGAGGCGCCCCGGGAAGCCCCTGGGGGAACGGCGCCCGCCGCCGCCGCGGAAAAGGCAGCACCGCCGCTGGCCGGCCTGTGGCTCGGCCGTGACGAGCCCTGGACCGACGGCGAAATCCTGTTGCTGAGCCATCTGGCCGAAGGCTACGGCCATGCCTGGTGGGCGCTGTCGGGCAAGCGGACGAAGCGGCACGGGCTGCGTCGGACCCTGCTGCCGCTGCTGGCGCTGCTGGCCGTCGCCGGCGCGCTCGCCATCCCGGTGCCGATGTCGACCCTGGCCCCGGCCGAGATCCAGACCAGCAATCCGGTGATCGTCGCCGCCCCGCTGGACGGTGTGATCGAGCGGTTCCATGTGCAGCCAAACCAGCCGGTGGCGGCCGGCCAGCCCCTGTTCAGCTTCGAGTCCACCGTCCTGCGCAGCCGCTTCGAGGTGGCGCGCAAGGGGCTGACCCAGGCGGAGGCCGAACTGCTGACCGCCTCGCAGGCCGCCTTCGCCGACCCGCAGACCAAGGCGCGCATCGCCCAGCTCCGCGCCCAGGTGGAGTTGCGCCGCGCCGAGATGGCGCTCGCCCGTGACCTGCTGGAGCGGGTGACGGTGAAGGCCGAGCGCGCCGGCATCGCCGTCTTCACCGACGTCAACGACTGGCTGGGCAAGCCGGTGTCGGTGGGCGAGCGCGTGCTGACCCTGGCCGACCCGCAGGCGCCGGAGATCGACATCATGGTGCCGGTCGGCGACGCCCTGGTGCTGGAGCCGGGTTCCCCGGTGGAGCTGTTCCTGAACGTCGATCCGCTCCACCCGCTGCGGGCGCGGTTGACCCATGCCAGCTACGAAGCCGGCCTGTCGGCCGCCGGCGTGCTGTCCTACCGGGTCAAGGCGGCACTGGACGCAGGAGAGGCCCCGCCCCGCATCGGCCTGCGCGGCACCGCCAAGATCCTGGGCGACCGCGTGCCGCTGGCGCTTTACCTGTTCCGCCGCCCGCTGGCCCTGCTGCGCCAGTCGCTGGGCATCTGAGGCAGCCCTCCCAAGGCAAACCCGACGGCAAACCCGAGGACTCCCGTGTCCATCGCCCTCACCCCTTCCGCCGGCTCCTCCACCGAAGGCCCCTCCACCGGAGGCCATGCCGCCAGCTTCGCCCCGGCCGACCCGCTGGCGTCCCTGCGGCTGCCGGGGTTGCGCGACGACCTGGCCCTGCTGCCGGCGCCGGCGGGACAGGACGGGGCGCCGGGCTGGACCATCCACGACCCGGTGCGCAACCGCTATTTCCGCATCGGGCCGGAAGGCTTCGCGCTGATCGCCCACTGGCACCATGCCAACCCGCGCACCATCGCCGCGGCGGTGGCGGAGCAGAGCCTGTTCGAGCCGACGGCCGAGGACGTGATCGGCTTCTACCAGTTCCTGGCGGCCAACAACCTGACCGTCACGACCGACACCGCCTTTCTGGCGCGGCAGGCGGCGGCGCGGCACACCGGCTGGTTCTGGTGGCTGGTCCACAACTACCTGTTCTTCCGCATCCCGCTGGTGCGGCCGGACTGCTTCCTGTCGGCGACGGTGGGGCTGGTGGCGCCGCTCTACAGCCGGGCCTGGATGGTCCTGGTGCTGCTGACCGCGCTCCTGGCCGGGCTGCTGGTGGCGCGGCAGTGGGATGCCTTCCTGCACACCTTCCAGCATTTCTTTTCGCCCGAAGGGCTGGCGCTCTACGGCGTCACCCTGCTGGGCACCAAGATCTGCCACGAGCTTGGCCATGCCTACACCGCCAAGCGCTTCGGCTGCCGGGTGCCGACCATGGGGGTGGCTTTCCTGGTGATGTGGCCGGTGCTCTACACCGACACCACCGACGCCTGGAGGCTGGTGTCGCGCCGGCAGCGGCTGGCGGTGGGAGCCGCCGGCATGGCCACCGAGCTGACGATCGCCGTCTTCGCCACGCTGGCCTGGAGCTTCCTGCCCGACGGACCGCTGCGCAGCGCCGCCTATTTCCTGGCGACGGTCAGCTGGGTCACCACGCTGGCGATCAACCTCAGCCCCTTCATGCGCTTCGACGGCTATTACCTGCTGTCCGACGCGCTGGACGTGCCCAACCTGCAGGATCGCGCCTTCGCCATGGCGCGCTGGAAGCTGCGGGAGTGGCTGTTCGGCCTCGGCATGGCTCCGCCGGAGGAGATGCCGGCGGGGCGGCGGCGCATCCTGCTGGCCTATTCCTACGCCACCTGGGTCTACCGGCTGGTGCTGTTCCTCGGCATCGCGCTGCTGGTCTACCACGTCGCCATCAAGGTTCTGGGGATCCTGTTGTTCGTCATCGAGATCGGCTGGTTCGTCGCGCGTCCCTTCCTGACCGAGGCCAAGGCCTGGTGGTCTCTGCGCGACCGTTTCCATATGAACCTGCGCACCGGGCTGACGCTGGCCGGGCTGGCGGCGGCGGTCGGACTGACCCTGCTGCCGGTGACCGCCACCGTGTCGGTGCCGGTGGTCTGGCGGGCGTCGGGGTTCGCCACCGTCTACGCCCCCTTCCCCGCCCGGCTGGAGGAGACGCTGGTCGCCCGCGGCCAGAGCGTGGTGGAGGGCGAACCGCTGTTCCGCCTGACCGCTCCCGACCTGGAGGGCAAGCTGCGGCAGGCCGAACTGCGCATCGACTGGATGCAGGAGCAGATCGCCCGCCTGACCGCCAGCCGCGAGCAGCTCGACCGCGTGCGGGCGATGGAGGAGGATCTGGCCGCCGCCCTGGCCGAGCGGCAGGGCATTCTCGACAGCCGCGACCGGCTGGTGGTGCGCGCTCCCCTGTCGGGCACCGTGCGCGACATGGAGGATGCGCTGATCCCCGGCCGCTGGATCGGTCCGAAACTGCCGCTGGCGATGGTGGTGGCGCCGGGCAGCGGCGAGCTGGTCGGCTATGTCGGCGAAGGCGATTTCGACCGGCTGAGCCCGGGGGCCGGAGCACAGTTCCACCCCGACGATCCACTGGCCCCCCGGCGCGCGGCGACGGTGCGCGCGGTCGACCCGGTCGCCGTGTCGGTTCTGGACGTGCCGGCACTGGCCTCGGTCAATGGCGGGCCGGTGGCGGTGGAGGGGCAGGCGGGCTCCCAGCCGGGCCAGCAGCCCCATGGCGGCTCCACCCGCAGCGCGCTCGCCCCTGTGGAGGCGGTCTACCGCATCACCCTGGCCGTCGAACCGGTGAGTGCCGGGCCGGGCGCAGCCGGCGCACAGGACGGGCCGGAGCGCGTCACCCGCGGCATCGTCCGCGTGGCGGGCGAGGCCCGCAGCATCGCCGAACGCTTCTGGCGCATGGCCGCATCGGTGCTGATCCGCGAGACGGGGTTCTGAAGCTTGGGCCCGCCTGAAATCCCGCCGCTGGTGGAAGCGTTGATCTGGAAAGCCCATGCCCATAAAGTGCTTCCGGCTTTCAGCGACGGATCGGCGGACCATGGCTCTTCAAAAATTCAACATCGTTGCTTCGAATGGAACGACGTTCTTTTTGCAGCTCGATCCGCAGGATATGGCCCAGCGTGACGTCATCGCCCATTTCCTTGGCGGCCAGATGTACGAACACGAAACGTCGCTGCTGTTCCTGAAGGTTCTTCGCTCCGGCGATACCGCCGTCGATGTCGGCGGCAATGCCGGCTATTTCACCATGCTTGCCGCGACCGCGGTGGGCGCACAGGGACGCGTGGTCACCGCCGAGGCCAATCCCGGACTGGCGGCCCTGATCCGCGACAGCGCCGCGCTGAACGATGTCTCGCATCTTTTCATCGAAAACGTTGCGATCAGCGATCGCAACGGAGAGATCGTCTTCGGATCGAACGGGACCAACGACAGCAATGGCGGCGTCGTGCCCGAGAAGACGCCGGGAGAAGCGCTGGAAAGCAACGAGTCCATCACGCAGTTCGTCGCCCGCGCCGAGACGCTCGACAGTCTGGCGGAGCGGCACGGGCTTGAGCGCATCCGCCTGCTGAAGATCGACACCGAGGGACATGAGTTGAATGTCCTGAAGGGCGCCGAAGGGCTTCTTCACGGGAAGAGGATCGACTTCATCGCCGCCGAACTCAACCTTCCCGGTCTGGCAAGGAACCGCACGAACCAGCACGAGCTGCGCCGGTTCATGGTGGAGCACGGCTATCACATGTTCCTGCTCGACCATGGCGGAGCCCTGCCCCGCCTCGTGCCGCCCGGAAGCGAGGTCAGGCAGACCTACACCTGCAACGTCCTGTTCTCCCGCATCGAAACGGTTGCCGGGGTCTGGGACAGCGTGGCGAACGAGCCTGCCGCCGTCAGCATCGCCAAACGCTGAAGCCTGCTCCTCCTATCAGCCTCCTGCCGCCAGCATCCCATCGCCGTCCACGGCAAACCCCGCCGTGGACGGGCGGACATAGCCGATCGGGTTGGGGCGCGGCTCGTTGCGGCCATACTGGATGAAGTGGACCAGAGCCTGCTGCTGGTCGCTGCCGAAAGCGCGCTGGAGGTCGGGGTTGGCCATCAGATAGGCAAGCGCGTTGAATTGGGTCGGCCGCCCGGCCGCCTGTCCGGTCGACTGGTAATGGGCGGTGGCGGCGGCGGTGTCGGTGCCGAAGGTTGCCGCCAGATCCGGGTTGGCGGCCAGATAGCTCAGCGCATCGAAGCCGGCGGCGTCGCGCCGCGGCGTGTTGCCGTAGAGGACGACATAGAGCTTCACCTGCTGCTCGCTGCCCAGGAAGACGCTCAGCAGATCCGGGTTGGCCAGCAGATAGTCGTGGGTGTTGAAGCTGGTGCTGCGGTTCTCCAGCCGGCCATAGCGGATGTAATGCTCCTCCGCCCGCACGGGATCGTTGCCGATGACGGCGGCGAGGTCGCGGTTGGCCGCCAGATAGGAGAGCGCGTCGAAACTGGTGCTGCGCCCCTCCCGCCGGCCGCTGGACAGGTAATGGCCGGCCGCCCGCGCGGTGTCGGTGCCGAAGGCGGCGGCAAGGTCGGGGTTGGCGGCCAGATAGGCCAGGCTGTCGAAGGTGATGCCGCGCCCCTCGGCCCGGCCGGCGGTCACGTAATGGCGGGCCGCCGCCGACGGGTCCAGCCCGAAGGCCGACGCCAGATCCGGGTTCGACACCAGATAGCCGTAGCCGTCGAACCGGGTGCTGCGCCCCTCCCGCTGGCCGCTGGACAGATAATGGCGGGTGGCGGCCGTGGTGTCGGTGCCGAAGACGGCGGCGAGGTCGGGGTTGGCGGCGAGATAGGCCAGCGGGTCGAAGCTGCCGGCCGACCGCCCTTCCCGGCGGCCCAGGGTCAGATAATGGCGGCTCGCCGCCGCAAGGTCGTAGCCGAAGGCCGCCACCAGATCGGGATTGGCGGCGAGGTAGGAGAGCGGGTCGAAGGACCGGGCCGCCCGCCCCTCCGCCCGGCCGACGGACAGGTAATGCGCACGCGCCGCCGCGGCGTCGGTGCCGAAGACGGCGGCAAGGTCGGGATTGGAGGCGAGATAGGCCAGCGGGTCGAAGCCGGCCATCGTCTCGGCCAGCGTGGTCACCCGCAAGGTCACGGTCTGGCCGCTGACCGCCCCCTGGCTGTCGGTGACGGTGTAGGCGAAGGACCCCGGCGACGCCGGGGTGCCGGATGATGCCTGATAGGTCAGGCCGGCCAGATCGGCCACCCCCAGCGTCACCCCGGCCGTGACGGCGGTGCCGTTGGCGAGCCGGAGCGTGCCGGCGGACGGCAGGCGGACCAGCGTCACCGTCATGCTGTCGCCGTCGTCCGGGTCGCTCGGCCGGTCGATGCCGAGAGCGATGGCCGGCCCGGCCTCCAGGGCGGTCAGGGTCTTGTCGCCCTGGACGGCCGGCGGCCGGTTGGCCGGTCGCGAGGCGATGGTGAAGCCGATCCAACGGCTCCACGCCACGCCGTTGTAGGCGCGCACCGACAGCTCGTCGATGCCGGGCAGGGTGGAGGCGGCGAAGGTGACGCCGGCGAAGGCCGCCGCGGTCAGCGGCACCGCCGCGCCGGCAGCTTGGGCCGTCCCGCCGACCATGATGGAGCCGGCGCCGCTGGTGTTGTCGACCAGCTCATACTGGGTGACGAGGCCGCCGGCCGGATCGGTCGCCGTGATCAGGCTGGCAATGGCGATGGAGGAACCGATGGAAACCCGGCCGGCCCTGGCGGCGACCGCCGGAGGCAGCAGGCTGATGCGGGTGTCGGCGAACAGGGCGAATTCGACGTCGGTCAGCGTGTCGGTGCCCTCGCCGCCGCCGGAAATGGTGGCGCCGTCGGAGGTGACGGTGACGGTGTAGGAGGACCGGCTGCCGTTGTAGACCGCGGTGTCGGTTCCGCCGCCACCCTGCAGCGTGTCGTCGCCGGCCCCGCCGGTCAGCGTGTCGTCACCCGCCCCGCCGATCAGCAGGTTGTTGGCGCCGTTGCCGATCAGGATGTCGTTGCCGCTGCCGCCGATGGCGTTCTCGATGGTGACGCCGGCGGCGATCGACACATTGCCCACCGCCAGCCCGCCCGACCCGTTGGGGCCGATGGAGCTGAAGGCTCCGGGCGTCAGGTCGATGCTGACGGCCGATGCCTGCCCGCCGGCATCGATGGTGTCGGTGCCGCCGGCATCCCAGATGGACTGGCTGACCGCGACCGTGTTGCTGGCGAAGGCATAGCGGTCGTCGCCGATGCGGGTGTTGGTGTTGGCGCCGTACAGGTACTGCGCCGCCGCGATGTCGTACAGCGCCGGCCCCGTCGCCAGCCCGTTCAGACCCAGGCTGGGGTGCCTGTTGTAGGACATGATCGTGTAGCGGTAATTGTCCTCGGCCGAGGACAGGTAGGGCGGTTCGCCCCCGCCGCCGGTGGCGTTGTAGTTGCCGGGATGCTTCAGCCCGATGGCATGCCCGATCTCGTGCAGGATGGTCAGGTAGCCGTAGGTTCCAAGCGTCGGGCTTGTGTTGGCGGCACTGCTGTTGGACAGGTAGATGTCGCCGCCGCCGTCATAGAGCGAGCCGCTCGGATAATAGGCGTAGGCGGCGCTGGAGCTTTGCCGGTTGGTGCCGAGGCGGATCGACCCGCCCTGCCCGCTGTTGGCGCTGTCGGAGGTCTCGACGAAGAAGATGTTGGCGACCGCGCTCCAGGCGGCCAATGCTTGGCGCACCGCGTCGCGCTGCGTGGCGGACAGCGGCGCGAACCCGGTCCCGTCCGAGACGGTGGCGTAGGACGGCAGCTGCTCCATGAAGCTGTAGGTGACGGTTGCCCCGCTGCCGGCGGCACCGCTGCCCCAGCGTGGCGTCCCCGTCGCCAGCAGGGCCGAGACGGTGGCGGAGGCGGCGCCCTGCGGAACCGAACCTTGCGGGTCCGGGGTTGCGGCAATCGGCGCGGCACTCCAGCCGGCGGCATTGCACAGCAGGCAGGAACAGGCAGGCACGGTGCCGGCCGGGGCGTCGGACAGGTCGGAAATGGTGGTCGTCATGGACGGGAGCGGATCCGGGCCGCGGATCTGCGGCTCCGCCACTCTACAACCTTTCATTCCCCAATCGAAAGGGGAGGCAAACCCGGACCTTTTTCTCACCGCCGTGCCTTGGAGGGCGATCGGCCGGATCCCGGCCGGTCAACCCCATCACCCCTTCATCTTGAGATGGATCTTGGAGACCGGGAAATAACGCCTGTGGACATAGATGGCCTGATTGGGCCTCAGGATGCCTTTCCACTCGCCGTAGATGTCGATGTCCTCATGTTCGATGCCATAGCGCTTGACAAGAACGGAATAGATGCTCTGGTCATGGCGATGATTTTTATGGTCGCCGAAAATCGCGCTCTTGATGCAGGCGTAGAGGAACCCCTCGTCCACATAGCGCTGGAACCGTCCATTGGGCTTGTAGCCCTGGATTCCCGCGCATATCTGGTTGGCGTTCTTTTCCTCTTCGGACGCTCCCATGATCCTGAAGCAGAGATCGTGCGTCCAGGTCCTGTTCTTGTGGGAATCGCCGACGACGAAGATATGGTTCTGCTCGATCTTCTCGTAGATGTCCTTGATGTCCCGCACCAGCATCGCGCCGGAATCGAGATAGAAGATGTTGTCTCCGTAGGATGCCGCATCCTTGATGACGAAGGTCTTCCAGGCATACTGCTTGGGAGTGAGGAACTCGGGGTATATGTCGGACAACCAGGCCGGGAATTCCACGACCTGCACCTTGTGGCACCTGTTCAGCAAATCGACCTGTTCTCCTGAAAGACCGAGATTGTAGACGAGGATTCTGTCGATGGTGGAATCGCTCGTCGAATGAACAGTGCTGATCAGAAGAAGGCAGGATTCGTAGTAGGCGGAGTTGCAGCAGGTAACAAGGACATTCGACATCTTCAGCACTGCCCCGACACAGGAATTCTTCCGGAAAATTTGACCGACATTATCAGAAATCTCGCTGCATCAGCAACCCGGCGGGTTGCCTTTCCTTCCGATCAACTCCTCGAACACCGCCTCGATCCGGTCGACCGAGCGGGCGACGGTGAAGTCGCGGGCGCGGCCGGACAGGGCCATGCGCATCCAAGCATCACGATGGCGGGAGTTCTCCAACCGGCAGCGCTGCACAACAGGCAGGAACAGACAGGCATCGTGCCGCCTGGGGCGTCGGGCAGGTCGGAGAGTGTGATTGGCATGACCGGGAGGGAAACAGCACCGCGGACTGCGGCACGGCCACTCTACAGCCTTTCATTCCCCTATCGAAAGGGGCGGTTGCTCCGGACCTTTTTTCTCACCGCCGGGCTCCGGAAGTGACCCGTCAGGTCATTCCCGCCCCTTCGCCTTGAGCTGGATTTTGGAAACCGGGAAAGCGCGTCTGTGGACATAGATGGCCTGATCGGGCCTTAGAATGCCTTGCAACTCGCCGTAGATGCCTATGTCCTCGGGTTCTATGCCGTAGCGGCTGACCAGGACGGAATAGATGCTCTGGTCATGGCGATGGTTCTTGTGATCGCCGAAAATTGCGCTCTTGATGCAGGCGTAAAGAAACCCTTCATCCACGTAACGCTGGAACCGGCCGTTGGGTTTGTAACCCTGGATTCCTGCGGATATCTGATTGGCATTCTTTTCCTTCTCGGAGGCCCCCATGATCTTGAAGCAGAGATCATGGGTCCAGGTCTTGTTTTGCCCCCAACCGCCGACGACGAAAATGTGATTCTTTTCGATCTTCTCGTAGATGTCCTTGATGTCCCTTACCAACATCGCGCCGGAATCGAGATAGAAGATGTTGTCTCCGTAGGATGCCGCATCCTTGATGACGAAGGTCTTCCAGGCATACTGCTTGGGGGTGAGGAACTCGGGGTATATGTCGGACATCCAGGCCGGGAATTCCACGACTTGGACCTTATGACACTTTTCCAGGAAAGCGACCTCTTCGCCCAAAAGACCGAGATTATAGACAAGGATCTTATCAATAGTCGAATCGCTCAAATTATGGACAGTACTAATCAAAAGAAGGCAGGATGAGTAATATTCGGAGTTGCAACAAGTGACGAGGACATTTGTCATCTTCAATTTACCCAAAAACTAATAGGTATTTCCGGCAACAACTTTGACGATAATACCAAAAATCTTCATTATTGGCAACTTTAGAGGCCATCTTTCACTCTGGCCAGCTCCTCGAACACCGCTTCGATGCGGTCGACGGACCGGGCGACGGTGAAGTCGCGGGCGCGGTCGCGGCCGGACAAGGCCATGCGCAGCCAGGCATCGCGGTCCTTGACCAGGCTGCGCAGGCGGCCGGCAAGCGCCTCATGGTCCTCCGCCTTGAACAGCAGGCCGTCCACGCCGTCGCGCAGCACCTCGCCGCTGCCGCCGGTGCCACTGCCGACCACGGTCAGGCCGGCGGCCATCGCCTCCACCTGCGAGATGCCGAAGGGCTCCTGGAAGACGCTGGGGAAGACCAGGACGTTGCAGCGGGCGAACAGGTCGGACAGGCCGCGGCGGTCGAGGAAGCCGGTGAAGCGCACCTTGCCGGCCATGCCGTGGCGCTCGATGAAGTCGCGGCAGCGGGCCGCCAGATCGGTGTCCGGCGCCTCCCCGGCGAAGGTGCAGTCGAAGTCGATGCCCTCGCGGTGCAGGATCGCAAGCGCGTTGATCAGCGTCTGCGGCCCCTTGTAGTTGACGAACAGGCTGGCGAAGGCGATGCGCAGCCGGTCGGTCGAGGGCATCGCCGCGCGGTGGAAATAATCGACGCGGGCGCCGGGATGGATCACCGTGGCGGGCAGGCCGTAGCCGCCGGCGACAAGCCGGTCCGCCACCCAGCCGCTGGCCGGTCCGGCGCGGTAGAGGGGGGAGCGGGGTGCCGTCTCCGGCGCGTAGCCGGGATTCTGGTTGCCCAGGCAGTGCAGAACCGGGACGCCCATCTGCCGGGTCAGCGGGTCGAGAAACTCGGTTCCGACCAGATCGAGGTTGCCGACCAGACAGGCGTCGGCGCGGAAGTCGCGGGCGGTCTCCAGCACGCGGCGGATGTTGGCGCGGACCAGCGCGGCGCGATGGGCCGGATCGTCGTGGATGAAGGCGCGGCCGTCCTTCCAGGTGCCATAGAGGGTCAGCGAGCGGTCGACATGCGCCTCGATATCCTCGGTGCCGGCCATGCCGGGCCGGGCGAGTTCGGGCACGTCGGCGGTCAGCACCGTCACCACATGGCCGCGGCGGATCAGTTCGGCCGAGAACTCCCACAGCTTGCGGCCATAGCCGCCGAACTCCTGCGGTGGGAACAGGTTGGTGACCACCAGGATGCGGCGCGGCCGGCCGGTCGACGGGGCGGCCGCCTGCCGGAACAGGCCGAGGTAGCGCTCCAGCCCCGGATGGCCGCCGGTGGCGGCGGCGAAGGCGGCGGCGTCCAAATCCGGAGCCGGGTCTGCGGTTCCGGCGAGACGGGCGGCACGCCGGGCCTCGCAGAGATAGACGAATGCCTCCAACGCGCGTCCCGCCACCGCACACAGGCGGGCCAGCCCGGCGAGCGCATCCGGCTGCTGGCGGTCCAGCCCGACGGCACCCAGCAGAAACCGTTCCGCCAAGCTGTTCTCGCCGAAGCGGGCGGCCAGACGGGCGGCGCCGACCATCTGGTCGGCGGTCCTCAGCATCGGCTCCAGCGCCGCCAGGCGCGCACGCCGCAGATCCGGCGCCAGTCCCGCCGCCAAGTCCGGATCGGACAGCGAGCGTCCGGCATAGCGCAGGGCGTCGGCGCACTGGAACAGGATGCCGCCGGGTTCGGTGGGCACGAAGCCCCAGCCGGCCAGATGGGCGGAGACCGCGGCATGGTCGCGCGCCGACGCGGCGGGGCAGAGGACGAAGGCGCCGGACAGCCGGGCCATCCGGCGGTCGGCTTCGGCCCTATCGGAACCGGCACCCGGCCAGGGCAGCAGCGTCACCGCATCGTCCCGCACCCGGTCGGGGGATGGCGGCAGCGGCAGGGCAACCGGGGCGGTCTCGGCGTCCGGCGCGGCGTCCGGTGTGGCGCCGGGTGCGGCAAAGGCCACCCGCGGCAAATCGCGGGCCATGAGGCGCAGGTCGGCGGCGAATCCGTCCTCCACGGCGGCATGGACGGTCAGCCGCGACGCGGTCAGTTGCAGCCTCTGCAATGCCTCGTAGGCGGCGAGGCGGCAGCGGAAGCCGGCGCTCCGGGCCGGCAGGGCCGACAGTCCGCGTCGTTCCCCGCGCACCTCCAGCGCCGGATCGACGCGGTCGTCCAACACCGCGGCGTAGAACTGGGCGCATTTGACCCGCGGGCTGTGGAATTCCAGCAGATGCGCCTGTCCGGCCCGGCGGATCGCCATCGCCTGATCCGGGTGGTCGAGGTAATGGCGGGCCATCTCCACCAGCTCGCCGGGCGAACGGTAGGTCGCGAGATGGCGGCCGGGGGTGAAGCAGCGCTCCAGACCGGCGTCGGGCGACAGCGCATCGGTCAGCAGGAAGCCGCCGGCGCCCAGCGCCTCGAAGACGCGCAGGTTGAGGTCGCCGTTCAGCGAGACGTTCAGCGTGATCTGCGAGCCGGCATAGATGTCGGCCGCCATTTCCGGCGGCGCCCGCATCGCGGTCAGCGGCAGCCCGGCTTCCGTCAGCCGGTCCAGCACATGACGCCGCCAGGGATGGAAGGCGCCGACCTGGCCGACGAAGGTGAGGGGGCGGTCGGGGACTGCGGGAATGTCGCGCCGGCGCAGCGCATAATCCACCGCCGGGATCCAATAGACGCGGTCGAACCCCGCCTCCAGGAAGGCATGGGCATGCTGGCGGGTGTGGTCGAGAACCACCGCGTCGAAGCTCTCCATCGCGCCATAGGCCAGCAGCGTGCGCAGCGGGCCGGCGAAATGGTGGGTGTCGCCGACCAGCAGAACCTTGGTGCCCGGCAGCCGGTCCAGCCCGCGGGGAAGGTTGCGCCGGGTGGCGTCGGCCTTCACCACGATCAGCTCCGGACGCTGGTGCGCCGGCAGTCGGGCGACGACGGCCACCAGATCATATTCGCCGGGCGGGGTGTTCAGCGACGCGAAGCCGTCGCCGGTTTCCACCGTCGGGCAGTCGGGCCCGCAGAACACCTCGCGCTCCGAGAACAGCGGCCGGCGGTAATAGTCGGGCGTGGCAAGGCAGCAGAACAGCGTGCGGGGAGCGTCGGCTGCCGGCTGCGGGAGGAGGGAGGCGGCTTGCGTGTGCGGCGGCATGCGGAGGTCTCGGACGCGGGTTGGGAAACGGCGGACCCCATGCCCGCCGCGCCATGGGCCGGACTCAGGAGGCCGGCGGCTCCCCCCAGCCGGGGACGGTGTCCGCGCCGACCAGCGGACGGCGGAAGCCGCCGCCGGCGATCTCCGCCCGGATCCGGTCGGGGGTCATCGACACCACCCGCTCATACTCGGCGGTGTTGTGGGCGTACCAGGGGTTTTCCGTGACCGAATTGGCCGACCGCGCATGGCTGAGATGGAGCAGCGGCCCCAGCGTCCGCTCCACCCGCTCGCCCAGCAGTTCCAGGCGGCGGTAGATCTCGAAATCCTCCCAGCCCCAGGAGACGAATCTCTCGTTGAAGCCGCCGAGCCGGTCGAACACCCGGCGGGCGAAGAAGACCGAGCCGCCGTAGGAGTTCTTGTAGAGCATCTCGTTGCGCGGATCGAACAGGTCGATCTGGGTCACCGCCAGCGTCCGCTCCACGCCGGGCACGAAGTCGGGGGCGACGTCGAAGAACAGGCCGTTGAACGGGCAGGCGAGCGCCGCGCCGTCATGGACGGCCTGCCGGGCCAGCACATACTGGGTCGGCTCCACCAGAACGTCGGTGTCCTGCACGACCAGGATCGGCGTGGCCGCCGCCGCCGCCATGAGGTTGATCTGCTTGGCCTTGTGCGTGTAGGGGCTGTCGTTGCCGGTCAGGTGGACATAGCCGTAGTCGGCGGACCCCAGCCCCAGTTCGGCCATGATGCCGGGGACGTCCTGGCGCTCCGGATTGTCCTCGCAGATCAGGATGTTGGTGTCCAGATACCGCCGCAGATAGGTGACCAGGATGCGCAGGTTGCGCCTGCGGTCCGGGGATTCGATCCGGCAGGGCACCAGGAAGGTGACGTCGCGCAGGTCCAGCCGTCCGCCACGGCGCAGCGGCTCGCGCAGCGCCTGGTGGCGGGAGGCGAGCGACAGGGCATGGTCGAGCTGGGCCGCCAGCCCCTCATCGTTCGGCAGCAGCGACGCCGCGGTCTCGTAACAGTCGGCCGCGGTCCCCCAGCGGCCGGTCCACTGCATCATCTCGCCCAGCCGGATATGGGCCTGCGGCCGGTCGGGCCATTTGGCCAGGACCTTGCGGTAGGTGGCCGCCGCCGCCCCCAGCCTGCCCTGCATCTGCTGGGCGTAGCCCAGGTTCGACATCGCCTCCGGCTGGTCGGGCACCGCCACGAGGATGCTCTCGTAGACGGCCTCGGCCTCGGCCAGCCGTCCGGCATGGTGGTGCTCGACGGCGATGCGGAAGGCTTCTTCGAGGGTCGGCATGAAAGCTCCGTCGGGGCAATCCATCTGCCGGGCCGTTCGGGCGCGGGCAGGACGGCCGCTTACTTACCGCAGCCGCAATCGCGATGCACGGCCGAAGACAAACCGGCGGACCGGCGTCCCGCGCTCCTCACAGGCCGTATGCCCGCAGGATTTCGTCCCGCTTCGCGCTGTAGGGGCTGTTGCCGTGCTTTCCGGCGAGCGCGCCGGTCAGGACGAGCGGCAGCGCATCGGGGGCACGCGGCGGCAGGACGCTGTCCGGCCAGGCGGCGTGCGCCATCTCGCTCCCCAGCAGCTGCGCGGCGCGTTCGACGCAGGCGAACAGGGCGACCTGGTCGATCATCCAGATGTAGCAGCGGGCGAAGTTGGTCCGCAGGAAATCCGCGATCATCAGCAGCGTCAGATAGCCGCTGCGGCTGTGGCGGAAATAGACGAAGGAGGCGTTGTAGCGGCTGCACAGCGGCTCGCCGCGATAGTCGGTGTGGGCGACGTCGGCGGTGCCGGCGAGCCTGACGATGTCCTCCGGCTTCTCGCGGAACAGCACGTCGGCATCGCAGACGATCACGTCGGCCTTGTGCAGCAGCATCGCCTCCGCCGCGATGAGGAAGCGGGAGGACGCGTAATAGGGCTTGTCGATGGCCTCCCCCCGCAGCGCCCAGCGCTCGTGCGAGAAGGTGACCGGCATGGCGCCGACGATGCCCCGCAGCCGCTCGATCAGCTGGGCGACCTCCGCATCGCCGTTGACGATGTGGTAGTGGACGGCCACCGCCGACCCGAGCGCGTGGAGGTTCAGGATCTGCGCTGCGGCGTAGCGCTTGAAATAGGCGCCGTCCACCGACACCAGCACCACATGCCGTCCGGCCGGGGCGAAGGGCGGCGCCGCATCCGCCTGGGCCAGGGCCTGGGCCGCCCGGCGGAAGGACAGGGACGACAGGTCGATGACGCAGAGCCCGTCGCTTGCGTATTTTCCCTGCCGGAACAGGGCTTCGCCGAGCCAGAGATGGAAGATGGCATTCTGGCAGCCGGCCGCGGCGCGGCCATGGGCCTCCGCCAGATCGGGGCGGCCGGCCTCGTTGAACAGGAAGGACAGGTTGGCATGGACCTGCGGCCGCAGGGGGGATGGCGCCGCCCGTTCCAGCGCCCGGCCGAGCAGGTCGATGCCCTGCCGGGGGATGGCCGGATCGCGTTCGAGGACCCCCATGCCGGCATAGGCCAGCCGGTGCGCCAGGGCGAGATACAGGGCCTCGTCATCGGGCCGGCAGCCGATCAGCGCGTCGGCAAGCCGGCCCCTCTCCGCCCCGTCGCCGATCCGGGAAATCAGCAGCGCTATGATGTCGTAGAGGCGCTGACGGTCGCCGGCGGCCTCGATGGCGCAAAGCTCGCGGTCGAGGGCGGCATGGTCGATTGCGCAGGCCGCGGCGATGCCGCCGATCACCTGCCGGAATTTCTGCTGATCCATGCGCAAACCCGCCTGCGTTAAGGTGCGTGCCGAAGCCGAGGGCCGAAGATGGCTCTTTGCCCTGCTCCCCCCGACGATGCAAGAGCCCCTCGCTCCGGGGCCGGGCCAATGCCGAGAAGGTCGGGGCCGCCGGTCACAGGGCGTCCAGCCCGCGCAGAAGGCCGATCAGCCGGTGGGCGGCGGACCGCCAGCTGAAATTCTCCAGCAGAAGCTCGCGGGCGGACAGTCGGGTGCCGTCGGGATCGTCGATGACCGCGCGCAGCAGCCGGGCGGCTGCCTCCTCGTCGGGGGTCCACCAGTCCCGGCCGCGATAGCCGTCCAGGGCGGGGGTGACGCGGCTGGGAATCATGTGGGCCACCCGGCCGTCCAGATAGGCGCGATAGGCGCTGTGGTCCGGGGCCAGCAGGGTCAGCCCCATGGCGCCGGCCTGCGCCATCGGCAGGTCCCAGCCCTCGCCATGCGACATGCTCCAGTAATGGGTGGCGGTGGCGTGGAGCGACATCATGTCCGCATCCGACAGCATGCCCTCGATCAGGAACAGAGGGGCTGCCTGCTCCAATGTCCGGCCGGTCTCCGCCGTCAGCCGGACCAGAAGATCGCGGATGCTGCCGGACGCCCCTCCCCCTTTGCCGGCCTTCAGCAGCAGGGCGGCGCCATCCTCCGCCCGCGTCGTGCGCAGCCACACCCGCAGCAGCCCCTCCAGGTTCTTGCGGCTGTTGAGGTCGGAAATGTTGAGGATGCGCACCGGATAGTCGGTCATCCGGCGCCCGTTCAGGCCAAGGAAGGCGGCGGGCGCCACCCGGCCGGGCTCCAGCGGTTCCACCCCTTCCGGGCAGACATGGACGCGGCCGGCCGGATGGCCGGCATTGAGCCATGCTTGGCGGGAGGAGTCGGTGGCGACGACGACATGGTCGTGGCGCCGGCTGTGCGTCGCCCACAGGGGCGGAATGTCGAGCGCCTCGAACACGGTGTAGTTGATCGTCTTCAGGTTTGGCACCGCCTCGACCACCAGCGGCGTGGTGAAGCTCAGCACCGCCTTGGCCCGCACCGGCCGGTCGAGCGTGTGAAGGAGCGGGTCGATCTGATCGTCGGGCAGATTGTCGACATCGTCATGGTTCAGGTCGACCAGCCGGATCCGCACTCCTGCATCGACCAGATGGCGGACGAACTGGCGGACCTTGTGGGCATAGCCGCTGTTGTCGCGGAAGGCGCCGCGGACCACCAGCCCCGGCGGCAGCGACGGGTCGGCGGCATCGCGGGCGATCCCGCGGGCGGTGGCTACTCGCTCCAGTGCCCGGCGCAGCCGGGATGCGAATGCGCCGCCCGCCTCCAGGGCGGCGGCGCGGCGCAAAATCCGTTCGGCCTCGTCCAGCCGGCCACGGGCGAGCGCTTCGCTTCCCAGGGTGATCAGCGTCACGCCACAGTCCGGCTCCACCTCCAGCTTGCGGCGGAAATGCGCGATGGCCTCGTCGAGCCGCCCCGAATCCTGCAAGGCGCGCGCCTGGTTGAAGAGGGCGGGGGCAAGGGTGGGGGCCAGCAGGAGCGACCGCGCCATCAGTGCAATCCCCTCCGCCTCGCGGCCGGCACGGCGCATCTGCAGCCCCAGCAGATGCAGGGAGTGCGGCTCGGCCGGCTCCACCGCCAGGACGTCTCGGTAGAGCGCCGCCGCCCGCTCCGGCTGGCCGCCGTTGTGGAGGGCGACGGCCTTGGTCAGGATATCGTGGATGGAAGGCATGGCCTGTCGGGAAAAACCGGAAATCGAGGCGCCGGTGCCGTCACCGGCATCGGTCGGGGAGTTGGCGGGGAAGCTGGCAGGGGAGTTGGCGGGAGGCCGCCGAGGCCGGCCTTCAATCGAGGGGCGGCTCCGGCGTCCTGCCTGAATCGCGCGCCGGGCTGCGCATCGGGTTCTTGGGATCGAACAGGCCGAGGCGTTGCAGGGTCTGCGCGAAGCCTTCGGTCAGCATGGTGATGCGGTCGCTGATCTCCGCGATCTCGCGGGCGGAGATGACGGGAGCGTCGGTGGAGATGCGGCCATGGGCGCGATAGTTCAGGCGGATGGCGACATCGTCGGTCTCACCCTGGATCCAGGAGCCGTGCAGGATCTTGTTGCGCTCCCGCCCCAGCTCCAGCGCCTCGTCGCAGCGGGCGATCAGGGCCTTGGCCTCGTCCGCGGGCAGGCGCAGGCCGGCGATGGACTTCAGCGCATCGAAGCGCGCCTTGATCTGCATGTTGGAGGCAATCGGCAGGAAATCGGTGTGATCGGTGCCGAGAAGGCGCGAGATGCACAGCGAAACCATGTCTTCCAACTGCGCCCAGGACACGGCGATCATGCCGATCGCACAATACATCTTCACGCTGAGGGGGCCCAGCCGGACCGTCCGCGTCGTCATAGGCCACCCTTGGCATCCTCGCCCCGCCGCCGGGGCACAGGACCGAAAATAGGCTTTCCCGGCGGTCTGGGAAAGCCGTCATTGCGCGGCTTGCAGTTGACAGGCCCCCGCGATCCATAGGATGCACTGGCCGCTGCACATGGGGCACGCGCGCAGGGTCCGCCCCGTCCCGTCACCGCCGACGCGCATCATCGGTCACGCAAAGGTATTCCGCCCATGGATTCCCAGGCCACCTCCGCCCCCTCGCTGCACGGCTGCCTCACCGCCGCCATCGACGTCCTGCGGCGCACCATGGACAGCCTGGATCCGGCGCGGGTCGAGGCGGCGGTCGATGCGGTCGCCACCGCGCTGGGCGCCAACCGGGCGCTGCTGGTCTGCGGCAACGGCGGCTCGGCGTCGGATGCCCAGCACATCACCGGCGAACTGGTCGGCCGCTTCCTGAAGGAGCGCCGCGGGCTGAAGGCGATCTGCCTCAGCTCCAACGCGGCCGTCCTGACCGCCTGGAGCAACGACTATTCCTACGACAGCGTCTTCGCCCGCCAGGCCGAGGCCTATGGCGAGCCGGGCGGCGTGCTGCTGGGCATCTCCACCAGCGGCAACTCGCGCAACGTGATCGCCGCCTTCGAGGTGGCGAAGCGGCTGGGCATGACCACCATCGCCATGACCGGCGAGGGCGGCGGCAAGATGGCGGGGCTGAGCGACATCCTGCTGGACGTGCCGTCGCGCTCCACCCCGCTGATCCAGCAGGTCCACATCTGCCTGTACCATTACCTGTGCGAACAGGTCGAAGCCCGGCTCGCCTGAGCGCGTTCATGACCGCCCCCGTTCAGGAAACGCTCAAGCGGCAGGCGCTGGAGGCTTTCAACGCCGGGCGCCTGGAGGAAGCGGCGGCGCTTTGCCGCGCTCTGCTGGCTCAGGACGGCACGGCCGCCGACGTCTGGAACAATCTGGGCGTCATCCTGTCCGACCTGAACCAGCCCGACGCGGCGGCGGCGGCGCTGCGCAAATCCCTGGTCCTGCGGCCGGACTACGATAAGCCCTGGGTCGGGCTGGGCAGCAGCGCCTACGGCGCCAACCGGCTGGACGAGGCGGTCCGGCGCTGGACCCGGGCGATTGCCGCCAATCCACGGCAGGACATCGGCGTCTGGTTCAATCTGGGCGTCACCCACCAGATGCGCGGCAATGCCGATGCGGCGGCCCCATGCTTCGACCAGGCCGAACGGCTGGCCCCCGCCGATCCGCTGATCGCCAGCCAGCGGTTGCTGTGCCTGAACTACCTGGATTTGTCCGGCGAGCGCCTGCTGGCCGAACACCGGCGCTTCGACGAGCGCTTCGGCCGGCAGGACGGCCGGCTGCCGGCGGCGGCTCCGCACGCCAACCGCCCCGATCCGGAGAAGCGGCTGCGCATCGGCTACCTGTCGGTCGAGTTCCGCGAGCATCTGGGCGCCTATTTCCTGACGCCCCTGTTCGAGGCGGCCGACCGCGACCGCTTCGAGATCGTCTGCTATTCGATCCTGCCGGACACCCATGCCGACGCCCACACCGCCCGCTTCAAGGCGCAGGCCGACGGCTGGCGCACCGTGGGCCATCTCGACGACGAGGCGTTGGCGGCGCAGATCCGTGCCGACGGCATCGACATCCTGGTCGACCTCGCCGGCCATTCGGGGCTGAACCGGCTGCCGATGCTGGCCCGGCGCCCGGCGCCGGTGCAGGTGACCTGGCTGGGCTATCCCAACGGCACCGGCATGGACTCGGTCGGCTACCGCATCGTCGATCCGATCAGCGACCCGGTCGGCCCGACCGATACCCATGCGGTGGAAATGCTGGTCCGGCTGCCCGCCCCCTTCCTGTGCTTCCGCCCGCCGGCCTCCGCCCCGCCGGTGGTTCCGCTGCCGGCAGGGGCCAGCGGAACCGTCACGTTCGGGTCCTTCAACAAGCTGTCCAAGATCACCGACGGCACCGTCGCGCTGTGGGCCGAGGTTCTGCGGCGGGTGCCGGACTCCCGCCTGCTGCTGAAGGACCGGCCGCTGTCCGACCCCGGCACCGCGGCGGCGATGCGCGCGCGCTTCGCCGCCGCCGGCATCGACCCGGCCCGGCTCGACCTCGTCGGCTTCATCAAGGATGCGGCGGGGCATCTCGCCGCCTACAACCGCATCGACATCGCGCTGGACCCGCATCCCTACAACGGCACCATCACCACCTGCGACACGCTGTGGATGGGGGCGCCGCTGGTGACGCTGGCGGGCAGCCGGCATGCCGCCCGCGTCGGCGCCAGCCTGATGGCCGCCGTCGGCCTGCCCGAACTGGTCGCCGGCACCCCCGGGCAATACGCTGCCATCGCCGCCGGTCTGGCCGGCGACCTGACCCGGCTGATGCGGCTGCGCATGGGCATGCGCGAGCGGCTGCGGGCATCGGCGCTGTGCGACGAGGGGCGATTCATGCGCAATCTGGAAACCGCCTACCGGCTGATGTGGCAGCGCTGGTGCGATCAGCGCCGGTCGGACAGTCAATCCACAGGCGGCTGATTTACAGGCGGCCGGTCCACAGGCGGTTGGCCCGCGGCCGGCCAGGCGAAGCCGCCCATCCGGTCCTTCGCCGGACCCTGGAAATGCAGGAAGGTGAAGGGAACCGGGGCGCCGCCGTCGGTGCGGGCGCAGACCGGAATGCCGTCCGCCCCGAAACGGACGCTCTTCAACCCATCGCGCATGGCGAAGCAGCCGTCCGCATCGCGGATGTTGTGGTCGAAGCCCTGGGCGATCAGACCTCCCTGCTCAAGGAAGCGGGGATCGGCGGCGGCGATCTCCATCAGCAGGTGCATGTCGCTGACATGCGGCCGGCCGCCGATGCGGAAACGGTCGCCCAGGGCGTGCAGCCTCGGCTTGTCGGCGAAGATCTCCACGAAGCGGTCGCAGAGGAAGCCCAGCGCCTCCGGCCCCTCGAAGCAGTTGGCCCAACTCCAGTTCCCGGCGATCCGCCCGGCGAAGGCGGCGGAGAACCGCTCCGCCGGGCGGTAGAGCATGACGTCGCTGTCGAACACGCAGAAGCGGCCCAGCCCATGGCGGACGGCGAACTCGTGCGCGAAGAACCAGCGCCCGTAGCACATCGCCTCGTACCCCTCGCCATTCACCGAGAGATGCTCGTACACCGCGTCGAAGCGGGAGTACGAGCCGGTGTAAAGGCGGATGTCGGCCTGATGGACCGCAAAGGGCAGGTCGCGGATCTCGTCGGTCAGCAGGATCACCGGGCTGTCGGGCGAGGCAAGCGCCGCCTGTCTCAGCGCGATGTCGACCACGGCCTTGTAGCCGATATGGACGAACAGGATGGGAATGCCGGGCTTGTCGAACAGGAGGTTGGGCATGGAGGGGCGGCTTCGTCTCACGGCAAGGGGCGGCATGGTAGCCGTCCGCGGCGGCGGGAGGAACCGGCCTGTCCGCACCCTTCTTCCCGTCCTGCTCCCCTGCCCGTCTCCCCGCCTTGCCCGCCCTGCCTGCCCCTTGCTTGACAAGCCCGCCCTCCGGCTTCTACCGATAGCGCCGTCTTGCCCTTCCACCACACCGGACCGCCGCGATGAGCGAAGCGCCGTCTTCTTCCCCCGCCCCCGACACCGCATCCGCGGTGCACAGCGGGTCGGCCGACCGCTTCGGCTATGAGTGGGGCCGCTATGCCGAGCTGAAGGGCATCTACGAAGAACAGTTCCGCCGCTGGACGCCCTTCCTCAAGCCGGAGGACTGGCGCGGCCTGACCTTCGTCGACGTCGGCTGCGGCATGGGACGCAACAGCCATTGGCCGATGAGCTACGGTGCGGCCGGCGGGCTGGCCATCGACATCGACGAGCGCAGCCTTGCCTCGGCCCGCGCCACGCTGGCGCCGCATCCGGCGATGGAGGTGCGCCGCCAGAGCGCCTATGAGCTGAACGAGGTGGAGCGCTTCGACCTCGCCTTCTCCATCGGGGTCATCCACCATCTGGCCCATCCGGAAACGGCGCTCGCCAACATGGTGCGTGCGGTGAAACCCGGCGGACGGGTGATGGTCTGGGTCTATGGCCGCGAGAACAACGGCTGGATCGTCCACTTCGCCGACCCGCTGCGCAAGGCGCTGTTCAGCCGCCTGCCGATCGGGCTGGTGCATGCGCTGTCCCTGCCGCCGACCGCCCTGCTGTGGCTGGCCTTGCGGCTGGGGCTGGACCGGCTGGAATATTTCCGCCTGATCCGCCGCTTCGACTTCGCCCATCTGCGCTCCATCGTCTTCGACCAGATGCTGCCGAAGATCGCCAACTACTGGCGCCGTGACGAGGTGGAGACGCTGATGAAGGGCGCCGGGCTGGAGGACGTTCAGCTCGCCTGGGTCAACGAGATCTCCTGGGCGGCCATCGGAGCGAAGCCGCGGGGGTAAGATCAAAGAAATGAACAAGGCAGCCCTTTATTGCTGACGGCCGGGGTCTTGGGTTAAGAAGCCGCGGGTCAGTGCGACAATCGATCCGCGCCGCCGGTCATTTGCGCGATCAAGCGTTGGGGGTTGCCATTTCCGAGTTCTCGCCGGCCTTCGTCCAGGCCTACAACACCGGTGCGGCGCTGTTCCAGGCCGGCCGCTTCGACGAGGCGGCCACCGTCTACCGCCGCCTGATCGACGAAAACCCGGACATCGCGGCACCGCGTGGCGCCACCCTGCATGGGGCGCTGGGCCTGTGCCTGCGCGCCTCCGGCCGGCCGGCCGAGGCGATGGAACCGCTGCGCCAGGCGCTGCGGCTGAAGCCCGACCATCTGGACGCGCTGAACGCGCTGGGCGGCATCCTGCTGGACCAGCGCCACATCGAGCATGCGCTGATCGCCTTCCGCGAACTGGCGAGACTGAAGCCCGACTATCCGGGAGCACTGCTGACGCTGGGCAACCTGTTCATGTTCAGCGGCGACGGCGAGCGGGCGTGCGCCGTCTACCGGCTGGCGCTGGCCGTCGAGCCGGACGTGGCCGTCAACCACAACAACCTGGGCGCCGTCAGCCTCAGCCTCGGCCATCTGGCGGACGCGGCGCTGAACTACCGCCGGGCGCTCGCCATCGACGTCGGCAGGCCGGAATACCGCAAGAATCTCGGCACCTGCCTGCTGATGGCCGGCGACTACGCCAACGGCACCGTCGCCTATGAGGGCCGGCTGGAGCAGGGGGTCTGGCGCAAGCGCAACATGCCGGGCGTCCTGTGGCAGGGCCAGCCGCTGGCGGGGAAGACCCTGCTGGTCCATTTCGAGCAGGGGCTGGGCGATTCCTTCCAGTACATCCGCTATGCCGGCGTGCTGAAGCGGATGGGCGCGCGGGTGCTCTACGAATGCCAGCCGGCGCTGAAGCGCGTGCTGTCGGCCGCCCCCGACCTGGACGGGCTGTTCGCCTTCGGCGAACCGCTGCCGGCCTACGATTACCACATCTCGCTGATGAGCCTGATGAACCGGCTCGGCACCACGCCGGACAGCGTCCCCGGCGGCGTGCCCTATCTGCGGGCGGAGCCGCAGCTGCAGGCCGGCTGGGCGGAGCGGCTGGACCGGCTGGAGGGCGGCAATCGCCCGGCCTTGCGGATCGGCATCAACTGGCACGGCAACGAGACCGGCAAGTCGATCCCGCTGGAATGCTTCGAGGCGATGGGGAAACTGGCCGGCGTCCGGCTCTACAGCCTGCAGAAGGTGTCGGGCCTCGACCATCTGGAGCGGCTGCGCGACCGGGTGGCGGTGACCGAGCTGGGGGCGGATTTCGACGCCGGACCGGATGCCTTCCTCGACACCGCCGCGGCGATGGCCAACATGGACCTGATCGTCACCTGCGACACCTCGGTCTGCCATCTGGCCGGCGCCATGGGGCGGCCGACCTGGGTGGTGCTGAAATGGTTCGCCGACTGGCGCTGGATGCGCGACCGCCTCGACAGCCCCTGGTATCCGACCATGCGCCTGTTCCGGCAGGCGAGACCCAACGACTGGGCCGAGGTGATGGCCAGGGTGACGGCGGACGTGGCGGCCGAGGCCGGAAACCGGACCGGCATTCTCGCCGGGGAGGCGGGGCGATGACGCTGAACGAAGCGCTCCGGCTGGCGCTGGACCATTTCCGGGCCGGCCGGCCGGCCGAGGCGGAGCAGGTATGCCGGGCGATCCTGAACGCCGTTCCCGGCCAGGGCGAGATCCTCCAGCTGCTGGGCACGGTGGTGATGATGCAGAACCGCCCGCAGGAGGCGGAGACCATCCTACGCCAGTCGATCACGATCCGTCCCGATCTGTCCGACAGCCACAGCAATCTCGGCACCGTGCTGCAGTCGCTGGGCCGCATGGGCAAGTCCCTGGCCGCCCACGACCGCTGCGTCCAGCTGACCCCCGGCACGCCGGAGGGCTACGTCAACCGCGGATCGACCCGCCTGGCGCTCGGCGACCGCAACGGGGCGGCGACCGATTTCGCCCGCGCGCTCCGGCTGCGGCCGATCGACGCGCTCGCCGCCGCCAATCTCGGCGTGGCGCTCCGCGAGGGGCAGCGGATGGCCGAGGCGATCCGCGCCCTGAGGCGGGCGCTGGTCATCGAGCCCGGCAATGGTGAGGCGATGCTCGGCTATGCCCACGCCCTGCGCGAACTGAGCCGCCTGGGCGAGGCGGAAACCGCCTATGCCCGCGCGGTGACGCTGACGCCGGCCAAGACCGAAGCCCTGTGCTACCACCTCTACCTCAAGCAGACGCTGTGCGCCTGGGACGATTACGACCGGCTGTGCACCCGGGTGACGGAGACCATCGACCAGGATGCCGGCGTCGTCATCCCGCTGGCCACCCTGTCGATCGACACCACGCCGGCCCAGCAGGACCGGTCCGCCCGGCTGTTCTACGACCGGCTGGTCAAGCGCCCCTCGGCCCCGCCGATGCCGGCGCGGCCGGAAAGCCGGCCCGACAGCCGGCCCGACAGCCGTTTGCGGATCGCCTATGTCTCGGCCGATTTCCACGAGCACGCCACCGCCTATCTGGCGGCCGAGCTGTTCGAGCTGCACGACCGCGGGCAATTCGAGGTGCTGGCCTATTCCTACGGCCCCGACGACGGCAGCGCCATGCGCCAGCGGCTGGTGAAGTCGTTCGACCGCTTCCGCGACATCCGCAGCGTGCCGCTGGATGCCGTCGCCCGCTGCATGGCCGACGACGGCGTCGACATCATGATCGACCTGAAGGGATACACGAAGCAGACCCGGCTCGACCTGCTGTCGCGCCGGCTGGCGCCGGTCGAAGTCAGTTACCTGGGCTATCCCGGCACCATCGGCTGCCCGTACATGGATTATGTGATCGGCGACCGCTTCGTCACCCCGCCGGAGCACCAGCCCTTCTATGCCGAGCGGCTGGCGATCCTGCCCGATGCCTATCAGATCAACGACCGCCGCCGCCCGCTGCCCGAGCAGGTGCCGTCGCGCGGCCAGTGCGGCCTGCCGGAGGACGGCGTCGTCTTCGCCGCCTTCAACACCGCCTACAAGATCAGCCCGACCATGTTCGCCCTGTGGATGCGCATCCTGAAGCGCGTGCCCGGATCGGTGCTGTGGCTGTTCGAAGCCAATCCGCAGGCCGCCGCCAATCTGAAAGCCACGGCCGAGGCCCAAGGCGTCTCCGGCGACCGGCTGGTCTTCGCCCCGCCCCGCCCGCTGGCCGACCACATCGCCCGCTACCGTGTCGCCGATCTGGCGCTCGACACCCTGCCCTACACCGGCCACACCACCACCAGCGACGCGCTGTGGGCCGGCTGCCCGGTGGTGACCTGCCTGGGCGGGAGCTTCGCGTCCAGGGTGGCGGCGAGCCTGCTGAACGCGGCCGGCCTGCCCGACACCATCACCCGCTCGCTGTCCGGCTACGAAGAGCTGGCGGTGGCGCTCGCCGGCGATCCCGAGCGGCGCGCCGGTTTCCGCAAGCGGCTGGAGGGGGGGCGGATGACGGTGCCGCTGTTCGACAGCCACCGCTTCACCCGCAACCTGGAACGCGCCTATCAGGTCATGTGGGCGCTGCACAAGGCCGGCAAGCCGCCGCAGGGCTTCATCCTGCCGGCGGGCTGAGGGGAAGGGCGGGGGGAAGGGAAACCTTCCCCCGTTTCGCTTCCATCCGCCCGGTCCGCAATTTTCAATTCCAGGATGCGTAAATTCCTGTTTCATGATTGCAATATAATGCAAAAGCCCTAACCGATTGGGGTTGATTTTGATACTATACCTCTTCGGTGATATCTCTTTGCTGGTACGGCTGACCAAATGGAGCGTATTGCTTCGGGATCTAAGCTTTTCCAGAGCGCTTCGATCTCTTCCCTTGCCTTTGGGTTGAACTGCCACGCGCCCTCTTCGGTTGCACTCAGCTCCGGAGCCGGCGCGGCCGCCGCGCCGGGGGGTGTCCGATGAATGCGATCAGCCCGGTCAAGGTCGAATTCGCAAAGGTCGCCACCTACCAGGGCCGGCTCGAGTTCGTGACGACCAGCAAGATCTACGGCTGGCTGCACAACCAGAGCAATCCGGCGGAGGAATGCCTGGTCGATCTCTATGTCGATGGACGCTTTCTCGGCACCCATGCCTGCAACGAGCATCACAAGGCGCTGAGCGGACTGCCGGGACGGAACGGCTTCCTCGCTTTCAACATCCCCCTTCCCACTGGCCTTCTGTCGATCGACGGCTGCTGTGTCGACATCAAGATCCATGGCACCAGGATATCGATTCCAGGCGCCCCCGTCGTCACCGGCCTTCACCGGGCGGTGATCGACACGGCCCTGTCCGGAATGACGCCGGAACGGCAGGCCCTGTGCGCCAGTGCGCTTTGCGAGACGACGAACCAGACCAGGCGTGGACGCGACCAGATCGAGGACGCAAGGCTGGTCCGTAACGCCGAGGGGTTTGAAAGGAGCGAGCTGACGGTCGGCTCCTTCCTGGCACACCAGCTCTACCGGTTGCAGGAACAGCGGAACTTCCATCTGCGCAGCGCGGCCGACCTGACCCGCTTTCTGGTGCAGCACGCCGAGCGCTTCACGCTGGCCGACCATGCATGGTGCCCGCTGCCGGCCGATGTGACGGCTTATCTGACCTCGGGCGAAGAGGATGCCGCCGGCTTCTTCCACTCGCGCCTGCTCTCGGCCTACCGGACGGGCGAGACCGGTGCGGCCAGCGGTGACGGTGACGTGCTGTGCGACCTCGTCCACTGGATGTTCGGCAAGGCCCGCCTGCCCAAGGAATCGTTGTCCCCCCGCCATGTGGAGGATCTCGAATGCGCCGGCCCGGATCGACCGCCATGGACTGATCTCGCGCTTCTACGCCGGAATGCATGCCCGCGACCCCGAGCTGACCGCGGCCTTCGACCTGCGCGACGAGCGGGCGCTGTTCCCCCTGCTGCTGGCGATCTCGCTGTGGCTGCTGCGCTGGAACCTGGACGACCTGTTCCTGCCGCCGGAGGTGAGCGCGCTTCTGGACGCGCCGATCCATCATGACGGGCAGGCCATGTCCGGGCTTGGCTATTTCTACACCCGCCTCGGCGTGCCGGGGGCGCAGGCCCTGAGCCTGTCGTCGCTGCGCCAGCGGCAATGCGCGCCGGTGGCGCGCCACCTGCCGCGCATGCCGCAGGCGAAGGGCGTCAACCTGTTCGGCTATTTCGACGGCGGCACCGGCATCAGCCGCAATGCCCTGTTTTCCCGCGATATCCTGCAGGACGCCGGCTTCGGCGTGACGATGCCGATGATGGCGGTGCCCAACCGCCATGCCGGCGAGGAACTCTACCCGATCAACCTGATCCATTTCGGCCTGCTGGGTGCGCCGGGCGACATGATCAATCATGGACTGGCGCGCTTCGCCGGCGCGTACAACATCGGCTTCTTCCTGTGGGAAACCAGCGCGCTGCCCCGCTCGGCCCATCTGGCGTTGGACATGATGGACGAGGTCTGGACCATGTCGGCCTTCTGCGCCGACACCATGAGGCAGCATTTCTCCGGTCCCATCCGCATCGTGCCCAACTGCGTCGACGAGCGTGTCCTGAAGGTCTCCGCGGAAAAACGGCCGGAGGATCAGCCCTTCACCTTCTATTTCTGCTTCGATGCCCGCAGTTGGTACACGCGCAAGAATCCGCTCGCGGTGGTCCGCGCCTTCCGGAAAGCCTTTCCGTCCGAAAGCGGGGTGCGGCTCATCCTGCGCATCCGCTACCGCCAGACCAACCGGAGCATCGCCGATCTCGCCCACAAGCTGGACCTCGACCGTCTGGTCGGCACCGATCCGCGCATCGTCGTGCGTGACCGCGAGCTGTCATACGCCGACTCCCTGGCCGAGATGCGGTCCTGTGACGCCTATGTCTCGCTGCACCGGGCCGAAGGCTTCGGCTACACCATGGTGGAGGCGATGATGATGGGCAAGCCGGTCATTGCCTCGCGCTATTCCGCCAATCTCGACTACATGACGGACGAGACCGGCTTCCTGGTCGGCGGCTGCGAATGCTACCTCGACAGCGACGAGTATATCGGCGTCACGCCGGGCGCCCGCTGGTTCGAGCCGGATATCGATGAAGCCGCCGAGGCGATGCGGCGGGTGAAGGAGAACCGGAGCGAAACCAAACGGCGGGCCGCCGCCGGGGCCGCCTCCGTCCGCGGCCGCTTCGCCCGGCCCGTCCTGCAGGAGCTTTATGCCAGCCGCCTCTCCACGATCCTGCAAACCATCTGAGCCGGTTTCTGGTAAGCAGGGGCCGGATGGAAGGTCCGCATCCTTCCCGCCCGGCGTTGACGTGAAGGGCGTCGGCATGAAGGCGGATCGGCGGAGCAAGACAGGGATATGGGAATGGACAGCGGCCTGAACACGGCTGGAAACAAGCCGCTCCCGGCGCAGGGCCCGGACGCCTCTGCGCAAACCAGCCTCGAGGACGCCTTCAACGGCTACCGCCTGTTCCTTGGCCGCCACCCGAACAGCGTTCAGGAAATCACGGCCGCCACCGGCTGCACGCCGGCCGAGTTCCTCGGCGGCTATCTGCTGCACAAGGAGTTTCTCAACGGCATCATCGCCGGGCTGGCCGGCGATGCCGTTCTGCCGCATGTCGCCCTGGCCCCGGCTCCGGACGATGCCCTGGCACGCTGGGCGCTGGACCGCCTGCCCCTGTCGGAAAGCTCCCGGGAGTCGATCGCCACCAGCCGCTCCTGGCGCTTCTGGCTGCTGACGATCCTGCGCGACGACGGCTTCCGCGGCGGGCTGCCGGCTGCCGTCGCCGATTGGCTGGCACGTTCCGGCGTGCAAGGGCGGCTGGCCGCCGTCGAACTCGCCCCGACCCGCCGCCTGATCGGGGAAGCGTCGCACAACGGAACCGGCGGCGTTTCCGGCTGGTGCGCCAATGCCAGCGACTTTTCGGAGCGCGTGGTGCTGGAACTGCATCTCGGCGACCGCTTCATCGGCGCGGTGCGGTGCGAGCACTTCATTCCGGGTCTGGGCGAGCGCGTCGGCGGCGGCGGCACCTACGGCTTCCTCTTCGATATCCCGACGGCCCATGCCGACCTCGTCGCCCGGGGGACGATGCTGCGGCTGCGCGACGCCCATTCCAAGGCGCCTTTCGGGTCGGACATCTACGTCAAGGCGAACCTGCCGGCGGCCCTCGACGATCTCGGCCGGGTGCTGGCCGCCATCCAGTCGATGAAGGAGATGCTCGCCAGCATCGAGCAGCAGATCCCGCATGTCCTGCGTGCCGTCAGTCCACCGCTGTCGGCCTATGGCGCCCTGAAGGCGCAAGGGCTGCTCGCCTGCCATCGCCTGCTGGACGGTGAGGCCGCCGCAGCGGCCGACCTCACCGTCAACGTGATCCTGCTGGAGACGGCGCTCGAGCCGGCACCGCTGCGCAGCCTGCTCGCCTCGCTGGACGACCAGACGCACCGCCGTTGGACATTGACCGTGCTTGCCGCCGATGGCCTCGGCCAAAACAACCTGGGCAGCGAGGCCGGGGCGCTGATCCGTCCGCTGGAGGCCGACGGCCGGGCGGTGGTCGCGGCGCCGGCCACGCTGCCGCGCCTGCTGGCCGGCCACCCTGCCCTGGCCGGTGCCGCCGCCCATCTGGTGGTCGGCAGCGCCGGTCCGCTGCGGTCCGACGCCCTTGCCGCCTTTCTTGCCGCCCTGGAACCGGCATCGGACAATCCGGCCGCCGTCGCCTACAGCGACCACGACGTCCTGACCGATGCCCGCAACGGCAAGCCGGCGCAGGTGCTGCCGGTGTTCAAGCCCGGCTTCGATCCGGCGATGCTGCTGTCCTACGACTATGCCGGCCCGATCGTCCTGGTGACGCCGGACGCTCTGTTGCGGTCATTCGCCATTGCCGACGGAACGCCGCCGTCGGGGCTGCACGACCTGATGCTGCGCTTGAGCGACTGCGTGCCGGCCGAGGCGATCCGGCACGTTCCGTCCGTGCTCTACAGCCTGGACCAGACGGCCGACCTGCGCGGCCCCGGCGGCTTGCCGCGGCTGCTGACCGGCGACCCGCGGGCGGTCGAGGCATGGGCCGCACGCCGTGGGCTGGCGGCCGAGGTGCGGCAGACGCGTGTGGTCAGCGAAACCGGGGAGGCCGGCCAGACGCTGGTCGAGCCTTGCGACATCGTGCCCCGCCGACCCAACCTGCCTTCGGTCACCGTCATCGTCCCGACCAGGAACGCCCCGGTCCTGCTGCGCAACTGCCTGGACTCGCTCCTGCGGACGCGCACGGCCTATGCGGGGACGATGCAGATCCTGGTGATCGACCACCAGAACGAGGATCCCGACAGCGTCGCCCTGATCGCCGCCATGAAGGCTCAGCGCGGCGTCGACGTCATGCCGTATCGCGGCGCCTTCAACTGGGCGATGATGAACAATCTGGCCGCGGCGCAGGCCGGCGGCGACGTGCTGGTCTTCCTCAACGACGACACCATCACCACCGACACCGGATGGCTGGCCCGTGCGGTCGCGACGCTGGAACTGCCCGACGTCGCGGTGGTGGGGGGCCGCCTGCTCTATGGCGACGGCAGCATCCAGCATGCCGGCGTGATCACCAGCCACCAGCAGGGGGCGGTGCATGACGGGCGCGGAATGCCCGGCAACGAGGGCGGCTATCTCGGCCGCAACCTCGTTCTGCGGTCCGCCGCCGCCGTGACCGGCGCCTGCATGGTGACCCGGCGCTCCGTTTTCGAGAGCGTGAAGGGATTCGACCCGTCCTGGCCGGTCGAGTGGAACGACATCGTCTATTGCATGGCGGTGCGGCGTGAGGGACGGCGGGTGGTCTACGACCCCGCGGTCTGCCTGTACCACCTGGAATCCAAGACCCGCGGCTACCTGTCCGGTCAGGCCGGCCTCGACACCCATCGGAACGACGTGAAGAGAATCCTGGCGGCATGGGGAGAGGCGCTCGACGACCCCTTCTACAGCCCGGCTTTCAACCGGCTGGACACCCCCTTCGCAAGGATCGCCCTGTAAAGGAAAAGGCGTGAAGGGATCGGATCCCGGGACGGGGATCAGCCTTCCGACCCATCTATCGGCCTGGTCTCCGCCGCCTGCTTTTCCGAATTCGGCGTGCAGGTCACCTGCGCCGGCAAGGACGCCGACAAGGACGCCGACAAGGACGCCGGCAAGATCGAGCGGCTGAGGAACGGCGAGATTCCGATGCTGAAGCGGCCGGTGATGATCGATCTGCACAACATCCACACCCCCGAGGACCCGGGGCGGTTCCGCTTCGGCTCTATGCCGAAGCGGACCAGGTGGCGAGAAGGAACAGCCGCCAGACCAGCAGCGGATCGGGTGTCCCGTCATAATGGGCGGCGATCCGCCGCTCCGCGGCATCCAGATCGAGAAGGCCGGCGAGCGAGCCGCCACGGGCGGTGGCCAGACGGTCGAGAACACGGTCGCGCTGACCGTCGAGCAGGATGTCGGGCGTCACCAGTTCCGCACCCGGCTCCCGCTGTCCCATCGCATCGGCGAGCGGTGCCGGCACTTCGGCCAGCAGCCGGCGCCGCACCGGCATGCCATCGGCGCGGGCCTGGCGACGCAGCGCTTCCGCCCAGCCGGCCAGTTCGCCGCCGCCGAGGAAAGGCACGTCCAGCTCCCAACCGCGTTCCCCCAGCACACTGGCCAGCAGCGGAACCGTCCCTCCGGCAAGACGGGTGGTTTCATCCGCAGCCGGCAGCGGACCCGTCGGGTCCCAGCCGCGCATCGACAGGCCGGTCCGGTGCAGGGTTCCGACGACGTCAGCTCCGCGCACCAGCCCGGCGCAGGCACCGGCGTCGAGCATCGCCCCGGCGGTCATCCCGACGGTCGCTTCACCGAACAGGGCACGGCCGCCGATTCCCGCCAGGATACGGCCGGGCCCATCGCCCAGATGCCCAATCCCGGCGCACAGCAGGAAAAGCAGAAGATCGTCGACCGGCAGCCCATGGCCGGCCAGCCGGCCATCCACCGCATCGAAAACAGCTTCGGGCGACAGTTCGCAGGTTTCCAGCTTCAGGCCGAACCGGTCGGCGATGGCACCGGCGAGGGGAAACTCGTTCAATCCGGGGAAACCGAAGGCCCAGGCGACCGGCGGCGCCCCATCTCCCGCGGCGGCCTTGCCCAGCGCCGCCGCCAGGATGCCGGCGTGCAGCCCGCCGCTCAGCAGCAGAACCTTGCGGCCCGGTCCGAAGCCGGAAACGCCGGCGAGCCGGTCCAGAAGGCTTCCGCCTCCCGTTCCTGCCGGAGCATCGGAGAGCCAGAGGGACAGAACCCCGCCCTGGCAGCGCAAGGTCATCCCCGGATCGAGGCGCCGCACCCCGTCGTCCGGACGGCTCCGGTCCAGACCGGGAGCGGCGATGCCGGCGAGCAGGAATTGCAGGGCCGCATCGGGAGACAGCGGACATCCATCCATGTCCGACAGCAGCCGTGCCTCGGACGCGAACACGATGTCGGCGCCATTCATCCTGACGAACAGGGGCCGGGTGCCCGCCAAGCCGTGCGACACGATGCAGAGGTCGCGGTCTTCATCCCACAGGCAAAACAGATGATCGCCCGCCAGCCCGGCCAGGGCAGCCTCGCCCCCGGTGCGGTACCGCTCAAGCAGCCGCTCGCCCAGGTGCGACGCGCCGCCGGACGCCTGCCCGATGTTCGTGGCCGGACGGCCGCCGAGCAGCACGAGACCGCATCGTCCGTCGCCGGTGGCGAAGGGCTGGAACGGTTCGTCCGGTCCAGCGGGCTGCGCGACGGCAACGCTGATCCGCGGCCCCACCTCGAAACCGAAGCGCAGCAGTCCCCGTGCTTCCGCCTTGGCTGCGGCCCTGGACACAATCGACCGCGCCGCCTTGTCCACTGAAGGAGAGGTGTGGAGGCATCCTGCGATGAAGCTCATGGAGTCCGGACCTGGTCTTGATGATGGTACTGTCTGGCTTGCAAGGCGTCATCGGGCCGCCTGACAATGCAGATTGAACATTTGCACGCCGAAAGCAACTTCGACAAGCCATTCGCGCCCGCCTCACAAGCCGGCCGCATCCACACGCTGCGGTATCATGCCACGCCATTGGCGCTTCCATTGAGACGATGCCGGGATGGTTCATTCACTTCGCAGAACTGCCGTGGAAGGCATCCGTTCGCATGCATGGGCTGCAATCAAAGAAAGCCATATCTTTTGTCATGGCAATTCATTGACTTTCCGGCAGAGCTATTCAATAGCTAGTGCAGATTAATCAGAGTTAAGGGCTGCCATGTTCGGCGGTGACGAGCAGATTTCCATTCCCGTCATACTGTCTCCGCCTTTCCGGAAGGAAAGCGGAGCCGCATGGACGGTTCAGATAGACTTAGGTCTTTTTCCGCTGACCGACGATGTCGGCTTCGTCACCCGTTCGATCCTGGCCTTGCGGGAGGGTGACCGCCTGCTCGGTCCCGGCCATGCCTCGCATGACGAAATCCGGACCAAGGGCAACGGACGCTATTCGCATTGGCGAGACGTCCTGTATTTCTCCACGAGCGACAACAGCGACCCGAACACCAACGGGCGCGTCTATACGGTCGAGCCGTCGGAGACCGTTTATTTTTCAGAGCGCGTGAACTACGCCCTCAGCATCGTCGAGTTCTATGCGACGCATGTGCAGGGCGGACTGAACGGTTTCCGCGACCGCCTGGTTCTGGAGATCGGCCCCGGTCCGGACATGGGCAGCGTTCTGGCGATGGCATGCCTGGGCGCGCGGGTTTGCGTGGTGGACCGCTATCTGGCCAGTTGGCGGGCGGGATGGCACGACAAGTATCTGCCGGTCCTGATCGAGGAGATGCGCAAGCGCGGCTGGCCGGTCGATCCGCAACCGGTCGAGCGATCGCTGGCGGCCCAGGCGTTCGATCCCGAACTGATCCGGCCGGTGCCGCTCTCGCTGGAGGATGTGACGGCCGCCGATCTCGGAACGGGGGGCGAACTGGCGGACCTGACGGTCTCCCACGCCGCGTTCGAGCATTTCTATGCGATGAAGCCGGCGCTGCTTTCGCTGGCCCGCTGCATGAAGCCGGGGGGGCGGGGTGTGCATCGGGTCGATTTCCGCGACCACCGCAATTTCGCCCGCCCGCTGGAATTCCTTCTGCTCAGCCAGGACGGCTACGACGAGTTGAGCGGGGATGCCAAGTACCAGCATGGCAACCGGATGCGGCCGAACGTCATGGAGGCCCTCTTCCGCACCATCGACTTCGCCACGGTCGATTTCCTGCCGGAAGCCACCGTCGATCAGGACTATTTCGCCGAATTCCTGCCGCGTCTCCGTGCTGCGACGGACAGCCCCTTCCGGGACATCGACCCGGCCCTGCTGTCCACCCTGGGCGGAATCTTCCTGATCGTCCGGTAGGCTTCCCCTGCCGGGGATCAGAGCGGCTGACCGCCGCCGTCCACCGGCTCCGGCACCGCGCCGGCAAAGGCGGCGATCTGCTCCTGCGTCAGGACGGTGGCCAGGGGGAAGCCGTTCGCCCCGGCAATCGCCACCGGTTCCGCCGGCCCGATGAACTCGCCGATCACCGTCCCGGCTTCATCGGTGGTGATATAGCGGAACTGGGCATGGGCACCGGCCAGATTGCCCTGCTGGTCCCAGCGCACCAGGAATTCGTAAGGACGCTTCGTCGTCTGCATCGTTCTCTCCCAGTCAGCTATCGAATCAGGAAACCAGGGCGCCGTCCGGCCACCGCCAGCCGGTGCCGTCGCTGACCGCCAGCCTCTTGCTGGCAGTGCCGTTGCTGACACAGATCAGGCGCCCCACCGCGGCGGCACTCGGCAGCGTCGCCACCGTGTAGCTGCGCAGGCCGAGATGGCTGTTGGCATCGATGACGACGGTCGCGTTGGACCGGTGCGTCACCGTGCCGTCACTGCCGATGCGAAGCCGCTCCACCGGTACGGTGCCGCCGGCGGGGGTGGTCCCGAAGGCCAGCATGCCCGGCACGCTGCCCGCCGCCGGCGTGCCGTCGACCCAGCACCGGATGTCGGCGGCCGGAAGGAACGCGCTGCCGTCGTCGGCCATGAACCACACCCGGCCGCATTCGTCGTTGCTCTGGACCATGCCGCGCGTACCGACGGCGGTCCCGCGGCTTTTGGCGATGGAAAGCTGCGCGCCCCAGACGCTGGCGCCGTCCCAGCGGCAGGCGCCGATCCCGGACGACCAGGATGTCCCGTGCGCCTGGATCACCGGTGAGGACCCACCGGTTCCACCGATGCCCACCCCGGCGGTATGGCCCTGAACCAGGGCGCCGCCGCTGTCCAGGGTGGTGCGCTGCACCCCGCCGGTCGCGAAGCCCAACGTGTCGGCAGCGGGCCGGTGCAGGCCGGTGTTGGTGTCGCCGGCGAAGGTCAGGGCCGGAACGGCGGCCGATCCGGAGGCCAAGGCGACGGCACCGGTGAAGGAGGGAGAGGCCAGCGGGGCCTTGCCGTTCAGCGCCGGGGTCAGCCCGGCCACCGCCTCCATCCCATGGCCGTGGGCGGCGGGAGCGAGGCCGCTCAGATCGGGCTGCGGAGCATAGGAATATCGTCCATTCATTGCGTCACCCATAGAATCCGAGGCTGAGGAAGCCGGCCTTTTCCGAGACGAAGGAAAGCGTCGTCAGCCCGGCCACCGAACGGGCCATCGGGTTGAACTCCGGCGCCTTTCCTCCGGTGATCGACGCCGCCGGCAGGACGGCATCCCCATCGTACTGGACCCAGTAATCGGTGGTCGCCGCCATCAGAACGGCCCGGGCACCGGCCGGAACGGGTATGGTGACGGCGGTGGACGGCGCCAGCGAATGGACCTGCCGGTGCGGGGGCGGCGTCAGGATGTCGGTCTTGTGCCCATAGGCGTCGGGGATCATGACAACAGGGTTCATCGGCGGCACCTCCGGAGTCCGGGCATGAAAAAGCCCACGGCGGCGGGAACCGGCGTGGGCGCATTGCGGGTGTTGATGGACGGACAGTAAAGGAACATTTTCCTTTATGTCAAGCCTGTCAGGCAACGTCCGGTGCTGGGAGGATGGACGGCTTCGCTGATTTCCATCTGGACTATCGATATAGTCCGATCAGGGGCAGGCTGGCCCCGTTTCTCCCCTCCATCCTCACCGCTCTTGCGTGGTCCAGTCATGATCGTCGTTCTGGGAGCGGGCCTGACCGGCCTGTCGTTCAGCCACCATGCGGGCCATGACCGCTGCCTGGTGCTTGAGGAAAGCACGCGCCCCCTGGGGCTGGTACGGACCGAACAGGCGGACGGCGCCTTCTGGGACATCGGCCCCCACGTGTCCTTCACGAAACATGCCTATGTCCGCCATCTCCAGCAGGTCGGCTGCGCCGGGCGGCAGCGCAGCTTCCAGGCCCTGATCAGCAACCATTACCGGGGCAGCTGGATCTCCCATCCGGCACAGAGCCACCTCTACCAGATGGAGCCGGGCCTGCGGCAAGCCTGCCTGTCGTCGGTCCAGGCGATCCGCGCCCTGCCGGCCAAGGAGCCGGCGCATTACGGCGACTGGCTGGAGCGGGCGTTCGGCCCCGAATTCAGCCGGGTCTTCGCGGCGGCCTACACCCGCAAATACTGGACGGTCGAACCGGAAGAGATGACGGTGTCCTGGATCGGGCGCCGCATCTTCTATCCCGACCTGGAGCAGATCGAACGGGGAGCGGAAGGCCCCCTGCCCTACGACACCCACTACATCACCAGCATCCGCTATCCCCAGGCGGGCGGCTATGCCGGCTATTTCTCCCATCTGGCGGAGGGAGCGAACATCCGCTACGGCGCCCGCGTCGAGCGGATCGATCTGGAGCGGCGGGAGGTGACCACCGCCGACGGAACGGTGCATCCCTATAGCCGGCTGGTCAGCACCATCCCGCTTGACCGCTTCGTCGAGGCGACGCTGCAGGCCGGCGACGAGATACGGGTGGCGGCAAGGCGGCTGGTCCGCACCGACCTGTCGCTGGTCAATGTGCTGGTCCCCCATCCGCCCACGCGTCCAGAGAGCTGGCTGTATGTCTATGACGAGGACTGCCTGTCCACCCGCATCACCCTGACCACCAACCTGTCGCCGGAGGTCACCCCGCCCGGCAGTTGCGGCCTGCAGGTAGAGGTGTATGCCGGCCCCACCCGGCCGCTGCCGCTGGAAGGGCAGGCGCTGGTCGACCGCGTGGTGGAGGAACTGACGGCGATGGGGCTGATCGCGCCTGGCACCGGCCGGGACAGCATCCGGGCCAGGCTGGTGTCGCAGCCCTACGCCAACGTGCTGTTCGACCATGCCCGCGAAGCGGCGCTGGACAGCATCCTCGACTGGCTGTCCGGCTATGGGCTGGAGCGGGAGGAGGGCGATCTGGACCCGGTGGTCGACTGGGAGCGTGCACGCCCCCTGTCAGGCCCCCTGCTGCTCGGTGGTCGTTTTGCCCAATGGAAATATCTGTGGTCCGACGACTGCGCCTTGCGCGGCGCTCAGATGGCCGGTCTGTCGCCGGCGGCGCTCAATGCCGATTATGAGTAAAATCATTTCCAAAAGAGGCGTGCCATGACGTTAGCACCGTCCAATCAATTACGCGTTCTCCTGACAGGGGCCACCGGCTTTGTTGGACGTCATCTTGCCAGCCATTTGGCCGCGCATGGAGCACTCGTACACGCTGTGGTCCGTCCCGACAGCAACTCACATCTCCTTCCTCCCTACATCACCCAGCATATGGATGGCGAAGGTGAGGAATTAGCCGGAATTCTTGAAACAGTTCGGCCAGATATCGTCTTCCACCTTGCTTCTCTCTACATAACAGAACATAAGCCCCAGGATATTATCAGCCTTATAAATTCCAATGTATTGTTCGGCACCCGATTGATGGAAGCCATGGCCAATGTGGGCGTTCAGCGTCTCGTTAATACCGGAACCTCGTGGCAGCACTTCAATGGCGATCAATATGAGCCTGTAAACCTTTATGCCGCGACCAAGCAGGCTCTTGAATCGATTATCTCTTACTATGTTTCCGCTCGCGGATTTTCCGTAACAACGCTTAAATTATATGACACCTACGGCCCCGGAGATAGTCGCTCCAAATTGTTTCATTTACTGCGGAACGCTGTGGAAAATAAAGAAACGTTGCGCATGTCACCGGGAGAGCAACTCCTCGATATTGTTCATATCAAGGACGTGGTCGAAGCCTTTCGAATAGCCGGGACACATTTGCTGAGCAGGAAAATCGGCGCACAAGAGTGCTACACCGTATCATCGGGCCGCTGTCTGCCGTTGCGTGAAATTGTAAGCCTCTTTGAAAAAGTCATCGCGCAACCGATTTCCGTAGAGTGGGGAGCCCGCCCTTACCGAACTCGGGAGGTAATGCAGCCATGGCGCGGAGGGAATTCCGTACCGGGCTGGACACCGGCAATCCCTCTTGAGGCGGGCCTGAAAGATTTACTCCAAGTTTCAGGACTGTCTTGAACTGTACTTTCTTGGATTGAAATCGATGAGGCTTCACACAAGCAATTCGTCGCAACGATACTAGACATGTCAGTCAGCGGATATGGAAAGGACTTTCGAAAGACTCCAGCATCGGGAGATTGATGTCACGTTCGGACAGAATAGGGGCAGTGTCAGGCCAATCGATGCCGGCGCTGTCCCAGCGGATGCCGCTGTCCGCAGCCGCGGCATGGACGGTGCTGGTCTTGTAGACCAGGATGGCCGGCCCCCGCCGCACATAGAACCCATGCGCCAGTCCCGGCGGCAGATAGACGCCGTTGCCGAGGTCCGCCGACAGCTCCACCATGACGTGGCGCCCGAAGGTGGGGGAGTCCCGGCGCAGGTCGACCGCAACGTCCAGCACGGTGCCGGTCACGCAATAGACCAGCTTCACATGATCGTGCGGCGGCAGCTGGAAATGCAGGCCGCGCAGCACCCGATCCGCCGATTCCGTGAAATATTCCTCGGCGAAATCGGTGGACAGCCCGTGCCGCTCGAAGGTCGGGCGGTGCATGATCTTGCGGAAGGTCCCGCGCGGATCCCGGTGCACGGGCGGGCGGATCTCGAAGGCGCCGGGAAGGTCCAGCCTGACGGTCTCCGTCACGGGAGCACCTCTGCCTTGGCGGCGCCACGGGCCAGATAGGCGTCGATCTGGTCGCGGGTGAGGGTGCCGGCGTCGGTGCCGCCGGCCTGCGCCCGGTACCAGGCCACCGTCTGCTCCAGCGTCTCGTTCAGGTCGAGCAGCGGCTCCCACCCGAGCGACACGCGAGCCTTGGTCGCATCCAGCCGTAGGACGGTGTCCTCGTGAGGGTGGTCCGCCTGCTCGACCTCGACCCGGCCACCGCCCCACAGGGCGGCCAGCCGGGCGGCCATCCAGCCCACCGGGCGCTCCCCGCTGGGAAGCGGCGCGAAGTTCCAGGCGTCGGCATGGGTGGCGCCGTCCTGCCACAGCCGCATCGCCAGCCGGAGATAGCCCTCCAGCGGCTCCAGCACATGCTGCCAGGGGCGGATCGCGCCGGGATAGCGCAGCCGCAGCGTGTCGCCGCGGGTGAAGGCGCGGATGGCGTCGGGAACCAGCCGGTCGGGCGCCCAGTCGCCGCCGCCGATCACGTTGCCGGCACGGGCGGTGGCGATGCCGACGCCATGCTGGCCATGGCGTTCGGGCGGGAAGAAGGACTGGCGGAAGGAGGCCGTCAGGATCTCGGTGCAGGCCTTGCTGCTGCTGTAGAGATCGTTGCCGCCGAGCGGATCGTTCTCGCGGTATCCCCAGACCCAGCCGCGGTTCAAATAGCATTTGTCGGTGGTCACGACCACGACGGATCGCACCGAGGGAACGCGGCGCGCACCCTCCAGCAGGTTCAGCGTGCCCATGACGTTGGTGGCATAGGTGCCGGCCGGATCCGTGTAGGCCAGCCGGACGATCGGCTGGGCCGCCAGATGCAGGACGATTTCCGGCTGGCAATCGGCGATGGCGCGCGCGAGGGAGGAGGCGTCCAGGATGTCGCCGATGATGGAGGTCATGCCGTCGGCGACGCCGGCCAGCTCGAACAGGCTGGGGTTGGTGTGGGGCGGCAGGGAATAGCCGGTGACCTCCGCGCCCAGCCGGCGCAGCATCAGCGACAGCCATGCCCCCTTGAACCCGGTGTGGCCGGTCAGGAAGACCCGCCGGCCCCGCCAGAAACCGTGCGCCTGCGGGGTCATCACGACCAGACCTTCCAGGGGGCGCTGCCCGTCGCCCACAGCTCCTCCAGGATGCGCTTGTCGTTGATGGTGTCCATCGGCCTCCAGAAGCCTTTGTGCCGATAGGCGGCCAGCTGATCCGCGGCAGTCAGACGCTCCAGCGGCTCCTGCTCCCAGACGGTTGTGTCGCCCTCGATGTAGTCCAGGCAGCCCGGTTCCAGCACGAAGAAGCCGCCATTCACATAGGCGTTCCTGTTGTCGATCTTTTCCGAGAAGCAGGCCACCCGGTCGCCCGCCAGCTCAAGCGCGCCGAAACGGCCCGGCGGCTCCACCGCCGTCACCGTGGCCAGACGCTTCTGCTCGTGATGGAAGGCGATCTCCTTCCGGATGTCGACGTCGGCGACGCCGTCGCCATAGGTCAGGCAGAAGGTCTCGTTGTCGAGATAGGGGGCGATCCGCTTGACGCGGCCGCCCGTCATCGTCGCATCCCCGGTGTCGATCAGCGTCACGCGCCAGTCGTCGTGCGACTTGTCGTGATAGCTGATGGCTCCGTTCCCGATGTCGATCGTGAAGTCCGACAGGGTGCTGCGCATTTCCAGGAAGAACTGCTTGATGACCTCGCCCTTGTAGCCGAGGCAGATCACGAAGTCGTTGATGCCGTGATGGCTGTAGAGCTTCATGATGTGCCAGAGGATCGGCATGCGGCCGATGCGGACCATCGGCTTGGGAAGGCGGTCCGTCTCCTCGCTGAGACGCGATCCAAGCCCGCCGGCAAGAATGACCGCCTTCATCGCAGTTCCTCCGCAACGATGCTCTTGAGGGTGTCGAGAACATAGGACAGGTGCCGCTCGGTCAGGCCCGGCCAGACGCCCAGCCAGAAGGAGCGGCGCATGATGGTGTCGGTGTTCGTGAGATCGCCGGCAGTGCGATAGTCCACGCCGCGGAAGGCCGGCTGGCAGGTCAGGTTGCCGCCGAACAGCAGGCGGGTGCCGATCCTGCGCTCTTCCAGCCGGCGGACCAGGACGCCGCGGTCCAGGGCCACGCCGTCGCGCACCGTCAGCAGGAAGCCGAACCAGCTCGGCTCCGCCCCCGGGATGGCCTCGGGCAGCACGAAATGGCGGTCGAGCCCCAGGGCGGTCATGCCGTCGCGCAGGAAGCGGAAATTCTCCCGCCGGCGGACGACGAAGCCGTCGAGCTTGTCCAGCTGGCTCAACCCGATGGCGGCCTGCATGTCCGTCATCTTCACGTTGTAGCCGAGATGGGAGTAGACGTATTTGTGATCGTAGCCCGGCGGCAGCCCGTCGAAGGTCCAGTCGAACCGGCGGCCGCAGGTGTTGTCGCGGCCCGGCGGGCACCAGCAGTCGCGCCCCCAGTCGCGGAAGGAGTTCACCAGCCGCTCGTAGGCCTTGCGGTTGCTGAAGACGGCGCCGCCCTCGCCCGTGGTGATGTGGTGGGCCGGATAGAAGCTGACGGTGGCCAGCGTTCCGAAGGTGCCGACCCCCTGGCCGTTCAGCGTGGCGCCGAAGGCGTCGCAGCAATCCTCCACCAGGAACAGGTTGTGGCGTTCGGCGATGTCGGCGAGCGCCGCGGCGTCGAACGGATTGCCCAGCGTGTGGGCGACGACGATCGCCCGCGTCCTGTCGGTCAGCGCCGCCTCGACCCGGTCGGGGGTGATGTTGGCGGTGGCAAGATCGACGTCGACGAAGACCGGCACGCAGCCGTTCTGGACGATCGGGGCGACGGTGGTGGGGAAACCGGCCGCCACGGTGATCACCTCGCTGCCCGGCGCCAGCCGCCGCTCCCCCAGCGACGGGGAGGTGAGGGCGCTCACCGCCACCAGATTGGAGGCGGAGCCGGAACAGGTGAGGCTGGCGTACCTGACCCCGAAACGCTCGGCCAACCGCTTGCGGAAACCGTCGGCGAAGCGCCCTTCGGTCAGCCACATGTCCAGGGACGCGTCGATCAGATGCCGCAGATCGTCACCGTCCACCACCTTGCCGGTGACGGGCACATAGCTCTCCCCGGAACGAAGGCGGGCTTTGCCTGGTCTTCCCACCAGCGTCCCGCGGCGTCGAGGAGATCCTGTCTATCCATGCGGCATTCCTTGCCTGAAAAAATGAGCCGGACGGCGGCTGTGATTGTGCGTCGCGTCGCCCCTCCGCCGGGACGGGCGGAAAGAGCCTGCCCCGGTGGAGATTGGGAAAGGGCAAACGATCAGCGGTCGAGATAGATCGAATAGGTTCGGCCGTTGGCGTTCGGATCGGAGTTGTCGCTGGTCGAGAAAAGGATGTAGTCGTTCCAGTGGGAATAGAGCCCGCCACCGCTGGTCCGGATGTCGTGATGCATACTGTGTGGCTGACCGATCGGCCGGCCATTTTCCAGCAGGCGGAGCGGCGACCGGGAGCTCGCCGCCATGCCGTCCGCGTAACGCACGAGTTCAGGGAGACGGTATGCATAGGCAAAGGTCCCGATCTGGTCGGGCGAAAAAGGCGCATCAAGAACCCGATAGCAGGCCCCGCGCTCGATTTCCGGCTTCGTCTCGGCCATGGCACGGATCAAAGCGGCTTCCGGATTGACCGTGACGCCTGTCAGTTCCATCAGCCGCGCGACGAAGGGCAGGAAGCTTTCCAGCGGAACCTCGAAGGAGCACTGGTCGCGGTTGGCCGCCTCCACCGCACGGGTCGGATCCTGCCGGATCATTTCCGGCACATGATACATGACGTAGCGCTTCCCCGTGACCCCCGGCACATGGACGAAGGCGGTGAAAAACACGTTGCCGGCCCCGATCTCGCAGATGATGCAGCCTTCCGGCGCATAGGCGGCATTCAGTATCGCCGAGCCGGTCTGGCAGATGAGGATCTTGGCCTTGCCGAAAAACTTCACTTCGTCGGCAAAGTTAAAATTATCGGGCACAACGCAATTGAAACCATAATTCTGGAGGCCGATAGATAAAGCCTCCTCATTGAGCATGTAACGTCCAGAGCCACCACCTTTGCGCATCAGGAAGATGTACTCGGGCTGATGGATCTGAACCGAACTGTCACGGGCGATTCGCTCCGCGATCTCGGAAGTCATAGTATGAAAAAGTGGTGGAGGATTGTTTGTTCCCAACCCAAGCATCCGACTTGAATAGATGAGGTCCCGGCAAAACACAATCGGTTCAGGGGTGCCGAGCAACCGCCCCCCCATGCCTAGCGCCGTCAAACTTTCTTGAATCCAACCTCGGTTTCTGTAATGATTAATTGCATGCCTAGCACTGGGCATAAGGAACTTGACATCATTTTTTAAAATCCAGTCACGGATCCCGTAGGCGGACAACATGCTGTCAAGATGCCAGTGACCATAATTGTCCTGAACGGTGTTGACCAGCATGACTGTATCTTCGATCATTTCTGCACGGTCGCAGATTTCCGGATCGAAAACCAAGCCTTTGTCCGTCTTTGTAATATTCGGCAGAAAACGAGTTAAATAATCAAAGTTTTTTGATTGATCTCCGTAGCAAATATTGTTCAAAGATTCTTTTAAGAATACCCCAGGAGCAATCATGATCGCGCTGCGGTTCGGAAATACAAAAACATCCTTCAGACGAAGGAAAAATAAATTCTGGCTTGTATAGGATTTTTGACTTTTAGTCCAATTATAATTGTAAGCACTCTTATCCTGAAAATAATCCTCGAGGAAATACCCATCGCTGAAATCAACAAATTCTTCTCCTAATAAAATTGATTTGCAATATTTAGAATTGGAAGAAAAAAATTCTTCTATTGATGAATTTACTTCAATCAATTCTTCAATTTTTTTTGTTTCAATGAAAGTACCTTTCATCCTCAGAGCAACCTCCAATTGATAGATTTTCTTCGTTTTTTGACAAAGATTGAAAGTCCGGACTTTCTTGCTTTCATGGACAAGAGAGTACTAGCAAATTTACAATACCTCCTCAAGCCTACCTATAAAGCCCCATGATTCATTCACATCTCTATCATACTGGAGCACAGGGCTACGATGTGTTGCCCTTATCCCAGAAGCCTTTGATCCTGACAGGTCAGGATCAAAGGCTTCGGCGGCAGGAGCCGCCGCCGCGCCGGTCGGCGCGGATACCAGCGGCGATCACCAATGACCGCTGGTGTTTGGACGTAACCAATGGTCCTCACATCTTTTCACAACCCTATTCAACTTGGCAGTCAAATACGACGGAATCGAATCTATAGTGCTGAAGGCTCTCAACGAGAGCCTTCCCAAACCAATGCCCAATCATCTTCGTAGCAGAGCAAGATGACTCCCATGACGGGGAACGAAACCCCCGTTACCATGAATAGAGATTCCAATACTCATACAGAAAATATATTGAATAAATTTATTTCATGGCATCAGAACCAAGCTGTAAGCTATTGAATTTTCATATAGATCTTGATGAATGCAGTTTCTGTAAAGACGGCTCCGACTTTTCTCTTTACTTTCCTGAAGGAATTTATTGACATAATCGTCTGTATTATAGCTACGAACAATACGTTCCTTGATGCTAAAGTTCATGCGTGTGAACCAATATTCAAGCTCGGAAGGACGCAGACGATTTCCTCTAGCTGTATCATGCGCAACAATTTTTTGACGAAACTCAGCATCGTCAATGAAAAGAAAATTCAGTGGATCACTGAAATTACTGTGATCTCTATAATCCACGCCATGCCTTGCCAAAGACCATGGCTTTGAGCATTTAGCCAAATTTTCCATTGTACGCTCTGGATCAAATATATGCTCAAGAACAGAATTAGAAAGAACAAGGTCAAATCTATTTGAATATTCTCTTGAATTCATTTCTTCTACTGTGGTCTCCAAGACCTCAATGCGAGGGGTTACTTTTCCCTTGCTTTCGATAATTATATCAAATACAGATTGATCGACGATAGAAATACCTTGCAATTCGGCTCGCTCAGAGAGTGACTTATAGAAAAGCGGGCTGCGTTCATCGTCCCATTGAATTCCCTCCGGTTCTATGACCGTTACATATGCGCCACGTGCTGCGAAAAGCGCAGCAACACCCAAATATCTTGCGCCAATTTCTAGTATATTTATTTTATTTTCACTACGAAATACAGGGAATGGTTCACGGCAGTATGAGTTCATACAGGAAAAAGTCTGATATATTTCAAAATCTACATTATTAGATGACTTTGCCATCTCGACTTTTGTATCATCTATGATGATTCGATACGATCTACCATTTTCATTTGGATCGCTATTATCGGAAGCAGAGAACCATATCCCTTGCACCCAATGACTATATCGCCCATTTCCCTTCGCAGCCACTTCGCTATGCTGGATATGCGCCGGACCGAGCAGAAGATCATCCTCAAAAAGCTGCAAGGTCGATCGATCTTCTCCAGGGATATCAGCAACAGAAACAAAGTCAAAAAGATCTTTTTGATACGAAAACCCGCCATGATGGCGAAATGGTCTTTCCAGATTTATTTCCATGGCTTTACTCCTTCTATTTTATCTGCCAAGCAGAGTCAGGTGTTAGCTCTCGAGCGGTTTTCGTATCTACTGTTTATCTATATAGATGGAAGAATTTCCCCTTCATGGAATCCCATATTGAATTGATGAGACAGAATATTTGTACATGTTAAAGTTGAATTAAAATGCTGATCCCAAGCCTGAATCAAATCCATGCGCTTAGCCAAATCACGAGCGCTCAAGTACTCTCCGTTTACCGCTGCAAAGAACTGAAACGCCGGATCGAAATAGACCCAACGATCAGGAGTAATTTCGATCTCAACTGCAATATGCGCTGGAAATATAACTGGCCTTGCTCTCAACCCCATACCCATCGCGCAGTCCCCTAATGCCCTTGCAAAGGCACCACATAGCATTGGCGGTCGTCTTAAAATAATTTCGTGAAAATCATGATAATTCTCATTGTAATCATCAATGAAATTTTCTCCATGCGTCCCCCATGGAAATATTACTCTGAGACTTCGAGAAACGTGAGCGAGAAAATTCACTATCCGAATTGATGAAAGCCCTACGGCATTAATATCATCCAAATGGTAAGATAGGCAGCAGTACGTCAGAAAATCTCCAATGGATCTTCTGTTTTTATTTTTTCTTTCATTGTATTCTTCGCCATAGTTAAAAATAAAATCATAGGCTCTGCCGTTTGTATTTGGATTTGAGTTATCGGATGTCGAAAAAATAACCATCGCCATGCTGGAAGGACTAGACCTCCAATGAGAAAAAAGGCCATTCCCTTTCAACCGAATATCTTCATGAAGAGCATGAGGCGGACCAAGCGGCCGACCATTTTCAAAAACCTGAAGCGTTGATGCCAACGCATCTTGTGAATTATCCGATATCCCTTCAATCGGCCAGCTTGGACGAGCCCATGCATAGCCAGCCTCTTTAAAATAGAGATGCTTCAAGATCTGTGACATCGAACAACTCAGCAGCTTCTAATTTTCAATCGAGGCGAATTGATAACATTTTTTTCATCAAACGTCCAGTCTTGCCGGGTTTCGACGAGCATTCATCAACCCAGCCCCGCTCCAATACATGTGCATCGTCGATATGATCAGCATGACGGTACCCTGGCGGCACCTGTCCGGGCTGCCGGCCACTCCGGCCTTCACAGTCCGGAGTGGCGACAGTCCTGTCGGTAGGAAACGGCCGGCGTCAGCTTCCACCGTAGCTTTTGACGCAGCCTGCGCATTCCGGCAGCACGATTGGATTCAGGCTGTCATGCCGCAGCGAGCGGCGCAGGCTTTTATAACGCTTGCCGCACCAGGTGTTCAGAAACGCGTCCAGGCTGTTGGCAAAGCCGAGGACCGTCCGCTGGGTGCGGCAGCAGGCATAGATCTCGCCATCCAGCCCGATGTCCACATACTGCAGCGGCGCCATGCAGGCATAGACGGGATGGGCGTCGGAGCGGCCCGACAGGATCGGGTAGTTGGCGTGGCCGGACCGCGCCTTGTAATGGACGGTGTCCACGACCTCCTTGTTGGTGAAGCGGATCCAGTTCGGCTCGAACCGTATGTCGGGACCGTCCGGATGCGCCGCCGCCCATTCGCCCAGCGCGGCGATCTGGGGAGCCAGCTCCTCGGGGCTGGGCTGCTCCTCGAACGAATCCGAGATCGGATCGTACTGGCGGAAATTCACCGAATCGATCCGGTTGGCGGAGGCCCACTCCATGACGTCCAGCATCGCCGGCAGGGTTCGGCGGGTGACTGTGGGGTTGACGCACAGCTTCAGTTTTTCAGGATCGCGCAGTTCGTTCAGCCGACGGACCCCGCGCTCGACAGCCTCCCATTTCCCATTGCGACGGACCTCGTTGAACAGCGGGCCGGTCGCATCGATGGACATCCAGACGGTGCCCACCATGCCGGACAGCAGGTTGACCAGCCGGTCGGTCAGCAGGGTGGCGTTGGTCTGGAGCTTGAACACGCAGCCATGGTCACGGATCGCCCTCAGCACCTCCTCGAAGTCGGGATGCAGCGACGGCTCGCCGTAGCTGCTCAGCTCGACCTCGGTCATGAAGGGCAGGATGGTGTCCGCCACCTTGCGGAACACCCCGATATCCATGAAGCGGCGGGGGATCTTCTCGTTGTCGAGGAACTTCTGGCTGCCGCAGATCTCGCAACGCAGGTTGCACTTGTTGGTCAGGCCGATGTTGCAGTACTGCGGCAAAGCGAAGCGGCTGCCGCCGCGGAACAGGACATGGGCACCCCGGGCGGCGTGATAGATGATCGATCCGTCGTCCAGCGTCCTATGGATCTTGTATCCGAGCTGATAGTGGCGGCCGTTGGTGTTGGGATCGCTGTTGTCGCTGGTGGCGAACCACAGCTCGTTCCCCCAATGGCTGTAGCGGCCCTCGCCTTTCTGGCGGATGTCGTCGTGGAGCATGTCCGCCCGCGGCAGGAACACGCCGTCCTCGATCAGGAAAAGCTCCGAGTAGCGGCTTTGCCCATCCGAGGCCAGGGCCGCGAGTTCCGGAATGTAGGCGGTCCAGGCGAAGCCGCCGGCATTGCCGTACCGCCCCGGCAGGTCGACTGTGTAGACGCCCTCCTCGAACGACAGGCGGGCATAGCCCTCCTTGACCGCGGCCGCCGGCACAGCCTGGCCGGCCGGCACGATGGAAATCGTGTAGTCGCGCCCGTTGGCGTTCGGGTCGCTGTTGTCGGAGGTGGAGAACCACAACCCGTCGCCCCAATGGCTGTAGCGGCCGCCGCCTTCCTGACGGATATCGTCGTGGAGCTGCTCAGGCGGTCCCAGGGGACGGCCATCCTCCATGAACTGCAGCCTGAATCCTGTCCCGCCCTTTCCCCAGGCTTCGAACTGGGGCAGCTTCACGAGCCAGGCGAAGCCGTTGTCGGTCGCGAAGGGCTTCGGCAGGGGATAGATCGCCCCTACCTGCGGTTGGATATCGGCCCCGAAGGGCGACAGGACGACCGGGGAGGAGCATCCGGCTTCGGAGTCCTCGACTTCGGCCGCACTGTATTTGTTTTCTTTATCGATAATAATCGTGTAGTCGCGGCCGTTGGTGTTCGGGTCGCTGTTGTCGGAGGCGGAGAACCACAATCCGTCGCCCCAATGGCTGTAGCGGCCGCCGCCCTTCTGGCGGACATCGTCGTGAAGCTGGTCCGGCGGCCCCAGGGGACGGCCGTTTTCCAGCAATGACAAGGACGAACGGGGCATTTCGGACGAGGCCCCGTAAGCACTCAGCTCCGGCAGCGAGATACGCCAGCCGTATCCCCCATCATCCTCGAACGGACCCTCCAGGGGGTACGGCTGGTTTTGGGAGGACGCGCGCTCCGCCGTGCTCTGCCCTTTTGGCATTGTATCCCACATGATCTCTGGAGTACGATTAACATGCTTCTTTACAAAAGATACGCATCAAGAAACATTAAGAAAGCTTTCACGTCAATTGGATATATTCTTCCCGCAAGGCGAAGTTTCAATTTTCTTTGGATGAAGTGATGCGTGTATATTCAGGAAACTCCTCTGACTACTCACCATCAATTCAGAAAGATGAGCAAAACTCGTCGGTAATAGAACAAATATCATACGATGACGATTATGAAATCTCGGGAGATTTCTTTGTCTCTGGCGGTCGATTTGATGAGGCGGTAGAATTTTATTCAAAGGCGGAAAAAGCATCGAAAAGGCGCCCCGAAGTTTTAAAGAAGCTGGCTCATGCAGAAATGGCGCGCGGCAACATCGTTGCGGCAGGCTTTGCATTCGAAGAGGCCCTGCGAGTTAACCCGGATGATTTGTCGGCCGAGCTTGGTCTTGTGGAAGTGGCCATTGCTTTAAACAACCGAGACGAAGCAGCACAGAGGCTCGGCAGGCTCAGAGTTGCGCTTGATCGAAGCGGAAACACGCTGGCGGCGCGCCTGGGAAGTGCTTGTCACACCATGATTCAACGTTTGGGAGAGCAATCCGCTCTGTCCGCAGCGTCCTCGGCAGCTGACACCCCCGCCTCCGGCTGGGACATCCGGCAGGCGATCGGCCGGCTGAAGGAGGGGGAGGAGAATGGCTTGCGGGAGCGCGCGGCGATGCTGATCCAGATCCGTGCCCAGTCGGCAACGATCGAGAGCCTGAAGGGGCTGGTGGCCTTTCTGTCCGAGCGGCTCCGGCAGGCTGTCCGCCCCCACCGGTGACCCGACAAGGCCCGATCCGGGCAATTCCAAGTTGTTAGGAGGCATAACGTCGATCATGTGCGGAATTGCAGGACTGGTGAATTTCGGCGGTCGGTTCAGCAGGCAGGAACTGGCGAACATCGCCGAGACGATGGCAGATACCATGATCCATCGCGGCCCGGACGATGGCGGCGTCTGGGTCGACGACACCAATTTCTGCGCCTTCTCGCACCGGCGTCTCAGCATCATCGACACGTCTTCGGGAGGGCATCAGCCGATGCAGACCCCCGACGGCCGCCATTCCATCTGCTTCAACGGGGAGCTTTACAGCTTCCTGGAGCTGAAGGAGGATTCTGGAGGCCCGGGGTTACCGGTTCCGCACCCGCTCCGATACCGAGGTCCTGCTGTACGGGCTGTGCGAATACGGCACGGCGCTGCTGTCGCGCATCGATGCGATGTACGCCTTCGCCCTGTTCGACCACGACAACCGGTCGATGCTGCTCGCCCGTGACCCGTTCGGGGAAAAGCCGCTCTATTACTGGCAGGGAAACGGGCTGTTCGCCTTCGCGTCGGAGCTTCAGGCACTGACCGTGCTGCCGGGGTTCGACGCGGCGATCGACCTGGAAAGCATCGCCGGCTATCTCAGCTTCCAGTATGTGCCGGGCACCCGCACCATCTACCGCGACGTCCGCCGCCTGCCGCCCGGCTGCTATCTGCGTCTGAGCGAGGACGGGCATGCGACCGTATGCCGCCATTTCGCCTTCGAAGCGGAACCACACCAGGGGAAGATCCGCAGCATCGACGAGCTGGCCGACGAGCTGGAGGAAATCCTCGTCCGCTCGGTCAGGCGCAAGCTGATCAGCGACGTGCCGCTGGGGGCCTTCCTGTCGGGCGGCGTCGATTCCACCCTGGTGGCGGCCATCGCCACCAAGCGGCTGAACCGCAACCTGATGACCTTCTCGATCGGCTTCGCGGACACGCCGGAATCCGAGCATGAGGATGCGCGGGCGATGGCCCGCCATCTGGGAACGGACCACCACGACCGCATCATCTCGCCCGACATGCTGGCGCTCGGCGAACATGTCGGATCGGTGCTGGACGAGCCCAACGGCGACACCTCCTGCCTGCCGACCTTCCTGCTGACCCAGTTCGCCCGCGAACATGTCACGGTCGCCCTGTCGGGCGACGGCGGGGACGAGCTGTTCGGCGGCTATGGGCGCTATTTCTCCACGCTGGAGGACGCTGCCCGCCTGGAGCGCGATCCCGTCGGCATGGCTGGCTGGGACCCCGGAAATGCCTATTACTCGTACCGGATCCTGGTCTATGCCGACAGCGACGTGACGCGGCTGCTGGGACGGATGCCGCCGGAGAACGCCAGCCTCCTGCGCCACCTGCGCTCCACCATCAACCGCAGCGGAAAGCCGCTGATCCACCGCCTGCGCGAACTGGACGCGGCCCACTACATGCCGGGCGCCGTCCTGCCGAAGGTCGACCGGATGAGCATGCAGAACAGCCTGGAGGTGCGCGCGCCGCTGCTGGGGCTGGAGGTCGCCCGTTTCGCCAGCGGCCTTCGCCCCGAGGAATGCTATGCCGCCGGACAGGGCAAGCGCGTCCTGAAGCAGATCGCCGCCCGCTACGTTCCACGCGACTGGCTGGAACGGCCCAAGCGCGGCTTCGGCCTGCCGATGGCGCTGTGGGGAAAGGACCAGCTGCTGCCGCGGACCCGGGCGCTCACGCTCGATGCCGGAAGCCGCCTGCAGGATTGGATCCCGGTCGAGCGGATCGCCGCCTTCCTCGACCATCAGGAACAGTCCTACAGCGCCTACCAGCTCTGGCTGCTCTTCATTCTGGAAAGCTGGCTGCGCGCGCGTCCGGGCTATCCCGCGCACCCATCCGCCACAGCCGCTTCCACTCGGCCCCAAGCATCCATGGTGCTTCAGTGACCCTGTCCATCAGCCTTCTGCTGTATGTGGAGGCCGCAGGCTGCCGCGCACCGGGCGGCCTCGTCGCCTTCTGCCATCCCGAGGATCTGTCCCAGCTCCGCGGGCTGCCCAACCTGCGCGCCTGCGTCGTGCCGGGCGGAGATTCGGCGACCCATCCGGCAACCGGCGACGCCATCTCCTTTCCCTGGCTCACGGACGATGCCTGGAACGACGGGCCTTGGGCCGAATCTGCCGAAACGGCCGGGGGAGACGGGTCCGACCGCGACACCCTTCCATCGCTTCTGGCCGAAGGGGAGCGGGTGGAGCTGCTTTTCCTCTGCCGGCAGAGCGCCATCCCGTCGGCAGCCATCCTGCGGCTGGCCCGGCTCGGCCACAAGACGGTCACGGCCATCGTCGGCGGGGCGCCCGTCGTGGTGCGCTGCGACGAGAACCGGGCGCGGCGGCGGCGGCTGATCGACGAGGCGGTTCACCGCTTCTGTGCCGACAGCATGCGCAAGCACCCGCTGGGCAAGGCCGGAGGCTATCACCCCGAAGGGGGGCACGGCTTCAGCGCCCACTGCCCCAGCCTCGCCGCCCGCGCCGATGCCAACGGCAAGGAGGGCCGCTCGCGGCTGGTTCTGCTGGAGGACGGTCGGCCGCTGGGCTCGGCGCATGCGCTGCACACGGCGCTGCGCGGGGTGGGGCGCGGGCTTTACTCCCACTGGGAAAGCCGGGTCTTCTTCTCCAGCTCCGACAACAGCAATCCCAACGAGAACGGCCGCACCTATTCCTGGATCGAGCTGCCGGAACACCCGACGGGGATGGATCGCCGTCTGGCACGGATCAGCGGGGTGCTGCCGTCCGGAGACTCCGCCTGGAGCCAGGCCGACCTGGAGGCGGAAGACCGCGGACAGGCGCGCCGGCTGCCCAGCCTGCGCCCGGCCGAGCGGGTGTTCGAGGAGTGGCTGGGGCAGGACGGCGACCGGCTGCTGCCTCCCGAACCGTCGGAACAGCGCATCCTGCTGATGATCGGCTATCTCGGCCCCGGCGGCGCGGAACGGCAGAATCTGCAATCTGGCGCGCGGCCTGCTGGCGCAGGGGTATGCGCCGTCCCTGATGACCATGTCGCCGATCCGCGACGAGGGGCGGCATTACGCCGACATGCTGCTGCACGACAGCGACATCCCCATCCTGTCGCTCGACGTGATGACCCACGGCGATTTCGTCCTGGCGACCGGGGACGAGGAGTTCCGCCACATCCTGTGGGCGGCGGCCCCGACCCTGCGGCGCCTGCCGGAGGAAGTCCGCCTGCCGGTGATCGAGGCGATGATCCGGATGCACCGGCTGCGGCCGGCCGCCGTGATCTGCTATCTCGACATGGTCAATGTGGTCGGCGGGCTCGCCGCCCTTCTGGTGGGGGTGCCCCGCATCCTTCTGTCCGGCCGCAACGTCAACCCGACCCATTTCCCCAACCTCTACCGCCCGTGGTTCTACGGCCTGTACCGCATGCTCCTGCGCTCCCCGCGCGTGGTGATGAGCGCCAATGCCGAGGCCGGCGCCCGATCCTACGCCGCCTGGCTGATGCTGAAGCCGGAGGCGGTCAAGACCATCGTCAACGGGATCGCCGTGGAGGATCTGCCGCAGCCGACACTGGCGCAACGGGTCGAGACCCGCCTGTCGATCGGGGTCGGCTCCTCCCGCCCGCTGATCGCCGGCGTGTTCCGGCTCGCTCAGGAAAAGCAGCCCCTTCTGTTCGTCGAGGTGATCGCCCGCATCCGTCGGGAGATCCCGCACGTCAAGGCGGTGGTCGCCGGCATCGGGCCTCTTCGCGAGGCGATGGAACGGCGGCTGCGGGCACTCGGCATCGAGGACGCCATCCATTTCCTGGGGCGCAGCCAGTCCGTGAACGTCCTGCTGGGGGCCGCCGACCTGCTTCTCCACACGGCCAAGGCCGAGGGGTTGCCGAACGTCATCATGGAGGCGCAGTGGCAGGCGCTTCCGGTGGTCTGCACCTGCGCGGGCGGCACCCCGTCCGCCCTCAGCCCCGGCCTGCTGCCCTACATGCATGGGACCGACGATCTCGACGGGCTGACGCGCTCCTGCCTGTTCCTGCTGCGCAACCATGAGGACCGCCGCCGGCTGGCCGCGGAGGCGCAGGCCGACGTCCACCGCCGCTTCACCGTGGAGGTGCTCGTCGAGCGGACCCTGGACGCCCTGGCACTCCCCGCGCCGGCCGCCGTCCAGGCCCCGGCATCCGCCCCCGCCGCCGCTGCCCCCGCCCCTGCCCTCGCCAAGCCGCTGGAGGCAGCCGTGGTACGGGCCGTTCCGCCCGCTCCGCAGCACAAGGCGCGCCCCGCGTCCATTCCGGCAACCCAGCGCCCGTCCCAACGGAAAAAGCGCAGGCGATGACCGAAAGCCGCCCGGATATGAACGACGCTCCCATTCCCGCCTCTTCCCTGGTGTTTCCTCCGGTGTCCCACGTCGCGAAGCGCGCAGAGTTCCTTCCCCTCCATCAGCTGATCCGCCACGAGGATGGCCAGGTCATCCGCTATGCCGTCAGCGCGGCGACAGCGGGAATGGGTGCCCCCGTCCAGCAGCGGCTGGGCGCGGACGGGCTGGCCTTCACCATCCGCGGACAGAGCGGGGTTCACTCCCTTTCCCTGGAGCTGGACAGCCGGGGACTGGCGGACCCGTGCAGGCTGACCCTGACGATCAGCTCCTTCGAGCCGTCGGGCGACGGGATCGCCGAACAGATCCTCCACACCACCCAGCTGACCGTGCCGCCGTCCAAGGGCAACGGAACCGTCCTGTTCGACCTGATCGGCGCGCCGCTGCGGGAGAAGCGCCTCTATCGCGTCATGCTGCGGCCAGACGGGGATGCCCCGCAGGGCGGCTTCGGCGTCTGGGGCTGCATCACCGCCACCGCCTGCCCCGAGCCGTCCGTCGAGGTCACCCCGGCCGTCCGCCGGGAACCGATGTGGCGCCTGCAATGGGTCGAACATGGCGCCCGCATGCAGGTGACGACCGAAGAGTGGCTGGAGAAGCGTTTCGGCCTGATCCCGCTGCCCGTCTATTCCCATTCCAGCCTGGAATTCTGTTTCGAGGCTCCGGCCGCCGCCGTCGACGCGCTGGGCATCCGCGTCGCCCCGCGGATGGCGCGCGGCACGGTGCCGCTGCAGCTGGAACTGCATGACAGGGACGGCAATCTTCTGCTGATGCGCTCGATCCGGCCGATGCCCCGGCCGGTGCCGCAGTATGTAGATTTCGATCTTGCGGGAATCCCGCTCCGGGTCGGGGAGACCTATCGCGTCAGCCTGACCTCGCCCACGGCGGCGGCGGACGACTGCAACTGCGTGCTGGTCAACCGCGAGGGGCTTCCCGCCCGCCCGCCCGCCCCCGGCCTGGGGCTTCTCGGCGCCGAAACGGGCCTGGCGCAATATGTGGAGCGGTCGCGCGCCGCCCGCGGTACGACCCCGCATGGGCAGGGGCATCTGCGGGTCTGCGCCCTGGTGCCGGACGACCATCCGCGGCCGGGTTCGGTGGCGACATTCCTCGGCCGTGCCTTCCCCGATCACACCATCGATCTGCAAAGCCTCCCGGATGGGGGCTGGGCCGCTCTGCTGCCGCGGCTGTCGGCGCAGGATGTCGTCCTGTTCGTCGATCTGCACCCGCAGGCGGGCGAGGCGACCCGCCTTTACGACGAGACGGTCGCCCTGCTGGACGCCGGACTGGTCTGCACCATCCATGTCGACACCGGCACTCTCGGCACCGGCGGGCAGCCGGCGGCCGGCCTGCGGCTGGACGGCAGGCTGCAGCGGGCGCTGACCGGGCCGCTCCAGACCGCAAGGCGTTGCCGTCACGCCCTCGTCGCCGGGCCGGACGGCCGGGCCGCCTGGGCGGACGGCGCCCCCGAAGCGGTGCCGGATCTGCGCGGCCTCCGCGACGCGGCGCTCCATGCCGCCCTGCCGCACATCGCGGTCGTCTGCGATCTGCGCGGCGGCGAGGAGGCGTTCGACGCGGTTCTCCATACCCTGACCGGCCAGAGCTACGGCGGTCCGGTCACCCTGCTCCTGCTGAGCGATCCCGGCCCGTCGGAGGATTTCGGCATCCGGGCCCAGCTGTGGGGACAGCGCGACCGGCGGACCCGGCTGGACATCAAAGTGGTGTGCCAAGCGGTGGACCAGGAGGAACACGACATCGCGCCGGCCGGCGCCGGGAAGACGCAGGGCCGGCGCCTGCTCCAGGCCGCCACGCTGACGAACGCGGACGTCTGCGTCGTCCTCGATGCGGATCTCCACGTCAACCGCGACTTCCTGGCGGCCCACGCCTTCGCGCATCGCCATCCCGATTTCGACGCCGTGATCGGAGCCCCGCCGGTGGCGGCGGACGGCCGCAATCCCGACCGCCTGCTGGATGAGCTGGAAGCCGACGCCAACCACGCCCGCGACCGCATCAGGATGCGGGATCCGGTGCAGCCGGACGGCTTTCTCAATGTCGCCGCCGGGAACCTGTCGGTCAAATCGACCCTGCTGCGCCGCCTCGCCCTTCCGCAGGAGGACGCCTTCCCCGGCATCCTTCAGGGGGCCGCCGGGGAAGGCCGGAACCGCTTCGACGATCTGGTGCTGGGTTACCTGCTGTACCGGGCCGGGGCGCGTTTCGGCCGGACGGAGCATGCCTTCGCCATCCGCACCGCAAACGGCGCCAGGGCCACGGACGAGGCCGCCGCCGACGGGCTCACGCCGCAGGAACGCCGGATGGAGGGCTTCAACAGCCTGTTCCGGCCCTATCCCGAACTGGCGCTGGTGGCGCGGCGCTGGGTGGTGGCCGAAGCCGGCAGCATCCTGGAAGCCATCCGCGCGGACGATCGCCAGGGAGAGTCCCTGCACACGCCGGCCTATGCGGAGCTGAAGTCCCGCTTCGGCGCGGCCGCCGCCTCCCCGGCCCTGCGCCGGGCGGCGCGCAAGCCCCTGCGCGTGCTGTCCTACCGCTGGCATTGCGGACACCAGTACGAACTGTACAAGCTGCCGCACGAGTTCACCCTGGTGCGCGGCCTGGGACCGGGCCTGACCGACCGCTGGGATTACGAGCAGCGCCCGCTACGCCCGAATGTCCGCTTCGTCGATATGGAGGAGCTCGACCCGTCGAAGTACGACGTCGCCATCCTGCATTTCGACGAGAATGTCCTGGCTCCGCAGATGGGGGCCGGCGCGCTGCCCGACGATTGGGGAAACGCCTTCCGCTGGTTCCTGGCCAACGTTCCGCTGCCCAAGATCGCCCTCTGCCACGGCACCCCGGCTTTCGTCGGCCAATACGGCACGATGCGCGGCCCGATCGATCGCTTCCAGATCCACGAAGCCGAACGGCGGTCACTCGTCGACCTGCTGGCGGAACGGGGCATCCCGGTCGTGGTGAACGCCTGGCAGGCGCAGGCGGAGTGGGGGTTCGCGGACAGCCGGGTGATCTGGCACGGCTTCGATCCCCAGGAATATCCCGACGCGCGCTACGAACGCGACGTTCTGGCCCTCGGCTCCTCCATGTGGGAGCGGCCGCATTACCGGGGCGCCTACGAGCATGAGAGGGTCATGGCCCGCCTGCCGGCCGACATCCGGGTGGAAACCGCGGTCAACCAGGATGGCGGCCTGTGGCCGCGGGAAACGAACGGCTACGCGCGATCCAAGTTCCGCGGATACATCGACCGCATCCGCAGCTTCACCGCCTATCTCGACACGACGCGGCGCTCGCCGATGCCGCGGTCGCGCGCCGAAGCGATGCTGTGCGGCGTCGTCCCGGTCTGCCTGCGCAGCGATGACGTGGACCTGTTCATCCGCCACGGCGTCAACGGCTTCTGCGGGGAGTCGCCGGAGGAGCTGGCGGATTATCTGGTTCACCTCTGCCGCAACCGGGCTGCGGCCCGCAGGATCGGCGAACGGGCACGGCTGACCGCCCTCGACCTGTTCAACCACGACCGCTATCTGGCGGCCTGGACCGCGCTCCTCGACGAGACGCTGGAGCGGAGCAAGCCGGTGCGCACCGCCGCGTCCGCCCGGGCCGGCACGCACGCCCGCAAGGCTGCGGAGGCCCCCCCGCCGGCTCCGGCCGACGCCCCCGCGGCGTCCCCTTCGGCGTCCTCCGCCGGGGAGGAAGAGGCCGAAGCGGCTCAGGACGCGCCGGCACCGGTTCCGCAGGCGGCGAGCCCCGCCCAGGTCCACCCCGCCCCGGCGCCCATGGCCGCCCCCGGTTCTCCTGCCGCCGCTCCCACGGGCGCATCCGCCCCGAGCACCCGGGACGGGCTGGACCTGGGCAAGGTGGCCCTGGGCAGGGTGGAATGGATGATCCAGAACCAGATTTCCGGCTGGGCCTTCGATCCCGACCGCCCGGACGAGGTGCAACGGGTTGTCGTGCTGGTGGACGGCCGTCCGCGCTACCGGCTCGCCGCTAATCTGGAACGGCCGAAGGCCGGGGTCGGGGAACCCCGTCGCGGCGGCTTCCGCCTGACCCTGCCGTCCGAACTGTGCGACGGCAAGCCGCACCGCATCGATCTGGCCATCGCCGACAGCGGCGCGATGCTGAACGCCAAGCCCCTGCGCTTCCAGCAGCCCGACCCCGCCGGCCGTTGCATCGGCCAGATGGACGGGGTGAACGGGCGGACCGTTTCGGGCTGGTGCTGCAACACCGCGCGGGCCGCCCGCCCTGTCGAACTGGCGGTGCTGGTGGACGATGAGGTCTGGGGCACGGTGACCGCCGACCGGCTGCGATCCGGCCTGAAGCTGGTCGGCATCGGTTCCGAGCGGCACGGCTTCTCCTGGCCGATCCCCGATGCCCTGTGCGACGGCAAGCCGCATCGGGTCGCCTTCGTCGTCGCCGCCACCGGCCAGCATGTGCCGGGATCGCCGCTGACCGTCCAGCCGGCGGCGGAGCCGTCCTGGCGCGGGCATGTGACGTTCGCGGCGGACGGCGACATCGTCGGCTGGGCCTATGACGAGAAGACCCCCGACGTTCCGATCCGTGTCGACATCCTGGTCGACGGCCGCCCCTACAGGACACTCACGGCCGACGTCGATCGTCCCGACCTGGAAGCGATCGATGCGATGCGCCTCGCCAGCGGCTTCCGCTGCCGGCCGCCGGCGCCGCCGCCCGGGGCGGAGTCCGCGATGGCGGAAATCCGGGTCCGGATCGCCGGCACCGGCCGGGACCTGCCGGGCAGCCCGCTGACGGTCGACCTGTGCCGGACCTACCGCGCCTGGGTCGAACGCTACGACACCGTGACGCCGGCAGATCGGGAGGCCATGCGGGCACGGCTCGACGCCCTGCCCCGCCGACCGCTGCTGTCGGTGCTGATGCCGGTCTACAACACGCCCGTGCCCCTGCTGCGCGAGGCCATCGCCTCGGTTCGCCGGCAGATCTACCCGGATTGGGAGCTGTGCATCGCCGACGATGCCTCGACCGATCCGAAGATCGCCGCGCTGCTGAAGGAGGAAAGCCGCGCCGACCGCCGCATCCGCGTCGTGCACCGTCCCGTCAACGGCCACATCTCCGCCGCCAGCAACAGCGCACTGGAACTGGCGACGGGCGAGTTCGCGGTCCTGCTCGACCATGACGACCTGCTGAGGGAACACGCCCTGCTTCTGGTGGCCGAGGAAATCCTGACCAACCCCGAAGCGACCCTGATCTTCAGCGACGAGGACAAGATCGACGAGGCCGGCGAGCGGTTCGAGCCCTATTTCAAGGGCGGCTACAATCCGGATCTCCTGGCCGCGCAGAACTGCATCAGCCATCTCGGGGTCTACCGCATCGACCTGATGCGCCGTCTCGGCGGCTTCACCGTCGGGCTGGAAGGGTCGCAGGACTACGACCTCGCCCTGCGCGTGATCGAACACAGCCCGCCCGCGGCGGTGCGCCACATCCCGCACGTCCTTTACCATTGGCGGGCCGTTCCGGGGTCCACCGCCCTGAGGATCGACGAGAAGGACTATGCGGCCGACGCCATGCGCAAGGGCCTGGAGGCGTCGCTGAAGCGACGGGGGCTGAAGGCCCGCGCCTGCCCCAGCCTGCAGCCGCCCTTCCTGCATCTGCGCCCCCGGCTGGAGGCTTGGCCGAAGGTCTCGGTCATCCTGTCCTGCCGGGGCGACGGAGCCAGGCTTGCCGACACCCTCGACGTCCTGAAGCGGTTCACCGCCCGGTCCGTCTCCGAGGTGATCGTGACCTGCCCCGCCGCCGTTTCCGCCGATATGGCCAAGGCGGCAAAAGGATGGCGGAACCTGCGGCTGCTGCCGATGGACAAGGCGCCGGCCAGCCTGCGCAACACCGCGGCCAAGGCGGCGACCGGGGAGGTTCTGGTTTTCCTCGACGAGGACACCAGACCGATGCACCGCATCTGGCTGGCCGAGCTGGTGCGCCAGTGCATGGCGCCGGGGGTCGGCGCCGCCGGCGCGCGGCTGGTGACTGCGAACGGCCTCATCCGCTATGCCGGATACCGGCTCGGCGGTGAGGCGCAGGGAAGCGCGGCCTACGCGGGCCAGCACATCGCCATGGTCGGTCCGGGCGGGCGGGCCGTGCTGCGGCAGACGGTGTCGTCCGTGTCCGTCACCTGCATGGCCATAAGGCGGGATCGCTTCATGGCCGCCAAAGGCTTCGACGAGGGCCTGCCGCAGGCTCTGCACGACGTCGACCTGTGCCTGCGTCTGGCCGGTGTGGGGTTCCGGTCCCTGTACACGCCGCTCGCCCAGATGGTCTGCCGCGAGGCAGCCCCGCCGGCACCTGCGGCGGAGACGGCGGCTTTGCGGGCACGCTGGGGCGATGCCCTGGCCGAGGACCCCTATTACAACCCGAACCTGACGCTTGAGACGACGGATGCGGGGCTGGCCTTCCCGCCGCGCCGCCCCCCGTTCCGATCTCCGCAGGACCAGCCCCGGGACTTGTCCCTGCCGGATGTGGACTCTCCCTGCCTTGTCTGACAGAAGGGCCTGACGTCTCCGGCACCGGTCCGGAGACGTCCCGCCCTTTCCAGCCGAAAGAAGCCATGACGACCGTTCACGTCTTCGCCAGCGGCCCGCGCCTGAAGGACGGCCAGACCGTCACCGTCGCGTCCTGCCGCAGCAGCCAGATTGCGGAAGCGCTTCTGGCCGCGAAGCTCGGCGCGACCATGTCGGCCCTGCCGGCCGCTTGCGAATGGTCAGCCTCCGAACGGGATGGCGCAGGCGAGATGCAGACCGCCGTCCTGCGCGACCATCGCCCCGCCACCGCGCTGTGGCTGACACCCGAGCGGTTCGCCCTGCCGTCCTACGCCCTGCCGCTGGTTCGCAAATTCTGCGACATGGCGGGCATGGACGCCGCGGGCGACGGGCTGGACGCGGCACGGGCCGCCTGGAAGACGGCGGACGCCGCCGGCGGCTTCATACTGGACGCCGCGCAGGCCGATCTGGCCCACGCCGTCCTGCCGGCCGGCACCCCCCTTCTCCACCTGCCTGCCGATTGCCCGGCAGCCTTGCGGGTGAACCGCTCGGCAAAGCCCCGCCAGATCCTGGTGATGGGCGACCTTGCCCTTCTGGCCCCGCAGGCGCAGGCCTTCGGGATGCTCACCGGCGCCTTGATACGGGCCGGGCTTTCCGTCGCCCTGGTGCATCTGCCCTTCCGCTCCGCCAGCCCGCCGCCAGACCTGCTGCCGGCCCACACGCAGCTTCTGGCCGCTCCCGTGCCGGAAACGCTCGGACGGCTGCTGAGCGAAGCCGCGGTGACGATCGACCCCTTCCATGTCTGCGGCGAGCCTTATCTGGCGACCGCGATGCGGCGTGCCATCTGCGCCCGCAACAGCATCGGGCTGATGTCCTGGACCGGCGAGGAGGACACCGCGACCATCCTGCGCGACCTGACCGCCCGGCAGGTCGCCCTGCCGGTCCCGCAAATGCCGTCGGATGGCGCGCCCGCGCTGCGCGCGCTGACCAAGCCGGCGTCCCGCCGCCCCGCGGCCCCCACCGCCGGACCGGATATGGGAAGCGTTCTGCTGGTGGCCGGCGGCGAAGCCGGCCGGCGGCGGGTGGACGCGCTGCTTCCCCTGTTCGCGTCGCTGATCCGGCGCGGACGGCTGGTTGGCCTGACGGTGGTGCAGGAGGCGGAGGGGATCGAGGCCCCGGCAGTCGAGCGCTACGGCAAGCCCTCGTCCGGCGACCTCCATGACGCGGTCCTGGTCTGCGGCACCCCCAGCCGCTCCATGGTGGAAGCGACCCTGCTGACGACGGAACGGCGGGGACTGCATCTCGAAGGAGCAGCGGGCGGCACCGGGAGCGGCGGGACCGGAAGCGCCCTGCGCCGCCTGATGGGTGGACAGACGACCTTGTGCGCCTCATCCCCGGGGCTGCTGAACCGGGTGGATGCGAGCCGGCAGGGCATCCTGCTGCCGCCGGCCCTCGATCTGCCCGGCACTCTGCCCGGCAGCGCGCCGGCTTCGGCGGGGCGGCCCGTCGCCATGGTCATGGACGCCAGCGACGGCCTGCCTCTCGCCGCGTCCAAGGGACCGGTCCTGACCGTCATCGCCAAGGCGTCCGCACGCTATGGACTGCCGCTTCTGTGGTTCGGTGCCCCCGACCCGGATTTCTTCCGGTTCATCCCGGACATCCGCATCCAGGCGGCGGCGACGCGGCCGGCGATCCTGAATTCCCTGCTGCAATGCGAACCGCTGATCGCCCTGGCTCCGGTCGATGACGGGGTGGAGTGCAGCGGCACGCTTCCGGGCGACGAACGGATGATGCTGTTCGGCGCGGCCGGCCACCGCGGGATTTATTCCGCCTGCTCCGCCCATGCCGCCAGCACGCTGCCGGCCGGACTGCTGGTGCAGAACAGCGAGGCCGCCTGGCTGGACGCCATCGGCCGCCTGCACGGCGCGGCGGACAGGGCGGGGCTTCCGGACATCGAGGCGATCCGGACGGAGCGGTCGACCGACCGCATCGCCGATCTCTGTCTGCTGGCGCTGCTGAAGCGGATCGGGCTGGCGACGCCGGCGTCACTCGACGGGGTGCTGACCTACCGGCAGATCCACCGCGAAGCGGGCCGCCGCCTGCCCTTCGACGAAGACGCCTACCTGACGGCCAATCCGGATGTCCGCAGCGCGGTCCTGGCCGGCCATTTCCCCGACGGCTACAGCCATTTCGTTCAATACGGCATGGCCGAGGGCCGCATGCCCGATTACGCCCCCCGTGACGACCCGTCCTTCTCCGAACTGGCCGAACAGGAGATCGCGGCCGGACGCCGCCGGATGGCCGAGGCCCAGCACCTGATCATGGATGTCGTCGGGCGGTTGCAGCAGGAGGCGAATGGCGACGGCGGCGGGTCCGGCACCTGAACGGGGCCCTGGCCGGCACTGGGAAATCCACGGAGAAATCCGCTGCCGGCCAGGGGCATGATCAGGCCATCGCCATCGACTTGGGGTTCTTCTTCCACTCTTCCATGATGAGCTGGGCCTTGTGGCGGTCATCGCTGGTCAAGGCATTGCCCAGTTGATGCGCCTTGGCTTCCAGCCCGTCGCGCTCGGCTCCGGACTGGGTGCCGGCGGCGGCCATGATGGTCCAGACATAAGCCTGGACAGGGTTGTAAGCCTTGCTGTTCTGATCGGCATAGAGCGCGCCGAGGTTGCTCATGGCGCCGGTGTGACCCTGCGCTGCGGCCTTGCGCAGCCAGTCCACCCCCTCCACCAGCTCGGGGCGGCCGCCCCAGCCATGGATCAGCATCAGCCCCAGATTGACCTGGGCGCCGACATTCCCCTGGTTGGCCGCCTTGCGGTACCAGAGAGCCGCCTCGGCATAGTCGGGCTGGCCGGCCAGTCCGTTGGAATGGATCAGGCCCAGGTTGAACTGGGCGTTGACGTTGCCCTTCTCGGCCGACAGGCGGCACCATTTCAGGGTTTCGCGGTAATCCTTGGGCACGCCCTGGCCACGGGCATAGAGCAGGCCCAGATTGACCTGCGCCACCGGATGGCCCTGCTCGGCCGCCAGACGATAGAACTCCGCCGCGCGGGCCGGATCGGCCTCCACCCCGGTGCCGTGCTCGTAGATGATGGCGAGCGCCAGCTGCGAGTTGGCATAGCCCTGTTCGGCCGCACGCCCGTACCAGGCGATGGCCTGACCGATGTCGCGCTCCACCCCCTGGCCGTTGGCGTAGAAGGAGGCGAGCGCATGCTGGGCCACCGCATAGCCGCCTTCGGCCGAGCGCCGGTACCAGTCGGCGGCCACGACCTGGTCCTGCGGCATTCCCTGTCCGTAGGCATGCAGCAGGCCCATGTGGTACTGCGCCTCGGCGTGGCCGGCCTCGGCAGCCAGCCGGTACCAGTGCAGCGCCTGGGCGATGTCGGGCGCGATGCCCAGCCCGTTGGGATAAAGCAGGGCCAGGTTGGCCTCCGCCGTCGGCGGGCTGGCCTTGGACACGGTCTTGTACCAGCGCACCGGCAAGGCCGTGTCCTGCGCCGCCCCTTCGCCGTTGGCGTAGCACAGGGCGAGCGAGAACTGCGCCTCGGTGTGGCCCTGCTCGGCCGCCTTGCGGAACCAGTGGGCGGCGTCGCCGAAATCGCGCACCACCCCCTGCCCGCGGGCGTAGAGCTGTCCCATGCGGAACTGCGCTTCGGCATGGCCGCGTTCGGCCAGCGGCATCCAGTTGGCCACGGCGCCGGCATGGTCATCCGCCTCGAAGGCGGCCAGACCTTGCTGGAAGTCCGGCTTGCGGAAACTGGTGGTTTTGCTTCGCTTCAGCAGTTTGCCGAACACAATCAGGGCTCCCGCAGGCTTTCGTCGAACCCGCGCAGGATGGGGCGCAGGAAATAGGTGATGATCCGGCGTTCGCCGACCTTGATGTCGGCCGTCAGCGGCATGCCGGGGATCAGGCGGAAGTTAGAGGGCACATTGTCGAGCGTGGTGGTCAGCAGCCTGATCCGCGCCCGGTAGAAGAGCATGCCGTTCCCGTTTTCCTTGCTGGAGAAGGAGTCTTCGCTGATCGTCGCGACCTCTCCCTCCAGCGACCCGTGCTGCATGTAGGGATAGGCATCCAGCTTGACGCGCACCTTGTCGCCGATCTGGACGAAGGCGAGGTCGCGGGCATCGATGTTGGCTTCGACCTCCAGCGGAGCCCCGACCGGCACCAGGGTGAAGAGCGGTTCGGCTTCCTTGGCGATGGAACCGGGGGTGGCCTTGGGTGAGACCTCCAGCACGATGGCGTCGACCGGCGCGTCCAGTTGGACCAGCGACTGACGCTTGCGCGCCTTGGTCAGCTGCTCGCGCAGCGCCTCGCGCTCGTTGCTCTGGGTGGCCAGCTCCTCGATGATCTTGCCGTTCCACTGCTGGATGAAAACGTCGCGCTCCGCCAGCTGGGCCTGCAGATCGTGACGGTTGCCCTGCAGCTCGTTCTGGTTCAGGACCAGATTGCGCTCGATGTCGATGCGGTCGCTGGTGGCCTGCAGCAGGTTCAGCTTGCTGCCGACCTGGGTGGCCAGCAGCGACGAGCGCATGTTCTCGATCTCGCGCACCACCTTCAGCCGCTCGTTCAGGTGCAGGCGGTCCATCTCGTACTTGGAGACGTTGGACTGCAGGCGGGCGAGCTTCTCCTCATAATTCTGCATCTGCGACTGGTACTGCGCCTGGCGCTCACGCCACAGCGCCTGCTGCAGCGTGCCGTAGCCATAGCGATCCGCGACCGGCACGAGGGGCTTGCCGTCATGCTCGGCCTCCAGCCGGGCGATCTGCGCGTCGGCATTGGCGAGGCGGGATTCCAGCTGCAGCACGTCGGCCTGGGTGAAGGTCGGGTCCAGCGTCGCCAGGACCTGCCCCTGATGCACGACGTCGCCGGCACGGACGAGGACCTGCTTGATCGCCGCCATCTCCAGCGGCTGGACCATCACGTTGGGCTCGGTCGAGATGATCTTGCCCTGGGAGGCGACGATCTTGTCCAGATAGGCCATCGACGCCCAGGTGATCGCCCCGATGACGAACAGAGCCAGCAGATGCAGCGTGACGCGCGCCAGGAACGGATCGGGGGCGTTCTGGATCGCCTCCGTATCCTTCTGGAAGGCCCCGATCGCCGCCTTTCCGCGCGCCTTGGCCCGTTTGTCCAGCGGCCCTTGCGGCGCCACATCGTTGGCGGGAACGCGCGCGGTCTCAATTTTCGCAAGCTTCTGTGCGGTCAAGGGACGCGCTCCTAGATGTGCCGGTTCTGCTGGTGCCAGAGATGCTGATAGATGTCGCAGCGCATCAGCAGTTCGTCATGCTTGCCGCTGTCCACCACCTTGCCGCGGTCCATCACCAGGATGGTATCGGACGGCACCAGCGACGACAGGCGGTGAGAAATGATGATCATGGTGCGGCCACGGGCGATGTTCATCAGATTGGCCTGGACGATCGCCTCGCTCTCGGCGTCCAGCGCCGAGGTCGCCTCGTCCATGATCAGGATCTTCGGGTTGGTCAGGAGCGCGCGGGCGATGGCCAGACGCTGGCGCTGACCGCCGGACAGGTTGGACGAGCCTTCCTCCAGCATCGTTTCCAGGCCCTTGGGCAGGCGTTCGACGAACTCGTCGGCGCCGGCCAGATGGATCACCCTCAGGATCTCCTCGGTCGTCGCCCCCGGCTTGGCGGCGGAGACGTTCTCGCGGATGGTGCCGGTGAACAGGAAATTGTCCTGCAACACGACGCCGATCGAGGCGCGCAGGTGATCGAGGTCGTATTCGCGCAGATCCCGGCCGTCGATGCGGATCAGCCCTTCCTGCGCCCGGTGCAGGCCCTGCAGCAGCCTGGTCACGGTGGTCTTGCCGGAGCCGGAGCGGCCCATCACGCCGAGAATGGTGCCCTCGGACGCGATGAAGGACACCCCGTCGAGCGCCGGCGGCGTGGAGGGGGCATAGCGGAAGCGGACCTCCTGGAACTCCACCGTGCCGCGCAGCGGCGTGCGCAGGCCGCGACCGGTCCGCCCCTCTTCCGGAGCGTGGTTCATGATCGTGCCCAGCATCTGGACCGAGATCGACACTTCCTGGAACTGCTGCACCAGCTGGGCCATCTGCAGCAGCGGCTGGGTGACGCGCCCGGCCAGGATGTAGAAGGCGATGAGCGCGCCCATCATCATCTCGCCGTTCAGCGCCAGATAGGTGCCGAGCCCGAGCAGGCAGGCCATCATCAGCTGGTTCAGCGGCTGTGCGATCGTCTGGCCGATGATCATGATGCGGCCGACGTCGAAGCGCTGTTCGGCGGCGCGGGCGACGCGGTGGTCCCATTCCTGCTTCTGGCGGGAATCCAGTGCCAGCGACTTCACCGTGCGCATGCCGTGGATGTTCTCGATCAGGAAGGACTGCTGGCGCACCTCGGCCTGATAGAGCTCCTTCATCCGGCCTTTGATCAGCGGGATCATGATGCCGATGTTGATCGCCATCAGAATCGAGAATGCCAGGACCAGGAAGGTCAGCGGCACGCTGTACATGAACATGATCGGCAGGAAGACGACCAGCGAGACCGTGTCCAGCAGCGTCATGAAGAGCTGGCCGGTCAGGAAGTTGCGGATGCGCTCGGCCTGCTGGGCGTTCTTGACGATCTCGCCCGACGATACCCGCTCGAAATAATGCATCGGCAAGCCGACGAGCTTGTTGAAGACCTGGACGTTCATCTTCGCGTCGATCTTCTTCGTCGCGTAGAGCATCAGGTACTGGCGCAGGTAGGAGAAGGCCGCCTCGAACATGATGACGCCGACCATGCCGATCATCAGCACGCCGAGCGTACCCATGCTGCGGTGGACCAGCACGCGGTCGATCACCAGCTGGAAGAAGATCGGCACGGCGAGCGCGAACAGGCTCATCAGGATCGCCGCGATGCCGATGTCGCGGAAGATGCGCTTGTGGCGGAGGATCTCCACCAGGAACCATTTCAGGCCGAAAGGCTGCTCGGCGTCGGTCAGGCCGTAGTCGCGCTTCAGCAGCACCACCTCGCCGGCCCAGGCCTGGCTGAGGCGGATGCGGTCGACCGGCAGGATCAACTCCTGGCCCGCCAGCGGATCCTGCAAAATGGCGACGTCGGTGTCGCCCTGCTTGCCGAAGCCGACGACAACCATCGAGTTGCCGTTGCGCAGGCGCAGAATGGCGGGGAAGGCATCGTGGAGCTTGCCCAGATCGTCCCAGTCCAGCGTCGTCGCCTCGGCCTTCAGGCCGATCGACTTGGCGACGCGCAGCAGGCGCGCGGTGTCCAGCTCCTCGTTTCCGATGACGTTGCTGTGCTGAAGCCGCTCGGCCGAAACGTCGAGGCCACGCTGGCGCGCGACGACAGCCAGGGAATGCAGCCCGGTGTGGGCGCAAGGGACTTCCGCAGCGAGGGTCATGGGAACCGCCGTGAAAAATGTGAAATGCGTCGCGAAAGCAAGGTCTTCATACCGTTCGGTCACCCGGTCTTGATCGACCATGCGCTCCTTGGGGCCCAGGGGCGCGACGAAGCGCGTAGGGTCCGCCACTTGCAGACGATGTATAACCACGCGATTCCGCTGGAATAGCAGAATTGGCCCAACAGCGGCAAGCCATCTGTCCCAGGGCCCATCCATCATCCATCATATGTCTCCACCCCATGTGGCCGTTGCGGCACATCCATCCGGAGACGAGATGCCGCTTGCGGCAGCGCATGGTCATTGCTATCGACCGGCAGGACGGCTCTTCTGCCGACGACGAATTAACGCCAAGCGGTCAGCCCGATGAAAAAGCCTTCACGCAAGCAGGCCAGGGCCAAGCGCCCGGCCATTCCGGCCCCCTCCCCGCAGAGCACGGCTCCGGCGGTTTCGGCAGGGGACGCCGGCTTCGGTCGGGCGCTGAGCCTGCACCGGGAAGGCCGGACGGCCGAGGCGGAGGCCGGATACCGCGCCGTGCTGGCTGCCGATGCGGGCCACCCCAACGCCAACAACAACCTCGCCATCATCCTGCGGGCCCGCGGCGACTGGGAGGAGGCGCTGGGCTGCTACCGCCGGGCGCTCGCCCGCAACGCGGCCGATCCCTTCGTCCACAGCAACCATGGCTGCCTGCTGCAGGACATGGGCCGAAGCGCCGAGGCGGAGGAGGCGCTGCGCACCGCCATCCGGTTGAAGCCCGAGTATGCCGAGGCCCATTTCAACCTCGCCAACATCCTGCGCAACCGCGGCAACCGCGAGGCGGCCAAGGCCGCCTACGGCGAGGCGCTGCGCCTGAAGCCGGACATGGCGTCGGCGCTGTGCAACCTGGGCGACCTGCACAAGGGGGCGGTCGAACTCACCCGCGCGGTGGAGTGCTTCGTCGCCGCGCTGAAGGCCGACCCGAAATCGGCCGAGGCCTGGAACAACCTGGGCGAAACGCTGAAGGAGATGGGACGCATCGAGGAGGCGGTCGCCGTCTTCCAGAAGGGGCTGGAGGCGCATCCCGCCCACGCGCTGATGCATTCCAACCTGCTGCTGGCCCTGCACTACACCCCGGCCGTTCCGCCCGAGACCATCTTCAGGGCCCATGTGGCATGGGCACAGCGCCATGCCGACCCGCTGCTGCCCGCCGGCAGGCGCCACCCCAACCCGCGCGATCCCGAACGTCGCCTGCGCATCGGCTACGTCTCGCCCGACTTCTGCGCCCATTCGGTCGCCTTCTTCGCGGAGCCGCTGATCCGCGAGCATGACCGCGGGCACTTCGAGGTCTTCTGCTACCACGCGAACGCACGCTCCGACATGGTCACCGAACGGCTGAAGGGGCTGTCCGACGGCTGGCGGTCGCTGGTGGGGGTGGACGATGCCCGCGCCGCGGCGCTGATCGAGCAGGACGGCATCGACATCCTGGTCGACCTGACCGGCCACACCGCCAACAACCGGCTGACCCTGTTCGCCCGCAAGCCGGCGCCGGTGCAGGCGACGTGGCTGGGCTATCCCGACACCACCGGCATGCGCGCCATCGACTGGCGCTTCAGCGACGCCATCGCCGAGCCGCCGGGCGAGGCCGACCGGCTGAGCGCGGAACGCATCGTCAGGCTGCCGCATGGCTTCCACAGCTACCGCCCGCCGGTGGACGTCGCCCCGCCGGCCGAACCGCCGTTCCGCGCCAGCGGCCATGTCACCTTCGGCTCCTTCAACAACACCTCCAAGGTGACGGGGGAGGTGGTGCGTGTCTGGTCGGAGATCCTGAAGCGGGTGCCGGGCTCGCGCCTGATCGTCAAGAGCGCCCAGATGGGCGACGAGGAGACGCGCCGGCGCTATCTGAACACCTTCGTCCAGTGCGGGATCGACGCCGGCCGGGTCGAGCTTCTGGCCCGCATCGACGCGGCCGACGGGCATTTGCGCGCCTACGACCGCATCGACATCGGGCTCGACCCTTTCCCCTACAACGGTACCACCACCACCTGCGAGGCCCTGTGGATGGGTGTGCCGGTGGTGACGCTGACGGGCGCCAACCATGTCGCCCGCGTCGGCGCCAGCCTGCTGACCCATTGCGGGCTGACGGAGCTGGTGGCCTCCGACATGGAGGGCTACATCGCCACCGCAGTGGCGCTCGCCGGCGACCCGGGCCGCCTGGACCGGTTGCGCCGGACGATGCGCAGCCGGCTGAGCGCCGCCCCGCTGACCGACTACACGGGCTTCGCCCGTGGGGTCGAGGCGGCCTACCGCGCCATGTGGCGCGACTGGGTGGCCCGCAGCGCCGCCTGAGGGAACGCCACCCGAGGGGATGAAAGAGGAGAGGGCACGGCCCCGTCGGCGCCGCGCCCTCTCCCGGCAGGCTTCACCGTTCGGGGGTCATACCCCCCGCAGGCCGCCGCGGTCGACAGTCTCCAGGAACCAGCGGTAGGTGGTGGCGAAGCCGTCGCGCAAGGACGTGGGCGCGGTCCAGCCCATCCCGCTCATCCGGCTGACGTCCATCAGCTTACGCGGGCTGCCGTCCGGCTTGGAGGTGTCGTGGCGGAACTCGCCCTCATAGCCGACGACGTCGCGGATCAGCTCTGCCAGTTCCCGGATCGACACCTCGCTTCCGGTACCGACATTGACGTGCGGCTCGCCCGAATAATGCCGGGCCAGGAAGACCAGGCCATCGGCCAGATCGTCGGCAAACAGGAACTCGCGCTTGGGCGCACCCGTCCCCCACAGCTCGACGAAGGGCAGCCCCTCCACCTTGGCCCGGTGGATCTTGGCCAGCAATGCCGCGGCGACGTGCCCGCCCTGCAGGTCGAAATTGTCGTTCAGGCCGTAGAGGTTGGTCGGCATCGCCGAGATGAAGTCGCAGCCATACTGGCGCCGGTAGGCCTGACACATCTTGATGCCGGCGATCTTGGCGATGGCATACCACTCGTTGGTCGGCTCCAGCGGGCCGGTCAGCAGGGCGTCCTCGCGCATCGGCTGCTCGGCCAGCCGCGGGTAGATGCAGGAGGATCCCAGGAAGACCAGCTTCTTCACGGCCGTCCGGTAGGCCCCATGGATGATGTTGGTCTCGATCGCCAGGTTGTCGTAGAGGAACTCGGCCGGCCGGGTGGAGTTGGCGAGGATGCCGCCGACGGTGGCGGCGGCAACGAAGACCACGTCCGGCTTCGTTTCGGCCATCCAGTCCTCCACCTCCGACTGGCGGCGCAGGTCGACGCGGTCGCGCCCGACGGTGAGCAGGTCGCAGGGTTCGCGCTCCAGCCGGCGGACGACGGCGGCGCCCGCCATGCCGCGATGCCCGGCCACCCAGACCCGTTTGCCCTCCAGGGAGAAAAGCGATTCCGTCCGCACCTTGAGCACCATCCCGCTATGGAAAGCCGCCGCTGTCGTAGCATCGGGCAGGCGGGGAATCCAGTCCGCTCCGCTCGGCTTGACAAGCGCCGCCCCGGCGCGGGATCTTCCCGCCGCTCGGCGCCCGCTTGGGCGCCCGCCTGGGCTGGCGGACCTGCACCCAGAATTGGGGTTTCCATCATGATTCCGAACTTGGCTTTCACCTGGCAGCTCACGGAGGTCCACGGTTGGGGACTGGTGGGTGTCCACACCGCCCTCTACCTCGCCGACGCCGGGCGGCCGCCGCTGCTGCTGGAAAAGCCGCTGATGGGTACCCTGCGCCCGGAAAACCGCGAAAAGCTGCAGCCGCTGGAAGCCCCCTACCAGCAGATCGCCGCCATGGCCGACAACGCCAAGGGCCACATGCTGCTGCTGAAGGAGTTCGACGTCCTGCACGCGCTGGGCAACGGCTTCACCGCAGGCGGTCCGTCGACGCGCTTCCGCGGCCGGCGCAACATCGGCGTCATCGCCTATGAGGACACCCGCTTCACGCCCGAGGTGATGGCCCGCGCCCGCCAGTACGACCGCATCGTCGTGCATTCCACCTACAACAGGCAGCTTCTGGAGATCTGGGGCTTCGACAATGTCGGCCTCGCCTTCCAGGGCATCGACCCGACCGAAATGGTGGAGGCGGAACCGAGTGGCCGCTTCGGCGACCGCTTCGTCGTCTTTTCCGGCGGCAAGCTGGAGTTCCGCAAGGGCCAGGACATCGTGCTGGCCGCCTTCCGCGCCTTCCGTCAGCGCCATCCCGACGCGCTGCTGGTCACCGCCTGGCAGAACGCCTGGCCGGAGGTCGGCATGACGATGGCGGAATCGCCGCTGGCGCCGAAGCCGCCGCGGGTCCTGCCCAACAACATGATCGACGTGAAGAGCTGGGCGATGGAGAACGGCGCCGACGAGGAGGGCTTCGTCGATCTGGGCTTCCTCGGCCGCCACCAGATCGCCGGGATCCTCGCCGACTGCCACGCCGCCGTCTTCCCCAACCGCTGCGAGGGGGCGACCAACCTCGTCGCGATGGAGGCGATGGCCTGCGGCGTTCCGGTGGTTCTGTCCAACAACACCGGTCACCGCGACCTGCTGAAGAGCCCGACCCAGGGCGACGATTTGTGCCTGACGCTCGACCGTCAGGTTCCGGTCGCCGACCGCGACGGCAGCCGCTTCGGCTGGGGCGAATCCTCGGTCGACGAGCTGGTGGAGGCGCTGGAGCGGCTCTACGCCGACCGTGCCGCCGCCAAGGCACGCGCCGCGCGCGCCAAGGCCTTCATCCGCACCGAGCGCAGCTGGCGCGCCTTCGCCGAGGCGTTCGTCGACGCCACGCAGTGAAGCCGGGGCAGTGAAGCCGGGGCTTTCGCCAGGATTGTTGAGGGAGGAGGTCCGGTCATGCCCGCCACCCTGGTCCTGTTGGCCCAGCCGGGGGATGCGCGCCATCTTGCCGCCATCCTCGCCGGAGCCAACCACGACCTGACCGTCGTGACGGTCGCCGACCGCCCGCAGTTGGAAGCCGCGATGGCGGACCGTGGGCAGATCGACCGCCTCGTCGCCTTCCGGACCAACTGCGTGGTGCCGGCGGAGCTGCTGCGGCGGGTTTCGGGCCCCTCCTACAATTTCCACCCGGCCCCGCCCGCCTATCCCGGCCGCTACCCCTTCGCCTTCGCACTCTATGACGGGGTGGCGGAGTATGGGGTCACCGCCCACGAAATGGTGGAGCGGGTGGATGCCGGCCCGATCGTCGGTGCACTCAGCTTCGCCCTGCCCGCCGATCCCGACCCGGTCTGGCTGATCGACCAGGCCCATACCGCGCTGGTCCATCTGTTCGTGATGCTGGCGCCCCAGCTGGCGGCGACCGGCCGGCCCCTGCCCCGCACCGAGCTTGCCTGGGACCACAGCCGCCGCTGCACGGCCAAGGCGCTGGACGACCTCCGCACCCTGCCCTCCGACATCGGTGCGGAAGAGATGGAGCGCCGCATCCGGGCCTTGCGCAGCGTCGAGCAGGAGGGGCTCCGCCCCCGCATCGCCCTGCATGGCCGCCGCTTCGTGCTGGAGGATTAGACCCCGTCGAGGGCGTCGAGCAGACGGCGGGCGGCGGCGTCCCAGGTGAAATTGTCCATCAGATGACGGGCTGCGTCGCGGCGCTCCCCTTCGGGGTCGCGGATGACGCGGGACAGGATGTCGGCCGCGGCCTCCTCGTCCGGATGCCACCAGTCCAGCCCATGGAAGGGCTGGTAATAGGCGCTGCTGTACGGCATCAGCGCCGGGCCGGTGGTGCAGGGGATCAGGTGGGCGACCCGGTCGTTCAGATAGGCGGTGTAGGCGCTGTGCCGGGGCGCAATCAGCCCGGCCCCCAGGCAGCCGGCGCGGGTGATCGGCAGGTCCCAGCCCTCGCCATGCGACAGGCTGAGATAGTGGGTGGCCATGGCATAGAGGCCGGCAATTCCCGCATCGTCGTAGCGGTCGGTCAGCAGGGCGATGGGAGCCGCCTCATCCAGCCGCCGGCCGGTGGCACGCATGCCCTCCTCGACCAGACGGCGCATCTCGCCCATGAGGGACGACCCGCCCTTTCCCACCTTCAGGATCAGGATCGCATCGTCACCGGCACGGGTGCCGCGCAGCCAGACCCGCAGCAGCCCGGCGAGATTCTTGCGCGCGACGAAGTCGGAGATGTTGAGAACCCGCACCCGGTAATCCATCACGCTGCGTCCGCCCGGACCGACGATGGGCAGCGGCTGCGCCGCCGCATCGGCCGGATGGGGGGCGATGCCGGGCGGGCAGACGCGGATGCGGTCTTCGGGATGGCCGGCGGCGATCCAGGCCAGGCGCGAGGAGTCGGTCGGCACGACGACCATCTCGTGGGCCCGGTTGCAGACGGCCCAGGAGTCCGGGATGCGCGGCCCCTCGAACATGGTGTAGTTGACCGTCGGCAGGCCGGGGACCGGCTCCACCAGTGGCGGGGTCAGCACGCTGAGCGCCAGCCGCGCCCGCACCGGATCGCCGAGGCGCCGGGCGGCCGCCTGCAGGATCGGGTCGGTGAAGGCCGGGCGCCAGCTTTCCTCCCCCATCAGCCCGGCCAGCCGCAGGGTCGTCCCGCATTCCATCAGGCTGCGCACGAAATGCTGGGCGAAGTCGCCATAGCCGGACAGCACGGAGAAGGGGGCGCGGACCAGCAGCCCCTCCGGCGTGTGGGGCCGCTGGGCGTCGGCGGCAACCTGGCGGTAGAGCCGGGCGCGGGACAGTATGGGATCGCCCTGCGAGGCCCCCTGGGCGATCCCCTGGGCGGCCGGCGGCTTGGCGCCCGATGGACCCGCCGCCAGCAGGGTCTCTTCCGCCAGATCCGGACGGCCGAGCGACAGCCAGGCCGCGGCCAGATGGGTGCGGGCATCGGTATGGCCGGAATGCCGGGCCAGGACGGGGGTCAACACCTCCACCGCCCCGGCATGGTCGCAGTGCGACAGCAGGGCCACCGCCAGCAGGACCTGCCGGTCGGGATCGGTGGGGCACAGCCGGGCGGCATGGGTCATGTGGCGCGTGGCCGCCGCGTAATCGCCGGCCCCGTGCAGCAGGTTGCCGAGACGGCCGTGCGCATCGGGATCGCCGGGCGTCAGCAGGCAGGCGACGCGCAGATGGCCGATTGCCTCCCGCTTGGCTCCGCGCGCCAGCATCGCCGTCGCCAGATTGATGCGCCCCTGTGCGAACAGCGGGTGGCCGGCAACCAGCCGGTGCAGCATCCGCTCCGCCTCGTCCAGCCGGTCCGACTGGTAGAGGATGGCGCCCGCCAGGCTCAAGGCGTCGCGGTCGACGGGATTCTCGCGCAGCACCTGCTCGACCAGGGACAGCGCCTCGTCCCGGCGCCCGGCCTTGTACAGTTCGATGGCGCGATCGGTGACATGTCCCATGGCGTGGCCTTGACCGGGGAAGAACAGGGGAAAGCAGACGCTTGGGCGAAGAACTTGGGCGAGGAAAACGGCACCCCGCCCGATCCCCGGCCCATCCGGCGGCATAGCACAGGCCAATTTGGCCGGTCAAATGAACCCGGCGGCCCGATCCCCGGAGGGTGGACCGTCAGCGGCCCTTCTGAAAGGAGACCTCGGGATGAATGGTCACCTGACGCCAAGCTGTTCCCGTGGCATCGGCGCAGATTTCGGCCAGACGGTTGAACATGTTGTGGCCGTTCAAGACGGCGGCACGCTGCCGGGCCAGCAGGTCGGACACGTCGGTGTCCCTGTGCCGTTCCATGAAATCCATGATCCGCCGGTATGTCGCTTCCGGATCGCGGATGTCGATCTCGCAGAAGGTCGAGGGATCGAATGCCTCCCTGACCTTGGTGAACCCATGATAGATCGGGATCGACCAGCCGAGATAGGCGTCGGAAAGCTTCTCCGTCCAGTAATGGCTGCTCTGGTAATTCTCTATGCACAGATGGAATTTGTACGGAGCGATCGCCGCCCATTTGTTGGCGACCTCGCAATATCCCCGGCCGTACAGGTGAAGCTTGTCACCCATGAGGGCCTTCAACCGCCTCAGGAACTCCCCGCGGACGACATGCCCCTCGGTGAGCACCTTGTCGGACACGATGGCGGAGACGGCGAAGGCCTTGTCCATCCCCGTCACGCCGGACAGCAGGTCGTAGCCGATGGGTCCGGAGCCGGGCCACGCCTCCACACCGGACAGCCCGATGTGCCAGGGCAGTGGAACCTGCGAGAGCAGGGCGCGGGGATGCTCCAGAATCCTCATGGGAGGTGACGACCAGATCGAACTGGTCCAGGTATCCGCGGCTGTAGCGGGACAGGGACGGCGGTTCCCCGGTCGCCAGGACGAGATTCCCCTGCCGGCAGGTGACCGTCCTGGGCACATCCAGAATCCTCGTAGACCACCACCCAGTCCGACTGCCCGCCCCGCCGGTTGGCGACGAACTGGTGGTTTCCCCAGCGCCCGGTCCCGCCGGGAGTTTGCCGCAGCCAGGGCTGGTCCCACCATTTGTACAGCAGGTTGACGGTGACCGGAGCGGACGGTGTTGTCCCCTTCGGCTCCGCCCGGACGCGCAGGGGGGCGCTCAGGATGCGCTGCCGGCTGTCGATGTCGGCCAGTTCGGCCAGGGCCTCCTCGTCGCCGGGCAGAAGACGGGAAATCTCGCCATAGCAGTCCTTCGCCTCGTCCAGCCGGTTCAGGCGCTTGGACAGCGCCCCGACGAAACGCAGCAGCACAGGCTGGCCGGGAAGCAGGGCCATCGCCCGTCGCGCAAGGCGAAGCGCCTGCCCGTCCCGCCTGACGCCCTCCAACCCCTGTGCCAGGACGAACCACTGGTTGGCATCGGCCGGATCGACGGACAGACGGTGGACGCACTGCCGCAGCAGGGCCTCGAACTGGCCCGGGGCGGTGAACTGAAGGCGCTGACGCATCGATCGGCTGACCACTCGAAGGTTTTCTCCCCCGCCCGTCACGGCGAAGGATGAGGCTGAGAGACGGCCAATCTCGGACAGTCCGCCCGCCTTTTCAACATGAAGCGCTTATCGTCCGGCGGATGCAGACGCTATGAAACCGGCGGGCAGGCGGCCTATAACTCCGGGATCGCCGACCGGTCCCGCCCCACCGGCCCCGTGCAGCCTGCCGCCCTTCCGAAAAAGGCTTTTCGACCCATGAAGCTCCTCCTCATCGACTCCCATTTGACGAAGGCGAGCGATGCCTACAGCGAAACGGAAGGAATGGGTGGGATCGCCTCGTCGCTGATCTACCTGTCCGACTGCCTCGCCGCCGAGGGGCACGAGGTCGTGCTTGCCATCGGCAGCGGCCAGGATGCGCGCCGCAGCGGGGTCAAGGTCGTCGACTGCACCAAGATCACCGCCGGGGACCTGACCGGGACCGACGCGGTCATCGTCAGCAACAACGCCGACAACGTGACGGCGGTGAAGCGCTTTGTCCCCTCCGTGCCTGTCTTCCTGTGGGTCCACATCCAGCACGATGTGTGGTTCCACGACCTGAAATGCCTGGCCCATTATCTGGACACCGACCACGCGCGCTCCGCCGACGGCATCGTGTTCGTCAGCGAATGGCAGAAGCGGGTCTTCCTGGAAAAGTTTAGGGACACCGTCCCGGCGGAGCGGTGCCATGTGATCCGCAACGCCTGCAACCCCTTCGTCCTGCGGCGGCATGACGACGAGGCGGGGCTGTTCGCGGCCAAGCGGGCGGCACTGGAGGTGGCCTATGTCTCGGCACCGACGCGCGGACTGGAAACCCTGTTGAAGCTGTGGCCGGAGGTGCGGGCGAAATGCCCGGCCGCAACGCTGACCGTCTATTCCGGGCAGTCGATCTACGGCGTCGCGCAGGCCGACGACCCCATCCACCGCCTGCTCAGCGGCATGACGATGGAAGGCGTCGACTATCGCGGCCCGCTTTCCCATGCCCGCCTGACCGAGCGGCTGCTGAACACCGCCGTCGTCGCCTACCCCACCGCGTTCGAGGAGACCTCCGGCATTGCCCCCATCGAGGCGCTCGCCGCCGGCTGCAGCCTCGTCTGCACGGACCGCGGCGCACTGCCGGAAAGCGCGGCCGGCTTCGCCACCATGGTCCCCTATGGCAAGGGCGGAGACGGGTTTGAAAAGGCCTTCACCGACGCCCTGGTCGCCAAGATCGGGCAGTGGAGCAACGGCGACGGAGCGGACCTCCAGGCGTCGCTCCGGCACCAGCGGCAGGCGATCGGCGCCAATTACCGCTGGGAAAACCGGGCACTGGAATGGAAGTCGCTGATCGCCCTGTACCGGATGGGGCGCTGACCGGGCCGGCGGCGCGCGGGGCAACGGCGAGCAGGGCGGCGGCGCGGAGGCCGGTCAGTCCGGCCGCTTGCGCGCCACGAAGATAATCGGCGTTTCCCAATGCAGGCGCCGGGCGAGCCAGATCGCCGGTTCCAGCAGGCCGGAGCGGTGGACGAAGGTGACGATGCGCTTGGCGACCGACAGAGCCGCCCAGTCGCCGAAGCCCAGCGTGCGCAGGCGCTGCTCGAAGACGCCCCAGCCCCAGTCCAGCACCTCCAGCCGGCCGGGATGGCGGCCGAGCCAGCGGTCGAACCAGGGGCGGTCGATCAGGTTGAGGGTGTCGACATAGGATGGGTCGCGGCCGAACAGCCGGACATAGAGCTTCGCCAGACCGGCCGGCATCCGCGGCAGCCACAGGATGCCGTAATGCCCCTCCCACCAGGAGCCGTAATTCGGCACGACGATCAGCAGCAGCCCGCCAGGCTTCAGCACCCGCAGCGCCTCGTCCAGCACCGCCGCCGGATCGCCGACATGCTCCAGCACGTTGGAGGAATAGACGATGTCGAAGCTGGCGTCCGGAAAGGGAATCGCCTCGCCGGTGGCGTCGCGCACCGCGTCCGCCGGCAGGCCGTAATGGTCGATCAGCCGGCGGCAGACGTCGAGCGTGGAGCTGTATTCGCCCATGCTGGGCTCGATGCCGTGGATGTCCAGCCCATGCGCCGTGCGCCCGCGCACCACGGTCATGCCGCAGCCGGACCCGACCTCCAGGATGCGGGCGTTGCCGGCATCGACGCCGGCGGCCGCGGCCGTCCGCCGCAGCTCCGCCACCTGTTCGTCGGCGCGCGCCTCCGACAGCATGTCGCGCACGACGTCCTTCACCGGCACGCGGGTGACGCCGCCGATGAAGCCGCTGTCGATGTAGCCGCGGGACAGCAGCCGGCCCAGTTCCTCCCAGTCGGGGGGAGCCGCCCGGTCCTGCCGGCCCGCCGCCGCCTCAGCCATTCTTCGTCGCCCGGATCACGAAGATCGTGGCGCTCTTCATCCGGCCCAGACGGTCCTGGATGCATTCGGCCTTGAAGCCGTTGCGCTCGAACAGCGCCACGATCTCCTCGATCGAATAGAAGGTCTTGTAGGGCGGATAGTACCAGTCCTCGACCTGGGCCTGGATCGACACGTTGTCGGCGCGGCGGTTGATCTCCTGACCCTTCAGCGCGCAGGCGACCTTGGTCAGGCCGGTGAAGAAGCCGCCGACCAGCTTGCGCCGGGCCGGCGTGTCCATGTAGGCACGGCAGAAATGGCGCACGCCCTCATGCACCGGCGACAGCCAGGTCTTCAGGTAGAGGCCGAGATAGACGGTGCCGCCCGGCTTGGTGACGGCCATCAGGTTGCGCATCACCTTCATCGGGTCGGGCGCCATCATCGCAACCCCCCAGCACCAGACCAGATCGAACGGACCCAGGTTCGTGTCCAGTTCCTGGAGATCCTGGTGGTGGAACTCGATGTTGTCGCGGCCGAAGCGCTGGGCCTGCTGGCGGGCCGTGGCAAGGCTGTCCGACGAGACGTCGACCGACACCACCCGCTCCGCCATTTCCGACAGGATGACGGAGCAGATGCCGTGGCCGCAGCCGGCATCCAGCGCCCGGCCGATCTGCCGCTCGGTCAGCGTCTCCAGCATGTACTTCTTGGTCTCGTCGTAGATCGGCACGAAACGGGGCCAGAAGTCGTCGTAGAATTCCTTGGTCGCGAGATCCATGGGGCTGCCCTCCTGCCCTTTTCGAGGGCGTCGCGTTGATCGTGATGGTGGTGGTCTTAAGGGGTGCCGGACGAACTCGTCCAGGGGGAATAGGGCCTGATCCGCTGCGCCGCCGCATCCGGCTCGACGAACAGGCGGGCATTGCGGTTCAGCAGGGCCGCCAGCTGGCTGTAACCGCTCTGGGCGCTGACGCCCAGCACGTCGGCGTTCATCAGCACGTGGAAATCCTGCAGGAACTCCAGCCCCTTCCACGGCTCCACCGCCCCGTCCTTCGCCAGATCGTCGAGCGAAACCGGCGCGAACTCCGCGAAGTCGCCGATGGTCGCCGGGTCGTCGGTGGCGATGTACAGCACCGGCCGGTCCAGCGTCGGCCACAGCGCCTTCAGCCAGTCGACGTACCAGGAGGTCTCGGTGATGGTGTAGCGGAACCAGACGAAGTCGCCGCGGCGGATGTGCAGGGCCACCACCGTGTTACCGCGCGCCTTCAACGCCTGCATCACCGGATCGACATGAGGCAGCCAGTCGGGCCGTGGCTTCAGCCAGGACTGTACCCGTTCGCGCCACTCCTCGCGATAATCGAACAGGAACAGCGGCGAGAGGATGTCGACGCCGGGGCGCGGGTCGTCGCGTCGCCCGGTCACCAGATCGTTCAGGATGCGCCGGCCGAAATGCATCGGCTTCAGCCCGCCGCCGGGCCTGGGATCGTCGAGATCGAAGTAATGGCCGCCGACCCAGTCCGGCGTCTCCAGCCGGTAGCCGAATTTCTCGGCGTAGAGCCGCAGCAGCACATATTCCAGGGCGTTGTGGGCGAAACGGCCATGGGTCGCCAGCGTGGACGAACAGATGCGCGGCAGGGACGGGTCGGAGTTGGCCGGACGCTCCAGCCGACGGCCCTGCCGGGCCAGGGACTGCTGCAGCCCGGCGATCGACTTGACGGTGAAGAAGCGGCTGCCATGGCCATGAACCCCGGCCAGCACCTCCACCGCACGGTCGGTCTCGCCGGCAGCCAGCCAGTTCTCGGCGACCGCGGTCAGGCATTCGATGCGGAACATGGCGGGATCGGCGGCATGCGGATAGCGGTAGTCGGCGAAGAAGCGCCGGGCTTCCTCATGCCGCCCCTGGCGCGCCAGCAGGGCCGACAGCATGTCGATGGCGCCGGGCACGTCGCTGCCCGGCTGGGTCAGCGCCAGCCGCAGCACCTGCTCCGCCTCGGCCAGCCGGTCAAGGCCGGTCAGCACGTCCGCCAGCCGGGTCAGCGCCATGTTGAGGCCGGCACGTGCCGCACCGGCATAGCTGTCGACCGCCGCCTCGGCCAGTCCGGCGGCATGCTGGGCATTGCCCTGGTTGTAGAGCACGCTGCCATGCCCTGGCTGGATCAGCAGCGCGCGGCGGAAACAAGTCAGCGCCTCGTTGAGACGACCGACCTCGACCAGCAGGTTGCCCAGGTTCATGTGGGCACCGGCAAATCCCGGATGCAGGACGAGCGCGTTTCGCTGGCTTGCCTGCGCCTCCTCCACCGCCCCGTCCTGCCGCAGCGCGATTCCGAGGTCGTGATAGCTTTCGGAACGGTAGGGGTTCAGCCGCAATGCGCGGCGATAGGCCACAGCGGCCGTCGCCCAGTCGCGCGGCCCGCCACGCCCGCCCAGCAGGGCGGCAAGCGCCTGATGCGCGCCTTCCAGCGCCGGATCCAACTGGATCGCCCGGCGATACGCCGCGGCGGCGGCATCGATCTGGCCAAGTTCGGACAGGGTGCTGCCGAGGTTGCAGGCGGCGTCCGCCATCTCCGGCGCGATGTCGAGAGCGGCCCGGATCAGGTCCAGCGCCTTGTCCCGGCGGTTCTGGCGCCGCTCGATCAGCCCCAGCAGATGCAGGGCATGGGCATTGCGTGGATCGACCTCCAGAATGCGCAGATAGAGCGCGCGCGCCTCGTCCAGGCGGTCGGCACGCTGAAGTCCCACGGCGATCTGCAATGCTTCGGCGACGGTAGCCATGACAATCCGTGCTGTGCGGCCTCCGGCCCCGGCTCCACGGCCGCACCCGACCGGGGCCGCCGGGGATGGCCGGCCCGTTCGGCGCGCACCCTATCGTTCCGCGATAGGCGCTTCAACTCCGTTCGTGCCGCCGCCGGCTTCTCCATCGCCCCGCCGGAAAGCCGATAATGCGGCACAATGCCCGTGCCTTATCTGGGATCGGGCGCAACGCCCCTTGCCTTGCCAGGATCCTTTGAGGATAGTGCCCGATCATTAACGCCGTACAGATCAAGGGTCGGTCCTTTGCGCAAAGTTGCCCTCATCACCGGCGCCACCGGCCAGGATGGCGCGTATCTTGCCGAGCTTCTGCTGGGGAAGGGCTATATCGTCCACGGCATCAAGCGCCGGTCGTCGTCCTTCAACACGGGGCGGGTGGAGCATCTCTACCGGGATCCGCATGAGGAGGACGTCAGCTTCTTCATGCATTACGGCGACCTGACGGACAGCACCAACCTGATCCGCCTGGTCCAGCAGGTGCAGCCGACCGAGATCTACAATCTGGCGGCCCAGAGCCACGTGCATGTGAGCTTCGAGACGCCGGAATATACCGCCAACGCCGACGGCATCGGCACGCTGCGTCTTCTGGAGGCGATCCGCATCCTGGGTCTGGAGAAGACCGCGCGCTTCTACCAGGCCTCCACCTCGGAGCTGTACGGCAAGGTGCAGGAGACGCCGCAGCGCGAGACCACGCCCTTCTACCCGCGCAGCCCCTATGCCGCGGCCAAGCTGTACGCCTACTGGATCACGGTGAACTACCGCGAGGCCTACGGGATGCACGCCAGCAACGGCATCCTGTTCAACCATGAAGGCCCGACCCGCGGCGAGACCTTCGTCACCCGCAAGATCACCCGCGCGGTGGCCAGCATCGAGCAGGGCCGCCAGGACTGCCTGTATCTCGGCAACCTGGACGCCAAGCGCGACTGGGGCCATGCGCGCGACTATGTCGAGGGCATGTGGCGCATCCTGCAGCAGGACGAGGCGGACGACTACGTGCTGGCCACCGGCGAGACCCACAGCGTGCGCGAGTTCGTCGAGCTGGCCTTCGGCCACATCGGCCGCGGGATCGAATGGCGCGGCGAAGGCGTGGACGAGGAAGGCATCTGCCAGAAGACCGGCAAGGTGGTGGTTCGCATCGACCCCCGCTATTTCCGCCCGACCGAGGTCGACCTGCTGCTGGGCGACCCCAGCAAGGCGCGCGAGAAGCTGGGCTGGACCCACACCACCGCCTTCCGCGATCTGGTCCGGGAGATGGTCGAGTCCGACATGCGTCTTCTCGCCGGCGGCGACGATCACCGCTGACACCGCCCCCGCGACCGCTCAGTGACCGCCCGGCAACCGATGTAGGCGCCGTCCGATGACCATTGGAGAAGTGACCCGAAGCGATCCGAAGAGCGCACTGATCTTCGGCGTTTCGGGCCAGGATGGCGCCTATCTCTCCCAGCTTCTGCTGGACAAGGGCTATGCGGTCCACGGCACCTCGCGCGACCGGGAGATGGCGGGCTTTGCCAATTTGCGGCGGCTCGGCATCTTCGGCCGGGTGATCCTCCATTCCTCCGTGCTGACCGACTTCCGCAGCGTGGTCGAGGTCATCGCCCGGGTCCGGCCGGCCGAGATCTACAATCTCGCCAGCCAGGCCTCGGTCGGACTGTCCTTCGACCAGCCGGTCGAGACGCTGAACAGCACCATCTCCAGCACCATCAACATTCTGGAAGCGATCCGCTTCCTGAAGCTGGACACCCGCTTCTACAGCGCCTGCTCCAGCGAATGTTTCGGCAACACCGAGGCGCCGGCGGACGAATCCACCCCCTTCCATCCGCGCAGCCCCTATGGCGTCGGCAAGGCCGCCGCCTTCTGGGCGGTCGCCAACTACCGCGAGGCCTACGGCCTGTTCGCCTGCTCCGGCATCCTGTTCAATCATGAATCGCCGTTGCGGCCCACCCGTTACGTCACGCAGAAGATCATCCGCGGGGCTGCCGACATCGCCGAGGGAAAGACGGACGTCCTGGAGCTGGGGACGCTGTCGATCGCCCGCGACTGGGGCTGGGCCCCGGAATATGTCGACGCCATGGCCCGCATGCTGGCTCTGGACGAACCCCATGATTTCGTGATCGCCACCGGCGAGGCGAACCGGCTGGAGGAGTTCGTCGCCCAGGCCTTCTCCTATTTCGGCCTGGACTGGCGCCGTCACGTCAGCGGCAATCCGGACCTGCTCCGCCCCTCGGACATCGCCTTCAGCGTGGGCAACTCCGCCAAGGCGGACCGGATGCTGGGATGGCGTGCCGAACGCCGCATGGCCCAGGTGGTCGCCGGGCTGGCGGATGCCGAAATGGCACGCCGGTCGGTCGCCTGAGCCCCTGTCCCAATTCGCTTTCCGAGACCCTCATCCGTCCGGAACAGCCTTCCGAAGAAAGCCCGCCCCATGTCGGCCAGGAGCAAGCTCGTCATCAACATCGAGGTGGACGACCGCACTGTCCTGTTCCCGGACGGCAAGTTCCTGTCCCACATCGCCTTGCATGAAGGCGAAGCGGCGGACGGCGAAGGCGCCTTGCGGCTGGAGGGCGTCTTCCTGTTCAACGAAAGCCGGCTCGGGCCGGAGATAGCCTCCCTGGACGTCGAGGACGCCCGCGAGCTTGCGCGGTCGATCCTGGACGCCGTGTTCCAGGGACGCACCCAGCATGTCCTGTCGGAGACGGCCAAGGTCGCTGTGGTCTTCAACCCGAACGGCTTCGTCCTGCGCTTCGGCGAAGGGGCGGCCCTGCGGGAGCTGTTCATCGGCTCTCCCGCCATCGTCCGGCTGGCCCAGGGCGTCCTGCGGATGGCCGACCGCCTGTCGGCCTTGCCCGCACACTGATCCCCCCAAACGGCTTGGCCGCGCTCCGGTCAGGACGTTTCCTGGAAAAAGCGTTCGATCGCCCGGATCGACGTCCCGTCGTCGAACAGGACGGCGCTTCGCTCAAGGATGCGCTGCCGGACCTGGGCGCGCAGCCGCTGATCGGTGCCGAGCCGGACCACCCGATCGACATAATCGGCCGGATCGCTCGCCACGCAGTCGTCAAGCCCCATCAGCCTGTAGAAACCCAGGGTATGGCGTCCGCGCATGAAGGCGCCAGGCCAGGTCACCACCGGCGTGCCGAAGGCCAGAGCCTCCAAGCTTGTCTTGCCACCGCTGTAATGGAACGGGTCGAGCATGACATCGGCGTCGGCGGTCAGTGCGATGAAATCCGCGGTCCCCAGCCCCGGCAGCAGGTGGATGCGACCGGCCACATCGGGTCCCTTGGCGCCCAGCCGCCGCGTCAGGGCAGCGCCTTGGCCGCGCGGATCGACAAAGACAAGGATGCCGTCACGGTCCCGTCGCAGAATGGCGATCAGGGCGTCGTCATAGACGGGATGAATCTTGAACAAGCTCTGCGGACAGAGATAGAGCCGGCTTTCGGCGGCCAGGCCGAAATCGATGCGGGTCTTGCGCGGTTCGGCCAGCCGTGGGCGCCGGTAGCAGACGGTCGGGCCAGGCAAGCGGATCAGGCGTTCGCTGTAATGAGCCTCGCCATCCTCCGGCTCCATCGCATCGCAGCTCAAGAAGACGTCCAAGGTGGGAATGCCGGTGGTGTCCGGATGCCCCCAGCTCAGGCATTGCCGCGGCGCCAGCCGGGCAAAGGCGAGGAAGTAGGTGAAGGGCGACATGCCAATGTCGGTATAGTACAGGACATCCAAGCGCTCCTCGGCGATGATATGCCGTGCGGCACCGAGATCGCGCGGAATGTCGACCGCGCGGTCCGCCACGGTGCGCAAGTGGCGCCGCAGGTCGTCGTCCGGCCCTGGCGTGAGGAACAGCACCACCTCGAAGCGTTCGCGCGACAGCCGCTCGATCAGCCCCTCGTTCAGCATGCCAATGGTGTGATTGTGGAAATAGTCGGAGATGAAGCCGACGCGGAGCCGCCGACCGGCCCTGTCCTCCGCCGCGCCGGGCCATCCGGGCTCCCGGCAATGTGCGGCGGTGTAGAGCAAGGAGGGGCAAGCCTCCTGGTACAAGGCAGCCAGCTCGCCGTTCAAGGCACGATTGTCGAGCCCATGATAGGACAGGAAAAAGGACGTGACGCCGACCTCGCGCAGCGGGTCGTCGATGCGCAGGCCGTGCTCGCGCGCCTGCCGCAGCACGGCGGCGCAATGGGCGCGGCTTTCCTCGATCTCGGTCGCTGAGCGGGGAATGGCCGGCAAGGTCAGCGCCTCGCGCACCAAAAGCCCGTCTCCGCCGCCCAGCCGCCAAGCCCGACGGTAAGCCCGCCGCGCCTCCTCCAGTTGGCCGGCACGCTGGGCAACGATGGCAACCTTGCGGTAGGCCTCTGCCACGCTGGGTTCCAGCGCCAACCGATGCCTCAAGGGAATGAGCGCTTGCGGGTTATCGCCCTGCTCGCTCATGCAGCTTCCCAACCCGTCGAGCAACCGGGCATCCCCCGGCCGCAGCCGCAAGGCGCGATGGAAGGCCGCATCGGCTTTGAGGCCAAAGGAATGGAGCAGGATGGCCAGGTTCACCGCATAGACCGGCTGGCCCGGATCAAGAAGCATGGCCGTGCCAATGTGGGCCAGCCCCTCCTCGCCATGGCCGGATGCGCACAAGGCGGTGCCGAGCATGTGGCGGGTGACGGCATGATCGGGCGCCAGCCGCAGCACCTCCCGCGCGAGCGCCGCTGCCTCGGCGAAATGCCCGGCGGCATGACGCTGCTGGGCATGGGTGAAGACATCTTGGATCGAGGCCATCGGGAGCCGAAACACCGCTTACCGGGATAG
>NZ_JBSNCH010000003.1:0-2500 GCF_058780625.1 Azospirillum sp. UENF 111221
GCGACGAGGGGATGGCCGCGATGGAGATGATCCGGTCCATGGTCGACCGTGTCGTGCTGTCCCCCTGCCCCTCGGGCGCCGGGCTGGAGGCGCAGCTTCATGGCGACCTGCTGGCGATCCTGGAGGCGTGCGCCGAGGCGGACCCGAAACGCCGACAGCCCGCCTCGTGGGAGGCGGGCTGTCAACTGTCGGTGGTTGCGGGGGCAGGATTTGAACCTGCGGCCTTCAGGTTATGAGCCTGACGAGCTACCGGGCTGCTCCACCCCGCGGATGTTTCATTGTTGGATGAGGGACTGTGAAGATGCAAGCATTTGGCTTTTGTGTATTGAGCGTCTCATGTGCCTGAGCGACCTGGCGGCGACCTACTCTCCCACGTCTTAAGACGCAGTACCATTGGCGCGGAGGCTTTTCACGGCCGAGTTCGGGATGGGATCGGGTGTTTGACACCTCGCCATGACCACCAGGTCACCGAGGCACAAGACCGACGCTGTTACCGAAAGCGCTTAATGCTTGTTCAGTGCAAGTGAGGAGGATGTATCGAACGGCGATGCGCTGGTCAAGCACTGCTTTGGAGCAGGCTTGCTGCTGCGCATGGCGCGGTTAGTGGTGTCGAGATCAAGCCGATCGAGCGATTAGTAAGGCTTAGCTTCAGGCATTGCTGCCGGTCCACATGCCTCCTATCGACGTGATGGTCTGTCACGGCTCTCAAGGGAGCTCTGGTTTAGAGGTGGGTTTCCCGCTTAGATGCTTTCAGCGGTTATCCCGTCCATACTTAGCTACCCGGCCATGCCACTGGCGTGACAACCGGTGCACCAGAGGTATGTCCATCCCGGTCCTCTCGTACTAGGGACAAATCCTCGCAAAACTCCGACACCCACGGCAGATAGGGACCGAACTGTCTCACGACGTTCTAAACCCAGCTCACGTACCACTTTAATCGGCGAACAGCCGAACCCTTGGGACCTGCTCCAGCCCCAGGATGTGATGAGCCGACATCGAGGTGCCAAACGACTCCGTCGATATGGACTCTTGGGAGTCATCAGCCTGTTATCCCCGGCGTACCTTTTATCCGTTGAGCGATGGCCCGTCCACGTGGAGCCACCGGATCACTATGGCCGACTTTCGTCTCTGCTCGACTTGTCAGTCTTGCAGTCAGGCGGGCTTATGCCATTGCACTCGACGAGCGATTTCCGACCGCTCTGAGCCCACCATCGCGCGCCTCCGTTACACTTTGGGAGGCGACCGCCCCAGTCAAACTACCCGCCATGCAGGGTCCCGGACCCGGATAACGGGCCACGGTTAGATGCCAGAGACTTCAAGGGTGGTATTTCAAGGTTGGCTCCACACGAGCTGGCGCCCATGTTTCCAAGCCTCCCACCTATCCTACACATGAAGTCCCTAGCACCACTGCAAAGCTGTAGTAAAGGTGCACGGGGTCTTTCCGTCTGACCGCGGGAACTCCGCATCTTCACGGAGAGTTCAATTTCGCTGAGTTGGTGTTGGAGACAGCGGGGAAGTCGTTACGCCATTCGTGCAGGTCGGAACTTACCCGACAAGGAATTTCGCTACCTTAGGACCGTTATAGTTACGGCCGCCGTTTACCGGGGCTTCAATTCAGAGCTTGCACTCCTCCTCTTAACCTTCCGGCACCGGGCAGGCGTCAGACCCTATACGTCGCCTTGTGTGGCTTCGCAGAGCCCTGTGTTTTTAGTAAACAGTCGCTACCCCCTGGTCTGTGCCCCCCGCCATGGCTTGCGCCACAACGGGGCCCTCTTCTTCCGAAGTTACGAGGGCAATTTGCCGAGTTCCTTCAACACCATTCTCTCAAGCGCCTGGGTATACTCTACCAGTCCACCTGTGTCGGTTTGGGGTACGGTCTATATGGCGGGGCTATTTCCTGGAACCGGTCCACAGCACGATCAATCCGATAAGATCGTACACGCTTTCCAATCCGTCACCTCCGCCAGGCCCACGAATATTAACGTGGTTCCCATCGACTACGCCTTTCGGCCTCGCCTTAGGGGCCGGCTCACCCTGCGTGGATTAACCTTGCGCAGGAACCCTTGGACTTTCGGCGACAGTGTTTCTCACACTGTTTGTCGCTACTCATGTCAGCATTCTCACTTCCGATACCTCCAGGCGGCCTCACGGACACCCTTCGCAGGCTTACGGAACGCTCCGCTACCACGTGATCCGAAGATCACATCCGCAGCTTCGGTACACGGCTTGAGCCCCGATACATTTTCGGCGCAGGCCGGCTTAACTAGACCAGTGAGCTATTACGCTTTCTTTAAAGGATGGCTGCTTCTAAGCCAACCTCCTGGTTGTCATGGCCTTCCCACATCCTTTCCCACTTAGCCGTGATTTGGGGACCTTAGCTGGCGGTCTGGGCTGTTTCCCTCTCGACGATGGACCTTAGCACCCACCGTCTGTCTGCCGCGCTCTGCTCACGGGTATTCGGAGTTTGGTTAGGTTTGGTAAGGCTCGCGCCCCCCTAGCC
>NZ_JBSNCH010000003.1:7500-410000 GCF_058780625.1 Azospirillum sp. UENF 111221
GGGCCGGCATGGCCCTGTGCCAGCCCGCAGTTCCAGGATTTTGTCCTGCGGGATCACCCCAGCAGGTTGAGGACGGAGGCACCGCTCTCCGCCGGGCCGGCATTGTTGCGGAACAGGGAGAACAGCTCCCGCCCGCAGCCATGGGAAGCATCCTCGCTCGGCGGCGGGGGCGCGCCACGGCTTTCCCACTCCGCCGCATCGACAATGGCGTTCAGCGCCCCGGCCTCAGCGTCCAGCCGCAGGATGTCGCCGTCGCGCACACGGCCGAGCGGACCGCCGCCCTTCACCTCCGGCGTGACGTGGATGGCGGTCGGCACCTTGCCAGACGCACCGGACATGCGGCCGTCGGTCACTAGCGCGACCTTGAAGCCCTTGTCCTGCAACACGCCCAGCGGCGGGGTCAGCTTGTGCAGTTCCGGCATGCCGTTGGCACCGGGGCCCTGGTAGCGGACGACGACGATCACATCACGGTCGAGTTCGCCAGCGCGGAAAGCGGCCTGGACGGCCTCCTGGCTGTCGAAGACGCGGGCCGGAGCCTCGACCAGGCGATGTTCCGGCTTGACCGCCGAGGTCTTGATGACGCCGCGGCCGAGGTTGCCGGTCAGAACGCGCAAGCCCCCTTCGGCGGCGAAGGGCGCCGCGGTGGTGGCGACGACCGGCGGGTCGCCGCTCTGGTCGGTGGCAGCCCTGGTCCAGGTCAGGGCACCGCCTTCGTCCAGCCCGGGCATGCTGCGGTACGGCTCCAGCCCACCGTCGCCATGGATGGTGGAGATGTCGGTGTGGAGGAGCCCGGCGTCAATCAACTGGCCGATGACGAAGGGCATGCCGCCGGCCTGATGGAAGCGGTTCACGTCGGCGCTGCCGTTGGGATAGACGCGGGCCAGCAGCGGGACGACCGCCGAAAGCTCCGAGAAATCCTCCCAGTTCAGCTCGATGCCGGCAGCGGCGGCGATGGCCGGGATGTGCAGGGTGTGGTTGGTCGAACCGCCGGTGGCCAGCAGCCCGACGATGCCGTTCACCAACGCGCGCTCATCGACGATGCGGCCGATGGGGGTGCCGGCGCCGGGGGCGGTCATCGCCACCACCCGGCGGGCGGCGGCATCGGTCAGCGCGTCGCGCAGCGGCGTGTTGGGGTTGACGAAGCTGGCGCCCGGCAGGTGCAGGCCCATGATCTCCATCAGCATCTGGTTGGTGTTGGCGGTGCCGTAGAAGGTGCAGGTGCCGGGCGCGTGGTAGGATTGGGACTCCGCCTCCAGCAACTCCTCGCGACCGACCTTGCCCTGGGCATAGAGCTGGCGCGCCTTGGCCTTGTCGGCATTCGACAGGCCCGACGGCATCGGGCCGGCGGGGACGAAGATCGTCGGCAGATGGCCGAAGGCGAGCGAACCGATCACCAGACCGGGGACGATCTTGTCGCAGATGCCCAGGCACAGGACGCCGTCGAAGGTCGCGTGGGAAAGGGCGACGCCTGTCGCCAGCGCGATCACGTCGCGGCTGAACAGCGACAGTTCCATGCCTTCGTAACCCTGGGTGACGCCGTCGCACATGGCGGGCACGCCGCCGGCAACCTGCGCCACGCCGCCGGCCGCCCGCACCGACTCGCGGATCATCGCGGGATAGCGCTCGTAGGGCTGATGGGCGGAAAGCATGTCGTTGTAAGCGGTGACGATGCCGATCGACGGCTGTGCCTCGCCGCGCAGAGCCGCTTTGTCGTTCGCACCGCAGGCCGCGAAGGCGTGGGCGAGGTTGGCGCAGCCCAGGCGATGGCGACGCGGCTTTCCACCGGCGCTTTCCAGCCGCGCCAGATAGGCGGCACGGCGGTCGCGGCTGCGCTCCGCGATGCGCTCCGTCACGCGGGCGACGACAGAATTCAGGGGAACGGGCTTGCTCATGATCGCGTCTCGACCGTTTGTGGGAGGCGATGATTTCCGGAACGGACCATACGCCTGGGAAGACGGGGTGTGAAGAAAAATTTTTTCATAAATGGGATGGCTTGGCTGGATTTCTCGCCATCTACGGCAAAAATCTTCATAGTGACGGCAGCGCCGCTTCGGACGCCGCCGCTTTCGCGACGATCAGCGGCCGGCGCCTCGCGGAATCGGCTCTTCAGGGAAGTAACTTTACGCCATGACATCCCCGGTCAACAGCACAGCCGCCCTTCCTGCACCATTGGATATACTCGATCAGATCCGGCGGTTGCGAAGCGAGCTGAAACGGTCGGAAGGGCAGATCGCCGATCTGGTGCTGGCCGATCCGCGGCGGGTGCTCGACCTGAACGTCACGTCGCTGGCGCAGGCGGCGGAGGTCAGCGAGGCGACGGTGGTGCGTTTTTGCCGCAGCGTCGGCTGTGCCGGCTTCCCTGACTTCAAGCTGCGGCTTGCCGAATCCCAGGCACGCGATGCGTTGCGCGACGAGGTGCGCGGCGGCACCCCCTATGTCAGCAAGGATGTCGCGCCGGACGACGATGTTGGAACACTGGCGCGAAAAATTTTTTCATCGAGCGCGGCGGCTTTGACCGCGGCATCGTCCACGCTGGACGATGAGGCGCTGGGGCACGCTATCGCTCTTCTTGCGGGTGCGTCGCGCGTGCTGTGCGTCGGCACCGGCGGGTCGAGCGCGCTGGCTCAGGACGCCGCGCACAAGCTGCTGCGCTTCGGTGCCGACGCCCAGCCCTGCGCCGATCCGGTGCTGGCGCGCATGCTGCTGGTCAACATGACGGCCGGCGGGGTGCTGTTGGCGCTGTCCAACACCGGGCGCAGCGGGACGATCAACGAGCTGGCGGCGGCGGCGCGGTCGCAGGGCACCGCAGTGGTGGCGATCACAGCACCACGGTCGCCTCTGGCCGCGATGGCGAGCGTCGTCATCGCCAGCCGGCCGGTGGAGGACACCGAGATGTACACGCCGATGGCCTCGCGACTGGTGCATCTGACGCTGATCGATGTGTTGTCGACAGGGGTGGCGCTGCGGCTGGGCGATCCGGCGGTGCGGCAACTGGCGAAGGTGAAGGCGGCGATCAACGCCGGGCGGCTGCCGCCGCTGACCTGACAGCGGGTTCCCGGCAGCCTGCCCTTTGCGTCATCCGACCATAGACCAAGTTGCCACGGCGCGATTCCGACCTTGCCGGCGGGTCTTGTACCATCGTCGAATAATTTAGCGAACGAACGATTGCTATCCTTGGCCGCAATCCGGCCTCGCAACCGTCAAGCACTTCCGCAAAACACGGAATCTGCGGCACGGCACAATGCGGGAGCCCAAAGACGGATGCAGGAAGAGGACGCAAGAGATGACCCAGATCCCTGCCACGCCGCCCGACCGGCTCCCCCGCCTTGCCTCCTTCGCCACGCTTGCACTGGCCGGGCTGTTGACGGCGGCGCTGTGCGGCCCGGCTCTCGCCCATGGCGACGTTGTCCCGCAGCCGGTGGACACCACCGGACTGGAGAAGCTGGGCGAGACATGGCAGGACAGCAATCCCTACCGCGGCAACCCGCGCGCCATCGAGATCGGTGCCTCGGCCTTCAACCAGAACTGCGCGCGCTGCCATGGACTGGGTGCGGTGTCCGGCGGCATCGCCCCCGACCTGCGCTACCTGGAGAAGGGCGATGGCGGCGACGAATGGTTCAAGGAGCGCGTCACCAACGGCTCGATCCGCAACGGCGTGACCTACATGCCGAAGTTCGGCGACGCCCTGGGGCAGGAGGCGCTGTGGTCGATCCGCTCCTGGCTGGAAACCGTGCACGAAGAGTGACGGCCCGCTCCAACCGAAGGGGAGTACATCCGATGGCGGTGCGACATGTTCGCGCACAAAACAATTCGGGTCGTTCGCGTTGTTGCGCCCGTCCATTTCGCTCTGACACAATGGAGGCGGGATGCTGTCCCAGTCTTCATCTTGTCTGCCGCTGTGCAGGGAACCGCAGGCCATGACCCGGATCCTGATTGCCGATGACCATCCGATGGTGCGCGACGCCCTGCGCAGCGCGGTGCTCTATTCCTGCCAGGCCACCGACGTGATGGAGGCGGACCGGCTCGACAGCGTCATGCAGGCGCTGGAGGAGCGCGGCGACCTCGATCTGGTGCTGCTCGACGTCAACATGCCAGGCATGAACGGCCTGGGTGGGCTGCGCACATTGCGCCAGCGCTTTCCGGCGACACCGGTCGTCGTCGTCTCCGCCCATGAGGAACGCCGCTGGGTGCGCGAGGCGATGGAGAGCGGGGCCGCCGGTTTCATTCCCAAATCGACCCCGCGCGACGCCATCGCCGCCGCCCTGCGCCAAGTCCTGAACGGCGAGCTTTACGTTCCTCCCCAAGCCGCGGACGAGGCGACCGCCGACGAGGCCGAGGATGCCGAGACGGCTGAGATCGCGCGGCGTATCTCCACCTTGACCGCGCAGCAACTGCGGGTGCTGGAACTTCTGGGCACCGGCAAGCTGAACAAGGAGATCGCCTTCGACCTCAGCATCACCGAGACGACGGTGAAGGCCCATGTCTCGGCGATCCTGCAAAAGCTGAAGGTCTACAGCCGCACCCAGGCGGTGGTGATCGCCAACCGTGTGCTGGCCGACCGGCGGTGAGGGCCTGTAGGCGCTTACCCCCACCCCGCCCGGCGAGGACGACCGGCTGGGGATCCAACCTCCCAGCGGCCGCCGCTCTTCTCCTCACCCTCACCCTCACCCTCGCCTTCACCACCCCCACCCTGGCCGCCGGTATTCCACAGCCGGACGGCTACCGCCTGTCCGATTACCGCTCGCCCACGCCGGACGGGGTCGTCGGGGCGGAAACGGTCGACACGCCTGCGGTGCAGGCGCTGCTGTCGCAAGGGCGCCTCATCCCGATCTTCGTCCAGCGCCTGGAGCGCAGCACGCTGCCCGGCGGCCCCTGGCTGCAATCGAAGCCCTACCGGCAAATTCCCGGCAGCGTCTGGCTGCCCAATGTGGGGGTGGGGTCGCCCGATCCGGCGACGCTGGCATGGTTCGAGTTCCAGTTGGACCGGCTGACCGGCGGCGACCGCTCGCGCGATCTTTTGTTCTACTGCCTGTCCGATTGCTGGATGTCATGGAACGCGGCCAAGCGGGCGGTGTTACTTGGCTATGCCCGTGTCCATTGGTACCCGACGGGCATCGACGGCTGGATGGAGGCCGGTCTGCCGACGGAGGAGGCGCATCCACTGCCCCCTCCCGCCACATCCACTCCCTGATTTCGGGGGCGGGTCGGCATCGAAGGAGGTGGCGGATTACACCATGGTAGCATGGCGGCCCTCCGCCCCGGACCGCTATTCTTCATCTTGCCAACCATCCTGGTAAGCAACAGTCAGCAAGCAGGAGTATCACGCGATGAAGACCTGGCGCAAACCGAAGACCACCGAAATCGCCGTCGGCACCGAGATCAACGCCTACGCCTGCGCCGGCCTCTAAGCCGGACGAGGCGGGGCCGGGGAAGCACGGCGTGACAGCTCTTCCCCGGACCTGCCTTCCCTCAGGGCCTTTTTCTCAAGGACCGCGCCCAAGACGCGCTCAAGACGGTGGCCATGAAGATTCTCGTACTCGGTTCGGCAGCCGGCGGGGGCTTCCCGCAATGGAACTGCGCCTGCGAGGGTTGCCGCCGTGCCCGTTCCGGCGATCCGGCGGCCAAGCCTCGCACCCAATCGTCGCTGGCGGTGACCGCCGACGGCGAACGCTGGCTGCTGCTGAACGCCTCGCCCGACCTCGGCGCGCAACTGCTCGCCAACACGCAGCTTCATCCCCAAAATGGCCTGCGCGGCAATCCGATCAGTGCGGCGCTGCTGACCAATGCCGACATCGACCATGTCGCCGGCCTGCTGACCCTGCGCGAATCCCATCCCTTCGCCGTCTATGCCACACCGCGCGTCCATGGCGTGCTGGCCAGCAACAGCGTATTCAACGTGTTGAATCCCGAGCTGGTCGCCCGTCGACCGATGGCGCTGGGCGAGCCCTTCCAGCCCGCCGGCGCCGACGGTCGGCCGCTGGGGCTGGAGGTCGAGGCGTTCGCGGTGCCGGGCAAGGTGGCGCTCTATCTGGAGGACGCGTCGGCCGGACCCGGCTTCGGCTCCGTCGCCGAGGACACAGTAGCGCTGCGCATCCGCTCCAGCGACGGGTCCAGCGACGGCTTCTTCTATATCCCCGGCTGCGCCGGCATGCCGGGCTGGCTAGCCGACCGGCTGCACGGGGCGCCGCTCGTGCTGTTCGACGGCACCACCTGGACCGACGACGAGATGGTCCGCAGCGGCACCGGGGTGAAGACGGCGGCACGCATGGGCCATATGCCGATGTCGGGACCGGCCGGCAGCATGGCCGCCTTCGCGCCGCTGAACGTCGGCCGCAAGATCTACATCCACATCAACAACACGAACCCCGCCCTGCTTGAGGATTCGCCCGAACGGGCGGAGGCCGAGGCGGCCGGCTGGCGCATCGCCAATGACGGGCTGGAGCTGACCCTATGACTGAGCTGATGTCCCGCGAGGAGTTCCGCGCCGCGCTCTATGCCATCGGCGAGCGGCAGTATCACGACCTCCACCCATTCCATCAGCTGCTGCACGGCGGCAAGCTGCAGAAGGGACAAATCCAGGCCTGGGCGCTGAACCGCTTCTATTATCAGGTGTCGATCCCGCGCAAGGATCTGACTATCATGTCGCGCATGGACGACCCGGTGCTGCGCCGTGCCTGGTTGCAGCGCGTGCTGGACCATGACGGGCTGACCCAGACCGGCGGGCTGGACGAGACCAAGGTCGGCGGCATCGAACGCTGGCTGCGACTGACCGACGGGCTGGGGCTGGACCGCGAATATGTGAAGTCGCTGGAGGGGCTCCTGCCCGCCACCCGCTTCGCCGTGGATGCCTATGTCAACTTCGTGCGCGACCATTCGCTGCTGGAGGCGGTGGCATCCTCGCTAACCGAGCTGTTCGCACCGTCGATCCACCGTGAACGCATCGCCGGGTTCGAGCGCAACTACGCCTTCGCCAACGACAGCACCCTGTCCTATTTCCGCAAGCGGCTGGACGAGGCGCCGCGCGACGTGGAGTTCGGTCTGGACTATGTGCTGACCAATGCCCATACGGCGGAACAGCAGCTGCAATGCCTGCGCGCCCTGCGCTTCAAGACCGAGCTGCTGTGGGCGCAGTTGGATGCCCTGCACCATGCCTATGTCACCCCGAACCTGATCCCGCCCGGCGCCTTCGTGCCGGCGGACATGGAACCGACACGGTACAGCCGGTGAACGCCATCGCTCCCAACATTGCCGAGACCGACCGGCTGCGGCTGGCCCCCGGCGTCATGCTGCGCAACGACCGCCGCCGCGGCCAGTGGATGCTGATGGGACCGGAGCGGCTTCTGGTGCTGGACGAAATGGCGCTGGCGGTGGTGCGCGCCTGCGTCGGTAGAGAGGTCGCCGACGTGGCCGCCGGCATCGACCGGCTGACCGTGGAATACGACGCGCCGCGCACGGAGGTCGCCGCCGACGTGCTGGAGATGCTGACCGACCTGCGCAACAAGGGTTATGTCGTCACATGAGATGCCCCGGGAGGTGTGTCTCCAGGAGGTGTGTCCAATGAGCTGCGCCCTGCCCGCCTTCGCGGCATCCTCGGCCGCCGAACCGGCCCCGCCCTTCGCCGTGCTGATGGAGCTGACGCACCGCTGCCCGCTGCGCTGCCCCTACTGCTCCAACCCGGTGGCGCTCGAGTCCGCCAGCGCGGAACTGGACACCGCCACCTGGAAGCGCGTGCTCGACGAGGCGGCGGATGCCGGTGCGCTCCAGGTGCATTTCTCCGGCGGGGAACCCTGCGTCCGCAAGGATCTGGAGGAGCTGGTCGCCCACGCGACAGAGATCGGGCTCTACAGCAACCTCATCACCTCGGCCGTGCTGCTCGATCAGCCGCGGCTGGAGCGGTTGCAGCGCGCCGGGCTCCAGCATGTGCAGATCAGCCTTCAGGATGCCGAGGCGACCGGCGCCGACCGCGTCGGCGGCTTCAAGGGCGGCCACGTGAAGAAGCTGGAGGTGGCACGGGCGGTGGTCCGGCAGGGGATGGCGCTGACCATCAACGCGGTCCTGCACCGCCACAACATCGACCGGGTGAATGATGTCATCGATCTGGCGATGGATCTCGGCGCCGGACGGATCGAAATCGCCAACGTGCAGTATTACGGCTGGGCGCTCGCCAACCGCGCAGCCCTGATGCCGTCGCGCGAGCAGTTGCTGGCGATGGACGCGGCGGTGCGCGCCCGGCTGCCCGAACTGGCCGGGCGGATCGTGGTCGATTACGTCGTGCCGGATTATTATGCCCGCCGGCCGAAGAGCTGCATGGGCGGCTGGGCGCGCCGTTTCATGAACGTCACCCCGCGCGGGCGGGTTCTGCCCTGCCATGCGGCGGAGACGATTCCGGGGATGACGTTCGAGACGGTGCATGACCGCAGCCTGTCCGACATCTGGCGGGACGGCCCGGCCTTTGCGCGCTACCGCGGCACCGACTGGATGCCGGAGCCCTGCCAGTCCTGCGACCACAAGGAGGAGGATTGGGGCGGCTGCCGCTGTCAGGCCCTGGCGCTGGCGGGCAGCGCCGATGCGGCCGACCCGGTTTGCGAACTGTCGCCGGCCCATGCGGAGGTCGCCGTGCTGCGCGACCGCGACGCCGCGGCGTTGGGAACGGAATGGACCTATCGGGGACTGTAGAAGAGTTTTATGTCGGGGGGAGTATCGGCCGCGATCTCCCCCTATCTGTCCACCCTCCTCACTTGTCGTGCCCCGACCCGCCCTTCTTGCCGCCGCCATCCTGCTTGTTGACGGTCGCCCAAGCGCGGCTTTCCGCCTCATCTTTGGACACGCCGCGCTTCTCGTAACTTTCTTCGATGTGCTCGGCTTTGCGCTTCTGCTTGTCGGTGTACTTGCCCTTGTCGCCCTGGGACATCGGATCCTCCTGATTGGGCTGTTGGGGTTTCCCGGTCAACAGCTTCGCCGGATGGGAAGTTCCTCGGGGAAATAGGCGAAAACTCATATCCGGGACAGGACAGACGGAAAGCGCGGCTTGCCGTAAGCGCAGCCGTCACCCATCCTTTTCCCAATGCTTTCAGGGGGAGGTTCCGGGGTGTTCACGATCTTCAACAAGAGCCGCGCCTTCATGGGTGCGGCGGTTCTGGCATTGGGCCTCGCCGCCGGGTCGGCACAGGCGGCGGATGCGGTCCGCGTCGGCTCCAAGCTCGATGCCGAAAGCGGCCTGCTCGGCACCATGATCCTGCAGGTCTTGCAGGCGGGCGGCATCCCGACGGAAAACAAGATCCAGTTGGGCCCGACCAAGATCGTGCGCGGTGCCCTGCTGTCCGGCGAGATCGACATCTATCCCGAATACACCGGCAACGGTGCCTTCTTCTTCAACGTCGACAGCGACCCGGTTCGGAAGAATGCAGGTGCCGGCTATGACAAGGTCCGGCAGCTCGACCAGGAGAAGAACAGCATCGTTTGGCTGAAGCCGGCCCCGGCCAACAACACCTGGGCGCTGGCCGTGCGTCGCGACGTGGCCGATGCCAACAAGCTGAAGACCATGGAGGATTTCGCCAAGTGGGTCGGCAGTGGCGGCAAGGCCAAGGTCGCCGCGTCGGCCGAGTTCGTGGAGAGCCCGGCCGCCCTGCCCTCCTTCCAGCAGACCTACGGATTCGCGCTGAAGCCCGACCAGATGCTGATCCTGGCCGGCGGCGACACCGCGGCCACCATCCGCGCGGCGGCCGAACAGACGTCCGGCGTCAACACCGCGATGGTCTACGGCACCGATGGCGCCATCGCGGCGCTCGACCTCGTCGTGCTGGCCGATACCAAGGGCGCGCAGATGGTGTATGAACCGGCACCGACCGTCCGCGCCGCCGTGCTGACCGCCAACCCGAAGATCGCCGATCTCCTGAACCCGGTGTTCGCCAGCCTCGATGCCGAGACCCTGCGCGGGCTGAACGCCAAGATCTCGGTGGACGGCCAGGACCAGAAGCAGGTCGCCACCGACTACCTGAAGTCCAAGGGCTTCCTGAAGTAAGCCGGCGACGTGACCAGCCGGCTTCTCCTGCACAACCGCGTCGCCCTGCTTATGGTGCTGGCCGCGGCGGTCGCCGCCGTGGCCTTGCCCTTTCTCGGCTTCGCCCCCAACCGTCTGCTGTCGGGACGGCCGGTGCCGCTGTGGGCGGCGGCGCAGGGGTTTGACGGAGCGATAGCCCTGCTGCCGGGGCTGGCGCTGCTGGCGACGCCGTTCCTGCGGCCCACCCGTACCGGGCTCGGCCTGACCGTCGTGGCGGGAGGACTGTTCACCGCCGGGCTGGTCTGGCTGGCGGGCGCGCAGGCGGCGGCACTGGCTCAGGGAGCGTCCGCAGCGGCGCGGACCTCCTTCGCCTCCGGCTTCTGGGTGATGGCGGCGGCGGGCCTGCTGACCGCCATCGACGCGGCGCGCCGGCTGGGACTGGGCGCCATCGGCCGGATGGCGGTCGGCGGGGCGGTCGCCGCACTGGTGGCGCTGCAACTGGCGTCCGGCCATCTCGACGCGCTGTCGATCCTCAAGGAATACGCCAACCGCCGCGAGATTTTCGCCGACGCCGTGCTGCGCCACGCCATGCTGGTGGCGGCGGCGCTGGTCCCGACCCTGCTGATCGGCATTCCTCTCGGCGTCGCCGCCCACCGGGTGCAGGCGGTCGGACGCGCGGTGTTTCCGGTGCTGAATGTGGTGCAGACCGTGCCGTCCATCGCCCTGTTCGGCCTGCTGATGGCACCGCTGGCGGCGCTGGGCGCGATGCTGCCGGGGTCGGGGATCAGCGGGGTCGGACCGCTGCCGGCGGTGATCGCGCTGACGTTCTATTCGCTGCTGCCCATCGTCCGCAACACCGCGGTCGGGCTGGACGGCGTTCCCGCCCCGGTGCGGGAAGCCGCCCGGGGCATGGGGCTGACGCCGCGCCAGATCTTCCTGCGCGTCGACCTGCCGCTGGCTCTGCCGGTTTTCCTGTCGGGACTGCGCATCACCGTCGTCCAGGCGGTCGGGCTGGCGGCGGTGGCGGCGCTGATCGGGGCAGGAGGGCTGGGCGCCATCATGTTCCAAGGGCTTTTCGCCAACGCGCTGGACCTTGTGCTGCTGGGCGCCGTTCCCGTCATCCTGCTGGCGGTGGCGGCCGACGCCCTGCTTTCCATCGGCATTGCCGCCGCCACACACAGCATCGGCGTCCTGCCGGGAAGGAGTGCGCCATGATCGACTTTGAGCGCGTGACCAAGCGCTTCGGCTCCTGGACAGCGGTGGATGCCGTGTCCTTCACCGTGGCGGAGGGGGAGTTCCGCGTGCTGATCGGGCCGTCCGGCTCCGGCAAATCGACGGTGCTGCGGATGATCAACCGGCTGATCCCCGCCGACGAGGGCGCCATCCGCATCGACGGCGTGGACATCGCGTCCTTGAAGCCGGAGGAGCTGCGCCGGCGCATGGGCTACGTCATCCAGTCGGTCGGTCTGTTTCCGCATTGGACGGTGGAACGCAACATCGCCACTGTGCCAGGCCTACTCGGCTGGCCCAGGGCGCGCATCCGCGACCGGGTGACGGAACTGCTGGAATTGCTGAACCTCGATCCCCGCCGTTATCGCGGCGCCTATCCGCACCAGTTGTCCGGCGGACAGCAGCAGCGCGTCGGCGTTGCCCGCGCCCTGGCAGCAGAACCGCGCATCCTGCTGATGGACGAACCGTTCAGCGCGCTCGACCCGATCACCCGCGCCAGCCTGCAAACGGAACTGTCGGCCATCCACCGCCGCACCGGCACCACCGTCGTCTTCGTTACCCACGACATGGATGAGGCTCTGCGGCTTGGCGACAGCATCGCGGTGATGGACCATGGCAGGCTGATCCAGTGCGCCCCCCCGCTGGACATCCTGACGCGTCCGGCCAGCCCGCTGGTGCGCGACCTTGTCGGGCGCGAGGAATGGGGGCTGAAGCGGCTGGCGGTGGAAACCGTCGGCGACCGCGCCCGTCGGCAGGAGAGCGTGACCGGCGAGCCGCTGGCCGCCGGGACGCCGCTGCACCGCGCCCTGTCCGAGATGGTCGTCCGCGGCACCGAACGGCTGCCGGTGGTGGACGGCGACGGCCGGCCGGCCGGCGTGCTGCATCTGTCCGACCTCGTCCGCCCCACCTCCGCCGGAACGGTCTCCGGCGGCCCAGCCGCCAGTGGAACGGCATGACCGGCGTCGGCATGGCCCCACGGGATTTCCTGACCGACCGGCTGATGCTGGGTCTGGTGGTGCTGGTGGCGCTGGTGCTGGGCATGCCGTCGCTGAAGCCGCTGTTCGCGACGCTGTTTCCCCGCCTGGACCGGCCACTGTACGAGGCGGAGAGCTTTGTCAGCCTGACGCTCGACCACATGGCGCTGGTCGGCGTCTCCAGCCTCGCCGCGATCCTGCTGGGCGGCGGCGCCGGCATTGCCGTCACCCGTCCGTGGGGGCGGGAATTCCGTGGACTTCTGGAAACCGTCGCCACCATGGGCCAGACCTTCCCGCCGGTGGCGGTGCTGGCGCTGGCGGTTCCGGTGATGGGATTCGGCCCCGAACCGGCGCTGATCGCCCTGACGCTCTATGCCCTGCTGCCGGTGGTGGAGAACACGGTCGCCGGGTTGGACGGCGTCCCGGCCCCGGTGCTGGACTCGGCCCGCGGCCTCGGCATGGGACCGGCGGAGATGCTGTTCCGCGTCGAGCTGCCGTTGGCCGCCCCGGTGATCCTGGCCGGCATCCGCACCGCCGTCATCATCAATGTCGGCACCGCCGCCATCGCCTCCACCGTCGGCGCCAAGACCTTGGGGCTGCCGATCATCGTAGGGCTGAACGGGTCCAACCAGGCCTATGTCATCCAGGGGGCGCTGATCGTCGCCGCACTCGCCGTGGTGATCGATGCCGGCTTCGACCGGCTCGCCGGCTGGCTGACCCGCTGGTCGCAACGCTGAAGCTGGACCGGACCCAGTCATTTTTGCGAATGACTTGCATTCGCAATTTCGGCGTCCTACTCTCCGCTGACCCATCCCCCAAGCGGAGTCCGCCATGTCCAGCATGCAGTCCCATCGCCGCGCCGCCCCGTTCCGGGAACGCTTCCAGGATCTGTGCAGCGCAGAGATGCTGGTCATCTCGGTGCTGCGGCTGTGGGCGGAGCCTCTGCGCGAACCGGAGCGGCAGCATCCTCATTGGCAGGATGGAATGACCGCGGCCGGGCTGTCGAACGATGCGGCGGTGGCGTTCGACACGCTGATGCGCATCGTGCTCGCCGCCACCACCCGCCCGCTCGACCTCCATCGCCCGCCCTGCCCGGCCTTGGGCACCGACGAGGCGTTGCTGCTCGACATGGTGCGGTTGGCCCAGCAAGGGCTGCATGGCGAGGCCGGGGTGCTGATGAACGACTGGCTGTCGCTGACCGCCGTGCGCATGGCGATGGCGCCGCTGTGCGTCCTGGCCGCGGCCCTCGCCCGCGCCGGCCTGACGCTGCCTGACCCTGCGAAGACGTCGCATATGCCAGGCCGGCCGACCACCGGTCATATGGACAGGCCGCGCCCCACCGCCGACCGCGGCGCCACCCTGCTGCATTGAGGAGGAGCCGCGCGCCTGCCTAGGTCCTGTCTGACGAGCCTATTGACGTTGTGGTTTAGAGCCCAAGGTCAGTTTGATGGCTTACGATGCGACAGGGCTGCGACGCTACGAACTGAGCGATGCGCAGTGGGATCGGATCGCGGATTTGATGCCGCGGTCGAATCCGCGAGGTGGCGGTGTGTGGCGGGATCACCGTCAAGTGGTTGATGGGCTGATGTGGAAGCTGAACACCGGCGCCCAATGGCGGGACATTCCCGAACGCTACGGCCCCTGGCAGACGATCTACGAACGCTTTGTGCGATGGCGTTGCGACGGGCTGTTCGAGCGGATCCTCGACCGGCTGCGCTTGCAGCTTGATGCGGATGGTCGGATCGATGTGGACCTCTGGTGCATCGACGGCACCAGCATCCGGGCCAGTCGCTCGGCGGCTGGGGGCGGAAAAAGGGGGGCTCGGACGAGCCGGCCGACCACGCACTCGGCCGCTCCCGCGGGGGCTTCGGGACCAAAATCCATTTGGTGACCGATGGCAACGGCCTGCCGCTGGCCGCCGTGCTGAGCGCAGGTCAGCTTCAGGAAATCTCCTTCGCCGTCGCCGCCTTGGAGGCGGTCAGCTTGCCCACCCGCCGAGGGCGCCGACGCACCAAGCCTCGAAAGCTGGCTGGCGACAAGGGCTACAGCGCCAATCGCTTTCGTCAGTACCTGCGACGCCGCCACATCGAACCGGTCATTGCCATGCGCAAGGACGAACGCAGGCGAACCCACCGCGGCAGGCCGCCTCGGTTCGATCGGGAGGCATACCGGCGACGAAACGTCGTCGAGCGTGGCATCGGATGGCTCAAAGGATGCCGATCCGTTGCCACGCGACATGACAAGCTTGCCGTCAACTACATGACCTTCATCAGGCTCGCCATGATCCAGCGATGCCTGCGCGTCAGTAGGCCGTCAGACAGGACCTAACGCCGCAAGCCCGCGGCGATACGATCCGCCAGGGTCGCGACCGCCTGGCTCATCTTACGCACCTGCGCATCGGGATCGGCACCCGCCTCCGGCACCTCCACCGTCTCGCGCGTCGGCCCGATCTTGCGCCCGCCGGCGCCGCTGCCGGGCGACAGGGTCCATTGCGCATCCAGAACCACGCGCCCCGAGGCGTCGGCGTCGAAGCGCAGCACAGTGACGGCCAGCACCGGAGTGTTCTCTGCCACCGTACTGCCGGCCACCGGAAGCATCGTCGTGCCCGGCAGCCGAGCCGCAAGGTCGCCGGCGAGGGTGGAGCGCAGGCCGTCGGCCAGCGGCTCCGCCCAGCGGTCATACTCCAGAGCCTCCACCCGGTTGCCGTCGATGCGGCGGACGATCTGCGGCCGGTCGATCAGCATCGGCAGGTCGAGCGAGCCCAAGGCCAGGGTCCGGGGCATTGTCGCTGCCGGCTGCGCCGTACCGGCCGGCGGGATCACCGCCAGCGTGTAGAGCCGGCTGTCCGGCGTCGACTGGCAGGCTGCCAGCACGAAAAGCGGCAGCGCCAGCGCAGCATTCCGGAATCCGCACATCACCTTCATCCCCTCTGCTCCCCATCCCATTATTTCTTGCCTTGCAGCAGCGCTTCCGGATGGCGTTCCAGATAGTCTGCCAGCACGCGGAAGGACCGCGCGGCGTCGTTCAACTGCCGCATCACGCCCGGCAGGTCGGCCTGTCCACTCCCACCGCCCAGCAGCCCGCTGGCATTCTTCAGTGTACCTTCCGCCGCGGTCGCCACCCCTCGTAGGCTCGTCAGCAGTTGCGGCAGTTGCCGGTTGGTGTCGCGCATCAGCGCATCGGCGCTACCCAGCGCCTTGGCGAGTGCGGCCAGCGACCGCGCGAGGTCCGGCGAACCAGCGAGGCCGCCAACCGACTGCAAGGTGCCGCGCAGGTCGGCGATCAGCCCGTCCAGCGGCAGTGCGGAAACCTTCTCCATCACCACCCCGGCCGAGGCCATGATCGCATCGAGGTCGCTGGAGGCCACCGTCGGCAGCTCCGACCGCTCCGATCCCGGCGAGGGCGGCAGGCCGGGAGCGTAGTCGAAGGAGACCAGCTTCTGCCCGGTGATCAGGTTGCCCGAGGCCAACCGGGCCCGCAGACCCTTCTCCACCTGCATGGCGACCAGCTTGCGCACCGCCGCCTCGTCCATCGGCTTGCCGTCGATCACCGCATAGGTGCGAGCGACCAGATCGGGTTCAAAATCGATGTCGACGGGGATGTGCAGTTCCTCCTTGGCCTCGTCATACACCAGCCGTACGGCGGCGACATGGCCCACCGTCAGCCCGCGCATCAGCACCGGGGCGCCGGCCTGCAGTCCCTGGACCGAACCGGGGAACTCCAGTCGATAGCGCACACGCAGCCGGTCGCGGGCGGCGGCGGCGGACGCCTGATCCTCGTAAAGCGTGAAGCTGGCCCAATCCAGCGCCTGGGCTCCGGCCTCGGGATCCGCCGGGGTTTCCAGCACCACGCCGCCCAGCGCCAGCGACTTCAGCGATTCCGTCTGAAACTTGATGCCGTCGGCCCCGGCTGAGAACTGGATGCCCGACGACCGCCAGAAGCGGCTTCCCTCATGCACCAGCCCCTCATAGGGCGCACGGACAAAGATCGCCACCGACACGCTGCGGTCCTGCGGCGACAGGTTGTAGCCCATCACCTCGCCCACCTGGACACCGCGGAAATAGACGGGAGACCCCTGGGCCAGCGACCCCAGCTGCTCGGTCTTCAGGTTGAAGCTGCGGCCCGGCACGTCGGCGCGGACCACCGGCGGCTCGTCCAGCGCGTCGAACTCCCGCCGGTCATCGCCGCCGCCGGGCTCCATTTCCACATAGGTGCCGGACACCACGGTGCTGAGCCCCGACACACCGCCGAGGCCGAGGCGCGGCGCCACCACCCAGAAGCGGGTGCCGTCCTTCAGGTGGCGGGCGGCGGCGCGGTCCATCCGCGCCGTGGCGATCACCTGGGACAGGTCATCGGACAGCCGCACCGATTCGATCACGCCCAGATCGACGTTCTTGTGCTTGATGCGGGTCCGCCCGGCCTCCAGCCCGTCGCCGGACTGGAAGGTGATGACGATCTGCGGCCCGCGCTCCTCGAACCAGCGCCAGCCGAGCCAGCCGGCGATCAGCGCCGCCACCAGCGGCAGCAGCCACAGGGGCGACAGCCGCCGGCGCGGCGGTGTCGCGACCTCGGGCGGATGATCGGCAGGCGGATGGCCGCCAGACGGGTGGCTTTCCGGCGAATGGGAGGCCGGCCGGTCGTTGTCTCGGATCTCGTCAGCCATGCCGCGTCATTCCAGCCTGTTCGTTCTGCGCCGCATCGGGCGCTCCCTCTTCCGCGCGGTCCCACATCACCCGCGGGTCGAAGATGTGGCTTGCGATCATGGTCAGCACGACCACGCCGGCGAAGGCGATGGCGCCGGGATCGGCGCGGACGGAGGCGACGGCGCCGAACTGCACCAGTGCCGTGAGGATGGCGATCATGAACACGTCGATGTTGGACCAGCGCCCGATGGCGTCGATGATGCGGTACAGCCGCGTCCGGGCGTGCAGCCTGGCGGCCGAACGCCGCCACGCGGCCAGGAGGAACCAGCCGAGCCCCGCCAGCTTCAGCACCGGCACGGCGACGCTGGCAACGAAGACCAGCAGGGCCAGCGGCCACAGCCCGGCCTCCGCCAGCTCATGCACGCCACTGAGGATCGTGCTGGGGGCCCCTTGGCCGAAATTGACGACGGTCATCACCGGCAGCAGGTTGGCCGGGATGTAGAGCACGGCGCCGGCGGACACCAGCGCCGCGGTCCGCTCCAGGCTGTTCGGCTCACGCGGGTGCAGGCGGCTGTGGCAGCGGGTGCAGCGGTCCGGTGCCGGCCCATGGTCGCAGCCATGGACCCGCTGGCAGACGGTGCAGGCGACCCAGCGCCTGGGCGCCGGCGCATCGCCGGGCGGTACATGGTCGATTGCCTGCCAAACCCGGCGGCTGTCGAGCGCCAGGTCCATCAGCGTGCCGGCCAGCACGAAACCGCCCAGCGCCAGCCCGCCGGCCAGGAACTCCGCGTTGGCGAAGCCCTTCAGCCGCGAATAGCCGACCAGCAGCCCGAGCAGGAAGACGTCCAGCATCGCCCAGGGCCGCAGCTTCTCGGCCCAGGCGAACAGCCGCGCCGTCTCCCGCACGTGGGCGGGAGGGCGACCGTCATGCAGCCGCTGCAGCACGGCGATCACCGCCATGATGCGGGCGAAGGGGGCGGCCAACACCAGCACACCGACCAGCAGCGACAGCGGCCACATGCCCTGGTCGGCCAGGATCTCGACCCCGGTGGTGACAAGGCTTGTGCGGTCGTTGCCCTGGATGTTCACGCCCATCAGCGGGTTGGCGGCGATGAGCATCAGCATCAGGGCGCTGGCGACCGCCATGGGCAGCGCGTGACGGACGCCGCCGCGCCCATTCCGGAACAGCACCGCGCCGCAGCGCGTGCATTCGGCCCGGCGCCCCGGCGTCGGCAGGCGGACGCGGTGCAGGCGGCCGCAGTCGGGACAGGCGACGAGATCGTCACGACTCTCCGCCGCCGGCACCCTCAACCCTTCCTTGCCCGTTCCAACCGACATGCACGCACGCAAACCTTCCAGCCGACGAAACCCGCCCTCCAATTGGCTTTTATTAGCGTTGGCGCAAGCCCCTGCGAAGCGGATAGGCGGAATTCCGCCGCATTGCAACATGGGTTGTGTCACGTTCGGGAATTCACGATTGACCGAAAGATTATGTACATACATTATCGCCGAAACGTCACATCGCAACGCGGCGCGGAGAGCGGGGTGCAGGGGTTGGCACGGCAAGGCCTGACCGGACAGAACCGCGGTAACGGACCGGCGTCCCCGCCGGACCATCCGTTGCAAGCCGGCCTGACGCCTGACAGCACCCTCGACGGCCGCGGCCCCCTGTTCGACCAGATCAAGCGCGCGGTCGCCGGGCAGATCCTGCGGGGACGCTGGCAGGCGGGCCAGCGCCTTCCCAACGAGGCTGAATTGTCCAGCCTCTACGGCGTTTCCCGCCAGACCGTACACAAGGCCATTGCCCTGCTGGCGCGGGAGGGCTTCCTGGTCCGCCGCCGCCGTGCCGGAACCTTCGTCGCCACCAGCCGCCGCGACCGATTCGCCCTGCCCATCGAGGACATCGGCGACGTGGTGGCGCGGGATGGGCGTGTCTACGAATTCCGCATCCGCGACCGCAAGATTTTTCGCAACGGCGAGGGCATCCGCTGGCCCGACCTGCCCGACGGAACGCCGATCCTGACGCTGGAATGCCTGCATTTCAGCGACGGTACGCCGATCCAGCACGAACGCCGGCTGGTCAATCTCGACGTCGTGCCGGAGGTGGTTGACGAATCCTTCGATGTCGTGGCACCCAGCCGATGGCTGGTCGACCGGGTTCCCTGGTCATCGGCCGACCACACCGTGCGCGCGGTCAACGCGACGGCGGAGATGGCGGCCTTGCTGGGGGTGGAAGCCGGTGCGGCCTGCCTGTCGATCCGGCGGCAGACCATGCATCTCAGCAGGCCGGTGACGCTGGTTCACTTTCTCTCGGTCGGAGACCGCTTCAGCCTCAGCGGATCGTCGATCACCGACAGCGCGACCGAGTTGAATTTGTAAACACAAAAGGACCGGTGACAGGCGCCGGCCGCAACAGGGGTGACTTCATGATGGAGAGCAAGGCTATGGTTCGGACGATGTTCAAGACGGCACTGCTGGGCGCCACCCTGCTGGTCACCGGTGCCGCCGCCGGGACGGCGATGGCCGACACGCTGGCCGACGTGAAGAAGGCGGGCGTCTTCACCGTCGCCACCGAGATGCAGTTCCCGCCCTTCGATTTCCTTGAGAACAACGAGTACAAGGGCGTCGACAAGGACCTGTTCGACGAGGTGGCGAAGGAGCTGGGCGTCAAGGCCAAGTACATGGACCTGCCCTGGACCAGCGTGCTGCCGGGTCTGGAAGCCAAGAAGTTCGATCTGGTCATCGCCCCGGTCACCATCACGAAGGAGCGCATGAAGCGCTATTCCTTCACCGTTCCGATTTCGGAAGCGACCGCTGCCCTGATGAAGCGCGCCGACGACAAGACCATCAACAAGCCGGAAGACATCGCCGGCAAGAAGGTCGGCGGCGGCAAGGGCACCTCGCAGCTGGCCCAGGTGAAGGAGTTCGGCCAGACGCTGCCGACCCCGCCGGACGTTCGTGAATATGTCGACAGCAACCAGTCCTACGCCGATCTGGCCGCCGGCCGCGTCGACGCCTCGGTCAACTCGCTGCCGAACCTGAACTTCGCCGCCGCCCAGCGCAAGGAGACCTTCGCCGTCGTCCTGCCGCCCTTCGGCAAGCCCTCCTACTTCTCCTGGGTCGGCCGTCCCAGCGACGACGACAAGAGCCTGATCGAGGCGGTCAACGCCGCCCTGGTCAAGATCCAGAAGGACGGCCGCATGGCCGCCATCCAGAAGAAGTGGTTCGGCGTCTCGCAGGAGCTGCCGACCACCGTTCCGGAACCGCAGCTCTAAGGCAAACCTGCCTATTCCCTCTCTCCCGCCACCACGACTGGCGGCTCCAAGGCTCCGCCGGAGGCGGGGAGAGGGAAACAGGCTCCGGCACCGCCGACGAAGGCCCACACGATGAAGTTCAGCGTCATCATCGACGCCTTTCCCTATCTGCTGGGAGCGGCCGTCACGACCATCTGGGTCTCTCTGCTCGGCGTGCTGCTGGGGCAGGTGATCGGCGTTGTCGTCTGCGTCGCGCGCCAGTCCGGCGGCCGGGCGGCCGACATTGCCGGCGGTGTCTATGTCAGCTTCTTCCGCGGCGTTCCGCTGCTGATCCAGCTTCTGCTGATCTACTACATGCTGCCGCTGATCGGCATCGACGTGCCGCCGCTGGTCGCCTCCATCGCCGCACTCGGCCTCGCGTCCGGCGCCTATGTGTCGGAGATCTACCGCGGCGCGCTGAACGCCGTCCCGCACGGCCAGTCGGAAGCGGCGCTGGCGCTGGGCTTTCCCGGATCGTCGATCTGGACGCGCATCCTGCTGCCGCAGGCTTTCCGCATCTCGGTCCCCGCACTGGTCAACGAGCTGATCCTGCTGCTGAAGGCATCCTCGCTGATCTCCGTCGTCGGGGTGGCGGAGCTGACGCGGACCAGCCAGACCATCTCGGCCAGCAACTACCGCCCGCTCGAGATTTATCTGGCGGCCGGCATCATCTATCTGGCGATCAACGGCGCGCTGGCCCTGTTCGGCACGCTGGTCGAACGCCGCCTTCAACAGGCCTGATCCGATGTTGGACCTTTCCCTTCTCGTCCAGTACGGCCCGGCGCTGCTGCGCGGCTTCGGCATCACCATCCTGTGCTGGGGCGCCGGCTGCCTCATCGGCATGGTGCTGGGCTTCGCGCTCATGCTGCTGCGGCAATTGCCGGTGAAGCCGCTGCGCTGGGTCATCCGCGTCTATATCGAGGTGATCCGCGGCACGCCCTTCCTGATCCAGCTGTTCCTGCTCTACAGCGGCGGCCCGTCCATCGGACTGCGGCTGGAGGCGACGACCGCCGGCATCCTCGGCCTCGGCATCTACGGCAGCGCCTATTTCGCCGAGATCTTCCGCGCCGGCTATCAGGCGGTGCCGAAGGGGCAGGTGGAGGCGGCGCTCAGCCTCGGCATGTCCTATGGCGCCATCCTGCGACGGGTGATCGTGCCGGCGATGCTGGTGTCGACCATCCCGGCCATCGTCAACATGATGGCGATCCTGACCAAGGAGACGGTGGTGCTGTCCATCATCACCGTGCCGGAACTGATGTACGAGATGCAGACGATGGCGGCGGAGACCTTCGCCACCTTCGAGACCATCCTCGGGATGGCGCTGTTCTACTGGCTGCTGGTTGAGGTGGTGTCGCGCCTGGGCCGCCGGCTGGAGGCGCGCGTCACCCGTTTCCTGACCCACGCCTCGCCGCAAGGGTCTTCGTCCGAGACTGCAACCGCGAGGGCGTGATGACTGCCGTTTCCCAAACCGCCACCCCGTCGCGCAGCATGGCCCAGGGCGAGACCACGCCGATGGTCTCCATCCGCGGCGTCGGCAAGAGTTTCGGCACCAACGAGGTGCTGCGCGACATCGACCTGACCGTCAACAAGTCGGAGGTCGTCTGCCTGATCGGTCCCAGCGGATCGGGCAAGAGTACGCTCCTGCGCTGCATCAACTTCCTGGAGGTCTACGACCGCGGCGAGATCCGCATCGAAGGCAAGCTGGTCGGCTACAGCGAGGACACGCCGCGCCGCCGCCTGTCCAACCGCGACCTGCGCGATCTGCGCCGCAACGTCGGCATGGTGTTCCAGCAGTTCAACCTTTGGCCCCACATGACCGCGCTGGAGAATGTGGCCGAAGCCCTGGTGCAGGTCCGCGGCATGGACAAGGCCGCAGCATCCGCCCATGCCCGCCGCATGCTGGACCGGGTGGGTCTCGCCGCCAAGGCCGACAGCTACCCCGCCCGCCTCTCCGGCGGCCAGCAGCAGCGCGTCGCCATCGCCCGCGTCATCGCGATGGAACCCCACCTGATGCTGTTCGACGAGCCGACCTCGGCACTCGACCCGGAACTGGTGGGCGAGGTATTGCAGGTGATGCGCGATCTGGCGGCCGACGGCATGACCATGGTGGTGGTGACCCACGAGATGGGCTTCGCCGCCAACGTCGCCGATAAGGTGGCCTTCCTCGACCGCGGCCGGATCGCCGCCTTCGGCACTCCGCGCGAGGTTTTCCACGAGTCCACCGAACCGCGGGTGCAGCAGTTCCTTCAGACCTATCATGAGCGGAACAGCTTCTGATTTTTGCAACATGCGGGACGCTGACCAGCCAGCGGGCTGGCGATCCATTTCGCCAGATCGTCGCCGATGGCTGGCTCGCCCGGTTGCAGATCATCTCTGAACCAGAGCCGGCGGCCATACGTCCGGAATGCGGCAATTCCCTTGCGGCAAGCAGATGAATGCGCTTGCCACCGCACATGTATCTATAGTTGATCTGAGCCACAGCCTTCTCCGCTTCTGTAACGGTTGCGTGAGCATGCATGCTCGTGACTCAATGAGGTCGATATGCGGGTTCTAATACTGACCGCTGCCCTGACTGCAATTGGCGGCGGCAGCAGCTTCGCGGCAAGCTTCGACTGCGGTAAAGCCGGCACACCTGTGGAAAAGGCGGTTTGCTCCGACGAACGGTTGTCAAATCTCGACAGCGAGCTTGGCCGCGCCTACAAGGCTGCACTTCAGAACAGCACCGCTCCGGCGGATCTCAAGACCGAGCAGAAGAACTGGATCGCGCAGCGAAACCGTTGCACGGATGTGACTTGTCTTGCATCGGCTTATCAAACGCGGTTGGCAGCCTTGAGCGCCCCGCAGCACGCCACCCCTGCGGCAGCAACTGTTTCCGGCACCTATAAAGCCGCCGGCGGAGAGCTTCTTGTCGCTCAAGAATCCGTCAGCACCATCAAATTCAGCCTGAGCGCCATGTACAAAATGAACACGGGCGAAGTTGAGGGAGTAGCAATTCTCAACGGAAATCATGCGATATTCGCATCGAATGATGAAAGCGACTATGGAGACTGTAAAATTGAATTCACCTTTACCGAAAGCGCCGTCAACGTGAGGCAGGATGGCATTTGTGGGATGGGGTTCAATGTCAACGGAACTGGAAACTACAAACGCCAGAGCAAAGCCGCTCCCACCTTCTGATCCGCGATGCGGCGTCCAAGTACAATCAGTCCAGAAGTCGGTTTGAAGCGACGCCGATTGACCGTACCGCTCGAAGAGCCGATCACAGCGGACAACGAGGCGGCAGAATAGGGCGAGCGCGCAGTCGACCATGGATGGGAATCCAATCGAAGCCGCCACGGCCACGCTCTTCCCTGGAACGCCGCCCACAAACCGGCTAAGAACCTTTCGCACACGCAACAGAACTGCACCGCGAAGGCCCTGGCTCCGTCGATGATCGAACTCCGGTCCGTCACCCACGCCTATGGCGACCGCCCCGTCCTGCACGACCTGTCGCTGCGGCTGGCCGAGCGGCGCATCGCCATTCTCGGCGGCAACGGCTCGGGGAAGAGCACGCTGGCTCGCCTGCTGAACGGGCTGATCGTGCCGGCCGCCGGCACCGTCACGGTCGATGGTCTGGATACCCGCAGCGACGGCCGGGCCGTGCGGCAGCGGGTCGGCTTTGTCTTCCAGAATCCCGATACACAGATCGTCTACCCGACGGTGGAGGAGGACCTCGCCTTCGGGTTGAAGGCGCGCAAGCTGCCGAAGGACGAGATCGCCCGCCGCGTTGCCGGGGCGCTGGAACGCTACAACCTCGACCGCTACCGGCACCAGCCCGCCCACCAGATGAGCGGCGGCGAGAAACAGCTGCTCGCCATTGCCGGGGTGCTGGTTCTGGAGCCGGCCTACGTGATCTTCGACGAACCGACCACGCTGCTCGACCTGCGCAACCGCCGCAAGGTGATCGACCTGCTGCGCGGCCTGCCGCAGACGGTGATCGTCGTCACTCACGACCTCGACATGGTCAAGGATTTCGACCGGGCGCTGGTGCTGGAGGATGGCCGCATCGTCGCCGACGGCCCGCCGGCGGAAACCGTGCCGGCCTACATCGAGCGGCTCGGCTGATGCTGGGCCTCTACCTGCATCGGGAGTCGGTCGTTCACCGCCTGCCGGCAGGGGCGAAGCTCGGCGGCCTGCTGCTGGTGACCATCCTGGTGCTGGCCATGCCTGGTGGCTGGGGGGCGCTGGCCGCCGGACTGATCGGCGCCGCGGTTCTGGTGGCGGCAAAGCTGCCGGCCGGACGAGTCTTGTCGGAGCTGCGGGCGCCGGTGCTGATGCTGACCCTGCTGTTCGGTTTCCAGGCGCTGCTGGCCGGCGGCGGCTGGGAGGAGACGGCGGTCGCCGTCGCCCGTTTCGCCGCCCTGATCCTGCTGGCGACCCTGGTCACGCTGACCACCCGCGTCATGGACATGGTCGATCTGTTCGAGCGGCTGTTCGGCCTGCTGCGTCCGGTCGGGGTCAACCCGGCGAAGATGGCGCTGATGCTGGCCCTGACCATCCGCTTCATCCCGCTGCTGGGCGAACAGGTGCGCGAGGTGCGAATGGCCCAGCGTGCCCGCGGCGTGGAGCGCAACATAGCCGCCCTGTTCGTTCCGCTGCTGGTCAAGATCCTCACCATGGCCGATGATCTGACCGCCGCACTGGAAGCGCGCGGTTACGACCCGGCCGATGCTGGGACGAACGACAGCAAAACCAAAAACAATACTCAACGATAACGTCACCAGCCGAAGGAAGCGTCCGCCATGTTGTCCACCCGCGACCTCGTCCTCTGCGCCCTGTTCGCCGCCCTGCTGGGCGGGCTCGGCATGGCCCCGCCGATTCCGCTCGGCTTCCTGCCGGTGCCGGTCACCGCGCAGACGCTGGGCGTCATGCTGGCCGGCACCATCCTGGGCGCCAAGCGCGGCGGCATCGCGGCATTGCTGTTCGTGCTTCTGGTCGCGGCCGGCCTGCCGCTGCTGGCGGGAGGTCGCGGCGGCATCGGCGTCCTGCTGGGGCCGACCGGCGGCTTCGTGCTGTCCTGGCCGGTCGGCGCCTTCGTCACCGGCTGGCTGGCGGAGCGTTTCGCCACCACCGCCAACCCGATCCGCCTGTTCGCAGTCAGCGTACTCGGCGGCATCCTGGTCGTCTATGCCGGCGGCATTCCCTGGCTGTGGCTGGTCGCCGGTCTGCCGATCGACAAGGCCGTGTTCGGCTCGCTGGCCTTCGTGCCGGGCGACCTGATCAAGGCCGGGATCGCCGCTGTCGCCGCCTCGGGCGTCCGCCGCGCCGGCATCCTGCCCATCCATGCCTGAGAAAATGATTCCGGAGCAGCCATTGGCGACCGGCGGCTATCTGGGGGCGGACAGCCTCGTCCGCCCCTTCGTGCTGGCCACCGAACGGACGCCTGACCATCCGGCCCTGATCTTCGGTGACGAAACGCTGTCCTACGGCGCACTGCTGGAGCAGGTGCGGCGGACCGGTGCCGGTGTGGCTGCCCTGCGCCGGGATGGAGCGCCGCCGCGCGTGGCGCTCAGCCTGGGCAACCGGCCGGAACTGCTGGCGCTGTTCTTCGGCATCGTCGCGGCCGGCGGCATCGTCGGTCTGCTCGACCCGAAATGGAGCGCCGCGCAGACCGCCGCGGCCATCGAGACCTTCCGCCCCGATCTGCATCTGACGACCGAGACCGCCGCCGGCTGGATCGCGGCGCAGCCGGCGGGCTGGACCATCCCCGCCATCGATCCGAAGACGCCATTCCTGGTCGGCTTCACCTCCGGCACCACCGGCCGGCCCAAGGCCTTCATCCGCAACCAGGGCTCCTGGCTGGCGACGCTGGAGGCGAGCCGGGTGGAGTTCGGCATCGGCGCCGAGGACGTCGTTCTCGTGCCGGGTCCGCTGGTCCATGGCCTGGGCCTCTATGGCGCGGTGGAAGGGCTGTCGGCCGGCGCCACGGTGCGGGTGCAGCCGAAATTCGACGGAACCGACGCGGCGGCGCAGTTGGCGGAGTGCGGCGTCACCACGCTGGTGCTGGTGCCGACGATGCTGGTCGGCATCCTCGACGCGGCCGAGCGCGACGACCGACGCTTCCCTGCCCTTCGCCGGGTGGTCTGTTCCGGCGCCAAGCTGGCGCCCGCAGTGCATGACCGGCTGGCCGCCCTCTGCCCCGACGCCGCCGTGCTGGAATATTACGGCGCGTCCGAGCTGAGCTTCGTCAGCCTGCGCTCGTCCCGCGAAGGTGCCCCCGCCGACAGCGTCGGCCGCCCCTTCCACGGGGTTGAGCTGAGCCTGCGCGACGATGACGGCCTTCCGGTGCAGCGCGGCCGGCCCGGCACCGTCTGGGTGCGCAGCCTCATGCTGAGCGACGGCTATCTCGGCGTCACCGACGGTGCCGGCTACCGCGAGCGGGACGGCTGGGGCACGGTCGGCGATTACGGCTGGATCGACGGCGAAGGCTGGCTGCGGCTGGTCGGGCGGGCCGGCGACATGGTCATCACCGGCGGCCTGAACGTCTACCCGGCGGAGGTCGAAGCGGTCCTGCGCGCCCATCCCGCGGTGGCGGAGGCGGTGGTGTTCGGTCTGCCCGACCCCTATTGGGGCGATGCCCTGTCCGCTGTGGTGTGGTGGCGCGGGAGCGCGCGCGCCTCGCTCGCCGACCTGCGCGGCTGGTGCCAGGACCGGCTGGAGGGCTACAAGGCGCCGCGGCTGGTCTTCGCCGCGTCAGACATGCCCCTGACCGGCAGCGGCAAGATCGCCCGCGCCGATGTGCGCGAGCGGGCGAAGCTCGGCGGACCGGACGGCGGGCTGGAGGTGGTGGCGTGACCAGCCGCCCCATCATCGTCGCCGCCCGGCGGACCCCGGTCGGCCGCATCGGCGGCAGCTTGCGCGAGCTTCCCGTCGAGGATCTCGCCGCCCCGGTCATCCGCGCCGTGCTGGCCGACGCTACACTGGACCCCACGGAGGTGGATGAGGTTCTGCTGGGCAATGCGGTCGGTCCCGGCGGCAATGTCGCACGGCTGTCGGCTCTGGCGGCCGGGCTGCCGGTGTCGGTGCCCGGCGTCACGGTGGACCGGCAATGCGGATCGGGGCTGGAGGCGGTCAATCTCGCCGCCCGGCTGGTACAGTCCGGGGCCTGCGACGTCGTCCTGGCCGGCGGGGTAGAGAGCACCAGCACCGCCCCCTGGCGCATCGCCAAACCCTCCAGCCTCTACCGCAGCCCCAGCTTCTACGACCGCGCCCGCTTCGCCCCCGACGAGGTCGGCGACCCGTCGATGATCGAGGCGGCGGAGACTGTCGCCACTGTCCACGGCATCGACCGCACCCGCCAGGACCGCTACGCGCTGGACAGCCACCGCAAGGCCTTGGCTGCGCAGGCCGCCGGGCGCTTCGACCGCGAGATCGTTCCGCTGCACCTCCGCGACGGCCGCGTCGTCGCCCTCGATGAATGCCCGCGGGCCGAGACCAGCCTTGAAAAGCTGGCGGCGCTGCGCCCGATCCTCCGGCCCGACGGCACGGTCACGGCAGGCAACGCTTGCCCGGTCAATGACGGTGCCGCCGTGGTGGCGGTGGTGTCGGAGCGGAAGTTCCGCACGCTCGGCCTCACCCTTGGGTTGGCGGTGGTCGACAGCACCGCGGCGGGGGTGGATCCGAAGCTCCTCGGCACCGGCCCTATTCCGGCGGTGACCAGGCTGCTGGCCCGCAACCCCGGCCTAACAATCGCCGATATCGACCTCGTCGAATTCAATGAAGCCTTCGCCGCCCAGGTGCTGGCGAGCCTCGATGCGCTTGGCATCGACCAATCGCGCGTTTCGGTCGGCGGCGGCGCCCTGGCGCTCGGCCATCCTTATGGCGCATCCGGGGCGATCCTGGTGACGCGCCTGTTCAGCGAAATGCTGTTCCCGGCTGCGGGCCGTGCGCCCCGCCGGGGCCTCGCCACGCTCGGCATCGGCGGCGGGCTGGGGCTCGCCACACTTCTGGAGCCAGTTTGAATGACCAGCGCCCCTGCGGCCGGGGATAGTTTCCGGTCGGCCTTCCGTCATCGTGCCTTCGCCCTGTTCTGGAGCGCGCGGGTCTGTTCGATGCTTGCGATCCAGATGCAGGTGGTGGCGGTCGGCTGGCAGGTCTATGCCATGACCGGCGACCCGCTCGATCTCGGGCTGGTCGGGCTGTTCCAGTTCCTGCCCTCGCTGGCGCTGGTTCTGGTGGCCGGCCATGTGGTCGACAACAACGACCGCAAGACGGTCCTGTTTGGCGCCCTGTCGGTCGAGATGATCGCTGTCGCCGCCCTGTTCCTGCTGACCATGGCGGGCGCCCTGTCGCCCCACGCCATCTTTGCCGTGGTGGCGCTGATCGGCCTCGCCAAATCCTTCGAGGGTCCGGCCAACCAGGCGATCCTGTCCGCGACCGTTCCGGTGGAGGATTTGCCGAACGCCGTCGCTTGGCAGTCGTCGGGCGTCCAGGTGGCGCAGATCTCCGGACCGGCGCTGGGCGGCCTGCTCTACATCGCCGGTCCGGCGGCGGTCTATGGCGTCAGCACGGCGATGCTGGCGCTGTCGGTCCTGCTGATCGCCGCCTGCCGGCCGCGCCCCGTCACCATGACCAAGCGCGCCATGAGCCTGACCAGCATGCTGGCCGGCGCCGCCTTCATCCGCAGCCGGCCGGAAATTCTGGGCGCCATCTCGCTTGACCTGTTCGCGGTTCTGCTGGGCGGGGCGACGGCGCTGCTGCCGATCTATGCGCGCGATGTGCTGCATGTCGGGCCGTGGGGGCTCGGCCTGCTGCGCTCCGCCCCGGCATTGGGAGCGCTTGCCATGGCGATGGTCATCACCCGCTGGGGCGTGAAGCGCCATGCAGGGCGCTGGATGCTGATCGCGGTGGCCGGCTTCGGCGTCGCCACCGTCGCCTTCGGTCTGTCGGCCGATCCGGTTCTGTCCTTCATCGCCCTGCTGGCGGTCGGCGCCACCGATCAGGTCAGCATGTTCGTGCGCCAGACGCTGGTCCAACTGTCCGCCCCCGACGAGATGCGCGGCCGGGTCGGCGCCGTCACCTCGCTGTTCATCGGCGCGTCCAACCAGTTGGGCGAGTTCGAATCCGGGAGCGTCGCGGCGCTGGTTGGTGCGGTTCCGGCGGTGGTGCTGGGCGGCGTCGGCGCGATCGGGCTCGCCGGACTGTGGGCGGCGATGTTCCCGGCGCTGCGGCGGGTGGACAGGTTGCTGGGGAGGTAGCGTGAGGCGAGTCCTCCACACATCACTGCATATGCCCAGAAGCCGATGGGCTCAACTCTAGACTTTTTGAGAGATTCCTGCATATACTTAAAGGTGCATTCAGGTTACAAAATCCTCTTTCTGCACGATGACTGGAAATAAGGGCAGCTTTCCTCTGGATGCGACTTGGGCTGTTTTCTCGCGGAATACGGAAGTGAATGCCGACCGCGCGATGGAATCAGAAAATAGAAAGAGAGATTGATATGAGCATCGTCGTTGGAAACGTACCCTTGCATTTATGGGATGGCGGAAGTGGTACCGGTATCGATTATGACAACTCTTTTCTGTATTCAATAACTCCATCGCAGATCGTTGCCCGATTTACAAAAAACGGCGCGACCGTGATGGACGCTACAGTAAATGGCAATATCAATATAACCGGAAATAACATATCAGGAAGAATTACGTCCCTCACAGCGACGCAGCCCAGTGGAAATATCCTGCTGTCGATCAGCAATGCAAATCTGAGCTTTTCAAACGCATATGATTTTTCTAATGTATTGACAGTCCCGTCGATGCTGTCAGGTGACGACCAAATATTTGGCTCATCCCAGACGGACTATTTACAGGGATACGCGGGAAACGATTACATCAGCGGTGGTGGAGGTGACGATCAGATCTATACCAGCCCTGGTTTCGATACCATCGATGGCGGAGAAGGTATCGACACCGTCATCAATCTCCAATATACGAGCACCGCGAGGCTGATCGCCTTCAATGGGCAGGTTGCCATTCTTGATCGCAGCAATGGCAGCGACGTTCTGATGAATGTCGAATACGTCAGATATTACGACGGGATGGTGCCGACTTCGAGTGCCGCTGGTTTCGATGCCCTGGGGTATCTGGCGGCAAACCGGGATCTGGCCGCCGTTTTCGGCACCAATCAGGCCGCTGCCTTCACTCACTACATTCGGAGCGGCTATACTGAGAGCCGCGCGACCAGCTTCGATGCCGCCGGTTATCTGGCCGCCAACGCGGATCTGGCCGCGGCCTTCGGGGTGGACACTGTCACAGCGACCCGTCATTACATCACCAACGGTCGGTTGGAGGGGCGAAAGACCTCCTTCGATGCGACGAGTTATCTGGCGGCAAACCCGGATCTGATCCAGGCCTTCGGATCCAGCACAACGGCAGCGGCCCTCCATTATGCCACCACGGGACGGCTGGAAGGACGGACGACGACGTTTAACGCGGCTGCCTATCTGGCGCGGAATCCCGATCTTCAGCGTCGGTTTGGCAACAGCGAAGCGTCGGCGGCAGCCCATTACGTGAATTTCGGCTACCGGGAAGGACGATCCACCACCCCGCTGGCAACAACCGGCCGGGCCGCACCGGTGCTCGGGTCGGATCCCTCGGCTGGCATGCTCGCCGCCACTGTCTGACACGGCTCCTGCAGGCGGGGTATCCCCGCCCGCAGGATCGAACTCAACGGCTCACAGATACCGGATCGTCACCTTGTCTGCCGCCTGCTTGGCCCGCGCCCGTGCATCGTCGGTGTCGGTGCCGGTTGCAAGCGCCACACCCATGCGGCGGTTCTTGCGGGTGGTCGGCTTGCCGAACAGGCGGACGTCGACCTCCTGCTCGACCGACCCAAGGCGCAGCGCATCCGCCAGCCCCTCGATACGGAAATTCTCCGCCTCGCGGTCGGCCAGGATGACGGCGGAGGCCGACGGGGCACGGCACAGAATGTTCGGGATCGGCAGGCCCAGGATGGCGCGGGCGTGCAGTTCGAACTCCGACAGGTTCTGCGACAGCAGCGTAACCATGCCGGTGTCATGCGGGCGCGGCGACAGTTCGGAGAAGATCACCTCGTTGGCGGTGACGAAGAATTCGACGCCGAATATGCCGTAGCCGCCGAGATTATCGACGACGCGCGCCGCCATCGCCTTGGCGTCGTCCAGCATCGCCTGCGGCATGGCGACCGGCTGCCAGGATTCCTGATAGTCACCGCGCTCCTGCCTGTGGCCGATCGGCTCGCAATAGAGGATGCCGTCGCGGGTGCGGACGGTCAGCAGCGTGATCTCATAGTCGAAGGGGACGAACTCCTCGACGATCACCTTGCGGCGGTCGCCGCGCATGTTCGCCACCGCATAGTCCCAGGCGGCCTCCAGCCCGGCGGAACCCTGCACCGTGCTCTGCCCCTTACCGGAGGACGACATCACCGGCTTGACGACGCAGGGGAATCCGGTGTGTTCCGCCCCGGCGCGTACCTCCTCCAGGCTCTCGGCATAGCGGTAGCGCGAGGTGCGCAGACCGAGTTCCGTCGCCGCAACCTCACGAATGCGGTCGCGATTCATCGTCATCGTCGCGGCGCGGGCCGACGGCACGACCGTGGTGCCGGCATCCTCGAATTCGTGCAGCACCTCGGTTCGGATCGCCTCGACCTCCGGCACGATGTAATCCGGGCGGTGCTTGGCGATGGCGGCGCGCAGGGCGTCGGCGTCCAGCATGGAGAACACCTCCGCCTGATCGGCGACCTGCATCGCCGGCGCGTTGGCGTAGCTGTCGCAGGCGATGACCTCGCAGCCCAGCCGCTTGGCGGCAATGACGAATTCCTTGCCCAGCTCCCCGGAGCCGAGCAGCAGGATCCTTGCGGTGAACATCGACGCACTCCCGATATTGGCGACAACTGGCGATATTGGCGACAGCTGGCCGACCATAGGGCTTCCGGCCAGCCGGGCCAAGCCCCGCCGTAGGCCTCCCGTATGCAGCAGCCAAACGGAACCGGGGCCACGCAAATATTTCTAAAAAGAAATTATAATGGTAGCGGATGAAAAACTCCGCTCATGTGTTCATGTCTAAATGAACCCCTGTTTCGGGAGGCGGCGATGGCAACGACCACACAAGCGGCGGCAAGGCGCGGGTTCTTCGGCGGCAGGACCCTGATGGCCGTCTGCCTGGCCGGCTCGCTGGCATTGCCGGGCTGTGCCGGCAACGGCAACGACGACATGGCCGGCGCCCTGCTGATCGGTGCCGCGGTGGTCGGGCTTGGCGTGCTGGCCGCCACCGCCGGCGGTGACGACGACGATGGCGACCGCAACCGCGGTCGGCATCAGCGCCATCGCGGCGGCTACGACAACAGCGGCTATTACGGCAATGGCTATGCGAGCGGCTATGAGGGCCGGGGTCGCGGCGGCTACAGCCGCTATGCCGGCAACGGCCAATGCGACGATTCGCGCTACCGCACCTCCAATGGCGGGCGGGCCGAAGCCGGGACCGACGAATGGGACTGCCGCCGCTTCGGTGACGGCCGCAAGTAAAAGGCGGACGTCACCGAAGCGGTTCAGCGCCGCCGCCCCTCCAGGTTCTTGCGGACGATGGCGCCGATGATCAGCAGGAAGGCCAGCAAGCGCAGCACATAGACCCAGCTCTGCTCCTCGCGTTCCAGCCCGCCAAGCGCCAGCACGATCTGATTCAGCGCCAGCAGCAGGAAGGCGAGCGCGAAGCTGACGAACAGCGCGTCCCTCGTCCGTTTCCAGAAACCGAGGAAGAACAGCCCGGCCACCGCATAGAGCGCTGCAAGCACGCCGGTGAAGAAGCTGGAGGTGGTGGGCAGCATCACTCGGCATCCCAGATGAAGCCGTACAGCAGCACGCCGACGCCTGCCATGGCGGAGGACTGGCGCAGCGGCAGCAGGTCTACCTGCGTCGGCAGAACGACGACATCGATGAACAGCAGCAGATTGTTCACCGCCAGCCCGACGAAGCACAGCGTGCTCCACAGCAGAAGCCGGCTGCGGGAGCGCAGCCAGCTGCGCAGCAGCAGCACCATGCACAGCAGGCTGGTGGCAAAGCACAGCAGATAGACGGCTGATTTCACGACATCCATGTCGCCGCTCCCACCCCGCTCTCCCCCCGCAGAGGACGGCACGCATTCCCGACTATGTAGTCCGCGGTCATTTCAGTCACTGAGATCAATCGTTGAGGCGGAAACGGAAGGAATCGGCAAAGATCTGCACCTTGTTGCCGGGAGCCGCGAAGATCTCCCGGATGATGGCGGACGGACGGGTGGCATAGGCCTGCTCGATCTCCTCCACCCACTGGTCCAGAAGCGGGGAGGCCGGGCGGTAACGGTGGCAGCCGTCGGTCTGCGCCACCAGCAGGCCGGCGCCGAGGAACCCGGCCAGCGCCTCCTGCACCACCACCTCGCTGCCACGCAACTCTCTGACCAGATCGCCATTCGACCAGTCCCGATCGGGAGTCCGCCGCAGAAGAAGAAGAAGCTCCAACGCCCAGACAGACCGGATCGAACCTCGCAACAGCGTAAGCGCATCATCGGACAAAACCATGAACCAGAACCTGACCTGATATGCACAACCGGCGGCGTGGGGCAACGCCGCCCTCGATTCCCCTCATCACCCCCGGATGGCCTCCGCCGGGGCAAGAGGGGTCTGCAGATCCAGCGCGCGCCGCAGGGCACGGGCCAGATCGCCGTCACGGTATGGCTTGGACAGCGTTTCCGCCCGGCTCATCACAGCCCCCAAAACGGCGCCGGGATCGGCGGTGCCGCCGGCGTCGGCAGGCGCGCCGGCCTCCGGTTCCGGCGCAGACGTTCCGTTGGCATAGCCCGAGGCGAACAGCACCCGCAAGGAGGGATGGCGGCGCAAGCCCTCCAGCGCCAGTTCGCGGCCGTTCAGACCGCCGGGCATGACGATGTCGGTGAACAGAAGATCGACCGGCTGGCGGTCCAGCAGGGTCAGCGCCGCCTCGGCGCCATCGGCCTCCAGCACGCGGTATCCCAGAGCCGTAACCGCCTGCACCGCAACCGACCGCACGTCGGCATCGTCATCGACCACGAGCACGGTCTCGCCACGGCCGGCGAAGGCTTCATGGCCGTCCTCCTCGTCGGTAGGCCCGCCATGGGCGGCGTCCATCGCCGCCCGCGGCAGATAGAGACGGAAGGTGGTGCCGCTGCCGGGCTTGCTGTCGATGCCGATCAGACCGCCCGACTGCTTGACGAAGCCATGGATCATGGCAAGGCCGAGACCGGTGCCCTTCCCTGTCTCCTTGGTGGTGAAGAAGGGCTCGAAGGCGCGCTCCAGCACGTCTGGCGGCATGCCGCATCCGCTGTCCGCCACCGACAGCAGGATATAGTCGCCGGCCGCCACCGACATGCCGTTTCCGGTCTGCGGCTCCGCAAACCGGGTGTTCGCCGTGCTGATCCGCAGCGTACCGCCGCCTGGCATGGCATCGCGGGCGTTGATGACCAGGTTCAGCAGGGCCGATTCCGCCTGGGAGCGGTCGACCGAGGCGATCCACAGCGGCTCGGCATCGGCGGACGGCGCCTCGATTGCGATGGCGACACCGCCGCCCAGCGTGCGCTCCATCAGTTCACCCATGCCGGCGACGAGGTCGCCGAGATCCACCGGTTCCGGGTGAAGCTGCTGCCGCCGGGCGAAGGTCAGCAGCCGCCGCGTCATGTCGGAGCAGCGCAGCGCCGCCTGCAGTGCCATCTCGGCCCGGCGCGCCGCCTTGGGATCGTCGGCAAGGCCGGGGACCAGCCGCTCCAGACTGCCGATCACCACCATCAGCATGTTGTTGAAATCATGGGCGATGCCGCCGGTCAGCTGGCCGACCATCTCCATCTTCTGCGCATGGGCCAGCTGCTGCTGGGCCTGGCGCGTCTCGGTCACGTCCATGATGGTGCCGAACAGTTCGGCCGGCCGGCCGTCCTCGTCGCGCACGACCACCGCCTGGTCCAGCAGATGACGCTCGCCGCCGTCCGGTCCGCGCCAGCGATATTCCACCGTGGTCAGCCCGGCATCGTGGATCGACGCCAACTGGCGCATCACGCGGTTGCGGTCGTCCGGATGCAGCCCGGATTCCCAGAAATTCGGATCCTCGATGAAACGGGCGGCGGGACAGCCCAGCACCGTCTCAGTCGTGTCGGACAGGTAGCGGAACGGAATGCCCGGCGTCAGGTCGGCCGTGTAGAGCACGATGGGAAGCTGGCCCAGGATCAGGGCCTGCCGCTCCTCCGACCGGCGCAGCGCCTGTTCGGCCTGCCGCATCTCGCGCCGCACCCGCTCGTTCTCGTCCAGCAGGCGCTGCTTGGCCTCGACCTCGCGCTTGACTTCCTCCGTCTTGCGGTAGAGGTCGACGAAGACCGACACCTTGCATTTCAGGATCTGCGGGTCGACCGGCTTGAACATGTAATCCACGGCGCCGGTGGCATAGCCGCGGAAGATGTGCGTCTCGTCCTTGTTGATGGCGGTCAGGAAGATGATCGGGATATGGCGCGACTTCTCGCGCAGACGGATCAGCCCCGCCGTCTCGTAGCCGTCCATCCCCGGCATGTGCACGTCCAGCAGGATCAGGGCGAAGTCCTGGCGCAGCAGATGCTTCAGCGCCTCCTCTCCCGACCGGGCGAGCACCAGCTGCGCCCCCAGATCCTCCAGCGTCTCCCGCACGGCGAACAGGTTCCGCGGGTCGTCGTCGACGATCAGGATAGCGACGTCCGCCTTGTCGGGCTGCGGGTGTGAGTCGGAGGTCATGGTTCCGCTTTCGCATCCCGCAGCAACGGTGGCCGGCGGTGGCGTCACAGTGGCGGGAGGAACGGCCGCAGGAGCAGCCAGCGCCGCTTCCGCCGTGGTTGCCGCCGGCGGAATCGGATGACGGACGGCGTCCCCGCCGGTCGGCTGAGCGCTGGCGGTGCCGAGCAGCCGCGACCGGCGGGCCGCCGGCACCGGGCTGGCGGCCGACGGGACGAACGGCGCGCGCCGCACCGCGCGAACGGGCTGCAGCTTGCGCCGGGTCATGCCTGCACCCCGCCGCGCGGTTGCTGCCGGTTGTTCTTGGCGGTCCAGATCCGCAGCAGCGACAGCAGATGGTCAATGTCCACCGGCTTGGCGATGTAGTCGGTCGCGCCGGCTTCGATGCACTTGTCGCGGTCGCCCTTCATCGCCTTGGCGGTGACGGCGATCATCGGCAGCGCCCGGAACTCGTCGATGCTGCGGATCGTGCGCATGGTCTCATAGCCGTCCATCTCCGGCATCATGATGTCGACCAGAACCACATCCACGCCGGGGTCGGCGCGCAGCCGCTCGATGCCTTCGCGCCCGCTCTCGGCATGCAGGACCTCGATCTTGTGGGCCTCCATCACGCTGGCCAGCGAGAAAATGTTGCGGATGTCGTCGTCGATCACCAGCACCCGCTTGCCGGCCAGCGACGGGTCGTGCTGGCGCAGATCCAGGATGCTGCGCCGCTTCTCGTCGGGCAGCCGGTCGACGGCGCGGTGCAGGAACAGCGCGGTTTCATCCAGCAGCCCGGCCGGCGAGCGGGCGCTCTTCAGAACCACGGTCTCGGCCAGCCGGCGCAGCCGCGCCTCGTCCTCCGCCGCGATGTCGGCGGCGACATAGATCACCACCGGCATCCAGGCGAGCGTGTCGCGGGTGCGCAGCCATTCGATCAGCTCGAAATCCACCGTCACCGGACCGGGCAGGGTCGGGCTCGACAAATCCAGAACCATGCAGTCGAAGTGGTCGGCGCTCAGCGCCGCCATCGCGGCCTCGATCGAGGTGACGGTGTGCGTCTCCACATCGCCGTTGCCGATCAGGGCGGCGACGCCGCCCGGCTGCGGGCTGTCCTTCTCCACCACCAGAAGCCTTCGGTGGTCGCGCTCGCGGAAGCTCTTGACCCGGTTCAGGGCGTCAAAGATCGCCTCGCGCTCCACCGGCTTTTCCGAATAGTCGAAGGCGCCCATCGCCAGGCCGCGCCGCCGCTCGTCCTTGGCGGAGATGACGTGGACCGGGATGTGCCGGGTCTGCGGGTCCCGCTTCAGCAGATCGAGCAGCGCCCAGCCATCCATGTCCGGCAGCCCGATGTCGAGCAGGACGGCATCCGGCCGGTATTTGCGCGCCAGCGGCAGCGCCGCAGACCCTCCGCTGGACAGGATGGTGCGGAAGCCCTTCTCCCGCGCCAGATCGATCAGGATGGAGGCGAAGGTGTTGTCGTCCTCCACGATCAGCACCACCGGCTCACCGGGGCGCAGGCGTTCGCGGTCGTCGCCGGACGGCTGCTGCATGTCCAGGAGCGCCAGCCCCTCCTGCGGGCCGGAGGCCACCACCGGGCGGGTCGCCGTCTCGGTCCGCTTGGGCAGCAGTGCGGTCGGCGGCATGGCGGCACTGGCCGCGGCGATGACGGGCGTGCCGAGCTGCGTGACCGGTTCGGCAACGATGTCGTAGCTGCGCGGGACGAACAGCGTGAAGGCGCTGCCCCGGCCCGGTGTGCTGGCGACGCGGATCTCGCCGCCCAGCAGACGGGCGATCTCGCGGCTGATCGACAGGCCGAGGCCGGTGCCGCCATATTTGCGGCTGGTGGTGCCGTCGGCCTGCTGGAACGCCTCGAAGATGATGCGCTGCTTGTCCTCGGGGATGCCGATGCCGGTGTCGATCACGGTAAAGGCCAGCACCGAGGATGCGGCGTCCAGCGTCGGATGGGCGGCACTCCAGCCTTCCGTCGCCTGGGCGACCCGGAAGGTGATACCGCCGCTTTCGGTGAACTTGAAGGCATTGGACAGCAGGTTGTTCAGCACCTGGGCCAGCCGCTTCTCGTCGGTCTGGATGCTGGCCGGCAGCGCCTCGTCCATCTCGATGGCGAAGTCCAGCTTCTTCTCCTGCGCCAGCTGCGAGAAGGTGCGTTCCACATGGTTGCGCAGGTCGCCCAGCACGACCTCGCCGATCTCCAGCGTCACGGTGCCGGATTCGATCTTCGACAGATCAAGGATGTCGTTGATCAGGCCCAGCAGATCGGAGCCGGCGGAGTGGATGGTGCGGGCGAATTCCACCTGACGGTCGGACAGGTTGGTGTCGGGGTTGTCGGCCAGCAGTTTCGACAGGATCAGCAGGCTGTTCAGCGGCGTGCGCAGCTCGTGGCTCATGTTGGCCAGGAACTGTGACTTGTATTTGGAGGTCAGGGCAAGCTGTTCGGCCTTCTCCTCCAGCGCCGCCTTGGCGAACACGACCTCGCGGTTCTTGCGCTCCACCTCGATGTTCTGCTTCTCCAGCTGCTCGGCCTTCTCCTCCAGCGCCTCGTTGGTGGTGGTCAGCTTTTCCTGCTGGGCCTTGAGCAGCTCTTCCGACTTGCGCAGCGAGGCGGCCTGCTGTTCCAGCCGCTCGTTGGTGGTCTTCAGCTCCTCCTGCTGACTCTGCAGCTCGGTGGTCAGGCGCTGCGACTGCTTCAGCAGCCCCTCAGTGCGCATGTTGGCGGCGATCGTGTTCAGCACGATGCCGATGCTCTCGGTCAGCTGCTCCAGGAAGCTCTGGTGCGTCTCGCTGAAGCGGCCGAAGCTCGCCAGCTCGATCACCGCCTTCACGTCATCCTCGAACAGCACCGGCAGGACGATGATGTTCAAGGGCGGCGCCTCGCCCAGGCCGGAACTGATGGCGACATAGTCGCGCGGCACGTTGGTCAGCAGGATGCGCTTCTTCTCGTAGGCGCACTGCCCGACCAGGCCTTCCTTCAGGTGGAAGCGGTTGGACAGGTTCTTACGCTCCTTCAACGCGTAGCTGGCGACCAGTTCCAGCAGCGGCTCGTCGCGGTCGCGGGTGGCGACATAGAAGACGCCGTGCTGGGCGTTCACCAGCGGCGCGATCTCCGACAGGATCATGTTGGAGACGGTGACCAGATCGCGTTCGCCCTGCAGCATACGGGTAAACTTGGCGAGGTTGGTCTTGAGCCAATCCTGCTCCGCATTCTTCAGCGTGGTGTCGCGAAGGTTGCGGATCATCTCGTTGATGTTGTCCTTCAGCGCCGCGACCTCGCCCATCGCCTCCACGGTGATGGAGCGGGTCAGGTCGCCCTTGGTCACCGCGGTGGCGACCTCGGCGATGGCGCGGACCTGGGTGGTCAGATTCGCGGCCAGCTGGTTCACGTTCTCGGTCAGGTCCTTCCACAGGCCGGCAGCACCCGGCACGCGGGCCTGACCGCCCAGCTTGCCTTCGATGCCCACCTCGCGCGCCACGTTGGTGACCTGATCGGCGAAGGTCGCCAGCGTGTCGATCATCCCGTTGATGGTGTTGGCCAGCGCCGCGATCTCGCCCTTGGCGTCCACCGCCAGCTTGCGCTTCAGGTCGCCGTCGGCGACCGCGGTGACGACGCTGGCGATGCCGCGCACCTGTCCCGTCAGGTTCGCCGCCATCATGTTCACATTGTCGGTCAGATCCTTCCAGGTGCCGCCGACGCCCTCCACCTTCGCCTGACCGCCCAGCTTGCCTTCAGAGCCCACCTCGCGCGCCACGCGAGTCACCTCGGAGGCGAAGCTGTTCAGCTGGTCCACCATCGTGTTGATGGTCGACTTCAACTCAAAGATTTCGCCCTTCACATCGACGGTGATCTTCTTCGACAAATCGCCCTTCGCGACCGCGGTGGTGACTTCGGCGATGTTGCGGACCTGACCGGTCAGGTTCGCCGCCATCATGTTCACATTGTCGGTCAAATCCTTCCAGGTACCGGCAACGCCCTTCACCTGGGCCTGACCGCCCAGCTTGCCCTCGATACCGACCTCGCGCGCCACGCGGGCGACTTCGGAGGCGAAGCTGTTCAGCTGGTCCACCATCGTGTTGATGGTCGATTTCAGCTCAAGGATCTCACCCTTCACGTCGACGGTGATCTTCTTCGACAAATCGCCGTTTGCGACCGCCGTCGTCACCTCGGCGATGTTGCGGACCTGCCCTGTGAGGTTGGTCGCCATCGCGTTCACGTTGTCGGTCAGATCCTTCCAGGTGCCGCCGACCCCCTTCACCTGGGCCTGACCGCCCAACTTGCCTTCCGAGCCCACCTCGCGCGCAACGCGCGTCACTTCCGAGGCGAAGCTGTTCAGCTGATCCACCATCGTGTTGATGGTGGATTTCAGTTCCAGAATCTCGCCCTTCACGTCGACGGTGATCTTCTTCGACAGGTCGCCATTCGCGACCGCCGTCGTTACCTCCGCGATGTTTCGCACCTGCCCGGTCAGGTTGGTCGCCATCGCGTTCACGCTGTCGGTCAGATCCTTCCAGGTGCCGCCGACGCCCTTCACCTGGGCCTGACCGCCCAGCTTGCCTTCCGAACCCACCTCGCGCGCAACGCGCGTCACCTCCGAGGCGAAGCTGTTCAGCTGGTCCACCATCGTGTTGATGGTGTTTTTCAACTCCAGAATCTCGCCCTTCACCGGCACGGTGATCTTTTTCGACAAATCGCCGTTGGCGACCGCCGTCGTCACATCGGCGATGTTGCGGACCTGACCGGTCAGGTTCGCCGCCATCAGATTCACGCTGTCGGTCAGGTCTTTCCACGTACCGCCGACACCTTCCACCCGTGCCTGACCACCCAGCTTGCCCTCCGAGCCCACCTCGCGCGCAACGCGGGTCACTTCCGAAGCGAAGCTGTTCAACTGGTCCACCATCGTGTTGATGGTCGATTTCAGTTCGAGGATCTCACCCTTAACATCGACGGTGATCTTCTTCGACAGGTCGCCCGTCGCGACCGCGGTGGTCACGTCGGCGATGTTGCGGACCTGACCGGTCAGGTTGGCCGCCATCATGTTCACGCTGTCGGTCAAGTCCTTCCAGGTGCCGCCGACGCCTTCCACCTTCGCCTGACCGCCCAGCTTGCCCTCCGAGCCCACCTCGCGCGCAACGCGCGTCACCTCCGAAGCGAAGCTGTTCAGCTGGTCCACCATCGTGTTGATGGTGGATTTCAGCTCGAGGATCTCGCCCTTCACATCGACGGTGATCTTCTTCGACAGGTCGCCCTTCGCGACCGCGGTGGTGACTTCAGCGATGTTGCGGACCTGGCCGGTCAGGTTTTCCGCCATCATGTTCACATTGTCGGTCAGATCCTTCCAGGTGCCGCCAACACCTTCGACCTTCGCCTGACCGCCCAGCTTGCCCTCCGAGCCCACCTCGCGCGCAACGCGCGTCACTTCCGAGGCGAAGCTGTTCAGCTGGTCCACCATCGTGTTGATGGTCGATTTCAGCTCGAGGATCTCGCCCTTCACGTCGACGGTGATCTTCTTCGACAGGTCGCCCTTGGCGACCGCCGTCGTCACTTCGGCGATGTTGCGGACCTGACCGGTCAGGTTCGCCGCCATCACGTTGACGTTCTCGGTCAGGTCCTTCCAGCTGCCGGCAACGCCCTTGACCTGGGCCTGGCCGCCAAGCTTGCCTTCGATCCCCACTTCGCGCGCCACTCGCGTCAGCTCGGTGGTGACGGTGACCAGCTGGTCCACCATGGTGTTGACGTTGCGGGCGGTGCGCAGGAACTCACCCTGCAGCGGCCGGCCCTCGATCTCCAGCGCCATGGTCTTGGACAGGTCGCCCTTGGCGACCGCGCCGATGACGCGGGCGATTTCCGTCGTCGGCTGGATCATGTCGCCGACCAGCGTGTTGATGCTGTCGACACAGGTTTCCCACCCGCCGGACGCATTGTTCAGCTTGGCGCGCTGGCTGATGCGGCCTTCCTTGCCGATGGCGACGCTGAGTCGGCTGACCTCGGTGGTCAGGTTCTGGTTCAGTTCGACAACGTCATTGAAGGCGGCGGCGATTTCGCCATCGATTCCGGTGAGGTCCAGCGGCAGCCGCACTGAGAATTCACCCTTGCGCAATTGCCGCAAGGCCATCAGCAGAACCTTCGGATCCAACGCGTCCGCCGTCTCGACCATCGCCGTCATGCCGTTCCCCAATCCGCGCGCCGTGCCCACCATGGACCGCGCTCTGCCCATCCCCAGAACCGCTCCACTGCGCGGTCGAAGAAAACATAGGCCAACACAACCGGGATTCCGAACGTCCGCACCGACAGTGTGCGCACTCCATCCTCATCCGGAGCGTGACTGCGCAGTCCTACAGCCCCGCACGATGAAGTAAAGGCTATTCGGGTCAACTTGGCCTTTCGTAGGCACTCCGCCTTCCGGCATAAGGACTATGCCTATAACTTAGGATGAGGTGAGCATTTTCTTGAGCTTGGCCGGCCTTGTCACCGCCTTAACTCAGCTGACCGTCCATTATCAGAAGCTCAGGCTTCGGAACGATTCGATGACGGACATCGTTATGGATCCAGCCATGGCGGGACATTTCGGCGCCGGCCGCCTTCCGCAGGGCAAGACGACCCAACACATCACAGCCTGGGGCTTGGCGATGACTCTTTGGACGTTTTCCATGCAGGCTTCGATGTGCTGCATGCTCTCTTGGATGCGCGCCTGTCAGCAGGGCGCTGCCCTTGCCCATTCCTTTGCCGGAATGCCGCGCCTGCCTCCGCCGCGCCCGCCGGCCGACGTGCTGCCCTTTCCCACACGGCGCATGACGCGTGGTGGTGGTTTCGGTGGTCCGGCCGTGGTGATCCCGCTCGGCCGCCGCTGATCGCGCAACGCGCAGATCCGTTCACGCAGCAGCTCTGTTCACGCAATTGTGTAGACCCTGTGATTTGCCGATGGCCAACCGCCGACCTATGGTTAGTGGCAGGAATGGTCCGTTCGGGAGAGGGTCGATGCTGTTCAAGTTTCCCACCGCGTCGCAGGCACGCGAAGATGAGGTGACGCCGCGGGAGTTGTTCCTGTCGCGCCGCAGCCTGATCGCCGGTGGCGCCGCCGCCATGGCGCTGGGCAGCCTGCCGGGATGGAGCCGCAGCGCGCTGGCAGGCCCCTTCCAGGCGGCAACCACGATCAAGCCGGCCGATCCGAAGTTCGATCCGACGACGCCGATGAAGTCGGCCACCACCTACAACAACTTCTACGAATTCGGCACCGGCAAGAGCGATCCGGCCGAGAATGCAGGCACGCTGAGGACCCGCCCGTGGGAAATCGCCATCGGCGGCGAAGTGGCCAAGCCGATGACCATCGGCATCGAGGATCTGCTGAAGTTTCCGATGGAGGAGCGCGTCTATCGCCTGCGCTGCGTCGAGGGCTGGTCAATGGTGATCCCCTGGGTCGGCTTTTCGCTGGCGGAATTGCTGAAGCGGGTGGAACCGACCGGCAACGCAAAATACGTCGCCTTCCAGACCCTGAACGACCCGAAGCAGATGCCGGGCCTGCGCTCCTGGGTGTTGGACTGGCCCTATACCGAAGGGCTGCGGCTGGATGAGGCGATGAACCCCCTGACCATGCTGGCCGTCGGCATGTATGGCGAGGTGCTGCCCAACCAGAACGGCGCCCCGATCCGGCTGGTGGTGCCGTGGAAATACGGCTTCAAGTCGATCAAATCGATCGTCAAGATCTCGCTGGTGAAGGACCAGCCGGCCACCGCCTGGAACAAGTCGCAGCCGCGTGAGTACGGCTTCTATTCCAACGTCAATCCGGACGTCGACCATCCGCGCTGGAGCCAAGCGACCGAGCGGCGTGTCGGCGAATTCTCGCGCCGCAAGACCCTGCCCTTCAACGGCTATGGCGAAGAGGTCGCGTCGCTCTATGCCGGCATGGACCTGAAGGCGAATTACTGACCATGGCCGCCCCCCTCGCCTCCGCCGGCGGCGTCGATGTGCGCGCCGCCACGAATGCCGCCCTCACCTCGCGCTGGGCCAAGCCCGTCGTCTTCACCCTCGCCCTGGTTCCACTGGTCTGGACCGTCTGGCTCGCCTACAGCGGCGAGCTGGGGGCGGAGCCGGTGCTGGAAAGCGTCAAGGCCAGCGGGCTCTGGGCCTTGCGTTTCCTGCTGATCGCGCTGGCGCTGACACCGCTGCGCATGCTGACGGGGGTGGCCGGGCTGGCACGGTTCCGGCGGATGCTGGGACTGTTCGCCTTCTTCTATGCGCTGGTCCATTTGTCCACCTACGTCGGGTTGGACCAGTTCTTCGATTGGCCGGCGATCTGGAAGGAGATCGTCAAGCGGCCCTATATCACGGTCGGCATGGGGGCCTTCCTGATCCTGACGGCGCTGGCCGCCACCTCCACCGACGGCATGGTGAAGCGGCTGGGCGGCAAGCGCTGGCGTGCCCTGCACAAGGCCGTCTTCGTCGCCGGGCTGGCCGGCTGCTTGCACTTCATCATGCTGGTGAAGGGATGGCAGACGGCGCCGCTCGTCTATGCGCTGATCTGTATCGGGCTGCTCGCCTTCCGCCGCTGGCCGATCCGGCTCGGGCAGCGGAAGGACGGGCGGCGGAAGGAGGCCCCGGTCAGAACACGGCCCGCAGCAGCCCCACGGTCCGGCGAAGCGCCAGCACCGCACTTTCCGGATGGAAGCTCCCCCGTTCGTCGCAGTTGAATCCGTGGCCGGCCGGATAGACATGCACCGGCACCCACGGATAGCGGGCCTTCACCCCCTCGGCGACCGACAGCGGGATGGCGTGGTCCTGCTCGCCGAAATGCAGCAGGGTCGGCACCCGCGGTGCACTGTCCAGCGACTTGCCGATCTCGCCGCCGTAATAGCCGATGGCGGCGCGCACCGGCAGCGCCGCTGCGGAAGCCCAGGCGATGCTGCCGCCCCAGCAATAGCCGACGATGGCCGCAGACCCGTCACCGCCGAGATGGGCCAGCGCCGCAGCGACGTCCTGCAAGGCGTCTGCGGTTGCCACTGCCCCCTTCAGCGCGATGCCCCGCTGAATGCCTGCATCGTCATAAGGCAGTTCGACTCCGCGCTCGGCCCGGTCGAACAGGTCGGGCGCCACCGTGGTGAAACCCTGCTGGGCGAAGCCGTCGCAGACACTGCGGATGTGATGGTTGATACCGAAGATTTCCGGAGCCACGATCAGGCGCCCGATCTCCTCGCCCTTGGCCGGCGCGCGATAGGCGCGCATCCGGTGGCCGTCCGCCGCCGTGAGTTCGATCCAGCCGGCAGTCGTTGCGTTACTCATGTCCTGAACCCTCTTCCTTGCGGGACCGCTCCCGGATCGTCCGGGCGGTGGTTGCGGACAATCATAAGGGTCCGAAACGTCAGGGCAACTGGCGACAGGGCAGCGCAAGGCTTCCTTCGACATATCCCCCTTCCCTTCGCGGCGGGGAATCGCTTCGTCACCCTATGGAGCGCGTCCGCCGAAACGGACCTCAGGCCGCGCGGATGCCGGCCAGGAAGGTCTCGATCTCCCGCCGCAGAATCCGCCGCCTGGCGGGTCAGGCCGGTGGAGGCGTCGAGCACCTGCGATGCCGCCTGCCCGGTCTGTGCGGCGGCCTCATGCACCTGGGCGATGTTGCCGCTGACCTCGCCGGTGCCCTGGGCCGCCTGTTGGACGTTGCGGGAAATCTCCGCCGTGGTGGCGCTCTGCTCTTCGATGGCGGCGGCGATGGTCGCAGCGATCTCGTTCATTGCGCCGATGGTTCCGCCAATCTCCTCGATGGCGCTGACCATCCCCCGGGTGGCGTTCTGGACGCTGTCGATCTGGGCGGAGATATCCTCCGTCGCCTTGGCTGTCTGGTTGGCCAATTGCTTCACTTCGCTGGCGACGACGGCGAAGCCCTTGCCGGCCTCCCCCGCACGCGCGGCTTCGATGGTGGCGTTCAGCGCCAGCAAGTTGGTCTGGCTGGCGATGGACTGGATCAGCTTCACCACCTCGCCGATGCGCGCGACCTCTCCGGCCAGATTGCGGACGGATCCGGTGGTGTCCTGCGCCTCCCGCACCGCACGGGCGGCAACGCTATTGGAGCGGGAGACCTGCTCGCCGATCTCGTGGATCGACGCCGTCATCTCCTCGGTCGCGGAGGCAACCGTCTGCACGTTCACCGAGGTCTGCTCCGCCGCCGCGGTGGAGGCTGAGGCCTGCCGGCTGGTCTCCTCCGCCAGCGCCGCCATCGACCCGGCGGTGTCGCTCAACTGGGCGGAGGCGCCGGAGACGCTGCTGAGGATGGCCGACACGGTGCGGTCGAAGCCCTGCACCATCCGTTCGACCACGGCGGTGCGCTTCTCACGGGCCGCGCGCTGGGCTTCCTGATCGGCTTCCAGCCGCACGCGCTCCATGGCACTTTCCTTCAGCACCTGGATGGCCCGCGCCATGGCGCCGATCTCGTCCGGCTGCTTGGAATAGGCAATGTCGACGCCTATGTCACCATCGGCCAACCGAACCACGGTGGAGGTCAGCGATCCCAGCCGCCGCGTCACCTGCACCGACAGCATTATCAGCACGATGCCGAAGGTGATGCACACCGCGGCCAGAACCAGGCCGGCCAGGATTAACTGTGTCCAGGCTTCGGTGATGCTTTCCTCGTTCAACTGATGGGCCACGGCAAGCGCCCCATCGCGCATCACCAGGACGTTGTTCAGCATCGGCGTCACCCAGGGACGCCAGTCAGCCAGCGCGACCGGCGGCGGCGCGCCCTTCCGCGCCGCGTCGATCACGCTTTGGAAGCGCTGCTCGCCCTCCGTCATCATGGTGGAGCGCACATGGTCCAGCGCCTTGGTCAGTTCCGGCGGATTGCCAAGATTCAGCACCGCCTGCTGCATCATCTGCCACAGGACGGCAACCTTGCCCGTCATCTCCGTGGCGGCCTGCAAGCGGTCCAGCCCGAACGCCATGCCGGCGACGAACAGCCCGACCGACGCGGAGCGGGTGCCGCCGATGTCGCGCATGTCCTGCGCCAGACGCGCCAGATTGACATGCCCGAACAGGTCGGAACTGTTGACGATGGTGGATCGGTAAGTGTCGTCGATCGCCTTGCCGACGCTCTGGTTGGCTGCCGTGATGGCGTCCACGGTGGTTGCCGCGATGGTCGCCGGGCGGGCGGTTTTGGCCTGCTCCGCCGCCTGCCGGGCTGCCATCCGGGCGGCTTTCATCTGGCTCGCAGCGTTCAGGATCGGGCCGGCGGACAGACCGGCGGCCTCGATCCGCACCCGGGCCTTCTCAATGGCGGCGTCGGAGACCGCGACGGCATCGTCCAGCGGCTTGGCGGTGGCGGCCTCCAGCGGCTTCTCGCTGTCGAACGCCACCGCCCAGCGCCCACGCTCGCTCGCCAGCAAAGGGCCGATCTGCAAAGTCGCTTCGAAGGCATAGAGCGAGCGTTCGGTCCGGTGGCGCTGCTGCAAGGCCCCGACCGCGTCCCATGCGAGGACAACAGCCATGCAGATCGGGAAGGCGGCAATCAGGATATTCGCGCACAGAATTTTCGTACGAATATTCATGCGTATCCCCCAAGGAGGCTCACTCCGGATTCTGCTGTGTCCGGTAGCCATCGGGAGTCTAAATATGTTTCGTCGCCCGGTCACTTAGGGGACATCCGTACACCGGCGTGACCGGTTCCCGGCCTGCACCGCTCCGCGCCTATTTCCCGCCGGGACCCGAATGCGGTACGCAGTATGTACAGTTGTTGTGTGCTAAATATATATGATATTCCCTTGTTAGGGAATATTCATTCATGTAGCGTGACCCGAGCCGTCCAACGCCGGAACAAGCGTCGGCCGCAACGTGCCGAAGGCGGCGAACCAACCCAACCCATTCAAGAAACACCGGGCATCAACCGATGAAATGGCTGAAATCGCTTCTCGTCGCCGGCCTTATGCAGGTCGCCGCCGTCTCTGCCGCCCACGCTCAGGCCGACCTGGACCGCATCAAGGCCGATGGCGTGCTGAAGATCGGCACGGAGGGGACCTACGCCCCCTTCACCTACCATGACGCCTCGGGCGCGCTCGTCGGCTTCGATGTGGAGATCGGGCGCGAGATCGCCAAGCGCATCGGCGTGAAGGCCGAGTTCCTCGAAGGCAAGTGGGATGGGCTGATCGCCGGCCTGGACGCCCGCCGCTACGACGCCGTCATCAATCAGGTCGGCATCACCGAAGCACGCAAGGCCAAGTACGATTTCTCCGACCCCTACATCACCAGCCGCGCCGTGCTGATCGTGAAGGGCGACAACAGCGCGATCAAAGGCTTCGCAGACCTGAAGGGCAAGAAGTCGGCCCAGTCGCTGACAAGCAACTTCGGCAAGCTGGCCGAGGCGTCCGGTGCGCAGCTGGTCGGCACCGACGGTTTCGACCAGTCGATCCAGCTGGTCCTGAACGGCCGGGCCGATGCGACGGTCAACGACAGCCTGTCCTTCCTGGATTTCAAGAAGCACAAGCCCGACGCCAACGTGAAGATCGCCGCGACCCAGGACAATGCCGACCAGTCCGGCATCATCGTCCGCAAGGGCGAGGCCAAGCTGGTCTCCGCCATCAACGAGGCGTTGACCGCCATGAAGGCCGACGGCACCTATGCGACGATTTCGCAGAAGTATTTCGGCGCCGACGTTTCCAAGTGACGTTTTCAGACTAGTTTCCCGTCTCACGTCAACGCCCGCCACAATGCCCCCAGCCCCATCCGGGCCGGGGGCATTGTCGTTCCATCTTCACGAGAGGCACCTTCCCCGTGCTGCACTGGCTTACCCTGATGGCGGACTCGCTTCCGTCGCTGCTGTGGGCGGCGCTGGTCTTCACCGTTCCGCTGACGCTGGCCTCCTTCGCGTTCGGCTTGGTCGTCGGGCTGGCGGCGGCGGTGGTCCGGCTGTTCGGGCCGGCTCCGCTGGCCGCCATCGTCCGCTTCTATGTCTGGATCATCCGCGGCACGCCGCTGCTGGTGCAGTTGTTCCTGATCTTCTACGGCCTGCCCAGCGCCGGCATCGTGCTGGACGCCTTTCCGGCGGCGCTGATCGGCTTCACACTAAATGTCGGCGCCTACACCTCCGAGATCATCCGCGCCGTCATCGGATCGGTGCCGAAGGGCCAGTGGGAGGCCGCCTATTCCATCGGCATGAGCTGGTCGCAGGCGATGCGCCGTACCATCCTGCCGCAGGCCGCCCGCGTCGCCGTGCCGCCGCTGTCCAACAGCTTCATCTCGCTGGTGAAGGACACCTCGCTCGCCGCTGCCATCACCGTGCCGGAGCTGTTCCAGGCCGCCCAGCGCATCGTCGCCACCAGCTACGAACCTCTGATCCTCTATGTGGAGGCGGCGCTGATCTATCTCGCGCTCAGCTCCGTGCTGTCGGCGTTGCAGGTCCGGCTGGAAAAGCGGCTCAACCAGTATGGCGGTTTTCTGGAGGCCAAGTCGTGATCCGGCTGTCGAACATCGAAAAGCGCTTCGGCGACCTCACTGTGCTGAAGGGCGTGTCGGTCACCGTGGCCGAAGGTCGCGTCACCGCCCTGATCGGTCCGTCCGGCGGTGGCAAAAGCACGCTTTTGCGCTGCATCAACCTGCTGGAAATCCCGACCTCCGGCAGCGTGCGCATCGGCGAGGAGGAGCTGTCCTTCCAGCCCGGCGGCAAGCCTGGATGGAAGGACATCCAGCGGCTGCGCCGGCAGACCGGCATGGTGTTCCAGAACTTCCAGCTTTTCCCGCACCGCACCGCGGTCGAGAATGTGATGGAAGGTCTGGTGACCGTGCAGAAATGGCCGGCGGAGAAGGCGCGCGACCGCGCCATGGCACTGCTGCGCAAGGTCGGCATGGACCACAAGGCCGATGCCTGGCCGGCGACCCTGTCGGGTGGGCAGCAGCAACGCGTCGCCATCGCCCGCGCCCTTGCCCCGTCGCCACGCGTCCTGCTGTGCGACGAGCCGACCTCGGCCCTCGACCCCGAGCTGTCGGGCGAGGTGGTGGAGGTGCTCGGCACCTTGGCGGCCGAGGGCACCACCATGGTGATGGCGACCCATGACCTGCGCCTCGCCTCGCGCATCGCACACGAGGTGGTGTTCCTCGACGCCGGGCAGGTGGTAGAATCCGGACCGTCGCAGACGCTGTTCACCCATCCGACCCGCGAACGCACCCAGCGCTTCATTGCCACCCTGACCCAGCAGGGACAGCAGGGCGAGGGCGTTTGAGCTTTGCCTTCGGGCATCTCGGGATGGCGGTGCAGGCGTAATTCGACAGTGGAATGCCCCTACACCGCCTTCCACGATGACAGTTCAGAAGATGTTCGGACCAAATCCGCAGCTGAGTGTTCATGACCACTCAGGAGAGTGATAGCATCAGCTGGTCTACAGTGGTGACCCATACTGAAAACGTCTGGCCTTATACGTACTATAACCAAAGATACTTTATATCTGGTCGCAGGATTATAACGGATTTTACCACTTATTCGCCGAATCTGTGAAAATGCCTCACTATTGCCCCAGCTGTCTTGACCATCTTGGCGCCGCATCAAAACCGCTAAGGATACGGACCAATGGCCACGACCTCCGGGAACTCGACCATCACGGTGAGCGCGAAGGGCACCCTCGACGCGCATTTCAACCTGCTGGTCGACGGCAAGAAGATCGGTGAGGGCACCACGGATGCCACGGCCAAGGATTTCGTCTTCAAGACGGACATCGTCGAGGGCCAGGGTCACAAGGTGCAGGTCCAGTACGACAATGATGGCATCTTTCACGGGACCGACCGCAACCTGATCGTCAACGAGATCACGATCAACGGCAAGTCGGTCCTGCCGACCGACGACCATGTCACCTATGACAAGGGTGCCCTGGACGGCCGCGACGTCGCCGACGGTCAGGCCGGCATGTGGTGGAACGGCACGCTGGTCGTCGATGCCGACAAGAGCTATTTCCCCACCTCCAGCGTGACGCCTCCCACCATTCCGCCGGTCAGCGAAGTGCCGTCGACCGACCCGACGCCGTCCACCCCGGCGCCGACCGTGCCGAAGCCGACCGATCCGGGATTCTATGTCGCCACCAACGGCAAGGACAGCTGGTCGGGCAAGCTGGCCGCCCCGAATGCCGACGGCACCGACGGCCCGTTCGCCTCGCTGCAGAAGGCGCAGGCCGCGATGCGCGCCGACCCCAATATCGACACCACCTACATCCGCGGCGGCGACTATCACCAGAACGGGATGTGGCTGGACGGCCAGGATTCCGGCGTGACCTTCACCAGCTACGGCAGCGAGAAGGCGGTGATCCACGGCGGCTCCAACGCCACGGTTTCCTTCGGCCTCGGCGGCGCCAAGAACGTCACCATCGAAGGCCTGACCTTCGCCGATGGCGTCGTGGGCGGCCACTATGTCTTCGCCGACAACGCGTCCGGCCTGACCTTCGCCAACAATGCGGTCAAGGGCGGCGGCTACGGCATCACGGTGCAGAACAGCGCCGACAGCAAGGTCGTCGGCAACCAGTTCGACAGCACCGGTGCTGAGGCCATCTTCGTCAAGGCCGGCTCCAACTCAACGGTCGTCTCCGACAACCACATCACCCACCCGAACGCCGCCGACCGCGGCGATGCCGGCATCTGGATCAACGGCAGCTCGGACGTGCAGGTCACTCACAATCTGGTCGAGGATTCGCCGGAGAAGGCCATCGCCGTCGGTTCGGTCCAGACGGACGGCAGCGATGCCACCCACCGGGTCACCATCGCCAACAACAAGGTGGTCGACGCCAATCTGGAGTCCAACGACGGCGGCGGCATCTACCTGATCAACCGCCAGCAGGATTTGACCGACCACACCGTCATCAACAACGAGGTGACAGGCACCACCGCGACCAACCCGTCGGGCGATGTCGCCAGTTGGGGCATCTATCTGGACGACTGGACCAGCGGCGCCACGGTGAAGGGCAACATCGTCCACGGCAACATCGGCGGCGTGTTCCTGCATGGCGGCTGGGACAACAAGGTCACCGAGAATGTGATCGCCGACAACAGCGGCGCCCAGATCGGCCTTCAGCAGCCGGTCGCCTGGAGCGGCTGGCAGGGCCACCAGATGAGCGGCAACGACATCTCCGGCAACGTCGTCGATGTCCGTGACGGCACCGCCGTCCACATCTACGGCCCGGCCGATGTCGGCAACATCCACAACAACTTCTACAGCAACCTCGACACTTCCAAGGACATGTTCGACGTCTGGCCGCAGGTGATGTCGGGCGGCGGCAAGGGCGATCTGGCGGAATGGAAGGCCGCCGGCTACGACAACGGTTCGGTGCAGCTGGACCCGAGCTTCGTCAATCCGGGTGCGCACGATTTCAGCCTGGCATCGGACTCCGCGGTGTATGGGCTGGGCTTCGACCATATCCCGACCCACGACATCGGGTTGCTAGGCTGATCGCAGCCGGTCGCTTCCGAGCATAACGATCCGATCAAGCGCGGTCCTTCGGGGCCGCGCTTTTTTCTTGCCGACTTTGTGGCCGACACCGGGCAGCAGTCCGCCGAATTGATTGGGGACACCCTTGAATGCGTCGCGCTCTCCATCTATCTACCATCCACACGGATGGTGAATGGATGGCGTAGCGATGGGCGAAATTGAACAGAGCGTGAAACCGAGGACCGGCGACAGCGAGAAGATCACGATCAATCTCGGCTATATCGACCTCGGCCACATCGACCTGCTGGTCGAAGAAGGCTTTTATTCCAACCGCACCGACTTCATCCGCACCGCCATCCGCAATCAGGTCGACCGGCACGCCGATGTCGTCCGACAGACGGTGGCACGCAAAAGCGTCGATCTCGGCCTGCGCCACTTCACCCGAGCGGAATCTCGAAGCGGCTCAGGCGGCGGGACAGATGCTGGAAATCCGTGTCCTCGGACTCGCCACCATCGCCCAGGACGTGACCCCCGAACTGGCCCGCTCCACCATCTCCTCGCTGAGCGTGCTGGGCGCGCTGCATGCGCCCACCGCGGTCAAGGCGGCCCTCGCCGACCGCATCCGCTGAAAGTCTTTCGGCTCGGGCCACCGCCTGTGCCCGCTGCGAACCAGGAAAGTATGGACATGCGCCACACCAATCCATCCGGCATGCTTCCCGGCATGGCCGAAGCCGCCCGCCTGACCCGGGCCGGCAAGCTCGACGAGGCGACGACCCTCCTCCAGCGCCTGCTGCGGGGGGAAGGCAAGGGCGAGACGGCACCGGTGTCTGCACCGGACACAACCGCCGCCGGGGCCACCCTGGAGGGGGAGTTCGTAAGGCTCGACCCGACGCCATCGGCAAAGGACGCCGGCCCGCCGCCCGCCAACGGCAGTGCGAGGCAAAGGTCCGGAGCCAAGCCGCGCACCGGACTGGGCGAGACCCTGCGCGGCCTCGCCGCCCGCTTCACCCCGAACGGTCTTCATGGCGGCGCCCCGCGTCCGGCACCCGACCCACTGCCGGACGGGGCATCCTTCGCAACGCTTTCCTACAGCGGACCGGCCGGGACACGGGCCTACAAGCTCTATGTGCCGGCCGCGGCAGGCGACGGACCGCGCCCGCTGGTGGTGATGCTGCACGGTTGCACCCAATCGCCCGACGATTTCTCCGCCGGGACCCGAATGAACGCCTTTGCCGAGCGGCATGGCATCCTCGTCGCCTATCCCGAGCAGCCGGCTTCGGCCAACGCACAGCGCTGCTGGAACTGGTTCAAGCCTGAAGACCAGCGGCGCGACCAGGGCGAACCGTCGCTGCTTGCCGGCATCACGCGACAGATCATGCGAGACCATCGGGTCGATCCGGAACGGGTCTACATCGCCGGACTATCGGCCGGCGGTGCAGCGGCAGCGACCATGGCGGTGGCCTATCCGGACCTCTACGCCGCAGTCGGCGTGCATTCCGGCCTGCCGGCCGGTGCCGCGCAGGATCTGCCGTCCGCCCTCGCCGCGATGCACCAGGGCGGCAGCCGAAGCCCGCGGGTGGCGATGCGGGGTGACCGCAGGGTGCCCACCATCGTCTTTCACGGCGACCGCGACCATGTCGTCCATCCCAGCAACGGCGACGGCGTTGTCGCGCAGACGACCGGTGGAACTCCTCTGCAATCGGAGGCGCGGCAGGGCCAAGCACCGGGCGGCCACGTCTTCAGCCGCAACATCCTCCGTGCCCCCGATGGCCGGACCCAGTGCGAGCACTGGACGATCCATGGCGCCGGGCACGCCTGGGCCGGCGGCAGCCCATCCGGCTCCTATACCGACCCGAGCGGTCCGGACGCGTCGGCGGAAATGCTGCGCTTTTTCCTGGAGCATCGGCTAGAGACGCCCCCGCGCTGAGCAGCGTCGCAACCGATACAGCCACCAACGCGATGCAGAGACCGGGGTCAGCCCCGGTCCTTCACCGCGCCGATCAGGAACTCCTTGTTTCCTTCCGGCCCGGTGATCGGGCTTTCGGTGATGTCCAGCACCCGCCAGCCGGGCAGCGCATCCAGCCAGCCACGGATACGGTCGCAAACCTCCTGGTGCAGTTCGGGTTCGCGCACGACGCCGCCCTTGCCGACGCGGCCTTTGCCGACCTCGAACTGCGGCTTGATCAGGGCAACCAGCCGCCCGCCCGGCACCACCAGATCGAGCGCGGCCGGCAGCACGATCTCCAGCCCGATGAAGCTGGCGTCGCACACCACGAGGTCGATGGGGTCGGGGATTTCGGCGGCGGTCAGGTGGCGGGCATTGGTCTTTTCCAGAACCGCCACGCGCGGGTCGGTGCGCAGCTTCCAGGCCAACTGGCCGTGGCCGACATCGACGGCATAAACCTTTGTGGCTCCGCGGGTCAGCAGCACATCGGTGAAGCCGCCGGTGGAGGCGCCGACATCGACCGCGGTCAGGCCGGTGGGGTCGATGGCGAAGACATCCAGCCCTTTGACCAGCTTCAGCCCACCGCGCGACACCCAGGGATGGTCCTGTCCCTTCACCGCCAGCGGGGCCTCCGCCGCGATCTGGTCGCCAGCCTTGTCGATGCGCCTGGTATCGGAATAGACCAGCCCGGCCAGGATCAGCGCCTGCGCCTTGGCACGGCTTTCCGCCAGCCCGCGCTCCACCAGCGCCACATCAACCCTCACCCGTGCCATGCCGCCGCCCTTCGCAATCCCGCAATGGCGCATTCCTGACGCGGAACGGCCGGAAGGGCAAGCCCCGCCTCCCGGAAGGCACGTCGGACACCCAATCAGGCGAAGGTCAGGCGGGCGGGAACTCCACCACCACGCGCGTGCCGTAGGGGCTGCTGTCCGCCGTCAGTTTGCCGCGCAGCTGGCCGACAAAGGCACGAACCACCTTCAACCCCAGCGTGGTCGCACGGGACAGGTCGAGGCCGGGCGGCAGGCCGGCGCCGCGGTCGACCACCTCCAGCCGGATGCTGCCCCCGTCGCCGCGGCCAAGCCGCACGTCGATGGCTCCGGGCGTGCCGGCGGGAAAGGCATGGCGCGCCGCGTTGCTGACAAGCTCGCTGACGATCAGGCTGAAGGGAATGACCGCCTCGGCCGGCATTTCGGTGGCGTCGGCAGTGACCTGAACGCGGTGGGTACCGGGCAGCGTCGCCTCAAGCTCCTGGCACAGCTCGCGCAGATGGGCCGCCATGTCGATGGTGGCGGCGCGCAGGGAGCCATGGGTGCGCTGATGGGCTTGGGTGACGATGCCGACGCGGCCACCGGCGCTCTGCAAGGCCCGCCGCACCTCCGGATCCTTGCTGGACAAGGTCTGAAGGGTCAGCAGGCTGGAGACCAGCTGCAAGGTGTTCTTCAGGCGGTGGCTGACGTCGCGCAGGCGTCGGTCATGCTCGGCCACCAACTCCGGCGTTTCCTCCGCTGTGACGATCAGGCCGCGGACGACGCCGTTGACGCCCAGCATCGGGGTGACGCGGACATCCCAGAAGCGTTCCCCCTCGGTCGAGCGGTCGCCGGCGGCGCGGTGGCGCTGGGGCTGTGCGGTCCGCCGCGCCTCGGCGAGCATGGAGGCGGCCAGGGCCGGGAAGCGCTCGGTCAGGCTGGTCCCAGCAACAACGCCCAGCGCCCGGAACGCGGCATTGGCAAAGGCGCAGCGATCGCCATCTCCTTCCACCAAAGCGGTGGGCGTCGGCGTCTGATCCAGCAGACAGCGTAGCATCGCAGGATCGTCGATGCCGGCACCACCGGCCGCAACGTCGGTGCCGACCACCCGTTCCGCTCCCGGATCGGCGCCGAACTCCGCGTTACGGAATGCCGTGACCGCCATGATATGCGCCATCGCCCCTGACCCCGTAGCCATCCTGCCGTTGGCTCGTCCCTCCGGTGTCGGCGGGCTACCATTTCAGCCTGGATAGTGTAAGGCGTGGCTTGCGCTCCGCACCAGCCCAACAACCCGAAACCTTGCTAGACAAATGGCATTACGACGTTCGGAAGGCGTAACACCATTGAAGGTCACGCGCGGGCGGCAGCGCTCTCGATTCCCAACGCCTGCAGCGCCGTATGGACAATGTGCTGGGCGCTCAGGCCGGCGGTCTCATACTGCTTGGCCGGCGAGTCGTGGTCGAGATAGACATCGGGTAGAACCATCGGCCGGATTTTCAGCCCGCCGTCGAGCAACCCGCTCGTGGCCAGGAATTGCAGCACGAAGCTGCCGAATCCACCGACCGACCCCTCCTCGATGGTGATCAGAACCTCATGCCCCAGGGCAAGGCGGCGGACCATATCCTCGTCCAGCGGCTTGGCGAAGCGGGCATCGGCCAGCGTCGTCGACAGGCCGCGCGCCGCCAGCTCCGCCGCCGCGCGCCGGGCTTCGCCCAACCGGGTGCCGTAGCTGAGGATGGCGATCTTGGTGCCTTCCTGAAGAATGCGGCCCTTGCCGATTGGCAGGATGCTGCCGCGGTCAGGCAGTTCCAGCCCCACACCCTCGCCGCGCGGATAGCGCAGGGCCGAGGCGCGGTCGTCGATGGCGGCCTGGGTCGCCACCATGTGCATCAACTCCAGCTCGTCCGCCGCCGCCATCAGGACGATGTCGGGCAGGCAGCCGAGATAGGCGGTGTCGAACGACCCGGCATGGGTCGCCCCGTCGGCGCCCACCAGACCGGCGCGGTCCAGCGCGAAGCGCACCGGGAGATGCTGCAGCACGACGTCATGGATGACCTGATCGTAAGCGCGCTGGAGGAAGGTGGAATAGATGGCGCAGAAGGGCTTGAACCCCTCCGTCGCCATGCCGGCGGCGAAGGTCACTGCATGCTGTTCGGCAATGCCGACGTCGAAGCAGCGGTCGGGGAAGCGCTCCCCGAACAGGTCCAGCCCGGTGCCCGACGGCATGGCGGCGGTGATGCCGACGATGCTCGGATCGACGGCTGCCTCGGCGATCAGGCTCTGGGCGAAGACGCGGGTGTAGGTCGGGGCGTTCGACTTCGGCTTGGACTGGGCGCCGGTCACCACGTCGAACTTGGCGACGGCGTGCAGCTTGTCGGCTGACTCCTCCGCCGGGCCGTATCCCTTGCCCTTCTTGGTGACGACATGGATCAGCACCGGCTTGTCGTCGTCGGCATCGCGGACGTTCTGAAGCACCGGCAGCAGATGGTCCAGATTGTGCCCGTCGATGGGACCGATGTAGTAGAAGCCCAGTTCCTCGAACAGGGTGCCGCCGGTGACCATGCCGCGGGCATATTCCTCCGCCCGGCGGGCGGCGTTGCGCAGCGGGCGCGGCAACTGGTCGGCGATCTCCTTCGCCAGATGGCGCAGGGACAGGTAGGGCTTGGACGAGATCAGCCGCGACAGATAGGCGCTCATCGCACCGACTGGCGGGGCGATGGACATGTCGTTGTCGTTGAGGATGACGATCAGACGCGACTTGGTCGAGGCGGCGTTGTTCATCGCCTCGTACGCCATGCCGGCGCTCATCGAGCCGTCGCCGATGACGGCGATGACGTTGCGTCGCTCGCCCTTGATCTTGCTGGCGACCGCCATGCCGAGGCCGGCGGAGATGGAGGTGGAGCTGTGACCGGCGCCGAACGGATCGTATTCGCTCTCCGACCGCTTGGTGAAGCCGCTGAGGCCCCCGCCCATGCGGAGCGTGCGGATGCGGTCGCGCCGACCGGTCAGGATCTTGTGCGGATAACACTGGTGCCCGACGTCCCAGATGAGCCGGTCGTAGGGCGTGTCGAACACGTAATGCAGCGCCGCCGTCAGCTCGACCACCCCCAGCCCGGCGCCGAGATGCCCGCCGGTCACCGAAACGGCGTCCACCGTCTCGGTGCGCAACTCGTCTGCGAACTGGCGGAGCTGCTCGGGCTTGAGAGCCCGCAGCTTGGCTGGCGTCGGACAAAGGTCGAGCAGCGGGGTCTTGGTGGCGGTCACGTCGTGATGGTCCTCAAAGCTCTGGTCAGGCGCGGCGCGCGACGACGAAGTCGGCGACGGCCTTCAACATATCGGCACGCCCATCGAAAATGTCCAAGTGCTGCGAAGCCTGATTGGCAAGCATTTCCGCCTGGGCACGGGCGCGGTCGCGGCCGAGGATCGACACGAAGGTCGCCTTGCCCGCCTGGGCGTCGCGGCCGACGGTCTTGCCGGTCTCCTCCGCCGTGCCTTCCACATCGAGCAGATCGTCGACGATCTGGAAGGCGAGGCCGAGATCGTGGGCATAGGCACGCAGGGCGGTGCGCTGCGGCGGGTTCGCCTTGCCCAGGATGCCGCCGGCCTCGCAGGAGAAGGCGATCATCTCGCCGGTCTTCATGCGTTGCAGCCGGGTGGTGGTCCCCAGGTCGAACGTCTCATGCTCCGCGATCAGGTCCAGCATCTGGCCGCCGACCATGCCGTGGCCGCCGGCCGCCTTGGCCAGCGCCGTCACCAGCTGGCAGCGGATGTTGGGGTCTTCGTGCGTCGCCGGATCGGCCAACACCTCGAAGGCGAGCGTCAGCAGCCCGTCGCCGGCCAGGATGGCGGTCGCCTCGTCGAACTGGCGGTGGCAGGTCGGCCGGCCGCGCCGCAACTCGCCATCGTCCATCGCCGGCAGGTCGTCGTGGACCAGCGAATAGCTGTGGACCATCTCCACCGCCGCCGCGGCGCGGATGGCGCAGTCCGGGTTCACCCCGAACAGGGCGGAGGACTGCATCACCAGGAAGGGGCGCAGCCGCTTGCCGCCATTCAGGCAGCCATAGCGCATGGCGTCGAACACACGCGCCTCAGCCAGATCGGTGGTCGGCAGCAGGGCGCCGATCTTCATCTCGACGGCCTGGGCGATCTCCGCCATGGCGGACTTCAAATCGGATTGGGGAATGGTCTGCACGTCAGTCGATCCGGGCGGGTTCGGTGCCGATGGAGCCGTCGGCGCTTACGGTGATGCGGTCGATCTTGGCCTGCGCCTCGCGCAGTTTCATCTCGCAATGACGCTTCAGCGCCGTGCCCCGCTCGTAGGAGGAGATGGCATCGTCCAGCTTGCCGCGACCTTCCTCAAGCTGGCGAACGATCCGCTCCAGTTCGGCGAGCGCATCCTCGAAACTGAGGGCGGCGATGTCGGGCGGAATGGGAACAGAAGCGGCGGAAGGGGGCATGTCGGGCAGAACCATCGATGGAACCTCAAGCCCGCGAAGGTATGCCCCGCCCTCGTCGGGCGCAAGGCCCGAGGCACTCCCGTACCCCGGCCCTTGCGGACTATGTTCGGCCGCTGGGCAGCCTATGCGTTCGGGCAGAGCTACCCCTTTCGGGAGACAAAGCCTGCCGTCCCATGGGGAACGCTCCGGTCAGCAGTACATCAGTTCCCGCACATGGGCCGCACTCGCCGAGGCCAGGGCGCGAAGGTTGTAGCCCCCCTCCAGCACCGAGACGATGCGTGCGCCGCAATGGGTGCGGGCCAGTTCGCCCAGCTTGCGCGTGGCCCAGACGAAATCGTCGTCGATCAGGTGCAGGCCGGCCAGCGGATCGCGCGAATGGGCGTCGAACCCGGCCGAAATGATCAGCAGGTCGGGCTTGAAATGGTCGATGGCCGGCAGGATGACGTGCGTCATCGCGTGGCGGAACTCGGGCGATCCCGCCATGGCAGGCAGCGGCGCGTTGACGCAGTTGCCGTACTCGCCCTTCTCGCCGGCATCGCCGGTGCCGGGATAGAGCGGCGACTGGTGGGTCGAGCAATAGAGCATGTCGGGATCGAACTGCAGGATGTCCTGCGTGCCGTTGCCGTGATGGACGTCGAAGTCCATCACCGCCACGCGCTGCAACCCATGGACGGCGCGGGCATGGAAGGCGCCGACGGCGGCGTTGTTGAACAGGCAGAATCCCATCGCCTTCTCCCGCTCCGCATGGTGGCCGGGCGGGCGGACGGCGCAGAAGGCGTTGCGCGACTGGCCGGTCGCCACCGCATCGACCGCGGCGCAGACGGCGCCGGCCGCGCGCAGCGCCGCCTCCCCCGATCCGGGCGAGACGACCGTGTCGGCATCGACGCCCGCATGCTCCACATCGGGGATCAGGGACAGCACGCGGTCGATGTGCGACTGCGGATGCGCCCGCAGAAGCTGTTCAACCGTGGCGCGCGGCGCCTCCTGCCGTTCCAGCATGTGGAACTCCTCCGTCTCCAGTGCGGCGAGCACGGCGCGCAGGCGGTCGGAGCATTCGGGATGACCGAGACCCGTGTCGTGCTCCAGGCACGCCGGGTGGGTGAACAGGGTGGTGAACATCGATTTTTCGGTCGTTATCGTTGGTTTTCGGGCGGTAAAGGCGGCGTTTCCGAAAACCATTCTTCCCGCATCGCTAATGAAAGTACAGGCTGAATCCAGGACGATTTGTCACAGCCCACTTTCGGGAGCGGAGGCAATCCGTGACACGGCAAGATTGGGGTACGAACGGATGCGATGCCAGCGGCGCCGCGGCCGGCCGTTCGGGTCAGGCCGCGCGCTCGATGACGAAACGCAGGATGCCGTCCTCCTCCACGACCGACAGCAGGCGGTTGCCTGTCGCCTCGCAAAAGGCGGGAAAATCCTTGCGGGCACCGGGATCGGTCGCCTCCACCGTCAGGGTGTCGCCGATGGCGATGGCCTTGATCGCCTTGCGGGCACGCAGGACGGGGAGCGGGCATTGCAAGCCCTTGGTATTCAACGGATGGTCGGTCATGGGAAAAATGCTACCCGACCAGCCATCTGCTGTCACGATGCATGGTGGGAGGGCTGCAAAGCCCAATGCGGTTGATTATCGATCACAACCGGTGGCTGATACAGCCCCATCGCCTTTGCTTCGCGATGCGAGAAAAAGCTGGAGCACAGTGAGGATCGCGACGCTCAAGCCTACGGTGGCACCAAGCAGCGGCATGTTCCGCATGCTGGATTCCCACAGGTGGACAAATCCCGTGAGGTACGAATATACTAGGATACGAGCATTTTTCTTTGCCAAGCCGCGCAACGACGGCTCGGGCGCAAAACGAATTGGAACGGACAGGGCGACGGTAAAGCGATGAAGATCGAGGATTTGCAGGCCAACGCCCGCCGGGCGAGTGCGCTGTTGAAGGCGATGTGCAACGAGCGGCGCCTGCTCATCCTGTGCCATTTGAGCCAGGGCGAGCGGTCGGTGGGCGAACTGGAGGATCTGGTCGGCCTCAGCCAGTCGGCGCTGTCCCAGCATCTGGCCCGGCTTCGCAACGACAATCTGGTCCGCACGCGGCGCAGCGCCCAGAACATCTACTACTCGCTGAACGGGCATGAGGCGCAGACCATCATGACCACGCTGCACGGCCTTTACTGCACGCAGGCCGCCGAGGATGTCGCCGAAACGTCGGACGACGAGGAGCGCGACCTCGACCAGACCACCGGCCGTTCCGACCTGCGCGCCGCCGCAGCCGGCTGACCGCCCGAGACCGAACGGGCGCCGCCGATCGAGCGCCCCATCGAGCGCTCTCGACTGTAAGCTGCGGGCCTCAGCCGCGCGACCGCAGCGCCGCGGTCGCCAGCGCCACCCAGCCCAGCATGAGGCACCATCCACCGGCCGGCGCTGTCATCGGCACCGGCAGCGGGCCGACCGTCGCCAGCGCATAGAGCGTGCCGCAGAACAGCAGGATCCCGGCGACGAACAGCCAGCCGGCGATCCGCAGAGCCAGACCTCCCGTCCCGCCGCCCTCCATCCGTCCGCTCCCCATCCGCCCACCGAGCGCCACCAACAGGACGAGCGCCAGCGCATGGGCCAGCTGGTACTGCCCGGCGATGCGGAACCATTCCTGGGCCTGCGATTGGGCGGCCAGCGCGTGGCTGGCATAGGCGCCGGTGCCGACCGCCACGGCGCCATTCAGCGCGGCGAAGACGATCCAGATGCGGTCGATCAGTCCCAAGGGGCGTCCTTCCCGTTCCCATGCCCCCGGCCCATGTGCAGGGCCGGGAGGCGGTGCTATCCTGTCGCCTGTCTACACGCAGGCCCTGCGCCCGAGCAAGGAAGCACAATGTCCTCTCCTGCATCCGCTTCCCTGGTCAGCGCGCCCCTGGTCAGCATCGTCACGCCCACTTGGCAGCGGGAGGAGTTTCTGCCCCGCCTGCACGCCTGCATCCAGGCGCAGACCCATGGCGAGATCGAGTGGCTGGTGTTCGACGACAGCCCGCGTCCCTCGGCCTATCTGAAGCCGCTGGCGAATCCGCGGCTCAAATATTTCTACTCTCCCAGCCGCTACGCCATCGGCGAGAAGCGCAACATCCTGGCCGAGCATGCCAGGGGATCGGTGATCGTCCACATGGACGACGACGATTTCTACGCTCCGGTCTATGTGGAGCGCATGCTGGGCTGGCTGGAACAGGGGTACGATCTCGTCAAGCTGTCGGGCTGGTTCCTCTACAGCGTGCCGCACCGGCGCTTCGGCTATTGGGATACGGCGCGCGGCGGATCGCACCATCGCTGGGGCCGGCAGACTTGCGACCATGTCGAAGCGCCGGATGCACCTGCCTCGCCCGACAACCTCGACGGGTATGGCTTCTCCTACGCCTACCGCCGGCCGGTCTGGGAGACGGCGCGCTTTCCGGCGGTGAACGCCTGCGAGGATGCGCCTTTCGTGAAGGCCGCCCGCCAGCGCTTCCGCGTCGGCGCCTTTCCGGATGCGGAGGGGCTGTGCCTGCACACGCTACATGCCCGCAGCACCAGCCTGTGCCTGCCGCAATACGAGCTGCCGCCGCTGCTGGTCGAGCGGCTGTTCGGCCCGGAGGCGGCCGCCTACACCTGAACGTCGAGGAACATGCCGCGGCGGTAGTTGCGCGGCAGGGTCAGCACGCCGTTGACCACCAGGGCAGCGAGTTCGCGCAAGGTCGGAACCCGCTGACGCCCCTGCTGGACAACGCCCTCCGCACGGGCGCGCGCACCGGATGCGGGAACGCGCCCGCCACCGGAGTCGGGGCGGATCGGCTCGTTCGAACGGTCGCCGGTGCGTCGGGTCTCTACCATGCCCGATCATTTACCATAAATGCCCGGAGCGGAAAAGAGGGGCCACGGTGACATTCGCGCGCCCGCCCCTCATAACCAAAGCGATATGACGAAATCTTTTGCGACCGGGTGGAATGAAAGCGGGAGGGGCGACGTTCATCGGCTCATGAGGGGACAAGATACCCCCGACACCAGGAGGACGCCGGAATGACTGGCCGCATTGGTACTGGATTGAAAGCCGTGGTTCTGGGCGCTCTGGTCGCCGGATCGATGCTGGGTGCTTTCGTCGGCACGGCCGCCGCCCATGATGGCTGGCGTGACGGCTGGCGGGGCGATCGTGGCCGCGAATGGCGCGGCGGACCGCCGGACTGGCGTGGCGGGTGGGACCGCCCGCATCACCGCCACTGGCGGGAGCGCGGCGGTTATTACGCCCCGCCCCCGGTGATCTATGCGCCGCCGCCCGTGGTTTACGCACCGCCCCCGCCGCCGCGGGTGATCTATGCCCCGCCGCCCGTCGTCTATGCGCCGCAGCCGGTGGTTCCGGGCTTCGGTCTCAGCGTCAACATCCGCTAATCCGCCGCTGACCGCACACCGGCACCGAAAAGGACGGCTTCCGGCGGAGCGCCCACCGCATTAAGGTGCGCGCCGTTCGGTAAAGCCGCCCCGCCGGGGCGCAGCAGCCAGGGAGACGGCATTTGCGGGTTCTTAGTGTGTGCGCCGCGGTGGTGGGCAGCCTTTCGATCGCCTGCGGGATCGCGACCTCCGCCAGCGCGGCCGAGCCGCGCCTGATGGCGGCGCTGGGCAACACCGTGCTGACGATGACCGACATCGGGCCGAAGCACACCCAGGTGGCGGTGAACGACAAGCCGGTGTTCGACGACAAGGAAAGCGACCTGCTGTCCTTCGTCGGTGCCTATTCGATGAAGGACCGCTGGATCGCCCTGTTCCAGTCCGACACCGGCGCCAAGGACTGCCCGACCCGCTTCCGCATCCTGGAGGTCGGCGGCCCGCAGCCGACGGTCTCCTATCCCTTCGGCTCCTGCAGCGACGCCGCCCAGGTCACCATCGACAACGACACTCTGACGGTTTCCATGCCCCAGCCGGGTGGTGGAGCTGACGCCGCCTGGACCTACCGCAACGGCAAGATCGGCCGCAGCAAGTAGACGGCGACCGGTGCGGGACCTGCGGCCGAGGCCATGCTGGGTCCCGTATCCTTCGCCACACCCTCGATTGACGACGACAGGCGCAGCTTTTAAGGTCCGGACCTCCGCACATTCCCGTTCCGGGACAGGAAGTTCGCCCCAGAAAGTTCGCCCCATGACTTCCAGCAGCGCCAGCCGGCCGAGCCGCCGGCCCAACACTCCGCTCTTCTCCTCGGGTCCCTGCGCGAAGCGTCCGGGCTGGTCGCTCGACGCGCTCGACGGCGCGCTGCTCGGCCGCTCCCACCGCTCCAAGCCGGGCAAGGCCAAGCTGAAGGAGGTCATCGACCTCACCCGCGCGGTGCTGGGCATTCCCGGCGACTACCGCATCGGCATCGTCCCGGCTTCCGACACCGGAGCGGTGGAGATGGCGCTGTGGTCGATGCTGGGCGCCCGCGGCGTCGACATGCTGGCCTGGGAAAGCTTCGGCAAGGAATGGGTGACCGACGTCGCCAAGCAGCTGAAGCTGCCGGACGTCCGCAACCTGATCGCGCCGTATGGCGAGTTGCCGGATTCGTCGACGGTCGATTTCAGCCGTGACGTCGTCTTCACCTGGAACGGCACCACCGCCGGCGTCCGGGTGGCCGACGGCGACTGGATCGCCGACGACCGTGAGGGGCTGACCATCTGCGACGCCACCTCGGCCGCCTTCGCGATGGCACTGCCCTGGCACAAGATCGACGTCGCCACCTGGTCCTGGCAGAAGGTGCTGGGCGGCGAAGCCGCGCACGGCATGCTGGTGCTGAGCCCGCGCGCGGTGGAACGGCTGGAGAGCTATCAGCCCGACCGGCCGCTGCCGAAGATCTTCCGCATGACCAAGAACGGCAAGCTGATCGAAGGCATCTTTGAAGGCGACACCATCAACACCCCGTCGATGCTCTGCGTCGAGGATGCCATTGACGGCCTGCGCTGGGCCCTGTCGCTGGGCGGCCTGACCCAATTGGTTCTCCGGTCGGAGCAGAATTTGCGGATCGTCTCCGAATGGGAGGAGGCCAGCAGCTGGGCCGGCTTCCTGGCGAGGATTCCGGCCAACCGCTCCTGCACCTCGATCTGCCTGCGCTTCACCGATCCGGAGGTGACCGCCCTGTCGGAGGAGGCCCAGGCCGCTTTCGCCAAGAAGCTGTCCGCCCTGCTGGAGAAGGAGGAGGCCGCCTTCGACGCCGGCTCCTACCGCGATGCGCCCCCCGGCCTGCGGCTGTGGGGCGGCGCCACCGTGGAGAACGAGGATATGGAGGCGGTCCTGCCCTGGCTCGACTGGGCTTTCGCCACCGTGAAGGCCGAGACGATCGGTCCCAAGCAAGGCTGACGCCGGAACGGGCATAGTCGGGCCAAGCGCAAGCCGGACTGTCGTCCACAGCATCTTCCGCAGCCATCGAACGGCCCTGCCGTGGCACAACCGCCACAGCGGGGCTTTTCGTGTGGGCTGGCGTTGTGCTTTGCAGCAAAGGATCCGGCCAAGCAACCGTTCGTACACAGCAGCATTTCTGCACCAGTGTGACCGGCGTGACTCGCGTTCGAACCTCACAAGCTTGACCATGGTTATCCACAGAACCGTGGACAAGGTGGTGGATAACCCTGTTGAACCATCGGTCCCGCCTGTCCGGAAACTGTCATGGAGGAAGCGCTGCCGATTCGCCCTCGCCGTCGCCGGACGGAGCACGCCGCTTCCCCTGTTGGGGGGTCACCCTATCCCGAAGATGGTCTGGCAAGCTGCCGGTTGTCTCCCGACTTCTCGAAGGGGATTTCCGGCGACCCTGCTGCAACGCGGCAAAGCCGGTGCAACGAAGGAAGGGCTTGGACCGACCATGGCGCATTACCTCATCACCGGCGGCTGCGGTTTCATCGGCTCGCATCTGGCCGACCGGCTGCTGGCCGACGGGCATCGGGTGACGATCCTCGACAACCTGTCGAGCGGCAGGCTGGAGAACAAGCCAAGCGCCGCGAAGCTGGTGGTGGGCGACGTGGCCGATCCCGACGCGGTGCGCGAGGCAATGGCCGGCGATGCCGGCGAGGGGGTTGACGGCGTCTTCCATCTTGCCGCCGTGGCGTCGGTCCAGAAATCGCGGGAGCTGTGGGCGGAAACCCACCGCACCAACCTGCTGGGCACCGTCACCGTGTTCGAGGCGGCGCGTGACGCCAAGCGCGGCGGTCCGATCCCGGTGGTCTACGCCTCCTCTGCCGCCATTTACGGCGACAACAGCAACACCCCGCTGAATGAAGACGAGCTGCCGCGCCCGCTGTCCGCCTATGGCGTCGACAAGCTGGGATGCGAGATGCACGCCCGTGTCGCCTGGACGATCCAGGGGGTGCCGACGGTCGGCTTCCGCTTCTTCAACGTCTACGGCCCGCGCCAGGATCCGATGTCGCCCTATTCCGGCGTGATCTCCATCTTCGCCCGCCGGGTCGCCCGCGGCGAGGATGTGGAGATCCATGGCGATGGCCAGCAGGTCCGCGACTTCGTGTTCGTCGGCGACGTGGTGCGCATCCTCGCGCTGGCGATGGAGCGGCGCTTTGCCGGCGCGCAGGTCTACAACCTCTGCACCGGACGCGCGACCTCGCTGGTTATGCTGCTGGAAGTGTTGCAGGAACTGTGCGGCAGCAAGGTTCGCCGCAGCCACACCGAACCGCGGGCCGGCGACATCCGCGTGTCGATCGGCGACCCGTCGCTGCTGCGCTCCACCTTCGACACCGTGTGCCAGGTCGGCCTGCTCCAGGGACTGAGCGCCACCCTGACCGGCCGCATGCCTTGAGGTTGGATCCGATACCGGGGTATGAGGGGGCGGATTAAACTCCATCTCCCGCCCCGGGAGAGGACGCCGCCATCAGGATGAGCGCACCATGGCCCGCCGCCGATCCCTTCCCATCCGGGCGCTGCTGATCGTCCTCGCGATCCTCGCCGTCGTCGCGGTGGCCGAGCGGCTCCACATCATCCCGCCCGGCACCCTGGACCGTCTGCTGGGCGAGGAAACCCACCGCCCGCGCCAGCCGCGCAAGCAGGAGCCCGCCGAACCTCCGCCGTCGGTCGTCGCCCGCCCCGCCGACCGGATCGACTATGCCGAGGTCGCCCGCCAGCTCGACGGCATCCGGGTGGAACCCGAAAAGCGCAAGGGCTATCAGCGCGAGGAATGGCCGCACTGGCTGGCGCTCGACGGCGGCTGCCTGAATGCCCGCGAGAAGGTGCTGATCCGCGATTCCCGCCGCCCGGCGACGCTCGACGCCAAGGGCTGCGGCGTGAAGTCCGGCGACTGGCTCGATCCCTACACCGGCGAGCGCTACACCGACCCGCAGATGGTCGACATCGACCACCGCGTGCCGCTGGAGGAGGCCTATGCCAGCGGCGGCTATGACTGGAGCCGGAGAAGCGCGCCGCTTACGCCAACGACACCAGCGATCCGCTGACCCTGCTGGTTTCCAGCCGCGAGGCCAACCGCGCCAAGGGCTCCAAGGGGCCGGAGGAGTGGCTGCCGCCCAAGCGCGACGGCATCTGCCTCTATGTCGCCGACTGGGTCCTGGTGAAGGCACGCTGGAGCCTGACCATGGATGAGCGGGAACGGGTGACTGTCGGCAACATCCTGAACGACTGCCGCGCCTCGGCCGGGCAGCAGCGCTGACGCAGCCCTGCCCTGTCCGACGCTTCGTTGGGCAAACCACCGGTTTCGCGCTACCGTCGGCCCAAAAGTTGGAAGGCGGGAAACGGGAAGACGCATGACCGGAGAAGACACCCCGCTGTGGCGGGAAGGCGCCGTCGCCCTCGCCGCGCGGCTGGCCCGGCGCGGGCTGTCGGCCCGCGAGGCGGTCGAGGCGCATCTGGACCGCATCGCCGCGGCCGAGCCGGCGCTGTCCGCCTTCCTGACTGTCGCCGCCGACGATGCCCTCGCCCGCGCCGACCTGCTGGACGCCCTGCCGTCGCCCGTCGGACCACTGCATGGTATGCCGGTCGCAGTGAAGGACCTGACCGACACCGCCGGCATCCGCACCACCTACGGCTCCGCGCTTTATGCCGACCATGTGCCAGCCCATAGCGACATCGCGGTCGCCCGGATCGAGGCGGCCGGCGGCATCGTCATCGGCAAGACCAACACGCCGGAGTTCGGTTTCGGCGCCATCTGCGGAAATAGCCTCTACGGTCCGACCCGCAACCCGGCCGACCCGAACCTGACCTCCGGCGGGTCGAGCGGCGGATCGGCGGCGGCGGTCGCGGTCGGCATGGCGCCGTTGGCGCATGGCACCGACTATGGCGGATCGGTGCGGATTCCGGCGAGTTTCTGCGGCATCGCCTCCATCCGGCCGACGCCGGGACTGATCCCGGCACCGGGGCGGGCGTTGGGCTGGGACACGCTGGCGACCCATGGCGTTCTGGCCCGCGACACGGCCGACTGCGCGCTGCTGCTGTCGGCGATGGCCGGCAGCGATCTCCGCGACCCGACCTCCCTGTTCGGCGGCCGCGATAAAGGGTCGGAAACGCGTCTGGGTGCCACCGTCGATTTCGGTGCCGCCACCGTTTCCCAGGCTGTGCGCGAGCGCTTCGCCGAGGCGATCGACCGGCTGGAGCGGGTCGCCGGTCCGGTGACGCACTGCCATCCCGACTGCGGCGACGCCATGGCGACCTTCCGGACGCTGCGTGCCGCCCAGACCCGCCATGCCTTCGGTCCGATGCTGGCCAAGCATGGCGAGGCGCTGACCGACACCATCCGCTGGAACATCGAGGCTGGGGCGGGCATCACCGCCGATGCCTATCTGGAAGCGCAGGCCGCCCGCACGGCACTGTACCGCCGCTTCGTCGCGCTGTTCGAGGAGATCGACGTGCTGGCGGCCCCGGCCTGCGGCGTGCTGCCCTGGCCGAACGAGGAAGGCGAGGTGACCGTCATCGACGGGCAGCCGGTGGGGTCGATCCTGGACTATCTCGGTGTCACGGCCATCGTCACGCTGATCGGTTTTCCCGTGCTGACCCTGCCGGTTGCCGGAGACGGGCTGCCCTTCGGCATCCAGCTGATCGCCCGGCCGGGTGAGGAACGGCGCCTGATCCGCCTGGGCCTGATGCTGGAGCGCGAGGCGGGCTTCGTTCACCGCTGGCACCGCTGGCCCACCGGCTGGGCCGGTTGACGGGAATCGGGTGACAAGACGCCGCTCCCGACAGCCATTGCGGGCGGCTGACCCATAGGCTATGCACCCCCGCATGAGCGCCGACACCCTTCCCAATTTCGCCCTGCCCAGCCCTGTCCTGTCCCGGTCATCCGCCGCCATGCCATCGATGGTGGAGGTGCGGCGTGCCACCGGAATCGGCTCCATCGCCATCCTGCTGTGGGCGACGGCAGCGCTGCTGACCTCTATGTCCAGCGCCATGCCGCCGCTGCAACTGGTGGCGGTCACCTTCGGGCTGGCCTTTCTGACCGGCAGCAGCGTCGCGGTTCTGCGCGGCCGCAGCGTGATCGCGGCCCTGCGCCAGCCGCTGCCCGTCTGGCTGGTCGGCGTCGGCGGATTGTTCGGCTATCACGCCTGCCTGTTCCTTGCCTTCCATCTGGCGCCATCGGCGGCGGTGGAGGTCAATCTCATCAACTATCTCTGGCCGCTCTGCATCGTCCTGTTCTCCGCCCTGCTGCCGGGGAGCGGCTGAAGGCCGCGCATGTGGCCGGCGCGCTGTGCGGGCTGGCCGGCACCGCGCTGATCGTTTCAGGGAGAAGCGGCGGACTGCACCTGGACGCCGGCACCCTGGGCGGCAACCTGCCCGCCTACGGTGCGGCCTTGGCGGCGGCGCTGCTCTGGGGCGCCTATTCGGTCCTGTCACGCCGTTTCGGCTCCGTCCCGACCGAAGCGGTCAGCGGCTTCTGCCTCGTCACCGCCCTGCTGGGCCTGACCGGGCATCTGCTGTTCGAGGATGCCACCGTCTGGCCGAATGAGGCGCTGGGATGGCTGGTCCTGCTGGCCCTCGGCATCGGTCCGGACGGGCTGGCCTTCTTCGTCTGGGACCATGGAATGAAGCGCGGCGACATCCGGGCGCTGGGCGTGCTGTCCTATGCCGTGCCGCCAGCCTCCACCCTGCTGCTGATCCTGTTCGGGCAGGCCAGCGGCGGCTCGGCCGTCTGGGCCGCCTGTGCGCTGATCGCCGGCGGGGCGCTGATGGCGAGCTGGGACATGATCCGCGGCAAGTGACAGCGATTTCATGCCTCAGCTGCGGCAAAGGGTGGTAATCGGCAAGCATCGTCCCGACCGCTTGCGAGTGCCCAACCAATGCCCGCGCGTGCGTATTCCCCACCGTCCTCTTCCGGACGCCTGTCCGCCGCCCGCCAATTCCTGTCCGATGTCTGGCGGCTGACCAAGCCCTATTGGTCGTCGGACGAAAAATGGGCGGCGCGCGGCCTGCTGGCGGCGATCGTCGTCCTCAATCTGGCGGCGGTGTTCATGGAGGTCTGGTTCACCCAGATCAACGCCGACATCTTCAATGCCTTGCAGGAGAAGGATCAGGCTGGATTCATCCAGGCCCTGCTGGTGTTCGGCGGCCTGGCGCTGTTTTTCATCGCGGTGGCGGTCTATCGCCTTTACCTCAACCAGATGCTGCAAATCCGCTGGCGCCGCTGGCTGACCGAGCGCTATCTCGGTGACTGGCTGGAGAACCAGACCTATTACCGCCTGCAATTCGCCAACACTGGCACCGACAACCCCGACCAGCGCATCGCTGAGGATCTGCGCAGCTTCGTCCAGCTGACGCTGAGCCTGTCACTTGGCTTCATGACCAATCTGGTCTCTCTGGTCTCCTTCCTCGCCATCCTGTGGAGCCTGTCGGGATCGGTCACCATCCCCTGGCTGGGCATCGACCTGCCCGGCTATATGGTGTGGGTGGCGCTGGTCTATGCCGTCGGCGGCACCTGGATCACTCACAAGATCGGCAAGCCGTTGGCCCGGCTCAGCTTCGACCAGCAACGGTACGAGGCCGACTTCCGCTTCTCCCTGGTCCGCCTGCGCGAGAATGCCGAGAGCGTCGCCCTGCAACAGGGCGAGGTGCAGGAGGCGCGCGGTTTCGGCGACCGCTTCGCCCGTGTCGTCGCCAACTGGTGGTCGCTGATGCGCACGCAGAAGCGGCTGGTCTGGTTTACTTCGGCCTATGGGCAGATCGCCATCATCTTTCCGCTGCTGGTCGCCGCTCCACGCTATTTCAGCGGCGCCCTGCCGCTGGGATCGCTGATGCAGACCTCGCAGGCCTTTGGGCAGGTTCAGGGGGCGATGTCCTGGTTCATCGACGCCTATGTAAACCTCGCCGACTGGCACGCCACCACCAGCCGCCTGACCGGCTTCCACCGTGCCGTGGAAGCTGTCCGCGCCGATGCCCGCGACCATGCCGGGGTGGAGCGCATTGCGGCGACCGACGGCGCCCTCACTTTGGACGGGCTGGCGCTGACCCTGCCGGACGGCGGCACGCCGCTGGTCCGCGCCGACCTGACGGTGCAGCCGGGCGAGTCCCTGCTGATCACCGGCCCGTCGGGGTCGGGCAAGAGCACCCTGCTGCGTGCCATCGCCGGCATCTGGCCCTTCGGCCGCGGCCGGATCGCGCTGCCAGGGGGCATTATGGCGGCCGGCGGTACCACCGCGGCCAACGGCAGCATGGTCCTGCCACAGAAGCCCTACCTGCCCATCGGATCCCTGCGCGCCGCCGTCACCTACCCCGCCACTCCCGACGCCTTCCCGGACGAGGCGGTGCGCGAGGTGCTGGACGCCGTCGGCATGGCCGGTTTCGCCGACCGTCTGGCGGAAGAGGACCACTGGTCGCAACGCCTGTCCGGCGGCGAGCAGCAGCGCATCGCCATTGCCCGCGCCCTTCTGCACAAGCCCGACTGGCTCTATCTCGACGAGGTGACCTCGGCCTGCGATCCGGAGACGGAGGAGCGGCTCTATGGCCTGCTGCGCACCCGCCTGCCCGGAACGACGCTGGTCAGCATCGGCCACCGTCCCAGCCTCGCCGCCTTCCACGACCGGCGGATGACGGTCCGGCGCAACGGAGACGGGGTTGGGGAGTTGGCGGCGGTGTGAACTACGCCTGAGGCTGCTCCCCCCGCGCCTCGGCCAGCAACCATTGCCGGAAGGCGGCAAAGGGCGGGTGGTTGGCCTTGCCGCGGGGATGGACGAGGTAATAGGCCCGTGCGCTGCGGTGGGGCCGGTCGATGGCGGGGAGCAGGGTACCGTCGTCCAGCTCGGCACGGACCAGCAGGGTCGGCAGCAGGGCCACGCCCAGCCCGGCCTCGGCCGCCTGGGCAGTGGTGGCGAACTGTTCGAACACCATGCCGGCACCGGGCCGCGGGGGAAGCCCCTGTGCCGACAGCCACTCGTTCCACGCATCGGCGCGCGTGCTCGTGTGCAGCAGCGGCAGGGACAGCAGGTCCCCCGGTTCCGCCACCGGATGCGCCTTGAGGAATGCGGGGGAGCAGACCGGCAGCACCTCCTCGTCCAGCAGATGGTCGCAGACGGCGTCGGGCCAGTCGCCGAAGCCGTAATGGATGGCCGCATCCAGATCGTGCAGACGGAAATCGAAGGGTGCCAGCTTGGTGGTGAAGTGAATCGTCACCTGCGGATGCGCCGTCTGGAAGGCCGGCAGCCGCGGCACCAGCCAGCGCGTGCCGAAAGTCGGCAGGATGGCGAGGTTCAACACGCCGCCCTTGGGGGCTGCGATGGTCCGCACCGTGGCCGCCGCGATCTGGCGCAACGCGTCGCGGATCGGATCGGCATAGAGCGCGCCGGTCGGGGTCAACGTCACCCGCTGGCCCTTGCGAATGAACAGGGCGGTGCCGATCTGCTCCTCGAGCGCCTTGATCTGCCGGCTGACCGCTCCCTGGGTCAGCGACAGTTCGGCCGCCGCGGCGGTGAAACTGCCGGTGCGGGCCGCCGCTTCGAAGGCGGACAGCATGCTCATGGACGGAAGAAGGCGGCGCTGCAGATCCATGGCCGCTTCATTACCAAAGCTCATGACCTGTGGAAAGAAAGTCGTTTGCACCCTGGCGCGCGGCACGGCACGCTCGATATCCTGGAGATCCGGGAATTTCCCATAGGCAGGGCGGGGCGGGTTCGCGATGAAGACCGGTGGTCAATTGATCGTCGAGGCGCTGGAGGCGCAGGGCGTGCGGCGGGTGTTCGGCGTTCCGGGCGAGAGCTATCTCGCCGTGCTTGACGCCCTGCACGACAGTCCGATCGAGATGGTTGTCGCCCGCCACGAGGGCGGCGCGGCCATGATGGCAGAGGCGCAGGCCAAGCTGACCGGGCGTCCCGGCGTCTGCCTCGTCACCCGCGGCCCCGGCGCCACCAACGCCGCGTCGGGCATCCATGTCGCCCAGCAGGACGAGACCCCGCTGGTCGTGCTGGTCGGCCAGATCGAGCGCGGCATGCGCGGCCGCGATGCCTTCCAGGAGGTGGATTACGGCAAGCTGTTCGGCGGCATGTGCAAATGGGTCGCCGAGATCGACAGCGCCGACCGCGTGCCGGAAATGATCTCCCGCGCCTTCCACACCGCGATGGCCGGCCGCCCCGGCCCGGTCGTGCTGGCCCTGCCGGAAGACACGCTGACGGAAACCGCGGACGTCCCCGTCGCCCCGCGGGCGGAGACCGTGGATGGGGCCCCCACGCCGGCGCAGGTGGCGTCGTTCGGCGCCCTGCTGGACAAGGCGGAACGGCCACTGCTGGTCGTCGGCGGCTCCCGCTGGACCGGGGAATTGGTCGCTGAACTCCAGCGTTTCGCGGAACGGCTGGCCCTGCCGGTGGCCGTGACCTTCCGCCGCCAGATGCTGTTCGACCATTGCCACCCGCTTTATGCCGGCGACATCGGGCTGGGCATCAACCCCAAGCTTTCGGCGCTGGTCAAGGACAGCGACCTGCTGATCCTGCTGGGCGACCGTTTCTCCGAAGTGCCGTCGCAGAGCTACGACCTGCTGGGCATTCCCAATCCGGCCAAGGCGGTGGTCCACATCCACCCCGGCGCCGAGGAGGTCGGCCGCGTCTATCGCCCGACGCTGGGCATGGTCGCCACGCCGGCCGCCTTCCTCGAGGCGATGGCCGAGCTGAGCGTGACGGCGAAGCCCGGCTGGGCCGCCCGCGCCGAAACGGCCCATGCCGCTTACGACGCCTGGAGCACCCCGCCCGACGCCATCCCCGGCGACGTGCAGATGGGCCGCATCATGGCGTGGCTGGACGAACGGCTTGAGCATGACGCGATCTTCACCAACGGTGCCGGGAACTACGCCACCTGGATCCACCGTTTCCACCGCTTCCGCCGCTTCGGCACCCAGGCGGCACCGGTCTGCGGCTCGATGGGCTACGGCCTGCCGGCCGCCATCGCAGCCAAGCTTCAGCATCGCACCCGCGATGTCCTGTGCTTTGCCGGCGATGGTTGCTTCCAGATGACGGGGATCGAGTTCGGCACTGCCGTGCAGGAGGGCGCCGCCGTGATCGTGCTGGTCGTCGACAACGGCATGTACGGCACCATCCGCATGCATCAGGAACGCGAATATCCCGGCCGCGTGTCCGGCACCCGCCTGCAGAATCCCGATTTCGCCGCCTTCGCCCGCGCCTATGGCGGTCATGGCGAGACGGTGGAGACCACCGCGCAGTTCGCCCCGGCCTTCGAGCGCGCCCGCGCGTCCGGCCTGCCGGCGATCATCCACATCAAGCTCGACCCCGAGGCCCTGACCCCCAGCCGGACGCTTTCCGAGATCCGTGCCGCCGGGAAGGGAAAGTGATCTGAGAGAATACACCCTCTCCCGGCATGGGACAGGGAACATCAAATGCCTCGCTTTTTGACCCAAGGAGCCACCCCGGTGCAGCACAGCGACATCCTCTCCCGTTTCGGCCTGACCTCCAGCGGAGCCGGGCTCACCGCCCGTTCGCCGGTCGACGGCGCCACCCTCGCCACGGTGGCGGAGACCGCGCCGTCGCAGGTTTCGGACATCGTCGCCAACGCCGCCCGCGCCTTCGAGGCGTGGCGCTCGGTGCCGGCCCCGCGCCGCGGCGAGCTGGTCCGCCTGCTGGGCGAGGAACTCCGCGCCGCCAAGGAGGATTCTGGGCCGTCTGGTTTCGCTGGAAGCCGGCAAGATCTACCAGGAAGGCCTGGGCGAAGTGCAGGAAATGATCGACATCTGCGACTTCGCCGTCGGCCTGTCGCGCCAGCTCTACGGCCTGACCATCGCCTCGGAGCGTCCGGGCCATACGATGCGGGAGACCTGGCACCCGGCCGGCCCCTGCCTTGTCATCTCCGCATTCAACTTCCCGGTGGCGGTGTGGTCGTGGAACGCGGCGCTGGCGCTGGTCTGCGGCGACCCGGTCGTCTGGAAGCCGTCGGAAAAGACCCCGCTGACCGCCGCCGCCTGCCAGGTGATCTTCGACCGTGCCGTCGCCCGCTTTGGCGACGCGCCGGCCAACCTGTCCCAGGTCGTCCAGGGCGGCCGTGAGATTGGCGAGGCTCTGGTCGCCCATCCCGGTTTCCCCATCGTCTCGGCCACCGGCTCGACCCGCATGGGCCGCGAGGTCTCCAAAGTGGTGGCGGAGCGCTTCGGCCGCTCGATCCTGGAGCTGGGCGGCAACAACGCTATGATCGTGGCGCCGTCGGCCGATCTCGACATGGCGCTGCGCGCCATCCTGTTCTCCGCCGTCGGCACCTGCGGCCAGCGCTGCACCACGCTGCGCCGCCTGATCGTCCACCGCTCGGTCAAGGACCAGCTGCTGCCGCGCCTGAAGGCGGCCTACGCTTCCGTGTCGATCGGCAGCCCGCTGGAGACCGGCGTGCTGATGGGTCCGCTGGTCGACGCCGACGCCTTCAAGGCGATGCAGCGCGCCCTGGAGTTCCGCCAAGGCCGAGGGCGGCACGGTGGCCGGCGGCGAGCGCACATTGACCGACCGCTTCCCCAACGCCTATTACGTCACCCCGGCCATCGTCGAGATGCCGGCCCAGACCGAGGTGGTGCGGCACGAGACCTTCGCGCCCATCCTCTATGTCCTGACCTACGACACGCTGGAGGAGGCCATCGCGCTTCAGAACGCCGTGCCGCAGGGCCTGTCCTCCTGCATCTTCTCCACCGACCTGCGTGAGACGGAGCGCTTCCTGTCGGCCGCCGGGTCCGACTGCGGCATCGCCAACGTCAACATCGGCCCGAGCGGTGCGGAAATCGGCGGCGCCTTCGGCGGCGAGAAGGAGACCGGCGGCGGTCGTGAGTTCGGGGTCGGATTCCTGGAAGGCTTATATGCGCCGCCAGACCGCGACGGTGAACTACTCCTCCGCCCTGCCTCTCGCCCAGGGGATCAAGTTCGAGATCGGCTGAGGGTTCATGGGCTGAGGCGTTCCGGCCGGGACGGCGCCGCCATCGGCGAGCCCGTCCCGGCCGGATCGACAAGCGTATCAGATCGCCAGCCTCCCCCGGACCGCTTCGGCTTTGGCCGTCAGATCCTGGGGAGGCAACCGGCCGATCAGAAGGGCGGCATGGTCAGGCCCGCTCCAATAGGCGATGGACAGCCCTCCGCGCATTTCCTGCTCCACCCCGCGCACGCTGCCGGGACGGCGCAGGATGCACAGAGCCAGCGGACCGCTCCGCGGATCGAGATAGGTGATCTGGGCCAGCGGCATGTCGTCATAGGACAGAATTTGCGCCCTGCGGAATTCCGCTCCGGCGACCTCCACCGCCTCCGGGGTCAGGGACAGGTTGAGCGGCCGGTTCAGGGCAGCGAGCTGTGCCGCCTGGATGTCGTGGACGGGCGTGGACCCGCCCAGCGTTTCCCGCGTGTACAACCCCATATATTGCGCGACCACGCCATGCCAGTGGCGCTCCCGGTCCGGTCCGCCGCCATCGTCGGCAAAGTCGTCGCCGTTGGCGGCTCCGAATAGCCGGACCAGCATCCGGTCCCCCAGCACGCCCGCCGCCACCGACGCGGCGATGGCGCCAAACAGACGGCGGCGGGTCAGCGGAACGGCCGCGTTGGCGGCAGCCGGCGGCGCGGACATACCGTCAAGCATGCGTTGCAGGTCCGCCGTCGGAGCGGTATCCAGCAAGGTTTGGAAGGCCTCGCCGTAGGGCAGGCTGGCGCGGGAAAGATGCTCCACCCTCGCGGCGACCGCCGGATCGCGCTCGATCAGGTCGAGCAGGCGGGCGCGATGCTCCTCCTCCAGTTCGCCGTCGATGAAGGCAGTCAGTTCTTCGTCGGAGGGGATCGGGAACTCGTCGCTCTCTCCGGTCATTTTGCCGCTCCGTCGCTCATCCTGTCCGCCAGCTTTGCCCGCGCCGCCGCCAGACGGCTCATCACCGTTCCGACCGGCACGTCTAGAACCGCAGCGACCTCGCGGTAGGTCAGGCCCTCCACATAGGCGAGGAATACCGCTGCCCGCTGCGCTTCCGGCAGGTCGGAGACCAGCCTCATCACCTGCCCCGCCAGAACCTTCGCCTCGGTCTCGCGCGCGCCGTCGACCTCCAGGCTCGTCTCCGCCTCGACGGTTCCCTGGCCGAAACGGACCCGCCGCGCCCGGACCTCGTTCAGCCAGACCGAGTTCAGGATGGCGAACAGCCAATGGTCGATGCGTGACCCGGGCTGGAACTGGCGGTGCCGTTCCAGTGCCCGCAGGCAGGTCTGCTGCACCAGATCGTCCGCCCAGTCGCGCTGCCGCGACAGGACAAAGCCATAGCGCCAAAGGCGCGGCAAGGTGACGGACAAGCCGTGCCTGACTTCCGCTTCGCTTGCGATCTCACCGCTCCCTCGCATGGCATCCGGGACGATCCGGTCCTTTCGGCACTGTACCGGCCGCGACCGACCATATGCCTCACGGCCGCTCTCGACGATAGCCATCATCCGCCTTCCCGATGACCGGACAAAGCGGCGGGAACGCCCCCGCCTGGGGCGGGAAGCGCCTCCGCCGGTGGCGTCAGCCCTTGGCCGGCGTGACGATGGCCTCTTCGAGGTCGCGGTACTCCTCGCATCCGGTGCCGCAGATCGCGCGGATCGCCGCCAGCTGTTCACGCGCCAGATCGGAACGCCCCTTGAGCATGTAGGCTTCCCCCAGATATTCCCGGACCTTGGCGTAGGAGGGGTCGGCCGCCACCGACTTCAGGTAATAGCCGATGCCCTCGTCGATGCGGCCCAGCTTGCGGGTGGCGTAACCGCGGTAATTCAGCACGACCGGGCTGTCCTGGTTGCGCGCCGTCGCGAGAATGCCCAGCGCCTCCTGATAGCGCTCTGCCTTCGCCAGCGAATAGGCGTAGTCGGCGATATTGTCGTCGGTGAGGTTGGCACCGCTCTGCTTCACGCATTGCTTCGCCTTCTTGTCATAGACCTCCCCCGGCTTGCAGGTCGGGGTGGTGTCGTCGCCCATGGCGCGGGCGGCGACGGGAGCCAGCAGGCCGGTGCCGAGAACGGCGGCGCACAGCAGACCGACCAGCACGGTGCTTCCTGCCCTTCCGGGCTTGGAACGAACGCTCATCATGACTTCTCCTGGATTTCGAGGGGCGGCTCGCCGTATCGCGGCGCTGGCGGACAACACGCCACCCCCGGCGGCTATTCGGTCGCAGATAAGTTTTTTCGGCCCCTTCGCGGCACCGAATAGGCAGTCCCACCGGCGTGTTCCCCACCCGCCGCGCCGCCAGCATCCCGCATGCGCCCGCGATGTCCCGAATGGAGCCGCCCCCCGTGTTCCCACCCGTGGCTTTGCTTGGCTTGGGCCTTGGCCTGCCGCCCCATCTCCTGTCCCAGGAGGAGGCCGCCCTCCTCACCACCCGCATCTTCGGCGACCGGCTTGCCGGCTTCCCGCAGTTCGAGCGGGTTTTCGCCAACACCGGCATCGCCCGGCGGCACTGCGCCCGTCCGGCCGACTGGTACACCACTTCCCATGGCTGGAGCGACCGCATGGCCGCCTACCGGCAGGCGGCGGAGGCCCTGTTCGTCCAGGCGGCGACCGCCGCCCTGGCGGATGCCGACATCGCTCCCGCCGAGGTCGATTGCGTGGTCGTCTCCTCCTCCTCCGGCTTCGCAGTGCCGAGCCTGGAGGCGCAGCTCGCCGAGGCCATGGGCTTCCGGCCGGACATCGAGCGGCTGCCGTTGTTCGGGCTCGGCTGTGCCGGCGGCGTGGCGGGGCTGGCGACCGCCGCGCGTCTGGCGGCGCCCCCCGGCCGCATTGTGCTGTTCGTGACCATGGAGCTGTGCAGCCTCGCCTTCCGACAGGATGACGGCAGCCGCGCCAATCTGGTGGCGAGCGCCCTGTTCGGCGACGGTGCTGCCGCCTGCGTGCTGCGCGGCGGTGCGGAGGAGCGCGCCTTCGCCGTCATCGAGGGTGCCGGTCAGCATCTGTTCCCGCGGTCGCAGGACATCATGGGCTGGCGCATCGACGATGGCGGCTTCGGCATCGTCCTGTCGGCGGCGCTGCCGCAATTCCTGCAAGCCCATCTCCGCCCCGCCCTTGCCCGGCTGCTCGCCCAATGCGGCGCGGAGGAGGAGCGGATCGGCCGCTTCGTCTGCCATCCCGGCGGCACCCGCGTTCTGTCGGCGCTGGAAGACGTGCTGCGGCTGGAGACCGGCAGCCTCGACCATGAACGGGCGGTGCTGGCCGATCACGGCAACATGTCCGCTCCCACGGTGCTGTTCGTGCTGGACCGGGCGCGCCGGGCGGGATTGCCGGGCCGGGCGGCGCTTCTGGCGCTCGGTCCCGGCTTTGCCGCCAACCTGATCACGCTGCGGCGGGGAATGCGGTGACAGCTCCGATCATCGTCATGCTGCTGGTGACGGCGCAGCGCCTCAGCGAACTGATCATCGACCGGCGCAACCGCGTGGAGCTGTTGGCCCAAGGTGCGCGTGAGCATGGGTGCGGCCATTACCCGTGGATGGTGCTGCTGCATGCCGGGTGGCTGGCCGGCCTCTGGGAGGCAGCACTGGGAGGCCCGTTGTGGACTCACGGTCCGGGCATCGTGCCCGTCGAACCGGCCTGGCTGGCGGTCCTCCTCGCCATGCAGGCGCTCCGCCTCTGGGTGCAGGCGACGCTGGGGTGGCACTGGACCACCAGGATCGTCGTGCTCGACGGAATGCCGCCGGTCCGCACCGGCCCATACCGCTTCACCAACCATCCCAACTATTTGGCGGTCGCGGTGGAGATCGCCGCTCTTCCGCTCGCCTTCGGCATGGCTGGCTATGCCCTTCTCTTCTCCCTCCTCAACGCCGCGATGCTCGCCGTGCGAATCCGGGTCGAGGATCGGGCGCTCGGTCGAAGACAGGACGCCGCTCTCCGCGTCGGTTAAGTCAATTTGTGGGCACAGGGTTTGATTTGACGCAATGCCGCAACGCGGCGAAGGGGTCTATCCTTGGGTCTGGTGGTCGATCTGGTTGACGCGTTGCCCTCCACCCCGACGGCGCCGCTCTCCGGCGCCCCTTCCCCCGGCCAACGGGGGAAGGTTGGGTGGGGCTTCTTCCCGCAGCGCTGCCATCGCCACCGCCATTCTGCACGGTTCCCATCCTGCCCAACCGGCCGGAGTGACCATGTCCGTCCAGTCTTCCGCCGAAGTACCATCCACCGACCGACCTGCCGCCCCGGATCCACAGCGGGAACCAGGACAGGTGGTTGCCGTCCGCGGTTCCGTCATCGACCTGCGCTTTCCCGAAGCCGCCCTGCCGCCGCTGTTCGACGCGGTGGAAATCCTGTGGGATGGACCGGAGCGGCTGGTGGCGGAAATCCAAAGCCATCTGGACGCCCGGACCGCCCGCGCCATCGCCCTCCAGGGCACCTCCGGCCTGCGGCGCGGCACGCCGGCAGGCCCGACCGGCGGCCCGCTGACCGCGCCGGTGGGCAAGGCCGTACTGGGTAGGCTGCTCGACGTGATGGGGCTTGCGCGCGACGACGGGCCGGAACTGCCGCCCGACACCCCGCGCTCACCGATCCACCGCCGGCCGCCGCCGCTGGCCCGCCGCAGTCCGCGCCGAGACTTGATGGAGACCGGCATCAAGGTGATCGACCTGCTGGCCCCGATGGCCCGCGGCGGCAAGGCGGCGATGTTCGGCGGGGCCGGGGTCGGCAAGACCGTGCTGGTGATGGAGCTGATCCGCAAGATGGTGGAGCGCCACACCGGCATCTCCGTCTTCGCCGGCATCGGCGAACGGTCCCGCGAGGGGCAGGAGCTGTGGGAGGAAATGAAGCGGTCCGGGGTGCTGGACCGCACGGCACTCGTCTTCGGCCAGATGAACGAACCGCCGGGCGCGCGCTGGCGCGTCGGCCTGACCGCCTTGACCATCGCCGAGCACTTCCGCGACGAGGAGATGCTGGACGTGCTGCTGCTGATGGACAACGTCTTCCGCTTCGTCCAGGCCGGTGCGGAGGTGTCGGGCCTGCTCGGCCGCCTGCCGTCCCGCGTCGGCTACCAGCCCACGCTGGCCAGCGAGATCGCCGAGCTGGAGGAGCGGGTCGCCTCCACCCCCGGCGCCGTGGTGACGGCGATCCAGGCGGTCTACGTTCCGGCCGACGATTTCAGCGATCCGGCGGTAGCGGAGCTGTTCAGCCATCTCGACAGCTCCATCGTTCTCTCGCGCGCCATGGCGGCGGAAGGGCTCTATCCGGCGGTCGATCCGCTCGGCTCCACCTCCAGCCTGCTCGACCCGCTGGTGGTGGGCGAGGCGCATTACCGGCTGGCCGAGGAGGTGCGCAAGACCATCGCCCATTACCGCGAATTGCAGGACGTCATCGCACTGCTGGGAATGGAGGAGCTGAGCGCCGCCGACCGGCTGGCCGTGCGCCGCGCCCGCCGTTTGCAGCGCTTCCTGACCCAGCCCTTCCTGGTGACGGAGGCCTTCACCGGCCATGGCGGCGTCAGCGTGCCGCTGGAGGAAACGCTGAAGGGCTGCCGCGCCATCCTCGACGGCGACTGCGACGACTGGGCGGAAAGCGCCTTCTTCATGACCGGGACCCTGGACCAGATCCGCGAGCGCGACCGCGCCGGGAGGACGGGATGAACGACCTTTCCCTCATCGTCACGACCCCGACCTCGGTCGCCGTGACGCTCACCGGTCTCCGCCATCTGCGGGCGGAGGACGCCAGCGGCGCCTTCGGCATCTGGCCCGGCCATGCCGATCTGCTGACCGCCCTGGCCATCTCCGTCATCAGCTGGCGCACCACCGACGGCCGGGAAGGCCATTGCGCCGTGCGCGGCGGGGTGCTGACCATCCGCGACGGCGGGCAGGTCGCCGTGGCGACGCGCGAGGCGGTGACGGGCGACGATCTGCGTGCGCTGGAGCGCGACGTGCTCGCCCGCTTCCGCCGCAATCTGGAGGAGGAGGGAGAGGCCCGCTCCGGCGCCCGCCGCATGCATCTGGCGGCGGTCCGCCACATCCTGGCCTATCTGCGGCCCGACCGGCGCCCCACGGGTCCATTCGCACCCACCGCGGACGGCAGGGAGGACAGGCCATGACCGACGACAAGGATCCGCTTCCCGGCAGCGTCCGCCGCCACCGCGAACGGCGGGAGCATTGGCAGCGCGAGGGCGAACGGCCGATGGGCCGTAACCTCGCCCTGATCGGGGCGCTCGGCTGGCTGGTGATCGTTCCGACCCTGGCCGGGCTGTTCGCCGGACGCTGGCTCGACGAGCGGGCCGGCGGCGGGATCTTCTGGACGGCGGCGCTGCTGTTTGCAGGCGTCGTGCTCGGCGGCTGGCTCGCCTGGAACCGCATCGAACAGGAACGCTGACATGACAGTGCCGCCTTATCTGCTCCCCATCATCGCCGGGGCTCTGGCCGGCCTGACGCTCGGCACCCTGTTCTTTCGCGGGCTGGCGGCGACGGCGCGGCTCTATGCGGTGGGCGGGGTGCGGCGGGCGATGCCGCTCTATCTGCTGCGGCTGGCCGGCGCCACCGCCGGCTTCACCATCGCCGCGGTTTGGGGTGGGGCGGAGGCGTTGCTGGCGATGCTGGCCGGATTCCAGCTGGCGCGCAGCGTCGTGGTCCGGCGCGAGCGGCGGATGCAGGAGGGAGCGCTGGAGGGGCCGCAGGAGAGGGTGCCATGACGGAATCCCCGCTGACGACGCCGATCGTCTTCCTGCTGGGCTCGGTCCCGGTGACACTGCCGGTCGTCGTCACCTGGGGACTGATGGCGGCGATGGCGCTGGGCTCCGCACTCGCGACCCGGCGGTTGCGGGTGGAGCGGCCCGGCCCGGCCCAGACCGTGCTGGAGCTGGTGGTGGAGACGCTGCGCCGGCAGATCGCCGAGACGATGCAGACCGATGCCACCCCCTTCCTGCCGCTGCTGGGCACGCTGTTCCTCTATCTGGCGGTCGCCAACCTGTCGGGGCTGGTGCCGGGGCTGAAGGCGCCGACCGCCTTCCTGGAGACGGCGGCGGCGCTGGCGCTGATCGTGCTGCTGGCGTCGCAGGTGCTGGGCATCCGCCGGCGCGGCCTGTGGGCCTATCTGAAGGGCTTCGCCCACCCCAGCCCGCTGCTGCTGCCGCTGAACCTGCTGTCGGAGCTGACGCGCGCCTTCTCCCTGTCGATCCGCCTGTTCGGCAATGTGATGAGCGGGGAGTTCGTCATCGCCATCGTGCTGTCGCTGGCCGGGCTGTTCGTGCCGGTGCCGCTGATGGCGCTGGAGCTGCTGCTGGGCCTCGTCCAGGCGTACATCTTCACCATCCTGGCCGCGATCTTCATCGGCGGCGCCGTCGGAACCATCGAGAAAGGGTAGCAACCATGGACGTCCATGCCATCAGCATCCTGGGGGCGGCACTGGCGGTGTCGGTCGGCGCCATCGGACCGGCGCTGGCCGAGGGCCGCGCCGTCGCCGCGGCGATGGAGGCCATCGCCCGCCAGCCCGAGGCCGCCAACACCCTGTCGCGAACCCTGTTCGTCGGGCTGGCGATGATCGAGACGATGGCGATCTACTGCCTCGTCGTGGCGCTGCTTCTGCTCTTCGCCAACCCGTTCGCCTGAGTGCGGCAACCGCGAGGTCCGTCATGCACATCGACGGTTGGACCCTTCTGCTCCAGGCGGTCAATTTCCTGATCCTGGTCTGGCTGCTGCGCCGCTTCCTCTACCGGCCGGTCCTGGCGGTGATCGCCGAGCGGCAGGCCGCCACCGAGCGCGTCCGCAGCGAGGCCGAGGCCGCGCGGGAAGCCGCCGAAGCCGCACGCCGGAGCCTGGAGGAGCAGCGCACCGCCCTGCCGGCCGAACGCGGCCGCCTGATCGCGGCCGCCCGCGCCGAGGCGGAGGCCGAACGCGCTGTCCTGCTGGAAAAGGCGAGGGGCGAGACCGACCATGCGCTGGAGGAGGCGCGCAGCCGGCTGGCCGAGGAGCGGGCGCAGGCGCTGGAGGCGTTGCAGCGCCATGCCGCCGAACTCGGCACCGAACTGGCGGCCCGGCTCCTGCGCGACGCCCCGGCCGCTGCCTTGACCGTGCCGCTGCTGGACGAGGCCTGCGCGGCGGTGGAGGCGTTGAGCGTCCCCCAGCGCCATGCCCTGGCCGATGGGATCGACCCGGTGCCGGTTCGGCTTGTCATCGCCGCTGCGCTGCCGGAAGCCGACGTCGCCCGGACACGCGACCGGCTGGCCGCGACGCTCGGCCGGCCGGTGGCCTTGGAACCGGTCGAGGACCCGTCGCTGATCGCCGGGGTGGAGCTGCATTTTGCCCACAGCGTCGTCCGCCGCAGCTGGAAACAGGCGCTGGCCGAGGCGAAGGAGGAGATGACGCGTCATGACTCCGCAAGACACACTGCCGAACGACACACTGCCGACACCGTCGCTTGAGGACGCGCTCGACGCCTGGATACCGGGCGCACTGCGGCGGCTCGATGGGCTGGAGACGGCTGCGCGGCTGGAATCGGTCGGGCGGGTGGAATCGGTGGGCGACGGCATCGCCCATGTCTCCGGCCTGCCCGACGTGAGGGTTGACGAGTTGCTGCTGTTCGCCGACGGGGTCGCCGGGCTCGCCATGGATCTGGACGGGCAGATCGGCTGCGTCCTGCTCGGCGACGCGGCGGCGGTCAGCGCCGGCGGCACCGTCCATGGCACCGGCACGGTGCTGCGCGTGCCGGTCGGCGACGGGCTGATGGGCCGGGTGGTCGATCCGCTCGGCAACCCGCTCGATGACGGCCCCCCGGTGGAGGCCGAACGGTGGGAGCCGGTGGAGCGCCCCGCCCCGACCATCGCGGAGCGCGCGGCGGTGTCCGCCCCTTTGCTGACCGGCACAGCGGTCATCGACGCCATGTTCCCGCTCGGCCGTGGTCAGCGCGAGTTGCTGATCGGCGACCGCGCCACCGGCAAGACCGCCATCGCGGTGGATGCCATCCTCAACCAGACGGATGGCGACGTATACTGCGTCTATGTCGCCATCGGCCAGAAGGCGTCGGGCGTCCGCGCGGCCATCGAGGCGGTGCGCCAGGGCGGGGCGGCAAAGCGCACCCTGTTCGTCGTCGCCGCCGCCGATGCCGCCCCCGGCCTGCAATGGCTGGCTCCCTATGCCGGGTTTACGATGGCCGAACATTTCCGCGACAGCGGCCGCCACGCCCTGGTCATCGTCGACGATCTGTCCAAGCATGCGGCGGTCCATCGCCAATTGTCGCTTCTGCTGCGACGCCCGCCGGGGCGGGAGGCCTATCCGGGCGACGTGTTCTACCTGCACAGCCGCCTGCTGGAACGGGCGGCCAAGCTCAGCCCGGCCAGGGGCGGCGGGTCGCTGACGGCGCTTCCCATCGCCGAGACCCAGGGCGGCAACCTGTCGGCCTACATTCCGACCAACCTGATCTCGATCACCGACGGCCAGGTCTGCCTGGATGCCAAGCTGTTCTACGAAGGGCAGAAACCGGCGGTCGACATCGGCCGCAGCGTGTCGCGCGTCGGCGGCAAGGCGCAGCCGCCGGTGCTGCGCACGCTGGCCGAGCCGCTGCGGCTCGACTACGCCCAGTTCCTGGAGCTGGAGGTCTTCACCCGCTTCGGCGGTCTGGTCGACGAGCGGACGCGCAAGGCGGTGGCGCATGGCCGGCGCATGCGCGCCCTGCTGGCCCAGCGCCACCTGTCGTCCCGCCCGCTCGCGGTCCAGGCGGCGCAATTGCTGGCGCTCGTCGACGGCACGCTGGACGGGCTGCCGCTGGAGGCGATCCCCCGCTTCCAGGCGGCGCTGGCCGGGCTGGTCGCCGTCCGCCCGCCCAAGATCGGCGAGGCGCTGGACGACGCCACGAAGACCGCGCTGCGCGACCTGATCGCCCAGGCCGCCGCCGGGCTTGGCGGAGAGGCGGGCGGAGAGACGCCATGAGCGAGCGGCTGGCCGATGTCGAGGCCCGGCGGGCCAGCGTGCAGGAGCTGGAGGCGGTGACCGACGTCATGCGCTCGCTGGCCGCCATGCGGCTGCAGCAGGCGCTCGGCACGCTGGCCGGCACCCGCGCCTATGCCGAGGTGATCGCCGGGGCGCTGGCCCAGGCGGCGGCCCTGCTGGACGACGCGCCGGTCCAGTGGCCGGCGGACGGGCATGACGGCCGGTCGGCGCTGGTGCTGTTCGCGCCGGAGCACGGCTTCGTCGGTGCCTTCGTCGAAAGGCTGGTCGATGCCGCGCTGGCCGCCCCGGATGGGTGTGCGCTGTGGGTGGTGGGTGCGCGCGGCGCCGCCCTGCTGGAGGAGCGCGGACGCCCGCCGGCCTGGAGCACGGCGATGGCGACCAACACCGATGCCGTCACCGCCACCGCCCGGCACATCGCCGACGCGCTCTATCAGGCGGCGGCGGAGGGGCGGCTGGGCCGGGTGGAGCTGCTCTACGGCCGGACCGAGGGCGGCGCGCCGCCGGAACCGGTGCGCCGGCCGCTGCTGCCGCTCGGTCTGCCGCAGGGCGGCGCCCGGCCGGTGCCGCCGCTGATCAACATGCCGCCCCGCGAGCTGATCGCCCGGCTGGTCGACGAGTATGTCTTCGCCCTGCTGGCCGACGCCGCGATGGAGAGCTTCGCCGCCGAGAATGCGGCGCGCCTCTCCACCATGATGACGGCCCGCCACAACATCGAAACCACGCTGGACGGGCTGACCGCCACGGCACGCCACCTGCGCCAGGAACAGGTCACGAATGAGCTGATCGAGCTGGTGTCGGGGGCGGAGGCGATGGGGTGAAAGGGGGGCTGAGAGGGCGCGCGAAGGCCACCAGCAGTTCCGCCGCGACGAGGGCCGCGATCACCTCCGGCCGCTTGTCGCCGGTCAGCGCGGCGCCAATGGGGCAGGTCAGCCCCGCCAGGGCGTCCACCTCCCGCCCGCGCGCCCGGAACCAGCGCTCGAACTTCGCCCGCTTCGTCGCCGAGCCGATCATGCCGACATAGGCCGCATCGCCGCGCCGCAGGGCCACCTCGGCGATCTCGAAGTCCAGCGCATGGCTGTGGGTCAGCACCAGATAGCCGGACCCGGCGGGAGCCGCCGCCAGCGGGTCGAGCGGGCTGTCGGTCAGGATGCGCTCAACCCCGGCCGGGATCGTTTCGGGAAACTCCTGCGCCCGGCCGTCGATCCAGACGAGGCGCAGCGGCAGCGGGGCGAAGGCGGTCGCCATCGCGCGTCCGACATGGCCGGCACCGAACAGCAGCAGGGTCGGCCGCGCCGCCCGCGCCCGACGTTCAAGGTCCTCAAGGGCGGCAACGGTGCCGGCATCGGCGCGCTCCAGCCGCAGCACCACATGCCCGCCGCAGCACTGCCCGGTCGCCGGCCCCAGCGCAAGGTCGAGCGTTTCGGCGGCGCGGCCATCCTCCAGCATCCGCCGCGCCGTGGCGATGGCGGTCCATTCCAGCCGGCCGCCGCCGACGGTGCCGGCACAGGCCTCCCGCCCCACCAGCATGCCGGCCCCCTCCTCCCGCGGGGTGGAGCCGCGCGCCTCGGCGACGGTCACCAGCACGGCGGGTTCATCGCGGGAGAGCCAGTGCGATAGGGTGGCGGACAGCGGCGTCATGGTTGGGAAGACGCCGTCTCCCGCTCCCGCAGGGCGGCGATGCAGGCCAGCACCCGCTCCGGCGTGGCCGGCGCGTCCAGCCGCGGGCAGAGCCGGTGCCCGGCGAGGCTCGCCACCGCGTCGGACAGGGCGTGCAGGACCGACATGCCGAGCATGAAGGGGGGCTCGCCCACCGCCTTGGAACGGAAGATGGTGTCCTCGCGGTTCGGTGCGTTCTCCAGAAGCGCCACGTTGAAGATGCGCGGGCGGTCCGAACAGGCCGGGATCTTGTAGGTGCTGGGGGCGTGGGTGCGCAGGCGGCCCTGCCCGTCCCACCACAGCTCCTCCATGGTCAGCCAGCCCATGCCCTGGACGAAGCCGCCCTCGATCTGGCCCTTGTCGATCACCGGGTTCAGCGAGCGGCCGCAATCGTGCAGGATGTCCACCCGGTCGACGACATATTCGCCGGTCAGCGTGTCCACCGTCACCTCGGCGCAGGCGGCGCCATAGGCGAAGTAGTAGAAGGGCGTGCCGCGCCCGGCCGCCCGGTCCCAATGGATCTTCGGCGTCTTGTAGAAGCCGGTGGCCGACAGCTGCACCCGCGCCATGTAGGCGGCGCGGACCAGATCGGCGAAGCTCATGTCGCGGTCGCCGACCCACACCCGGTTGCGCTCGAACCGCACCGCGTCCGGCGCCACGCCCCAATTCTCCGCCGCGAAGGCGACCAGCCGCTCCCGGATGGTCCGGGCCGCCGCCTGCGCCGCCTTGCCGTTGAGGTCGGAGCCGGAGGAGGCCGCGGTGGCGGACGTGTTGGGCACCTTGCCGGTGTTGGTGGCGGTCGGGCGGATGGTGGCGATGTCGACCTGGAACTCCTCCGCCACCACCTGGGCGACCTTGGTGTAGAGCCCCTGCCCCATCTCGATCCCGCCATGGTTCAGCTGGATGCTGCCGTCGGTGTAGACATGGACCAGGGCGCCGGCCTGGTTGTAATGGCTGGCGGTGAAGGAGATGCCGAACTTCACCGGCGTCAGGGCCAGCCCCTTGCGCAGGATGCGGCTGCCGGCGTTGAAGGCGCGGATCTCCTCCCGCCGCGTCCAGTAACCACTGCTCTCCTCAAGCTGCGCCACCAGTTCGGGCAGGATGTTGTCGGTGACGGTCTGGTGGTAGGGCGTCAGGCTGCGGCCGTCCGTCCCGGGATCGGTGCCGTAGAAGTTCCGCTTGCGGATCTCCAGCGGGTCCTTGCCCAGGGCATAGGCGATCTCGTCGATCACCCGTTCCGCCGCCACCATGCCCTGCGGGCCGCCGAAGCCGCGGAAGGCGGTGTTGGACACCGTGTTGGTCTTCAGCGGCAGAGATTGCAGCCGCACCGCCGGGTAGAAATAGCCGTTGTCGGCATGGAAGAGCGCGCGGTCGGTCACCGGGCCGGACAGGTCGGCGGCATAGCCGGCGCGGGCGGCGAACAGCATGTCGACGCCCTGGATCAGGCCGCTGTCGTCGAAGCCGACCCGATAGTCGACCTCGAAATCATGGCGCTTGCCGGTAATCTGGAAATCGTCGTCGCGGTCGGGGCGCAGCTTGGCGGCGCGGCCGGTGCGCTTGGCGACCAGCGCGGTGCAGGCGGCGAACAGGTTCGACTGGGTTTCCTTGCCGCCGAAGCCGCCGCCCATGCGGCGCACCTCCACCGTCACCGCGGCGCTGGGCAGGTCCAGCACATGGGCGACGATGTGCTGGACCTCCGTCGGGTGCTGGGTCGAGACGTGGATCAGCACCTCGCCATCCTCGCCCGGCACCGCCATGGCGATCTGGCTTTCCAGATAGAAATGCTCCTGCCCGCCGATGGCGAGCCGGCCCTCCACGCGGTTCGGTGCGGCGGCCAGCGCCGCGTCGGCATCGCCGACCCGCAGCGTCATCGGCGGGGTGACGAGCGTGCGCTCGCCGTCGCGGGCGGCGGCGATGGTCAGGATGGCGGGCAGATCCTCATACTCGACCACCGCCAGCCTGGCGGCGCGGCGGGCCTGGTCGCGGGTCTCGGCGGCGACGGCGAAGATCGGCTGGCCGACATGCTCGACCAGGGTGGAGGCGAACAGCGGCTCGTCATGCTTGCCCATGCAGCCGATGTCGTTGACCCCCGGCACGTCGTCGGCGGTGAAGACGGCGACCACGCCGGGCGCCTGCCTAACCGGCGACAGGTCGATGGCGCGGATGCGCGCATGGGCCCGGCTGCTGAGGCCCAGATAGACATGCAGCAGACCGGCCGGTTCGGCGATGTCGTCGACATAGACCGCCTCGCCGCTGACATGCTTATGGGCGCTCTCGTGCCGGCGGGAGTCATGGACGGCGCCCTGGATGCGATCCGGGGTGCGCTCGGGGGCGGGTGCGATGGGCGTCGTCACGTCAGGCATGTGCAAGCCTCCGGTCGCCGACCAGACGGGTCTCCGCCGCCGGGTCGCTGGTCTCGACATACAGCTTCATCAGCAAATTCGCGGCCACCGTGGAGCGGTAGGCGGCGCTGGCCCGCCAGTCGGACAGCGGCGCGTAGTCCCCCGCCAGCGCCTCCATCCCCAGCCGCACGGTTTCCTCGGTCCAGTGGCGGCCCAGCAGCACCGCTTCGGCCCCGGCGGCGCGTTTGGGCGTGCCGGCCATGCCGCCGAAGGCGATGCGGATGTCGGCGACCCGGCCCTCGCCATCCAGCGTCAGGCGGAAGGCGCCGCAGACGGCGGAGATGTCCTGGTCGAAGCGCTTGGCGATCTTGTAGGCACGGAACCGCTCCCCCGCCGCCGGCTTGGGCAGGATCACCGCCTCGACGAACTCGCCCTCGCGGCGGTCCTGCTTGCCGTATTCGACGAAGAAGTCCTCCAGCGGCAGTTCGCGCGTCTCCTCGCCGCGCCGCAGCCGCAGGGTGGCGGCGCAGGCGATCAGTGCCGGCGGGCTGTCGCCGATGGGGGAGCCGTTGGCGATGTTGCCGCCGATGGTGCCCATGTTGCGCACCTGCTCCGCCCCGATGCGGCGGATCAGCTCGCCGAAATCGGGATAGAGTGCGGCGATCCGCTCCACCGCGTCGCTGTAGGTGACGCCGGCCCCGATCGCCAGCGCGTCGCCGCGGTCCTCGATCCGCCGCAGGGCACGGACCCGGCCGGTGTAGACCACCGTCGCCAGCACGCGCTGGAACTTGGTCACCCACAGCCCGACATCGGTCGCCCCGGCCACGATGGTGGCGCCGGGGTTGTCGAGCAGCAGCTGCGCTAGCTGCGGCACGGTGGCGGGGGCCAGGAAGCGGCGCCCGGCGGATCCCACGCTGAGGATCTCCTCGTCGCGCAGGGCCTTGAGCTTTTCCGCCATGGCGGCGCGGTCGGCGAAGCGGTCGCTCCTGCGGTCGCCGATCCCGTACATGGCGTGGGCGGCGCGGACGATGGGCTCGTAGCCGGTGCAGCGGCAGAGGTTTCCGGCCAGCGCGTCGTCGATGCGCTGCCCGTCGGGCCGGTCCTCGTTCAGGTAAAGCACCAGCAGCGACATGACGAAGCCGGGCGTGCAGAAGCCGCATTGCGAGCCGTGGCAATCGACCATCGCCTGCTGCACCGGGTGCAGCGCGCCGTCCGGACCCTTCAGATGCTCCACCGTCAGCAGGCGGCAGCCGTCCAGCGTGGCGAGAAAGCGGATGCAGGCGTTCACCGCCTCGTAGCGCAGGCTGTCGCCGTCCAGCCGGCCGACCACCACGGTGCAGGCGCCGCAATCGCCCTCGGCACAGCCTTCCTTGGTGCCGACCCGCCGTTCCGACAGCCGCAGCCAGTCGAGCACCGTCAAGGTCGGATCGACCGCGTCGATCTCCCGAAGCTCGTCCCCGAGATAGAAGCGGAGGCGCTGGCGCATGGCTGCTCCCGTTGAACTGGTGACGATGTGACGCAGTATTTCACTGACGTTAACTCTGTCACCAGATCGGCAGCACGGGAAAGAGTTTCAAACGATTTGCAAAAGAGCGGCGGGGCGAAGGCCTCCTCAGGGGACGATGCGAAGCGTAGCCGGCGGGGTGGGGGTGGAACAACGTGGAACGGTTTTTGGCGGATGTTCCATCGTCTCCGGCTCGCCTCGCAGACGGGCGCCTTACAAACGATCGAAGGCGGCCTTGCCGCGGCGTTCCAGTGCCGAGCCGAGGGTGGGATAGGGATCGTCGGGGTTGAGGGTATAGGGATAGACGCCTTTCGGCCCCGCCGCCTCCGGACGGGCGAGGATGGCGGCGACAGCGCGCGGATCGGGCGGGGTGCGTTCGCGGAAGGCGCCGGGAATGCTGTCGTCGTCGAGGTCGGCAATCAGGTCGGCAGCAGGGTCGGCAGCAGGCATGGCAGACGGGTCTTCCAACGGCTGAGATATTTGCGGCCGTTGCGCCGGCTGGTCGGCGAGCCCGTCGAGGATGCCGAGCCGGTCGGCCAGCCAGCGCACCGTGGAAGGATCGCCGGAGGAGACCAGCCGTTCGATCTGCTCGACGACCAGACTGCGCAGCGAGGACAGGCGGAGGTCGGCCTCGCGTCTCAGCGCCTGCCGCTCCCACCACACCCTGTGACGGAAATCCTTGGAGCCGTAATAGGCCCGCCACAGCGTTGTCCGGCTGCACCCCATGGCGCGGGCGACATAAAGGAAGCTGCTGCCGCGCGCCAGCATGCCGGCGGCCATGATCCATTGCTCCTCATGGAACTGCGAACCGGGGACCAGCGAGCCGTCCGACGGCACCGGCGGCTCTTCCGCCCAACGGGGGAAATGGTCGTTCTGAAAGGTACGGCTGTCGAGAGGCATGGCGTCGCTCCGCAGGAAAGGGGATCCCACGGAGATTATAGGAATTATTTCTTGTTTCGGTGGACTTTGTGCAAAAGCAGGAGCAGAGGCTGCCCCCGGTGCCTTTACGCATTCCCCTCCGGCGTCATCCCGGCCAATCCCCCGGCCGCACCCCCGGCGGCGCGCACCGACGCCCCAGCGCCGCCTGCGGCGCGCACCGACGCAAGGGTCAGCGCATGCCAGTAAAGGTCCAGCAGGGCCGCCGGCATGCCGCCCTGCTCATGGCCCTCCATCGGCAGGATGGCGGCGGCATGGGCCAGCGCCGCGGTGGCCGCATTCGGGCTGCGCGACACCGCATCGCCCAGCAGCCCCAGCGTTTGGCCCAGTGCGGCGGCGTCGAAGCGCAGCAGGGCGGGTGGCACGGTGATCTGCGCCTCGCCGCCGCGCAGGCGGCCGACGGCGATGTAGACATGCAGCAGGTCGGGCCGCTCCTCCGGCCGCAGCAGGGCGGCGACGATGCGGTTGCCGGTCAGCGGGCCGGTGCCGTCGAACTCGTACATGGTGGCGCGCTCGCCCTGGCGGGTGGCGGCAAGACCGGCGAGGCGGGCGGTCAGCGGCTCGCCCGCGCGGCGGCTGGCCTCGTCGAACAAAGCGGGGTGGCTGCCGCCCTCGCTCAGCACCACCAGCGGCGCGTCGGTCGCAGCAGCGGCGGCCAGCAGGCGGGCCAGCACGGCGAAGGGGTCGCCGCCCGGCGCATCCGCCTCCGCGTCCAGCAGGCCGGCACCACGGCGCAGCATGGCCTCGGCGAAGCTGATGTCGTTGTCCATGGCGGATCCCTTTTCCCGTCCGAAGGCGCCCTTTTTAGGCCGGGGCGCCCCCTCCGCTCAATGGTATCCGAAGGCCCCCGTCACCTTTCCGCGGAAAACCCAGTAGGAATAGGCGGTGTAGCCCAGGATCGACGGGATCAGGAAGGCCATGCCGACCAGCAGGAAGACTTGAAGTCTTGGGCGGGGCCGCCGCCTCCCAGACGGTGACGCCGGGCGGGATCAGATGCGGCCACAGGCTGATGGCGAGCCCGAGGTAGGACAGGGCGAACAGCGCCATCGACAGCACGAAGGGTGCCACGTCCCGGCTGTTGTCGAGGGCCCGCCACAGGGCGAAGGCCAGCACCGCGGTGACGATGGGCACCGGCGAGAGGAAGAACAGGTTGGGCAGCGAGAACCAGCGCTCGGCGATCTGCGGCAGCAGGAAGGGCGTCCACAGGCTGACCGCGGCGACGCCGACGAGAACCACCAGCATCAGCCGCCGCGCCATGCGGAAGCACCAGTCCTGCAACGGCCCGATGGTCCGCCAGATCAGCCAGGTCGCCCCCAGCAGCGCATAGCCGACCACCAGAGCCGCGCCGCAGAACAGGGCGAAGGGGGAGAGCCAGTGCAGCATGCCGCCGACGAACTGCCGCTCATAGACCGGGATGCCCTGGATGAAGGATCCCAGCACGACGCCCTGCGCGAAGGTGGCCAGCAGCGACCCGAGGAAGAAGGAGCGGTTCCACCAGTGCCGGCCCGCCCGCGCCTTGAAGCGGAACTCGAAGGCGACGCCGCGGAAGATCAGGGCGATCAGCATGACCAGCAGCGGGAGGTACATCGCCGGCAGGACCACCGCATAGGCGATGGGAAAGGCGGCGAACAGCCCCGCCCCGCCCAGCACCAGCCAGGTCTCGTTGAAGTCCCAGACCGGGGCCACCGTGTTCATCATGGTGTCGCGGTCCTCCTCCGTCGGGGCGAAGGGGTAAAGGATGCCGATGCCGAGGTCGAAGCCGTCCATCAGCACATACATGAACACCGCGAAGCCGACGATCCCGACCCAGATCAGGGTCAGCAGGCTTCCTTCCGCAATTTCCTGCATGGGGCTTACTCCGCGGCTTCGATGGACGGATCGGCGGCCGACAGCGGGCGCTTCGGGCTCTGCGCCTCCGGCGGCTGCCGGGCGTCATGGACATGGGTCGGGCCGGTGCGCAGCAGGCGGATGAGGTAATAGGTCCCGGCGCCGTAGATGATGGTGTAGGCGACGACGAAGGAAACCAGCGAGATCAATGCAGCCTCGACCGTCAGCGACGGGGTCACCGCGTCGGCGGTGCGCAGATGGCCGTAGACGACCCAGGGCTGGCGCCCGATCTCGGTGGTGAACCAGCCGGCCAGGATGGCGACGAAGCCGATCGGCATGCAGCCGACCAGGATGCGGTGGAACCAGCCGCTGCTGTAGAGCCGGCCGCGGAAGCGCAGCACCAGATGAACGACAGCCACCGTCAGCATCAGGAAGCCGATGCCGACCATCAGGCGGAAGGTCCAGAAGACGATGCGCGGGTCGGGGCGCTGGTCGGCCGGGAACTGCTTCAGGCCGGGAACGCTGCCGTTGAAATCGTGGGTCAGGATCAGGCTGGACAGGGCGGGGATGCCGATCTCCAGATGGTTGGTCTCCGCCTCCACGTCGGGGATGGCGAAGAGGACCAGGGGAGCCCTTGGGCCGCCCTCCCAGTTGCCTTCCATCGCCGCGATCTTGGCCGGCTGATGCTCCAGCGTGTTCAGCCCATGCTCGTCGCCGAGGAAGATCTGCAAGGGCGCCAGCACGGTGATGAGGGCGAGCGCCATGCCGAGCCCCAGCTTCGCATGGTCGAGATGCCGGCGCTTCAGCAGGTAGAAGGCGCTGATGCCGGCGACGACGAAGCTGGTGGTCAGGAACATCGCCGTCACCATGTGGGCGAGGCGATAGGGGAAGGACGGGTTGAACACCACCTGCCACCAGTCGGTGACGAAATAGCGGCCGTCCTTGATCTCGAAGCCGGCGGGGGTGTGCATCCAGCTGTTGGCCGACAGGATCCAGAAGGAGGACAGCAGCGTGCCCAGCGCCACCAGACAGGCCGCCATCAGGTGGATGCCGCGCGGCACCCGGTCGCGCCCGAACAGCAGGATGCCGAGGAAGGCGGCCTCCAGGAAGAAGGCGGTCACCACCTCGTACTGGATCAGCGGACCCAGCACGTTGCCCACCGTGTCGGACCAGCGGCTCCAGTTGGTGCCGAACTGGTAGGACATGACGATGCCGGAGACGACGCCGAGGCCGAAGGACAGGGCGAAAATGCGGGTCCAGAACTCCGACAGGCTGCGGTAGATGCCCTTGCCGGTGCCGACCCACAGCGCTTCCAGAAGCGCGATCCAGCAGGCGAGCCCGACCGTGAAGCTGGGAAACAGGATGTGGAAGGAGATCGTGAACGCGAACTGTATCCGCGACAGGATCAGCGGGTCGAGGTCCATGGCCGCCGCCTCTTGTGTGTGGGCGCGTGGATGGGCGAACGCCGGGCGAAGACCCGGCGTCAACCGTGGCAGGACCCGATGTAGGCCGGGCGACCGGGCCGGAAAGGGGGACTGGTCTTTCGGGCTTGGGCGGGACTACGGGAAGCGGTAGCGAGGAAGTGCCGGCGGCGGCGCGCTGCCACTTTGGACGATTTTGCTCGGCAGACCGGATATCAGTGGGGCGGATAGACTGCGGTGATGCCGGAAATCACCGTCTGCGCGGCGAGAGCGGCCAGCACGATGCCGAGCACCCGGCTGACCGTGTGGATCACCGTGCGGCCCAGCAGACGCCCGACCCGGTCGGCGCCCAGCAGGATCAGCGTCACCCCGCCGATCACCGTCGCCGCCGCCCCCAGGACGCTGACCTGTCCGGCCGCGGTGGTGCCGACGCGGTCCATCAGCAGCAGGATCGAGGTGATGGCGCCGGGGCCGGCGATCAGCGGCACCGCCAGCGGGAAGACGGCGATGTCGTGCGCGTCCTCATCGGTCATCGCCTCGCCGGTGTCGCGCTCCTTGCGTTCGGAGCGCTTGGCGAACAGCATCTCGAAAGCGATCCAGAACAAGAGAGCGCCGCCGGCGATGCGGAAGGCCGGCATCTCGATGGACAGGGTCTGGAGCACGACCTTGCCGAAATAGGCGAAGAAGACCAGCACCACGAAGGCAATGGCGGTGCCGCGCAGCGCGATGATCCGCTTGTGCCGGTCGTCGAAGCCGCGGGTCAGCGCGATGAACAGCGGCACCAGCCCCGGCGGATCGACGACGACGAAAAAGACGACGAGATTGCTGATGTAGTCCGACAAAGCGGGCTCCAGCCTGATGGGATCGTGGATTGGGTGGCGACGATCATAGGCTTGGCGGTGCGGAGTGTCACGCCTCCGCCAGGGCATGGGCGAACGCCTCCACCCCCTCGACGCCGGCCGGGGTCAGCGCGTAGGTGCCGCGCCCGACCCGCTCGAACCAGCCATAGACGTTGCGCTGCAACATCGGCCCGACATCCTTCGGCGCCCCGGCCTTGCGCAGCGCCGCGACGGTCAGCGGCCCACCGCGCAGCAGGCGGGCAATGCGCAGCGCGTCCTGGCGGTAGGCGGTGACGATGGCGACGCGGGTGGAGCCGCCGCGGTTGGGATCGCCGACCCGGCGGGCATGCTCGCCGAGCAGGCGGTGGGTGCGCTTTTTGTCCTTGCGCGGGGTGTAGGGGACGGGGTCGAGCAGCACCGTGACCTGCACCCCCTCGGCCAGCCCCAGATCGACCATCAGCAGGCCGAGCCCCAGCCGCCGGCAGAGCTTCTTCACGTCGCCGTCGAGGGGGGATGGCCCGGTCGCCTTGCGCCCCGGCTGCGGCACGGCGAGATAGACGCTGTCGCTGACCGCCAGCCGGTCGACTCCCTGGAGCACGAGGTCGAGGGTGAAGCGCTTCTTCAGCTCGACGATCACCGGCGGCTCGTCCCCGCGCGTGGCGACGAGATCGCAGCCGCGGATCTCCGCCTTCACGTCGTAGCCCTGGGCTTCGAGGAAGGCTTTGACGGGGGCGTAGAGGTCGGTTTCGGCGGTGACGGTCAAAAATCGCCTGTCAGGACATCGATGGCGCGGCGGATGTCGGAATGGGCGGCGGATGCGGATGCGACGACAGCGCCGATTTGCGCAATGGGCAAAGCGACAATCTGCGGCGTCACGACGACGAATTGCTCGTTCCCGACCATGATCGAGGGCATGATCTTCGGAATTGGAGATTCAACTTCGGACAACCGCATCAACGGAACGACCACACGGGTCCTGTCGATGCCGATATAATCACCCTGAACGATCAGGAGATAGGGAATAGGGTGATTCTTCTTTCCCTTCGCTGCCGGATTGAGGCAAACGTCGAGAAATCTCATTCGAAGTTCCGGTGCTCTTCACCGAAAAGGCCAAGCCGGTCCACCAACGCATCGTAGGCGGTAAACGCCGCCCGATTGTCCTCCATCCATTTCTTCTTTTCGGCATCCATGGACGACACAGGGGATGCATTTTCCAGCGTATCGGAAACGGGATTCTCATTCTTCTTGGCTGGATCGATCCTGGACATCGAACGGCTCCCGACCATGCGTCACTGTGCTAAGGATAGTGACACTGCTCTATCCTGTCCAGTTCGGGGCCGCCCGAAACAGGAACGGGAAGAGCCTTCGCCCTTCCCGCCACCATTCATCACGCCGCCGTCTTCTGCTTGCGCAGGATGCCCAGGATGTCCGACGCCGCCTTCGGGATGTTGGTGCCCGGACCGTAGATGGCCGCAGCACCCGCCTTGTAGAGGAAGTCGTAATCCTGCGGCGGGATCACGCCGCCGCAGACGACCAGAATGTCGCCGGCGCCCTGGCGGCGCAGTTCCTCGATCAGCTGCGGCACCAGCGTCTTGTGGCCGGCGGCCTGCGACGACACGCCGATGACGTGCACGTCGTTCTCCACCGCCTGCCGCGCCGCCTCGTCCGGGGTCTGGAACAGCGGGCCGATGTCGACGTCGAAGCCGATGTCGGCGAAGCTGGTGGCGATCACCTTGGCGCCGCGGTCGTGGCCGTCCTGGCCCATCTTCACCACCAGGATGCGCGGCCGGCGGCCTTCCTCGGCGGCGAAGGACGCCACCTCCTCCTGGATTTTCTTGAAGCCCTCGTCGCCCTCATAGGCCGAGCCATAGACGCCCGACACCGAGCGGATGACGGCGACATGGCGGGTGAAGGCCTTCTCCAGCGCGTCGGAGATCTCGCCGACGGTGGCGCGGGCGCGGGTGGCCTCGACCGACAGGGCCAGCAGGTTGCCGGTCTTCGCCGCCGCGGCCTCGGTAAGAGCGGCCAGCGCCGCTTGGCATTTGGCCTCGTCGCGGCTGGCGCGGATCTGCTTCAGGCGGGCGATCTGCGCCTCGCGGACGGCGGTGTTGTCGATGTCCAGCACGTCCACCCCCTCGGGGTTTTCCGGACGGTACTTGTTGACGCCGACGATCACCTCCTCGCCGCGGTCGATGGCGGCCTGGCGGCGGGCGGCGGCCTCCTCGATCAGCAGCTTGGGCATGCCGCTCTCGACCGCCTTGGTCATGCCGCCCATCTCCTCGACCCGGCCGATCAACTCAAGGGCCGCGTTGGCGAGGCTGTGGGTCAGATGCTCGATGTAGAAGGAGCCGCCGAGCGGATCGACCACCTTGGTGACGCCGGCCTCCTCCGCGATGATCAGCTGGGTGTTGCGGGCGATGCGGGCGGAGGTCTTGGTCGGCAGGCCCAGAGCCTCGTCGAAGGCGTTGGTGTGCAGCGACTGGGTGCCGCCCAGCACCGCCGCCATCGCCTCGATGGTGGTGCGGATGACGTTGTTGTAGGGGTCCTGCTCGGTCAGCGAGACGCCCGAGGTTTGGCAATGGGTGCGCAGCGCCAGCGACCGCGTGTCCTTCGGCTGGAACTTCTCCTGCATCAGGGAGGACCACAGCAGGCGCGCGGCGCGCAGCTTGGCGATCTCCATGAAGAAATTCATGCCGATGGAGAAGAAGAAGGACAGGCGCGGCGCGAATTTGTCGACCGGCAGACCCTTCGACATCGCCGCCCGCACATATTCGAGGCCGTCGGCGATGGTGAAGGCCAGCTCCTGCACCGCCGTCGCGCCTGCCTCCTGCATGTGGTAGCCGGAGATCGAGATCGAGTTGAACTTCGGCATGTGCTGGGAGGTGTACTCGATGATGTCGGCGATGATCCGCATCGAGGGTTCGGGCGGGTAGATGTAGGTGTTGCGGACCATGAACTCCTTGAGGATGTCGTTCTGGATGGTGCCGCTCAGCTTGTCCTGGGAAACGCCCTGCTCTTCCGCCGCGACGATGTAGCCGGCCAGGATCGGCAGCACGGCGCCGTTCATGGTCATCGACACCGACATCTTGTCGAGCGGGATGTCGGCGAACAGGACCTTCATGTCCTCGACGCTGTCGATGGCGACGCCGGCCTTGCCGACATCGCCGACCACGCGGGGATGGTCGCTGTCATAGCCGCGGTGGGTGGCAAGGTCGAAGGCCACCGACAGGCCCATCTGGCCGGCCTTCAGGTTGGCCTTGTAGAAGGCGTTCGATTCCTCGGCGGTGGAGAAGCCGGCATATTGGCGGATGGTCCAGGGCTTCACCGCATACATCGTGGCGCGCGGGCCGCGGGTGAAGGGCGGGAAGCCCGGCAGCGTGTCCAGCTCCAGCCCTTCCAGGTCGGCGGCGGTGTAGAGCGCCTTGACGTCCAGACCTTCCGGGGTCTTCCAGACCAGCTTGGACATGTCGCCGTCGGCGCCGAGATCCTTGGCGGCCAGCTTGTCCCAGTCGGCAAGGGTCTTTTGCGGGAACTCGGTCATCGACGCCTCCTGATGGCTTCTTATGGGCGCTGGAAAATTGGCAGTGCGGTCCCCCCGATGCCCCCTTCCACGCTCGGCGGAGCGGTGGAAGGGGGCAGGGGCGACGCTTCCTCTCGATTGCGTTTCTTATTGTTATACGGTTACGCGAATTCCACGATCTTCTGATCGACCGCCAGGCTGCTGCCCGGCGCCGCGTGGATTTTCGCGACCGTTCCGTCCTGCGACGCGCGCAGAATCTCCTTCATCGTCTTTCATCCTTGCCTCGCCGAACAGCGGGCAACGATTTTCCAGGCGGCCTGCATCAGCACCGCACCCAGCGCGGTCTTCAGCAGGGTGGCTGCCCAGAAAGGCCACAGGCCGGCCGCCAGCGCCTTGTCCAAGCCGAACAGCAGCGACAGCCACGCCACGCCCGGCACGAACAGCATCGCGTGGCCGAGCGCCATGGCGGCGACCGCCTTGGCCGGGCTGCGGTCCCAGCCGCGTTCGGCCAGCAGGCCGATCACCCCGGCCGCGAGGACGAAGCCGACCAGATAGCCGGCAGTCGGCCCCATCATGTAGGCCGGGCCGGCACCCGCCCCCGCGAAGACCGGCAGGCCGGCCAGACCCTCGGCAAGATAGAGCAGCACGGTGGCGACCGCGAGCCGGCTGCCGTAAGCCATGCCCAGCAGCATGACGACCATGCTCTGCAGCGTCATCGGCACCGGGTAGAACGGCACCTGCACCTTGGCGGAGACCGCCATCAGCACGCTGCCGAACAGGGCCGCCATCGCCATCTTGGCGAGGCCGCCCTGCGGCACCAGCGTGCCGAGCAGCGGGACCGGACGGACGACGGGCGAAACCTCGTAAGCCATGTCTGAATGCCCTTACGCCGTAAGAGTTTTCCTGTCAGGCAAATTCCACGATCTTCTGATCGACCGCCAGGCTGCTGCCCGGGGCCGCGTGGATTTTCGCGACCGTCCCGTCCTGCGAGGCGCGCAGGATGTTCTCCATCTTCATCGCCTCGACCACGGCCAGCACCTCGCCGGCCTTGACCTCCTGGCCTTCCGACACCGACAGCGACACCAGCAGGCCCGGCATCGGCGACAGCAGGAACTTCGACATGTCCGGCGGCGCCTTGACCGGCATCAGGGCGTCCAGCTTGGCCGCCTTCGGCGTCAGCACCTTGACGATGGCCTGCGACCCGCTGTGGTGAAGGCGATAGCCGATGCCGACGCGGTCGATCTGGACGCAGACAGCCGTGCCGTTGACCGTGCCGCGGAACAGCGGCTCGCCGATCCGCCAGTCGCTCCGCACCGTGTGGTGCGTGCCGCCGACATCGACGGTGTAGCCGATGCGCTGCGCAGTGCTGTCCGCCGGATGCAGGTGCACCGGATGCTGCGTGCCGTCCAGCACCACCACCCAGTCGTCGCGCACCGTCACCTTGTTGCCGGGCATCTTGCCGGAGATCTGGATGTCGCGGTCGTTCAGGCTGCGGTGGATCACCGCGCCAACCGCGACCAGCACCGCCGGGTCTTCCGGCGGCAGGTCCGAGGCGTGGAAGCCGTTCGGATACTCCTCGGCGATGAAGTTGGTGGTCAGCCGCCCGTCGACGAAGCGCTGGTTCGCCATCAGCGAGGCCAGGAACGGGATGTTGTGGCTGACGCCGCGGATGTAATACTGGTCCAGCGCCTCGCGCATTTCGGCGATGGCCTCGTCGCGCGTCTGTCCCCAGCTGCACAGCTTGGCGATCATCGGATCGTAATACATCGAGATCTCGCCGCCCTCGAACACGCCGGTGTCGACGCGGACGTGGGGGCCTGCGGCCGGCGGCCGGTAATGGGTCAGGCGGCCGGTCGAGGGCAGGAAGTTGCGGAAGGGATCCTCGGCATAGACGCGGGCCTCGACGGCCCAGCCGTTCAGCTGCACGTCCTCCTGGCGGAGCGTCAGCTTCTCGCCGGCGGCGACGCGGATCATCAGCTCGACGAGGTCGAGGCCGGTGATCAGCTCGGTGACCGGATGTTCGACCTGAAGTCGGGTGTTCATCTCCAGGAAGTAGAAGTTGCGCTCGGCATCGACGATGAATTCGACCGTGCCGGCCGACTTGTACTGCACCGCGTTGGCCAGAGCCACCGCCTGCTCGCCCATCGCCTTGCGGGTGGCGGCGTCGAGGAACGGGCTCGGCGCCTCCTCGATGACCTTCTGGTGGCGGCGCTGGATCGAGCATTCGCGCTCGTGCAGGTACAGGCAGGTGCCCTGCCCGTCGGCCAGCAACTGGATTTCGATGTGGCGCGGCTGCTGGATGTACTTCTCGACGAAGACGCGGTCGTCGGCGAAGCTGGAGCGCGCCTCGTTGGTGGCCGAGCGGAAGCCCTCGCGCGCCTCCTCGTCGTTCCAGGCCACGCGCATGCCCTTGCCGCCGCCGCCGGCCGACGCCTTGATCATCACCGGATAGCCGATGTCGCGGGCGATGGTCACCGCCTCGCTGTCGTCGGCGATGACGCCGAGATAGCCGGGGACGGTGGAGACGCCGGCGGCCTTGGCCAGCTTCTTGGACTCGATCTTGTCGCCCATCGCCTGGATGGCGTGGGCGTCCGGCCCGATGAAGGCGATGCCGGCGGCCGCCAGCGCCTCCTGGAACTCGCGCTTCTCCGACAGGAAGCCGTAGCCGGGATGGACGGCCTGGGCGCCCGTCTGTTTGCAGGCATCCACGATCCTGTCGATCAGCAGATAGCTCTGGGCGGACGGGGCGGCGCCGATGTGGACGGCCTCGTCGGCCATCTCGACATGGAGCGCGTTCCTGTCGGCGTCGGAATAGACGGCGACGGTCTTGATGCCCATGCGGCGTGCCGTGCGGATGACGCGGCAGGCGATCTCGCCACGGTTGGCGATGAGGATCTTCTCGAACATGCTGCCGGCCCTCACAGCGGAATGTTGTCGTGCTTGCGCCAGGGGGTCTGGAGCTGCTTGTTCTTCAGCATGGACAGCGCCTTGGTGATGCGGCGGCGGGTTCCGTGCGGCATGATCACGTCGTCGATGTAACCGCGCGACGCGGCGACGAAGGGATTGGCGAACTTCTGCTTGTACTCTTCCGTACGCGCCTCGATCTTCTCGGCGTCGCCGATGTCGCTGCGGAAGATGATTTCCACCGCGCCCTTGGCGCCCATCACCGCGATTTCGGCGGACGGCCAGGCATAGTTGAGGTCGCCGCGCAGATGCTTGGACGACATCACGTCGTACGCGCCGCCGTACGCCTTGCGGGTGATGACGGTCACCTTCGGCACGGTCGCCTCGGCGTACGCGTACAGCAGCTTGGCGCCGTGCTTGATGATGCCGCCATATTCCTGGCTGGTGCCGGGCATGAAGCCGGGGACGTCCACCAGGGTCAGGATCGGGATTTCAAACGCATCGCAGAAGCGGACGAAGCGCGCCGCCTTCTTGGAGCTGTCGATGTCGAGGCAGCCGGCCAGCACCATCGGCTGGTTGGCGACGATGCCGACCGTGGAGCCGTTCATCCGGGCAAAGCCGATGAGGATGTTCTTGGCGTATTCCGGCTGGAGTTCGAAGAAGTCGCCCTCGTCGACGATCTTGAGGATCAGCTCCTTCATGTCGTAGGGCTTGTTGGGGTTCTCCGGCACCAGCGTGTCGAGCGAGAAATCCTCGCGGTCGAGCGGGTCGGCGCAGGGACGGACCGGCGCCTTCTCGCGGTTCGACGACGGCAGGAAATCGACGAAGCGGCGCAGCTGGAGCAGCGCCTCGACATCGTTCTCGAAGGCCAGATCGGCCACGCCCGACTTGGTGGAGTGGGTGACGGCGCCGCCCAGCTCCTCGGCGGTCACGACCTCGTGGGTGACGGTCTTCACCACGTCGGGGCCGGTGACGAACATGTAGGAGCTGTCCTTCACCATGAAGATGAAGTCGGTCATGGCCGGCGAGTACACCGCACCGCCGGCGCACGGCCCCATGATCAGCGAGATCTGCGGGATGACGCCCGAGGCGTCGACGTTGCGCTGGAACACCTCGGCATAGCCGCCGAGCGAGGCGACACCCTCCTGGATGCGCGCACCGCCCGAATCGTTCAGCCCGATGACCGGGGCGCCGACCTTCAACGCCTGGTCCATGATCTTGCAGATCTTCTCGGCATGCGCTTCGGACAGCGCGCCGCCGAAGACCGTGAAGTCCTGGCTGAAGACGAAGACGAGGCGGCCGTTGACGGTGCCGTGGCCGGTGACCACGCCATCGCCCGGGACTTTCTGGTTTTCCATGCCGAAGTCGATGCAGCGGTGTTCGACGAACATGTCGAACTCCTCGAACGAGCCTTCGTCGAGGAACAGGTCGATCCGCTCGCGCGCGGTCAGCTTGCCTTTGGCGTGCTGGCCGGCGATGCGCTTCTCACCGCCGCCCAGCCGCGCCGCGGCGCGCTTGGACTCCAACTTGGCCAGAATGTCTTGCATCGGGCGTTCCCATTATGTGGCATCGCAGTGACGGTCCCTGCCCCGGCGCCTAGCGACGCACTCATTCACCGGAACGCCGCGGATTATTCACAAACTTCGCAGCGCTTCAAACAGCCTCTTCGCAAAAAGGTGCGAAGTTGCGAAGCCCTTTGCAAATGCCGCTTTGCGCTTGCTAAGATTGCGAAGAACGGCTGATTTCCAAGGCCTCCGCCGGGCAGGATTTTATACGCATGCAAAAGAAGCTGTTCCTTGGCTACAAGCTGCGCCGCCTGCGCGAGCAGCGCGGCCTGACCCAGGCGTCGCTCGCCAAGACGCTGGAGCTTTCCCCCAGCTATCTCAACCAGTTGGAGAACAACCAGCGCCCGCTGACCCTGCCGGTGCTGATGCGGATCGCCGCCACCTTCGAATTGGAGCTGTCCGCCTTCCTGGAGGACGAGGACAGCCGGCTGGTCTCCGATCTGCGCGAGGCGCTGGCCGACCCGCTGTTCGCCGGCGCACCCTTGACCGCGGCGGAACTGCGCAGCGTGGTGGGATCGAGCCCGGAGCTGGCCCGCCGGGTGCTCAGCCTGCATCAGGCCTATCAGAAGCTGCATGAGCGGGTGCAGTCGCTGACCGACAGCCTGTCCAACAGCGAACAGGGTGACAGTTTCGCCGGACCGCAATTTCCCTATGAGGAGGTGCGGGACTATTTCCACTACTGCAACAACTACATCGGTCCGCTGGACGAGGCGGCGGAGCGGCTGTGGGACACCGAGAAGATCCATTCCGGGTCGCTGCTGAACGAGCTGGCCGCCTATCTGAAGCGCCGCCACGACGTGCGGGTGAAGATCGTCGCCGACGAGGCGGGCGACACCGCCATGCGCAGCTACGATGCCACCACCGGCACGCTGCGGCTGTCGGCCCTGCTGACCAGCTCCAGCCGCGCCTTCCACATGGCGAACCAGATCGCGCTGCTGGAGTTCGGCGACCAGATCGACGATCTGGTGGAGCAGGCGAAATTCTCCAGCGAGGATGCGCGGTCGATCTGCCGGGTCGGGCTCGCCAACTATTTCGCCGGGGCGCTGGTGCTGCCCTACCGCGCCTTCGCCGCCCAGGCCCGCGCGCTGCGCCACGATGTGGAGCAGTTGCAGAGCCGCTTTTCCGCAAGCTTCGAGCAGGTCTGCCACCGGCTGTCCACCCTGCAACGGCCGGGCGCCCGCGGCCTGCCCTTCTATTTCGTCCGGGTCGACATGGCCGGCAACATCACCAAGCGCCATTCGGCGACGCGCTTCCACTTCGCCCGCTTCGGCGGCGCCTGCCCGCTGTGGAACGTGCATGACGCCTTCGCCCAGCCCGGCAAGATCCTGGTGCAGTTCGCCCAGATGCCCGACCGCACCGCCTATATCAGCATCGCCCGCACGGTGACCAAGCGCGGCGGCGCCTATCTGAAGCCGTCACGGCAATTCGCCGTCGGGCTGGGCTGCGAGGCGAGCCACGCGCCGGAACTGGTCTATGCCGCCGGCATCGACATCACCGACCTGAAGGCCGCCGTGCCGATCGGCGTCAATTGCCGCCTGTGCGAGCGCACCGACTGCCAGCAACGCGCCTTCCCGCCGATCGGCAGCGAGCTGCGGGTGAACGAGCATCACCGCAGCTTCGTGCCCTACCTGTTCAACCCGCCGGACATGCCGTCCGGCTGAACGCCCTGCCGGGCTGGCCACCGCCGTCGCCGCCGCTGTCGAGGACGACGCGGTCGCGCCCCTCGTCCTTCGCCCGGTACAGCGCGTTGTCGGCCCGGATCAGCAGGCGGTCGATGCTGTCGCCGTCGCGGACTCCGGCGACGCCGAAGCTGCCGGTCTGCCGGTGGCCGTTGGAGAAGTCATAGCCGCGGATCGTCCGGCGCAGCCGCTCGGCCAGGGCGAAGGCCGCTTCCGGGCTGGCCTCCGGGCACAGGATCAGGAATTCCTCGCCGCCCCAGCGGCCGACCGTGTCGGTGGCGCGCAGCGCCTTGCGGGCCAGTGCGGCGAACTCGATCAGCACCTGGTCGCCGAAGACATGGCCATAGCGGTCGTTGACCTGCTTGAAGTGGTCAAGATCGACGAGGATGATCGACATCTGCCTGCCGTAGCGGGCGGCGCGCTCCATCTCCGCACGGCAGACCTCGTTCAGATGGCTGCGGTTGGCAAGCCCGGTCAGCACGTCGGTGCGCGACTGTACCCGCAGCCGCTCGTTCACCCGCATCAGCGTCACGATCCAGAACAGGCTGGTCAGGATGACCGCCGCCGGGATGGCGAGCAGTTTCGCCAGCGTCCAAAGATCGAGCGGCGACTGCACCTGGATGGCGACATGCCGGTTGGCGATGGTGGTCCGTTCGGCGGCCGAGATCGTCCGGACGCCGCGGTCCAGCGCCGCCAGCAGCTCCGGCTCGTCCCGGCGGACGCCGATGCGCAGCAGGTTTTCATAGCCCGGCAGATGGCCGGCGACCTTCAGGTTGAACCAGCCGGCCGTCTTGATGGTGAAGACGGCGACGGTCAGCGACCGCAGCGTCATGTCGGCCTTGCCGTGGGACACCATGGCAAAGGCTTCCGCCTCGCTGTCCACCATGACGATGCGCAGCTCGGGAAAGTCGCGGCGCACCCGCTCCTCGACCGAGGTTCCCTTGGGAAGCACCATCGTTTCGCCGCCGAGGCCGGCGAGATCGGCGATGAAGTCGTGGCTTTCCCGCGTCACCAGCACATTGGGATCGACGAACATCGGCTCGGTGAAGGCCAGCCATTCCTCCCGCTTCGGCGTCCGGTTCAGGAAGCTGAGGAAGCGGCAGCGCCCGTCCCGCACCGCCGCCATGCTGTCCTCCCAGTCGCGGGTCGGCAGCGGGGTGAGCGCGACCCCGGAACGCTCCGACACCAGGGCCAGCAGGTCGGCGGCGATCCCCTGGTGCCTGCCGTCGGCGGTGATGGTTTCGTAAGGGGGCCAGTCGGGGTCGGCGCAGTAGGTCACGCTTCCGCCGGCGCTCTCGGCGCCATAGGCCGCCGCGGCAATCAGGAGATGAACCGGAACCGTCAGGACCGCCAGACCTTGCAGCAGCCGCCTTGCCGCTCTCCCCGACATCGAATTCTGCCATACAGCCACTTCTCCGGCGTCGGTCGACGCAGCCTGGTCGGCTTACCCAAGTATGTCACGACAGAATAACGCTGTTTGCCGCGCGCGGCTTGCGAAATGATGCGCCGCTGGCCCGCAACTTGCTGAGAATTGGTCGCAAGATCGGCCGGAGCACGGACCTCGGTCCTTTTCTGACCCGATCGATGCAAGCTGCTTTGCATTTTGCCAATGGCGGGCCATGAACGGTGACATTCTGCATCACGTCCCCCACCACAGGGGGACGGCATTCGCTCCGGAAGCGATGGCCCGCATGCTGGCGGTTTCCACCACGGCCCTGGCGCAGGGGCGGGGAATCACCCTGGATGTCGGCGTCCTGACCGGCACGCCGCCGCGCCTGATCGGCAATGCGGAGACCGTCAGCAGCCTGTGCAACGCGCTGGCGGCGAGCGCCATCGCCAGCGCAGCACCGGGCCGGCTCGGCCTGCGGCTGTCGGCCCAGCCGGCCGGCGAGGATTCGGTCGTCTTCCGGGCCGAGCTGCATGGCCGCTACGAGGCCAAGTGCGAGGACGGGTTCAACAAGGATTTCATGCGCCGCCTGCTCGCCGCCCTTGGCGCGCAGATGAGCGTGACCGAGGAGGCCGACGGATCGCGGCGCGCCGTGCTCGACATGCCGGCGGCCCTGCCCTCCCGCACCACCGACGGCGAGCTTCTGATGAACTGGGCGCGGTCGCGCGGCGGCCGGCTGCTGGTGGTGGACGACAGCGCCACCAACCGCATGGTGGTGGCCGGGCTGCTCGCCAAGGCCGGCTTCTCGGTCGAGACCGCCAATGGCGGGGCGGAGGCGGTGGAGGCGGTCGCCCAGGCGCCGGTGCCGCCCGAGGCGGTGCTGATGGACGTGGCGATGCCCGACATGGACGGCGCCACCGCCACCGCCACCATCCGCCGGCTGGCCGACGACCGGGCGCGCATCCCGATCATCGCCGTCACCGCCAATGCCCAGCCCGAGGACCGCATCCGCTGCCTGGCGGCCGGGATGAACGACTATCTGACCAAGCCGGTCCGCCGCGCCGACCTGCTGGCCGCGCTGGAACGCTGGCTGGCGCCGCAACCGGCCTGATGTCGCTGCCGGCCTGACCTCACATCGTCAGAACGAAGAGTCGGGCTCCTTGAGGAACGCCTCCTCCTCCGGCGTGCTCGCGCGGCCGAGAAGGGCGTTGCGGTGGGGGAAACGGCCGAAGCGTTCGATGATCTCGCGGTGGCGCTGGGCGTAGCGGATCGTCGTCTCGTCGCCCACCCGTTCGGTGAACAGCGCGACGGAGCGCTCCTGGCTGCCCATGTCCTCGTGATGCTCGAAGGGCAGATAGAGGAAGGTCCGCTCGTCGGCGGTGCATTCCAGGTCGAAGCCGTTGGCGACGGCATGCTCGCTCGCTTCCCGCGCCCTGGCGTCGGTGGCGAAGGCGCGCGGGTCGTCGCGGAACATGTTGCGCGGCACCTGATCGAGCAGCACGCAGAGCGCGATGCAGCCGTCGACATCCTCCATCCAGTGGTCGTAGTCGCCGCGGGCCGCCGCCTCGTAATGCGGGCCCAGCGTGTCGGCCACCGCGCGGTCGAAACTGGCCGACCTGCGGAACCAATAGGGCTTCATCGCCTCGTCGAACCAGAAATCGACGATCTCGTCGATCAGACTGTCCACCATTGTCTTCTCCGCCTTGCCTTGTGTCGCCCGACGACACACTCCCCGAAAAAGAACAGGGCGCCCGTCGGGGCGCCCTGTCCATGTCCTAAATCACGTCACCCGAACCGTCAGGCTCAGTGCAGCGTGCTCCACAGCTTGCGCTTGGCGGCGTACATCAGGCCGGCCAGCACCAGCAGGAACAGGATGACCTTGACGCCCATCTGCTTGCGGGCATCGAGGTGCGGTTCCGCGACGAAGGTCAGGAAGGTCGCCACGTCGTGCGCCTGCTGTTCCACCGTCGCCTTGGTGCCGTCGGCGAAGGTGACGCCGTCGGGCTGCAGGATGTTCGGCATGCCGACCTGATGGCCGGGGAACACCTTGTTGTAGTTCATGCCGGGCATCACATGGACGTCGGCCGGCGGCTCCTCGAACCCGGTCAGGAAGGCGTAGAGGTAATCCTCGCCGCCGACGCGGGCCTTCGCCATCAGCGACAGGTCCGGCGGCAGGGCGCCGTTGTTCGACGCGCGGGCCGCCTGGTCGTTGGCGAACGGCGACGGGAAGCGGTCGGCCGGGAGACCCGGACGCATGAACATCTCGCCGGCGTCGTTCGGGCCGGCCTGCACCTCGTAGCCGGAAGCGATGCCCTTCAGCTCGTCTTCCTTGAAGCCGATGCCGGCCAGCGTGCGGATCGGCACCAGACGCATGGAATGGCAGGCCGAGCAGACTTCCTTGTAGATCTGGAAGCCGCGCTGCGCCGCCGCCTTGTCGATGGTGCCGAAGATGCCCGCATGCGCCCAGGTCTGCTTGGGGATGTGCACGCCTTCGGAGGCCTGCGCGGCCCCGGCGATGCCGAGAGCCAGCGCCGCCGAGAGGATTGCAGTCTTCAACGCGCGCATCAGGCCTTCTCCATCGGCTTGGCATGGGCGCCGGCGGCGATGCTGCCCCCGCCCTTCAGAATGGACTCGGAGATGCTGTTGGGAAGCGGACGCGTGCGCTCCAGCTTGCCCAGCACCGGCAGCAGGACCAGGAAGTGGAAGAAGTAGTAGAAGGTGCCGATGCGCGCGATCACCAGCCAGGAGCCCTCGGCCGGCATGGCGCCGGCATAGCCCAGGATCAGGGCGTCGATGGCCAGGATCCAGAAGAACTGGCGGTAGACCGGGCGGAACTTGCAGCTGCGGACCTTGGAGCGGTCGAGCCACGGCAGGAAGGCCAGCAGCGCGATCGAGCCGAACATCGCCAGCACGCCGCCCAGCTTGTCCGGGATCGCGCGCAGCATGGCGTAGAAGGGCAGGAAGTACCATTCCGGCACGATGTGCGCCGGGGTCACCAGCGGGTTGGCCGGGATGTAGTTGTCCGGATGGCCCATGTAGTTCGGCATGAAGAACACGAACACCGCGAAGATGATCATGAAGATCACCACTGCGAAGCCGTCCTTCAGCGTGACGTAGGGGTTGAACGGGACGGTGTCCTGCGGGCCCTTCGGGTCGATGCCGAGCGGGTTGTTCGAGCCGCAGACATGCAGCGCCGCCGTGTGCAGGATCACCAGACCCAGCAGGACGAAGGGCAGCAGGAAGTGCAGCGCGAAGAAGCGGTTCAGCGTCGGGTTGTCGACCGAGAAGCCGCCCCACAACAGCGTGACGATGGGGTCGCCGACGATGGGGAAGGCCGAGAACAGGTTCGTGATGACGGTGGCACCCCAGAAGCTCATCTGGCCCCAGGGCAGCACGTAGCCCATGAAGGCGGTGCCCATCATGACGAGGAAGATGATGACGCCGAGGATCCACAGGATCTCGCGCGGGGCCTTGTAGGAGCCGTAATAGAGCGCACGGAACATGTGGATGTAGACGGCGATGAAGAACATCGACGCGCCGTTGGCGTGCACGTAGCGGATCAGCCAGCCGTAATTCACGTCGCGCATGATGCGCTCGACCGAATCGAAGGCCAGCGAGGTGTGGGACGAGTACTGCATCGCCAGGAACAGGCCCGTGGCGATCATGATCATCAGCATGATGCCGGCAATCGCACCGAACGCCCACAGATAGTTGACGTTCCGCGGCATCGGGTAATGGTTGTACTCGTGATCCAGCATCGTGAAGATCGGCAGGCGGCTGTCGATCCAGTTCACGACCGGATTCTTGAACTTGGTGGCTTGAGCCTGAGCCATCTCGGGGGTCTCCAGAACCGTTGGGCCGCGTTAACCGAGCCGGATCTTGGTATCGCCGGTGAAGGCGTACGTCGGAAGGACAAGGTTGGCGGGGGCCGGGCCCTTGCGGATGCGCCCAGCGGTGTCGTAGTGCGAGCCGTGGCAGGGGCAGAACCACCCGCCGTAGTCGCCGCGCGGATCGGTGACCTTCTGCCCGAGCGGCACACAGCCCAGATGCGTGCAGATGCCGATGACGATCAGCCATTCAGGCTTCTTCACGCGGGCATCGTCGGCAACCGGGTCGCGCAGGTCGCCCAGATTGACCTTCTTGGCGGACTCGATCTCCTCGGCGGTGCGGTGGCGGACAAAGACAGGCTTTCCGCGCCAGGTGACCGTGATCGCCTGACCTTCGGCCACGGGGGCCAGATCGACGTCGATGGAGGCAAGCGCCAGGGTGTCGGCCGCCGGGTTCAGGCTGTCGATGAAGGGCCAGGCCGCCGAGGCGGCCCCGACGACACCGACCGCACCGGTGGCAAGATACAGAAAATCGCGGCGGGAACCCCCCTCGCCGCTGGAGGCCGCGTGGCCACCCGTCCCGGGCGGATGCGTGGTCTGAGCCATAAGCCTGTTTCTCCTCAAGGCATGCCCGACGCCCTTTGCCCGCGCCGGACGACCGATGGACCATTTTTATGCATGACACGGCACGCCCGCCCGCCGAAGGAAAAACCCTCAGGCACGCCGCATCGGTCCGGAGTGGGTATCTCCAGCTTCTGCGCTGCGGTATACCGTCGCGTCGACATCTTGAAAAGTCCTTGGCCGGGAGACAATTTGTCGCGTGTACAGGGGCAAGAACATTTGTATGCAAAACAAACACTTCGAGGCAAGGCCCGCGTTGCGCCTTGTGCTGTTCGAACCCGACATTCCGCAGAACGCCGGGACCCTGATGCAACTCGCAGCCGGGCTGGGGGTGGCTTTGGATCTGATCGAACCCTGCGGTTTCGTGCTGGATGACCGAAGGTTGCGCCGCGCCGGGATGGACTATCTCGACCATCTCGACTGGACCCGGCACAGCTCGTGGACCGCGTACCGCGCGGCACCGCAGGGCGGCCGGCTGGTGCTGCTGACCACGCGGGCGGCGATCCCCTATACCGATTTCCGCTTCGCCCCCGGCGACCGCCTGCTGGTCGGCCGCGAGAGTGCCGGCGTGCCGGACGAGGTGCATGAGGCCGCCGACGCCCGGCTGGTGATCCCGATGGTGCCGCCCGCCCGCTCCTTGAACGTTGCGGTCAGCGCGGCGATGGTGTTGGGTGAGGCCTTGCGGCAGACTGCCGCACTTGTTTCCACCGCTCCCGCACAGCCGGAAATGCCATCGCCATGACAACCAACTCCAGCACCGTCGAAGAGCGCAAGGCCCGTGCCGCCGCCTGGTTCCGGGACCTGCGCGACCGCATCTGCGCGGCGTTCGAGGCGCTGGAGGACGAGCTGACCGGCACCCATGCCGAGCTGCCCGCCGGCCGGTTCGAGCGCAGGAGCTGGACCCGCCCCGACCATGCCGGCGGCGAGGGCGGCGGCGGCACCATGTCGGTGATGAAGGGCCGGGTGTTCGAGAAGGTCGGGGTCAACATCTCGACCGTCCACGGCACATTCAGCCCGGAATTCCGCGCCAACATCCCCGGTGCTGCCGAGACCGGCGAATTCTGGGCGGCGGGCATCAGCCTGGTGGCGCACATGCGCTCGCCGCTGGTCCCGGCGACCCACATGAACACCCGCCACATCGTGACGACCAAGGGCTGGTTCGGCGGCGGCGCCGACCTGACGCCGATGATGGAGGACGAACGGGACACCGCCGACTTCCACGCCGGCCTGCGCGCCGCCTGCGACCGGCACGACCCCGACTATTACCCGCGCTACAAGGAATGGTGCGACCGCTATTTCTACCTGCCCCACCGCGGCGAGGCGCGCGGCGTCGGCGGCATCTTCTTCGACAACCTCGAGTCGGGCGACTGGGAGGCGGATTTCGCCTTCACCCGCGACGTCGGCACCGCCTTCCTCGACAGCTACGCCGCCCTGGTCCGCCGGCACATGAACCGGCCCTGGACCGCCGAGCAGCGCGAACACCAACTGGTCCGCCGCGGCCGGTACGTCGAGTTCAACCTGCTCTATGACCGCGGCACCACCTTCGGCCTGAAGACCGGCGGCAACACCGAGGCGATCCTGATGAGCCTGCCGCCCGAGGTGAAGTGGCCGTAAGGCGACGGCACACCCTGGGTCAGGCGGCCGGGCTTGCCCGGCCCGCAGCCGGAAAGGCCCCGCCGGGAGTGTCGACGCGGCCGGCGCCGGTGCGGAAGTAGCCTGTCGGCGTCGTCCCCATCGCCTTCTTGAACATCACGATGAAGGCGGTGACGAACTCGTAGCCCAGGTCGCCGGCCACCCGCTGGACCGTCGCCCCGCCGGCGAGGTCGCGCAGCGCGACGACCAGATGGAGCTGGCGGCGCCACTGGCCGAAGGTCAGCCCGGTTTCCTGGACCATCAGCCGCTTCAGGGACCGCTCGCTCATGGCGACATGCGCGGCCCAGCCGGCCAGCGTGCGGCGGTCGCCCGGATCCGCCGTCAGCGCCCTGGCGATCATGGCGATCTTGGGGTGGCTGGACACCGGCAGCCGCAACCCCTCCCTCGGCATCAGCGCCAGCTCGTCCAGCAGGACTCGCACGAGGCGGCCGGTGTGGTCCTCCGGGTTGTAGCCGCCCGGCACGTCGGCCAAGCGGAGGATCATCTCGCGGAGCATCGGCGACACCGACAGCGTGCAGCACTCGCGCGGCAACACTGCCGCGTCGGGTTCGACGAACAGGTAGGACAGGCGGGCGTTGGGCGTGACCTGATTGCTGTGCGGGACGCCGCCCGGAATCCACACCCCGCAATCCGGCGGAACGAGCCAGAGGCCGTTCGCCGTCGTGCAGGTGACGGCACCGTGCAAGGCCAGGATGAGCTGGCCCTGCCGGTGGCTGTGCTGCGGCACTTCGGCCTCGTAGTCGCTGAAGTCGAGATGCAGGGCGACCGCCGGACGGTCCGGGCGGTCGGAGTCGCAGTCGAAGTCGTCGATGCAGGGACGCGGCCCCGTCGCCGATGGGGACGCCGAGCGGGATGCCGGCTGGGACGCTGAATGGCCTGTTTTGGAGATCATATGGCATTATCTCCAAATTCATGCGGACGGCAATCCGCTATCACTGGGGCACGACAGCGCGGTCGCCCATCCACAGGGTGCGACCCCGAACAGCTGACCCCCATTGGAGATTGCCATGCGCATTGCCGTCGTCGGCGCGACCGGAAGGATCGGCGCCCCGCTCACCCGCACCCTGCTGGGCGCCGGGCATCAGGTAAAGGCCCTGTCGAGAGGCGGTCCGGCCCTCGACGCCCTGGTCGCGGCCGGAGCGGAGCCGTTTTTGGGAAGTTTCGACACCGGCACCGGAGATCTCGGCGAGTTCTTCCAGGACGCCGATGCCGCCTTCCTGATGGTGAAGACCGACTGGACCAACATTCACGGGCATTATCCGACGGTCGCCCGGCGCTTCGTCGATGCGCTCCGCGGCTCTCCGGTCAGGCTGGCCGTGAGCCTGACCGCCATCGGATCGGAAGTCGGCGGCAGCACGGGCCATTTTGAAAGCTTCCACCATCTGGACCGGACGCTGAACCAGCTCGACGCCATCGACCTCGTGCATCTACGTGCCGGCTGGTTCATGGAGAACATGCTGTTCTTCGCCGATGGGGTCGCACATCATGGCCGGATCGGCTGGTCGCTCCAGCCCGATGTGGCCCTGCCCTGGGTGGCGACGCAGGACATCGCCGGGCTGGCCGCCCGGGAACTGACCAACCCGACGGGCCAGCACCGCGTCGTCCGCGAGGTCGGGTCGGAGGATCTTCACCATGCCCGAGGTGGCGGCCCTCATCGCCCGGGAGATCGGCCGGCCGGTGGAGTATCGCTTCGTCGACCGGAACCGGCCGGAGGTCGAGGCCGCGTTTCTGGAGAGGTTCGGCACGCCGGACCGCTGGCTCGACGACAGCCTGACGCTGGACGCGCTGAACAGCCGGCGGGTGCGGTTCCATGACAGCCGCAGCCCGCTGCCCACCAGGATGGAGGGTTTCCTCAAGGAGGTCTGGAAGCCGGCCTATCTGCGGGCGCTTGCCGGGCAGCAGGGGACCGAAACCTTCTTCACATGGTGCTCCCGGCTCTGACGGCCGAGGAGGTCAGCGCCGCGGCGCCGAACCGCCCTGGCCCCAGGGGCCAGCCTGTAGCCAGGGCGCCCAGGCCTGCCGCACCATCTCGCCCCACAGCCGCATCGGCGCCAGCCACAGATCGGCCGCGGCCGACCCCATCGGGTCGGCGCCGCCCTGCCCTGTCCACTGCCCGCTCCGGGCACCGAAGGCGGGGCCGGCCAGCAGCAGCGGGTTCATCATGGCGGGCGCCAGCAGGCCGGCGACGGCGTCGAAGGACGGCGTGGCGCGCAGCTGGATGGCGATGACCTCCGCCCCATCCTCCCCGGCCTCGCGGTGCCGGATCTGGATTTCCAGGTTCGGCAGATGGGCGGTCAGAATCGTCTCGTCCGGCTTGCGGTCCATGGTCTGGCGCTCCAATCGGAATCGGGTCGGGGATGGGTTGGGATCTTGGGGGCTCTTGCGTCGCAACAGTACGGTTTTTGCAACTGCGAAGAAACCCTCCCCGAAGGGGGTAGCGGAAACCAACTCCCGTTCCGGCCGTTGTTGGCCATATGGACAGCCCCCTCCCCCGCCCGATGGCGCCACATCCGATGCCGCATCCGATCAGGACGGCCCCTCCCCCGAACAGGAGGCCGCCTGCGCCGGGCTTGCCTACAGCTCCGACGAGACGCCCGGCATCCGGCGGCGGCGCTACGGCAAGGGCTTCCGCTTCCTGTGGCCCGACGGCACCCAGGTGACGGAGGAGGACACGCTGGCGCGCATCCGCAAGCTGGCGATCCCGCCGGCCTACAAGGATGTCTGGATTTGCCCCGATCCGGACGGCCATCTCCAGGCGACCGGCCGCGACGCCAAGGGGCGCAAGCAGTACCGCTACCACCAGCGCTGGACCGAGCTGCGCGAGGGCACCAAGTTCGGCCGCATGGTGGAGTTCTGCCACGCCCTGCCCAAGCTGCGCGAGCGGGTGGATGCCGACCTCGGCCGGCGCGGCCTGCCGCGGGAGAAGGTGCTGGCAGCGGTGGTGCGGCTGCTGGAAACCACGCTGATCCGTGTCGGCAATGAGGCCTATGCCCGCGAGAACCGCAGCTATGGCCTGACCACCCTGCGCGACGACCATGCCGAGATCGAGGGGACGGAGGTCCGCTTCTCCTTCAAGGGCAAGTCGGGCAAGGAGTGGAACGTCGCCTTGAAGGACCGCCGGCTGGCCCGCGTCGTCGCCGCCTGCCGCGATGTGCCGGGGGACGAGCTGTTCCAGTATCTCGACCGCGACGGCCAGCACCACGCCGTGACCTCCGGCGACGTGAACGCCTATCTGCGCGAGGCGACCGGCGCCGACTTCACCGCCAAGGATTTCCGCACCTGGGCCGGCACGGTGCTGGCCGCCATGGCGTTGCGGGAGTTCGAGAGCTTCGACAGCGCCAGCGCTGCCAAGCGCAACGTCACCCGCGCCATCGAACAGGTCGCCACCCGGCTGGGCAACACCCCCAGCGTCTGCCGCAAGAGCTACGTCCACCCCGAGGTGCTGGACGCCTATCTGGAGGGCGGACTGCTGGCGTCGCTGAAGCAGGAGGTGGAGGCGGAGCTGCGCGACGATCTGGCCGGGCTGAGCGGCGAGGAGGCCGCGGTGCTGGCCTTCCTGCGCGAAAGGCTGGAGCGCGAGACCGCGGCGCGGGCGCGGGAGGGCGCGCGGCGGAAGAAGTAGGGGGCAGGCGGGAGCGTCGCCTTCCGACGGTCCCGCTTCAGATAGCCGTGGTCTCAGACCGTCTCGGCCGTCTCCGTCACCGGCAGCAGGCGGCGCATGACCAGACAGACCAGATCCCCGGCAAGGATGCCATCGGCGCCGACATGCGCCTGCACGGTGCGCAAAACCATCTCGGTGCGGTCGCGGGCGGACATGCCGCGGCTGTGGGCGAGGGCCGCGGCAAGGCGGGCCTCGCCGAAGGGCTCGCGATGGCCGTCGACGGAGTGGAGCACGCCGTCGGTGCACAGGAAGAGCGTCTCGTCCTGGGTCAGCAGCGCGGTCGCTTCGCTGTAGGGGGCGCCGCGGCGCACGCCCAGCGGCTGGCCGCCGGCCTCGGACAGGAACTGCACGGCACCGTCCGTCGCGACGCGGGCGGCACCGCGATGGCCGGCGGAGGCGTGCACCAGCGTGCCGGCGGCGCGGTCATAGACGGCGACGAAGGCGGTGGCGAAGCCGTTGAAGGGGCTTTCGCCGCACAGGCGCTCGTTGGCATGGGTCAGGATGGCGGCCGGGCCGACGCCGGGGCGGGCGGCCTCGCGGATGGCGCCGCGCACCATCAGCATCAGGAAGGCGGCGGGCACGCCGCCGCCCGACACGCCGGCGGCGACCAGCAGGCTGTGGCGCTCGTCCAGCTCGACCACATCGTAGAAATCGCCGCTGACGGCATGACCGGGCACCAGGATTCCGTAGAACTGGCTGTCGCGGCTGACCGGCAGCTGGCGCGGCAGCAGGCCGGACTGCACGTCGCGGGCGGCGCGCTGCTCCTCCTCGATCAGCTGTTCGGCGGCGGCCAGCTTCTCGCTCTTGGTCTCAAGCTCCGCCCCGCGCATGACCAGCTGGGCGTCGAGGGTCTCCTCGCGCGCGTTCGCCTCCATCGCCATGCGGCGGAAGACGCGCGACAGCCGGCCGAACTCGTCGTCGCGGTCGGCGGCCTCGTTGAGGGTCAGGGGGTTGAAGCGGCCGGCCTCCACCGCCTTGACCGCCTCGCTCAGCCGCTCCACCGGGGCCATCTGGTCGCGGGCGAAGCGCAGGCAGGCATAGACGCCGAGCGCCAGCACGAAGATGCCGACCAGCCCACCGATCTTCAGCTGGCGGCTCAGCATCGCGCCCGGGTCGGTATAGGCCACCCGCACCGCGGCGACCGTCGGCAGGGCGGCCCCGGAAGCGGCGGCGGGACCGGGACCGGCATATTTGATCGGTGCCAGCGCCAGCAGGCCGTTGCCCGACACGCGGACGGCCACGTCGCCGCCGGGCGGCAGCGCCTTGGCCGCGGCGGTGTCGGCGTCGGACAGCGACGCGCCGTCGGCCAGCACCGCGCCGCGGGCCAGCACCCGGCCGTCGCGGTCGAGCAGCCAAGCCGCCTCCACGGCACGGGTGGCGATCAGCCCGTCGACCAGACCCTCGGCCCCAGACTTGCGCAGCAGGTCGCCCAGCCGCCGCAGGTCGGCGCCGACCTGCACGATGCGCGGCTTGTCGACGCCGGCCACCCCGGCGAACTTCATCAGCTTGCCGTTCTCCATCGCCGGTTCGGACACCACCGACGCCGGGGAACGGTTCAGCAGGCCGGCATAGGCGCCGTGGCGCGGGCCGCCCTTGGCATCCTGGCCGAACAGCGGATCGGATCCGGGCAGATTGTGCAGATAGGCGCGGCCGCGGTTGTCGGTGATCCACATCTCGTCCGGGCCGCCGGCCTCGGCGATCTGCTTCAGCCGGTCGTTGATGGCGCGCGGCGCCATCTTCGCGGTTTCGGCCAGCGCCACCAGATGCGCGGTCAGCGTCGCTTCCGACAGCAGGCGTTCCGACAGCAGGGCGTCGACGTCCTGCGGGATGTCGCGCGACTGGGCGGCACCGCGGGCGAGCAGGCCGGCGGCCAGCCGCGCCTCCGTCTCGATCCGTTCGGTCAGGGCGGCGCGCGTCGTCCAGGCCATCGTCGTGGTGACCGCCGCAACCGCCAGCAGCACCAGACCGGTGACCAGCAGGATCAAACGCTGTTGGAACGTCATGGGATTGCGCCCGCCCCCCGTCGTTGAAGAAATGGCCGATGCCACCGCTTCTACCGGTCCGGGGCGCGCAAGTCCAGGCACCGGGGCGCTGCACCCGTCATGTCACGGCGACGGATGGCCGCAGCGGCCCGGCGGCAGCACGAAAGCCGTCATCGCGCCGGATCGGCAGGCGATCCACGCAAGATTCGACCGCGGGCGCGACATTATCTCTTTCGTAACCAGATGGCCGGTAAGACGAAAAACCCCGCCGCCTTCCCGCTGGTGCACGCCGATGCCGATGAATGTCCTGGAGATCGCCATCTACGCCATGGTTCTCACCGCCAGCCAGCCGAACGCCTACGAATGCGTCGCGGTCAAGCCGGAGGGGGTGAACTGCACCAACGGGCTGTCGGCGAAGCCCGACGGTCCGAACCTGCTGTTCAACACCGGCATCCAGGTGATCAAGGACCGTCAGGGCCGCGTGCAGCTGAGCAACGGGCTGCAGACCCGTTTCGACAGCTCCGCCTGGGTGGAATTCCAGGATGCGGGGAAGAAGCCGGTGGTCAGCGTCCGCAAGACCGGCCCGCTGCGCTTCCGCTTTTCCAACGGCTTCCAGTGCGAGGCGATGGGCAACCCGGAAGACATGGCCCGCTGCTACAAGCCCTGACGGCTGGCCTTCCTCAGCGATTGATGCCGCGGCGCTCCATCTCGTCCTCGATGGCTCGGCGGTTCTGCCGGAGCTGGCGCTGTTCCTCGCCCAGCCGGTCATACTGGCTGCGCAGGTCACGGTCGGAATAGTCGCTGTAGGCATTGCCGCGGCGGTTGCCCGATGCGCCTTCGTAGCGGCGGTTATCGCGGTTCACGTCGCGGCTGGCATCGCGATCATCCGCCGCGCGCCCGTCGCGGTCCTGCGGATAGGCGTTGGGGTTGACGGCCCGGTTCAGCTGGTCGAGCGCGCCGCCCCAACCGTTCTGGGATTGCCCGCTTTGGGCTAGGGCGGGCGACGACAGGGCCAGCACGGCGGCGGCGGCGAGGATGACGCTACGCATTGGACGAACTCCCCTGAGCGATTGTCGTTTCCTTCTGACAACCGCCGGGGAGCCGATCCGTCACGCATCACACCGGATCCGGCCCCAGGCCGCCGCGCCCGTGCGGCGCGTCGAGGTCCAGCTTCGGCCCCTTCGGCACGATGCCGGTCGGGTTGATGGTGGCGTGGCTGCCGTAGTAATGGCGCTTGATGTGGTCGAAATTCACCGTCTCCGCCACACCCGGCGCCTGATAGAGGTCGCGCAGATAGCCCGACAGGTGCGGATAGTCGGCGATCCGCCGTTGGTTGCACTTGAAATGCCCGACATAGACCGCGTCGAAGCGCACCAGCGTGGTGAACAGCCGCCAATCCGCCTCGGTCAGCCGGTTGCCGACCAGCCAGCGCTGCGTCGCCAGCTTGGCATCGAGGCCGTCCAGCGCCGCGAACAGCGCGTCGAAGGCCGCCTCGTACTTGTCCTGGGAGGTGGCGAAGCCGGCCTTGTAGACGCCGTTGTTGACGGCGTCATAGACGTGGGCGTTGACGCGGTCGATCTCCTCCGCCAGGTCCGCCGGGTAGAAATCGGTGCGGACGTCGGTGAAGGCGTCGAACTCGCGGTTGAGCATGCGGATGATCTCCGCCAACTCGTTGTTCACGATGCTGCCGGTCTTCTTGTCCCACAGCACCGGGACGGTCACCCGGCCGCTGTAGCCGGGCTTGGCCTTCAGATAGACCTCGTAGAGCCGCCGGGCGCCGGTGACGGGCTCCGGCTCGGCGAAGGTCCAGCCGTCGGCCAGCATCAGCGGATCGACGATGCTGACGCCGATCACGTCGTCCAGCCGCTTCAGCTTGCGGAGGATCAGCGTGCGGTGCGCCCAGGGGCAGGCCAGCGACACCATCAGGTGATAGCGCCCGGCCTCCGCCGGATAGGGGGTGGAGCCGTCGGCCGACACCCGGTCGCGGAACTGCGCCTCCGTCCGGACGAACGCGCCGCCGCTCTTCTTGGTGTCGTACCACTGGTCTTGCCACTGTCCATCGATCAGCAGGCCCACGGCTCCCTCCCCTTCTTCACTCTCTGACGAAAATCAACCGTGCAGCTTGGTGGTGATCTCGGCAACGTGGCGGCCCTGGTAGCGGGCGCCGTCTAGCTCGACCGCACTCGGGCGGCGCGAGCCGTCGCCGTCGGCGATGGTGCTGGCGCCGTAGGGCGAGTTGCCCATCACTTCCGAAACGCCCATCTGGCCCTGGAAGGAATAGGGCAGCCCGACGATCACCAGACCCAGATGCAGCAGGACGGTGTGGGTGCTGAGGATGGTGCTCTCCTGCCCGCCATGCTGGGTGGCGGTGGAGGTGAAGACGCTGCCGACCTTGCCGACGAGTGCGCCCTTGGCCCACAGCCCGCCGGTTCTGGTCGAGGAAGTTCTTCATCTGCGAGGCCATGTTGCCGTAGCGCGTCGGCGTGCCGATGACGATGGCATCGTACTGGGCCAGCTCGTCGACCGTGGCGACAGGGATGTTGCTCTCGTCCTTGTAGTGGGCGGACTGGCGGACGGCTTCCGGCACCAGTTCGGGCACGCGCTTCACCGCCACCTCGGTCCCGGCGACGGAGCGGGCGCCTTCGGCCACCGCCTGCGCCATCTCCGACACGTGGCCCCAGCTGCTGTAATAGAGGACCAGAACCTTCGCCATCGCCGTCACTCCCTGTTGGTTTGCCTGAATGGGTCGTCGATTTTCCGGCCGCCGCGGACAGGTGCCGGCCGCGGCGGTGACACCAGAAATAGGGCGCGGCGGCGCTTTCGGTAATGGCGGATCTTGGCACCTCATTGTTTCCGGGTGTACAACAATGCCATGGATCGCCTCGACGACATGCTCGCCTTCATCAAGGTGGTGGACACCAAGAGCTTCACCGCCGCCGCCGACCGGCTCAATCTGTCGAAGTCGGTGGTCTCCCGCCGCATCGGCGAGCTGGAGAACAGGCTCGGCGCGCGGCTCTTGAACCGCACCACCCGCAAGCTCAGCCTGACCGAAGTGGGGCAGGCCTATTACGAGCGCTGCACCCGCATCCTCGCCGATCTGGAGGAGGCGGAGCAGGCGGTCGCCGACCTGCATGCCGCCCCGCGCGGCCGGCTGCGGCTGAACGCACCGGTCAGCTTCGGCATCATGCATCTGGCGCCGGCGGTGGCGGAGTTCCTGGAGCGCTACCCGGCCATCGAGATCGACATGGACCTGAACGACCGCACGGTCGATCTGGTCGACGAGGGGTACGATCTGGCGGTGCGCATCGGCCGGCTGCGCGACAGCTCCCTGATCGCCCGGCGGCTGGCCCCGGCGCGGATGGCGCTGTGCGCCAGCCCGGCCTATCTGCAAAAGCACGGCGTGCCGCAGACGCCGGACGAGCTGAGCAACCACGCCTGCCTGATCTACACCAACGTGCCGACCCCCGACCTCTGGCCGTTCATCGTCGATGGGGAAACGCGCAGCGTCCGGGTGACGGGCCCGATCCGCAGCAACAACGGCGACCTGCTGCGCGAGGCGGCGGCGGCCGGCGTCGGCTTCATCATGTCGCCGACCTTCCTGTGCGGACAGGCGCTGTCGCGCGGCGAGCTGGTCAGCATCCTGCACCGCCATGTCCCGGCCGAGGTGAGCGTCAATGCGGTCTATCCGCAGAACCGGCATTTGTCGCCGAAGGTGCGGGTGTTCGTCGATTTCCTGGTGCAGCGCTTCGGCCCGCGCCCCTATTGGGACTGCGCGCTGCTCGACACGCTGCCCGAAGAAGCATGGCCGCATGAGTGAGCGGGCGCGGCAGCCCGGCCGAACGGCCTCAGGACGGCTGGTTCGGCCGGCGGCGGGAGCGCAGGTTCAGCGCGGTGATGAAGTTGGGCTGCTGGCCGACGACCTGACCCTGGGGAACCGGCTTCTTCGGGGCGGTGGACAGGAAGCCGCCGACCCGGCCGCGCAGTTCGACCGAGTGATGCGCCGCCTCGTCCGCGGTTTGCGCCACCTGGCGGCGGACCGACGGCTCCAGCGTGTTGAAGGCACGCGAGGCGAACTCAAAGGCCGGCTGCGATTTGGTGGCGATCACCTGACGCAGCGCCTTGGACACCAGCACCGTGTCGAGACCGCCCGGCCCCTCGACCCCATCCAGCACGTCGGCCAGGATGCCGATGGCCTGGAGCGTGCGGTTGTCGTCCAGCGAAAGGTCGTGAGCGTCCATACGGGTCTTCCGATCGTCTCAAGCGGTACGGGTCTCGCCCCAGAGGACACCCGGCTTCTACCGCTTGAATCATAGTGTTTGCGCCGGCATCTGGCAATGGACGGCAGCGCGGGCCGCCGGTTGAATCGTTAAGACCGTGGCGGCCACGCTACTCGGCGACGGTGGTGAGGACCGCGGAGCGGACGGCCACGGCGCCCCTGGCATCGGCCGGCAGCGCCGCCAGCGCGGCGCGCAGGCCCGCCAGATAGGGACCGGCAGGCTCGACCTCCTCCCGGTCGGCGGGGAACAGCGGCTCGCGGGTCACCAGCGCCAGGATCATCGCCGGGCCGAAGGGCGGTGAGATGGTGTAGATGCGGTCGGCCGACGATTTCGCGACGCCCAGCGTCACCGGCCGCCCGGCCTCCACACGGTCGTCCCGGCGCAGGCGCATCGGCACCATGTGGATGACGCTGCCGTCGCCGTCGATGTAATCGACGGTCAGATGGCCCGGCATGCCGGCGGTGACCGTGATCTCCAGAGTCTCGCCCTTGCGGTAGACCAGCGACGGCCGGTTGAAGGAGAGCGTCGGGGCGTCGGTATCCTGACCCGCCGATTGCGTCGCCAACTGTGTGGGCAGCCCGGCGATGCCCAGCGCCTCGCACAGCGGCCAGGGCCGCACGGCCACCCGCGCTTCGAGATCGATGCCGGGCGGCAGCGCGGTGAGCACCGCCTTCAGGCCAACCGCATCCTCATCGCTGCCGACATAGCCGGAGATGCGCAGCCCCTTGGCGGTCTCGGCCGTCCCGACACCGGCGCAGTTCAGGCGGCCGACCGCGGCGTCCACCTCCTTGCGGGCCTCGGCGACGGACGGGCGCGGGGGGTCCACAGCGGTGGCCGCCGGCGGGGTCTGTGCCTGCGACAGCCCGGCCATCAAAAGGCAGGCGACGCCGGCCGCTGCCGGAAGCCCGGCTCCCCATCGTCGCGGGGATGACGGATCGGACGGGAATCGGATCATGATTGACGGTTCCGAACGGGCGGTTTCCAGACGGGCATTCAAGGTTTTGCCGGCTAGGGCTTCCCCGGCTCCGGCGCCGCCAGCGGGAAGGGGTTCAGCTCGTTGCCGCCGGTCTTGAAGATGGCCGACTGGTTCCACCGCTTCTCCCGCGCCAGACGCGGCACGGCGCGGTTCACATACTGGCCCAGCGTCAGGTTGTAGATCGCCTCGTCGCCCGGCAGCAGGGCCTTGCCCTTCAGCCCTTCCAGCACCGCATGGGCGAAGATGCCGTTGCGGCCGTCATAGCTGTCGAGCGCCTCCTCCTGCTCCGACGAGGCCGCCAGCAGATAGCGCTGGCCCATGTCCTGGTAGAGCTTGTCGACCGTGCCGGCGGACACGGCACCCGAATGGCAGGTGTCGAGCAGAACCAGCACGTTGCGGGCGGCGATGGCGCTGACCAGCCGGTTCAGATCCTTCTCCGACAGGCCCTGCCGGGTGATCGCGTCCGGCGTGGTGGCGGCCACGTCCTGGGTGATGAAATGGTACAGCTTGACCGAGGGGTCCTTCGGCGACGGCACGATCACGCCATGGCCGGCAAGATAGAGCACGACCGTGTCCTGTTCGCGCGCGTTGGCGGCCAGCGCCTCCAGCCCGGACACGACGGCGTCGCGGCTCGCCTCCTCGTCGTAAAGCGTCCGCGACAGCGCCAGCGACTGCTCCCGGTCGTAGGTCGCGGGAATGCGTCCGCGCACCGCCTCGGCGAAGGAGGTGGCGTCGGCACGGGCGAAGCGCAGCTGCGAGCCCGCCGGCCGGTATTTGTCGATGCCGACGACGAAGGTGATCAGCCGCGGCCGGTCCGGCACGTCCCGCGCCTTGGCGTCCTCCGCCTGCGCGACCGGCGCCGGCAGCACGAAATCGACCAGGGCCGAGCGCTCGTAGATGGCGTCGGACCCGCTGTAGGCACGGATCTGCACGCGGTTGCTGCCGGGATCGAGCCGGACGGTGCTGACCCGCTCCTCCGCCACCGGCGGCCCCTGGTCCTTGGCGGCGTCGCCAGCGGGGGGCGGGGATGACGGCGGCGGGGAGGTCTGTTCGGCAGGCTGCGGCGCCGGTTCCTTGGCGCGGGCGAAGGCGCGGGACTTGTCCTGGCCGCTGACGTTGCGGCCATTGCGGAACAGATCGACCGTCCCGATGCCGCCGCCGGTGTCGGCGATGCGGTAGCGCAGGCGCACCGCGCCGATCCCCTCCGGCAGCGCCACGGTCAGGCGGGGCGTGTCGGCCGTACCGTCGGGATCGGCCCCTTGCGCCGTCCCCTGGATCGCCCCTTGCGCCGCCCCTTGCGGCGGCGTCTTGGCGGTGGCTGGCGCCGGTGCGGCGGCCGGAACAGGCTCCTTGGCGCGCGCGAAGGCACGGCTGACCGGCGTCATGTCCAGCGGATGGCAGGTTTCGGCGTCGGCCGTCACCGCCGGGGCCGGGGGCGTAGTCGGGGCCGGGGACGTAGTCGGGGCCGGGGCCGGCGCGGTGGCCTCAACCGCACCGGTGCCGAGCGCCAGACCGCGGGCGGCGGCGGGCACGGTGCAGTAATCCAGCAGGGTCACCTGCGGACGGCGCTGGGTCAGCAGGCGGATGTCGCCGATGGCGGACAGGCGCGCCGCGATCTCCGCCTGCCCGGTCTGGCGCAGCTTGGCGCGGACCAGTTCGGGGGCGTCGAACACGCGGTAGACCTGCTTGAACTCCACCCATTGCAGCCCCTTCTTCTTGGGGTCGTTCAGGTGGAAGCCGACCAGGGTCTCGCCGCCGCTTTCGGAATGGTCGAAGAAGGCCTCAGGCGTCCACAGCACCCAGCGGCGGCCGTCGCGGTGCGGGAACAGCGCCGCCAGCTCCTCCAGCGGGCGGGCGCCGCCGGACAGGGCATACCAGCGCAGCGTGCCGTCGCCCAGCGCCGCCACGGCGACCCGGCCGTCGGCCGATGCGACGACGCCCCACACGGCGGCCGGCACCTCGGCGCGGGCAAGCTCGGCCCCGGCGGAATCGAGAAGGCGCAGGCTGAATTCGCCGCCCAGCAGGACGCGGCGCTGCGCGCCCAGAACGGTGACGCTGCGCGCCCACTCGCCGCTGTCCAGCTTCACCGGCTGGCCGTTGACCTTGGCCGCCCGGCTGTTGCGCCAGTCGGAGACGCCGATGCCCGGCCCCTCGGCGGACGGGCGGTTCAGGCCGGGCAGCGCCTCGGGCGCCGGCGTCAGGCTGCGGGCCAGCACGTCGAAGCGCATCGGCCGCCGGCCGCCCTGCTCCATGCCGAATTCCAGCACCAGCCCGTCGTCCGACAGGCCGAAACGGCCGAGATGGATGTCGCGGTAATCGGCGATGTCGCCGATGCGGGCGAACAGCAGCCGGCCGGCCGGATCGAGCACGCCCCATCCGGGATCGGCGGCGGCGAAGGCCACCCCGCCGCCGGGCAGCGCCAGCAGGTGGGTCACCGAATTCGCGCGCCACGGGGGTGTCGGCGAAGGCGCCCTTGCCGCCGTCGGCCCAGCGGCGCACCACGTTGCGGGTGCCGTCCGTCGTCGCGGTGCCGGCGGCGACCAGCGCCGTGCCGTCCCAGGCGACGGCGGCGAAGCTGCCGCCGGAGATGCCGGCGGTCTTGGGCGACAGGCGCGCCTTCAGGTCGCTGCCGGACAGCACGTCGACCCGCGTCTGGTCGGCATAGCCGACGGCCAGCTGCGATCCGTCGGGCGAGAAGGCCACCGAATAGGGCATGCCGCTGCCCGGCTTGCGCTTGGCCTTCTGCTTGAAGCTGGAATCATAGAGGCGGACGTTGCCGTCGAAGGAGGCGGTGGCGAGCCGGCCGTCGGGCGCGAAGGCCAGCGCCGAAACCCGCGCGCCGTAGCCGGTGTCCTCGGCGACCAGCTTGAAGCCGGCGCTGTCCCAGACGCGGATGCCGGCGGTGCCGCCGAAGGCCCCGGCGACGAACCGCCCGTCGGGCGAGAAGGCCAGATCGTTCAGCACCTGCGGTTGGCCGGCAAGCCGGGCCTTCAGCCGCTGCGCCTTCACGTCGAACAGATAGAGCGTGACGCCGTCGCCCCAGCTCGTGCCGGTGTTGCCGGCCGCCACGGCCAGCGACCCGTCGGCGGACAGGGCGACGGCATAGAGCGCCCCCTCGTCCCCCGCCTCCATCGGCACGCGCAGCACGCCCAGCGGCTCGCCGTCGCGGCTCCACAGCCGCAGGGACTTGTCGTTGGAGACGGTGGCGATCAGCCGGCCCTGCGCATCGCTGGCCAGCCGGTTGACGCGGGCGGTGGGGCCGCCGGTCTCGATGCGCAGGAAGGCGCCGGTCGATGCGTCGCCCGCCAGCGCGCTTCCCACCGCGAGCCCGCCCAGCAGAAGGCCGAGGAGGACGGCAAGGAAAGCGCCGAAGCGGGCGCCGAGACGGGTGCTGCACCGCAGCAGCGCGATTCTGTGAGGGAGACAGCCGGCCATCGTCGGTTCCGCTTGCACTGAATGTCGAAAACCGCCCGGCCGCGGCATCCCTGGAGATGCCGCAGCCGGGACGGACCCTATCGGAGCACGCCTCAGACCGCGCCTCAGACCGCGTCGAGGGTGGCTTCCTTCTGGGCCATCTGCTGGATGGCGTTGGTCGAGGCGTTGATGCGCTCCGACGTTTCAAAGGCGGTGTTGGTGCGCTGGACCACCTGCGACGGCGAGGCGGCGCCGGCGGTCGTGGTCTGCTTGGCCGGCTTCTTCTTGGTCTGCGCCTTGGCCGCGCTCTTGGTGCGGATCTTCTCGGCGGCGCCCGGCTGGATGTTGTCGGCGGCGATCAGATACTCGTCGCGGCGCTTGACGATGTTCTGGTTGATCGCGCTGGCGATGCTGTAGTCCTTGTCCAACTGGCCGCGGATCAGGGCGAGACGCTGCTCGGCCTCCGGCTTGCCGATGCGGTTCGCCTTGTAGTCGGCCTTGACGCGCGCGATCTCGGCGCGGCGGCAGTTCACCAGCTGGTCGAGTGCCACCTGGGTGCGGTCCAGATTCTGGTTCTCGGTGTCGAGATCGTTCGCCACGCCCAGGATCGCCTGGTCGCGGCCCTGCTGCATCCGGGAGTTCCAGTAGCCGCCGAGCGTGCCGACGGCGGCCCCGGCCGCGGCCCCGATCAGGGCGCTCTTGAGGTTGCCGCCGGCCAGCGCACCGGTCAGAGCCCCGGCGCCCGCACCGATGGCCGCACCCTTCAGCATGTCCTCGGCATAGAAGTTGCCGGTCGAATCGAGGGCGACCCGGTACTGGTAGCAGGCATCGGACCCGTCATTGGCGCCGATGCGGTCCTGCTGCGTGGTCACGCAGCCGCTGAGCGCCATGGCGACGATGGTAACGGAGAGGAGGCTTGCCCTGACACGGTTGCTTCGCATGAGCTGAATTCCCGTTTGCTTTTCTGTTTAAGTTGGCACTCGTTTCAGTCCAGAATTCCCGACAGCCCGCACCACCCCCACAGTGGATGCGGCCCCCCGCCGATCAGGACCGGCTGCAAAGCTGCCACAGCAACAACTGTAACGGAAGGGGGCATTACTGTGGATTCGCGCGGTCTTTTATGCACTTTCGTCCATACCTAGCCTTGGTTATACGCTATACTTGGGGACTATGATGTTCGGTAAAACACGTTTCTGGATGATGACGATCCTGGCGGGTTTCGCGGCCGGCATCGGCCTGATGGCGGCACCGGGCCCGGCGCGGGCGGAAATCGCGGCGCTGGTGATCGGAATCGACCGGTACAGCAGGATCAATCCGTTGCAGGGGGCGGTCAACGACGCCCGTGACATCGCGGACGCGCTGAAGGGTCTGGGCGTGCGCAAGCTGCGCCTGTTCGTCGATGGCGAAGCCGAGCGCAGCCGGATCATCGCGACGTGGCGGCAGCTGATCGCCGAAACCTCCCCCAACTCGACGCTGGTGCTGACCTTCGCCGGCCATGGCGCGCAACAACCCGAACGTGTGCCCGGCAGCGAGGCCGATGGGCTGGACGAGTTCCTGGTGCTGGCCGATTTCGCCCCGCGCGGGCCCGGCACGGCGCAGCGCCTGACCGACGACGAAATCGCCATCCTGTTCAAGGAGGCGGCGCCGCGCCGGGTGATCTTCATCTCCGATTCCTGCCATTCCGGAACGATGACCCGCGCCTTCGACGACCGCGCCGGCAAGCTCGGCACGCGGGCGGCCACCATCGACGGCGTGCCTGTCGACCATATCGAGGACGACGCCCTGCCGCCGCCCACCCGCGCCGCCTTGCAGGCGGAGGCGGAGGAGCAGCCGAACGTCACCTTCTTCGCCGCGGTGGCCGACGACGAGCTGGCGCCGGAGGTGATGATCGACCGCAAGCCCCGCGGCGCGCTGAGCTGGGCCTTCGCCAACGCGCTGCGCGGGCAGGCCGACCGCAACGGCGACGGCGTCGTCACCAAGGGGGAGCTGGAGGCGCACATCCGCGACTCCGTCCGCATGGCGCTGGAAGGGCGGCAGCATCCGCAGGTCCAGCCGCGCGGCCGGGGCGAGGTGCCGCTGATCGACCCGGTCGCCGCCCGGCCGAAGCCGCCCTCGCTGCTGCCGGCCGTCGGTGCGATCCCGCTGCGGATCCTGGGCCAGCCGGCGGCGGTGAAAAAGCTGGCCGCCGGTTTCACCGGGGTCGAGATGGTCGGGACGGAGGGCCCCGCCCTGGTCTGGGACACCGGCAGCGGCGAGGTGGTCAGCAATGTCGGCGACGTGCTGGCCAGCATCGCCGGCGACCCGGCAGCCCCGGAAACCCGGCGGCGTGTGCAGGGGGTGGTCGACAAATGGTCGCTCGTGCTGCGGGTGAAGGCGGCGGCGGAGGGCCGGTCGCTGGCGCTGGCCGTCGAGCCGGGCGACCGCGATTACCGCAAGGGCGAGACGGTCTCGCTCGACATCGGCGGCAACAGCGGCACCTATTTCACCCTGATCAACCTCGCCGCCGACGGCACGGTGAACTACCTCTACCCGCTGGCGGAGCGCAAGGATCCGCCGCAGATCCCGCGCGGCGGCCCCTACCGGCTGGCGCTGACGGTGGAGCCGCCCTTCGGCGCCGACCATTTCCTCGCCATCGCCTCGCCCAAGCCGATGGCGGCGCTGCAACGCGACCTGGCCGCGCTGGACGGCAAGCCGGCCGCCGCGGAGGTCGCCGCCCTGCTGAACCGCCATCTGGCCGGGCAGCCGGTGGAGTTCGGCATCCACGGCGTCTACAGCACGGCGCGCTGACGACGCGACTTCGGGATGTCAGGCCAGGGCCGGCAGTTGCGGGGCGAGCGCCAGATGCAGTTCGTGACGCCCGTCCTGCCGGCCGGGGCGGTGGCCGAAATCGAGCGCGATGCCCGACAGCGTCAGCCCGTTCGCCGCGGCATGGGCGTGAAGCCGGTCGAAGCCGTCAGCCATCGACGCGGCCATCGCCGCCTGCGGGCCGTCCTGCACGGTCCGCAGATATCGGCCGGCGTCGAGGTCGAGGCGGACCATGCCGTCGGGGATCTCGCTGGCCTTGGCCGCCATGAAACCGACCAGCCGGCGCTGCAGGCCGTTCTCCTCGGGCAGCGACACCGCGGCGAAGGCTGCCGTTCCGACATCGGCGGCGAACACGCGCTCCCACGCCGCGGCGACCGCGGCGGGCAGTTCGTCGCCGCTCGCCTCGACCATGCAGCCGATGACGGTCAGTTCGGGAAAGGTCACGGTCTCGATCATCACGGTCCCTCTGGATGGCGACGGATTACAGGTCGGGGTCGGCCAGCAGGCGGGCCAGGACCGGTCCCGTCGCCCCGCTGCCGACCGGGCGGCCATCGACCGCCACCAGCGGGCGCAGGCCCAGGCTGTTGGTCAGGATGGCCTCGTCGGCGCGGACGAGGTCTTCCGGGGTGAGCGGCGCCTGCTCCGCGCCATGGCGCTCCAGGACCAGGGCGCGGCGGATGCCGGGAAGGGCGCCGTCGGCCAGCGGCGGGGTCAGCAGGCGGCCGCCGATCGACAGGAAAAGGTTGGCGACGCTCGATTCCGCCAGCCGGCCGGCGGCGTTCAGCAGCAGCGCCTCGTCGGCGCCGCGCTCCGCCGCCTCCTGCCGGGCCAGGATGGAATCGAGGTAATTCAGCGACTTCAGGCGCGACAGCGGCGAATGCTCGTTGCGGCGGGTGCTGCGGGCGACGATGGCGGACACCGGCGCGGTCGTGTGGGCGGCGGGCGCCACGGTCATCAGCAGGGTCGGACGGGCATCGGCCGGCGGCAGCACCCCGCGGGCACCGGTGCCGCGCGACAGGGTCAGGCGCAGCACACCGTCGGCGATGCCGGTCGCCCCGATCAGCGCCGCCATCGCGTCGGTCAGGTCCGCGGCGCTGTGGGGCAGCGGCAGTCGGAGCAGCCCAACCCCGGCCGTCAGCCGGTCGAGATGGCGCGGCAGGTGGCGCGGCAGGCGGTCCTTGATCCGGATCGTCTCGAACAGCCCGTCGCCAAGGGTGAAGCCGCGGTCGGCCGGGTCGATCCGCCCTTCCGCCGCCGGCATCAGCCGCCCGTTCAGCCAGATCGTCATGGCGTTCCCTCCCCCACCGGATCTCCCGCCGCGCGCAGCTGGGCACGGGCCTTGACCAGCATTTCCTCATGCTCGTCCGCCGGATCGGAATCGGCGACGATGCCGCCGCCGGCCTGGGCGATCACCGCGTCCGGCGTCACCGACAGGGTGCGGATGACGATGTTGCTGTCCATGGCACCGTCGAAGCCGATCCAGGCGACCGAGCCGCAATAGGCGCCGCGGCGGGCCACCTCCAGCTCGTCGATGATCTGCATGGCGCGGATCTTCGGCGCACCCGTAATCGACCCGCCGGGACAGGCGGCACGCAGCAAATCCACCGGCCCCAGCCCCGGCAGCAGGCGCGCGGTGACGACGGACACGAGGTGATGGACGGTGGCGAAGCTCTCCAGCCCGAACAGCACCGGCACCCTGACGCTGCCGACCTCCGACACCCGCGCCAGATCGTTGCGCAGCAGGTCGGTGATCATCAGGTTTTCCGCCCGGTCCTTGATGCTGGCCGACAGGTCCGCCGCCGCAGCGGCGTCGGCCGCCGGGTCGGCGTGGCGCGGACGGGTGCCCTTGATCGGCCGCGTTTCGATGTTGCGGTCGGCGCCGAGCCGGATGAAGCGTTCCGGCGACGCCCCGGCGAGCCGCAGCTTCGGCCCGCAATTCAGGAAGGCGGCGAAAGGCGCCGGGCTCAAGGCGCGCAGGCGTTCGTAGAGCGCATAGGCGTCGATGGTCCCGCCGGTATCGGCGAGGAAGCGCTGGGTGAAGTTGGCCTGATAGATGTCGCCGGCGCGAATATAGTCCAGCACCCGGCCGACCCGGTCGAGATAGTCGGGGCGCGCCAGTTCCGACCGCCAGCGCAGCGGCGCCGGGCCGGCAGATTGTTCCGGAGGCGGAACGGACAGCCGGGCCGCCATGCGGCGCGCGCGGTCCTCCGCCTCCGGCCGGGCGGCGATGACCCAGGCGCGGCCCTCCTGCCGGTCGAAAGCGGCGACGACATCGTAGAGCCCGAAGGCGAAGTCCGGCTGGCCGCCCGGATTGCCATGGCGGGAGCGCAGCCCCTCCAAAGCCGTTCCGGCTTCGTAACCGACGAAGCCCACGGCCCCTCCGGTGAAGGGAACCGGACCGTCGGAGGGAAGCGGACATGCCGCCAACGCCCGTTCCAGCGCATCGAAGGGGCTGCCGCCGACCGGCCGGCCGTCGACCAGGGTCTGCCCGCCGGTGGCCTCCACGGTTTGGAACGGGTCCGCAACGATGTATGAATAGCGCCCGTTCTGCGGATGGGGGGCGGCGCTGTCGAGCAGCATCGCCCAGGGCTCGGCGCTCCAGGGACGGAACAGGGCGGCGGGATCGCCGCAGGAGATCGGGATCGTCAGCATGGCGGTGGCAGTCGGCCGGCGGCTTACATCAAGATGGTGGCGCCGCCATCGACGACCAGGACATGGCCGTTGACATAGGACGCCGCCGCCGAGGCCAGGAACACCGCCGCCCCGGCAATCTCCTCCGGCCGGCCCCAGCGCCGCATCGGCGTGCGGTTGGCGAAATAGGCCGAGCGCTCCGGATCGCCGGTGATCGCCGCATTCGTTTCGGTTGCGAAAAAGCCGGGCGCGATGGCGTTGCTGGTCAGCCCCAGCGGGCCGTATTCGGCGGCCAGCGCCCGCACCATGCCGTTCAGCCCGGACTTCGCCGCGGCATAGACGCTGTCGTTGGCCCGCGAGATCTGCCCGGCGACGGAAGTGACGGCGATCAGCCGGCCGCGCCCGCGCGGCAGCATCAGCCGCGCCGCCTCCCGCGCCAGGATCAGGCCGGAAGCCAGATCGACATCGAGCAGGCTGGTGATCTCGTCGTCGGTCAGATCGGCAAGCGGCTTGCGGTTGCGCTGTCCGACATTCTGGACCAGCACGTCGAGCCGGCCATGCTCGCGGTCGATCCGCGCGAAGGCGTCGCGCACCGCCGCCCGGTCCGCCACGTCGAAGGCCAGCGCCGACGCTCTGCCGCCGGCCGCTTCGATCTCGGCGACACGCGGTTCCAGCGTGGCGGCGTCGCGGCCGTTCAGCAGCACATGCGCGCCCGAACCGGCCAGCGCCCGGGCGATCTCCAGACCCAGCCCGCGTCCCGAGCCGGTGACGAGCGCCACCTGACCGGCAAGCGAGAAAGTCGACAGGTATGCCAAGTGGGAAGGAGTCGTCGCGGTCATGTCTGCCCCCTGTCCGGTGCGGCGTTGCAGCGGTCATTTAGCAGACGCAGCGGCGCAAGGGCAGCCCTGGAAATGGAAAAGGGGGCGCAAAACCCGCGCCCCCCTTCCCCTTCACATGTCACCCGGTCAGTGGACCGACGCCTCGCGGCTGGCGGCGGAACTCGCCACCGGCGGCAGGGCGAAGCCGAGCGGCGGGCGTTCCGGCGCCTTGAAGCCGTGCGCCCGGTCCTCCTCGACCACCACGCCGTCCAGCGCCAGTTGGCCGTCGACCACCGACAGGGTCATGGTGGCCTTGCCCTCGACCTCCTCGTCGAGCAGACGCTCGGCGATGGGATCCTCGACAAGGCCCTGGATGGCCCGCTTCAACGGACGGGCGCCGAAGGCCGGATCCCAGCCCAGATCGCCCAGCCGCCGCTTGGCCGCGGCGTCCGCCGCCAGGGTGACGCCGCGCTCGGCCAGCCGCTCGTTGACGCGGGACAGCTGGATGTCGACGATCCGCGACATCTGGTCCCGGCCCAGCCGGCGGAAGATCAGAACATCGTCCAGCCGGTTGAGGAACTCCGGCCGGAAGGCCTTGCGCACCGCGTCCATCACCTCCACCGTCACGCCGGCCATATCCTCGTCGTCGCCCAAGGCGCTCAGCGCCTCGGCCCCCAGATTGGAGGTCATGATGAGGATGGCGTGGCGGAAATCGGCGGTCCGGCCCTGCCCATCGGTCAGCCGCCCGTCGTCGAGCGCCTGCAACAGGACGTTCAGCACGTCGGGATGCGCCTTCTCCACCTCGTCCAGCAGCACGACCTGATAGGGCCGGCGCCGGATGCGTTCGGCCAGCGAGCCGCCGTCGTCATAGCCGACATAGCCCGGCGGCGAGCCGATCATCCGGCTGACCGCGTGCTTCTCCATATATTCCGACATGTCGAGCCGGGTGATCGCCGTCTCGTCGTCGAACAGGAAGGAGGCCAGCGCCTTGGCCAGCTCCGTCTTGCCGACGCCGGTCGGGCCCAGGAACAGGAAGGAGCCGGTCGGGCGGCTGGGGTCCTTCAGCCCGGCGCGGGCACGCCGCACCGCCTTGGACACCGCGCGCACCGCCTCCTTCTGGCCGACGACGCGCTCGGCCAGCTTGTCCTCCATGCCCTTCAGCCGCTGGCGCTCGCCCTCCAGCATCCGTTCGACCGGAATGCCGGTCCAGCGGGTGACGACGGCGCCGATGTCCTTGGCCGTCACCTCGTCGCGCTCGGCGCTGGCCCGCGATTCGGCCTCGGCCAGACGCTTCTCCAGATCGGGCACCACGCCATAGGCCAGCTCGCCGGCCTTGGCCCAGTCGCCGTCGCGCTGGGCGCGCTCCAGCCTGGTGCGGGCCTGGTCCAGCTCCTCCTTCAGGCGGCGGCCCTCGGTGCGGCGGGACTGCGAGGCGCGCCATTCCTCCTCCATCGAGGTCTGGCGGGCTTCCGCTTCGACCAGTTCGCCTTCCAGCACATGCAGGCGCTCCTGCGAGGCGGCGTCCGGCTCGGCCTTCAGTGCCTCGCGCTCGATCTTCAGCTGGGCGACGCGGCGGTCGACGGCGTCGAGCGCCTCCGGCTTGCTGTCGATGGCCATGCGCAGGCGGCTTGCCGCCTCGTCGACGAGGTCGATGGCCTTGTCGGGCAGCCGGCGGTCGCCGATGTAGCGCGCCGACAGGCTGACCGCCGCGACCACCGCCGCGTCGGCGATGCGCACGCCGTGATGCACCTCGTACTTGCCCTTGATGCCGCGCAGGATCGACACCGCGTCGTCGGCCGACGGCTCGTCCACCGTCACCGGCTGGAAGCGGCGGGCGAGTGCCGCGTCCTTCTCGATATACTTGCGGTACTCGTCCGGCGTGGTGGCGCCGACGCAGCGCAGCTCGCCACGCGCCAGGGCGGGCTTCAGCATGTTGGCGGCGTCCATCGCCCCGTCGGTGCGGCCGGCACCGATCAGCGTGTGCAGCTCGTCGATGAACAGGATGATGCGGCCGTTGGCCTCCTGCACCTCGGCCAGGACCGATTTCAGCCGCTCCTCGAACTCGCCGCGGAACTTGGCGCCGGCCAGGAGCGCGGTGAGGTCGAGCGACAGCACGCGGCGGTCCTTCAGCCCTTCCGGCACGTCGCCGGAGGCCAGACGCTGGGCCAGCCCCTCGACCACGGCGGTCTTGCCGACGCCGGGCTCGCCGATCAGGACGGGGTTGTTCTTGGTGCGGCGGGCCAGAACCTGGATGGTGCGGCGGATCTCGTCGTCACGGCCGATGACCGGGTCGAGCCGGCCCTGCCGCGCCTCTTCCGTCAGGTCGCGGGTGTAGCGGGCCAGCGCCTCGCCGGCCGTCGTCTCGGTCTCGGCATCGGCGGGATGGTCCTTGCGCTGGGCATCGGCGGCGGCGGCCAGCGCGTCGGCATCGACGCCGGCGCGGCGGAACAGGGCGCGCAGCGGGCCGCTCTGGCGGGCGAGGCTCTCCAGCAGCCGTTCGGCGGTGACGAAGCGGTCGCCGCCGGTGCGCGCCGAGGCGACGGCACCCTGCAGCACGGCGGCCAGCGCCGGCGACATGTAGAGCGGCTGCGGGCCATCGTTGGCGCCGGCCTGGACCGGCGCGCGGGACAACTGCTCCTCGGTCGCGGACTTCAGCAGATCGGGGTCGCCGCCGGTGTCGCGCACCAGACGCGCCGCCACGCCGCTGCCCTCGTCGATCAGGGCCTTCAGCAGATGTTCGGGGAGAAGCTGTTGATGCCGCTCGGCAAGGGCGGCGATCTGCGCGGCCTGAATGACGCTGCGCGCACGATCGGTGAATTGACCGAAGTCCATCCGGCACTCCGTTTCCAAGGTCTTCCGCCCAGTCATCCGGCGCGGAACGGCGCCTCCGCGGTCCGCGAATGCGCGACCGTCCGGTGCCTGATGGGTAAATGGTTAACGGATTTACGGCGATCAAGAGGGGGGCGGACTCAAGGCGCCGCCCAGAACGCCCGCCATCGCCTGACGTGATTTCCTTGCCCGCCGCACAGCCGTGCGTTGAGCTTGCAAATGTCCCTCCCCTGACCGATTCTGGGTCGCGCGGGACGGCTTCGGCACGCTTGAAGAGTACGAAGATTATCGTATATTATTGGGGGCGCCGGTGGGGTGGTCGACGGTGAAGCCCAAGGTCATCAGGGCTTTGAAGGATGGGACGTTTCAGCACGAAGCCCGAACTGCGATCGACACGAAGAACCTGCTCCAGATGGGTGCGGTTACCGCCGATCAAGTCATTCAGGTTCTGAAAAGCGCCAGCGGCAACGATCATAGCATCAGCCCCCACCACCGGGACCCGAACATCGAGGTCAACATCGTCAGAAATCGGGGCTGGTACATCAAGTTCTACTTTGTGGATCCCGACACGATCTTTATCAGCGTCCATCAATGAGGTGCCGTCGTGAAGATCTACCGTGAAGGCGACAAGAGCAAAGCCGTTTGCGGGACGGAACGGGCTGACGACAACCACCTTCGCCTTGCGCGATGTTCCGTTCGACGACGGCAAGGGTGTGGCACAGAACATCCTTGTCGCCGTCTGCGACAGGTGCGGTGCGGTCGTCGCCACTCCGCCGCAATCGACCCCGGCGATCAAGGCCGCCTATGACAGGGCGACGATTTCCATAGAGGCCAACCTGCCGTCGGTTTATACCGACGCTCTCGATCTCGCCGCCTATCGCATCGATCCGGGCCTGACGACCGAGTTCCGCAAGCCGCTTTTGATGTACTACATCAACCGGTTCGCCGCCGACCGGGCCCTGTCGCGCCAGCTTGCCGACAGCCTCGACGAGACCAGAGCCTTCTTCGAAGGTTCACCGAAGACAGGACGCGGTTCGGCAAGGCGGCGGCTGTCGATGAAGATCACCCCGACCATGTCGCGTGAGCTGGAGACGGTCGTGGAAGTCACGGCGCTCAACAAGACCGACGTCATCAAGTCCGTGATCGGCTGCATCCACAAGGACATCGTCGCCCCCGACAAGCCGAAGGGGCTGAAGACTTTCCGAATGCTGGCCGCCGTCGCCTCGTGAGCGCCAAAGCCGCGCGACCGCGGGCCGTGGCATCGCGCAGAGCGCGACTTCATCGGCACAGAGTGTCCCATATTGACACGCGATCTCCTCCGCCGCTTTCATAGCGTCACGGTATGGGCGGCAAGGGGTCCGGCGTTATGGACGTACGGCAGCTTCGCTATTTCCTCGGCATCGTCGAGCATGGCTCGATCTCGCGGGCGGCGGATGTGCTGCGGGTGGCGCAGCCGGCGCTCAGCCTGCATCTGAAGCGGCTGGAGGAGGATTTCGGCTGCCAGCTGGTGCTGCGCACGGCACGCGGCGTGGTGCCGACGGAAAGCGGGCGGCGGCTGGCGCAGCGGGCGGCGGCGCTGATCGGCCAGATGGACGGGCTGCGCGACGAGGTGAGGGCGGTGGAGGCGGTGCCGGCAGGACCGGCGACCGTCGGCATCCCGACCTCGCTGGGGCCGGTGCTGACCGTGCCGCTGGCGCTGGCGGTGCGGCGCACCCATCCGCAGATCAGGCTGCGGGTGGTGGAGGGGCTGTCCGGCCACATGCTGGAATGGGTGCTGTCGGGGCAGCTCGACCTCGCGCTGGTGTTCGGCACCAAGGAGATGGGCGGGCTGGAGACCCAGCTGGTGGCGCGCGAGAAGCTGCATCTGGTCGGGCCGGCCGACGACCCGCTGCTGCGCGGCCGCAGCGCCATCCCCTTCGCCGAGGCGCTGTCCCTGCCGCTGATCCTGCCCGGCCGCCCGCATGGCGTGCGCGAGGAGGTGGAGCATGCCGCCCTGCTGGCGCGGGCCGGCGTCACCGTGGCGCTGGAGATCGACGCGCTGGAGCAGATCAAGGCGCTGGTGGCGGAAGGCTGCGGCTACACCGTGCTGTCGGACCGGGTGGCGCGCCACGGCGGGACGGCGGAGCGGCTGACCGGCCTGCCCATCGCCGATCCGCAGATCGACCGCAGCATCCTGCTGGCCCATGCCGCCGGCCGGCCGATGTCGGCCGCGGCCCGCGCCACCCACACCATCCTGACGGACATCCTGTCCGGCCTGACCGAGAATGGCGGCTGGCGGTGAGGCCGGGTTGAGGCCCGGATACGGGGAGCGGCATAGCCCCTGCTCGCGGCCGGCGCATCGCTGCGGACCATTTTTGCCGCAGGAATTTGCGGCCCATGGCCTTGCCCCCGCCACAGTGCGGCGATACCGTGCAGCCCACGCCGCAGCCGTTCCGTGGAACCATGCACGACATCGTCATTCAAGTCCTCGGCGTTGCCGGGCTTCTCGCCCTCGTCAGTTTCCTGCCGCCCCTCGCCGCCCGCTTCCAGATGCCCTACACGGTGCTGCTGGCCGGCGTCGGCGTGGCGCTGGGGGCCGTGATCCAGACCTTCGCCGGGCCGGGCAAGGATCCGCTGCATGACTTCCTGAATTCGCTGGCCGAGCTGGACGTCTCGTCCGACGTGCTTTTGCACGTCTTCCTGCCGATCCTGCTGTTCGAGACGGCGCTGGCGGTCGATGTGCGGCGGCTGTTCGAGGATCTCGGGGCCGATCCTGCTGATGGCGGTGGTGGCGGTCTTCGTCTGCACCTTCGCCGTCGGCTATGCCGTCAACCTGTTCACCCCGCTGCCGCTGGTCGCCTGCCTGCTGCTGGGCGCCATCGTCGCCTCCACCGACCCGGCGGCGGTGATCGGCATCTTCCGCGACCTGGGCGCGCCAAGACGGCTGACCACGCTGGTCGAGGGCGAGAGCCTGCTGAACGACGCCGCGGCCATCGCGCTCTTCACCCTTCTCCTGGAAATGCTGACGCGCACCTCCCACGGCGGGGCGGCGGCGGCGGCGGTGGATTTCCTGCGCGACTTCTCCGGCGGAGTTGTCACCGGCTATGTCTGCGGCCGCATCGTCTGCATGCTGGTGGAGCCGGTGCGCAACCAGCCGATGGCGGAGATCACGCTGACGGTGGCTTTGGCCTACCTCTCCTATGTGCTGGCCGACCATTATGTCGGCGCGTCGGGCGTGGTGGCGACGGTGACCTCGGCGCTGGTCATCGGATCGGTCGGGCGCACCCGCATCTCCCCCGCCACCTGGGGCGCCATGGAGCATGTCTGGCAGCAGCTGGGCTTCTGGGCCAACTCCATGATCTTCCTGCTGACCGCCATCCTGGTGCCGCGCCTGCTGGCCGACGCCGGCTGGGCGGAGGTCGGGCTGGTGGTGGTCGTGGTGCTGGCGGCCTTCGCCGCGCGGGCGGTGGTGCTGTTCGGGCTGCTGCCGGTGCTGTCCTGGGCCGGGCTGGCGCAGAAGGTCAGCAACTCCTACAAGTCGGTGATGCTGTGGGGCGGCATGCGCGGGGCGGTGTCGCTGACGCTGGCCCTGGCGGTGACCGAGAATTTCCGGGTGCCCGACAAGCTCCAGAGCTTCATCGCGGTGATGGTCACCGGCTTCGTCTTCGTCACGCTGTTCGTCAACGGCACCACGTTGCGCTGGCTGATCCGCCTCCTGAAGCTGGACGAGCTGACGCCGGTGGAGCGCGCCATGCGCAACCGGGCGCTGGCGCTGTCCACCGACAGCATCCGCGACCGCGTTTCCGCCGTCGCCCAGACCTATGAGGTGGATGGCGCGGTCAAGGACGTGATGATCGCCCGCTACGAGGAGCGGCTGAAACGGATCGACCGCGACAGCCAGGAAGAGGCCAAGCTGACCGACGAGGACCGCGTCACCATCGGCCTCGTCATCCTGGTGAACCGCGAGGAAGAACTCTATTACGCCCACTTCTCCGAAGGGGTGGTGTCGCGCGCGGTGATGGAAATGCTGGCCGGCCGCAGCGGGCGCCTGCTCGACGCGGTCAAGAGCCAGGGCCGCAACGGCTATCGCGCCTTCGAGGAGCCGTTCATCGCCTTCTCGCCCTGGATGCGGACCGCAAGCTGGCTGCAACGCCGCTTCGGCATCCACAGCCCGCTGGCCCGGCGCCTGTCGATGCGGTTCGAGGTGCTGGTCGCCGTGCGCACCGTGCTGCGCGAGCTGCTGGCCTTCACCCGCGACCGGCTGGCGCGCGTGCTGGGCCAAGAGGTTGCGTTCGAGCTGGAAGGCATGCTGGTCGGCCGGCTGGGCATCGTCGAGCAGGCGCTGTCGGCCCTGAAGCTGCAATATCCCGATTACGCGGTGGTGCTGCAAAGCCGCTATGTCGGCCGGGCGGCGCTGCGGCTGGAGCATGCCGAATACCGCGCCATGCACGCCGAATCGATCATCAGCCAGGAGGTTCTGACCGACCTGGAGCGTGATTTGGAACAGCGGCGCCGGGTGCTGGAGCGGCTGCCGAAGCTGGATGTCCGCTTCGACGTGGCGGAGCTGGTGCGTCGGGTGCCGCTGTTCGCCGAGCTGCCGGCGGAGCGGGTGGCGACCATCGCCACGCTGCTGCGCGCCCAGCTGGCGCTGCCGGGCGAGACCATCGTGCGCAAGGGCGACCGCGGCGACGCCATGTTCTTCATCGCGTCGGGTGCCGTCGAGGTGCTGGTGCCGATGCTGGCGGAGCCGGTGAAGCTCGGCACCGGCGACTTCTTCGGCGAGATGGCGCTCCTGTCCCGCCAGCGGCGCAATGCAGACGTGCGGGCGCTGGGCTATTGCCAATTGCTGGTGTTGGATGAGAAGGATTTCCGCCGGCTGGTGCAGAAGGACGCGGATTTGCAGTCCCACATCCAGGCGGTCGCCGAAGCGCGCCGCCAGCCGACCCAGTCGTCTCCGGCCGTTCCGGCGGTGAGCTGACCGCGGACGGGGAAGGGACTTAAAAAATGGGCGGGACCGCGACGGGCGGCCAGAGCTGGCTGCGCCTGATGCCGGGCCTTTTCGTGCTGCTGTGGAGCACCGGCTTCATCGGCGCGAAATACGGCCTGCCTTATGTGGAGCCGCTGACCTTCCTGCTGATCCGGCTGGGGCTGGTCGCCGTGGTGCTGGCGCTGGTGGCGCTGGCGAGCCGGGCGCCCTGGCCCAAGGACTGGGCGACCGCCGGACGGATCGCGCTGGCCGGGCTGCTGGTGCACGGCGTCTATCTCAGCGGCGTCTTCCTCGCCATCGCCCATGGGCTGCCGGCCGGCGTCACCGCGCTGATCGTCGGCATCCAGCCGCTGCTGACCGCCGCCCTGTCCGGCCCGCTGCTGGGCGAACGGGTCAGCGGCCGGCAATGGGTCGGGCTGCTGCTCGGCCTTGCCGGCGTCGGGCTGGTGGTGCGCGAGAAGCTGTCGGTCGACGCCGAGCATCTGATCGGCATCGGCTATGCCATGGCGGCGCTGGTCGGGATCACGCTCGGCACGCTGTACCAGAAGCGCCACGGCGGCGGCATGGATCTGCGCAGCGGCACCGCCATCCAATATACCGCCACCGCGGTCGTGCTGGCGGTGGTCGCTCCGCTGACCGAGACGATGCAGGTCCAGTGGACGGGCGAGTTCGTCTTCGCCCTGCTGTGGCTGTGCTTCGTGCTGTCGGTCGGCGCCATCTTCCTACTGTTCGCCCTGATCCGCCGCGGTGCGGCGGCCAAGGTCGCCAGCCTGTTCTATTTGACCCCGCCGGTGACGGCGCTCGTCGCCTGGGTGCTGTTCGGCGAGAAGCTGGGCGTCGCGGCGCTGGCCGGCATGGCGGTGGCGGTCTGCGGCGTGGCGCTGGTGAACCGGAAGTAAGACAGGTGCGGCGGTCAGCCGGCGCTGAGAATGGCAGCCAGCCGGCCGGGCTTGGAGAAGAGGATTTCGGAATCGAGCTTGCGCCGGTGCGATCCGTCGTCGAACAGCAGGGTCGGCACGCCATTGGCGCGATAGGAGGCCATCAGTTGCCGGCCGCGCTCGACCCGCGCGGCGTCGGCGACCGTCAGTTCGCCCACCCCCTCGGCCGCCCCCTCGGCGAAAAGGGACGCAGCGGCATCGAGGCCCAGGCCGGTCAGGATGTCGGCCAGCGTCGCCGCCGCGGTGATGTCGCGCCCGTCGGCATAGCGCGCCGACTGGATGGCGGCCAGTGCTGCGAACTCGCGGTCGGGTGCCGTCAGTGCGACCGCCGTCAGGGCCAGCGTCGCCGGGCCGCTGTCGATCCTCTGGCTCCGGTCGCCCAGGACGCCGGTGCGGTAGCGCTCGCTGAAGATTTGCCCGGTCAAAGCATGGATGCGCTGGTCGTAGGCCCAGGCATGGGCGGCGAAGCCGTCGTCCAGCGGCCGGGCGCCCGCGCCGGAAAACAGCCCGGTCGGCAACAACTCCAGCGCAAGATCACCGACCTCCGACAGCGACGCGATGGCCGGCGAGGCGCCGTAGCACCAGCCGCAGAGCGGGTCGAACAGATAGGTGACGGTCCTGGTCCGGCTCATGAAAAGCATCCGTGGCTGGCGATGGGCAATGGGATTCAACTTTAACCGCGGCCGATTGTGCTGGGTAGTTGGCACAAAACCGACATATCGTATGCCATTGGCAAACAATCGACCGGCGTCCGATGAGCGATCCCCGGCATCTGAACCGCATCGCCTATTTCGCCGCGGTGGTGGAGACCGGCTCCTTCACCGCGGCGGCGGCACGGCTGGGCATCACCAAGGCGGTGGTCAGCCAGCAGGTGGCGAAGCTGGAGGAGGAGGTCGGGGCCAGCCTGCTGGTCCGCACCACCCGCAAGGTGCGGCCGACCGAGGCCGGCATGGCTTTCCACCGCCGCTGCGTCGTCATCCTGCGGGAGGCCGAGGATGCCTTCGGCGAGCTGGCGGAGACCGCGGCGGCGCCCTCCGGGCTGCTGCGGCTGACCGCCCCCTTCGATTACGGGGTGGCGGTCGTCGTTCCGGCCATCGCCGCCTTCGTCGCCGCCCACCCCGCCTGCAAGGCCGACATGGCCCTGTCCGACCAGTCACTCGACCTCGTCGGCGGCACCTTCGACCTCGCCATCCGCGTCGGCTGGCTGGCCGACACCAGCCTTCAGGCCCGCCAGTTCGGCAGTTTCCAGCAGCTTCTGGTCGGCACCCCGGCGCTGGCTGCCCGGATCGGCGAGAATGCCGGGCCGGACGACATCGCCGCCCTGCCCTTCGTCGCCAACACGGTGCTGCGCAACCCGTTGAGCTGGCAGTTCACCGCCGCGACAGGAGAAATGCGCACGGTGTCGATGCGGGCATCCATCGCACTGGACGCCACCTTCGCCGTGCGGGAGGCGGTGCGCGAGGGGGCCGGGCTGTCGGTCCTGCCGGATTACTGCGTGGCCGACGATCTGGCGTCCGGCCGGCTCGTCCGCCTCTTGCCGGGCTGGACCCTGCCGCCGGGCGGCATCCATGCCGTCTTCCCGGCCGCGCGCTTCCGCCCGACCAAGGTGCGGGCCTTCGTCGATCTGCTGACGGAGCGCGAGCGGCAGCGGATGGCGGGGTGAGAGGCGGGAGTGGGCGGGCGGGAGACCGGGGGAGTTCGCCGCGACGGATCCCGCTGCGGCGAAATTTCTCTGGATCGTCCGCCCGGTCAGCAATCTAATATGCCTGACAAATCAACAGATCCCCTCGGGAGGGACGCGGATGGCGGACGGGATGGCGGGCGTGCTCGACTTCGGCAGCTTCGATTACATCATCGCAGGCGGCGGCACGGCCGGCTGCGTGCTGGCCAACCGGCTGTCGGCCGATCCCGACGTTTCGGTGCTGCTGCTGGAGGCCGGCGGCAAGGACAGCTGGGTGTGGCTGCACATCCCCGCCGGCTATCTGTTCTGCATCGGCAACCCGCGCACCGACTGGTGTTTCAAGACGGAAGCCGAGCCGGGGCTGAACGGCCGCAGCATCCATTACGCCCGCGGCAAGGTGCTGGGCGGCTGCTCGTCGATCAACGGCATGATCGCCATGCGCGGGCAGGCGCGCGACTATGACGAGTGGGCGGCGATCACCGGCGACAGCCGCTGGAGCTGGAAAGAGGTGCTGCCGGTCTTCAAGGGCAGCGAGGATTACTGGCGCGGTGCCGACGAGATGCATGGCAGCGGCGGCGAGTGGCGGGTGGAGCGGCAGCGGCTGCGCTGGGATTTGCTCGACCGCTTCGCCGAGGCGGCGCAACAGGTCGGCATTCCCCGCAACGACGATTTCAACCGCGGCGACAATCTGGGCGTCGGCAGCTTCGAGGTGAACCAGAAGGGCGGCATCCGCTGGAGCGCGGCCAAGGCCTTCCTGCGTCCCGCCCTCGACCGCCCGAACCTGAAGCTCGCCATCGACGCGGCCATCGACCGGGTGGAGATCGCCGACGGCCGCGCCACCGGCATCCGCTTCACCGTGAATGGCGAGCCGGCGCGGGCGACCTCCAGGGTCGAGACGGTGCTGGCCGCCGGGTCCATCGGCAGCCCGGCGATCCTCCAGCGCTCCGGCATCGGCCCGGCGGCGCATCTGAAGTCCCTCGGCATTCCGGTGGTGCTGGATGCGCCGGACGTCGGCGCCAATCTGCAGGACCATCTGCAACTGCGCATGATCTACAAGGTCGACGGCATCGTCACGCTGAACAAGCGGGCCGGCAACCTGTTCGGCAAGGCGATGATGGGGCTGGAATATGCGCTGTTCCGCAAGGGGCCGCTGACCATGGCGCCCAGCCAGCTCGGCGTCTTCGCCAAATCGTCGCCGGAGGTCGGGAGCGCCGACCTCGAATATCACGTGCAGCCGCTGTCGCTGGAGAAGTTCGGCGACCCGCTGCACGGCTTCCCCGCCTTCACCGCCAGCGTCTGCGACCTGCGCCCGGCGTCGCGCGGCTGGACCCGCATCACCAGCGCCGATCATCGCGCCAACCCGGCCATCGCCCCCTGCTACCTGTCCGATCCGGCCGACCGGGCGAAGGCGGCGAAGGCGCTGGCGCTGACCCGGCGCATCGTCTCGCAGCCGGCGCTGGCCCCCTACCACCCGCAGGAATACAAGCCCGGCCCCAGCTTCCAGACCGAGGAGGAGCTGGCGAATGCTGCCGGCGACATCGGCACCACCATCTTTCACCCGGTCGGCACCTGCCGGATGGGCGGCGCGGACGATGCCACCGCCGTCACCGATGCCGAGATGCGGGTGAGGGGGGTGCGCGGCCTGCGGGTGATCGACGCCTCGGTGATGCCGACGCTGACGTCGGGCAACACCAACACGCCGACGGTGATGATCGCCGAACGCGGCGCCGCCCTGATGCGGGCCGACCGCCGCGCCGCCCTGCGGGGGTGACCCCGTCCGGACGGGCCGGTGCCGCGCAAAAATTTCGCTGACTCAGTCAACAATCCGCAACAGGATTTTCCGAACACCCCCGATCCCCGGCCAACCCGCAAAATCATTTGCCTGCGAAAGGCGCAGACTTGTCCCCAGAAAAGAAATCCGAGGGGACGAGAGATGGACGGCATGCAGCCGGGATTGCGGGGAGGCCTGCGGCCGGAACAGGCGGAGATCGACCGGAGCTATCGCCTCGACGACCGCTACTGCCGCACCGAGGGGCAGGTCTATCTGTCCGGCACCCAGGCGCTGGTCCGGCTGCTGCTGCTCCAGGCGGAGAGCGACCGGCGGGCGGGGCTGAACACCGCCGGCTTCGTCAGCGGCTATCGCGGCTCGCCGCTGGGCGGGCTGGATCAGGCGCTGTGGCAGGCTAGCCGGCATCTGGACGCCCACGCCATCACCTTCGTCCCCGGCGTGAACGAGGATTCTGGGCGCCACCGCCGTCATGGGCACCCAGCAGGTCGAATCCTCCGGCGAGGCCACCGTCGATGGCGTGTTCGGCATGTGGTACGGCAAGGGGCCGGGGGTGGACCGCTCCGGCGACGTGCTGAAGCATGCCAACGCCTATGGCAGCTCGCCGCGCGGCGGCGTGCTGGCGGTGGCCGGCGACGACCATGGCTGCGTGTCCTCCAGCATGCCGCACCAGAGCGACCTTGCGATGATCGCTTGGTCAATGCCGGTGCTGAACCCGTCGGGCGTGCGCGAGTATCTCGATTTCGGGCTTTATGGTTACGCCCTGTCGCGGTTTTCCGGGGCGTGGGTCGGCTTCAAGGCGATCTCGGAATTGGTGGAAAGCTCGGCCACCGTCCGGCTGCCGTCGCTGGAGCGCGGCTTCCTGCCGGTGCCGTTCGATCCGCCGCCGGGGGGCCTGCATTACCGCTGGCCCGACCTGCCCAGCCTCGCCATCGAAGAGCGGCTGGCCGCCAAGGTCGCGGCGGTGAAGGCCTTCGCCCGCGTCAACCGCATCGACCGCACTGTCCTTGGGAGTGGCGGCTGGCTGCGCATCGTCACCACCGGCAAGGCGCATCTCGACCTGATGGAGGCGCTGCGCCTGCTGGGCATCGGCCCGGCGGAAGCGGCGGAGATCGGGCTGTCGGTCCACAAGATCGGCCTGTCCTGGCCGCTGGAGCCCGACTTCGCCCTGACCGCCGCGCGCGGCGCGGAAGAAATCCTCGTGGTCGAGGAGAAGGCGCCGGTCATCGAGAGCCAGCTGAAGGATTCGCTGTTCCATTTGCCGGCCGGCGAACGGCCACGTGCCGTCGTCGGCAAGACCGACGAGTTCGGCGCGCCCCTGCTGCCCGCCACCGGGGAGTTGCGGCCCTGGATTGTCGCCAAGGCGCTGGTGGAGCGCATCCGCCACCGCTTCCCCCAGCGTGATTTCTCCGCAAGGCTGGCGGAGCTGCTGCCGGGCGAGGCGCCCGCCGCCCCTGCCCTGCCCCGCACGCCCTATTTCTGCTCCGGCTGTCCGCACAACAGCTCGACCAAGGTGCCCGACGGCAGCAAGGCGATGGCCGGCATCGGCTGCCATTTCATGGCGTCGTGGATGGACCGCGACACGGTCGGCCTCAGCCAGATGGGCGGCGAGGGCGTCAGCTGGATCGGGCAGGCGCCCTTCAGCAAGCGCCCGCACATCTTCCAGAATCTGGGCGAGGGCACCTATTTCCATTCCGGCCTGCTGGCGATCCGGCAGGCGGTGGCCGCCAGAATCAACATCACCTACAAGATCCTGTTCAACGACGCCGTCGCCATGACCGGCGGCCAGCCGGTGGACGGCCCGATCTCCGTCGACGCCATCACCCGCCAGCTGGCGGCGGAGGGCATCACCCGCATTGCCGTGGTCAGCGACGCGCCGGAGAAATACGACAGCCGGTCCGGCCTCGCCCCCTTCACCACCGTGCATCACCGCGAAGAACTGGATGCCGTCCAGCGCGAGATGCGCGAGATTCCCGGCGTTACGGCAATCGTCTATGAGCAGACCTGTGCGGCGGAGAAGCGCCGCCGGCGCAAGCGCGGCACCATGGCCGACCCGGCGCGCCGGATGGTGATCAACGATCTGGTCTGCGAAGGCTGCGGCGATTGCGGGAAGAAGTCGAACTGCCTGTCGGTGCAGCCCAAGCAAACCGAATTCGGCGTGAAGCGGCAGATCGACCAGTCCAGCTGCAACAAGGACTATTCCTGCGCCGACGGCTTCTGCCCCAGCTTCGTCTCGGTGGTCGGCGGGTCATTGCGCAAGCCGAACCCCGACAGGGTCGCCGCCCGCTTCGCCGACGATCTGGCGGCGCTGCCGCTGCCGCAGCTTGCCGCCAGTGCCGACCCGGCCGAGATCCTCATCGTCGGCGTCGGCGGCACCGGAATCGTCACCATCGGGGCGGTGCTGGCGATGGCGGCGCATCTGGAGGGCAAGGCGTCCTCGGTGCTCGACTTCATGGGCTTCGCGCAGAAGGGCGGTGCGGTCTACAGCTATCTGCGGGTGGCGGAGGATGCGGGGCGGCTCAATCAGGCGCGGATCGATCCGAAACAGGCGCAGCTGGTGCTGGCCTGCGACACGGTGGTCGCGGCCTCGCCGGACGCGCTGAAGACGGTGCGGCTGGGCCGCACGCGGGTGGTGGCGAACGCCCATGTCGCTCCGACCGGCGCCTTCACCCGCGATGGTAGCAAACTGCCCGATGCCGGATCGCTGCTGCGGTCCTTGCGCCGCGCCGCGGGACCCGAGCGGGTGGAGGTGGTGGACGCCAACTGGGTGGTCACCGCGCTGTTCGGCGACAGCATCCTCGCCAACGTCTTCCTGATGGGCGTCGCCTTCCAGAAGGGGCTGCTGCCGGTCGGTCTGGAGGCGCTGACCCGTGCCATCGAGCTGAACGGCACCGGCGTGCCCGCCAATCTGCGCGCCTTCGCCTTCGGCCGCCTCGCGGCGCACCGGCCGGAGCTGCTGGCGACACTGGGGGCGGAAGAGGACGCGCCGGCCACCGATCTGGCGAGCATCGTCGAGCGGAGGGCGGCGTTCCTGGCCGATTATCAGGACAGCGCCTATGCCGACCGTTACCGCGCGCTGGTAGAGCGGGCAAGGCAGGCGGAGGCCCGCGTCGCCCCCGGATCGACGGCGCTGGCCGAAGCGGTGGCGCGCAGCGCCTTCAAGCTGATGGCCTACAAGGACGAGTATGAGGTCGCCCGCCTGCACAGCGACCCCAGCTTCCGCAAGAGCCTGGAGGAGCGTTTCGACGGCGACTGGAAGCCGGTCTTCCACCTCGCCCCGCCCCTGCTGTCGCGCGACACCAACGGCTATGGCGAGCCGCGCAAGATGGCGCTGGGCGGCTGGATCCTGCCGGTGTTTCGCGGGCTGGCGGCGATGAAAAAGCTGCGCGGCACGGCGCTCGACCCGTTCGGCTACACGGCGGAGCGGAAGATGGAGCGCGCCCTGGTCGCCCGCTACGAGGCGACGGTGGCGGAGATCGCCGAGCGTCTGTCGGCCGACCGGCTCGCCACCTCGGTGGAGCTGGCGGCCTTGCCGCAGGAGATCCGCGGCTTCGGCCCGGTCAAGCAGCGCGCGGTGGAGGCGGTCGAGCCGCGCTGGCGGGCGCTGGAACAGCGGCTGCGCGAGCGGGCTGCACAGGCGGCGTGAGACCGCCTTACTTTTCGAGGAAATGCAGGAAGGGGAAGGCTTCAAAGTCGAAGCGGATCAGGGCCGGCGCCTCGCCGTTGCGGACCAGATGGTCGTGGGTGCAGTAGGGGGCCGCCTGATCCAGCCCCCAGAAGGCCCGGCCCTCGTCGAAATGCCGGCCGATATAGCCGGCGACGAGGTCGAGATAACGCTGTGCCGCCGGTGTGCGGTTGAAGGCGAGGAAGCCGGCGAGGAAATCGCGGGTGGGCCCGCGGCCCCGGCGGTCCTGCATCACCGCCACGTCCCAGGACGGCCACGCCGCCATGGCGAGGCCGGGATCGGCGAGCAGCAGCGCATCGACATCGATCTGGATCACCGGCCCGGCCCCCGCCCGCAAAAGCTGCTGCGTCACCGCGAAACGGGCGGAGGCGTAATAGGTGAGCCGCACCGGCTCCGGCAGGGCGCTCAGATCGACGGTCTCGCAGGAGAGCGACAGCGGCAGGCCGTCGCCGGCCAGCCGCATCAACTCGGCCTCGACATCGGCCGGCGGGTTGACGACATGGACATGCAGGGCGCAGGAAGCGGCCTTGTTTTGCCAGCTTTCGAGAAAGCCGGCGCCGAAGCGGCGCCAGTAACCGCCGTCGCAGCCGACCAGCAGGATCGGCCGGCCATCGGACTTGGGGGCCACCGGCATGCGGCGGGCGGCACGGGCGAAGCAGTGCGGCGGCTCGGCGGCCAGCCGCGCGAAGAAGGCCGGCCCGCCATGCACCATCGACCACAGCAGCATCTCGAAATCGGCGGCGATGTCTTCCGCCGTCCAATGGCGGGCGAACTTGCGGAAATAGCGCTCGGCAAGGGCGAGCCGCTGCCGCCGGTAGAGGGCGTAGCAGACCACCGACAGGGCGACGCTGTCGCGCGGCTCCGCCATCAGCCGGCGGCGGGCGGCGGCGGCGACCCGCTCCAGCGTCGCGTCGTCCATCACGCCGGTCTGGATCGCGACGACCGCCGTCCCGAACAGGTTCCGGCAGGCATCGCCATGGCCGCCGTCGGCGGCACGGCCGAAGGCGGCGATGGCCTCGGCCAGGGCCGCCCGGTCGACCAGCCGGCCGGCAGCGGCGAGCGCGACGCCCATCACCCGGCTCGCCGCCAGCCGGCACAGGCCGAGACGGTACAGGCAGTCGGGCCGGCCGGGCTGGAGCTCGTCCAGCCGGCGGTAGTGTGCCTCGGCCTCCGCCGTCCGGTCCTGGGCGTACAGGCAATCGCCGAGCCGCAGCAGGTAGCCGTCGGTGTCCGGCGCCAGCCGCAAGGCCCGGCGCAGCGCCTCAGCCGCTGCAGTTGCGTCGCCAAGGTCGGTCAGGGCGCCGGCGAGGTTGCCGAACGGCTTGACCCAGGCGGGGTCAAGCGCCAGCGCCGCCCGATGCTGGCCGGCCGCCTGGGCGGCCTGCGTCGCCGCCCGCAGCGCCGATCCCAGATTGTCGCGGTAGGCGGCACACAGGGGATCCCGGCCGATCGCCTCGCCGATCAGCCGCACCGCTTCGGCATGCTCGCCCGACTGGTGGTGCAGAACGCCCAGCAGGTGCCACGCGTCGGCGACCTCGGGGGCGGCCTGGAGGATCTTCCGGTAGATGTCCGCCGCCTCGGCCAGCCGGTTGCCCTGGTGCAGGCCGACGGCGATGCGCAAGGCTTCGGATATCGTGGTCATCGCCGGCGCGCTCCTAAAGTCCCCCCAGATCCTGTGCTTCCAGGATCGTCTCCGGCAGGGTCAGGGTCAGGCCGTCGAAGGGGGCCAGCAATGCCCGGATGTTGGAGCCGACGCCGCAGACCCGGTATTCCAGCCGGACGGCCTCGATCCGTTCCGGCAGCATCCGCTTGTGGTCGGTGATCAGCTGCCAGGCGAGGACACAGCTGTTCTCCGCGTCCTGGGCGGTCGCATAGTCGTAGTCGCCGTAGCGGTTGCGGCGGGCGATGTCGGCGACCTTCACCTTCATGTCGGGAAACTCGCGCCGGGTCGTCGCCGTCAGCGTTTCCATGGTGTAGAGCGGCACCGGGAACACGCGCGGCGGCTGGACCAGCGCGCCGAACAGGCTGTCCGGCAGCGTCTGCACGTCGACGGTCAGGCGGTTCTCCCCGGCCAGCGAGGTCGGGTTGCCCAGCGCCACATTGTAGGTCTTGTAGACCGTACCGGTGTCGCGCATGCGGGCGGCGACGATGGGGAAGTCGCGGCTGTCCGGCAGCGTGACCGGCAGCGCCGCCGGCTGGATGCGGCGCCAGGGGGTGGCCGACTGGGTCAGGTTGTCGCGGACCCAGCCGGCGCAACCGGAGGTCAGCAGCATGGCCGCCGCCAACGCCGCCCACAGCGCGGCGCGCCCCGCGGTTCGGGGAACAGGAGTCACGGCCATCTCCATTACGGCCCTCGGGGCTTCCTTACCAGTCATGGTAGATCGTCTTCCAGGCAGTGGAGAGGCCTTCGCGCAATTCCTCGGTGCTCAGCCGGTCGTCGATGGACTTGAACTGGACGTAGGCCTCGTCGAAGCGCATCAGGTTGTAGAGCGCCCAGCCGCGCACGATGCCGAGGTTGCGCGGCTCCGGCTCCAGCTCCTTGCGGGCATCGAGCAGGCGCAGCACGTCGTTGTAGCGCTTGTCCTCCAGCGCCCGGCCGGCCTCCGTCGCCATCAGCGAGGCGCGGATTTCCGCCCGCTGCGTCGCGGTCAGATTGGCACGCGGCAGGTCGCGGGTCAGGCCGGTCACGTCGCCGGTCGCCAGCCGCGCGATGGCCTGCCCATAGGCGTTCTCCTGGGCCGGCGTCGCCGTCTGCGGCAGGCCCGACGCGGCGGGGCTGCGGCTGCCCGCCTTTCCGGGCGCGGTTCCCGTCGCCGAAGCCCCGCCTTTTGCCGGCTCGCGGGCGGCCAGGGTCTGCGCCTCGGCGAAGGCGGCCTCGGCCTCCGACGGGCGCTTCAGCTCCAAGAGGCACCAGCCGCGCTGCTGCAACAGGGCGGCGGTCGGGCCGCTTTTCGCAATGGTGCCGCGGATGATGCTGATGCACGCGGCGAAGTCATGGCGGGCCAGCGCGCGGTCAAGCTCGCTCGGGCCCTGCGGTGCGCTGCGTCCGCCGCCGGGGCCGGCGGGGCCGCGCGGCGGGTCAACCGCCTTCAGCGCCTGGTCGATGCGGCTCGACTTGCCCTTCCACGGAGCGGCGGCGGCACGGGCCTGCGCCTTGTCGCCCAAGCCGTTGTAGGCCAGCACCAGCCCCTCTGCCGCCTTGTCCGACGGCGTCCACTCGTTGGCCTGGGTGAACCAGCCCTGCGCCTCGGCGAAATTCTTCTGCTTCTGGAAATACCAGCCGAGCGCGATGGCGCCGTCGGCGTCCTGCTTGTCGCGGACGATGCCCTGGACGCGCGACAGGTCGGCCGCCGACAGGGCGCCGGGCTTCGCGTTCCCGAGCCGCTCCAGCAGGCGGCCGGTCTCCAGCTCCGCCTCGGCGCTGCGGACGGCGGAGTAGTCCTCCCCCGTCGCCGGGTTGGCGGTGGCGCCGAGCGCCGACAGCTCGCGCAGCCGTTCCGGGCTGAGATGGCGCGACGCCTTGAAGATGGTGTCGCGCCGCTCCTTCGCCTTGGGGCAGGTGGTGACGATGGTCTTGTAGGTGTCGAAGGCGCGGTCGGTCTGCTTCAGCTCGGCATAAGCCTCCGCCAGACGCCATGCATTGTCGAGCCGGTTGCAGGCCACCGCCTCCGGCTGGGCGGCGGCGGCATCGACCACCTCCTGCCAGCGCTTGGTGTCGCTGGCCGAGCGGATGCGCCCGGCGCTCTCGGCGAGGTCGAGTTCCTGGAGAAGCTTGTCGGACGGCTGCCAGGACGGCGACTTGCGCCGCTGCTCGGCGATGGCGGCGCGCGCCTCCGCCACCTTGCCGGCGGACAGCAGCGACCAGAACGGGCTTTCGTCGACGCCGGTGGCGGCCGGCTGCGGCGCGAACGAGATCCTTGGGCGGTTCCCAGCCGGGATCGAGGGCGCGCAGGCGGGCGATCTCCGCCTCCATCCGCTCGCCGTCGCCGATGCGGGCATAATAGCGCAGCGCCGTCTCGTCCACCTTGCCGGCGGCGGGGGCGGAGCCGCTGCCGGGAGCCGGCGCCACCTCCACCTTCACGCCGGGAGCCAGCGCGCGGGCGCCGCCGTTCGACTGCGCCCAGGCATCCGACCCGCCGCCGGTGGCGGTGGCGGCGAGGATGAGGGCGGACAGGAGGAGAGGACGGGTCACGGATCGATCCCCAGGCTTTGCGCCGCCAGCGCGGACAGATGGGCCAAGGTGGTGGAGTAGTAATCCTCGTCGGGCGCCAGCGGCGGCACCGTCACGGCGTCGCCGGCCCCGGCAAGCTTGCAGGCCAGCCGGTAGACCGCCAGCATGCCGACCGACGCCGCCACCTGCGTGGTGGTGCCGCCCGGCAGCGACACGGTGGCGGGGACCGCCGAGCCGCCATATTTGGTGGCCCCGAAATTTCGTTGCCAGCGTCGCGAAGGGGCGGAAGTAATAGGGATCGCGGTAGCCATCCATCGCCAGATAGAGCGGCACCCGCACGGCGTCGTAGCCATACTGTTTCTTGAAGCCATCGGCGATGCCCACCGTTCCGGCGGCGTCGAGCGTCATCCAGTCCGGCGGCAGCTGGAAGCCGCCGAAGCGCGCCTTCGACAGCAACACCAGCCCGGAATCCGACAGCTTGCCCCAGCGCTCGCCCCCCGGCAGTGCAGCGAAGGCGCGGATGGCGGGAAAAATCCAGTAGCTGGGGTTGAGGACCAGCGTCTCGCCCTTGCGGAAGCCGTCGCGACCCGGCAGCAGCACGGTCAGCCCGGCCTGCTCCACCAGAAGCCCGGCGGCCAGCGCTTTGACGATGGCGGCGGCGGCGGTGCGGTAGGCCTCCGCCTGCCAGGTCTCGGCGGCGCGCAGCAGCGCCCAGGCGATCAGCATGTCGCCGTCGGATGCGTTGTTGCGGTCGGCGACCCCGCCGTCGGGCGTCCAGCGCCACGCCACCAGCCCGTCGCCGCGCACCATCAACACACGCTGGGTCCAGCCCCACATCCGGTCGAAGGCGGCACGGTCGCCCCCGGCCACCGCCAGCAGCATGCCGTAGCCCTGCCCTTCGGAATGGCTGATGCCCTTGTTGCCGGTGTCGACGATGCGGCCTTCCGGCAGCAGGAAGCGTTCGGCATAGCGGCGCCACGCCGCCCCGTCATAGGGGGCGGCGCGCGATGCCGCCGGCAGTGCCGCAGCCAGCCCGAGGGCGGCCGTCCCGGCCAGCATGCCGCGCCGCGATGTTCCGACAGGGGACGTCATGACCCGCTCCGTTCCCGATGCCCGCTCTTCAGCAGAAGGCGCATGCTGACCGTCAGCACCACCGCCGTCCCCAGCAGCAGGGCGAACAGAAGCTCGATCCGCTGCGACAGGTTGCGGGCCAGAATCAGGATCAGGTTGCCGATGTCAAAGGGATTGAGAATGATCTGGTAGGGACGCGACACCTCCAGCGTGGTGATGGCCGGCGCAGCACTGCTCCACAGCGCCCCGCCGCCGCGCAGCTTGTCCCACAGCCCGGCCTCGCCCAGGCTGCGCATGGCACGGTCGACGGCGCGCGGATCCGCGGCGGTCAGCAGCGTCCAGGTCAGCGGCTCGGCCCCCGGCGCGCGGTATTGCAGCAGCGCTGCCTCCGGCAGGGTTTCGGCATTCTCGGTCAGCGCCACCACGTCGACCGGCGCCTCCTCCACCGTCCAGCTGTTGATGTAGCGCGCCGCCGCCGCCATCACCCGCCGCGCCCAGTCGGGCACCCAGCCGCGCCCGGTGGCGGCCGGGTCCTTGGCGTCGCCCGCCATCCGCTGCCAACGGTTGGCCGCACCGCCGTCGGCGGCCAGCGCCGAGCCCGCGATGCCCATCTGCTGCCCCAGCCCCTGCGGCACGCCCCCCGGCCGCGCCGGTCCCGGACGGGCGGCAGCGCCGGACCAGCCCAGCCGCAGCCGGTCGGCCAGGGCGCGGCGGTCGGATGCCGCCATCGGCTCGCCCCGCGCCTTGGCCTGGGCGATCAGGGCGCCGGCCTCCAAGAGACCGGCCAGCCGGTCGGCCGGCAGCGGGGCCGAGGTGAAGACGGCCTGCGGCAGCGCCGCGACCGGGCCGACGATCAGCGCGTTGTCGTTCGGCAGCCCGTCCCAGCCGGTGTAGGGCACCACCGCCATCAGGTCGCCGGCCCGCTGCGCCAGCTTGGCGGTCAGGCTCCAGGCGGCGCCGAACCAGGCGGGGTCGCGCCCGACGACGACCAGATCGAAGGGCGGCGCCTGCTCTCCCCCGGCGGTGCCGCCATAGGGAAAGGCGGTGTTGGCGAAGCCGCCCAGGCTCGGCAGCGTGACCAGACGGGCGAAGCCGGGGATTTCGATGCTGGAGCTGTCCAGCAGGGTGAAGGTCGGGCGCCGCACCGCGAAGACGCAGTCGGTGCCGCCGGCCGGCGGCAGTTCGGCCTCCAGCTCGATCAGGTTGGGGCCGGGACGGAACAGCGCCATCGGCAGCGGCATCTCGCCATTGTCGATGATGCCGCTGGAGCGCTTGTCGATCTCCATGGCGCCGGCCGACTTGCCGTTGACCCGGACGTTCAGCACCGCGCCGGGGCCGAGGTTGCCCTCGAACGCGGCGTTGACGTGGAACAGGATGGACCGGTCGCTGACCGGGGCGAAGCCGGCCGGCAGGGTCAGGCCGAAGCGGCCGGTGTAGCGGTAGCCGCTGTGCTGCACCGTCTGGAAGCCGAGGTCCGACAGGCGGTAGCGCCCCTCCGCCTGCACCGGCGGGGCCGGCGGCGCGGCCGGGACCGCCGCGTCGGTGACGATCATCGCCGTTTGGGTCGGCAGCGGCCGGGTCACGTCGGCCAGCCGCATCACCGCCTGATCGACCTCCTGCTGGGTCCGCCCCGAAGCGACGGCGACGAATCCGCCGCCGCCGGCGCCGCTGCCTTCAGGTCCGCCCTTGTTGACGGCATAGGGATAGACGCCGAGGAAGGGTCCGCCGATGGCGGCGGCCCGCGCCTCGCCCAGCAGGGGGGCGAGGCGGTCGCGGGTGCCGATCAGGATGTTCTTGCCGCCCGGCAGCGGCAGGCTTTCCAGCGTCGGGGCGGGAGCACCGGGAGGAGTGCCGGCGGGCTTGACCGGCACCGCCACCACCCGCGGGGTCTGGTCGCCCAGCAGCAGGCCGTAGGACTGCGCCACCATGGAGCCCCAGCCGAGATGGTCGGCGTCGATCTCGCTGCCGGGCTGGACGATGGCCAGCGGCTCCCGCGCCCGGTCGGCGGAGGCCAGAAGCTGGCGCACCATGGCGAGGTCCGGCTCCGGCACGCCGCCGTCGGACATCAGCGTCAGCGACGAGGCGGCGAGGTTGACCCGCGCCCACAGATCGTAGGTGCCGCGGACCGTGCAGATGGCGCGGTGCTGGGCGCTGGTCTGGAAGACGATCTGGTTCTCGCCTGGGGCGGATCAGGCTGCCGGGGAGCGTGATGGAGGCGTTGACCGGCCCGCGGAAGGCGGCGAGCGGCAGGTCCGCCACCGGAGAGCCGTTGATGAAGACCGACATCGATCCCTTTTCGGGCAGGATGTCGATGCCGTTCTCGTAGGTCAGCGTCAGCACGGCGCTGGTCAGCCCGATCACCGGCGGCAGGACGGCGCGCAGCGCCACCGTCTCCGTCTCACCATGCAGCGTGACCTCGGGCTGGCCGTCGCGCAGGTTCGACAGCGGGATCACCCGGCGGTCGGCGGCCAGCGCCGGCCCGGCCCAAACGCCGATCCACAGCGACAGCAGCGCGCTCAGGGCCGCCAACACCGTCCGTGGCGACGCCCGCAGCATCCGGCCCCCGCCGGTCTGTTTGCCCATACCCGCCATCGCCGTTACGGAGCCTGGAAGGTCAGGATGCGGCGCAGCGCGCCCGGCAGGGCCAGCAGGACATGGCCCAGCCGCGGAACCACGCGGGTGGCGAAGAACAGCAGGCCGCCGAAGAAGGTCGGGGCGGCCACCCGCTTGCGGTCGAGGAAGATGTCCCAGCCGACGCTGTTGCCGAAGACGAAGCGCGCCATCTCCACGATGTCCTGGCGGTCGCGCGGGGCGAAGCCGGCGCCGACCGCCAGTTCGCCGTTGCGCATCTCGATGCGGAAGAAGCGGACGCCGGTGGTGGTCGCCGCCTCCGTCTCCGTCGCGGCGATGGTCAGCACCGGCGTTCTGGTCGGGCCGGCTCAGCAGCTCGCGCCATTTCGGATCGACGATCAGCCCGACGCCGCCGGCCGACACGTCGGCGACCGTCAGGTCGATGACAGTGCCGTCCTCGAACTTCAGCACCGCGGAGCGGTCGACGGTGAAGCGTTCCTGCCGGCGGACGCGCTTGCGCTCATAGACGACGGCGAGGCCGCCCAGCGCCAGCAGCAGGCTCAGCGAGCACCACACCGCCACCGGAACGATGGCCGCCCGGTGTTCGGGGAAGATGGAATAGCGCCATGCGCAGGCCGCCAGCCCGGCCGCCAGCAGCAGCGTGGTGACGATGAAGGGGGTGGCGAGCGGCGAGAAGCCGTCCTCCTCCACCGACTGGCCCTTGGCGGTCACCTTGAACACCGGGTCGCGCGGCCGGATCAGCGTCGCCAGCGCCGCGCGGGAGACGTGGAAGGATTGCAGATACTCGTACAGCTCCGAGAACAGCGGCCAGCGCATCCGCCCGTGCAGGAACTGCGACAGGAAGGCGGCGGCGAAGACGTGCGGGATGACGAAGCAGCCGAAGTCGGGCAGGTTGATGCGGTAGATCTCCAGCCCGAACAGGGCATAGCACAGCGGCGACAGCAGGAAGATCGGCCGCCAGAACCAGAAGAACCAGTAGAGCATGGTGCTGAGGTAGCACAGCCGCTGCGAGACGGTCAGGCCGCGCTTGAACAGCGGGTTCTTCAGCAGGAACAGCTGGATCATGCCCTGGGTCCAGCGCGACCGCTGGGCGATGAAGCTGTCGAAGGTCTCCGGCTGCAACCCGGCGATCAGCGGGCGCGGCAGATAGACGCTGCGCCAGCCGCGCGAATGCAGCTCCAGCGCGGTCTCGCAATCCTCCGTCACCGTGTCGCCGCTGAAGCCGCCGACCTCCTCCAGCGCGGCACGGCGCAGGATGGCCGCGGATCCGCAGAAGAAGGAGCCGTTCCAGCGGTCCAGCCCGGGCTGGATCGAGTAATAGAACATCTCGTTCTCGCTCGGCATCCGCTCGAAGGTGCCGAGGTTGTATTCGACCGGGTCGGGATTGACGAAGAAATGCGGGGTCTGGACTAGGAACAGGCCGGGGTCCTGCTGGAAGAAGCCGACCGTCGCCTTCAGGATGCCCACGGTGGGCACATGGTCGGCATCCAGGATCAGCAGCAGATCGCCGGACGTCTTGTGAAAGGCGTGGTTGATGTTGCCGGCCTTGGCATGCTCGTTGCGCGGCCGGGTCATGTAGGTGACCTGCAACCGTTCGCACAGCGCGGTCAGCGTCTCCCGCCGGGCCGAGGCCGCCGCGGCCTGCTCCGGATCGCTGTGGGCCAGCTTCTGGTCGGTGCCGCCGTCGTCCAGCAGATAGACGTGCAGCTTGTCGCGCGGATAGTCGATGCAGACCGCGGCGGCCAGCGTCGTCTCCAGCAGCTCCGGCTCCTCGTTGTAGGAGGGGATGTAGAACGTCGACGCTGGGCCAGAAGGCGGGATCGCCCGTCGGTTCCGACGGCTCGCGGGCGAGCGGGTCGATGATGACGAACAGCGAGGTCAGGAACAGGACGAAGGACAGCGCCTCGGCAGCGAACAGGGTCACGCCGGGAATGAAATTCACCAGATCGTCCACCGGCGGCAGCGTGCCGGTCAGCCGCCAGAAGAAATAGCGGAAGGTGACGAAGGCCAGCAGCAGAACGGTCAGCGTACGGGCATGCCAGAAGCGCTGGGCGAAGCGCCCGAGCACGAAGGCGGCGGCCACCACGCCGGCCGAGATGGCGGCGCTTGCAAATCTTCCAACGGGCAAGGCGGCCAGCGCAAGAAACAAACCCGCCGACAGCAACAATAGAATCCAGAGCAGAACCGAACGCAGGGAGAATCGGCGGCTGTTCAGGTTCGGCTGTCGCTTGGATTGCTGCGCCTTATTGTTCAGGGGCCGAACAACGGTCTTGGCGCCGGGCGAGGTTGTCATGCGGATCCGCAGAATGGGGCCATTGCACCCTAGTGGGTGCCCCCTTATGGCTCAAGCTTCGTTACAAATCGTTACTGACTTGTGATGAAGCTTTCTAAAAAGCCGTATTTCTCCGGACCTGTGTCATCGAAATCGCAACGCTGGCCGTCCTCCGAACCGGCGGCGCTTCACCGGGAGTGCTGCGAACTCGGGAGGGCCGGGCCGCAGCATCCCGCCGCGCGGCCCGGCCCCCCGATCAGTGGGGATCGATCCAGGACCGATTACGCCGGCGGATTGACGGTGATGGTCGGATCCCAGGAGAAATAGCCGACCGTGGTCAGGCCGCCCGAGGAACTCGCCTGCACCAGCATGAAGTAGACCTTGTACTGCTCCGCGGTGCCGGCGTCGTTGTTGGTGATGGTTGCCTGCATGACATAGTCGTACTGCGTCGGCCCCCGTATAGGCGGGGCCGGTCGCCGGGACCGGCAGCGTCATGATCGGTTCGTCCGGCTGGAGCATGATCGGCAGCGGCGTCGACATGACGTTGGTTCCGGCGAAGGTCGATCTGGTAGGGCAGCGCGTACATCGCGACCTCCTGCGACAGCGTCGAGAAGGTCCAGCGAACGTTGTCGCCGACGTTGCAGGTGATGTTCGAATCCGCCGTCGCCTGGGTCGTCGGCGTGGTCGACGTCACGAACACGGGCTGCGTCACCATATAAATGTATTCGTGCGCGATTGGCGTCGGGCTCGCGAAAGAACCCAGATTGCTTTGATAGGTGTTGTAAATCGTCTGAGCATCAACGACGAGACCTCGATATTCACAGTTGACATTTTCCATCATCCTTTTACGTGAAATTATGTTTAGGCAAATCTGCCTCTTGTTAAGTTGATTTAATGAGACGAAAAAAGCAACCGGCGATTCAAAATGAATCTGAAAATTCATAATGAGATTGTTAGTAACAAAACAATAATAAATAATAATTTTCCTTCGTATTCATTGGGGCTCATTGCAAATTTAAAAAATTACTATTGTGTTCATTGACGATTACATTTGAATGCGAGCCGAAATTTGCATACCATTGCGCCAACTGGGATGCTTTCCAGGGCTGGCGCCGCTGCCGCCCTACCCGGCGGCATCCGATCCCTGCCGCGCGGCTGCCCTGCGTCCCGGCTTGGGCTTGGGGGGATGACGGCGGGCGGGAATGCCGCCATGGTGGCTGACAGTCCGCCCACCCACCTGTTGCAGCGCAGGGTTCCGTCCGTCTCCACGCCCATCTACGCCCTTCTGTCCGACGCCTTCGCCGTGCTGGCCCCGGTTTTCGTGGTGGCGGCATCCTCGGTTACGGCTGGACCCGCGGGAAGCTGCCCTACGACAGCGCCTTCATCACCACCTTCGCGATCAACGTGTCGTCGCCCTGCCTGGTCTTCTCTCGCCCTGACCCGGCTGCACCTGTCCGCCGACGTGATGGGGGAGATGGCGCTGGCGGCGACGCTGTGCATGGCGCTGACGGCGCTGGCGTCGGTCCCGGTGCTGCTGGCGTCGGGGCTGTCGCTGCGGGTCTATGTGCCGGCGATGGCCTTCCCCAACGCCGGCAACCTGGGGCCGCCGGTCTGCCTGTTCGCCTTCGGGGAGAACGGCCTCAGCCTCGCCGTGCTGTTCTATGCGGTGATGTCGGTGGGGCAGTTCACGCTGGGGCCGGCGCTGGCCGCCGGGCGCTTCGACCTGGGACAGATGGCGCGCACCCCGACGATCTACGCAGTGGCGGCGGCGGTGGCGATCCAGCTCGCCGAACTGCCGCTGCCGGTGTGGATCGGCAACACCACCACGCTGCTGGGCAACTGCGCCGTGCCGCTGATGCTGTTCTCGCTGGGGGTGGCGCTGTCGAAGCTTCGCCTCTATCCGGCGCGGTGCGCGCTTTGTCGATGTCGGCCTTCCGGCTGGCCGCCAGGTTTCCGGGCGGCATGGGGCTGCTGGTGGCCTGGGCGATGGGGCTGACCGGGGCGGCGCGCAGGCGTGGTGCTGGTGCAGGAGAAGCTCGATGCCGGTGGCCGTCTTCGACTATCTCTGGGCGCTGCGCTACGGCAACGCGCCGGAGGATGTCGCCGGCATGGTGCTGGGGTCCACCGCCATGGCCTTCGTCGGCCTGCCGGCGCTATTGATGTTCGTGATGCAGTCGATTGGGAGGGGGTTTGCGGCGCACAGGGAACACCGCTATGCCGTCCGGCTCGACTGGACCGGCAATCTCGGCACCGGCACCTCGTCCTACCGGGCCTACAGCCGCGACCACACGCTGAGCGCCAGGGACCAAGCCGGGCGATCCCCGCCACTTCCGACGCGGCCTTCCGCGGCGATCCGGCACGCTGGAACCCGGAGGAGATGCTGGTCGGCGCCCTGTCCTCCTGCCACCAGCTCTGGTACCTGCATCTCTGCTCGGCCGCCGGGATCGTCGTCACCGGCTACAGCGACGACGCAGACGGCGAGATGGAGGAGGAGGCCGACGGCGGCGGCCAGTTCACCGCCGTCGCCGTCCTGCGCCCGCGGGTGACGCTGGCGCCGGGATCCGACGCCGCCAAGGCGCTGGCCCTGCACCACGAGGCGGCGGAGAAATGCTTCATCGCCCGGTCCGTCGAATTTCCCGGTTCGGCACGAACCGGCGGTGGAGGTCGAGGGAGAAATGGGGGGAGAGGCGGCCGGCGATGAGCGCTGACTCCCTGCCCTCGCAAAACGCCCTGCCGGTCCTCGACGCCGTCGCCGGCCGGCGCAGCATCCGCGCCTTTTTGGCCACGCCGGTGGAGCGGGAGACGGTGCGGCACATCCTCGACCTCGCCGCCCGCGGCGCCGAGCGGCTCCAACATCCAGCCCTGGAAGGTCCACGCCATTGCCGGTGAGGCGCGCGCCGCCCTGTCGGCGGAGCTGCTGGCCGCCCATGAGGCCGGGGAGCCGGAGGTGCCGGAATATCCCTATTACCCCGAAACCTGGCGGGAGCCCATCTGGGCCGCCGGCGGGCGGTGGGCTGGGCGCTCTACGGCTCCATCGGCATCGGCAAGGGCGACCGCGATCGGATGGCGCGCCAGCATGGCCGGAACTGGCTGTTCTTCGGCGCGCCGGTCGGGCTGTTCTTCAGCATCGACCGCGACATGGGCAAGGGGGCGTGGCTCGACCTCGGCATGTTCATGCAGAACGTGATGATCGTCGCCCGCGGCTTCGGGCTGGAGACCTGCCCCCAGGCCGCCTTCTGCTACCGCCACGCCATCACTGCGCGGCACCTGGGCCTGCCCGACACGGAGATCATCGCCAGCGGCATGGCGCTGGGCTTCGCAGACTGGTCGGCACCGGAAAACAATTTCCCGACGGAGCGCGAACCGGCCGAGGGCTTCACCCGCTTCACCGGATTCTGAGCGCGGCGTCCTTAGCAGGGTGCGGGAAAACCATTTTGCTGGCTGCGGTCGGGTTCTTCCGGCAATCTCGCGTCAAGACCTTGCAAGATACCACCAGTATCTTGCTTCGGCCTTTCCTAATCTTGCCGAAAAGCCCCTCCCTCGCGACGCAAAAGCCTTTTTCCGCACCCTGTTAGAGCGTCACGAACCCGTGGGGCGCCGCCGCGGACGGCGCGCAGGGCGACAGCATGCCGGCGACGAAGGCGGCGGTCTGAACCAGCACGCGCGGCGAGAAGGGCTTGACGATGTAGCCCAGCCCGACGCCGCCGGCCTGCGCCTTGTTGGGCGGGTTGCCGGTGGCGAAGACGCAAGCGATCCCCATCGCCTTCAAGGCGCGGGCGACGTCGAGCCCGTTCGAGCCGTTGGCCAGCTTGATGTCGACGAAGGCCATGTCCGGCCTCTCCTGCCCGGCAAGGGCGAGAGCGGTCGGCAGATCATCGGCGATTCCCGTCACCGCATGGCCGGCCGACTGCAAAGTCAGCGACACGCCCTCGGCGATCAGGAATTCATCCTCTATGATCAGTATCTTCATTGTTCTTCTTATAAATTCTGCGCGTCGGCCGGGAGGATCACGCCTGGGTTGGAGTGTGCGGCTTCATCGGGAAAGTTAAAAGGAAACGCGTCCCCGGTGTCAAACGTTCGATCTCCAGATGCCCCCTCAATTGCCGCGTAAGATTGCGGACCGTGTTCAGGCCGAAGCCGCCGCCACCGCCGCTCGCGACCCCCTCCGGCAGGCCGATGCCGTCGTCGGCAACGTCGATGCGGACCTCGTTCCCCGCCACCGCCATATCCACCGTGACCCTGCCGCGCCGCCCGTCGGGAAAGGCGTGCTTGTAGCTGTTGGTCAGCAGCTCGTTGACGATCAGCGCCACCGGCACCGCGGTGTCGACCGGCGCCGACAGCGGCGTGCCCGCCGCCATGGTCATCGCCGGTTCGGCACTGCCGGTGAGCGGGACGGCGTTTTCGGCGATGCTGCGGATCAGGTCGGTCAGTTCGACGGTGTCGTACACCGCCCCCTCGCCATAGAGGCGGCGATGGACCTCGGCGATCGCCAGCACGCGGCTGCTGCTGTCCAGCAATTCCTGCCGCACCTCGTCGCTGCGATGCCGCATCGCCTGGGTCCGCAACAGGTTGGCGACGATCTGCAAGGAGTTCTTGACCCGGTGGTTGACCTCGTCCAGCAGGATCCTGTTCTCCTGCAACGTCGCGGCCAGCGCCTCCCCTTCCGCCCGCTCGGCCTGGTAATCCCGCTCCATCCGCCGGACGGTGGAGAAGCAGAGCCAGCCGGTGACGGTGACGAAGACGGCCCCATAGGCAATCGTCAGCAACTCCAGGATGGTGGCATGCCGGCTGCGCCGGGCGAGCAGCAGGTCCTCCTCCGCCCGCATGGTGGCGGTCAGGCGCCGGATCGCGGCCATCGTGGAGGCGCCTTTTCCCTCGCGGATGGTCGCCAGCGCCTGCTCCAGCCCTTCGTCGGTGACCTGCCGCAGAACCCCGGCTATCTGGTCCAGCCTGTCGGCGGTCAGGGCGCGCAGGGCCTTCACCTTGTCCTGCTGCACCGGGTTGTCGGCGGTCAGCGTCCCGATGCTATCCAGCAACCGGTGGCTGCGCTCCCTCCCCTCCTCGTAGGCAGCGAGATGAATGGGGTCCGGCAACAGCAGGTATCCGCGCTGGCCGGATTCGGTGTCGGACAGGGTGGATTGCAACTCCTCGACGGCGGAGATGACCTCGTGCGTGTGGTCGACCCAGTCGATGGCACGGCGATATTCGATGAAGACGGCGACGAGCAGCAGGAAGCCGACGAACAGGCCGCCAAGCAGCAGCGCCGATAGTCTGGCGGCACGGGCGCGCACCATCCGGCGCGCAAGGCTGGCATCCGTCCTGTTGGGCATGGGTTGTCCCCGCTTTACGCCGTCACTCACCTCTCCGAACAGTTCGGACAGTCTGGATCTTCATCTGTCCGGAGCATTGACGTAAATCAAGAAAAACTGCGCCGGCGAAGGATTGCGGGGGGATTGTGGGGTGCGCCCCATGCCACGGTCAGCCACTCAACGCCGCCGCCAGCGTATCGTGCAGGCGGCCGGGCTGGATCGGCTTGTGCAGCAACGCGCATTGGGCGCCGGCCGCCTCCCGCAGCCGGTCCGCCGAGGTGTCGCCGGTCAGCAGCACGCCGGGAATGTCGCGCGACAGGCGGCGGCGGACCATGTCCATCACCATCAGCCCCGTCGTCCCTTCCGGCAGGCGGTAATCGGCCAGGATCAGGTCGGGCTCCTCCCCCGAACTCGATCAGGTCGCCCAGCAGCTGCTCCGCCTCCGCCCCGCTGCCGGCCTCCGCAACGCGATAGTTCCAATCCTCCAGCATCAGGACCAGCGCCATGCGGATGACGGCGTCGTCCTCCACCAGCATGACCAGCCGCCCGGCCTTGTCGTCGGTCCCGCTGCGGCCGGCGCTGCCGGACCGGTCGGTCATGTCCGGCCTGGTTTCGGTCAGGGGCAGGCTGACGGTGAAACGGCTGCCGCGGCCCAGCGAGGAGGTCACGTCGATGGTGCCGCCCAGCATGGTGACCAGCCGCTTGGCGATGCTGAGCCCCAGCCCCAGCCCTTCACGCCGGTCGCGGGCGGCGTTGCCGACCTGGTAGAAGTCCTGGAAGATGCGGTCGATGTGCTGGTCGGCGATGCCGATGCCGGTGTCCCACACCTCGATCTGCACATGGTCGCCGCGCTGCCGCGCCCCGATCAGCACCCGCCCGCCGGGTGCGAAATGCAGCGCATTGGTCAGCAGGGCGCGCAGCACCCGCTCCAGCAGCCGCGGATCGGTGCGCGTGGTCAGAGGCGGCGCCACCAGACGCAGGGCCTGCCCCGCCTTCTCGGCCGCGGATACGAATTCCCCATGCAGCCGGGCCAGCAGGGCGGCGATGTCGACCGTTTCCGGATTGGGGGCGACCAGCCCGGCTTCCAGCTTGGAGATGTCGAGCATCCCGTCCAGCATGCCGCCCAGCCCGCCGAGCGAGGACTGGATCTGCTCCGCCATCCGCCGGGCGCCGGGGGCAAGCGATTCCTTCATCAGCAGGTCGGAGAGCAGCATCAGGGCCTGCACCGGCTGGCGCAGATCGTGGCTCGCCGCCGCCAGGAAGCGCTCGCGCGCATCCAGCGCCACGTTCAGCTCGCGCTCCAGCGCCTTCACCGCGGTGATGTCGGCGACGCTGGACACCACAGCCTCGACATGGCCGGCCGGATCGGCGACCGGGCGGCTCGACACCCGCAGCCAGCGGGTGGGGGAAGTCGCCTCCTCCCCCTCGACCACGCCGATGATGCGCTCGACCACCGGCTTGCCGCTGCGCGCCGCTTCCGCCGCGGGGGGCAGCCCATGCAGCCGGTTGCCGTTGGCGTCGATGAAGCGGCGGCCGGCGGTGGTCGGGACAATGGTGGCCGGGGCGGTGGCCGGCGCCAGCAGCCCGTCCGCCCGGCTCTCTGCCTTGCCCTCCGCATCGAAGGCCGCCGCCATCGGGTCGAGCAGGGCGCCGGCGGGGCCGTCCAGCAGCCGCTCGGCCATGGCATTGGCCAGCAGGCTGCGGCCATCGACCGCGGTCATCGCCAGCGCATCGTGCAGCGACTGCACCAGCACCCGGTGCCGCCGCTCGCTGAGGTTCAGCGCCGCTTCGGCGGTGCGCCGCGCGGTGACGTCGCGGAAGGCGACGACGGCTCCCTGAATGCGCTCCTGCATCGGGGCGAGGCGCATGCCGGACGCCAGCATGGGGGAGATGGTGACCTCCACCAGCAGCGTCCCGCCATTCTCCCGGCGGAGCTTCTCGCAGGTGACGCTGCGCGGCCGGCCGTCGGTCAGCGACAGGGCCAGCGCACGGGCCGCCCCGCCCGCCGGGGATGCCGCCGGGTCCGTTTCGCCGACCGGCAGCCCGGTTACGGCCTCCGCCGGTCCGGCAAACAGGTCGGAGGGAGGGCGGCCGATCAGGTCGAGGTCGAGATGGCCGGTCATGGCCGTCGCCGCGGCGTTGACGAAGCGGATGCGGCCGTCGGCGTCCACTCCCAGGATGCCGTCGCCGACCGACTGGAGGATGTGGTGATAGTCGGCGCGCGCCCGCTCGGCATCGTCGCGGGCCTGCTGCACCTCGCGAAGCCAGGCGTTGCGTTCGGTCAGGTCGGTGATGGTCAGCAGCACGTCGCCGCGGTCGCTGTCGTCCAGCGTCACCCGGCGGGCGTCGGTCAACCCGTCGATGATCGTGCCCTGCGGCCCGAGATAGCGGAACTCCTGCCGGACCCACTCGCCATGGTCGCGCAGCCGGGCGAGCGCGGTGAACAGCCGGCCATGGTCGACGCTGTCGAGCAGCAGGGTCAGCGGGCGGCCCTTCAGCCGCAGCATCGGCAGGCCGAACTGCCGTTCGGCGGCGGCGTTGGCCTCGCCGACGATGCCGGCGGCGTTCACCGCCAGGCAGGCCAGCGGCACCGACTGGAAAAGCTGGAGATATTGCAGGCGGGACGCCTCCAGCGCCTGCTGGGCGCCGCGCAGTTCCTCGTTCTGGATCTCAAGCTCGGCCTGATGGACATACAGCTCGTGCAGCAGTTCCTTCATCGAGGTGGCGGTGACGTCCGTCGCCTCGAACGTCCCGCCGTTGAGAATGGTTTCGGCACGGCGGCGCAGTCGGCCGGAGGAATCCTCGCTCATTCGTCGCCCCCGTCGCCCTTACCAGCATTGTCGAACTGCAATTCCATCAGCTTGCGGTTGGTTATGTTGATGTGGCTGACGACGATGCCGCCGTCTTGGTCGTTCAGGCGGGTGGCGTGCATCAGGAACCAGCGTTGTTCATCGGGCGAATGGCAGGGATATTCGACGGAGAAATCATCGGCCTCGCCGTCCAGGATGCGGCGCAGCCCGTCATGCACCGCGCGGGCGATGCTGTCCGTCGACGCCGCCTCCGGGTTGAGGCAGACATCGAGATAGTTGGTGCCGACGCCGCAGCGCTCGGTCGCCGGGGCGCCGTTGCGCTGGGCGAAACCGCGCCAGGCGGCATTCACCATGACGATCCGGCCGTCGTGGTCGGTCACGGCGATGTGTTCCGGCAGGCTGTCCAGCACCTTTTGCAACCGCTCCTGCGCCTGCTTGGTCTCCGTCACGTCGACGAAGGTCACCACCACGCCGCCGATCTGGCTCTTGTCGGTCAGGTAGGGCAGGATGCGGGTCAGCACCCAGCGGCCGTCATAGACCCGGACATGGCGTTCCACCGCCTCCTGCCCGTCGAACACCTTGCGGATGTCGGCGAGGAAGTCGGGATAGTCGATGTTGGTGGACAGATGCGCGATGGACCGGCCGATGTCGCGCGGGATGATGTTGATGAAGCCGGCCGCCGCCGGGGTGAAGCGGCGGATGACGAAGTCGCCGTCCAGAAACACCGTGCCGATCTCGGTCGAGCGCAGCAGGTTGTCCAAGTCGTTGGTGATCTCGGTCAGCTCCTCCACCTTCGCCTGATATTCGGCGTTGACCGAGTAAAGCTCCTCGTTGACCGATTGCAGCTCTTCGTTGGTGCTCTGCAACTCTTCGTTCGAGGCCAGCAGCTCTTCGTTGGTGGCCTGCAATTCCTCGTTGGCGGTTTCCAGCTCCTCGATGGTCGCCTGGAGATTCTCGCCGCGCGACAGCAGCTCCTGCTCCAGGCCGCGGATGCGCTCGGCGGCGTCGGCATTCAGGTCGAAGTCGGAATCGGGAACCGACAGCGGCAGCATGTTGGCCCGGTCCAGCACCACCAGGGCGAAGCGGCGCCCGGTCTTGCGCGCGACATAGGGCTGGACCCGCAGGCTAAGCGCCGCCACCCCCTCGCGGTCCTTGACCGGGATGTTGGACAGCGCGAACTCCTCGCCGGAGCGGAAGGCGCGGTTGAGTGCCGTGCCCGTCACCATGGCGACCGAGGAGGGCAGCAGCTTCAGCACGTTCAGCGTCGCCTCGCCCGCCGGCACCTTCAGCAGGGACGACGCGTCGCCGAAGACATGCATGATGGTCATCTGTTCGTTGACCAGCAGGCAGGGCGGCACATAGGCCTTCATCAACGCGCCGATGGCCTCGTCGATGACCGCCCCTTCCTCCATGCCATGGCTTACGGCGTCCTCGCCATGGCGGGCCAGCGGGGCCGCCACCGTCGGCACCAGCAGGCGCGACAGCCGGAAGGAGCCGGCGCGCAGGCTCTGGAACACCTTGTTGCGGCTGTCGACGGTGTGGAAATCGGACTGGAGGTCGCCCAGCGTCTCGCTGGTGCCGAGGAACAGGAAGCCGCTCTGGCGCAGGGCGTACTGGAACAGGCTGAGGACCTTCCGCTGCAACGGCTGGTCCATATAGATCAGCAGGTTGCGGCAGCTCAGCAGGTCGATCTTGGTGAAGGGCGGGTCGCGCATGATGTTGTGGGCGGCGAACACCACCATGCGGCGGATGTCGCGCGACACCACGTAGCTGTCGCCGCGCGCGGTGAAGAAGCGGCTCAGCCGCTCCTGCGACACGTCCTCGGCAATCGCGCGCGGATACTCGCCCAGGCTGGCGATCTCGATGCTGTCCTGGTCGATGTCGGTGGCGAAGATCTTGACGTCGAAGCTGCGCCCCAGCTTTTCCTGCGCCTCGGCGAACAGGATGGCGATGGAATAGGCCTCCTCCCCGCTGGCGCAGCCGCAGACCCAGACGCGGACCATGTCGGTCGGGCTGCGGTTGGCGAGCAGGCTGGGGATCACCCGGTCGGCCAGGACGCGGAAGGCCGCCTCGTCCCGGAAGAAGCGGGTGACGCCGATCAGCATCTCCTTGTAGAGGTTGACCGTCTCGGCGCTGTTCCGCCGCAGCAGGGCGGCATACTCGTCCATCGACTCCAGGCCGGCGCCCTGCATCCGCCGCTCGATCCGCCGCAGCAGGGTGGCGAGCTTGTAATGCGAGAAATCGACGCCGGTGACGGAGCGGATGACCGCGATGATCTGGGCCAGCGGGTCGTCGCCGTCCTCGCGCCGCTGGCGCGGCGGCATCGGGCGGGCGCGGGCCAGGGTCTTGCGCGCATGCTCGATCAGGCGGGCCGGCAGAGCGTCCGGCGCCAGGGTGGCGTCGATCTGTCCGGTGGCCAGCGCGCTGCGCGGCATGCCGTCGAACTGGGCGGTCTCCGGCTGCTGGACCGCGGTGAAGCCGCCGGCCGACTTGATCGCCATCAGGCCGCGCGTGCCGTCCGATCCGGTCCCCGACAGGATCAGGCCGATGGCGAACGGCCCCTGGTCGCGGGCGAGCGCGGTCAGGAAGATGTCGATCGGCAGGCTCATGCCGCCGCCGGCATCCTTGGCGGTCAGCCGCAGCCGGCCATCCTCGATGCTCAGATGCTTGCCCGGCGGCAGCAGATAGACGGTGTTGCGCTGGACCGGAACGCCGTCGGTCGCCTGCACCACATCCATGGCGGTGTGCTTCGCCAGCAGGTCGACCATCAGGCTCTTGTGCACCGGCGACAGGTGCTGGACCACGACATAGGCGAGGTCGCTGTCGCCGGGCACCGCGTCGAAGAAGCGCTGCAACGCCTCCAGCCCGCCGGCCGAGGCGCCGATGCCGACGATGCAGCAGGCCGGCTCCGGCGGCGCGCCGGTCTCCGCCGGAACGCCCGCTTCCGCCGGAACGCCCCCTGCGTCTGCATCGGGCGATGCGGCGGGCGTCGGGTCAGGATGCGTGGCGGGCGTATCCGTTGGCACGGTGATAAACGAGTCCTTCTGGCGTCGGCCTGCCGGTTGTCTGTGCAAGCCAGACCCTGCCTATATCCAACGCATTTGATTTGGTCAACTTGACTGTCGCAGGCCATCGTTCTTCGACATTGTGCATTTAACTGGAATGTCCATATCTTTCCATCGATTTGACTTTGGTTTTATAACGAATGTATCGTGTCTAAAGCATTGCTCCGGCACGCCGGCTCACCAGTCCGCACCGAATGCCGGAAAGCCGGGGATGGGGTTGGGACGGGGGACCTGACGCGCGCGAAATTCCTGCTATGTTTGCTGCCCCGGGGCGTCGCATCCTGGGGCGTCAATGGCATGCAAGGCAGCGGGAACGGGTCATGAGTTTCACCTCGATCTATCGCCACGGCTTCGCGCGGGTGGCCGCCTGCACCACGCGCAGCACCCCCGCCGACCCGACGGCCAATGCCGCGGCGGTGCTGGAGGCGGCGCGCGCCTGTCACGAAAAGTCGGTGGCGGTGGCGCTGTTCCCCGAACTCGCGCTGTCCGGCTACGCCATCGACGATCTGCTGATGCAGGACCCGCTGATCGACGCGGTGGAGCAGGCGATCCTCGATCTGGTGCAGGCGTCGGCCGGGCTGATGCCGCTGCTGCTGGTGGGGGCGCCGCTGCTGTATGACGGGCGGCTCTACAACACGGCGGTGGCGATCCACCGCGGCGAGCTGCTGGGCGTGGTGCCGAAGCAGCATCTGCCGAACTACCGGGAATTCTACGAACGCCGCCAGTTCGCGTCGGGCGCCGGCACCGAAGGCGGGACCATCCGCATCGGCGACCTGACCGCTCCCTTCGGCCCCGACCTGCTGTTCTCCGCCGAGGACCAGCCCGGTCTGGTCGTCCATGCCGAGATCTGCGAGGACCTGTGGGTTCCGGCCCCGCCCAGCACCATGGCGGCGCTGGCCGGCGCGACGGTCCTCGCCAACCTGTCGGCCAGCAACATCACCATCGGCAAGTCGGACACCCGCCGGCTGCTGGCGAAGTCGCAGTCGGCGCGCTGCCTAGCGGCCTATCTCTATTCCTCGGCCGGGACGGGGGAATCGACCACCGACCTCGCCTGGGACGGCCAGACCTCGATCTTCGAGAATGGCGAGAAGCTGGCGGAAACCGACCGCTTCCCCGACGGCTCCCAGATGGCGGTGGCCGACGTCGATCTCGACCTGCTGCGGCAGGAACGGCTGCGCCAGGGCACCTTCGACGACAACCGACGCCTGTACCCCGGCGCCACCGGCGGCTTCCGCACCGTCGCCTTCCGGCTCGACGCGCCGGAGACCGATGTGGGGCTGCTGCGCGTGGTGCCGCGCCTGCCCTTCGTTCCCGCCGCCGCCGAACGGCTGGAACAGGACTGCTACGAGGCCTACAACATCCAGGTCGCCGGCCTTGTGCAGCGGCTGCGCGCCACCGGGATCAGGACGGTGGTGATCGGCGTGTCGGGCGGGCTGGACAGCACCCATGCCCTGATCGTCGCCGCCCGTGCCATGGACCGGCTCGGCCTGCCGCGCACCGGCATCCTCGGCTACACCATGCCGGGATTCGGCACCAGCGAGGGCACCAAGTCCAACGCCTGGAAACTGATGACGGCGCTGGGGGTGACGGCCAGGGAACTCGACATCCGGCCGGCCGCCAACCAGATGCTCAAGGATATGGACCACCCCTACGCCCACGGCGAGGCGGTGTACGACATCACCTTCGAGAATGTGCAGGCCGGCCTGCGCACCGATTACCTGTTCCGCCTCGCCAACCAGCACAACGGCATCGTGCTCGGCACCGGCGACCTGTCGGAGCTGGCGCTGGGCTGGTGCACCTATGGCGTCGGCGACCAGATGTCCCATTACAACGTCAATGCCGGCGTGCCGAAGACGCTGATCCAGCACCTGATCCGCTGGGTCGGCCGCACCGGCCAGTTCCAGCAGGAGGTCTCGGCGACGCTGGACGCCATCCTGAAGACGGAGATCTCGCCGGAGCTGGTGCCGGCCGGTTCCGACAAGGCGCTGCAGAGCTCCGAATCCGTGATCGGACCGTACGATCTGCAGGATTTCACCCTGTTCTACGTGCTGCGCTACGGCTTCCGCCCGTCGAAGATCGCCTTCCTGGCCCGCCATGCTTGGTCCGATGCCGAAAAGGGCGACTGGCCGGAGGGCTATCCGCTGGAGAAGCGCCGCGCCTACAGCCCGGCCGAAATCCGCGACTGGCTGCGGGTGTTCCTGCGCCGTTTCTTCGGGTTCAGCCAGTTCAAGCGCTCGGCCATGCCGAACGGCCCGAAGGTGACCGCCGGCGGCTCGCTGTCGCCGCGCGGCGACTGGCGCGCCCCGTCGGATGGCAACGCCCGCATCTGGCTGGAGGAGCTGGACCGCGAGGTTCCGGCGGAGTGAGCGGACAAAAAAGGCCGGCGCCCCATCGGAGCGCCGGCCTTTCTCCTGTCGGTGGCGATTCCTGATCGTCCGCGATGGCGGTCAGATCGAGATGCGCAGGAACTCGCGGTTGACCGGGGCGGCGTCCGGGGCGGTCATCGGGCGCGGCGGCACGGCGGGGCGCATGCCGGCCGGCGGCTGTCCCGGCGCCGGCGCGGCCTGCGGGGCCTGGGGCGCTTGCGGAGCTGCCGCCTGCGGCGTGCCCGGATGCGGCTGGGTGGCCTGCTGGGCGGCGATGAACTGGCCCTGGGCGGTCAGGCCGCTGGCGACGTTGCGGTTGATGTTGACCAGCGTGTCGATCTTGCCGAAATCCAGGTCGATCAGACGGTTGGTGGTCTCGCGGTCGACCAGCAGCGACAATGCTGCGATGTTGGTGCGGACCTCCGGCGGATGGCCGCAATCCTCCTCCGTGATCGCCGCCTGGAAGATCGTCCACAGGCGCTGATTCAGCTGAAGAGCCTCGCGGTAGGCCTTTTCGTCCTTGGCATGGCTGGCGGCGATGATACGGCGCGCCGCTTCCGCCAGGGCCCAAGCCTCGACGTCGCGCGGATTGTCCGAGGTCGGCTTGTTGGCGTAGGTGGGAGTCGGCTTCATTCCAAACCCTCGGGGGAAAACCCATCCGGTGGGGGCGGACCTGCCCCTTTGCTTCGTCCCGGAAGTGTCGGTTATCCGACCGGCTTTGTCAACGCAACGGGGGTAGTTCGGCCGGCGCGGAGGACCCTGACGCAAACTGGTCACAAGTTCTATGCGTTTCGGAGAGGAGTGAGGCCGCCGTCTCCGCCACCCGGTCCTCGTCGATGCCGTCCATCAGCCCGCGGGCGTTGGGGTCGGCGGTGACGCAGGCCAGCAATTCCGGCTGCGGGACGCTGCTGACCACCACCCGGCCGCGCGGCCCCCAGGGGCCGTAGATGGCGGGATAGCCGGGACCGAACAGCCCGACCGTCGGCACGCCCGCCGCCGCGGCGATGTGCATCAGCCCGCTGTCGTTGCCGACATAGAGCGCCGCCCGCTCCAGGCAGGCGGCGGCGGCCATCGGGTCGGTGCGGCCGGTCAGGTCGATGGCCCGCGGCCCCAGCGCCGCCAGCACCGGCTGCGCCCGTTCCCGCTCCGGCCCGGCTGCCAGCACCGCCACCCGGGCGCCGGCCAGCGGACCGCCCTCCCCGGTCAGGCACAGGGCCAGCCGGGCGAAGCGCTCCGCCGGCCATTCCTTGCCCAGCCAGTTCGCCGTCGGCCCGATGGCGAGGACCGGCCCGGTCCCGGCGGGGATCAGGGCATCGGCCTGCCGCCTCGCCTCCGCGTCGATCCACAGGCGCGGGGCCGGCGGCGGCGACAGGCCCAGCACGGCGGCATTTTCCTCCACCTTGTGCATCGGGCGCGCCGCTTTGGCGTGGAAGACACGGCGCCGCGCCGGCACCAGCCGCCCGACCGCCGAATTGCGCAAGTCCACCACCAGATCCCAGCGCGTGCCGACGCAGTCCAGCCACAGCCGCAGCCAGTGCCGCGCATAGGAGCGCTTCGCCAGCGGGATCAGCCGCTCCAGCCCCGGCACCGACCGGAACAGCGGCGCCGGCAGCGGCCCGCAGGCGACGGTCAGCCGTGCCGCCGGATAGGCGTCGGTCAGGTGGCCGAGCAGCCCGGTCGACAGCACCGCGTCGCCCAGACGGTTGGAGGTGATGAAGAGGATTCGGCTCATGACGCCGACGACCCGGCCCGGCCGGCATCGGGGCCGGCATCAGGACCGGCATGGGGGTCGGCATCGGGCGCGCCCTGCCGGCGTCCCGGACGCAGGCTGAGGCCGCGCGACATCACCCAGAGCGGCGGCAGCAGCATCGCCAGCGGCATGGCGTACATCAGCGGCACGAAGACGGTCGCCTTGCCGGCAAGGCTGGTCAGACCCAGCGCGCCCGCCTGCAACCCCATCACCGCCAGCACGGCGATGGTGACGCGGGAAGACTGGCCGCGCCGGTTGAATTCCCCCGACAGCAGCGCCGACAGCGCCACCAGCGCATAGGTCAGGGCCAGCAGCGGCGAGGAGAAGCGGTGGTGCAGCTCGGCGATCAGGCCGCGGCGCATGCGGTCGTCCTGGGCGGGGACGTTGCCGTCCATCAGCTCCGCCGTCGTGCGCTCGCGCGCGTCGGGCCAGCGGTCCGCCGCCTGCGGCGCCACCGCCTTCAGGTCGACGGCATAGCGGTCGAAGAACAGCTGCGACAGCCGGTTGGTTCTTGCGGTCCAGCTCCTGCCGGTTGCCGTCATAGACGACGAAGCGCGTGCCGTCGGGGCCGGTCTGCATCACCGCGCGGTCGCCCATGATCGTCACCGGCTTGTCCGGCTGGCGCCCGTCATGGATCAGCACCTTGTGCAGGTTGCCGTCGGAATCGCGGTCGCGCAGGAAGACGCTGAAGCGGTCGCCGACCTCGTTGAACACGCCCTCGCGCAGGAACAGCTGCGAATAGTCGCTGCGCACGGTGTATTCCATCCGCACCAGCTCGCGGTGGGCGGCCGGGGTGATCCAGATGTTCAGGGTGAAGACGACGGCCATCACCCCCACCGCCAGCGCCAGCGCCGGGGTCGACAGCGAGAAGGGGCCGACGCCGGCCGCGCGCATCACCACCAGCTCGCTGTCCGTCGCCATCTTGTTGTAGGTGAACAGGATGGCCCCGACCAGCGCCAGCGGCAGCACGATGCCGAGGAAGGTCGGCACGGTCAGCAGCAGCAGCCACAGGAACATGCCCATCGGCGCGCCGGCGCTGACCACGATCTCGATCAGGCGCAGGGACTGGCTGAGCCAGATGGTCAGCGTCAGGCCGGCCGTCGAATAGAGCGTGGCGATCAGCAGGTTGCGGAACAGGTACCGTTGCAGTCGGTTCATCGGGGATCGGCCGGGGGCTGTATACGGCCGGCAAGCTGACCGCCCCGGCCCGCCGGGTCAAGTGTTGAAAACCGCGCGCCCCGACACGGGTGCCCCCTCGGACCGGGAAAGCGCTGGCGCCCGCCCGCGCCAGCCGGTATGACGGTCGTCATGGCGACGATCCAGGAAGCGATGGCTGCCGCGGTGGCGCATCATCAGTCCGGCCGGCTCGGCGAAGCGGCGGCGCTCTATCACGCTGTCCTGGACGCCCTGCCCGGCCATGCCGACGCCGCCCACCTGCTGGGCGTCGTCCATCTGCAATCCGGCCAGCCCGACCGCGCCGTCACCCTGATCCGCGGCGCCATCCAGCACAATCACCGGGTCGCCGACTATCACGACAATCTCGGCAGTGCGCTGAAATCGCTGGGACGGCTGGAGGAAGCGGTGGCCGCCCACCGGCAGGCGGTCCGCCTGCGGCCGGAGTTCGCCCAGGCGCTCTACAATCTCGGCAACGCGCTGGAGGCTCAGGGCCGGCTGGAGGAGGCGGCGACCGCCTTCCGGCAGGCGGCGGCGCGCCGTCCAGGCTATGCCCGCGCCCGCTTCAACCTGGGCAATGTGCTGGCCGCACTAGGCCGGCGGGCGGACGCCGACGATGCCTACCGTGCCGCGCTCGCCGACGAACCGACCTTCGTCGAGGCGCATGCCAACCGCGGCGCCCTGCTGCTGGCGCTGGAGCGCCCGCGGGAGGCGGCGGCTGAACTGGTCCGCGCCCTGGCGCTGCGCCCCGATCACGCTCCTGCTTTGTCCAACCTCGCCGCGGCCCGGCTGGCGCTGGGCGACCGCGACGGCGCCGAGCTTGCGGCCCGCCATGCCGTGGCCGCCCGGCCGGATCTGGCCGACTGCCTGCTTCGGCTGGGCGAGGTGCGCCATCGCGCCGACCGGCTGGGCGCCGCCGCCGCCGCCTACCGGACGGCGCTGGCCTGGGAACCGGCGCTGGCCCAGGCGCTGGCCAACCTCGCCCTTGTCCGCCAGGGCCAGGGGCTGCTCGACGCGGCGGAGGCCGGGAACCGGCGGGCGCTGGTGCTCGATCCGACGTTGGCCGATGTGCGCTCCAACCTCGCCTATCTGCTGCTGTTCCGGCCGGGGGTGACGGCGGCGGCGGTGCTGGAGGCGCATCGCGACTGGGACCGGGTCCATGGTGCCCCCCACCGCGGGCGCTGGGTGAAGCCGGGCAAGGCCGGCGCGCGCCCCGGCACACGCAAGGGGCCGCTGACCGTCGCCATCCTGTCCGGCGACTTCCGCCGCCACCCCGCCGGCCTGTTCGCCCTCCGCACGGTGGAGGCGCTGCCCGGCCACGACATCCGCCTGCTGCTCTACGCCAACCAGAGCGAATCCGACGACGTGACCGACCGCTTCCGCCGGGCGGCGGCGCAGTGGACCCCGGTCGCCGGCCTGACGGATGCGGAGCTGGCGGCGCGGATTCGCCACGACCGGCCCGATGTGCTGATCGACCTCGCCGGCCACAATGCCCGCGGCCGTCCCGGCGTCTTCGCCCGCAAGCCGGCACCGGTGCAGGTGGCGTGGTCGGGCTATATGGCGACGACCGGGCTGGCGGCGATGGATGCGCTGGTCGCCGACCGCCACCATGTGCCCGACGGGATGGAGGCCTTCTATGCCGAGCGTGTGCTGCGCATGCCCGACGCCTTCATCGCCTACGACCCGCCCGGCAGCGACGACGAACTGCCGCTGACGCCGCCGCCCTGCCTGTCGGGCGGGCCGGTCACCTTCGGCAGCTTCAACATCCTGACCAAGCTGAACGACGGCGTGCTGGCGGCCTGGGCGGAAATCCTGCGCCGGGTGCCGGACTCGCGCCTGCTGATGAAGACCAAGGCGCTGTCCTGCCCCGACACCGCCGCGCTGTGGCGCGGCCGGCTGGCCGCCGCCGGCATCGATCCCGGCCGGGTGACGATGGTGGGTGCCACCGGCAGCCTGGATCATATGCGCCATTGCGCGTCGGTCGATGTGGCGCTCGACCCCTTCCCCTTCTCCGGCAGCACCACGACGCTGGAGACGCTGTGGATGGGGGTGCCGGTCGTCACCCTGCCGGGCGAGACTTTCTCCAGCCGCCATTCGCTGGCCTTCCTGTCGGTGGCCGGCGTGGAGGGCTGCATCGCCGCCGATCCGGCCGATTACGTCGAGCGCGCCGTCGCCTGGGCCGCGGACCGGCAGAGGCTGGCGGAGCTGCGCCGCACTTTGCGGACCCGCATGGCCGCCGGGCCGTTGTGCGACGGCGGGACGCTGGCTGCCGCCCTGGCAGCGGACCTGCGGGCCCTGGCCCTGCCGCATTGAGGGCTGTGGCGGAACCAACCCGAATGCACCGGCGTTGAACGTGGGTACCCCCTCAGGCCCACAGACGCGGGATTTCGGCGCATGCACAGCACCACACGGCTCGCCTTCATGCTTTCGGCGACGGTCGCCGTCCTGTCGCTCGCCGGATGCGGCGATCAGGCGTCGCTGCCGGTGTCGGCCGGCACCGGCCCTAACCCGACGCTGCCGGCGCCGAAATCCACGCTGATCCCGACGGTCAACATCGCCGACGCCATCGGCTGGCCGCAGGGCGCGCAGCCGGTCGCGGCCAAGGGGTTGAGCCTCACCGCCTTCGCCACCGGGCTGGACCATCCGCGCTGGATGCTGGCGCTGCCCAACGGCGACATATTGGTGGCGGAGACCAACGCCCCGCCGAAGCCGGAGGATGGCAAGGGCATCAAGGGCTGGGTGATGGGTCTGGTGATGGGCAAGGCCGGCGCCAAGACGCCGAGCGCCAACCGCATCACCCTGCTGCGCGACAGCGACGGCGACGGCAAGGCCGATGTCCGCGAGCCTTTCATCGAAGGGCTGAATTCGCCCTTCGGCATGGCGCTGGTCGGCGGCGACCTCTACATCGCCGACACCGACGCGGTGGTGAAGGTGCCCTACAAGCAGGGCGACACCCGGATCACCGCCAAGCCGGTGAAGGTCGTCGACCTGCCGGGCGGGCCGATCAACCACCATTGGACGAAGAACATCATCGCCAGCCGCGACGGCACCAAGCTCTATGCCACGGTCGGCTCCAACAGCAATGTCGGGGAGAACGGGATGGAGGCGGAGCAGGGCCGCGCCGCCATCTGGGAGATCGACCTGAAGACCGGGGCGCACCGCATCTTCGCGTCCGGCCTGCGCAACCCGAACGGCATGGATTGGGAGCCGACCTCCGGCCTCCTGTGGACCGCCGTCAACGAGCGCGACGAGATCGGCAGCGACCTCGTCCCCGACTATATGACCTCGGTGAAGGACGGCGCCTTCTATGGCTGGCCCTACAGCTATTACGGCCAGCATGTCGACCAGCGGGTCGAGCCGCAGCGCCCCGACCTCGTCGCCAAGGCGATCCCGCCCGACTATGCGCTGGGGCCGCACACCGCCTCGCTCGGCCTGACCTTCTCCCGCCAGGGCGATCTGCCGCCGAACCTGCAGGAGGGCGTTTTCATCGGCCAGCACGGCTCGTGGAACCGCGACCCGGCCAGCGGCTACAAGGTGATCTTCGTGCCGTTCCGCAACGGCAAGCCGGCGGGCGAGCCGGTGGACGTGCTGACCGGCTTCCTCGACAAGGACGGCAAGGCGCAGGGCCGTCCGGTCGGCGTGATCCTGGACAGCAAGGGCGCCCTGCTGGTCGCCGACGATGTCGGCAACGCGATCTGGCGCGTCGGCGGCACCGCAACCGCACAGTCGGCGGAGCGTCCGGACCAGCCGGCGAAGTGAAGGCAGGGAGGGGAGGCGGCTATCCCCCTCCCCTTCCTCTCGCATCGGCGTGATACTGCGCCATGATCTATCTCGACCATCTGGCCTCGACGCCACTCGATCCGCAGGTGCTGGAGGCGATGCTGCCCTGGATGCGGATTGAGGCGGCCGGCAACCCGCACGCCGCCCATCCGGCCGGCTGGCGCGCCGCCGACGCCATCGAACAGGCACGGGGCGAAGTCGCCACGCTTGTCGGCGCCCAGCCGGGCGAGGTCGTCTTCACCTCCGGCGCCACCGAGGCCAATGCGCTGGCGGTGCTGGGCGGCGTGCCGGCGGGCGGCGGCTGCGTCGTCTCGGCGGTCGAGCATGCCAGCATCCTCGGCTGCCTGCCCGAACTGCGGCGGCGCGGCCATCCAGTGGCCGTTCTGCCGGTCGACGGCAGCGGCCGGGTCGATCCGGCCATCCTGGACAGCGCCCTGGCCGGCCTGCCGACCCCGTCGCTGGTGTCGGTGATGGCCGCCAACAACGAGGTCGGGACGGTCCAGCCCCTGGCGGAGCTGGCCGCGGTCGCCGCACGGCACGGCGCGACGATGCACAGCGACGCCGTGCAGGCGCTGGGCACGCGCACGCTCGACATGGCGGCGCTCGGGCTGCATGGGCTCAGCCTGTCGGGGCACAAGCTGTATGGGCCGATGGGCATCGGCGCGCTGATCGTCCGGCCGCCCCTCCGGCCGGTGCCGGCCTCGGCAGGCGGCGGACAGCAGCGCGGCCTGCGGGCGGGAACGCTGCCGACGCCGCTCTGCGTCGGGCTGGGTGCCGCCTGCCGGCTGGCTCGGACGCGGCGGGAGCAGGACGACAGCCGCATCGGCGCGCTGCGCGACCGGCTTTGGCAGCGCCTGCGGGACCGGCTGCCCGGCATCCGCCGCAACGGGGCGGCGGATGGGCTGGCCGGCTGCCTGAACGTCACCGTCCCCGGCATCGACGCCGCCGACCTGCTGCTGGATCTGCCGGAGCTTGCCGTCGCCACCGGGTCGGCCTGCCACAGCGGCGCTGGCGAGCCGTCGCATGTCCTGCTGGCGCTCGGCCTGTCTGCGGCGGACGCCCATGCCAGCCTGCGCTTCGGGCTGGGCCGTGGCACCACGATCGCGGAGGTGGACGAGGCGGCCGACCGGCTGGCAGCCGCGATAGGGTCCGCCATGCTGAATCCGGCGAAGCCGGGGGAATGAATCGCCGGGCCGGAGCGTCTCCTTCCCACTGGCTCCGCCGGCAAGGGCTGATCCGGCGGGCAATAACAACGGCAAAGGGAGAGAAACCATGATCGGTGCGAGCATCCGGACCGCGGCGGCGGCCGCCTTCCTGCTGGCGATCCCGGCGGTTGCGTCGGCGCAGCAGGCCGGCCCGTCCGCCATGACCTTCTTCGTCACCAGCACCGGCACCGGCAAGGGCGCCGATCTCGGCGGGCTGGCCGGCGCCGACGGGCATTGCCAGCAGCTGGCCCAGGCGGCGGGCGCCGGCAGCCGCACATGGCGGGCCTATCTCAGCACCCAGGCCGCCGACGGCCAGCCGGCGGTCAACGCGCGGGACCGCATCGGCAAGGGCCCCTGGCAGAACGCCAAGGGCGAAATGGTCGCCCGCTCGGTCGAAGAGCTGCACGGCACCAACGCCCTGACCAAGCAGACCGCGCTGAACGAGAAGGGCGAAACGATCAACGGCCGCGGCGACCAGCCCAACACGCACGACATCCTGACCGGGTCGCAGCCCGACGGCACCGCCTTCCCCGCCGGCCAGGACATGACCTGCGGCAACTGGACCAAGAGCGGCACCGAGGGCGCGGCCATGCTCGGCCACCATGACCGCATGGGCCTGGACGAGCAGCCGCCGGCGAAGTCCTGGAACTCCTCGCACGCCTCGCGCGGCGGCTGCAGCCAGGACGCGCTGAAGAGCACCGGCGGCGCCGGGCTGCTCTATTGCTTCGCGGCGAACTGAGCGGTTCGCCACCGGCTGCGGCGGGGGGATGGAGACGTCATTCCCCCGCCCCGTCCGTCGCGCTCAGAACACCAGACGCGCGCCGACCTTGACCACGGCACCCAGGGAGTCGGCCCCGGTGTCGATGTTGGTGTCGGCCATCATCTGCCACTGCGGCGTGATGCGATAGGCCAGATCGGCGAGGTAATGGCCGCTGGCGGCACCATTCTCCGGCAAGGTCCGCCGCGCCTGCAAGGACAAGGTCATGTCGCCGCGCCCATAGGCCAGCGCCGCGTTCAGGCTGCGCACCGACACGCCGTCGGACTCCTGCTGCTGGCGCAGGTCGCCGTCGAGCGTCACGCTCTGCCATGCGAACTGGGTGCCGACGATCCAGGACTGGCGCGGCAGGCGACGGCTGTCGCTGCGCACCCGCGCCCGGCTGGTCCCGGCGGAAAAGCGGGTGCTGATGCCGCCCATGAGGACGGTCTTGCGCACCGCCGCCTCCACCAGATGCATGGCCTCGCGCGGGTCGGGCATGTCGCCGGCACCGCGCGGCATCGGGGTGTAGCTGGCGCCCAGCTCGAAGCCGCGCAGCGGCGGGGTGTAATAGCTGAGCTTCGCCGTCCGGCTTCCGGCCCCGGTGGAGGCCGGAACGGCCGCCGCCCCGACCAGCCGGTTGCGGGCGCTGTCGGCCTGCCCGATCTCCAGCTCCCCCCACGAGACATCGACAGCCAAGAAATGGCGCTGATCTGAAAAACTACCCTTTTGGTATAGGATATCCGCAGATGCGCCGCTTGCCGATAAAATCGCCATTGCCGCCAGAATAGGCATGGAAATGTTTCGTTTCATTTGACAAGCCCTGTGCTGTTCGGCCGATGGTCGACTGTCCGTTTGGTAGGTACGGCTCTATGTATCCTTTCCGGTTTGAGGGATGTTCGTCTAAAATTCTGACAAAACTGTGACCCGCTCTTTGCATGCTGCGATGCAAAAAGTTCGAGTGACTCGCGTCATGCGGGAAGCGTCAGATCGGGACGGCTGCCCTGGCAAGCAGCAGTGGCTAGACCACCGCGCTCACCGTCACCCCTGCCGCCTCCAGCGCGCGGCGGACGGTCGCCGCCATGGCGACGGCGGTCGGCGTGTCGCCATGCACGCAGATGGTGTCGGCCACGATGGGCAGCCGGGTGCCGTGGCGGCTCTCCACCGCCCCGTCCAGCACCATCCGCACCACACGGGCCGCCGCCAGTTCCGGGTCGTGGATCACCGATCCGGCCACCGTGCGCGGCGTCAGGGTGCCGTCATCCTCATAGGTGCGGTCGGCGAAGGCCTCGCGCGCCACGCGCAGGCCCAGATCCTGGCCGGCACGCTCCATGGCACTCAGCGGCGGGACGACGAACAGCAGGGCGGGATCCACCGCCTTGACGGCGCGGGCGATGGCGCCGGCCAGATCCGGCTCCACCGCCGCCATGTTGTAGAGGGCGCCGTGCGGCTTCACATGGGTCACCTGCCGGCCCGACAGCGCGGCACAGGCCTGGAGCGCGCCGACCTGATAGGCGACCAGCCGTTCGACCTCCGTCGCCGTGATGCCGCGCATGACGCGGCGGCCGAAGCCGGAGCGGTCTTCGAAACCGGGATGGGCGCCGATGCGGACCCCCTTCTCCCCCGCCAGCCGGGCGGTGTCGGCCATGATGGTGGGATCGCCGGCATGGAAGCCGCAGGCGATGTTGGCGGAGGTGACGATGTCCAGCATCGCCCGGTCGTCGCCCATGGTCCAGGCGCCGTACCCTTCCCCCATGTCGCAGTTCAGATCGATGCTCGGCATGGCGTTTCTCGCTCGTTCAATCGTCGGAAGACCCCGGCGTTCTCACGCCGCATCCGACTGTCGCAGGGAATGGATGAAGCCGGCAACCTCGCTGCGCATCGCCCCCATCTGGTCGGTCAGCATGCCGGCGGCAGTGTCGAGTTGCGCAGAGGCGTCGCCGGTCTGTCCGGCCACCTCGGAGGTGGCATTCACGTCGCCCAGCAGGGCGCGCACGCCCTGGGCGGCTTCGCTGACGCCGCGGCCGATCTCCGCCGTCGCGGCGTTCTGCTCCTCGACCGCCGCGGCGATGGAGGCGCTGATCTGGCTGAGGCTCTCCACCACGCGGGCGATCTCGACGATCTCGGCGGCGGCGGAGCCGGTGGAGCCCTGGATGGCGCGGATCTGCGTCTCGATGTCCTCGGTCGCCTTGGCGGTCTGGGTCGCCAGCGCCTTCACCTCGCCGGCTACCACGGCGAAGCCCTTGCCGGCCTCTCCGGCGCGTGCCGCCTCGATGGTGGCGTTCAAGGCCAGCAGATTGGTCTGCTTGGCGATGGCGTGGATCAGCGTCACCACCGCCGACACCCGGTCCGACGCCTGGACCAGCCCGGCCACCTGATCGGTGGCGCGGCCGGCGCGGCGCGACGCCTCGTCGGCGATGGATTGCGAATGCTGGGCCTGGGCCGAGATCTCGCGGATGGAGGCGACAAGCTCGTCCACCGCCGCGGCCATGCCGTCGACCGAGGCATTCACCGCCGCGGCGTTGCCGGCGGCCTGCCGGCTGACCTGCCCGTTGTGGTCCGCCACCCCGGCAAGGCTGCGGGTGGCGAGCCCCATGCCGTCGGTCGTGCGCATCACCTCGCCCAGCCTGCTGCCGACGCGCCGCTCGAAATCGTCGGCGACCGCGGCGATGGCGGCATGCCGCTCCGCCTCGGCCTGCCGGCGCAGTTCAACCTGTTCGGTCTCAAGCCTCTGCTTGGCGGCGCCCTGCTCCTTGAAGACCTGGACGGCTGCGGCCATGCGGCCGATCTCGTCGCGGCGGTCGAGCGACGGCACATCGACCGCGCCCTCGCCGGCGGCCAGCCGGGTCATCACCCCGGTCAGGCGGACGATGGGCCGGGTGGCGCCGCGCACCATCAGGAAGAGCACGCCGCACAGCGCGACCAGCGCCGCCAGCCCGCCGCCGGCCAGCAGCCACGCCCGCTCCGCCGCCTGACGTTCGGCCCGGCGGGGCGACAGGTGGATTTCCACGGTGCCGAGCTTGTCCATCCGGCTGCCGGCCTTGCGCAGAATGTCGGCATTGCGGACCAGCACCGACGGGTCGCCGTCCGACACGGTGCCGCTCTTGGCGAAGACCTGTCCCTTGGGATCGAGCACCCGGCTGCCGAGATAGTCGGGATCGTTGGTGAGTGCCGCCAGCTGTGCCGCGGCGGATTCGGCATCGACGTTCCACAGCGGCTCCGCCAGCCCGCCGGCGATGACGCGGACGGTGACCGCCGCCTTGTCCTGCAGTGCGCTGCGGGCATCCTCGCGGTTGACGGTGACGACGGCGGCTATGCCGGTCGCGCTGATGACCGTAACCATCAGGGCGATGGGAACGACGACACGCATGGCAAGGGTACGGCCCACACGCTGCAGCATCAGGTCCACTCCATCTGTGGGTTTTGGGGCGTTGGAAAGCGAAAGATCAGTCCCAGCCGGTGACAGCGCCGCCGATCAGGTTGAAGCCGAGCAGCCGGCCGCTGTCGTAGAGCGCGAAGCCGCCGGCCGATTGCAGGAGTGCCGGCAAGCCGTCCACCAACTCGCGATGGCGGGCCTGGATGCGCCCGGCCTCCGCCGCGTCGACGGCGGCGAAGCGCAGCCGCTCGCCGGGCCGCATCTGCGCCAGCGCCGCGACGTCCGGCCCGACGACGCAGGCGATCTTGGGATAGCCGCCGGTGGTCTGGCGGTCGGCCAGCAGCACGATGGGCCGCCCGGTGCCGGGAACCTGCACGGCGCCCAGCGGGATGCCGTCCGACGTGATGTTGAAGCCGCGGGCATGCTCGATGACGGGGCCGTCCAGCCGGCAGCCCATGCGGTCGGCCTCATGGCTGACGGTGTAATCCTCTTCAAGGAAGGCTTCGATACCGGCAGGGGTGAAATACTCCTGCTGCGGACCCAGCATGACGCGCAGCCGCCCTCCCCGCGCCGGCAGCAGGGAGGGGTCGAGGCAATGCTCGCCCCGGTCCGCCGCCTGGTCGAGGGCCAGCGGCAGCCGGTCGCCGGCCTTCAGCGCGCCACCTTCCAGACCACCCATACGGCTGCGTATGTGGGTGGCGACGCTGCCCAGCACCGGCTGGAGCGCGAAGCCGCCTTCCACCGCCCAATAGCCGCGCATGCCGCTGCGCAAGTGCCCGATGCGCAGGGTCTGGCCGTCGGTCAGACGCAGGCTGGTCCAGCCCGGCACCGGGTCGCCGTCCACCGTCAGCTCCGCATCGGCGGCGACGGCGATGCGCACCGGCCCGCCCTCGACCGTTACGCTGTCGCCGGCCAGGGTGAACTCCACCGCCCCCTCCCCCGGCCGATTGCCGAGCAGGGCGTTGGCAGCGGCATGCAGCAGCGGATCGGCCGCCCCGGCGACCGAGACGCCGTAGCGCTGATAGCCGACCCGGCCGCGGTCTTGGATGGTGGAGCTGGGACCGGCGGCCGCGACGCGCAGATGGGTGGTCATGCGGCAGCTCCCTGCATCAGGGCGATGGACGGCGTTACTGTTTCGCAGTCCGGCAGATAGCCGCTGATGCCGTCCAGCCGGTCATATTCGGCAGCACTGATCGCGGTGAAGCGGATGCGGTCGCCAGGGGCCAGCAGGAAGGGCGGTTCCCTCTTGAGATCGAATGTCCGGGCCGGGGTGCGGCCGAGCAGATGCCAGCCGCTGGGCATGGCGATGGGGGAGATCGCCGCCTGTGCCCCGCCCTGCATGACGCTGCCCGCCGGTGTGACCATGCGCGGGTTCTCGCGCCGGGGCTGGTGCAGCATCTCCGGCAACCCGCCGAGATAGGCGAAGCCGGGCGAGAAGCCCAGCATGTAGACCCGGTAGTCGGCGGTGCAGTGCAGCCGCACCACCTCCTCCGTGCCGAGGCCGCAGCGGCGGGCCACCTCGTCCAGATCCTCGCCATGGGCACCGCCGAAGCAGACCGGCACAATCCAGCGCAGCTGCGGTTCCGCCGCCGCCTGCGTCATCTCTGTCGCCAGCCCGAGCAGGGCTTGGCCCAGCGGTTCCGCCGCCGTCACCGCCGGATCGAACTGCACAAGGATCGAGCGGTATGTCGGTACCGTCTCAACGATGCCCGGCAGCCGGGCGTCGGCGATGCGGCGGTCGAGCCGGTGGACGGCGGCATTCAGATCCGGGGCGATGCCGTCGCCCAGTTCGACGATCAGGGCACTGTCCCCGGCCGCCCGCAGAACGGGGGCCGGGACCGGGGTGGTCACGCTCATGGCGGATTCTCGAAAGCTGGTCGAAGGGGAAGGCGACCGCCGGTCAGCGGGCGTTTTTCAGCGGGCGTACTTGTCCAAAATCTGCTGGTAGGCGCCGCTGGCCTTCATCGCCGCGACCCCGGCGTCGAATTCGTCGCGCAGCTTTGCGGTGTCGCGCGCCTTGGTGAAGGCGATGTAGCTGGGGATGTCCTGCACCGCCGGGGTCAGTTCCTTGACCTTGTCCAGGGCGCCGGCCTGCTTCAGGAAATACTGCGCGACATAGCGGTTGCTGGGCATCACCTCGAACCGGCCGGAGACCAGTTTCTTCACGTTGCTGTCGCTGTCGTTCGACTTCTCCACCGCCGGCAGCACGCCGGTCTTGATGGCGTCGTCGACGATGGAGCCGTAGCTGATCTGGTTGACCACGCCGAACTTGTGGTCGGCCAGCTTGGACAGGTCGCCGTCGAAGCTGACGGCGCTGTCCTTCGCCACGAACAGCGAGACCACCTGCGGCACCAGCACCTGGGTCGAGTAATTCAGGAACTGCTCGCGCTCCGGCGTCTTGTAGGCGGTGAAGACGGCGTCCGCCCCGCCGTCGCGCACGGTGTCGAGCGCGCGGGCCCAGGGCATGATCTCCACCGTCACGCTATGGCCGGCGGCCTTCATCGCCTCGGTCACGATGTCGTAGGCGATGCCGGCCGGCTTGCCGCCATCGTCATAGATCAGCGGCGGGAAGCTGAGCGCCACCATGCGCAGCTGGTCGGCCGAGGCCGGCGCCGCGGCGGCGGTCAGCAGGAGAACGGAGCCCAGAACGCTGGAAGAGAGCAGGCGGACGGAAAACGGGGTCTGCATCGGGCAAGCCTCCACCGTGTCCGCAAGGGGGCGGAATGCCCGCGCGGCGGCCGGTATCGCAGGGGATGAAGCGGGGGAGAGGAGCGGTCAGAGCACCGACAGGTGCGTGTTCAGCAGATCGGTGATCAGCATCGCGCCGGGGCTGTGGGTGATGGCGATGGGCGGGCGGGCGGTGCGGATCGCGACCTGTGGCGTCACCCCGCAGGCCCAGAAGACCGGCACCTCGCCGGGCTCGATGGGGACCGCCTCGCCATGTTCCGGGTGGGCGATGTCGCGGATGCCGATGGCGGCCGGGTCGCCGAAATGCACCGGCGCGCCATGCACCGACGGGAAGCGCGACGTGATCTGGATGGCGCGGATGGCGTCCTTCGGCACCATCGGCCGCATCGACACCACCATGTTGCCGCTGAAGCGGCCGGCCGGGGTGCAGGGGATGTTGGTCTCGTACATCGGCACATTGCGGTTCATCGCGATGTGGCGCACCGGCAGCCCGTCGGCCAGCAGGGCCTCCTCGAAGGAGAAGGAGCAGCCGATCAGGAAGGCGACGAAATCGTCCTGCCACAGGTCGCCGATGTCGGTCGGCTCGGCTGACAGCACGCCGTCGCGATAGACGCGGTAGCGCGGCACGTCGGTGCGGATGTCGATGTCATGGCCCAGCGTCGGCAGGCGCGGGTCGCCGACCTCCGACACCGCCAGCAGCGGACAGGGCCGCGGGTTCGCCTGGCAGAAGCGCAGGAAGTCGCCGGCCCAGTCGGCCGGCAGGATGGCGAGGTTGGCCTGGACATGGCCGGGGGCGAGGCCGGCGGTCTGGCCGCTGTTGGCGCCGCTGCGGATGCGCAGGCGTTCGGCGGCGGCGGTGAGCGGAGTGGTCGTCATGGGGATGGTCCGGAAAAGGAGTTGGGAGGATGGCGTTCGTCGATGGAAGAACTTCTCACATGCCCAGATACGCCTGCCGCACCTCGTCGTTGCCGAGCAGGTCCTGGCCGCTGCCTTCCATCACGACGCGGCCGGTCTGGATGACATAGCCGCGGTCGGCGATCTCCAGCGCGCGGTGGACGTTCTGTTCGACCAGCAGCACGGTGATGCCACGCTGGCGGATCAGCTGGATGGTCTCGAAGATGCGGGTCACCAGCTTGGGCGCGACGCCCCAGGAGGGTTCGTCGAGCATCAGCAGGTCGGGCTGGCTCATCAGGCCGCGGCACATCGCCAGCATCTGCTGTTCGCCGCCCGACAGGGTGCCGGCCTGCTGGCGGCGGCGTTCGCCGAGCACGGTGAAGGTGTCGTAGGCGAATTGGAGCGTTTGCTCGCGTTTGGCCGCATCGCCGGTGGTGAAGCCGCCCAGCATCAGGTTCTGTTCCACCGTCAGGCGGGGGAACAGGCGGCGGCCTTCCGGCACCAGCACCAGCCCGCGCTTCACCCGCTCGTGGGCGGGAACGGACGAAATGTCCTGGCCCTTCAGCAGGATCGAGCCGCCGTCGAGCGCGTTCAGCCCGGCGACGGCACGGAGCGTGGTCGACTTGCCGTTGCCGTTGCCGCCGACGAGTGCCACGATCTCGCCCCGGTTCAGGGTCAGGCTGATGTCGCGGATGGCGGGGACGCGGCGGTAGCTGGACTGGATGTTGCGGACCTGCAGCATCGCCTCGCCTGCGGGTGCGACAGAGACGGCGACGGGGCGGACCGGTTGGGACAGCGTCGGTTGCAGCATCGTCTCATTCCCCCAGATAGGCGGCGATGACCGCCGGGTTCTCGGCGATCTCGGCCGGCGTGCCGTCGGCGATCTTGGCACCGTAATCGAGAACGAGCATCCGGTGGGCGATGGGCATGATGCCCTCCATCACATGTTCGACGATGATGCTGGCGATGCCGCGCTGGTGGATGCGGTGGACCAGGGCAGAGGCCTCGCGCACCTCGGTCGGGTTGAGACCGGCCATCACCTCGTCCAGCAGGATCAGCTTCGGTTCGGTGGCGAGCGCACGGGCGACCTCCAGCCGCTTCTGTTCCGACACCGTCAGGTCCGACGCCGGGGTGTCCGCCCGGTGCGACAGGCCGACGAAGGCCAGCTCGTCCTCCGCCCGCTCGCGCGCCTCGGACACCCGCTTGTTGCGCAGCATGGCGCCGACCATGACATTTTCCAGCGCCGTCATCGACTGGAAGACGCGGACGATCTGGAAGGTGCGGGCGATGCCGAGTGCTGCCGCCGATTCCGGTGTCGAGCCGGTGATGTCGTGGCCTTCGAAGGCGATGCGGCCGGTGGTCGGGGTGTGGAAGCCGGCGAGGCAGTTGAACAGGGTGGTCTTGCCGGCGCCGTTCGGACCGATCAGCCCGATGATCTCGCCATGATGGACGACGAAGCTGATGTCGCGGTTGGCGACCAGACCGTCGAAGGCCTTGCCCAGGCCGTCCACGGCAAGCAGGGGGGCGGTGTTCACGGGCGGATCTCCTTGGCGCTGGTTTCGACCTCGGCCGGCTTTGCTCCCGGCAGGTGGCGCCGCAGGTCGCCCAGAAGCCCCAGCACGCCGGACGGGCTGAACACGGCGACCAGGATGATCATGGCGGCGTAGATGATCATGTCGGTGCCGGAACCGGTGCTGCCGAACAGGGTGCGGCTGTATTCCTCGATGGTGATCAGGATGACCGCGCCCAGCACCGGGCCGGTCAGCCGGCCCACCCCGCCCAGGATGGCGATCAGCGCAATCTTGATCGAGATCGTCCCGGCGAACACCGAACCCGGATCGATGAACATCTCCTTCTGGGCGTAGAAGCTACCGCCCATCGCGGTCAGGAAGGCCGACACCGTCAGCGCGATCAGCTTGTAGCGGGTCAGGCTGACGCCCAGCGCGCGGGCCGCTTCCGGCTCGTCCTTGATGGCGCGGAAATAATAGCCGATGTGGCTGCGCTCGATGGCCCAGGACACCAGCACCGTCAGCACCAGCAGGCCGAGGATGACGTAGTAGTAGGGAAGCTTCGACAGGAAGATCAGCACGCCCCAGCCGCTCTGGTCCATCGGCAGGTAGAGGCCGACGGCCCCTTCGAGGGCGTCGCTGTTGGTGACCAGGATCTGCATGATCTCCGCCACCGCGATCGTCGCCATGGCGAAATAATGCCCCTTCAGCCGGAAGCAGGGCCAGCCCATGACGAGCGCGAAGGCCGCCGCCACCAGCCCGCCGGCGAGCGCGCCGATCCAGGGCGTCAGCCCCAGCGTCAGCAGCAGCATGGTCGAGGTGTAGGCGCCGATGCCGTAGAACACCGCATGGCCGAGCGAGACCTGTCCGGCATAGCCGCCGACGATGTTCCAGGCGACGCCCATCTGGGCGCCCATCAGGATCAGGATCAGGAAGTTCTGCTGCGACGGCTCGGTGACCGCCAGCGGCAGGACGGCGGCGAGCGCCAGCAGGGCGGCGGTGCCGGCCATCTTACGGGAAACATTGGTTCCGGTCGTCATCAGGCTTTCCCCAGCAGGCCGCGCGGACGCACCAGCAGTACGATCAGCAGCAGCGACAGCACGATGGCGGTCTTGTATTCCGGGCCGACCAGAAAGCCGCCCAGCACCTCGATCAGCCCGACGATGATGCCGGCCAGGAAGGCGCCGGTGACGCTGCCGAAGCCGCCCAGCACGACCACCACGAAGGCGATCAGGATGAAGTTCGACCCCACCTCCGGGAAGATCGGGAAGAAGGTGGCGATCAGCCCGCCGGCCAGACCGGCGCAGGCCGCGCCGATGCCCCAGGCGAGCGCGAACATCTTCTGGCCGTCGATGCCCATCAGGGTGGCCGCCTCACGGTCGATGGCGGTGGCCTCCAGCGCGGTGCCGAGCCGGGTGCGGTGCAGGAACATCCACAAGGCACCGGTGACGCCGACGGCCCCGAGCGCGGCGACGAACTGGGGCAGGCCGAACTGCACCGGACCGAAGGCGACGTTGCCGCTGACGAGGCTGTGCGGGATCAGCCGGTGGTCCGGCTTCCAGAAGAACTGCGCCAGACCGCGCAGCAGGATCATCAAGCCGAAGGTCGCGAAGATCTGCGACAGCATCGGCGCCTTCAGGATGCGGCGGATCACCGTCTGGTAGACGATGACGCCGACCGCGAACAGCAGCAGCGCCGTCAGGGGAAGCGCCACGATGGGGTCGATGGCGAAGAGGGCGAAGGCCCAGAAGCTGGCATACATGCCCAGCATCAGGAATTCGCCATGGGCGAAATTGACGATGTCCATCACGCCGAAGATCAGCGTCAGACCGACCGCGACCAGGGCGTAGATCAGCCCGATCAGGAGGCCCGAGACGAGCACTTGGAAGAGAATGTCTGCGGTCATTGCAGCACCCTTTTTGCGGTCAGGGTGGGCCGGAAGAGATTTGACAAGCGGCATATCCCCCTCTCCCCCGGGGAGAGGGCCGGGGTGAGGGGGACGCGCGGCGTGGCGATCCCGAAGGTCCCGCCATGCATCCCCCTCACCCTAACCCTCTCCCCGGGGGGAGAGGGGATTGCGGGCGCGCTGATCAAAGCCCCAATTGAAAGAATGCAACCTCAGCGGCCGTCCCAGGCGGGCATCGGGTAGACGACCGGCTTGGTCGCCACGTCGAACGGCCACACCGTCACATACTGGCCGCCCTGGACCTGGACGATGATGCCGGTGCCCAACTCGTTCTGGCCGCTGGCGTCGAACTTGACGCCCTTCCACGGCATGATCAGGCCGCTGGCCGGGATGTCGGTCTTCTGGAGCGCCTCGCGGATCGCGTCGGGCTTGGTCGAGCCGGCACGGTCCAGCGCGTCGGCCAGCACGGCGATGCCGGTGAAGGCGCGGGCCGAGTTGCCGTTGAAGTTCACGCCCGACCGCTTCTGCATCAGCTCGTTGACCTGTTTGATCAGCGGGTTGCGCTCGGCCTGATCGAGCGCCCAGAACCTCGCGGCTGATGACGAACTCGCCATCCTTGCCCATGGTCTTCAGGAACTCGCTGTCGTTGAAGCCGGCATCGTTGGCCAGCAGCATCTTCGGCAGGAAGCCCAGCTCCTTGTAGGTCTTCATCGACAGGATGGCGTCGCCGAGATAGCTGGACTGCATGATGACCGCCGGGGCGGCGGCCTTGATGCGCTGCACCTCCGACGTCATCTGCGTCGTCTTCGCCGGATAGAGGATCTTCTCGGCGATGGTGAACTTCTGCTCCTCCGACAGCTTCACCTGAAGCTTGGTCGTCTCGTTGCCCCACAGCGTGTTCTCATTGAACAGCGCGACGCTGCGCAGCGTGTCGCCGGTCTTCTTCTCCATGTCGCCGAGGAAGGTGAAGAAGTTGCCGACGAACAGGTCGTCATGCGGCGTGGTGCGGAAGAACCATTTGAACTTGCGCTGGGTCAGCGAGGCCGAGGAGGATTCGCCGTTCAGGAAGGGCACGCCATAGCGTTCGGCGACCTGGCTGGCGGTGGCGGTGACGTTGGAGAAATAGGCGCCGGTCAGCGCCACGACCTTCTCGCTGGTGATCAGGCGCTCGGCCTCGGTGGCGCCGACCTGCGGGTTGCCCTGGTGGTCGCCGAAGATCAGCTTGATTTTCGCACCCTTCAGGTTCGGCAGGCCAATGCCGGCGACCAGACCCGGCGGGGCCGGGATTTCCTTGTTGACGATGGCCGCGGCCAGTTCGGCGGCGGCCTTCAGCTCGACGCCGGTGGAGGCGGCGGCACCGGTCAGCGGATAGATCACGCCGATGCGGATCTCGTCCTCGGCATGGGCCGGAGCGATGTCGAGGCCGATGCCGGTCAGCGCGGTCGTGGTCAGCAGGGCCGCCGCGGCAAGCAGGCGCTTGATCGTCTGGCGGCGGCTGGGGAGGCTGCCTTTGGGCAGGCGGGTGGGTTCGGTGATCGCTGGCGCGAACCGCATCGTGAAATCTCCTCTGTTCGGTGCCTTGGTGGCTTGCGGCGCCTGCCTTTGCGGCTGGTCGTTTGCGCCTTCTGAACAGGATGATGCCACGAACAGTCTTGGGTCCGTCCAATCGTAAGTTTTGATCTGGATTGATAAGCGGAGACGATCAATCGTCTGCTGATATGCGGGGCGCCTCGTTGCCGGTGGCCGCCTCGTATTCGGCAGCCACCGCGGCGGCCAGATCCGCGACCACCGACGCCATGTGGTTCTCCGCCGTGGCGGAATGGGCGGCGCAGAAGGTCATTCCGGGCAAGGGCGCCTGCGAGCGGATCAGGCGCAACCGGCCTTCCGCCAGTTCCCGCTGGACGATCACCGTCGGGATGACGCTGACGCCCACCGCGTCCACCGCCATGCGGACGACGCTGGCGAGCGAGCTGTTTCCGAACATCCGCACCTGCAATCCGACGGAGGAGAACATCTCGCGGATCACGCCATAGGGCTGGGTGGTGCGGGAAAATGTGATGATCGGCCAGGCCGCCAGATCGCGCAGCGACACCGGCTCCTCCGGCAGGGGCAGGGACGGGCTGACCACCCAGCCCAGCGGATAACTGCCGACCGGGACCGACCGGAACCGCACGTCGGTGTAGGAGGCCAGCATCACCGCCACGTCCAGCTCGTGCCGGGCGAGCGCATCGCGCATGCTGGGCGAGGTTTCGACCTCGATCTCCAGCGACACCGCAGGGTAGAGGGCGTTCAACCGTTCGATCAGCTGGCTGAGCCAGGTGTGGACCACCGTCTCCGCCACGCCCAGCCGGATGACGCCGCGGATGGCGCTGCGGTCGGCCACCGCGGTCAGCAGCTCCGATTTGAGCGCCATCATCTTCTCGGCATAGGTCAACAGCACCATCGCCTGCGGCGTCGGCGCCACCCGCCGGCCGACGCGGTCGAACAGGACGACGCCCAATTCGTCCTGCAGCTGGGCGATGCGGGCGGAGATGGCGGGCTGTGTGGTGTTCAGCCGCTCCGCCGCCCGGCGGAACCCGCCGAGCCGCATCGTCCAGATGAAGATCTCCAGCGACTTCAGGTCCAGCATGCCTCACCCATCCCCGTCCCGGATCATCGCACGCCGTACAATCGCCGCAGCCCTGTCAGTCCCGCTCGTCCAGCGCCGCCAGTTCAACCTCGATCACCGCCAGCCGTTCCCGCAGCCGGTCGCGTTCGGCCTCCAGCGCCTCGCGGCGGCTGACATGGTCGAGGGCGCGGTTCCGCAGGTCGCGCTTGAACCGGACAATCTCCGGCCGGGTCACGTCGGGCCGGATCAGGTTGCTCTGGTCGGCCAGCCGCAGCTGCTCGCCGGTCAGGGTGGCAAGCTGGTAGACGGTGGCGTAGCTGGGCGGCAGCTTCGCCCCCGGCAGCCGACCGCTGTCCACCGCCTCCGCCACCATGCGCAGCTGGTAGGCGACCTGATAGCCGAAGGGCAGCTCGTTCTCGACCATCGCCTGGAACTCGCCATGCGGCAGCCGCGCCCGCGCCTGGACCAGATAGCGGCCGATCAGCAGGAACTTCTCCTGCGCGCTGCGCCAGAGGGTGGAGATTTCCTGGACGAACTCCTCGCGCCGGACGAGGTCGACCGTCGCCTCCGACATGCGCTCGATCCGCTCGTCCACCGCGATGTGGCGACGGGCCTGGGCCTTGGAAACCTGCTTGAACCCGCTCATTGCGCCAGCTCCAGTTCATGGCGGACAAAGGCCCAGACACCGGCGACATGCTCGGCCCCCTTGCCCCCCTTCAGCTCCAGCAGGCCGAGACCGCGGCCGGCGGTGAACTGGATGTCCTCGTAGTCGGGAACCTCGACCGGGCAGATCCGGCCGTCGCCCAGCAGCTTGCGCTGCGCCTCGGTGAAGCCGCGGGTGCGCGGCTTGACGCGGTTCATCACGAAAGCCGCGTTCTTGCCATAGCGGCGGACGAAGCGCATCCAGGGCCGGACGGAGTCCAGATCGTCGTCGCTCTGGCCGGTCGGCACGACGATCAAGTCGGACGACAGGGCCAGCAGCTTGAATTCCTCCGGGTGGTCCTCGATCGACGGCGGCGTGTCGATGACCAGCAGGTCGAACCCCGCGATGCCGTCCAGGGCCGCCCGGATGTCGAGCGGCGTCATGCCCGCCTCAAAATGGGTGATGGACGCCATGCCGTCCGGCCGCTTGGCGAACCATTTGGTCAGACTGCGCTGCGGATCGAGGTCGAGCGTCGCCACCGCGCATCCGTCGAGCGCCGCCGCAACCGCGATGTTGCGGCTGAGCGTCGTCTTGCCGATCCCGCCCTTCGGACCATTGACCAGCAAGCGCTTCACCGGCACGTGTCCCGTGTCGTTGCTCATTCCCGTGCCCCTTATCGCCATCGGCTGATGGCCCCTTTTACCAAAGCCAGGCCGTGGCGCAAATCTAAGACATGTCTTAACTTCGCAGCATCCGGACAGGGTGTCGCCCCGGCCACAGGCGGAACACCTAAGACAGAAAACCGCACCATCATCGCATACGGCGCATGGCCGACGCCAGCACCGGACGCACCGCACCGGTCGCGCAGCCGGTCTCCCCGGCCCGTTCGCCCGCCATGGCAATGGCGCGCAGCCGGGCGGCAAGGGCATTTTCCTCGGCACAGGCCTCCTCGCACAAGGCGCGGATCTCGGCAATGCTCGGCCGCCATTTGCGGGTACGCCGCCACCGGCGTGCCGCCTGATCGATGGCCCAGGCCGGGAACTCGCCCAAATCGTCGGCCCAGTCCATCGCGAGCAATTGCTCCACCTCCGGGCTGGTCGCCTTTGCCGGAAAATGGCTCAGCAGAGCCAGCACCCGCCCCAGCAAATGGTTGGCCGATGCCGGAGCCAGGATGGTATCGGCGATCTCCGACAGAGCGTGGCGGGCCAGTGCGGCATGGCGCGGCGTCACCCCGTCCGGTGGCGTCCAGTCCTCAACGACATCGGCGAAGCCGTCTTCGGTGAAACGGCTGTGGCGTCCGACCTGTCCGCGGTCGAGAAGGCGCTGCAACGGTTCCGGCAAGGCTTCGCGGAGCATCCGGTTGCGCAGGGCCGGCGCCATCGCCGGGTCGAAGGGCAGCGGCAGGCCGGGCGGTGCGGCAGCCGCAGAGGAGGTGGTGGGGAACTGGTGCAGGTTGCTCATGCGATCCCCCAGGGGGTGGCGGGTGTGTTCGACCCTGTGTTCGGCGGCGTGTGGTTCAGGCGGGCGGCAACGCTGGCCCAGGCCGACAGGCGTTGTTCGGCGTTGGCGGCGGAATTCGGCCCGGAGGCGGCAGTGCGGGGCGTGGTCCGCGCTGTGCGCTCGTCCGGCCCGCGGCTGTTCGGTCCGCGGGCGCTTGCCGCGGGCTGTTGCGCCATACGGCCGGCGTCCTGCAGCAGCCAGGATCGCCACGCCGCGGCCGGATCCCGGTAGCGGTAGCCATGGGCCCGGCATTGCAGGACGAAGCGTTCGGCATGGCTGTCGATGTCGAGGTCGGGAAAGCGCTCTGCCGCCCATTGCCGGTCGGCCGGGGGAGGCGCCCAATCGGGGACAACCGGCTTGGCGGCGACCGGTTCGGCGGCATCGGCAGGGATGCACGACGTGCCCTTGTCCGCACGCCGGTGGAGCGTGTCAGGAATCTGTTCTGGTTCAGGCTGTTCCTGACTCGTGGCTGAACAGGGGGAGTTCGTGGACGAGTTAGCGGGGATGTCCACCCCTGCACCGTCCTGCGCCCCGCCCGACGCGATCAGCGCCAGCCGGTAGCGGCAGCTCGAGACGCCCGCCATTGGCCGAGCGGCGGTGTTCGATGCCGACCAGCCCGAGCGCCTCCAGCCGGCCCAGGATCCGGTTGACGGTCGGCCGGCTGCGTTTCAGCTTGTCGGCCAGCGTCGCCTGCGACGGCCAGCACACCCCCGCCTCGTCGGCGTAGGTGCTGAGCGCCGCCAGCACGGCGAGGCCATCGGCGTCGAGGTCGGGGTGGTCGAGCCACCAGGCCGGGATCCGGCCCAGCGATTCTGTCCGGTGTGCGTTTGCCGGGTGGGGTTTTGCCCGCCGGGGTGCAGGCTTGCGGTCCTGTTTGTCATCTGTGGCGATACTCCTCCGCGCCCCTGGACGCGAGATTGGCGCAAGATTGGCCGCATGATCGGCCGTCGCGATTGGTGCGGAGGATTCGGAGCGGTCGGCGGAAGAGTCGAATCGCGGGCTCGCACTCCATGAAGCCGCAGCCCGCGGATGGTCAGCGACAGCCCGCGACCGTAAAGCCCCTGCCCGCGACCATGGAGCATCGGCCCGCGATTGGCCGGCGATGCCGCGCCGAATCGGGATCCTGGCGCCTTTGGCCGCGGATGTGGAGCGATTGCCCGCGATTGCCGGCGGCCCGCAGCCCGCGAACCTGGAGCAACAGCCCGCGATTGGCCGGCGATGCCGTGGCGATGGTGTGAATCGCGGGCAATCCGGTGCCGAAGCGATCCGCATCCGCCCCCTATGGAGCGGCAGCCCGCGGTTCGCCTCGCCGCGATTCCCGGCCGGCGGGGCCGATTCTCCCCGATTCTTCAAGGGCTCGCGGAGTTCGGCCCCGGCGATGCCGCGTCCGGGCGGCAATCGCGGGCTATCGCTCCATGACCGCGGGCCGTTGCTCCATCATCGCGGGGTGCCACACCATATCCGCGGGCTGTCGCTCCATCCCGGATGCGGTAAACTCACTGCGTTCTGTTGCACCGGCGGGTCCGCCGCGCCATGGTTACTCCCGACATCCGGAGACGTTCATGACCAAGATGGCCCCGACCAGCGCCGCACAGCTCATCCTGTTCGAGCTGGAAGACCGTTCGCAATCGCACCTGATCGCGCTCTACGATCTGGCGCCGCGCTTCGTCTTCGTCTCCCGCGACAACGACAAGGAAAAGGCCGCCAAGGACAAGGGCGAGCTGGTCACCAAGGACAACTTCATCAAGTCGGTGCGGCGCGAGTTCGCCTTCCGCGGCCGCAATTACCGCCTGACCGTCCAGCCCGCCCGTATCGACCGGCTCAGCACCGCCAAGAAGGACGACCGCGCCCCCGGCGCCGGTCCGGATCTGGTCGAAGTGGAGATCTTCCCGTCGGAGCGCGAACAGGTGGTGGAGCAGGTCGTCCGCCGCCTCGCCATGGACCGCTCGCGCCTGTCTCTGACCGGCGAGAACCGCGACAAGGTGCAGATGCGCTTCAGCCTCTACGAGATCCAGCGGGAGCTGCGGGCGGTCAACCACACCCTGTCGATCCAGGACATCCGCGAATCCCTGACCATTCTGGCCCGTTCGCGCATCATCATCTCAACCGGCGGCAGCGCCGAGCCGGGCAAGAAGAGCCGCGGGCAGAACCTGCTGGAATCGACCGCCTTCCCGGTGCTGGCGATCCGCTCGCGCCCCGATCTGGTCGATGAGGACGGTGGGGTCGAGGAGACCTATCTGGAGTTCAACCCGCTGGTCTCCGCCGCCATCCGCGACCTGGAGTTCAAGCCGGTCTCCTACGCCTGGCTGATGAAGCTGAAGTCGCCGGTGTCGCGCTGGCTCTACAACCGCCTGTCCATCGAGTACGACACCGCCGACGACGAGGCGAAGCCGGTGTCGATCAGCGCCGACGAGATCATCAAGAACAGCGGCATGAACGAGTGGTCGCGCCGCCGCGACACCTTGCGCGTGGTGACCTCCGCGGTAGACGCCCTGGTGGACGAGGGCATCCTCGACATCGCCGACAAGGAATACACCAAGGTCGGCAAGCGCATCGACGCCATCGACTATGTGCTGACGCCGTCGCAGAAGTTCCTCGATCAGGTCCGCCGCGGCCGCCGGGTGCAGATCACCAACATCGACCTGCTCAAGCAGATCGTCGGCAACGCCATGCGGCCCGACGGCTTCGTGCCGTTGAAGGCCGGCGAGGTGGCGGAAATGCGCAACAAGCGCGCCAAGCGGCTGGCCGATCCGGCGAAGGCCGAACAGGCCAGCCTGCCGCTGCCGAAGAAATAGCCGCTCAGCGTGCCAGCAGGCGGCGCGCCACCAGCGTGATGGCGGTCCCCAGCAGGGCGCCGGCCAGCACGTCGGACGCCCAATGGCGGTGCTTGACCACCCGGCCGCTGGCCATCGCCGCAGCGGCGCCGTAGATCATCAGGCTTTGTGCCGGCGACCGGCTGACCGTGGCGAGCGCGGTCGCGGCGGCGAAGGCGCTTCCCGCATGGCCGGACGGTAGCGAGCGGGCGCTGATCTTCTTGCCCGGCCGCTGCCGCGGCTCGCATTCGTCGGGACGGCGGCGCTTGACGTAGCGCTTGATGGAGCGGCTGGCCGTCGCCGTCGCCACCAGCCCGAGGACGCCGACACTGCCGGCGCGGCGCAGATCCTCCTGTCCGGTCAGCAGTCCGACAAGTCCGGCGATGGCGAAGCTGGGGATCAGGACCGGCCGCTTTATGACGTAATGGCCCGCGCTTGCCAGCACCCGGCTCATCGGTCCCGGATCGCAGGTGACGATGTCGTGGACCTGGGCGTCGAGCGCATCGACCGCCGTCAGAGCCGGCTGAAGCACCGCCGGTGCGGGCCGCCCGCCATAGCCGATGCCGCCGCCCGGATTCTCGATGCCGCCCTGCTCAACATTCTGTTGGATGATGTCGCTCAACGCCGGTCCCCTGCATGCCGCGCCGCGAAAACCGGCGCAGCAGGGGAACGCGGCGGATGCGGGGGCGGTTCCCCGCCCCCACGTGCCTGTCGGCTTCTGTCAGCCCTGTGCTGGCCGCCAGCCGGCGAAGGCGTTCAGCAGTGCGGTCAGCACCCGCTGCAGGCTTGAAGCCCGGTCCGGGCGATAGGCGAAGGGCGGCGCCTCCTCGTCCATGTAGCGGTCCTGCGCCAGTTCCATCTGGATGGCGTGGACGCCGTTCGCCGGCTGGCCATAAGCGCGGGTGATGTGGCCGCCGACGAAGCGGCCGTTGGTGACGCAGGTCAAGCCTTCCGCCGCCGCGGCGCTCTCCATCGCCGCGACGACCTGGGCGGCCAGCTGCGGATCGATGCTGGCGCCGCGCGCCGTTCCCAGATTGAGGTCGGGCAGGCGTCCGTCGAACAGCCGCGGCACATGGCTGCGGATCGAATGGGCGTCATAGAGCAGGGCGAAGCCATGCCGTGCCTTCACCCGCTCCAGCTCCGCCGCCAGCGCATCGTGGTAGGGGTGCCAATAGGCCTCGACCCGCTGCGCCACTTCGGCCTCGTCGGGGGCTTGGCCGTCGCGGTAGAGCGGCGTGCCGTCGAACATCACGTCCGGGCAGAGGCCGGTGGTCGCCTGTCCGGGATAGAGGCTCTCGCCGGTCGAGGCGCGGTTGAGGTCGACGACATAGCGGGAATAGCGGGCGCTGAGCAGCGTGGCGCCCATGTCCTTGGCGAAGCCGTACAGGCGCGGGATGTGCCAGTCGGTGTCGCGCAGGGTCAGCGCCTCGTCCGTCAGCCGCTCGGCCAGACCTGGGAAAAGGTCCGTGCCGCAATGGGGCATGCTGATGACCAGCGGCCCGTCGCCTCGCTCCAGATCGAAGATGGTGTCGGTCATTGTGCGGTCTCCAGGGATACCGGCATCAGATGGTCGAGCGACCCGTCGCGCACCAGGGTACCGATGGCGGCCGAGATCCGGGGCGAAGTAACGGTCGACCTCGTAACGCGGCACCTGGGCACGGATGGTGGCGATGGCCTGCTCCAGCCGCTCCGTGGTCTTCAGCGGGCGATGGAACTCCAGACCCTGAATCGCGGCCAAAAGCTCTATACCGACGATGTCGGCGACATTGCCGGCGATGTCGCCCAGCCGGCGCGCCGCGAAGGTCGCCATGCTGACATGGTCCTCCTGGTTGGCGGAGGTCGGCAGGCTGTCGACGCTTGCCGGGTGGGCGAGCGTCTTGTTCTCCGACGCCAGCGCGGCGGCGGTGACATGGGCGATCATGAAGCCGGAGTTCAGCCCCGGTTCGGCGACCAGGAAGGGCGGCAGGCCGCTGATGGTGGTGTCGATCAGCATGGCGATGCGGCGTTCGGCGAGCGCACCGATCTCCGACGCGGCGATGGCGAGCTGGTCGGCGGCCATCGCCACAGGTTCCGCATGGAAGTTGCCGCCGGACAGCACCTCGTCGGTGTCGACCAGCACCAGCGGGTTGTCGGTGACGCCGTTGGCCTCGATCACCAGGGTGCGCGCGGCCTGCCGCATCTGGTCGAGCACGGCGCCCATCACCTGCGGCTGGCAGCGCAGGCTGTAGGGATCCTGTACCCGGTGGCAGTCGGGGCCCTGGTGGCTGGCGTTCAGCTCGCTGCCGGCCAGCATGTCGCGGAAGGCGGCGGCAACGGCGATCTGGCCGGGCTGGCCGCGCAGCGCGCTGATGCGGGCGTCGAACGGACGATGGCTGCCCATCACGGCCTCGACCGATAGGGAGCCGGCGACCAGCGCCGCCTTGAAGGTGCGCTCGATCTCGAACAGGCCGGCGAGCGCCAGACCGGTCGAGACCTGTGTGCCATTGATAAGGGCGAGACCCTCCTTGGCCTTCAGGTCGAAGACCGGCAGCCCGGCGATGCGCAGACCCTCTTCCGCCGGCAGCGTCTCGCCCTTCACCCGGACATGGCCGATGCCGAGCAGCACGCCGCAGAGATGGGCCAGCGGCGCCAGATCGCCCGAGGCGCCGACGGAGCCCTTGCCCGGCACCACCGGCAGCACGTCGGCCTCATAGAGCTTCAGCAGCGCGTCGACCAGCGCCGGCCGGACGCCCGAGGCGCCGACGGCGAGGCTGACCGCCTTGATGACCAGGATCAGCCGCACCACGCCATCGGCCAGCGGGGCACCGACGCCGGTGGCATGCGACAGGATCAGGTTGCGTTGGAGCTTTTCCAGATCGCTGGCCGCGATGTGGGTGTGGGCGAGCTTGCCGAAGCCGGTGTTGACGCCGTAGACCGCCTCGTCGCCGCCGGCGATCCGGTCGATCAGGGCGCGCGAGCGTTCCATCCGCGGATAGGCCGCCGGGTCGAGCGTCAGGGCCGGACGGTCGCGGTAGATGCTGCGCAGCGTGTCGAGCGACAGCGCGCCCGGAACCAGAGTGATGGTCTCGCTCATCCCAGAAGTCTCCCAAGTGTCTTTTTGAAGCGTTCGGCGATTTCGTCCTCGCGCGGGTGGCGGCGGTCGCGGACGACGGCGCGTCCGGCGATCAGCACGTCCCGGACGAGGGGGAGTGTTTCCGGCGAAAATCCAGCCATCCAGCAGCGCGTCGCCGCCGGATACCATTTGCGCCGCCAGTAGCGGGTGGTCGGTGTCGAGCACGACGATGTCGGCGCGCAAGCCCGCGGCGATGCGCCCGGCCTCGAAGCCGGTCGCCTGCGCGCCGCCGGCCTGGGCATCCTCGACCAGCCGGCGGGCGGTGGAGCGGCGGGGGCCGCCGGCCAGCACGGTGCGCCGTTCGCTGGTCAGCCGCGCGCCGTACTCCAGCCAGCGCAGTTCCTCCACCGGGCTGACGGAGATGTGGCTGTCGGAGCCGATGCCCCAGCGCCCGCCCTGGGCCATATAGGATTGGGCGGCGAAGAAGCCGTCGCCGAGATTGGCCTCGGTTGTCAGGCACAGACCGGCGATGGCGCCGCTGGCGGCGACGCCCGCCACCTCGGCGTCATTCATGTGGGTGGCGTGGATCAGGCACCAGCGGCCATCGACCGGCTGGGTGTCGAGCAGATGCTCCACCGGGCGTCGGCTGCGGTAGGCGACGCAGTCCTCGACCTCCCGGCGCTGCTCGGCGATGTGGATGTGGATCGGGCCTTGCGGGTTGGCGGCGACGGTCTCGGTCAGGAGTTCGTCGGGGACGGCGCGCAGCGAATGCGGGGCGATGCCGAGTTGCACGTCGTCAGCGTCGCCATAGCTGCGGCGCAGGGCCGTGGTCAGCCGGTCGAACCCTGCCCCGTCATGGATGAAGCGGCGTTGCCCGGAGGTCGGCGGCGTGCCGCCGAAGCCCGACGCGTTGTAGAGCACCGGCAGCAGCGCAATCGGCAGACCGGCGGTCCTTGCGGCGGCGATGGCGCGGTGGCTCATCTCCGCCGGGTCGGCATAGGCGCTGCCGTCGCGGTCGTGGTGCAGGTAATGGAATTCGGCGATGGCGGTGAAGCCGGCCTTCAGCGTCTCCACATAGAGCTGGGCGGCGACCGCCTCGAAATCCTCCGGCTCCATGCGGTCGAGCGCCCGGTACATCACATCGCGCCAGCTCCAGAAGCTGTCCGAGCCCTCGCCGGAGGATTCGCCCATCCCGGCGATGGCGCGCTGGTGGGCGTGGGAGTGCAAATTGGCGATGCCGGCGACCGCCGCCCCGGCAAAGCGCTCCGCATCGGCCGGGCAGGCGGAACCGGGCGTCGCCGTAACGATCCGGCCCCGGCCGTCCACCGTGACCAGCACATCCTCCGCCCAGCCGTCCGGCAGCAGCGCCGAGGCAAAAAACAGGTTGCTCATGAGGGCGCCCTCGCTATTATAGACAACACTATACAAGTATAGGCAACCTGATGCCAAGAGGGTTGCTGCACGAACTTGTAGGAAGGAGCCGAACCGATGCCGACCAGTGCGCCGTGGGAATTCCCTGTGGATCGACCTGTCCGTTGCGACGATGAACGACGGGGAAGGCTATGGCGCCATCGCCGACGCGGCGGTGGGCATCAAGGACGGCCGCATCGCTTATGTTGGGCCGCGCACCGAGCTGACCGGCGCACCGGAGGATCTGGCGACCGAGGTGCAGTCGGGGCAGGGCGGCTGGATGACACCCGGCCTGATCGACTGCCACACCCACCTCGTCTATGGCGGCAACCGCGCCCGCGAGTTCGAGATGCGGCTGAACGGCGCCAGCTATGAGGAGATCGCGCGGGCCGGCGGCGGCATCCTGTCCACCGTCACCGCCACCCGCGCCGCCAGCGAGGACCAGCTTCTCGCCGCCAGCCTGCCGCGGCTGGACAGCCTGCTGGCCGAGGGCGTGACGACGGTGGAGGTCAAGTCCGGCTATGGCCTCGACACCGAAACCAGAGACGCGCATGCTGTGCGTCGCCCGCCGGCTGGCCCAGGTCCGCCCGGTGGAGGTGCGGACGACATATCTCGGCGCCCACGCCCTGCCGCCGGAATTCAAGGGGAATGCGGACGGCTACATCGACCGCATCTGCACCGAGACGCTGCCGGCTATCGCCGAAGCGGGCCTCGCCGATGCGGTGGACGCCTTCTGCGAAGGGATCGGCTTCTCCGTCGCCCAGACGCGCCGGGTGTTCGAGACGGCGAAGCGGCTCGGCCTGCCGGTGAAGCTGCATGCCGAGCAGCTCAGCAATCTCGGCGGCGCCCGGCTGGTGGCGGAGTTCGGCGGGCTGTCGGCCGACCACATCGAACATCTCGATGAAGAGGGCGTCGCCGCGATGGCCAAGGCCGGCACGGTCGCGGTTCTGCTGCCCGGCGCCTTCTACGCTCTGCGCGAGACCAAGATGCCGCCCATCGAGCTGCTGCGCCGCCATGGCGTGCCGATGGCGCTGTCCACCGACAACAACCCCGGCACCTCGCCGGTGACCTCGCTGCTGCTGATGCTGTCGATGGGCTGCACCTTCTTCCGCCTGACCCCGGCGGAGGCGCTGGCCGGCATCACCCGTCATGCGGCCAAGGCGCTGGGGCTGGACGACCGTGGGGTGATCGCGCCGGGCAAACGCGCCGATCTGGCGGTCTGGCGCATCGAGCATCCGGCGGAACTGGCCTATGCCATCGGCCTCAACCCCTGCATGGCGGTGGTCAATGGCGGGGTGGTCCGCAAGCCGCACGTCGAAGCGGGGGCCGCATGAGCGACACCATCTCCACCGCCCAGCCGCGCTATGCCCAGATCAAGGAGGCCATCCGCCGCCGGATCAGCTCCGGTGACTGGCCCGAAGGCTTCCAGATCCCGTCGGAGCATAAGCTGCTGGAGGAATTCTCGGTCAGCCGCATGACGGTCCATCGCGCGCTGCGCGACCTGACCGACGAGGGGTTGCTGACCCGCGTCCAGGGGCTTGGCACCTTCGTCGCCGAACGGCCGCCCAGCACCGACGTGGTGGAGCTGCGCAGCATCGCCGACGAGATCGCCGAACGCGGCAACGTCCATGCCTGCCGGGTGGAGCGATTGCTCGCGGTTGCCGCCGATGCCGGGCTGGCGCGCCGCTTCAACCTGCCGGTCGGGGCGAGGCTGTTCCATTCCATCGTCGTCCACAGCGAAAGCGACGTGCCGGTCCAACTGGAGGAACGCTGGGTCAACCCGGCGGTGGCACCCGACTATATCGACCAGGACTTCACCCGCCAGACGCCGGGCGAGTACCTGATCCGGCTGGAATCCTCGCCCCAGGTGGAACACGTCATCGAAGCGGTGTCGCCGACGGCGGAGATCGCCCGCCTGCTCGACATCCCCGTCACCGAGCCCTGCCTGCGCGTGACCCGCCGCACCTGGGTCCAGGGTCGGGTGGTGACGGTGGCGATGCTGGTCCATCCCGGCAGCCGGTACCGGCTGGGGGCGCGGTTCCAGCTGCCGCCCCATTAGCAAGAACCGACCCTAGAAACGCACATCCCTCCCACCAGGAGCCATCCACCGATGTCATCCCGCCTCGACAACCAGCGCGTCATCCGTGCCCCGCACGGCCCCGAACTGAGCTGCAAGAGCTGGCTCGCCGAGGCGCCGATGCGCATGCTGATGAACAACCTCGACCCCGACGTGGCGGAACGGCCGCAGGAGCTGGTCGTCTATGGCGGCATCGGCCGCGCCGCCCGCGATTGGGAGAGCTTCGACCGCATCGTCTCGGCGCTGAAGACGCTGAACGACGACGAGACCCTGCTGGTCCAGTCGGGCAAGCCGGTCGGCGTCTTCCGCACCCATGCCGACGCGCCGCGCGTGCTGATCGCCAACTCCAACCTCGTGCCGCGCTGGGCGACCTGGGAGCATTTCAACGAGCTGGACCGCAAGGGTCTGGCGATGTACGGCCAGATGACCGCCGGCAGCTGGATTTACATCGGCAGCCAGGGCATCGTGCAGGGCACCTACGAGACCTTCGTCGAGGCCGGGCGCCAGCACTACAACGGCGACCTGAAGGGCAAATGGATCCTGACCGGCGGCCTGGGCGGCATGGGCGGGGCGCAGCCGCTGGCCGCCACCATGGCCGGCGCCTGCATGCTGGCGGTCGAATGCCGCCCCAGCAGCATCGAGATGCGCATCCGCACCGGCTATCTCGACCGCCACACCGCCGACCTGGACGAGGCGCTGGCCTGGATCAACGAGGCCTGTGCCAAGGGCGAGGCGATCTCCGTCGGCCTGCTCGGCAACGCCGCCGACGTCTTCCCGGAACTGGCGCGCCGCGCCGGCACCGACATCAAGGCCCGGCCGCACATCGTCACCGACCAGACCTCCGCCCATGATCCGGTGAACGGCTACCTGCCGCAGGGCTGGACGCTGGAGGAGTGGGAGAGCGCCCGCGAAAGCCAGCCCACCGCCGTCGCCGCTGCCGCCCGCAAGTCGATGCGGGTGCAGGTGGAAGCCATGCTGGCCTTCCACGCCATGGGCATCCCGACCGTCGATTACGGCAACAACATCCGCCAGATGGCGAAGGAGGAGGGGCTGGAGAACGCCTTCGACTTCCCCGGCTTCGTCCCCGCCTACATCCGTCCGCTGTTCTGCCGCGGCATCGGTCCCTTCCGCTGGGCGGCCCTGTCGGGCGATCCGGAGGACATCCGCAAGACCGACGCCAAGGTGAAGGAGCTGATCCCCGACGATCCGCACCTGCACAACTGGCTCGACATGGCGGCCAAGCGCATCCAGTTCCAGGGCCTGCCGGCGCGCATCTGCTGGGTGGGGCTCGGGCAGCGCCACCGCCTCGGCCTCGCCTTCAACGAGATGGTGAAGTCGGGCGAGCTGAAGGCCCCCATCGTCATCGGCCGCGACCATCTCGACAGCGGCTCGGTCGCCAGCCCGAACCGCGAGACCGAGGCGATGAAGGACGGCACCGACGCCGTGTCGGACTGGCCGCTGCTGAACGCCCTGCTGAACACCGCCAGCGGGGCGACCTGGGTCAGCCTGCACCATGGCGGCGGCGTTGGCATGGGCTTCTCGCAGCATTCGGGCATGGTCATCGTCTGCGACGGCAGCGACGCGGCGGCCAAGCGGGTCGAGCGCGTGTTGTGGAACGACCCGGCCACCGGCGTGATGCGCCATGCCGACGCCGGCTATGACATCGCCATCGAGTGCGCCAAGGAGCAGGGGCTGAACCTGCCGTTTCTGAAGTAAGGCGGGGAGGGGGGCGGTCACGCCCCCCGGATCAAATCCGAATACCAGCGCGCGGATTCCTTCGGGATCCGCGCCTGGGTTTCGAAATCGACCCGGACGATGCCGAACCGCGTGCCGTAGCCACCGCCCCATTCGAAATTGTCCAGCAGCGACCAGACGAAATATCCCTGCACATCGGCGCCCCGCCGCTTCGCCTCCGCCATCGCCGCGATGTAGGCCTGGAGGTAGGACAGCCGCTCGGTATCGACCACGCGGCCCTCGGCGTCGGGTGTCTCCGCCGCCTTGGTGCCGTAGCCGTTCTCCGTCACATAGATCGGCAGCCGGTAGCGCCGCGTCAGGTCGAGCAGCGTGTCGCGGAAACAGCCGGGGTCAAAGGGCCAGTCGATGGCCGTCCGCTTCATTCCCGTCGGCGGCGAGCCGAAGCCGAAACCCCAGATCAGGCTGTCGTCCCGCCGGCCGTAAACCGGTGCATAGTGGTTCAGCCCGAACCAGTCCACCGGCCGGGCGATGCGCGCCATGTCGCCGGGCTGCACGTACGGTTCGATGGCGTCGGCGATGCGGCGTGGGTAATGGGCCAGCAGCTGCGCGTCGGGGAAGGCGCGGTTCCAATGCTCGTCGAACAGGGCCGCCGCCTCGACATCCTCCGGCCGGTCGGTCTCCGGCCGCATCGGCTGGACGCTGTGCACCGCGCCGATGGAGGCATCCGGCACCAGCGTCCGCAGCACGTCGACCCCGGCGCCGTGGGCGAGGTTGACGTGGTGGATCACCTTCAGATGGGTGGCGCGGTCGGCGATGCTGGGCGCCCCCCAGCCGAAGGCCCAACCGAACAGGGTGAAGACCGAGAACTCGTTGAAGGTGGCCCAGCGCTTGACCCGGTCGCCGTAGCGCCGGGCGCAGAGCGCCGCATAATCCTCGAACCAGCCGATGCTGTCGCGGCTGGCCCAGCCGCCCATGTCCTGCAAGGCCTGCGGCAGATCCCAGTGGTAGAGGCAGAGCCAGGGCTCGATGCCCCTGTCCAGCAGCCGGTCGATCAGCCGGTCGTAGAACTCCAGCCCCTTGCCGTTCGGCGCCCCGCGCCCGCGCGGCAGCACCCGCGGCCAGGAGACGGAGAAACGGTAGGCCTGCAAGCCCAGCTCCGCCATCAGATCGACGTCCTGCGGCATCCGGTGGTAATGGTCGCAGGCGACATCGCCGCTGTCGCCGTTGTCGACCCGGCCCTTCAGCTTGCAGAAACTGTCCCAGATGCTGGGTGCCCGCCCGTCGGCCTCGGCCCCGCCTTCGATCTGGTAGGCGGAGGTGGAGGCGCCCCACAGGAAATCTTTGGGAAAAACCGGACGTTCGGCCATGGCGGATCACCCGAATGGAGAGTGCCGGAATCCTACCCCTTTCCCGTCGGCGGGGAAGGGGCCAATCGTCGCTGGGGCGATGTCGGGGGCACCACCCTCCGCCGGGTATTCCGTCACCATATCGCGGTCGACAGGACGGCGCGGCGCTCCTATGGTCTCGCCGACCGGACGAGTGAATTCAGAAAGGAACGGGCGCATCATGGCGAAAAAGGACGGAGTCAACGGCAAGGGCGGCCAGTTCAGCGGGACGCCGGCCGACCGGCTGGTCCGGCTGTGGCGCAACAACGACGAGCGCTTCGGCGCGCTGCTGGACGAGGTTCTGGACGGCAACCGCCAGGGCGTGATCGAGGCCGCGGTGGGCAAGCTGCGCGAGGAGGAGAGCTACGACTTCATGGACGAGGTCGAGGCCTTCTCGGAAACGGCGCAGAGCACCGACGAGCAGGGCGACCCGACCCTGTCGACCCTGTTCTGGCTGGCGCTGGAGGTCGATGGCCGGCTGGACGAGCCGCCGTCGGTCGACACCATCGAACGCGCGCTGGATTCGGCCGGGCTGCTGGAGAAGGCGTCCGACATGCGCCTGCTGCCGCTGTGGCTCGACCCGGAACCGCTCTCCTACCTTGAGGCCGCCGACCGCCGCACCCTGCTGCGCCGCCTGATCGATTCGACGGAGGCGGCGGAGGCCTTCGTGCGCGAACAGGATCTGGTGGCATCTCCCGATGACGCCGGCGTCCGCCTCGTCGGCGTGGTCGGTCTGGTGATCGAGGAGGATGCCGTGCAGGATGGCGAGGCGATGCCCGACCCGCTCAACCTCGGCTTCACCGGCGAGGGCCAGGAGATGGAGATCGATCCCATCGAGCAGGAGCGCATCCGTCAGTCGATGGCCGCCTTCGCCGAGGCGGTCGGCGCCGCCGACCCGCGGGTCAAGCGCTGCGAGCCGGTCGGCGGTCTGAACGACCTGCTGGACTTCACCGCCGAAGGCGTCTGGCCGGACGATGTGGATGCCAACTTCGACGAGGTCAACGACTTCCTCGACATCGCCGGCAACGAGACCGGCGACGGCGTCCTCGACGTGACGGTGAGCGAGGGGCCGGACGGCCTGCAACTGCGCGCCTACAACTCCGACGGCGTGCTGCTGGACGAACGGTCGTTCGACCTGAGCGGCGACCGTGCGGACGAGGCGCTGGCCCTGATCAAGCGACGCTGCCGCCGCGTCAGCGAAGGCTGAGCGGCAACAGGGCCGAGGGGGCGGGGGCCGGTCAGGCCCCCGGCGCCACCACGAAGCAGGCCATGCCCTGGTTGACCAGCCCGTTGCAGGCGTTGGCCGCGTCCTGCTGCGACAGGCCGGACAGGCGGGCGCGGTAGAGCGGCCCGGTCTGGGTGTCCACCGCCTGCACGATCCGCTGCGAGCGCGACAGCGCCGGCACCGAGCTGCGGGCGCGGTCGATCACGCGCTGGCTGTCGTCGGGCGAGCGGAAGGCGCCGAGCTGCACCGTCCACACCCCACCGCCGGCGGTTGCCGCCCCCGCCATCGTCGCCACCGGCCGCGGTGCCGGAGCATCGGGGGTGGAGGTGTCGGGTGCCACCACGCGGACTGTCGGTGCCGGTGCCGGAGCGGGCAGGGCCGCCACCGCGATCGGTGGGCGGCTGGCTGCCGGCCGGCTGCTGGCGGGCGGCGTGTAGGATGGCGCCGGATTGACGGGCGCCGAATAGGAGGAGGACGGCCGGGCGTAGGGCGAGCCGTAATCCGGCGGCGAATCGGACGAGGTGACCGGCGGCGCGCTGACCAGCACGATGTCGGCGCCGTTGGGGGCCGGGGTGCGGTTCAGCCGCGGCCCGACCGACGCGATGTAGCGCTTGGTCTCGCCCGGCAAGGTGCGCTTGCCGGCCAGATAGTCGCCGTAGCAGCCGGGACCGCAATTGTAGGCGCCGAGGAAGCCCGGTGCGCCGAACAGATTGTACATCTCGCGCAGGTAGGCGGTGCCGGCGATGATGTTGTCATGCGGATCGAAGGGGTCGGAGCCCAGATTGTGCTTGCGCCGCATCTCGTCATAGGTCGCGGGCATCACCTGCATCAGGCCCATGGCGCCGGCCTTGCTGACGATGGGTTTGCCGTTGACGGTGGTGCGCCCGCCGCTCTCCTGGCGGATCACCTCGCGGATCCACAGCTCCGGCATGTCGAACCGCTTGGAGGCTTCCGCGACATGGGCGTCGACTTCCTCCGGAGAGGCAACGCGATGCGAGCCGCCCCCGCTGGCGCAGGCGCTCAGCAGCGCGGTCAGGGCGGCACAGGTCAGCAACGGCTTCAGGCGACGCACGGAACCCCCGGTCATCGTTCAGTTCAATCTTTTGGATAAGCCCGATTTGGAGGTAAGGACATTTGCACATTCCCGGCCCGCCGTAAACCGTCCCAGCTGTGACCTTCGACGCGGCCGGAGAGCGCGGAGGGGGAGGGGCATTCCAGTCCTTCGGACGCGCAAGCGGCCGTCCGGGCATCTGCCGTCCGGTGCGGCCTATGGCGGGATTTCCATCACCGGATTTTCAGGCCATCAACTCTCGCGGCCCTCAGCTTTCGCGATCGTCGTCCGGATCGCGGCGGGTGGCGAGTTCGCGCATCAGCCGCTCCTTGGCGGTCTTCCGGCTCGGCCGGCCGCCGCCGCGCCCGAACAGCCCGCCCAGCAGCCCGCCGGGCTTCGGCGCGTCCTCCGGCTCCTCGGTCATCTGGGCGCGCTCCGCCTCGCGCCGGGCCAGCATGGCGGCGCGGTCGACCAGCGGGTTGCGCAGCCGGCGCGGCAGCGCCTTGAAGGCGAGGTTGGCGCGTTCCAGGTCGGCGATGTCCTCGGTGGAGCGGGCGATGCGCAGCGCCACCCGCAGCAGGTCGAGCCGCCACGCATCTTCCGGCGCATGCGGCAGCGTCTCCGCCGCCGCCAGCAGGGTGTCCAGCCCCTTGCCGGTCAAGGCGCTGGTGGATCGTTCCCCGCCGGATTGCTCCCCATTGGGTCTGTCGGTGTCGCGGTCCCGTCCCATTCCGTCATCGAAGCTGTCGCGCCGAAGGCGGACTTTAGGACGCCGACCGCCGCTTTGTCTGCCCCCAAGCGGGGGCCACACCGTTTGGGTGGGGGAGGGCAGGGCATTTGGCTTTCCCGGGAGAGGCAAGACGTCGGGTGGTCCGCCAGAGGAACTCGGGATAGGGGCATGGTTTCCGGCGTCGCTTTGGGCACAAGTGCTGAAGATCTGTGCACATGATGCGCCACTAATACTGCCTCTGATCAAGATGTTGCCGGAGCAGGACCGAGCGTTCCTGTGAAGCTGTGGTCACTCCCCAAATACAGTTAGGGCTTTCTTCATTATTTCCGGCCGTAGCATACTATTATGGTATGCAGAGACGGTATGGCCGGGCGAAGGCCAGGGCAGCTCTACCCGATCCTGCGGTACACCCAGGAGAGCGACCATGTTCCGCGGAATGAAGATCGGTGCCCGTTTGGCGGTTGCTCTGGCGGGAAGCGTCGTGCTGGCGGTCGGTGCGACCACACTCAGCAACTTGTGGCTCAGCCGCCTGCTCGTCGAACATGCCGCCGACAATCAACTGAAGACGTTGCAGGAATTCCTGGATGCAAATGTCGCGAGCGAGGCCCGGCGTGCCCTGACCCTTGCCCAGGCGCTGGCGGGGAACGGGGAAATCCAGGCTGCGTTCGCCGCTCAGGACCGCAACCGTCTTGCGGGCATGCTCGTGCAGGGGTTCAAGGATCTCAAGGAACAGCACGGCATCACCCAGATGCAGTTCCACACACCGGCATCGGTATCGTTCCTGCGGGTTCATCGACCGGAGAAATTCGGCGATGACCTGTCCTCGTTCCGCTTCACCGTGGTCGAGGTGAACAGGACCCACAAGCCGGTCTTCGGGCTGGAGAACGGCGTGGAAGGCCTTGGCATCCGCGGCGTCGTGCCGATGGTCAGCCAGGGTGCCCAGATCGGCTCCTTCGAGGTCGGCCTTTCCTTCGGCAAGCCGTTTTTCGAGGCGTTCCACAAGGAGACCGGTGCCGAGGTCGCGTTCCATACCGTGAAGGACGGAGGCTTCGAAACCTTCGCCTCGACCTTCCGCGAGGCGCTCGCCCTCGGCCAGGACCGGATGAAGGACGCGCTGATCCGGGAATCGGAAGTGCAAACCTACCAGCTCGGCGGCGCCAATTATGCCGTCCGGCTCGCTCCCGTCCGCGACTATCGCGGAACCGCCATCGGTTTCTACACCATCGCGATGGACCGGAGCGCGTTCGACACGGAAATTGTGGAAGCGCGGACCTCGGCGATCCTGATCGGATTGGCGGTGCTCGCGGTGGCGCTCGGCGTTGCCTGGCTGGTGAACCGGGGTATTGCGCGTCCCATCCAGGGGATGACCGAGTCGATGGGCGACCTCGCCAGGGGGAACACCGATATCCGCGTTTCCGGGATCGGGCGCCGCGACGAGATCGGCGCCATGGCGGACGCGCTCGAGGTTTTCCGCCGCGGCATGATCGAGAACCGAGGCGCTGCGGGCCGAGCAGGAGATTCTGAAGCAGCGGGCGCAGGAGGACCGGCGGGCGGCGATGCTCGACCTTGCCGACCGTTTCGAGGAGAGGGTCGGCCGTCTGGTCGGGGCCGTATCCTCGGCGGCGACGGAAATGGAGGCGTCCGCAGGGTCGATGTCAACCACCGCGGAGCAGACGAACCGGCAATCCGCCGCGGTGGCCGCGGCCTCTGAGCAGACGTCCGCCAATGTCCAGACGGTGGCGGCGGCGACCGAGGAGCTTGCCGCCTCCATCACCGAAATCGGCAGCCAGGCGTCGCAGTCGCAAAGCGTGGCGGGCAATGCCGTGACCGATGCGAGGCAGACCGACGAAGCCGTGCGCAAGCTGGCCGACAGCGCGAAGCGGATCGGGCAGGTCGTGGATCTGATCCAGGATATCGCGAGCCAGACCAATCTCCTGGCCTTGAACGCGACCATCGAGGCGGCAAGGGCCGGTGAAGCCGGGAAGGGCTTCGCCGTGGTGGCTTCCGAAGTCAAGGCGCTCGCCACCCAGACCGCGCGGGCGACGGAGGAGATCAGGCAGCAGATTTCCCAGATGCAGCAGGATTCGGATGGCGCCGTCGACGCCATCAAGGGGATCGGCGGGGTGATCGGCGAGATCAGTGAGATCGCCTCGGCGATCGCTGCGGCGGTTGAGGAACAAGGCACCGCCACGCAGGAAATCTCGCGCAATGTCCAGCAGGCGGCCGTCGGAACGCAGGAGGTGTCCTCGCACATCGTCAGTGTTCGCGAGGCTGCCAATGAAACCGGGGCGGCGGCGGCACAGGTCCTCGGTGCAGCCCAGGAACTGTCGCATCAGGCGGAGGTCCTGGCGGCCGAGGTCAAGGGCTTCCTCGACAATGTCCGGGCGGCATAGCGCACAGCCGGTCGGCGGGCGGTCTTCACAGAAAAAGCTCCCTCCCGGTCGCCGGGAAGAGGGCTGCAAGTCAGTCGGGGGAAATTCGCGGCAGGATGCCGGCAATCATGCCGGCGCCCGCGGGGGCAGGCGCGGCATCTCGAAGCCGGCCCTTGCGCGACGCAGCGAAAGGGCCGGGAAACTCACCTTACAATCGGGTTATTCGGCGGACTGCGCCACGGTCAGGCCCAGCCGCTTGGCCACGCCCTCGCCATAAGCGGGGTCGGCGGCCAGGAAATGGTTCAGCTGGCGCTGCTGGATGTTCAGCGGGGCGTTGCGCAGGCTGCCGGCGATGTTGTCCATCAGACGGTCCTGCGCTTGCCCGCCGATCAGGCGGAACAGGGCTCCTGCCTGGGCATAGTCGTCGTTGCCCTCGCGGTGGTCGTAGTGGGCGGCGTCGCCGCTGATGCGCAGCGGCGGCTCGCTCGCCACGCCGGTCTGGGTCGGACCGCCGAAGCTGTTCGGCTCGTAGTTCGGCCGGCCGCCGCCGTTGCCGTCGGTGCGCATGGCGCCGTCGCGCTGGTAGTTGTGGACCGGGCAGCCCTGCGGCTTGTTCACCGGGATGGTGGCATAGTTGCCGCCCAGCCGGTAGCGATGGGCGTCGGCATAGGCGAACAGCCGGCCCTGCAGCATCTTGTCCGGGCTGAAGGAGATGCCGGGCACCACGCTGGCCGGGCTGAAAGCCGACTGCTCGGTCTCGGCGAAGAAATTCTCCGGGTTGCGGTTCAGCACCAGCTCGCCGATTTCGACCAGCGGGTAGTCGGCATGCGGCCACACCTTGGTCAGGTCGAACGGGTTGATGCGGTAGGCGTCGGCCTCGACCTCCGGCATGATCTGCACCGATACGGTCCAGGCCGGGAAGTCGCCGTCCTCGATGGCGGCGTACAGGTCGCGGGTGGCGTGGTCGGGGTCGATGCCGCTCATGGTCTCCGCCTGCCCGGCGGTCAGGTTCTGGATGCCCTGGCGGGTCTTGAAGTGGTACTTGACCCAGAAGCGTTCGTTCGCCGCGTTGATCCACGAGAAGGTGTGGCTGCCGAAGCCGTCCATGTGGCGATAGCCGCGTGGGGTGCCGCGGTCGCTGAACAGGATGGTCAACTGGTGCATGGTCTCCGGCGACAGGGAGAAGAAGTCCCACATCGCGGTGGGATCCTTCAGGTTGGTGGCCGGGTTGCGCTTCTGGGTGTGGATGAAGTCCGGGAACTTCAGCGGATCGCGCAGGAAGAAGACCGGCGTGTTGTTGCCGACCAGATCGTAATTGCCCTCTTCCGTATAGAACTTCACCGCGAAGCCGCGCGGGTCGCGGGCGGCTTCGGCGGACCCCTTCTCGCCGCCGACGGTGGAGAAGCGCAGGAAGACGCCCGTCTCCTTGCCCACGCCCGACAGGAAGGCGGCCTTGGTCCACGCCGTCACGTCGCGGGTGACGCGGAAGGTGCCGTAGGCGCCGGCGCCCTTGGCATGCACCACGCGCTCCGGAATGCGTTCGCGGTTGAAGTGGGCCAGCTTCTCGATCAGGTGGAAGTCCTGGAGCAGCAGCGGACCGCGCGGCCCGGCGCTCAGCGAATTCTGGTTGTCGGGAACGGGCTGGCCGAAGCTGGTGGTCAGGGTGCTCATCCGGGTCATCCTCGTTGGGGCGGTGTTGCCTGAAGCGGCATCATTGTCTCGCCCCTGGTTATCCGGCGTCTTGAACGATATATCCAAGACATAGAAGGAAATGCACCAATAGGCATCGTCTATGAATGTCTCCGGCAATCTCTCCGGCCTGTCCCTGCGTGACCTGGAATATGTGGTCGCCGTCGCCGAGCTGCGCCATTTCGGCCGGGCCGCCGAACGCTGCGCTGTCAGCCAGCCGTCGCTGAGCGCCCAGATCCGCAAGCTGGAGGAGTTGCTCGGCCTCTCCCTGTTCGAGCGGACCAGCCGCAAGGTCCTGCTGACCCCGCGCGGCGAGGCCATCGTCGCCCAGGCCCGCGTCGTGCTGGAAGAGGCGCGGCGCCTGCTGGCGCTGGCCGACGGGTCGGACGGGGCGCTGACCGGCCGGCTGCGGCTGGCGGCGATCCACACGCTCGGCCCCTATCTGTTCCCGCATATCCTGCCGCAACTGCGCGACGCATGGCCCGACCTGACGCTGATCCTGTCGGAGGGCCGCACCGAAACTCTGCTGGAGGAGGTGCGCGACGGCCGGCTCGACGCCGTGCTGCTGGCCCTGCCGGTGGACGGCGACGGGCTGGCCGCCGAAGCGCTGTTCTTCGAGCCTTTCCTGCTCGCCCACCCCGCCGGCCATCGCCTGTGCGGCGCTCCCCACCTGTCGCTGGGCGATCTCGATCCGGCGGAGCTGCTGCTGCTGGAGGAGGGGCATTGCCTGCGCGATCAGGCGCTGGCCGCCTGCGGCCTCAGCGCGCGGGGCGGCGGCGTGCATGCGACCGGGCTGGAAACCCTGCGCCACATGGTGGCGGCCGGGGCGGGCTGCACGCTGATGCCGTTGCTGGCGACCAGGGGGGAGGAGGGCCGGACCGCGACCGTCGGCGGGCTGGTCGATTACCGTCCCTTCGACGGGGCATCCGCAGGGGGGCGGCCGCCCGGCCGCGTCATCGGTCTGGTCTGGCGCAGCAGCGATCCGCGCGACCGCGGCCTGCATGATCTGGCGGCCTTGCTGCGCCGCACTCTGCCGCCGGGCACGGAATCCGTTCTATCCCGAAGAGATGACTGAGGCCGGAAGGAACAAGCGCCCATCGGCTGGGTTGAAGGCTCGGCCCGCGCCTCTCACTGTCCAGTGACGCGGGAATGACTTTCGATCCAGGCGGAGAAACGGGCGATCATGGCAAATATCCTGAAACAGGCAACGCGGCTCGGTGAAGGATTGCCCTTTCCTCTGGGCGCGACATGGGACGGGCTTGGCGTCAACTTCGCCTTGTTTTCCGCGAACGCGACCAAGGTCGAACTGTGTCTGTTCGATGAAAGCGGCGAGGAGGAGCTTGAGCGCATCGAGCTTCCCGAATTCACCAACGAGATCTGGCACGGCTATCTGCCCGACGCCCGCCCCGGCCTGCTTTACGGCTACCGCGTGCATGGCCCCTACGAGCCGGAGAACGGCCACCGCTTCAACGCGAACAAGCTGCTGCTGGACCCCTATGCCAAGGAGCTGGTCGGCGAGATCCGCTGGAACCCGGCCCATTTCGGCTATGTGATGGAATCGGGCGACGACCTGACCTTCGACGAGCGCGACAGCGCGCCCTTCATGCCCAAGTGCAAGGTGATCGACCCCGCCTTCACCTGGGGCCGCGACCTGAAGCCCGGCACCGCCTGGGACCGCACCATCTTCTACGAAACCCATGTGAAGGGCTTCACCAAGCTGCATCCGGCGGTGCCCGACAGCCTGCGCGGCACCTATGGCGGCATGGCGGTGAAGGAGGTCGTCGACTACATCAAGTCGCTCGGCGTCACCTCGGTTGAGCTGCTGCCGGTCCATGCCTTCGTCCAGGACCAGCATCTGGTCGACAAGAATCTCGCCAACTACTGGGGCTACAACTCCATCGGCTTCTTCGCGCCGGAGCCGCGCTATGCCGCGTCGGGCAACACCATCAAGGAATTCAAGGAGATGGTCGCCCATCTCCACAATGCCGGGCTGGAGGTGATCCTCGACGTCGTCTACAACCACACGGCCGAGGGCAACGAGCGCGGGCCCACCCTGTCCTTCAAGGGCATCGACAACGCCTCCTACTACCGCCTGCTCCCGGACCAGAAGCGCTACTACATCAACGAGACGGGGACAGGGAACACCGTCAATCTCAGCCACCCGCGCGTGTTGCAGATGGTGACCGACAGCCTCCGCTACTGGGCGACGGAGATGCATGTCGACGGTTTCCGCTTCGACCTCGCCACGATCCTCGGCCGCGAACCGTATGGCTTCGACGAGGGCGGCGGCTTCCTCGACAGCTGTTTGCAGGACCCGATCCTCAACAGCGTCAAGTTGATCGCCGAACCGTGGGACTGCGGTCCCGGCGGCTATCAGGTCGGCAACTTCCCGCCGGGCTGGGCGGAGTGGAACGACAAGTTCCGCGACACCGTCCGCGCCTTCTGGAAGGGCGACGAGGGCAAGCTGCCGGAGGTGGCGCCGCGGCTCTGCGGTTCGGGCGACGTCTTCAACAAGCGTGGGCGCAAGCCCTGGGCCAGTGTGAACTTCATCACCGCCCATGACGGCTACACGCTGAACGACCTCGTCTCCTACAACGACAAGCACAACGAGGCGAACGGCGAGGACAACAACGACGGCCACTCCCACAATCTGTCCTGGAACCATGGGGCGGAAGGGCCGACCGACGATCCGGAGATCAGGTCGCTCCGCGAACGGCAGAAGCGCAACCTGCTGGCGACGCTGCTGCTGTCGCAGGGTTCGCCGATGCTGCTGGCCGGCGACGAGTTCGGCAACACCCAGCACGGCAACAACAACGCCTACTGCCAGGACAACGAAACGGCCTGGCTGAACTGGGACGACATCGACGAGGACGGCCAGTCGCTGATCGAGTTCGTCCGCCGCGTCATCGCGATCCGCCAGTCCTTCCCCATGCTGCGCCGCGGCCGTTTCCTGTCGGGCGAATACAATGCAGAGTTCGACGTCAAGGACGTCACCTGGCTGACCCCCGCCGGCGACGAGATGGACGAGAGCCATTGGCACGACGGCAACGCCCGCTGCCTCGGCATGCTGCTGGACGGCCGCGGCCAAGCCAGCGGCATCAAGCGCCCGGCGATGGACGCCACCCTGCTGCTGGTCATCAACTCCCACCATGACGTGGTGGAGTTCACCCTGCCGGAGGTGACCGGTGGCAGCGTCTGGCGTTGCCTGCTCGACACCAACCTGCCCGACCCGGACGAGGTGCCGCGCGTCAACACCGGCGAGGGCTATATGGTGACCGGCCGCTCGCTGCTGCTGCTGGCGCTGGAGCCGGACGGCAAGACCTCCTTCGCGCTCCGCCGCGCCGCCCGTGCCCTGCGCAACGTCGCCGAAAGCCCGACCCTGTCCTTCGGCGAGGAGAGCGCGGAGACGGCGAAGCCGTCGGAGACCATTGAGACGGCGAAGCCGTCGGAGGCCGTGGAGCCTGCGGAGACGAAGGAACCGGCCGAGGCAGAAGCGGTTGCGGAGCCCGCACCGGCGACGGGCGAAGCCCCCGCGAAGACATCCACCTGACCCATCGCCTTGTTTCCCCCTCTCCTTGCAAGGGAGAGGGGGCCTCCCGGACCCCGGACAGCCCGCCATGAAACTCTACGAATGCCAGAACTGCCACCAGCCTCTCTATTTCGAGAACACGCTGTGCGAACGCTGCGGCTACCGGCTCGGCTATCTGCCGGATGTCGGAACCCTGTCGGCCATCGACCCCACCGACCATGACGGGGTGTGGAGTGCGCTCGCCACCAGCGAACCGCTCTACAAATTCTGCGCGAACGCCGAACTGGACGCCTGCAACTGGATGCTGCCGGCCGATTCGGCCGACACCCACTGCGCCGCCTGCCGGCACAACCACATCATTCCCGACCTGTCCGACACCGACAACCTGACGCGCTGGCGCAAGCTGGAGCTGGCCAAGCACCACCTGTTCTACACCCTGACCAACCTGAAGCTGCCCTTGCAGACCCGGATCGAGAATCCGGAGGAGGGGCTGGCCTTCGACTTCCTGTCCGACACGGTGGCGCCCGACGGCACGGTGACGCCGGTGCTGACCGGCCATGCCAACGGCCTGATCACCATCAATGTCGCCGAGGCCGACGACGCCGAGCGCGAGAAGCGCCGCACCGACATGGGCGAGCCCTACCGCACTCTGCTCGGCCATTTCCGGCACGAGATCGGCCATTACATCTGGGACCGTCTGGTGCGCGACGATCCGGCGCTGCTGGAGCGGTTCCGCGCCCTGTTCGGCGACGAGCGGGAGGATTACGGTGAGGCGCTGAAGCGCCATTACGCCAACGGCGCGCCGACCGACTGGCAGGCCAACTTCGTCAGCACCTATGCCACCGCCCACCCGTGGGAGGATTTTGCCGAGACCTGGGCGCACTACCTGCACATCGTCGACACGCTGGAGACCGCCCGCGCCTTCGGGCTGAAGATCCGGCCGCGCATCACCGAGGGGGCGGAACTGGAGGCGGAGGTCGACTTCAACCCGCACCGGGCCCGGCGGATCGAGGATCTGATCGACCCCTGGCTGCCGCTGACCTATGCGGTCAACAGCCTGAACCGCAGCATGGGCCAGCCGGACCTCTACCCCTTCATCCTGTCGCCCACGGTGATCGAGAAGCTGGGCTTCATGAACGGGATGGTGCGGGGGCTGTAACGGATGCCGGCTCCCTAACCCTGCGCCCCCATCACCGACCGAAGCCAGCGCACCGCGCGGTTGCGCCCGTCGCGCTTCGCTTTGTAAAGCGCGGCGTCGGCGTGGCGCATCACCGTCGCCATGTCGCGGTCGTCCTCCGGCCACGAGGCGATGCCGATGGAGCAGCCGACCCTGATTCGCTCGCCGTTGAACGACACCGGCTCGTTGACGGCGGCGATGATCCGGGCGGCCAGCTCCGTGGTGTCCGGGGCCGGCCGGCCGGCGCGGCGGGGAAGCACGGCGGCGAACTCGTCGCCGCCCAGCCGGGCGACCACGTCGTCGTCGCGGAAGATGCTGGCCAGCCGGCCGCCGATCTGGCGCAGCACGACATCGCCGGCATCGTGGCCCAGCCGGTCGTTCACCGGCTTGAAACCGTCGAGATCGATGTACATCACCGTCGCCGAGCCGCCGCCGGTGCCGGTGGAGGCCTCGACATACTGCTCGAAATAGCGCCGGTTCGGCAGAGCCGTCAGCCGGTCCTCGTAGGCGATGTCCTCCAGCCGCATCAGCGCGGCATCCTTGTTGGTCAGACTGTCGATCATGTCGCGCAGCGCCGCCGAAAGCCGGCGGATCTCCGCCGCACCGCCGACATCGGGGATGGCGACGCCGCGCTCGCCCTTGCCGATCTGCTCGGCGGCATCGGCGATGGCACCCAGCGGCCGGGCGATGCGGCCGGCGGCGATCCAGCCGATCCCGCTGAACAGCAGGGCCAGCAGCGCGCCCGACCCGATGATCATCGCCCGCAGGCGGTCGGTCTCGGCATTGACGATGTCGGCCGGCTGGCTGGCGACGACGGTCCAGCCCAGCCCGGCGTAATCGTGCAGCCCCCTGCCATGGGCGACGCCGGTCACATAGGTGATGCCGTCGGGCCAGACCTCGCTGCGCCAGCCGTCGCGCAGCCTGGAGTTCAGCGTCGCCACCGGCAGGGGCTTGCCGACGGCCGAATCGGGCCCGATCAGCACGGTTCCGTCGGCCGACAGGATGTAGAGCGTCAGCCCCTTGTGGTCGGCGAGCGGCTCGACCAGCTGACGGATCAGGGCATGCGCCCACTCCCAGCTGTAATGGGTCGCCAGCACGCCCACGGTGCTGCCGTCCGCCTTCTGAAGCGGGGCGGACACGTCGACGAATTTCGGCGTCTCGCCTTCCAGGTAAGGCACCTTGCCGCGCAGCGCCACCGCCTCGTGCACGTCGCCGACATAGAGACCCTTCATGCCTTCCTGGTGGACCGGCCGGGTGGAAATGTCGGCCCCCATCAGCAACCCGTTGGACGCGGCGACCACCCGTCCGTTCACATCGGTCATGCCGATCCAGGCGATGGTCGGGTCGCGGCGCTTCAGCTCGTCGATGGTCGATTGCGCCACCGCCGGGTCCTTCAGCGCGTCGATGCGCGACAGCGCGGCGATCTGGTTGGCGCGCGCCCACATGGTCGAATCGAGCTGCCGGGCCAGCGACTGCGCCAGCCCGGTCATCGAGTTGCCGACCTCCTTCGCCAGCGCATCCGCCGCACCGTTGCCGACCACCAGCCCCTTCACCAGCGTCGAGCCGAGCAGCAGGACGGCCACGGTGACCGCAACGGTCGTTCGCAGGCCGATGGCGTGGCCCGGCTTGCGGGCCGGTCTGCTGCTCTCTCCGGCAGCGCTGGCGCTCGGCTGTCCAATGGCCGTCATCGTGGCATGATCCTTTCGGGCGATCTCGGCCCAGGCCGGATGAGGAACGGTCTGTAGCGACGCTCTATCATCCCAGCCCTTTATAAAGGGTCAAGCGGAACCATGACTTTGCTGTGCAATCTGCGGGCGTATCCGGTCGCGCTGCGGACCCGTTTCGAGCGCATGGCGATCAAAAAAGTTCGCAAAGCTGACTTTCAGCATATTGCGTAAAAAGGAAAAGGCCGCTAGCAATACAGCCGCGGCCCGAGTTTAGGGAGGAAACGCCTGAAAGGCGATAGAAACAACAAATAATGCTGCGTCGCCGAAAATCCAGCCCGATGAGGCTGGATTTTTCGTTTGCGCCGCAAGAATCTTCCTCCAAACCACGCCGCCCCGTCAATGGAGGGATTCCCCGAAGGGTTGGTTGCGCTATCATGGTGGCCCAACGAACCATAAGATCGGGAAGAGTCCTCATCATGAAACGGCGTGCGTTTCTCACCAGCGCCGGCGTCGGCCTTGCCGCCGCCGGGACCGCCGGGACTGTCGCGGCTCCGGCCATCGCGCAATCCTCCCAGCCCGAAATCAAGTGGCGCATGGCGTCGAGCTATCCCAAGAGCCTCGACACCATCTATGGCGCGGCCGAATTCATCGCCAAGCGGGTGTCCGACGCCACCGACGGCAAGTTCCAGATCCGCACCTTCGCGGCCGGTGAGATCGTGCCGGCGTTGCAGGTGCTGGACGCCGTGCAGAACGGCACGGTCGAGTGCGGCCAGTCGGCGGCCTATTTCTATGTCGGCAAGGATCCGACCTTCTGCTTCGACACCGCCATGCCCTTCGGCCTGAACACCCGCCAGCACATCGCCTGGATGATGCATGGCGGCGGGCTGGAGCTGATGCGGGAGGTGTTCAAGGATTACAACATCCACCACATCCCCGCCGGCAACACCGGCGCCCAGATGGGCGGCTGGTTCCGCAAGGAGATCAAGAGCCTGGACGACCTGAAGGGCCTGAAGATGCGCATCGGCGGTCTGGTCGGCCAGATCCTGACGCCCTTCGGCCTCGTGCCCCAGCAACTCGGCGGCGGCGACATCTATCCGGCGCTGGAACGCGGCACCATCGACGCGGCGGAGTTCGTCGGTCCCTATGACGACGAGAAGCTCGGCTTCCACAAGGTCGCCAAATACTACTACTACCCCGGCTGGTGGGAAGGCTCGGCCCAGATCCCGCTGATGTTCAACATGCAGGCCTGGGAACAGCTGCCGAAATCCTACCAGACCATCCTGGAGCAGGCCTGCTGGGAGGCGAACAGCTGGATGATCGCCAAGTATGACACGCTGAACGCCGCGGCGCTGAAGCGTCTGGTCGGTGCCGGCGCCATCCTGCGTCCCTTCCCGCGCGACATGATGCAGGCCTGCGAGAAGGCGGCGTTCGAATTCTACGACAAGCTGGCCGCCAGCAATCCCCGCTTCAAGAAGGTCTATGACGGCTGGAAGCCGTTCCTGGAGCAGGAGCGCCTGTGGTTCCGCGTCGCCGAGAACGGCTTCGACAGCTTCGTCTACAGCCAGGCGGCGCAGCAGCGCTGACCGCATTGCCCGAAGGCGCCGGCCACCGGTCGGTACCTTCGGGCAACGATATGAAGGCAGGGGCGGGTCGCCTGCGGCGATTTGCCCCTGCCTTCATGGCAAACACTGATTTTCACGCCGCCGTATGTCCGCTATCTCGATCATCGGTCTTCTCAATCGCACGCGGATGGAGCACACTGCCGGTCTAAGCGTGGGCATCGCCTTCGCATTTGCACAAAAAATCGGCAAACTGTTGAATTGATCAAGACATAGTCATTCCTCTTGTCTATTTTCTTAAACGCGTGTTACCGTCAGGGCCACAAAGACGGACCGGGCCGGGGTGGCGTACCCGGCCGCAGGTCGCCTGTGACGGGAGCGGACGGATGGACGGCGGGATGATCGCGACGACAGATACCCTGGTGCGCTTCACCGGGGTGCAGAAGACCTACGATGGCGAGCATCTCGTGGTGAAAAGCCTCGATCTCGACATCCGCAAGGGCGAGTTCCTGACGCTGCTCGGGCCGTCGGGGTCGGGCAAGACCACCACGCTGATGATGCTGGCCGGGTTCGAGGTGCCGACCCATGGCGACATCTTCATCGGCGACCGGCCGATCAAGAACGTGCCGCCGCACAAGCGCGACATCGGCATGGTCTTCCAGAACTACGCCCTGTTTCCCCACCTGACCATCGAGGAAAACGTCGCCTTTCCGCTGTCGGTCCGCGGCATTTCCAAGGCGGAAACCAAGGACCGGGTTCGGGCCGCGCTCGACATGATCAAGCTCGGCAACCTCGCCGGCCGCCGTCCCGGCCAGCTGTCGGGCGGCCAGCAGCAGCGCGTGGCGCTCGCCCGCGCCCTGGTCTTCAACCCGGCGCTTGTGCTGATGGACGAGCCGCTGGGTGCCTTGGACAAGCGCCTGCGCGAGCATATGCAGCTGGAGATCAAGCGCCTGCACGAGACGATGGGCCTGACCGTCGTCTACGTCACCCACGACCAGGGCGAGGCGCTGACGATGTCCGACCGCATCGCGGTCTTCAACGACGGCATCGTCCAGCAGATCGACCGGCCGGATGCGCTGTACGAGCGGCCGGTGAACAGCTTCGTCGCCAACTTCATCGGCGAGAACAATGTTCTGAGCGGGGTTGTCGAAAATATCGAACAGGGCTGGGCGCGGGTCGCGCTGGATGCCGGCGGTTCGGTGGTGGCGCAGGCGGTGAACATCGGCGGCGCCGGCAACCGCACCTCGCTGTCGCTCCGCCCGGAACGCGTGGCGATCGAGACCGGCGACAGCGGCGACAGCACGATGAACCGTCTGCCGGCGACGCTGACCGACCTGATCTATCTCGGCGACCACACGCTGGCGGTGCTGAGCACCCCGGCCAACCCGGAATTCATGGTCAAGCTGCCGGCCGGCTCCTATGCCGGCCTGGCGCCGGGCCAGGACGTCTACATCGCTTTCCGCCCGGAGGACTGCCGGGCGCTCGATCCGGTCTGAGGACGTGGTTCCTCAGCACCAGGGTGCCTTCCAGCAACAACAACCACGACGAATAAGGACGGGGATCATGTCGAAGATTAAGGTGGCTCTCGGTTTCGCTGCGACCTTCACCGCCCTCACGGCCCTGTCATCGGCGGCCAGCGCCCGCGACCTCACCGTCGTGTCGTGGGGCGGCGCCTATCAGGACGTCCAGAAGAAGGTGTATTTCGAGCCGTTCAAGGCCACCGGCACGGCGATGAACGACGAGTCCTGGGACGGCGGCGTCGGCGTCCTGCGCGCCAAGGTCCAGGGCGGCGCCTCGACCTGGGACGTGGTGCAGGTCGAGAGCGAGGAGCTGGCGCTCGGCTGCGACGAGGGCCTGTACGAGAAGATGAACTTCTCCAAGATCGGCGGCGAGGATTCCTATCTGCCGTCGACCGTCAACGCCTGCGGCGTCGGCGCCATCGTCTATGACTTCGTCCTGGGCTACGACAAGGACAAGCTGAAGGACGCGCCGAAGAGCTGGGCCGATTTCTTCGACACCAAGAAGTATCCGGGCAAGCGCGGCCTGCGCCAGGGTGCCAAGACCACGCTTGAAATCGCGCTGATGGCCGACGGCGTGGCGCCGGCCGACGTCTATAAGGTGCTCGGCACCGAGGCCGGCATCGACCGCGCCTTCAAGAAGCTCGACACCATCAAGAACGACATCGTCTGGTGGAAGGCCGGCGCCCAGCCGCCGCAGCTGCTGGCGTCTGGCGAAGTGGCGATGACCTCGGTCTACAACGGCCGCATCGACGCCGCCAACAAGAAGGAAAGCAAGAACTTCGGCATGGTGTGGAACGGCGCGCTCTACACCGTCGACAGCTGGGTCATCCTGAAGGGCAGCCCGAACGTCGATGCCGCCTACAAGTTCCTGAGCTTCGTCGGCAAGCCGGAGAACCAGGCCAAGCTGTCCGAAGGCATCGCCTACGGCACCTCGAACAAGAAGGCCCCGGCGCTGCTGTCCAAGGCGGTCCTGGCCGACCTGCCGACCGCGCCGGACAACATGAAGAGCGCGGTGGAGATCAACACCGACTTCTGGCTGGAGAACATCGACCGCCTGACCGAGCGCTTCAACAAGTGGGCGGCCAAGTAAGCTTTATCTGAGGGCCACCTCATACCCCCTCTCCCCCGCTCACGCGCAAACTTCGTTTGCGCTGACGCGACAGGCGGACCTTTGGTCCGCCGAAAGCGGGGAGAGGGTCGGGGTGAGGGGGATGCACAGCGGCACGCGTCGGGCCGATAAGCGCCTCCCCCACTTAAGTTTTTTTTGGCGGACTATTTCCCGCCCTTCGGTGACCGGACGCCATGCGTCCCCCTCGCCCTCACCCTCTCCCCGGGGGGAGAGGGGATGGTCCCGGCTTTTTGGGGCTCTATGCACCTGCGTCTTTCCAACAGGACAATGCCGATGACAGCCGCATTCGTTGCCGGCGCCGACGTGCCGTTGAAGCGTCGATTGAAACGGGCCGAGCGGGCCCGGCAGTTCCGTGCGCTGGGTCTGGTGCTGCCGCTGCTGGCCTTCCTGCTGTTCACCTTCGTCGTGCCGCTCGCCGGCATGATCTGGAAGTCCGCGGACGACTGGGAGGTGCCGCAGGTGATGCCGCAGACCGTCGCGGCGCTGGAGCATTGGAACGGCCAGGGCCTGCCCGACGAGGCCGCCTTCGCCGCGCTCGCCGCCGACATGCGCACCGCGCGCGAGGCCGGAACGCTGGCCGTCGCGGCCAAGCGGCTGAACTACATCGTCAACGGCTACCGCACGACGCTGCTGTCCACCGCGCGCAAGCTGAAGGAGCAGCCCGCTCCCGGCACCGCGAAGGAGACGCTGATCGGCCTCTCGCCCGCCTGGGGCGAGCGCGAAAGCTGGACGGCGATCAAGAGTGCCAGTGGCCCGGTCACCAGCTATTACCTGCTGGCCGCGGTCGACCTGACCCGCAACACCGACGGCGCCATCGTGGCCGCCCCGCCGGATCAGGCGATCTACCGCGACGTCTTCATCCGCACCTTCACCATCGGCTTCGGCGTCACCGCGCTCTGCCTGATCCTGGGATTCCCGGTCGCCTATCTGCTGGCGAACCTGCCGACCGGCCGGTCGAACCTGCTGATGATCTTCGTGCTGCTGCCCTTCTGGACCTCGCTCCTGGTGCGCACCTGCGCCTGGATCGTGATCCTGCAGAGCGAGGGCATCGTCAACGGCTCGCTGCAATGGCTGGGCGTGATCGACGAGCCGATGCGGCTGATCTACAACCGCTTCGGCGTCTACATGGCGATGACCCATGTGCTGCTGCCCTTCATGATCCTGCCGCTCTACAGCGTCATGCGCGGCATCTCGCCGGCCTACATGCGGGCCGCCGCCTCGCTCGGCGCGCCGCCGGCGACCGCCTTCATGCGCATCTACCTGCCGCAGACCATTCCGGGCATCGGCGCCGGCTGCCTGCTCGTCTTCATCCTGGCCATCGGCTACTACATCACGCCGGCACTGGTCGGCGGGGCGGCCGACCAGATGATTTCGTCCTTCATCGCCTTCTACACCACGGAAACGGTCAACTGGGGCCTCGCCTCGGCGCTGGGTGCGGTTCTGCTGCTCTCCACGCTGGTGCTGGCGGTTGTCTACGGCAAGCTGGCGCTCGGCCGCCAGACGACGGGAGGTCTGAAGAATTGAGCGCGAACCATTCCCCCCAGACCGCCAGCCAGCGTTTCGCCTGGATCGCGACAATCGTCGCCTCCACGCTGGTGTTCATCTTCCTGATGGCGCCGATCCTGGCGATCGTGCCGCTCTCCTTCAGCTCCAGCACCTACCTGACCTATCCGCTGCCCGGCCTGTCGCTGCGCTGGTACGAGGATTTCCTCGGTTCCGCGCGCTGGATGAACGCGCTGAAGAACAGCGTCATCATCGGCGTGGCGTCGTCCATGCTGTCGATGGCGCTGGGCACGCTGGCCTCGCTGGGGCTGGCCCAGTGGAAGAGCAAGTGGAAGCCGCTGGTGCTGGCCATCGTGCTGTCGCCGATGGTGGTCCCGGTCGTCATCACCGCGGTCGGCGTCTATTTCTTCTTCGCGCCGCTGGGGCTGACCGGCAACTATCTCGGCCTGATCCTGGTCCACACCGCGCTGGCGACCCCCTTCGTCGTCATCACCGTGTCGGCGACCTTGCAGAGCTTCGACATGACCTTGGCGAAGGCCGCCGCCTCGCTGGGGGCGCCGCCGCTGCTGACCTTCCGCAAGGTGATCCTGCCGCTGATCCTGCCGGGCCTGGCGTCGGGTGCGCTGTTCGCCTTCGCCACCAGCTTCGACGAGGTGGTGACGGTGCTGTTCCTCGCCGGGCCGGAGCAGCGCACGCTGCCGCGTGAGATGTTCAGCGGCATCCGCGAGAACATCAGCCCCACCATCACCGCGGTGGCGGTGGTGCTGACGGTGATCTCGGTCTGCATGCTGTCGACGCTGGAAATCCTGCGCCGGCGCAACGAGCGGCTGAAGGGGAACGCGGAGTAGGGGAGTCGATGACGGGGAGGAGAATGTACTCTTCCCCGATCCCGCTCACAGATAGGGCGGGGTGCAGGCGCTGATCAGTTCGCACTCGATGTCGCCGACGTTGCGGAAGCGGTGCGGCACGCGGCTGTCGAAGAAATAGGCGTCGCCGGGGCCGAGAAGCTGCTTGCGGTCACCCACCGTCAGCTCGATCTGGCCCTTGATGACGATGCCGCCCTCTTCGAACTCGTGTTGCAGCATGGTGCGGCCGGTGTCAGCGCCAGGGGCGTAGCGTTCGTGAAGGATTTGCAGGTTGCGGCTGCGCAGGTCGCCGACCTGACGGAAGGAAACCTGGCCGACCGTGCCCTTCAGTTCGCCGGCCAGTTCGATCAGCTCGCCGCCCTTGAAGAATCTGCTCGGGCGGCGGCAGGTCATCGGAGGAGAAGAATTCGGCCAGGGTCATCGGGATTCCCTGAAGCACCTTGCGCAGCGACGACACCGACGGGCTGCTGCGGTTCTGCTCGATCAGCGAGATCGTGCCGTTGGTCACTCCGGCTCGCTGGGCGAGCGCCCGCTGGGACAGCCCATGCTGTTCGCGGATCTGCTTCAACCTGGCGCCGACATCGAATTCCATCACCGGACTCCTGCTCCTCACCCGCTCTAGGCAATAGCCCATTCGCGCAACCCCGTCATCAGAATATGAACAGCTAAACAGGGGTTGTTTAATTTATTAAACATGGTAGGCTTCTCTCCAAGGTCCAGGCCCCCGCGCAGGAAATCCTTGATTGCCAAGGAAGTTTTCGCCGGGTGCGGCCGGCCGGTTCCATAAATCCTTCATCCAGGGCGGATCGAACATGCTGTCGCTGAACGACCAGGGCCTTCTCCGAACCAAGGGCTACGTGAACGGTGCGTGGCGCGCGGCCGAACTCCGGGAAGAGCTTCCCGGTCACCAACCCCGCCACCGGCGCCGTCATCGCCGAGGTGTCCGACATGGGCGCCGCCGAGACGCGCGAGGCCATCGACGCCGCCAATGCCGCCCTGCCGGGCTGGAAGGCCAAGACCGCCAAGGAGCGCGCGGCAATCATGCGCCGCTGGTACGAGCTGATCCTGGCGGCGCAGGAGGATCTGGCCCAGCTGATGACCGCCGAGCAGGGCAAGCCGCTGACCGAATCGCGCGGCGAGGTCGTCTATGGCGCGTCCTTCATCGAGTGGTTCGCGGAGGAGGGCAAGCGCGCCTATGGCGACGTGATCCCAAGCTTCGCCGCCAACAAGCGCATCGTCGTACTGAAGGAGGCCATCGGCGTCGTCGCGGCGATCACGCCGTGGAACTTCCCGAACGCCATGATCACCCGCAAGGTGGCTCCGGCGCTGGCCGCCGGCTGCACCGTGGTGGTCAAGCCGGCCGAGGACACCCCGCTGTCCGCCCTGGCGCTGGCCGAACTGGCCGAGCGCGCCGGTTTCCCGGCCGGCGTCTTCAACATCGTCATGGGCAGCGAGCCGGCCGCCATCGGCAACGAGCTGACCCACCAGCCCCATCGTCCGCAAGGTCAGCTTCACCGGCTCGACCGAGGTCGGCAAGCTGCTGATGCGCCAAGCCGCCAGCACGGTCAAGAAGGTGTCGCTGGAGCTGGGCGGCAACGCCCCCTTCATCGTCTTCGACGACGCCGACCTGGACGAGGCGGTCAAGGGCGCCATGGCGTCGAAGTACCGCAATGCCGGCCAGACCTGCGTCTGCGCCAACCGCCTGCTGGTCCAGGCCGGCGTCTATGACGCCTTCGCCGCCAAGCTGGCCGAGGCGGTCAAGGCGCTGAAGGTCGGCGACGGCACCGAGCCGGGCGTCACCCAGGGTCCGCTGATCAACGCCGACGCCATCGCCAAGGTCGAAGAGCTGATGGGCGATGCGCTGGAGAAGGGCGCCACCGTCGCTCTCGGTGGCAAGCGCCACGCGCTGGGCGGCACCTTCTTCGAGCCGACCATCCTGACCGGCATCACCACCGAGATGCGCGTCGCCCGCGAGGAGATCTTCGGCCCGGTCGCCCCGCTGTTCAAGTTCGAGACGGAAGAGGACGCCATCCGCATGGCGAACGACACCGAGTTCGGGCTTGCCGCCTATTTCTACAGCCGCGATATCGGCCGCGTCTGGCGCGTGGCGGAAAAGCTGGAATACGGCATCGTCGGCATCAACGAGGGCATCATCTCGACCGAGGTGGCCCCCTTCGGCGGCGTCAAGGAGTCCGGCATCGGCCGCGAAGGCTCCAAGTACGGCCTCGATGATTTCATGGAAGTCAAATATCTCTGCGTCGGCCTCGGCGCCTGACTGTCGTCAAAGGAAAACAGACCATGAGCACCAACCAGTCCTTCGTCGCCCGTCGCGAGGCCGCCGTCTCCCGCGGCATTTCCGCCGGCATGCCCTTCTACATCGACCGCGCCGAGAACGCCGAGATGTGGGACATTGAGGGCAAGCGCTTCATCGACTTCGCCGGCGGCATCGCCGTGCTGAACACCGGCCATCGCCACCCGAAGGTGATGGAGGCGGTGAAGGCCCAGCTCGACCGCTTCACCCACACCTGCGCGATGGTCACGCCCTATGACAGCTTCGTCGAGCTGGCGGAGAAGCTGAACGCGCTGGTCCCCGGCTCGACGCCGAAGAAGACCGCCTTCTTCACCACCGGCGCCGAGGCGGTCGAGAACGCCGTCAAGGTCGCCCGCGCCGCCACCGGCCGTCCGGGCGTGGTCGCCTTCTCCGGCGGCTTCCACGGCCGCACGCTGCTGACCATGGGCCTGACCGGCAAGGTCGTTCCCTACAAGGTCGGCTTCGGTCCGTTCCCGGCCGAGATCTTCCATGTGCCGTTCCCCAACGCCTACCGCGGCATCAGCGAGGCGGAGAGCCTGAAGGCGCTGGACACCCTGTTCAAGTCCGACGTCGATCCGGCCCGCGTCGCCGCGATCATCATCGAGCCGGTGCAGGGCGAGGGCGGCTTCAACATCGCCAGCCCGTCCTTCCTCCAGTCGCTGCGCGCGGTCTGCGACAAGCACGGCATCGTCATGATCGTCGACGAGATCCAGACCGGCTTCGCCCGCACCGGCAAGATGTTCGCCTTCGAGCATGCCGGGATCGAGCCGGACCTCGTCACCATGGCGAAGAGCCTGGCCGGCGGCTTCCCGCTGTCGGCGCTGACCGGCAAGGCGGCGCTGATGGATGCCCCGATCCCCGGCGGCCTGGGCGGCACCTATGCCGGCAGCCCGCTGGCGACCACCGCAGCACTGGCCGTCATCAACGTCATCGAGGAAGAGAAGCTGGTCGAGCGCAGCGAGCAGCTCGGCGAGCGCATCGCCGGCCGCTTCCGCACCATGGCCCAGCGCAACAGCCTGTCGGTGATCGGCGATGTCCGCAACCTGGGCGCCATGGTCGCCATGGAGCTGGTGACCGACCGCGAGACCAAGGAGCCGGCCGCCGACCTGACCAAGGCGCTGGTCGCCAAGGCAGCGGAAAAGGGCCTGATCCTGCTGTCCTGCGGCACCTACGCCAATGTCATTCGCATCCTGGTCCCACTGACCGCCTCGGACGCCCTGGTCGATGAAGGCCTGGACATCATCGAGCGGTCGCTGGAAGAACTGGTGTCGGCGTAATAACCTCCCCCTCCCGCTCCTCTATCCCTCTTGGGGTGGAGGAGCGGGAGGGACGTGGGGACCAGAAATAATTCAGGAGGAAGACACCTTGGCCGGACCCTTGTCGCACATCCGGGTGCTGGAGCTGTCGCGCGTGCTGGCCGGGCCGTGGTCGGCGCAGACGCTGGCCGATCTCGGCGCCGACGTGATCAAGGTGGAACGGCCGGGGGCCGGCGACGATACCCGCGCCTGGGGTCCGCCCTGGGCCGGCGGCCAGTCGGCCTATTTCCTCTCGACCAACCGCGGCAAGCGGTCGATCACCATCGACTTCGAGCGGCCGGAAGGGCAGGAGCTTGTCCGCAAGCTGGCCGCCCAGGCCGATGTGGTCATCGAGAATTTCAAGGTCGGCGGGCTGGTCGAATCCGGCCTCGACTATGACAGCCTGAAGGCGGTCAACCCGCGGCTGGTCTATTGCTCGATCACCGGCTTCGGCCAGACCGGGCCGTACCGCAACCGCGCCGGCTACGATTTCATGATCCAGGGCATGGGCGGGCTGATGAGCATCACCGGCCAGCCCGACGGCGAGCCGGGCGGCGGTCCGGTCAAGGTCGGCGTCGCGGTGACTGACATCTTCACCGGACTCTACGCCACCATCGGCATCATGGGCGCGCTTGCCCACCGCGACCGCACCGGCGAGGGGCAACAGGTCGATCTGGCCCTGCTCGACGTGCAGGTGGCGGTGCTGGCCAACCAGGCGATGAACTGCCTGGTCGGCGGCAAGGCGCCGCAGCGGCTCGGCAACGCCCATCCGAATATCGTGCCCTATCAGGCCTTCGCCACCCGCGACGGCTACATCATCCTGGCGGTCGGCAACGACGGCCAGTTCGCCAAGTTCTGCGCGGTCGCCGGCCGCCCCGATCTGGCGAAGGACGAACGCTACGCCACCAACCCGGCCCGCGTCGCCAACCGCAAGGAGTTGGTGGCCCTGCTGGAGGAGTTGATCCGTACCCGCGACAGCCACGACTGGCTGGACGCGCTGGAGCAGGTCGGCGTGCCCTGCGGCCCGATCAACGATCTGGCGGCGGTCTTCGAGGATCCGCAGGTCAAGGCCCGCAACATCCACCAGGATCTGCCGCACCCGACCCAGGGCAGCGTGCCGACGGTGGCGAGCCCGATCCGCTACAGCGGCACCCCGCTGGTCCACGACACCGCCCCGCCGACGCTGGGCCAGCACACCGACACGGTGCTCGCCGAAGCCCTCGGGCTGGGCGAGGCCGACATCGCCGCCCTGCGCGGGAAGGGCGTGATCTGACAGCCGGAGATGAGGCCGGAAAGCGGGAGCTTTCCGGCTTTGTCGTCAGAACTCCGTCACGACGGTGACGCCGGTGCCCTCGAAACTGTCCATGGTCATCAGGGCATCGATGGACTGTTCCAGCGTGATCGTCCGGCCGATCAGCTTCTCCAGCGCCAGCTTGCCGGACCGCATCATCTCCAGCATCGCATCGTAGCGGTGGGCCTGCATGCCGTGGCTGCCGAGGATTTCCAGCTCGTTGGCGATGACGCGGCTCATCGGAATGGCCGGCGTGCTGTTCTCGGCCAGCATCAGCCCGACCTGCACATGCTTGCCCCGCTTGCGCAGGTTGGCGATCGAGTTGAAGCAGGTGGTCGGATGGCCCAACGCGTCGAGCGAGACATGGGCGCCGCCGCGGGTGGTCTCGATCACCGCTTCGGCGACTTCCGCGACCTCCGACGCGTTCACCGTGGCGACGGCGCCGAGCGCGCGGGCCAGGGCGAGCTTTTCCTCCGAAATGTCGACGGCGACGACGTTGGCGCCCACCGCATTGGCGATCATGATCGCCGACAGGCCGACGCCGCCGCAGCCATGGACGGCGACCCATTGGCCGGCTGACGCCTTGCCCTGGTCGATGACGGCGCGGAACGAGGTGACGAAGCGGCAGCCCAGGCTGGCCGCCGTGGTGAAGTCCATGCTCTCCGGCAGTTCCACCAGATTGATGTCCGCCTGATGCAGGCCGACATACTGGGCGAAGGATCCCCAATGGGTGAAGCCGGGCTGGAACTGCCGGTCGCAAACCTGATGGTTGCCGGAGTGACATTCGGGACAGGCGCCGCAGCCGCCGACGAACGGGACCGTCACCCGGTCCCCGACCTTCCATTTCGTCACGTCCCTGCCGACCGCCTCGACGATGCCGGCCAGCTCGTGGCCGGGGACATGGGGAAGCTGGATGTCGGTGTCGTGGCCGACCCAGCCGTGCCAGTCGCTGCGGCAGACGCCGGTCGCCATCACCTTGACGACGACGCCATGCGGCTCCGGCGTCGGATCGGGCACGGTCATGATGTGCGGCGGGGCGGAAAATGCCTCGTAGACCACGGCTTTCATCGGGGGACTCCGTCTGGACGCTCCCCGCAGTCTACGCCGGGCCTGCTGAAATTGGCTTTCAATTGAAGAGAGGTCGGACCGGAGATATGAAAGAATTTTTCTTCTGATGGCTTGATTGCGAAGGAGTCCTTCAGCATGGACGCGCTGGACAAAATGGATGCCGCGATTGTCGACCGGCTGCAACAGGATGGCCGGCTGTCCAATGCCAGGCTTTCCGAACAGCTGGCGCTCAGCGAGGCGTCCTGCTGGCGGCGTCAGAAGCGCCTGGAGGAAAGCGGGGTGATCAAGGGCTATCAGGCGATTCTCGACCGCCGCAAGCTCGGCTTCGGCGTCATGGCCTTCGTGCAGATCGTCTGCACCCAGCATGGGGAGGACGTGACCGCGGCTTTCGAGGCGATCATCCAGGGCTGCCCCTCGGTTCTGAGCTGCCACAACACCACCGGAGAGGCGGATTTCCTGCTGGTGGTCGTCGCGCGCGATCTCGACGATTACAGCGGGTTCGTCGACCGGGTTCTGCGAAAGCTGCCGGGGGTGGCCAGCATCCGCTCGAACCTGTCGCTGCGGGAGATGAAGGCGACGAACAGGCTGCCTGTCATCGGGTAGGGCGGAGATCGCGCCATGCCTTTGCGCGATCTCCGATCCTGTACGATGCCGGGGCGGCGCTTTCGTGAAGGAACGCGGCATCAGGCCGCGCGGACACCCCGGAGGAACTCGTCGACCGCGGAACTGAGCGTCCTGGCTTCGCGCGACAGCTCTCCGGCGGCGTCCAGCACCTGGCCCGCCATGCTGCCGCTGAGGCTGGCGGCTTTCTGCACCTCGATGACGTTGGTGGAGACCTCCATGGTGCCGGAAGCCGCCTGGGTCACGTTGCGCGAGATTTCCCCGGTCGCCGCGTTCTGCTCCTCTACCGCCGAGGCGATCGCGGTGGCGATCCCGCTCATCTGCGTGATCGTTGCGCCGATCCCCTTGATGGCATCGACGGCTTCGCTGGTCACCGCCTGCATCGTGGCGATCTGTGCTGCGATCTCGTCGGTGGCGCGGGCGGTCTGGGTGGCGAGGTTCTTCACCTCCGAGGCGACCACCGCGAACCCCTTGCCGGCATCGCCCGCCCGTGCCGCCTCGATGGTGGCGTTCAGCGCCAGCAGATTGGTCTGGCCGGCGATGCTCTGGATCAGGTTCACCACTTCGCCGATCTTCTGCGCGGCGTTCGCCAGACCGGCGACGGTGTCGTTGGTCCGCTCCGCATCCTTGACCGCCTGGGCGGAGATCTGCGACGACGTGCTGACCTGCTTGGAGATTTCAAGCAGCGATGCCGACATCTCCTCGGTGGCGGCGGCGACGGTCTGGACGTTGGCGGAGGTCTGTTCGGCGGCGGCGGCCGAGGCGCTGGCCTGATGGCTGGTCTGCTCGGCCGTACCGACCATCGTCGTGGCGACCGACTGCATGTTGCCCGATGCCGTGGCGACGCTTTCCACCACCCCCTTGACGCTGGCCTCGAAACTCCGGGCCAGCGACGCCATCGACGCCTTGCGGTCGGCCTCCGCCTTCGCCTTCGATTGCTCCTGCTCGGCTTCCAGGCGGGCGTTCTCGATGGCGTTCCGCTTGAACACCTCGACGGCCTTCGCCATGGCGCCGATCTCGTCGCGACGCTCCTGCCCTTCGATCTGCACGCCGTTGTCGCCGGCCGCAAGCCGCCCCATGACGGCAGTCATGCCGCGGATCGGAGTGGCGATGCCGCGCGACAGCAGGATGCCGGCCGCGATCGCGAGGATGATCATGGCTCCGCCGCCGACGAGGTTGACGGTGTAGGAGGTCGAGAAGGCAATGGCCTGATCGGCCGCGCGCTTGCCGAGCAGATCGCGCTCCATCTTGTCGATCTCCGCGATTTTGCCGCGCAGCCCATCGATCGCTGATTTCCCGGCGCCGGAGGCTTCCAGCGCGCGCGCCTGCTCGCGGGTTTCAGGCTTGGCCATCAGTTCGATCTCTTTCTCGGCGACCGTGGCCAGCCACGTCCGATAGAAGCGGTCGACATCGGCGAAGCGGATCTGCTGCGTCGGGTTGTCCGCCGTCAGTTGCTTCGCTTTGGCAAGGGATTCCGCATAGTGGCGCTGGCCCTCGCGGTACGGCTCCAGGAACTTGTCGTCGCCGGCGATCAGATAACCACGGACACCGGTCTCCTGATTCACCACCGATCCCAGGATCCTGTTGACCTCTTCGAGCACCTCATAGGTGTGGGTCGTCCAACCGCTCGATGTCTCGATGAACGAAAGCTTCGAATAGCTGGAAAAGGCGACGGCCAAGGCGATTGCAACCATAGATGCAAATGCGCCGGAAATTTTCTTGGCAATCGACAGGTTTGCAAGGCTGAACATTGTCTCGTTCTCTCCCAATCCATACGCCCGGAGTGCGTTGAGGGTTTGCATCTTATGATGGCAGGCATAGAAGAAAAAACTGGGTCTAGTATTTCTATTGGAAGATCCCACAAAGTATTCTGGAGAAAAAAATTAATGAAATGTTAAAAACTTATATTCGGATTTACACCGATTTATTTTGTCAATGTCTGCTACATCCGAATGAATGTCGGTTCATTTTTCTAGAATTGGCAACAAAGCGCTTAGCCCCGCAATTAAATATTTTATGGTTTCAGAAGATGATTTCTCAGAACGGAGATTTTGTTCCGCAGCGGCGAAAACTTGGTGTGGTCATGAAGCGATCTCCGCGGTCAGGCTCCGGACGCGGTGAAAGACGGTGCCTCGTATTGCCCCGGGCGCATCGGCGCCGGCCGGCACGCGCCAGTGCCCATTCGGCATCGCTCCTGTCCGCCGGGCGGGGGTTGCGTTCGTCCGCCATTCCAGCAATATCGCTGCCCGCGCAGGTCTCCGGCCTGCTCCCGCGGACCCTGCCGTCAACCAACTCCCGGACCCCTTCCATGACCGCGGCCCCCGCGACCGACACCCGTGCCGGCATCCTGATGATGCTGGGCGGGATGACGCTCTTCACGCTGAACGACGCGCTCGGCAAATGGCTGGTGGCCGACCATCCGGTCGCCATGCTGCTGGCGGTGCGCAGCCTGTTCGGGCTGGCGGTGCTGGCGCCGATGATCTGGCGCGAGGGCATCGCCGCGGTCTTCGCGGTCGACCGGCTGCCGCTGCACATCCTGCGTGTGGCTCTGATGACGGTGGATGTCGCCTGCTTCTACTGGGCGGTCGGTTATCTGCCGCTGGCCGACGTGATGACCATCTACATGTCGGCGCCGCTGATCGTCACCGCGCTGTCGGTGCTGGTCCTGCGGGAAAGCGTCGGGTGGCGCCGCTGGGTGGCGGTGCTGGTCGGCTTCATCGGCGTCGTCATCGTGCTGAACCCGACCGGCCGTTTCGACCTGTGGCCGTCGCTGGTGGCGCTGATCGGCGCCTTCATCTTCTCAAGCGGCGTGATCTCCACCCGCGTCCTGCGCTCCGCCTCCAGCCTGACGCTGGTCGCCAACCAGATGGTCGGCGGTCTGCTGATCGGCGGGGTGACGCTGCCCTGGACCTGGGAGGCGCCGGGCTGGCTCGGCTTCATCCTGCTGGGGCTGCTGGGCGTCACCGCGCTGGCCGGCCACGCCATGATGAACCGCTCGCTGCAGCTCAGCCCCGCCGCGGTGGTGGTGCCGTTCCAGTATGTGTCGATCCTGTGGGCGGTGATCCTCGACCTCGCCGTCTGGGGCACGGCCCCCACGGCACGCATGGGGGTGGGGGCGGCGCTGATCATCGGCAGCGGCCTGTTCATCGTCTACCGCGAACAGCGCGTGAAACGAGGCGTCGCGGCAGAGGGGGTGACGGAAGTGCCGTAAGGTTCCGGCTTACAGCGCGAAATAGCGCGGCACCAGCCTGACCGTCACCGGGTCCACCGGACGCCAGCCATAGTCGCGGATGACGTCGTTGGATTCCACCGGGCGCCGCCCGTCCGCCAGCGACCAGGTGATGTGGTAGGTCGAGCCGTCCGGCCGGTCGCTGGCGCCGTCGACGGCGACGACCAGAGCCTGCACCCCCTCGCCGTCGTCGGCATAGCCGATCACGTCGGCCTCGGTGGCGGCGGGCAGCGGCTCCTGCGGGCCGACGCCGAAGCTCAGCGTCACATGGTCGCCGACCAGCCTTTCATAGCGGGGCGGAACCAGGGCCAGCAGGCGCCCGCGTTCGTCCGCCGGCAGTTCCCACCCGGTGTATCCCGATCCCATCGCCCCATCCTCCGCACCGCAAGGCGCCGGCCCACTCAATACAGCACGCTCACCGCCGGCCACCGCTCATGATCTCGTCCATGATCTTATTCGCTTCGGCCGGTCCGGCAATCAGTTCGATCATGCGGATGGCGGTGTAGCCGGTGCGGGTGCTTCCGGCCGGTCCGGCCAGCGCCTGCTGCGCCTTTTCCGTCAGCGAGGCGGTGGTCTTCTGCGTCATCTCCCGCAGCTCGCCGCGCAGCCCCAGCGTGTCGGCGATGGTCGCGCATTTGCGCAGCGCACGGGCGTGGTTCTCGGCCTGGGCCAGCTGGGCACGCCCCTCGCTGGCGCCGATGGCGCTGTTGTCGAGTGCGCCGATGGCGGCGACGATGCCGGCGTCGGCATCCTGCAGCACCTGGGTCTTCACCATGGCATGGACGGAGCTGCGCACCTGCTTCAGCCGCTGGTCGAACTCCTTGTTCCGGCTGTGCTCCATCGCCGACCGCGTGGCGTCCAGGCTGGCGACGAGGTCGAGGGCCAGATCGGCCACCGCCATGCGGTCATTGGCCGGGCTGTCCTGCCAGCTGCGCGAGCGGTCCTCGATCTGGGCGACGACGGTGCCGCTCAGCTGCATGAACAGGGTGGCGCGGTCGGCCGACTTCTGCCCCAGATCCATGTCCCACAGCCCGCTGAGCAGCACCGACGGATCGGTCAGGCGCGAGGCGGCGAGCAGGATGAAGATCCGCAGCGACGCCGGTCTGGCGCGGGACAGCCGGCGGCCGATGGTCTGGATCGCCTCGATATGGTCGCCGTGGAGCTTTGGCACCGGCTTGGGCGACAGCGCCGCCTTCAGCTCCATGATCTCGGGCGCGATGGACAGGAGGATGGCGATGTCCGCGAGCGCCCGTGTCCGGCTGGGGTTCATCCGCAGGTCGAGCGCTTCGCTGAAATGCCCGGCCACCGCCCCCTCGGCGATCTTCGACACCGCTGCGGCGCATTCGCCCCAGAAGGCTTCGGTCAGCGCCTTGCGATCCGGCCCGTTCTGTAGGGCGGGGCGGAAGGCGCGCATGCGCTCCTTGCCGACCTCGGCCTCCACCAGCGGCCACAGGCTGTTCATCAGCGACCGTTCGATCACGCTCAGCGGCACCGGGTCGGCCTTGCCCAGCGCCTCGAACAGGTCTTCAAAGGGATCGCAGAACAGCCGCTTCAGCGTCGGCCGGCGGTGCAGCCGCAGCTCGACCAGCCGGGGACGGATCACGGCGATGGTGCGCTGGATGTCGGGATGGTCGTTCATCTGCTCCAGCAGATCGACGATCTGGCGGAACTTGGCCTCGTCGATGTCCAGAAGCTTGTCGCCCAGTGCGACCAGAATCCCTCATCTCCATGGTCAGGCCGCTCTCCCTTTGATCGTCTCGATCCGCATCACCAGATCGACATCGAGCTGGCCGCTGCGCCAGTCGACATAAGCGCGCACCGACCGCTTGTGGCTGTTGATCAGCTTGTCCGCCAGCGCGGACTGCTCGGCGCGGCCCTCGTCCTTCGGCAGCAGGGGGATGACGCGGAAGATGTCGTGGACGGCCATGTCCTGGCTGTAGCGGTCCTGGGTCAGCGCGTCGTTCCACCAGCAGGATCAGATATTCCCAGCCGTCGAGCAGCCAGGACAGCCGGCTCGACGCCTTGCGGATCTGCGGGCGCTTGGTCTCCCACTGGCGCAGCAGCACCTCGAACGACGCCATCGCCTGATCGAACTGGCCGATGACGTTGCGGGCGTGGTTGACCGTATGCTCCGCCACCTCGGCGCAGAAGCCGCCGATGGGGGCCGCTTCCGACACGTTGTCGGTCGCCCAGTCGGTCATGCTGTCGCGGAACCCCTGGAGATCGCGCATCAGCCGCCGCAGCCGCGCCGGCTTGGGCGAACTGGCGAGCCCGATGGCCTCCATCATCAGCGCCAGCTCGGCGATGCGGCCGTAGAGTTCCTTCGGTTCCAGGGCCAGGCGCTGCGCCGCCTTCATCATCAGGTCGCGCGTCAGCTTCTGCCCTGCGGCGGAGGTCAGGCCGACCTTCAGGATCTCCGTCGATTCCAGCCCGACCGCCTTCAACGCTTCGACGATCAGCTGGTAGTTGATGAGAAGCCGCTGGTCCTCGTCGTCGCTCAGCGCCGCTTCCGCCGCCGCCACGGCTCCGCCGCCGGCCAGCCCGCAGCGCGCCGCCTCCAGCACCGCCTTGCGGATGTCGTCGGGCGAGCAGCCCTCGGCCTTGGCGATCAGATCGTGCAGCATCCGGTCATGCACGGTCATCGGGAAGGCCAGCGGCAGCGACTTCCAGGGAACCACATAGACGCCGCGCCCCTCGGAAAGGTTGGGCACCAGAACCTCCAGCTGGTCGCGGCTGTCCTTGCGCACGCGGGTCTGCGCCAGCACAGGCGTGGTGAAGGCCACGGCGGCACCGCGCTCCTCGAAGGTGGACGGGGCGAAATTGGTCAGAGAACGCATCTTGTCCTGCGGCCCTGGCTGCGGGGTGGGGTGTGGGGCGTCGTCGATTACGGCACTGCGATACTGAATTTTGCGTTAAATCCAATACAAGCGCCAATGGAATATATGACTTTCGGACTGACGGAACGGATCTCTTGCGGTACTCCCCGCCTCCGGCCTTCGCTGTTCCGCCCCCTCGTCCGTTGTCAGGGGAAGGGACGGTGCGCGGAGGGCAGGGGGATGAAAGCGGGTGCGGGATCGGTGTTCAAATGGATCGGCTACGGCCTGCTGGGCCTCGTCGGTCTGGTCGTCGTCGGGGTCGGCGCGGTGGTGCTGCTGTTCGACTGGAACGACGCCCGCGGCTTTGTCGCCCGCCGCGCCTCGGCGGCGCTGAACCGCGAGGTCGCCATCGACGGCGACCTGCGGGTGCATCTCGGCAACCCGATCCGCATCCATCTGGAAGGGCTGCGCGTCGCCAATGCCGAGTGGGCGCAGGACAGGACGATGGCGGAGATCAGGGCGCTGGACGCCTCGCTGCGCCCGTGGCCACTGCTGCGCGGCAACTGGGAACTGCCGGAGCTGAAGGTCGAGGGGCCGAAGCTGATCCTGGAGAAGAACGGCAAGGGCGAGGCGAACTGGAACTTCGGCCCGCCCAACGCGGAGAAGGAGGTGGCGAAGGAGGCCGTGACCCCCGACAAGCGCGGCGACATTCCGGTGATCGGGCGGCTGCTGATCGCCGACGGCAGGATTCGCTACCGCGACCCCACCAGCGACATCGACATCGACAACACCATCAACACCGCCACCGGCGACAACGACAGCGACACCGTGCAGCTGAACGGCAAGGGCAACTTCGCCGGCAAGCCCTTCACCCTGGCGGTGGAGGGCGGCTCGCTGCTCACCCTGCGCGACGATCCCAAGCCCTATCCGCTGAAGATCGACGCCGCCGTCGGCAAGACCAAGGGCCGCATCGAAGGATCGGTGGCGGAGCCGGTGAAGCTGGAGGGCGTCGACCTGTCGGTGGCGCTCAGCGGCAACGATCTGGCGGAGATCTTCCCGATCCTCGGCATTCCGACGCCGAAGACCCGGCCCTATTCCATTTCCGGCCATTTGTCGCGCGAAGGCGGCCTGTGGGCCTTCCACGGCATGAACGGCAAGGTCGGCGAAAGCGATTTGTCCGGCGACCTGTCGGTCGACACCAACGGGGAGCGGCCGATGGTGAAGGCCGACCTCACCTCCAACCGGCTGGCGGCCCTGGATATGGCCGGCCTGATCGGCGCCTCGCCGCGCGGCAGCGACGACTACCCGACCCGCGGCAACGGCCGCGTCATCCCCGCCACCCCGGTGAATGTGGAGATGCTGCGCAACACCGACATGGATGTCCGCCTGCGCGGCAAGCGGGTGGAGGCGCCCTTCGCTCCGCTCCAGGATCTGGACATGCGGGTCAGGCTGGCCAACGGCGATTTGCATTTCGATCCGCTGTCGCTGGGCATCGGCGGCGGGCGGATCGCCGGCACGGTCCAGGTGGACGGCAGCCGCAAGGTGCCGGCGATGCGCACCAACCTGGACATCCGCGCGATGAAGCTGTCCAGCTTCTTCAGCGAGACCTCGCTTGCCGGCCAGATCGGCGGCACGGTGGCCGGGCGCATCCAGCTTGCCGGCTCCGGCAAGACGGTGGCCGACCTGCTGGGCAGCTCCGACGGCAAGATCGGCGTCGCGGTGGACGGCGGCCGCGTCACCAGCCTCGCGGTCAAGGGGCTGAAGACCAACATCCTGGAAACGCTGGGCGTGGTCATTTCCGGGTCGAAGCCGATGCCCTTCAACTGCCTGGTCGGCAACATGTCGGTGCGGAACGGCGTCGCCCAGGTCGAGGCGCTGGTGCTCGACACGCCGGAAACGCTGGTCACCGGCAAGGGGCAGATCAGCCTGCGCAACGAGGCGCTGGACCTGCGCATCGTCGGCAATTCGAAGTCGCCGCAGGTCTTCGCCACCCATGTCCCGGTGCTGGTCGGCGGCACGCTGGGCAACCCGGACATCGGCGTCGATCCCACCGAGTTCGGCGGCGCGGGGGGCTGCGGCGGTGGCGTTGGGCGTGCTGCTGACCCCGCTGGCCGGCGTGCTGCCCTTCCTTGACCCGGGCAGTGAGGAACAGCCACAGTGCGGCCGGCTGGTGCAGGATGCCCGGTCCCCCGACAAGGGGGCGGCGGCTTCAGGCAAGTCGGGCAATGGCCGCGGGGACGGAAAGGCGTCGGGTTCGGCGCGCTGACCGGACGCAAATCCGCGTTCCCCTGTCCGATCCGGCATCGGATCACAGGATAAGGACGCTGCCTTTCCCAATGACCATCGACCAGATGTTATCGTTCGGGATCATCGGCGCGGTGATCGCGCTGCTGATCTGGGACCGGCTGCGCTACGACCTTGTCGGGATGATCGCCCTGCTGGCCTCGGTCGCCGCCGGGATCGTGCCGGCGAAGGAGGCGTTCCAGGGCTTTTCCGACGACATCGTCATCATCGTCGGCTCGGCCCTGGTGGTCAGCGCCGCCGTCGGCCGCTCCGGCGTGGTGGAGGCGGCGATGCGCCCGCTGACCGCGCGGATGACCGGCGTCTGGACCCAGGTGGCGGTCCTGGCCGGGGCGGTGACGCTGCTGTCGGCCATCGTCAAGAACATCGGCGCGCTGGCCATCTTCATGCCCATCGCCCTGCAGGTCGCGCGGCGGAGCGGCACGCCGGTGTCGCTGCTGCTGATGCCGATGGCCTTCGGCTCGCTGCTGGGCGGGTTGATGACGCTGGTCGGCACCTCGCCCAACATCATCGTGTCGCGGGTGCGGGCGGAGATGACGGGCGAGCCCTTCCACATGTTCGATTTCACGCCCGTGGGGCTGGTGATCGCGGTGGTCGGCGTTGCCTTCCTGACGGTCGGCTACCGGCTGCTGCCGAAGGGGCGGGCGGCGGGGGCCGGCCCGGCCTTCAACATCGACGACTACACGGCGGAGGCGCTGCTGCCCGCCGGATCGCAGTTCGTCGGCCGCACGGTGGAGGAGCTGGAGTCCTTCGGCGAGAGCGAGGTGACCGTCGCCGCCATCGTGCGCGAGAATTACCGCCGCTATGTCCCGTCGGGCCATTGGGTGCTGTTCGCCGACGACATCCTGGTGCTGGAGGGCGACACCACGGCGCTGGGCGATCTGGTCAAGCGCGCCGGCCTCCGGATGATGCACGACAAGGGCCAGGAGGGGGTGGAGGACGAGGACGACGTCGCCGTGGTCGAGGCGGTGGTGGAGCAGCGCTCCGCCATGATCGGCCACAGCATCGAGGAGGTGAACCTGCGCGAGCGGTTCGGCGCCAACCTGGTGGCGCTCAGCCGGCGCGGCCGGCCGATCCGTCAGCGGCTGCGCCGCATCCGCCTGCAATCGGGCGATCTGGTGGTGCTGCAATGCCGGCAGGCCGCCGTCTCCGACACGCTGGCCGAGCTGGGCTGCCTGCCGCTGGCCGAGCGCAACCTCGCCATCGGCCGCACGCCGAAGCGCGCCGTGGCGGTGGCGGTGCTGGGGCTGACCGTCACGCTGGTCGCCACCGGGCTGGTGCCGGTCGCCATCGCCTTCTTCGGGGCGGCGGTGGCGATGACCGCCCTGAAGGTGGTCAGCCTGCGCGATGCCTACGAGGCCATCGAATGGCCGATCCTGGTGCTTCTGGGCTCCCTGATCCCGGTCAGCGAGACGCTGCGCACCACCGGCGGCACCGAGCTGATCGCCGGTTTCCTGTCGGACCTGTCGCAGGGCCTGCCGCCGGTGGGGGCGCTGGCGATGATCATGGTGGCGGCGATGGCGGTGACGCCCTTCCTGAACAACGCCGCGACGGTGCTGGTGATGGCGCCCATCGGCGCCAGCCTCGCCACCCATCTCGGGCTGCGGCCGGACGCCTTCCTGATGGCGGTGGCGATCGGGGCGGGCTGCGATTTCCTCACCCCCATCGGCCACCAGTGCAACACGCTGGTGATGGGCCCCGGCGGCTACCGCTTCGGCGATTACTGGCGGCTCGGCCTGCCGCTGTCGATCATGGTGGTGGTGTTCGGCACGACGGCCATCGCGATCTTCTGGCCGCTGGTGCCGCGCTGAGGGGCAGGCGCGCCGGAACACGTCCGTTCACGGGATCGTGTGTTCATGACAGGTTCCGTGTTCCCTCCGTCTGGTGTAGGCTTCCCGTCGGGGGCTGAAGCCTGACGGGAGGCGGGAATGTCGGTGTGGCGCCGCTATCTGGTGAAGGACGTGACCGGCCGGCTGGTCGATCTGCCGAGCCGCCTGCTCGACCGTGCCGACGACGGCACAGCACCGCTGCCGCATTTCGCCGGCCGTTGCGTGGAGATGGTGGCGGCGGTGATCGTCGGCGACCGCAAGGCCCAGGCCCGCGTCACCGAACTGGCCTTCACCAAGCTCTATTTCGACCAGATGGGCTATGTCGACGCCGCCAAGCGCGAGCGGATGATCCGCCTGATGCTGGAAAGCTGCGCCGACCGCCGTTGCCCGCCGCCGAGCCGGAGTGCCTCGCCGGACGGCTGCGCCCACCTGTCCCGCCGCGCCGTCGCCGCCCGCGACCAGCTGATCCGCGAATTCGGCTGGGAACCCAAGCCCGCCGAACGCGACGCCGCCCTCAGCCGCCTGGACCCGGCCCGCCTGCGCGCCGCGACGGTGGAGCCGACGCGCACGCTGCATTGAAAATCGGGGCATTAAGTCCAGCCCCTTTCCGGGGCGGGAGAAGACGCGCTCCCACACCTGCAAAGGGGAGGGGGGCCTTTTCGAGCCGCTCCCCCAGGCCCATATGCGGACGACCGCAAAGCTTGGAGCCTGTCGAACCGCAGATGAGTCCTCCCGATACCGCCCAGACGCTGTCTTTCGCGCGCGTGCGACAGCTGGCCCTGATCGGCGCCGGATGCACGATCATCCTGCTTGGCCTGCTGATCGCCCCCCTGCCCGGTCCCGGCGGCCTGCCGGTGATGCTGCTCGGCGGCGTGCTGGTGCTGCGCAACTCCGCCGACGCCCGCCGTCTGTTCGTGCGGGGCAAGCGCCGCTACCCCCGCATCTTCAGCCCGGTCGAACGCATCCGGCTGAAGTTGCGCAACCGCCGCCTGCGCAAGATCTACGGCGAGTAGGCCGCCGGCGCCTGCCGGGCGGGCGCTTGCCCCCCGGCAGGCGCCGGCAATGCCGTCAGGGAGCGGGCAGGGCCGGAACGCCGTCCTTCCACTGGTCCCAATGACCGACGATGTGGTCGACCATCCGCGACCCGACCAGTTCCACATTCTCCACCGTCTCGGCGAAGCCGCCGGCGGTCTCGCCCGGCTTCGGGTCGAGGTGCTGGAGCGTGGTCTCGTTCGGGTTGCCCTGGTCGAAATTGACCGCGCCGCGCAGGCTCATCACCCGGTCGGAGCCTTGCAGCCGCTTGATGACCAGCGTGATCGCCGCCGCCTCCATCTCGGTGATGACGTAGTCGTCGGCGCCATAGAGCTTGGCGATGTACTGCGCCTGGGCCGACATGCCGGGGCCGTGGAAGAAGGTGTCGCCCGTCATGTGGGTGCCGGTGCCCACAAAAGGAGCACGCTGCGCCGCTTCCTGCGGATAACGCTTGCGGTAGGCGCGGGCGGCGTCGCTGTCCTTCAGCGGCGTGTCGGCGGTCAGGCGCATCGCCCAGGACACCAGCGCCGGATTCATCGGGAACAGCCGCACCGCCTCGTAGCCCTTGCGCGGCATGAAGGTCGGCTCGCCCGCCTTGTTCTCCTCCGGCGCCCAGCGGTGGCCGAGGTCATAGTCGACCACCCAGGTCGCCCAGCTCACTTCGCCGATGGTGCCGCGCGACGGCGGGGTGCCGGCCACGCCGGTGACCATGAAATAGGCTTGCGACAGGTCGAGCTGCGGGTTCAGCAGGATCGCCTGCATCGAGGCCGACGAGCTGACCTTGCCCATGCCCAGCACCGATCCGCAGACGCCGTCGGCGTTGCAGTAGACCGGGTTCAACGCGCCCTTCACCGTGATCGGCTCGGCCGTCTGCCAATAGCGCTCGTACCAGTGCTGGAACTCGCCGGCGCGGTCGCCGGTGTTCTTGCCGATCTCGAACATCGAGCCGACGAACACCTTGACCTTGATCGGTTCCGCAGCCTGCGCGGAAGCGGCCAGCCCGAACAGGACCAGGGCCGGGACCAAAGCCGACAGGGCGGCACCGCGGCAGCGGGAAGAAAACGACATCGGAATTTCACTCCTTGGGACGGAAACTTACCTGAGTATGCAACAGCCATACCATGGCCGTCTCCATCGCTCGGTGGGAGTCCGAACGATTCCGTGATCAACCCGCAACCGTCAGCCCTGCGGAAGCGGGCACTGGACAGCATTGCCCCGCAGCGGCCATCTTGTGCGTCCGTTCGCATGAGGAGGTTTTGCGGTGAAGTCGGGCAACGCGCTGCTGTCCAGCTATGGCACCACCATTTTCGAGGTCATGTCCCGCCTGTCGGAGGAGCATGGCGCGATCAATCTGGGCCAGGGATTCCCCGACGACCGCGGGCCGGCCGACGTGCTGCAAGCCGCGGCCGATGCGCTGCTGACCGGGTGGAACCAGTACCCGTCGATGATGGGCACGCCCGACCTGCGTCAGGCGCTGGCCGCCCACGCCGGCCGCTTCTACGGGCTCGACGTCGACTGGAAGACCGAGACGATGGTCACGTCCGGCGCGACCGAGGCGCTGACCGCCTGCCTGCTCGGCCTGATCAATCCGGGCGACGAGGTGGTGCTGTTCCAGCCGATGTACGACAGCTACCTGCCCATCGTCCGGCTGGCCGGCGGCGTGCCGCGCTTCGTCTCGCTGAAGGCGCCGGACTGGAGCTTCAGCCGCGCCGACCTGGAGGCCGCCTTCTCTCCCCGCACCAAGCTGGTGCTGATCAACGATCCGCTGAACCCCGCCGCCAAGGTCTTCGACCGCGCCGAGTTGGAGCTGATCGCCGAGTTCGTGCAGCGCCACGACGCTCTGGCGGTCTGCGACGAGGTCTATGAGCACATCGTCTTCGACGGCCGCCGCCACATCCCGCTGATGAGCCTGCCGGGCATGCGCGACCGCTGCCTGAAGATCGGGTCGGCCGGCAAAACCTTCTCGCTGACCGGCTGGAAGGTCGGCTACGTCACCGCCGCCCCCCACCTGTTGCAGCCGGTCGCCAAGGCGCACCAGTTCCTGACCTTCACCACCCCGCCGAATCTCCAGACCGCCGTCGCCTACGGGCTGGGCAAGGAGGAGGCCTATTTCACCGGGCTCGCCGCCGGTCTCCAGGCCAAGCGCGACCGGCTGTCGGCAGGCCTCGCCTCGGTAGGGTTCGAGGTGTTGCCCAGCGCCGGCACCTATTTCGTCGCCGCCGACATCTCGCGTTTCGGCTTCGACGGCGACGACCAGGCCTTCTGCCGCTGGCTGGTGGCGGAGGCGAAGGTCGCCGCCATCCCCGTCAGCGCCTTCTTCGTGGAAAACGCGCCGACCAACGTCGTGCGCTTCTGCTTCTCAAAGAAGGATGAAGTGCTCGACACCGCCATCGACCGGCTGCGGCACCGCTTCGTGTCAAAATAGAAATCCACGGGCACAATTGGTAGGTGGACAAACAGTCAGGATATTTGACAAGTCTTAACAAATTGGCGCGATGATCGGCTCCACCCCCGCCGCATCGCGCCCGACGTTACAGATCGGCGCTGCGGACCGGATGCAGGGGGCGGTGGAACGGCGGAGCGCAGGGCATGCCACGTCTCCCGACCTTTCGTTTCCCCTTTGTCAGGGCGCTGTCCATCCGGAACGGCATCCTGATGGCAACCGCCCTGGCGCTGGCCGGGGTGTGGGCCGGCTATGCCCTGATGGCGTCCTCCATGCTGGACGGCCAGATACGGGAGGCCATCGTCAATGCCCAGACGACGGCACGCGCCTATGAGAGCAGCACCAGCCGCACCATGCACGACGTCGACACCACGCTGCGCTCCTTCGCCGAACGCTATGCCGAGGGCGGCTTGCCCCGCGCCCGCCGAATCATCGACGATGGACTCTACGACGCCGGCCTGATCCATCACTTCAGCGTCTTCGGTCCCGATGGCGCCCAGCTCTTCCGCAGCGAGGGAAAGGGGCCGCCCGAAGGGTTGGAGGACAGCGGCCTGATCGCCTATCACCAGGGGGAGGGGCGGTCGCTGATGAAGATCGGCCTGCCCTTCAATGGGTCGGCGACCGGGCAGCCGCTCTTACGCTTTTCCCGGCGGCTGGAGGATGCGGCGGGGGAATTCGCCGGCGTGGCGGTCGCCAATGTCGATCCCGATCACCTGTCCGATTTCTACCGGCAGGCCGACGTCGGCCGCAACGGGGTGGTCACGCTGGTCGGGCTCGACCGGGTCATCCGCGCCCGCGGCTCCAAGGACGGAAAGGATTCCGTCGGGCTCGACGGCTCCGGCTCCAATTTGTGGGTGGCATTGCAGCAGTCATTGAGCGGGGTTTTCTGGCAGGACAGCATCGCCGACGGCATCCGCCGCGCCTACGCCTACCGGCCGGTCGAGGGCTATCCGCTGATTCTCGTCGTCGGCATCGCGGTGAAGGACATCGACGCCGCTGTCGCCGGCTTCCGTGGGCAGATGCGGATCATCGCGGCGCTGCTCAGCGTCTCCATCCTGCTGGTCGCCGCCTTCCTGCTGGTCCAGCAGCGCAACGCCGAACGGCTGGCGGCGGCGCTGGCGGTCAACCGCGACTTCCTTGCCCGCGTCAGCCACGAGCTGCGCACGCCGCTGAACGCCATCCTCGGCTTTTCCGAGATCATCAAGGACCAGATGTTCGGGCCGGACGCCGGGGAGCGCTATGCCGATTATGCCAAGGACATCCATGCGTCCGGCCAGCATCTGCTGACCCTGATCGACGACATCCTCGACCTGTCGCGCCTGCAGGCCGGCAAGTTCGCCCTGCTGATGGAGGATGTCGACCCGGTCGCCGCCGCCGAATGGGCGCTCCGCATCGTCACCCCCCAGGCGGAGCAGAAGTCGATCCGGTTGGAGATCAACCGCCCGCTGTCGCCCACGCTGGTGCGCGCGGACGAGCGGGCGCTGAAGCAGATGCTGCTGAACCTGCTGGGCAATGCCCTGAAATTCACGCCCGAGAACGGGCGGGTGCTGGTCAGCGTCGCGCGCGGGGTGAATGGCCGCTGCGTCGTCCGCGTCACCGACAACGGCATCGGCATGACGGCGGAGGAGTTGCGGCAGGCCTCCATCCCCTTCGGCCAGACCTCCGCCCTCACCACCCAGCCCGGCCGCGGCACCGGCCTCGGCCTGCCCATCGTCAAGTCGCTGATCGAGGCGCATGGCGGCAGCCTCCGCATCGACAGCCGGCCGGGGCAGGGCAGCCAGGTCACGCTGGAATTCGCCGCCTGACCCTCGCGCCAGCACTCATTTCCGGCACGCGATCAAGGCGATCTTCGGGACGGCGCCGCAAAGCCATGGCGAAACCCCTGCCGCTTGGGCATACTCCGCGCCGGTTTTATCCAGGTCCGAGCCGACGCCAGGGCTGCCCCCGGCCGCGTGCCTTCGGATCCACCCGCGGAATTGGGGCCTGTCTATAATGTTGCGTGCGCTGGCGCGTGTCTGTGCCGTTCTTGCCGCGTGCTCCGGCACGCTCACCGTATCCCAGACCTTCGCCGCCGACCCGCCGGCCGAGCCGGTGCCCTTCGGCGTATCCAGCGTCGAAGTGGTGGCGGAGCGCGATACGCCACAGGCCTGCTTCACCTTCACCGACCGGCTGGAGCGGTCGCGCGCCGTCAACTACCGCGACTATGTCACGGTGGAGCCGTCGGTCGACGGCGCCGCCATCGCCCGCGACCGCACGCTCTGCGTCGAGGGGCTGCGCCACGGCGACAGCTACCGCGTCACGCTGAAGGACGGGCTGCCCGGCGCCGACGGCAAGCGCCTGCCGGCCGCCGACACCCGCGAGGTGCAGGTGCCCAACCGCAAGCCGTCGCTGGCCTTCCGCGGCGCCGGCTACATCCTGCCGCGCGTCGGCGCCGAAGGGCTGCCGCTGCGCTCGATCAACCTGGACCGGGCGAAGCTGCAGGTCCTGCGCATCGCCGACCGGGCGCTGGTCGAGAAGATCTATTTCGGCCGCATCACCCAGCAGATGACCGACTACGACATCGGCGAGATCCTGGACAAGTCGGGCCAGGAGGTCTGGCGCGGCGAGATGGGGATCGGCAACCAGCCGAACCGCACCGTCACCACCGCCTTCCCGATCGACGGCGTGCTGGGCAAGCTCGAGCCCGGCGTCTATGTCGCCATCGCCGGTGCCGACGAGATCAAGCCGGGCGGCTGGGACCGCAAGGCGACCCAATGGTTCGTCGTCTCCGACCTCGGCCTCAACACCATCCTCGGCGACGATTCGCTGGTGGTGTTCTCCCGCTCCGTCCAGACCGCGGCACCCGCCGCCGGGGTGGAGCTGCGTCTGGTCGCCCGTAACGGCACCGAACTGGGACGCCTCCAGACCGGCGAGGACGGGCTCGGCCGCTTCGACCTCGCCGCCTTGCGCGCCGCCGGGGCCGAGCCGGTCCAGGCGCTGTTCGCCGCGCGCGGCGACGGCGACTTCGCCGTTCTCGACCTGACCGCCGGCGGCGCCCCGCCTGCCGAGGCCCAGGACAAGCCGGTCGGCGTCGTCCGCCCGGCCGCCGGGGAACTCGACACCTATCTCTACACCGAGCGCGGCATCTACCGGCCGGGCGAGACGGTGCAGCTGACCGCCCTGCTGCGCGATGCCGACCTCAACCCGCCGCCGGCCGGCAAGCAGCTGACCATCCGCGTCCTGCGCCCCGACGGGCTGGAGGTGGAGCGGCGCAGCCTGGCCGACAGCGGGGCCGGCGGCTATGCCACCCGCATCGACCTGCCGATGAACGCCTATCCCGGCAACTGGGTCGTCACCGCCCATGCCGAGCCGGACGGCCCGGCCATCGGCCGTGTGGAGTTCCTGCTGGAGGATTTCGTGCCGCCGCGGCTGGACGTGGCGCTCGCCTCCCCGACGACGGAGCTGGCCTCCGACGGCGAGGCCGACATCGCGCTCGACAGCCATTATCTGTACGGCGCGCCGGCTTCCGGCCTGCCGGGCGAGCTGACGGTGACGCTGCGCGCCGCCGCCAACCCCTATCCCAGCCTGCCGGGCTATCATTTCGGCCTGGTTCAGGAAGAGGTGAAGCCGGCCCGCGCCGACCTGCCGGGCTTCATCACCGATTCCAACGGTTCCGCCCGCCTGAAGGTCAAGCTGCCGCGTCCGCCCGACAGCACCCGCCCGCTGGAGGCGGTGGTGCGCGCCACCCTGTTCGACATCGGCGGCCGCCCGGTCGGCCGCGATTTCGTGCTGCCGGTGCGCCACCAGCCCTTCGCCGTCGGTATCAAGCCGCGCTTCGAAGGCGACGGCGTGCCGGAGGGGGCCACCGCCGGCTTCGACGTGATCGCCGTCGGCCCCGACGGCAAGCCGACCGACCGCGCCGACCTCTCCTACGAGCTGTTCGAGGAGGAGTACGATTATGCGTGGTACGAGGCCAACGGCCGCTGGGACTACAAGGTCACGGTGAAGGACCAGCGGGTGACCGGCGGGTCGCTGTCGGCCCAGGCCGCCGCCCCGGCCTCGGTGGAGACCCCGGTCGCCGCCGGCCGCTACCGGCTGGAGGTGTTCGATCCCAAGACCGGCGTCGCCAGCAGCTTCCGCTTCGCCGCCGGCTGGTGGATGACTCCGACCGCCGGCGAACGGCCGGACGCGGTCGACGTCTCGGTGATGATGCCGGCCTACCGCTCCGGCGAAACCGCCTGGGTCTTCGTCAAGCCGCCCTATGACAGCCAGGTGCTGGTGGCGGTTGCCGATCGCGGCGTCAGCTATGCCGTCACCCGCGCCATCGGTCCGCAGGGCGCCTTCCTGGAAATCCCGGTCGGGCAGGGCTGGACCAGCGGTGCCCATGTGCTGGCGACCGCCTTCGCCACCTCCGACCCGCAGTCGAAGAAGCCGCCGCGCCGCGCCGTCGGCCTCGCCTGGCTGGCGATGGACAAGGCCCCGCGCACGCTGGACGTCCGCCTCTCCGCCCCGGCGGAGACGGAGCCGCGCCGCGCCATGACCGCCGACATCGCGGTGGAGGGCGTCGCCGAGGGCAAGCAGGCCTTCGTCACGCTGGCCGCCGTCGACGAATCGGTGATGCAGCTGACCGACCAGCCCTCGCCCGATCCGGCCCGCCATTACCTGCGCAAGCGCCCGCTGACCGTGGAGCTGCGCGATTCCTACGGCCGCCTGATCGATCCGGCCAGCCTGGACGCCGCCCGGCCGCCGGTGCAGCCGACGCCGCGCCTGCGCCAGATCTCCGGGATGGTTCCGCCCAAATCGGAACGGGTGGTCTCGCTCTATTCCGGCATCCTGACCGTCGGCGCCGGCGGCAAGCTTTCGGTTCCCCTCGATCTGCCCGATTTCCAGGGGCGCCTGCGCCTGATGGCGGTGGCCTGGAGCGAGGGGCGGATCGGCCAGGCCGAAAGCCAGATGCTGGTGCGCGACCCGGTGGTTGCCGACGCGGTGCTGCCGCGCTTCCTCGCCCCCGGCGATACGGCGCAGGTCCTGCTGTCGCTCGACAACCTGAACGGCCCGTCCGGCGACTACCGCATGACCCTGACCGCCGAGGGCGCCGTCTCCATCGTCCGGACGGAGTCCAGCGGTGAGGCGGCCGGCGAATCGGGCAACGAGCTGGCCGTGCCGAAGCTGGCGCGCGGCAAGCGGGCGACCGCCGGCCGTGTGCTGACCGCCACCGCCGTCGGGGCCGGCCATGTCACGCTGGACGTCACCGGTCCCGACGGCGTGCGCGTCACCCGCCGTTGGGATGTGACGGTGCGTCCGGCCACGCCGCCGGTGTCGCGCCGCAACGTTGCCGCCCTGCCGACCGACAAGGGCCTGACCGTTCCCGCCGACATCGCCGCCGGCCTGCGGCCGGAAACCGTCGCGGTCGGTGCGGAGATCGCGCCGCTGCCGGACCTGGACGTGCCGGGCCTGCTCTTCGCGCTCGACCGTGCCGCCGCGGGCGGAGCGGAGCAGACCGCCAGCCGCATCCTGCCGCTGCTGTCGCTGAGCGACGTCGCCGCCGGCCTCGGCATCGCGCCGGAGGACCGCATCAAGGCGCGTGTCCAGCGCAGCGTCGACCGGCTGCTGACCTTCCAGCGCATCGACGGAGCCTTCGCCCCCTGGTCGCCGAAGGGCGATCTCGATCCCTGGCTGACCGCCTATGCGGTGGATGTGCTGGGCCGGGCCAAGGCGGCGGGCTACCGCATTCCCGACCAGCCCTACCGCAAGGGTCTGGACTGGCTGAAGCAGGCCATCGACAACGCCTGGGTCGAGACCGCCGACCTGCCGGGCCGCGCCTATGCACTCCATGTGCTGGCACGCGCCAAGATGATCGACGCCGGTGCGGTGCGGTACTTCCGCGAGAACTATTGGGACCGGCTGCCGACCGACTTCGCCCGGGCGCAGATCGCCGCGGCGGCCGCCGTGCTCGGCGACCAGCCGGGTGCTGCCGAAGCCTTTTCCAAGCTGTCCGGCGCCCGCATGGTCACATCCAGCCTGCGCGACCACGGCTCCTCCCTGCGCGACGAGGCCGGTGTCGTCTTCCTGATGGCGGAGAGCGGTGCCGTGGAGCGCGACCGCATCTTCCAGGCCGCCGAGCGTGTGGCGAAGACCTTCGCCGCCGTCCGCACCACCAACCTGCAGGAGCAGGCCTGGCTGCTGCTGGCGTCCAAGGCGCTGATCGACCGGGCGGCTCCGATGAAGCTCGCCATCGGCGACCAGACGGTGGAGAACGCCAAGCCGCAGATCCTGGCCGTCGATCCCGCCGCCCCGCCCGCCATCCGCAATCTGGGCGGCGAGGTCAGGCAGATCCTGTCGGTGACGGGCGTGCCAGACCAGCCGGCCGGCGCTGAGGAGCAGGGGATGACCATCCGCCGCCGCCTGTTCGACATGGCCGGCCGTCCGGTCGATCCGGCCGGCATCCGCCACAACGACCTGCTGGTGGTGATCCTGGAGGGCGAGGTCGGCGACCCGCTCGACCATTCGGTGCTGGTCAGCGATCCGCTGCCGGCCGGCTTCGAGATCGAGAATGTCCGGCTCGCCAACAGCGGCCAGCTCGGCAAGCTGTCCTGGCTGGGCGAGCTGTCGTCGGCCCGCAATGTCGAGTTCCGCGAGGACCGCTTCCTGGCCGCCGTCGACCTGCCGAAGGCGGCCCCCCGCTTCCGGCTGGTCTATCTGGTCCGCGCCGTCACCCCCGGCGACTTCGCGGCCCCCGGCGCCCAAGTGCAGGATCTCCAGCGTCCCCACCTGTCCGCCCGCACCGCCGCCTCCCGGCTGCGCGTGCTGCCGGAGTAAAGCAGGCACAAGCGGAGGGGGCGCCGGCACCGGCGCCCCCAACCGAGTTGACGACGTCTAAAGGTAGCTCTGTTCGCCCCGGTGGCTCTCCCGCCGCCGGGCGAGGAGGGTCAGGCCCGCCACCACCACGGCGAATGCCAGGGTCAGCATCAGGTAGAAGGCCAATGCGAGGCCGACGGTCATGGTGCCGATCAGCACCATGGCCAGTATCCAGACGCCCAACGATACGATGGCGCGCGCCGACATGGGTTGTCTCCTGTCCCCTGTCCTGATCCGCCCGAAAACTTCAAAACCCGCCCTGAACCCGTCACGGCCTTGCGGCCGTCTGTTATTCGCCGCCCCCGCTTCCCACATCCGAGTGTGGGCAACGGCGAGGAGGCGTGCATTCACCGCGAAGCCTGCCACAGCCGCCGTCATCGGCGGGGCGTGGCATCCTGTCACTGTGCGGGCGCGCCGCACCCGTTAGGGACTGAACTGTCGCCGTCCCAAGGCGCCGATCCGTGCCTCCGGCCTGCTGGCCTGCCAACTGGTTGGCATGGTCAACAAGTCTGTTGACAGCAAGCGGCATCGACCTTACCTTTACGTAAACGTCAAGGAAGGGAGCAGGCGGAGTGGATCGGCTTTCGTTCGGCAACGGCGCGATGGAGACGGGGGAGGGTGACGGCGATGGCTGCCTGTCCGGCCCCAGGCTCGCCATCGGCGAACTGGCCGGGGAGTTCGGTCTGACCCACCGCACCATCCGCCATTACGAGGATGAAGGGCTGCTGTCGCCGGAGCGGATCGGCACCGCCCCTGGGGGCACCCGTGTCTACGGCCACCGCGACCGCGCCCGGCTGGCGCTGATCTGCCGGGGCAAGCGGCTGGGCTTCAGCTTGGCCGAGATCAAGGATTTCCTGAACCTCTACGACACCGACGACGCCCAGATCGAACAGATGCGCTACATGCGCTCCATCGCGCGCCGCCGGATTTCCGCACTTGAACAGCAGCTTGCCGACGTCGAACAGACGCTGGCGGAGTTGTGCACCATCGACACCCAGATCTCCGAGCATCTCAGCCGCAACGGCATCACGGAGACGCAGGACATGGAGGAGAAGCACTCATGAAGTCGGTCGTCATCGCCGGTTATGCCCGTTCGCCCTTCGCCTTCGCCCACAAGGGCGAGCTGACCAAGGTCCGCCCCGACGATCTGCTGGCCCGCGTCATCGCGGCGCTGGTCGAGCGCACCGGCCTGAAGACCGAGGACGTCGAGGACGTCATCGTCGGCTGCTCCTTTCCTGAGGGCGAGCAGGGGCTGAACGTCGCCCGCAGCATCTCCTTCCTGGCCAAGCTGCCGCAGACCGCGGCGGCCACCACGGTGAACCGCTATTGCGGCTCCTCCATGCAGTCGATCCACCAAGCGGCAGGCGCCATCCAGATGGGCGCCGGCGAGGTCTTCGTCTGCGGCGGCGTCGAATTCGATGACCCGCGTGCCGATCATGGGCTTCAACCCGATGCCGAACCCGGCGCTGAAGGAGTCCTATCCGGAAGCCTACTGTTCGATGGGCATCACAGCGGAGAATGTCGCCCGCAAATACGCCATCTCCCGCGCCGAGCAGGAGGCGCTCGCCGTCGCCTCCCACGCCAAGGCCGCGGAGGCGCAAGCCGCCGGTCGCCTGGCCGATGAGATCGTCGGCATCCAGACCCCGGCCGGTCTGGTCGACAAGGACGGCTGCATCCGTCCCGGCACCAACGCCGACAGCCTGGCGGGCCTGAAGCCGGCCTTCACCGCCGACGGCACCGTGACCGCCGGCACCTCCTCGCCGCTGACCGACGGCGCGTCGGTCGTGCTGGTGACGACGGAGGAGTATGCCCGCGCCCACGGCCTGCCGATCCTGGCGAAGATCCGCTCGGTCGCCGTCGCCGGCTGCGCGCCGGAACTGATGGGGCTGGGTCCGGTCCCGGCCACCCGCAAGGCGCTGGCCCGTGCCGGCCTGTCGATCAACGACATCGACATCATCGAGATCAACGAGGCCTTCTCGTCCCAGGCCATCGCCTGCATGCGCGACCTCGACATCGACCCGTCCCGCATCAACCCGGACGGCGGCGCGCTGGCGCTCGGCCACCCGCTGGGGGCCACCGGCGCCCGCATCACCGGCAAGGCCGCGGCCCTGTTGAAGCGCGAGGGCAAGCAGTTCGCGCTGGCGACCCAGTGCATCGGCGGCGGCCAGGGCATCGCCACCATCCTGGAAGCGGTCTGACGAACGGGATCGGGGAGGAAACGACCATGAAGATCGAACGCGCCGCCGTGATCGGTGCGGGCGTGATGGGTGCCGGCATTGCCGCCCATTTCGCCAACGCCGGCATCCCCTGCGTCCTGCTCGACATCCCGGCGAAGGAGGGCGACCGCAGCGCCATCGCCAAGGGTGCAGTGGCAAAGATGCTGAAGACCGATCCGGCCCCCTTCATGCATCCCAAGAACGCCAGGCTGATCACGCCCGGCAATCTTGAGGATGACCTGACCCTGCTGGCCGACGTCGACTGGATCGTCGAGGCCATCGTCGAGAACCCGGCGATCAAGGCCGACCTCTATAAGCGCATCGACCCGGTGCGCAAGGCGGGCTCGGTGGTGTCGTCCAACACCTCCACCATTCCGCTGGCGGTGCTGACGGAGGGGCAGAGCGAGCAGTTCGCCAAGGACTTCCTGATCACCCACTTCTTCAACCCGCCGCGCTACATGCGGCTGCTGGAGATCGTCGGCGGCGCCGACACCCGCGCCGATGCGCTGGCCGCCATCGCCGACGTCTGCGACCGCCGGCTCGGCAAGGGCGTCGTCCATTGCAAGGACACGCCGGGTTTCATCGCCAACCGCATCGGCGTCTTCTGGATCCAGGCGGCGGTGAATGCCGCGGTCGATCTGGGGCTGACGGTGGAGGAGGCGGACGCCGTCGGCGGCCGTCCGATGGGCATCCCCAAGACCGGCGTCTTCGGCCTGATGGATCTGGTCGGGCTCGACCTGATGCCGCACATCGCCAAGAGCATGTCGGCCACCCTGCCGGCGAACGACGCCTATCGCGGCCAGATGCGCGAGCACCCGGTCATCACGAAGATGATCGCGGAGGGTTATACCGGCCGCAAGGGCAAGGGCGGCTTCTACCGCATCAACAAGGCCGGCGGCGGCAAGGTGAAGGAGTTGGTCGACCTCCGGACCGGCGAGTACGCTCCGTCGGAGAAGGCACGGCTGGACAGCGTGTCCTCCGCAGGCCGCGACCTGCGCAAGCTGTGCGAGCACCCCGACAAGGGTGGCCTCTTCGCCCGCCGCGTCCTGGCCCAGACTCTGGCCTATGCCGCCAGCCTGGTGCCGGAGATCGCCGACAGCATCGTCGCCGTCGATGAGGGCATGCGGCTCGGCTACAACTGGAAGCAGGGCCCGTTCGAGCTGATCGACCGGCTGGGCACCGACTGGTTCGCCGAGCTGTGCCGCTCGGAAGGCATTCCGGTCCCGGCGCTGGTCGAGACCGCCGCCGGCCGTCCCTTCTACCGGGTGGAGGGCGGCAAGCTCCAGCACCTGACCACGGCCGGCGTCTATGACACGGTGGTGCGCCCGGACGGCGTGCTGCTGCTGTCCGACATCAAGCGCGCCGCCGGCAAGCCGGTGTGGAAGAACGGCTCGGCCAGCCTGTGGGACATCGGCGACGGCGTGCTGTGCGTCGAGTTCACCAGCAAGATGAACGCCGTCGATGCCGACATCATGGCCGCCTACGAGAAGGCGATGCGCCTGATCGGCGACGGGAAGGGCGACTGGAAGGCGCTGGTCATCCACAACGAGGCCGACAATTTCTCGGTCGGCGCCAATCTGGGCCTCGCCCTGTTCGCGCTGAACATCGGCCTGTGGCCGCAGATCGAGGAAATGGTGGAGGGCGGCCAGCGCACCTACCGCGCGCTGAAATACGCGCCCTTCCCGGTGGTGGCGGCCCCCAGCGGCATGGCATTGGGCGGCGGCTGCGAGATCCTGCTGCATTCCGACCATGTCCAGGCCCATGCCGAGACCTATGTCGGCCTCGTCGAGGTCGGCGTCGGGCTGATCCCGGCCTGGGGCGGCTGCACCGAGATGCTGGCCCGTCATCAGGCCAACCCGAAGGCGCCGCGCGGACCGATGCCCGGCATCGCCAAGGCCTTCGAGATCATCAGCACCGCCACCGTCGCCAAGTCGGCGGCCGAGGCCAAGGAACTGCTGTATTTCCGCGCCACCGACGGCATCACCATGAACCGCGACCGGCTGCTGGCCGACGCCAAGGCCAAGGCGCTGGAACTGGCGGCGGACTACACCGCGCCGGAGAAGACCACCAGCTACGTCCTGCCCGGCCCCAGTGCCAAGGCGGCGATGGAGCTGGCGGTGGAAGGCTTCGCCCTGCAGGGCAAGGTCACGCCGCACGACAAGGTGGTTTGCGCCGCCCTGGCCGAGGTGCTGAGCGGCGGCGAGGAGGCCGACATCTCCAAGCCGGTCGGCGAGGACCACATCCTGCGGCTGGAGCGCGAGGCGTTCATGGGTCTGGTGCGCACCGGCGGCACCATCGACCGGATCGAGCACATGCTGCTCACCGGCAAGCCGCTGCGGAACTGAGGGGGAGGAACGAGAGATGCCGATCTACAAGGCTCCGCTTGAGGATGTGCGCTTCGTCCTGGACGAGATCGTCGGGCTGGACAAGCTGTCGGCCCTGCCGGGCTATGAGGACGCCACGCCGGAACTCGTCGGCCAGGTGCTGGAGGAAGGCGCCAAGCTGTGCGAGGAGGTGCTGTTCCCGCTGAACCAGTCCGGCGACGGCGAGGGCTGCCATTTCGAGAATGGCGAGGTCCGCACGCCCAAGGGCTTCAAGGAAGCCTACAGCACCTACATCGAGGCCGGCTGGCAGGGGCTGGCCTGCGACCCGGCCTATGGCGGGCAGGGGCTGCCGAAGCTGGTCAACACCATGCTGGAGGAGTTCATCTGCTCCGCCAACCTCAGCTTCGGCATGTATCCCGGCCTGTCGCTCGGCGCCTACAACGCGCTGGCGATGTACGGCTCGGACGAGCTTAAGCAGCGCTTCCTGCCCAAGCTGGTCGACGGCACCTGGTCCGGCACCATGTGCCTGACCGAGCCGCATTGCGGCACCGATCTCGGCATCATCCGCACCAAGGCGGTACCGGATGAGCAGGGTGCGTTCAAGATCACCGGCACCAAGATCTTCATCTCGGCCGGCGAGCATGACCTGACCGAGAACATCCTGCATCTGGTGCTGGCCCGCCTGCCCGACGCGCCGGCCGGAACCCGCGGCATCAGCCTGTTCCTGGTGCCGAAGTTCATGCCCGACGCCGACGGCACGCCGGGTGCCCGCAACGGCGTCGCCTGCGGTTCCATCGAGCACAAGATGGGCATCAAGGCGTCGTCGACCTGCGTCATGAACTTCGAGGACGCCACCGGCTGGCTGGTCGGCGAGCCGCACAAGGGCATGCGCGCCATGTTCGTGATGATGAACGCGGCCCGTTTGGCCGTGGGCATCCAGGGGCTGGGTCTGGCCGAGGTGTCCTACCAGAACGCCGTCAACTATGCCCGCGAACGGCTCCAGGGCCGGTCGCTGTCGGGGGTGAAGGCGCCGGACAAGCCGGCCGACCCGATCATCGTCCATCCCGACGTGCGCCGGAACCTGCTGACCGCCCGCGCCTTCACCGAAGGGGCGCGTGCGCTCGGCGCGCTGACCGCCTACAAGCTCGACGTGGCGGAAAAGCATCCCGACGAGCGGACCCGGCGGGATGCCGACGAGTTCGTCCAGCTGATGACGCCGATCGTCAAGGCGCTCTTCACCGACATCGGTTTCGAGTCGGCCAACATCGCCGTGCAGGTCCATGGCGGCCACGGCTTCATCTGGGAAACCGGCGTCGAGCAGTATGTCCGCGACGCCCGCATCTGCCAGATCTATGAGGGCACCAACGGCATCCAGGCGCTCGACCTCGTCGGCCGCAAGCTGCCGCAGGACATCGGCCGTCTGCTCCGCCACTTCTTCCACCCCGTCGGCCGCGACATCGAGGCGGCGATGGAGAAGGACGAACTGGGCGAGTTCGTGATGCCGCTGGCCAAGGCCTTTGCCAAGCTCCAGCAGGCCACCGCCCTGATCGCCCAGAAGGGCCTGAAGGATCCGGAGGAGGCCGGTGCCGCTGCCAGCGACTATCTGCGCCTGTTCGGGCTGGTGGCGCTGGGCTGGACCTGGCTGACCATGGTGGAGAAGGCGCAGGCCAAGCTCGAAGCCGGGGAGGGCAATGCCGCCTTCTATGAGGCCAAGATCAAGACCGCGCGCTTCTTTATGGCCAAGCTGCTGCCGCAGACCAACAGCCTGTTCATCACCATCGCCGCCGGCGCCAAGCCGCTGATGGAACTGGAAGACGCCGCCTTCTGACGAACGGCGCGATCCTTTGTCCGATTGTTCTCCGGATTGTGAATCTTCAAAACCGGTCCGGTGCCGTAACATGGCGCCGGACCGGTTTTTTTCTTTTGCGACAGATCCAGCGGCGCATTCGCACATTGGCCTAAAATTGTCATAGCTCTTTGGAAATATCACTGCTGGGAAGTGCAGCCTCTGTCCCCTAGGCCATCGGAGCGGTGACAAAAGTTAATTTCCGGTTGTCGGTCATCGTCCCTGCGTGTTACATCTCAACAGAGATTACGTTCGGCCGGTGCCTGCTATATCCTTTGGATTTTAGGGAATATGCGGGTGGCGACAACCCCCTCCTTTTCTCAAGCCCTTTGGGCGTCTTTTGGAGGGGCAGCATGGTTCAGGAGTTTGAGCGATGAAGATCCTGATCGGTGATGATCACGTCCTGTTTCGGGAAGGTCTTCGCCGTCTGCTTGAGCAGCTTCGAGATAATGCCACCTTTGCGGAGGCAAGCAATTTCGATGAGCTTCTGGACATGGCGGCATCGAAGGACGAGACCTATGACCTCGTCCTGACCGACCTGCGCATGCCGGGATGGCCCGGCTTTTCCGGCATCGGCATGCTGCGCGACCGGCAGCCGAACGCGAAGGTCGTGGTGATCTCCGCGTCCGAAGCGCAAGCCGATGTGCGCGAGGCGCTGGAAAACGGTGCCGCCGGCTATATTCCGAAATCGTCCAGCGTGAAGATCATGCTGAGCGCGCTCGACCTGATCTTCTCCGGCGGCGTCTATGTGCCGGCGACGGTTCTGCGCGAGGGGAACGAACCCGACCAGCGTGGCGGCGGCTCGGTCATTCCGCCGACCGATCCGCAGCTGGAACAGCTGCTGACCCAGCGCCAGCGCGAAGTGCTGGACCGTCTGCGCGAAGGCAAGTCGAACAAGCAGATCGCCCATGAGCTGGGCCTGTCCGAAGGCACGGTGAAGATCCACATGACGGCGATCTTCAAGTCGCTGGGCGTGCGCAACCGCACCCAGGCGGCGATGGCCTTCCCGCAGTCGCACTCGGCCTGACGCCGCTTTTCCCGAGACAAGGAAAACGCCCCGCCGGAGCGATCCGGCGGGGCGTTTGCTTTTCAGGCTGCGGGAGCCGGGTCAGCCCATGCCGGCGACGTAGCCGCGCAGCGACTCGACCTCCAACTCGGCATCGTCGATGCGGGCCTTCACCACGTCGCCGATGCTGATGACGCCGACCACCCGGCCGGCCTCGACGATGGGCACATGGCGGATGCGCCGTTCGGTCATCACCGCCATCATGTCGGCGACGGTGTCGGTCGGGGCGGCGGTGATCAGCTCGCGCGTCATCAGGTTGGCGGCCGGGCCGTCCAAGGCCGCGGCGCCGTTGCGGGCGATCGCCCGCACGACGTCGCGTTCCGACAGAATGCCGACCGGCTGTCCATCGTCATCGATCACCAGCACGGCGCCGATCCGATGCTCGGTCAGCAGGCGGGTGACGGCGGCAACGCTGTCGTCCGGTGCGGCGGAAACGATCCTGTTGCCCTTGCGCTTCAAAACGGCTGCAACATGCATGGCGGTACGGCCTCCCTTCCGATGACCCCTATATCGGAATCATGGGAATGACCGTACAATCCGCAAGGCTGACGGTAAAAAGAAAAAAGGCCGCCTCCCCCAAATGGGGGAGGCGGCCCTTCGGATGCCCGGGACCGGTCCCGAAACCCGGTCTTAGAAGCGGTAGCCGACGCCGACGCCGACCAGCCACGGGTCCAGCGTGACCTTCGAGGTGACCGGCAGGACGGCGGTGCCCAGGCGGGCGTTGGCGGTCACGTCGGTCTTCAGGAAGACCTTCTTGACGTCGAAGTTCAGCGACCAGTTGCCGGTCAGGGCAACGTCGACACCGGCCTGCAGGGCCCAGCCGAAGCGGTTCTTGTAGTTGGTGTCGGTGATGCGCAGGCCGCCGGCGTTGGGGCTCTCGGCCGCATCCTCGTTGTAGAACAGGGTGTAGTTGATACCGGCGCCGACATACGGGCTGACGCGCTCCTTCGGCATGAAGTGGTACTGCACGGTCAGGGTCGGCGGCAGCAGCGAGACCTTGCCGATCTCGGTGACGCCACCGGCGGCGGCGATCAGGTTGCCCTTCACGCGGTGGCGGCTGGTGCCGGCGATCAGCTCGGCGGCGATGTTGTCGGTGAAGAAGTAGGTGAAATCGACTTCCGGAATGTAGTCGTTGCCGACCTTGGCCGAGCCGACGTCACCCAGCGTGGTGTTGTTGATCGTGCCCTTTTCCTGAGGCAGCACGGCCAGGCCGCGCGCACGGACGACGATGTCGCCGGCCGACTTACCCTTGAAGTCCTGAGCGAGCGACGGGGAGGCGATGGCGACGAGGGCCGAGGTCGCCAGCAGGGCGGCGGCGGCGCGCGACAGGATGGTCATGGGGTCTGCTCCAGGCAATGCGTTGTTGCTGTTCTGTGGCATCAGCCGATGGAGCTATTACCAGACACCGAGTACGGGTACTAGAGGGGCTACAACCCTTCCTCTCCTGATGCAGCAGCTATGCAACAGTGACGAGTTGTCGCATGGACAAGCCAGTCAAGGAGTTGGTTTGATTGTCCGTTGCGGAACCAGCGCCATGCAGTTCTGGACGATGGCGTAGCATTGACCAAGTCGCGCCGAACCGCCGGTGGCACCGCCATACACGACGCGCTCGACAACGCCATTTCTCAAACTGAAGGTTGCTTCACAGTCGAAGCTGTTGACTTCATAGCCATAGGACGGCCAGCCGGCGCCATAGCCGTAATAAGGCCAACCCCAGCCGCCGTAATACCCCACCGGCGGCGGGCTTGGGTAGGAGACGAGGCGGGAACTGCGGTAGGTGAAGAACTCGCGGTTGTCGACGCTGGCCTGCCGTTCCGGCACCCCGGCGCAGGACAGCAGCGTTTCCTTCGGCATGCCGACCAGGGCGGTCTGCGCCACCAGCGCCTCGTCCGCCGCCGGGTTGGCACAGCCACCGAGCGCGCCGGTGGCGGCCAGTGCCGCCACGGCAAGGGCACGCCCGCTCATCGTCCCCAATCGACGCACAACCGACCGACGCACACGCATCGCACGCCTCCTGTGCCCTGACGGGCGATCCGATTTCCTTTTCAGCGCTTCCTGGCCGGCGACAGATCCTGCTCGGTCACGCCCAGTGCCCGCACATCCTCCGGCAGGCCGCGTCCGGTGGCCAGCCCGGCCGCCACCCGGCCCATGGCCGGCGCCGTCTGGATGCCGTAGCCGCCCTGGCCGGCCAGCCAGAAGAACCCCTCCGCATCCGGCGCGAAGCCCACCACCGGCACCTTGTCGGCGACGAAGCTGCGCAGGCCGGCCCAGCGGTGGGCCAATCTGCGAACGGAAAAGCGCGCGGCTTGTTCCAGCCGGTCCACCGTGATGGCGACGTCGATGTCTTCCGGCTGCACGTCGCAGGGCTCGATCGGCGTCTGGTCGGCGGGGGAGGCCAGCAGGCGGCCGGCATCCGGCTTGACGTAGAAGGTCTCGGCCACGTCCGACACCATCGGCCAGCCGTCCAGCCCGGTCTTGTCGGCCGGAGTCTCGAAGACCGGATCGAAGGTGATGGCGGTGCGCCGCTTCGGCACCAAACCGACGGTGGCGACGCCGGCCAGCTTCGCCAGCTCGTCCGCCCAGGCTCCGGCGGCGTTCACCACCACCGGTGCGGCAAAGCTGCCGGCCCCGGTCTGCGCCACCCACAGCCCGTCCTGCCGGGTGAGCGTCCGCACCTCGGCATCGGTCACCACCCGGCCGCCGCGCGCCTTCAGCCCGCGCAGATAGCCCTGGTGGAGCGCATGCACGTCGATGTCGCGGGCATCCGGCTCCCAAACGCCGCCGGCGACATAGTCCGGGCGCAGGAAGGGCGCACGGGCCAGCACCTGCTCGCGGTCGTAGCGTTCCACCGACGGCGTCAGGCTGCGGCCCTGGTCGTATTCCGCGTCCAGCCGGTCGATCTCGGTCTCGCGTCCGACGATGAGGACACCGCGCGGGGTCAGCATCGCATGGTCGGCGAAGCCGGCGGGCGGGGCGGTGTAGAAGTCCCAACTGGCCACCGTCAGCGCGCGGATCGGCGCCGGGCCGTAGGTCTGGGTGTAGAGCGCCGCCGAGCGGCCGGTCGAGTGATAGCCGGGCTGCGATTCGCGCTCCAGCACCAGCACCCGGCCCTGTGCGGCCAGCTCGTAGGCCGCGGATGCGCCGGCAATGCCGGCCCCGATCACCAGGAAATCGACGCGCTCCAACGGTCCCGCTCCTCTCGCCTTGTTATCGGCCGCCTATCTTGCGGCGACGCTTTGGTTCGGCATTTGATCCGGCAGGGCGACCATTTCAAGGATCAGTTTCTGCCGCAATGCCGCGACGAAGCTGTCCTTGTCCATGGCGCTCTTCACGAAGCTGCCCGGTCCGCCGATCACCGATTCCTCGAAATACTCCTCCAGCCAGGGGAATTCGTCGAGGATGGCGAGGCCGTTGACGGTGATTCCGCGCTTCGTCACCCGGTCGCGCGCCTCGGCCGGTTCGATCCCGGCATTGGAAAACCCGTTGGACACCAGATCGATCACCTGCCGCGGCGCCTTGCCTCCCCGGTCGAACAATTTCGCCGCCTCGACGAGGGCGCTGCCGATGGCGGTCGAGTCGCCCTGGAAGCCGCGGGGCAGGGCGTCGATGCGGTCGGCGAAGCGGCCGGCATCCTCCGGCTTGTCCAGCGCGGTCCAGGGTATCAGCACGCGCAGGCTGTTCGGCCCGGAATAGGCGGCCAGCGTCACCCGCGCCCCGGCCGAGGCCAGCGCGTCGGCAACCGCCGGATCGCGGAAGGCGGCGGCATGGCCCTGCAGCTGGAATTCCAGATCGCCGGTGGTGATCGAGGCCGATCCGTCGAGCGCCAGGACCAGCGCCACCCCCGCCTTTCCCTCCGTCCCGCCGGGCGGGGCGGCAAGCGCCGCTCCGCACAGGCCGAGCAGGGCGACCAGAAGGGCGATCACGGCACGCGGCATTCCCATCGGCACTCCCTCAGGCGTCAGCCCCGCTCAGGCATGCGAGAGGGCGTGGCGCACCACCTTCACCATCACCGACGGCAGGGCGTGATCGCCCAGCCGGTCCACCGGCACCCAATTGCCGTCGGCCAGATGCCAGTCGGCACCGGCTTGGCCGACGACCACCTCAAGCTCCAGGTGAAAATGGGTGAATGTATGGCGGACCATGCCGGGCAGCCGGCGCCAGCGGGCGGGCAGGGGCTGCTGCGCCGCCACCGCCGCCTCGCCGGGCAGCTCCGGCCCCCAGGATGTGGACGGCACCTCCGCCATGCCGCCCAGCAGCCCTTCCTCCGCCCGGCGGCGCAGCAGGACGGAGCCGTCGGGGTTCAGCAGCCAATAGGCGACGCCGCGCCGGGTCGGCTTCTCCGCCTTGGCGACCTTGCGCGGCAGGGTTTCGGCGATGCCGGCGGCGCGCGCCTCGCAATAGTCCGCCCATGGGCACAGCATGCATTTCGGCTTGCGCGGCGTGCAGATGGTGGCGCCCAGAATCGATCATCGCCTGGGCGTAGTCGCCGGGCCGGACGTCCGGCGTCAGGGTGGCGGCCAGCCGGCGCAGCGTCGGCTTGGCATTGGGCAGCGGCTCCTCCACCGCGAAGATGCGGGCGATCACCCGCTCGACATTGCCGTCCACCACGGTCGCCTTGCGGCCGAAGGCGATGGCGGTGATTGCCGCGGCGGTGTAGGCGCCGATGCCCGGCAGCTCCAGCAATTCCGCCTCGTTGCCCGGGAACCGCCCGCCATGAAGGTCCACCACCGCGCGGGCGCATTTGTGCAGGTTGCGCGCCCGCGCGTAGTAGCCGAGCCCCGCCCAGGCGACCAGCAGGTCGTCGAGCGGCGAGTCCGCCAGATCGCGCACGGTCGGCCAGCGTTCGGTGAAGTTGCGGAAATAGGGTGCCGCGGCGGGGACGGTCGTCTGCTGCAGCATGATCTCCGACAGCCAGACCCGGTAGGGATCGGCGGTCTCCCCCGGCTTGGCGCGCCAGGGCAGGTCGCGGCGGTGGCGGTCGTACCAGGACAGCAGCCGCCGGGCGGCCTCGATGGAATCTGGAATCATGATGGAAGAAATAGAGGGTTCGGAGCGTCTGGGGAAGGGAGTGGGCAGGTGCCCGTCCAAGCGTCCGTCCGGGTGTTCGGCCAATCCCCGGCCCAACCCCGCTGGCCGGGCGCTGGGCATCGGCCCACGCTTGCGCTAGGGTGCCGCCAACCCACATGACCCGGAACCGGTCGCCAAGGCCGGGGCCGCACAGGAGTGATCGCAGAGCATGAGCGGACCGCGTCGCATCGGCCAATCCGTTCCGGAGGTCGCCGGCAAGGTGCTGGGCAAGCGCGGGCTTGCCTTCGGTGCGCTGATCACCGACTGGCCGTCCATCGTCGGCCAGCAGCTGTCGCTGCGCACCGCGCCCGACAAGCTCAGCTTTCCCCGCGGCAAGCGGGAGGAGGCGACCCTGCACATCCGCGCGATGGGCGCCATCGCGCTGGAGTTGCAGCATCTGGAACCGCAGATCATCGAGCGCATCAACAGCTTCTTCGGCTATCGGGCGGTGGCGAAGATCAAGCTGATCCACGCGGCCCTGCCGTCCACGCCGTCGCCGGTGGTGCGCCCGCGCGCCCTGACGATGGACGAGGAGATCGGCATCACCACCACCACGGCGACCATCGAGGACGAGGAGCTGCGCGCCACGCTGGAACGCTTCGGCCGCTCTCTGATGGCCCGGCCGAAGCGGGCTGCGCGCTAACCGGCCTGCTGGACGCACCCTGCTGGACGCAGCGGTGCGTCATTGTCTATACGTCAACATCTGGTAGGAACGAGGGCAAAGTGAACCGCAAAATTCTGGGAATCGCCGGTCTTCTGGCCATTGGCTTCACCGCCGCGTTCGGCACCGCGATGACCGCGGCGCCGTCGGCGGCACAGGCCGCGGCCACCCTGCCGCCGGTGTCGGAGCTGATGGCCGACCGCGTGATGGGCGATCCGAAGGCGCCGGTGACGATCCTCGACTATTCGTCGATGACCTGCCCGCACTGCGCCCATTTCCACACCGACATCCTGCCGAAGATCAAGGAAGCCTACATCGACACCGGCAAGGTGAAGCTGATCTTCCGCGACTTCCCCTTCGATCAGGCGGCGCTGAGCGCCAGCATGCTGGCCCACTGCGCCCCGGCCGAGCGCTACTATCCGCTGACCGACGTGCTGTTCAAGAGCCAGGCGACCTGGAGCCGCGCGTCCGACCCGGCCAAGGCGCTGGGCCAGTACGGCAAGCTGGCCGGCATGAGCCAGGAGACCATCGACGCCTGCCTCGCCAACAAGGAGCTGGCCGACGCCATCCTGAACAGCCGCCTGACCGGCCAGAACCAGTACAAGGTCGAAGCGACCCCGACCTTCATCCTGAACGACGGCAAGGCGCGCATCGAAGGCGCCCAGTCGTTCGAGGAATTCTCCAAGGCGATCGACAAGCTGCTGAAGTAAGAGGTGGCCGTGTTCGGGGCCAGCTCGGCCCCGGATGCGGCACCTCATCCAAGCCCGGTACACCGAAGGTTCTTATCCCAGTGCAGTTCACGCGTCTCCGCCTGTCGGGCTTCAAGTCTTTCGTCGATGCCACCGACCTGGTCATCGAACCCGGCATGACCGGCATCGTCGGTCCCAACGGCTGCGGCAAGTCCAATCTGGTGGAGGCGCTGCGCTGGGTGATGGGCGAGACCTCGGCCAAGCGCATGCGCGGCGACGACATGGACGACGTCATCTTCGGCGGCACCTCCAGCCGGCCGGCGCGCAATCTGGGCGAGGTGACGCTGGCGGTCGACAACCGGTCGCGCACCGCGCCCGCCGGCTTCAACGAACATGACGAGCTGGAGATCACCCGCCGGATCGAGCGCGGGTCCGGGTCCGACTACCGCATCAACGGCAAGCTGGTGCGGGCGCGCGATGTCCAGCTTCTGTTCGCCGACAACGCGTCGGGCGCCGGCTCCCCGGCGCTGGTCAGCCAGGGCAAGGTGGCGCAGATCATCTCCGCCAAGCCGCAGGACCGCCGCGCCCTGCTGGAGGAGGCCGCCGGCATCACCGGCCTGCATTCCCGCCGGCACGAGGCCGAGCTGCGGTTGAAGGCGGCGGAGACCAACCTGACCCGTCTCGACGACGTGATCGGGGCGATGGATACCCAGCTGCAAAGCCTGAAGAAGCAGGCGCGGCAGGCATCCCGCTACCGCAACCTGTCCGACCAGATCCGCAAGGCGGAGGCGGTGCTGTGGCATCTGCGCTGGCTCGCCGCCCAGGAGGAGCGCGCCCGCGCCCATGCCGCCTTCGCAGCCGCCGAGGCCGAGGTGCGCGACCGCATGCTGGCCGTCAACCAGCTGGCCGCGCGCCGGACCGAGGCCGCCGCCGGCCTGCCCGAGAAGCGCCAGGACGAGGCGCGGGCCGCCTCCGCCCTGCAACGGTTGGTGATCGCCCGCGAACAGCTGGACGCCGAGGAGAAGCGCGTCGCCGACCAGCAGCGCGCCCTGGAGGCGCGGCTGCGCCAGATCGCCGGCGACCTCGGGCGCGAGGAGGCGCTGGCCGCCGATGCCGGCGAGGCGCTGGCCCGGCTGATGGCCGAGCGCGACCGGCTGATCGAGGCGCAGGCCGACGAGGAGATGCTGGAGGAAGCCGCCGGCGAGGCTCTGGCCGAAGCGCGCGAGCAGGTCGATGCGCTCGACCGCGAGCTGACCCGGGTGACCGAGGCGGTCGCCACCGACGAGGCCCGCCGCGCCGCCACCCAGCGTCAGGCCGCCGAACTGGAGACCCGCGCCGCCGGCCTCGCCAAGCGGTTGGCCGAGCAGCAGGCCCAGCGCGCCGCACTGGAGACGGAGATCGCCGCCCGCGCCGACCTGTCGGAGGCAGAACTGGCGGTCGAACTGGCTGACCAGCGGCTGGAGCAGGCCCGCGACGCCGCCGAGGCCGCCGAACTGGCGAAGGCGGAGGCCGAGCCGGCCCAGTCCCGCGCCCGCGAGGCTCTTTCTGCCGCCGACAGCGCCCGCGCCCGGCTGCGGGCCGAGGAACGCGCGCTGGCCGAACTGCTGGAAGCCGGTGCCGGCGGGCAGTTCCCGCCGCTGGTCGATGCGGTGACGGTGTCGCCCGGCTATGAGGGGGCGCTGGCCGCCGCGCTGGGCGACGCGCTGACCGCGCCGCTCGACACGGCGGCCCCGGTGCATTGGCGCATGCTTCCCGCCTATGAGGCGGCAGCACCGCTGCCGGCCGGTGCCGTGCCGCTGTCGAACCATGTGCAGGGCCCGCCTGCCGCCGGCCGCGCGCTCGCCCACATCGCGGTGGTCGCCGACGCCGCCCAGGGTGCGGCTTTGGCGGCGACGCTGGCGCCCGGGCAGGTGCTGGTCAGCCGCGACGGCGGGGCGTGGCGCTGGGACGGGCTGACCGTGCAGGCCGGCGCCCCGACTGCCGCCGCCATCCGCCTGAAGCAGCGCAACCGGCTGGCCGAACTGCGCGGCGAGCTGGAGCTTGCCGAGGAACAGGTCGAGCTGGCGCGCGAGGCGTTGGACGCCGCCAAGCGGACGGTCGAGGAGGCGGCCCAGGCCGACCGCCGCGCCCGTGACGCCGTGCGCGACGGCTTCGCCGCGCTGAACGCCGCCCGCGACCGCCATGCCAAGCTGGCGCGCGAGGCCGACGCCGCATCCACCCGCCTCGCCGCGCTGGCGGAGGCGGTGGAACGGCTCGCCGCCGAGGAGGGCGAGGCCGCCGCCCGCCGCGACGAGGTGCTGGAACTGCTGGAGCAGCTGCCCGACCCGCGCGAAGGGCGCGAGCAGGTCAACGACCGGCGCACCGCCCTGGCCGAGCGCCGCGCCGTCCTGGCCGAGCGGCAGAACGCGCTGGACCGGCTGACCCGCGAGGCCCAGGCCCGGCGCCAGCGCCTTGCCGCCATCCAGTCGGAAACCGCCTCCTGGGACACCCGCTCCGCCGGGGCCGGGGGACGCGTCGCCGAACTGCGCCAGCGCGCCGCGGAGGCCGACAGCGAGATCGCCCTGCTGTCCGGCCGCCCGGCGGAGATCGCGGCGGAGCGCCAGGACCTTCTCGACCGCATCGCCCTGGCCGAGCGCGACCGCAAGCGCGCCGCCGAAGCACTGACGGAGGCCGAATCCCGTCTGGCCGCGACCGAGCAGGCGCTGCACGATGCCGAAGCGGCGCTGGCCGACGGGCGCGAGGCGCGCGCCCGCGCCGAAGCCGCGGTCTCCGCGGCGCTCCAGCAGGAGCGCACCCTGACGGAGCGCATCGCCGAACGTCTTGACTGCCGGCCGGAGGACACCCGTGCCGCCGCCGACCTCGACCCTGCCGAACCGATGCCCGATGCGGGCGCGGTGGAAGCGCGGCTCGACAAGCTGACGCGCGAGCGCGAGAACATGGGGCCGGTCAATCTGCGCGCCGAGATCGAGGCGGAGGAACTGGAGGCCCAGATCGGCGGCCTGAACGGCGAGCGCGAGGATCTGACCGCCGCCATTGCCCGCCTGCGCCAGGGCATCGCCAGCCTCAACCGCGAGGCGCGCGAACGTCTTGTCGCCAGCTTCGACGTGGTCAACCGCGACTTCCAAGAGCTGTTCACCCGCCTGTTCGGCGGCGGCAAGGCCTATCTGGAGCTGGTCAACGCCGAGGACCCGCTGAATGCCGGACTGGAGATCTACGCCAGCCCGCCGGGCAAGAAGTTGCAGGTCCTCTCGCTGCTGTCGGGCGGCGAGCAGGCGCTGACGGCCTTGTCGCTGCTGTTCGCCGTTTTCCGGTCCAACCCGGCGCCGATCTGCGTGCTGGACGAGGTGGACGCCCCGCTGGACGAGGCCAATGTCGGCCGCTTCTGCGATCTGGTCGAGGACATCGCGCGGCAGGGCGACACCCGCTTCCTGATCATCACCCACCACCGCCTGACCATGGCCCGCGTCGACCGCCTGTTCGGCGTGACGATGGTGGAGCGGGGCGTGTCGCAGCTGGTCAGCGTGGATCTGAGCAGGGCGGAGGAGCTTCGCGGGGTGGCGTGACGGGAAGGGGGCGACGGTGGCTTTCCGCGCTCATCCCCCCCGCTTCCACACCGTCGTCTCGATGTAGCGGCTCGCCAGGAACCGGTAGGTCTGCTTCTGCAACGCCTCCACCTTGGGGGAGCGCTCCATCGAGATGTCGTCCCAGCCGCGCAGCAGGTCTTCCCACTCCAAGAGCTTGGCGCGCAGATCGTCGCGGATCTTGCGGATGAACTGGATGGTGGGGTGGAAATTGCGCAGCGCGCCGACGATGTCGCCGGTCTGGGCGTCGGCCTGATCGAAGATCATGTCGTATTCGCGCACCGGCTTGCGGATCAGCCCCTGCATCCGGTTCAGTTCGCTGCAGAAGGTGCGGTCGGTGCGGTAGATGGTGGCGAGCTTGCCCATCGCCTGCTCGATGCGGCGGATGTGCCGGAAGCGGTCGCGCAGCGCCTCGATGTAGGACAGCTCCTGCGCCAGATCGTCGATGCGGTCGGTCAGGTACTGTTCGGGGTTGTTGGTCAGTTTCAGCCGCTCGGCGATCTTGGCGAAGGCCGCCTTCATCTTCTCCTGCGTCTGCGGGTCGTCCAGCAGCTGTTCCAGCTGCGACTGGTCGGAAACGATGATCTCGTTGCCGGTGAAGGACGAGACGATCTGCATGGTCAGCCGCCCCTTGGCGGCGATGCGGTGCTTGTCCTCCACCGACCAGGAGGCGCGGCCGTCCAGCAGCTCGCCGGGGATTTCCTCGCCCGGCCGGATCTGCTTCACGAAGGCCAGACCCTGTTCGATGACCTCCAGCAGGCGGGCATCGTGGGTGCCGTCCTCGATCTGGAAGGACTCCATCAGGGTGGGGAAGGCCAGCGCCACCTTCAGGTCGCCCAGCAGCATGTTCAGCACGGGATCCTTGCTGTTCGGATCCTGGCAGAAGAAGGCGCCGGGCAGGCTGAAGACCTTGTGCTGGAAATCGAAATGCGTGTCCCGCATCGGCTGGACCAGGACATTCTCCTGCGCCGCCTTCTCGGCGATGGCGGCGTCCGGGGCAGCGTCCGGGGCGGCGTCCTTGCCCGGTGCGGCATCCGAAGAGGGGGGAGTCTCGTCGCTGCTGGAGATGTCGGTCATGGGTGGGGGCGGTACTCGGCGGGGGACGGAGGTGGATGCGTGGAGGCCATGGATTGCTTCCCCAGCCTACAGCAGATCACGCAGACGGAACCACATCATTGCGAGGACCAGCGCCGGGGTGCGGAAGCGCCGTCCGCCGGGGAAGGGGGTGTGGGGGATGCGGGCGAACACGTCGAAGCGCCCGGCGGTGCCGCTCACCGTCTCCGCCATCAGCCGCCCGGCCATGCCGGCCAGCGCCACGCCATGGCCGGAATAGCCGTGGGCATAGAGCGTGGTGGGCGACAGCCGGCCCAGATGCGGCATGCGGTTCATGGTGATGGCGACCCGCCCGCCCCAGAAATACTCGACGCGGGCGTCCTTCAGATCCGGATAGATCGCCAGCATCTTCATCCGCATCGCCTGTTTCAGACCCGGCCCGTCCACTCCGGAATAGCTGACGCCGCCGCCGAACAGCAGCCGGTGGTCGGCGGAGCGGCGGAAGTAATCCAGCGAGAACTTCATGTCCGACACCGCGATGTTGGTCGGCAGCAGGGTCCGTGCCCGCTCCTCGCCCAGCGGTTCGGTGGCGATCATGTAGGTCGCGACCGGCATGATGGTGCGGTCCAGCGCCGGGGCCAGCCCGCCGAGATAGGCGTTGCCGGCGAGGATCAGGTGCTTGGCCGTCACCCGCCCGCGTTCGGTGCGGACCCAGGGCTTCGCCCCGCTGTCCATGGCCAGCACGCGGCTGTTCTCGAAGATGCGAACCCCGGCGGCATCGGCGGCGCGGGCGAGGCCCAGCGCGTAGTTCAGCGGGTGCAGATGGCCGCTGCCCTCGTCCAGCAGGCCGCCGATATAGGCGTCGCTGCCGACATGGGCACGGATGCCGGCGCGGTCCAGCCGCTGCACCCGGTCATAGCCGTACCCGTCGCGCATCTCCTGTTCCAGCGCCGCCACGTCCTGCATGTGGCGCGGCTTCAGTGCTGCATAGGCGAAGCCCCAGGTCAGGTCGCAGGCGATGGCGTGGCGCTCCACCCGCCCGGCCAGTTGGGCCTTCGCCTCCTCGCCGAACTCCCACAGGCGGCGGGCATCCTCCTTGCCGACCCAGCCCTCGACGGTCGCCATCGGCTTGTTGTAGCCGGTGATGATCTGTCCGCCGTTGCGGCCCGAAGCACCCCAGCCGCAACTTTCCGCCTCCAGCAGAACGACGTCGAAGCCGCGCTCCGCCAGTTCCAGCGCCGCGGTCAGGCCGGTGTAGCCGCCGCCGACGATGCAGACGTCACAGGCGGCCTCGCCCTCCAGGGCCGGGCGGTCGATGCGGGGGGCGGCGGAGGCCGCGTACCAGCTGTTCAGGTAGGAGGCTTTCGGCATGGCCGCAGTTAAGTCCGAGCCGATGGGGAGGTCAACGGAAAGGCGGATATTTCACCGAACCGTCATGCGGAACCCTCTGGCGCGTTCCGCCGGAACGGCGTCATAGTGTCGCTGTCGTCCACAGCACGGAGGGGGCTGCCCATAGTCCGGAGCGGTCCGCCATACCCATGGGTTTTATGGAAGACTTCATCAAGAAGAACCGCATTACCGAAGTCGAATGTCTTGTGCCCGACATGTCGGGCATCGCGCGGGGAAAGATCGTCCCCGCCGAAAAGTTCCTCCGCATCCTGCGCGACCGCGGCCTGCGCCTGCCCGAGGCGATCTTCGTCCAGACCGTGACCGGTGAATTCCCCGACGACGAGGACATCACCTCGGACGAGAATTCCGACATCTACATGATTCCGGACGAACGGACGATCCGCTTCGTCCCCTGGTACACCGAGCCGACGGCCCAGGTCATCACCGACTGCGTCTATGCCGACGGCAGGCCGGTCGACGTGTCGCCGCGCCATGTGCTGAAGCGCGTGCTGTCGCTGTACGAGGAGCGCGGCTGGAAGCCGCTGGTGGCGCCGGAGCTGGAATTCTTCCTGGTCCAGGTCAACAAGGACCCCGATTACCCGCTGGTCCCGCCGGTCGGGCGCAACGGCCGGATGGAAAGCGGCCGGCAGGCCTTCGGCATCGACGCGGTCAACGAATTCGACCCGATCTTCGAGGCTGTCTATGATTTCTGCGAGAAGCAGGACATCGACATCGACACGCTGACCCACGAGGCCGGCGCCGCCCAGATCGAGATCAACTTCAACCACGGCGACGCGCTGGAACTGGCCGACCAGGCCTTCCTGTTCAAGCGCACGGCGCGCGAGGCGGCGATCCGCCACCAGATCTACGCCACCTTCATGGCGAAGCCGATGCAGGGCGAACCCGGCAGCGCCATGCACATCCACCAGTCGGTGGTCGATACCGTCACGGGCCGCAACCTGTTCAGCAATCCCGACGGCACCGACAGCGACCTGTTCATGGCGCACATCGCCGGGTTGCAGAAATACCTGCCTTATGTGATGCCGCTGTTGGCGCCCAACGTCAACAGCTACCGCCGGCTGGTGCCGAACTCCGATGCGCCGATCAACGTGCATTGGGGCCGCGACAACCGCACCACCGGCCTGCGCGTTCCCGTCTCCCAGCCCGACGCCCGCCGGGTGGAGAACCGGGTGGCCGGCGCGGACGCCAACCCCTATCTCGCCATCGCCGCGTCGCTCGCCTGCGGCTATGTCGGCATGACCCAGGGGCTGGAGCCGAACGACCCGATCAAGGGGTCGGCCTACCGCCTCGCCTTCACGCTGCCGCGCCACCAGTCGGAGGCGCTGACCAAGTTCAACGCCTGCAAGCCACTGAAGGAAATCCTCGGCGAACGCTTCATCGACGCCGTCACCTGCGTGAAGCAGACGGAGTACGAGGCCTACAACCGGGTCATCAGCTCGTGGGAGCGTGAGAATCTGCTGCTGAACGTCTGAGCCTTGGCGTCACGATTGAAAGGGCTGCCGGCGGGGACATCCGCCGGCAGCCCTTTTACGTATTTGGTTCCCTGTTCCTGCGCCAGTCCCGCTCGCCGATGTCCGTCCACTCCGTAGCGGGTCGCGCCGGCTGACCAGCCGTTCGTGAGCCGTCCCGCCCCGGAGATCCGAAAGTTCGGTCCGAAAGCCGGGTCCATCCGCGCCCCCCATCGCCCGTCCTACCCCGAGCGGTGCGATCCCCCTCGCCGGCCGGTCGCCGGGCACGGTGCTCTGCCACCACCGTGCAGCCCGGTTTTGGCGGATGCGCTTAAAAACGCAAGGTCGTCGTTCATCCCTTTATGGCCGCCGGCACACGTAATCGAAGACTTTCAAAGCAAAACCGCAGTGTATTTTCGACCCTGTGAGGAGAGGCAGGGGAAGATACGGTCGCCATGCGGCGGTTTGGCGCCGGCTGGGCGTCACTGCACTTTGTTATCTCCTTTGAAAATAGTCAAGGCACGGGGCCGTAGCTTTCGCGGGACATGGCGTTTCTGCCGCCGCGGCACGCCTTCGATTGCCTTGGCCGATTGCCCCGCCCGGGCGGATGAGCCGGAGCCGGGGCAGTGTCGCGACAAAAGTGATGGGCAACCGATGGATGGCCAAGCATGAGCATGCAACCTGCGATCCCGTCCCTTCGAACAGGCCTGCGAAGCGTTGGCTGGGTTCAGCGCAGCATCATTTTGGCGTCGCTGTTCATCGTGCTGACGACCGGGCTGCTGGGGCTGGCGCTGCACCGCGGCGGCCATGCCAGCAACCTGACCGACATCCAGAACCTGTTCGTGCTGGAGAACCCCGACCTGATCCCGGTCGACAGTTGGGACCCGATGATCGCCGCACTCGACTGGCTGCATGAACGGCCGGGCGAGAATGTCTATGACGGCGTGTTCTTCAAGCAGCACATCAAGTTCCAATATCCGGTGACCTCGCTGCTGCCGCTGGAGGCGATGAAGGCGCTGGGGGTGCTGAACCTCGTGGCGTTCGAGCGGGTCAACCTGCTGTTCGTGCTGGCGACCGCGGCCGGCATGGCGATCCTGGTGCTGGAGATGGCGGCGCGGCTGCGCCTGCCCGGCGCGCGGGACGACCGGCTGACCCAGGTGCTGCTGGGCGGCTTCGGCTTCGTCGCGACGCTGTGCTTCTATCCGGTTCTGAAGGCCTTTTCGCTGGGGCAGGTGCAGGTCTGGCTGAACGCCGCCTTCGTCTTCGCCTGCATCGCCCTGCTGCGCGACCGGCGGGTGCTGTGCGGAGCCCTGCTCGGCGCCTCGACGCTGATGAAGCCGCAGATGTCGCTGTTCCTCGCCTGGGCGGCGCTGCGCGGCGACTGGCGGATGGCGGCGGGCTGGGCGGCGGTCGTGGTGCCGGGGGTGGCGCTGGCGACCCTGGTCTACGGCTTCGCGCCGATGATCGATTACCTGGAGGTGCTGCTGTTCATCGGCCGGCACGGCGAGAGCTATCACGTCAACCAGACCGTCAACGGGCTGGTCAACCGCCTGCTGCACAACGGCAACAATCTGGAATGGTCGGCGGAGGCCTTCGCCCCCTATCACCCGGCGGTCCATATCGCCACGCAGGTTTCGGGCCTCGCCTTCGTCGGCTTCGGCCTGCTGTGGCGGCGGCGCGACCGCGGGGCCGAACGGATCCTGGCCTTCGTCGTCGCCGGCATCTGCTTCACCGTCGGTTCGCCGGTCGCCTGGGTGCATCATTACGGCATCCTGCTGCCGGCCTTCGCGCTCGCCTTCCTGATCCTGCTGGAGCCCGGGCTGCGACGTCCGGCCGGGGCGGTCACGCTGCTGGCGGTGGCCTATTTCCTGGCCGGCAACGTCCTGTTCTGGCCGGTCAACGCGCTGGCCGACAGCCCGCTGAACGTCCTGCAATCCTATCTGTTCTTCGCCACCCTGATGCTGCTGGGCCTGATCACTGTGCTGGCTCCACGGCACGACCGCGCCGCAGCAGCCCTGTGGGGCGTCGAGGGAGCGGTCGGGCGCGGTCATGCCCCGCCGGCCGAGGAGGCTGCGCCCTCCGTCGTCGCCCTCCCGCGTGCCGCCACTGCGACGCCGGTCCCGCCCCCGGTCGCCGAGGAGCCGCCGCTGTTCGTCGATCTCGACGGCACGCTGCTGAGGACCGACCTCCTCTATGAATCGCTGTTCGGCCTGATCAAGGCGCAGCCCTGGGCGGCGCTGCTGGTGCCGGTCTGGCTGGCCGGCGGCAAGGCGCGGCTGAAGGCGGAACTGGCCCGCCGGGTGGAGATCGACCCGGCCGGCCTGATCTACAACCCCGCCGTCCTGCAACGGCTGGAGGAGGAGCGCAGGCGCGGCCGGCGTCTGGTGCTGGCGACCGCCGCCCACCACCGCTATGCCGACGCCATCGCCCGTCATCTCGGCCTGTTCGATCAGGTGCTGTCCAGCAGCGACGGCCTGAACCTGAAGAGCGAGCGCAAGCTGGAGGCGATCCGGGCGCAAGTGCCGTCCGGCATCTTCGACTATATGGGCAATGACGAGGCCGATTATGCCGTCTGGCGCGCCGCCCGCCGCGGCATCGCGGTGGACGCCGCGGCCGGGGTGGTTCGCCATGCCGCCACGCTGTGCCCGCTGGAGACCATCGCCACCCCGCGCCGGCCGCGCCTGCTGCTGATCCTGAAGGCGCTGCGCCTGCACCAGTGGCTGAAGAACCTGCTGGTCTTCGTGCCGCTGGTGGCCGGCCAGAAGCTGGGGGAGGTCGGGCCGACCCTCCAGGCCGTCGCCGCCTTCCTCGCCTTCGGGCTGTGCGCGTCGAGCATCTATGTGCTGAACGACCTGCTGGACCTGCCGGCCGACCGCCGCCACCCGCGCAAGCGCCGCCGTCCCTTCGCGGCCGGCGACCTGCCGCTCGACCTCGGCCTGTCGTTGATCCCCGGCCTGCTGCTGGCCAGCCTCGTCCTGTCGCTGGTGGCGCTGCCGCCGCTGTTCCTGGCGGCGCTGGCGACCTATGCCGCCTCGTCGCTGTTCTACAACCTGTTCGCCAAGAACCGGGTGATCTGGGACGTGATGCTGCTGGCCGGGCTCTATTCGCTGCGGGTGCTGGGCGGCGCCACGGCGACGGCCATCGTCCCGTCCTTCTGGCTGCTTGCCTTCTCGATGTTCCTGTTCCTCAGCCTCGCCATGGTGAAGCGCTATTCCGAGATGGACAGCATGCTGAAGCTGGGGCTGGGGCAGGCGGAGGGCAGGGGCTATGTGACCGCCGACATGCCGGTGCTGCAATCCATCGGTGTGTCGGCCGGCTTCCTCTCGGTGCTGGTGATGGCGCTCTACATCAACAGCCCGGAGGTCGGGCGGGTCTATGACCAGCCGCAGGCGCTGTGGATCATCTGCCCGCTGCTGCTCTTCTGGATCGGGCGGGTGTGGCTGCAAACCCACCGCGGGCTGATGCACGACGATCCGGTGGTGTTCGCCGCGCGCGACAAGTGGAGCATCGCCATCGGGCTGGTCTGCGGCGCCGCGCTGATGCTTGGCCGGGCGTGAGCCGCCGCCCTCCATCCTTCCGTCATTTTCCCGGAGCCGCCATGCCCATCGCCGTCGTCGGACTGATCCTGCTGAGCGTCACCCTGTCCGCCATCGCACAGATTTCCCTGAAGATCGGCATGTCCAGCCCCGCGGTGTCGACCGCGCTGGCACGGGGGGAGGCCGGGCAGATCGCCCTGTCTGTGGTCGCCACGCCGCACATCCTGACCGGGCTGGCCTGCTACGGGCTGGGCATGGTGGTGTGGCTGGCGGTCCTGGCGAAGGTCGATGTTTCCATGGCCTATCCCTTCGTCGGGTTGGGCTTCCTGGTCACGCTGGCGCTCGGCATGCTGCTGCTGGGCGAGACGGTCAGCCTGACCCGCCTGATCGGCACGCTGCTGGTGGTTCTGGGCGTGGTCCTGACGGCGCAAAGTTAAGGTATCGTAAACCAAACCAAAGGTCCGGCCGCAAAACAGGAAGGCGCTGTGACAATAGTCGCAGCGCCTTATTCCGCATTGCACCAATATCTTTGGTACACGACTGTCTGCATGCCAATGAGTACCATGATATGGCGACGAGTTTCGTCACAGTATCTTTCAATTTGAAAATGGAATGACACGATTCGGGTATTGACCGGAAAAGATTGACGGGTATAACTGACGACATATTCGCGAGCATAAATACCAGGGCACGCAATTTTAAAGACAGGCGACCCGGGTTCCGGCCGGCAGGCCGTTGCCTTGGGAAAGGGTTTCCTTTGCCGGCCGCGACACTCTCTTGCGGGTTCCCCGGAACCCCTGGGGTCGCGGCCGGTCGCCATTTGCCAGCCCCAAGGTCTGGATCCAAAGGCCCGTGCGGACGGCTGCACCGCCGCCCGGCGGCATTTCCCCGGCGGCGATTCGCAGCGTTGGAGCCGGGTCTTCGCCCCGACCGGCCCGTTGCGACATTCGGTGTGTAGAGGATTGATTGCGCATGGCTTCGCGGAGATGGCCGCCGCCTGCAAACCAGTCCCGGAAACCAGCCCCCGACCACGACCCAAACCGTTGACAACATGGCCGGGCGTGGGTGCAATAGCGCCCGCGAGCCGGGCCAGCCGTTGGGATGTGGCGGTGCCCGCAACACACACGAACAGGTCGGGGCAAATCATGAAAAAACTCGCTCTCAGCCTCATCGGCGCGGTCGCGGCGATCGCCATCGCCGGCCCGGCGATGGCCCAGGCCAAGAAGCCGGTCAACATCTACATCTGGAACGATTATCTGGGTGAAACGACCCTCGCCGACTTCACCAAGGCCACGGGCGCTGAGACGAAGGTCGACCTGTACGACAGCCTGGAACTGCTGGAGCAGAAGGTGCTCGTCGGCAAGTCCGGCTATGACGTGATCGTGCCGACCGCGGAGCCGACCCTGTCCCGCCTGATCCAGGCCAAGGTCGTGGGCCCGCTCGACAAGTCGAAGATCCCCAACTACAAGAACCTCGACCCCAAGGTCCTGAAGCTGCTGGAGAATTCGGATCCCGGCAACAAGTACGCCGTGCCCTATCTCGGCGGCACCGTCGGCATCGCCATCATCCCGGAGAAGATCAAGGCCGTCGCCCCCGACGTGGCGCTCGACAGCTGGGACCTGATCTTCAAGCCGGAGGTGGCGAAGAAGGTCGCGGCCTGCGGCATCACCGTGATGGATTCGGCCATCGACGTCATCCCGTCGGTGCTGAACTATCTCGGCCTCGACCCGAACTCCGAGAAGAAGGAGGATCTGGACAAGGTCGAGAAGACGCTGATGGCGGTGCGCCCCTACATCAAGCGCTTCGTCACCGGTGAGAACATCAACATCCTCGCCGGCGGCGATGCCTGCGTCGTGATGGCCTACAACGGCGACGCCATCCAGGGTGCCGCCCGCGCCGCCGAGGCGAAGAGCGCCAAGGTCGAATACATCACGCCGAAGGAAGGCGTGCAGGTCTGGTGGGACACGCTGGCGGTTCCGGCCGACGCGCCGAACAAGGACGGCGCCTACGAGTACATCAACTTCGTGCTCGACCCGGCCAACATGGCGAACATCTCCAACAAGGTCAGCTACGCCAACGCGGTGCCGGCCTCGCTGGCGACGGTCGCCGACGACATCAAGTCGAACCCCGGCATCTTCCTGCCGGCCGACAGCAAGCTGAAGCTGTTCTCGCTGAAGCAGATCAAGCAGGCCACCGACCGCGCCCGCACCCGCGTGTGGACCAAGGTCAAGACCGGCAAGTAAGCCGGGCCCCCCTGAGAAGCGCCGCTCCATGGTGCTGGCCCGCCCCGGCCGATCCCCAGCGATGGGGAGCGGCCGGGGCGTTGTCATGAAAGAGGAAACCGGATGGCCGGTCAGCCAATTCGCAAGCCCACCCGCCTGGAACCGTGGCAGGACGCGGGCCAGACCCCTTATGTCCGCATCGAGAAGGTGACGAAGACCTTCGGCGATTTCGTCGCCGTGGACGAAGTCAGCCTGTCGATCTACCGCAACGAGTTCTTCGCCCTGCTCGGCGGCTCCGGCTCCGGCAGAACGACGCTGCTGCGCATGCTGGCGGGGTTCGAGCAGCCGACCGAGGGCAAGATCTACATCGACGGCGTCGATATGGCCGGCATCCCGCCCTATGAGCGGCCGGTCAACATGATGTTCCAGTCCTACGCCCTGTTCCCGCACATGACGGTGGAGCAGAACGTCGCCTTCGGCCTGAAACAGGACGGGGTGGCGAAGGCGGAGATCCGCGACCGCGTGACGGAAATGCTGGGGATGGTCCAGCTGTCGGCCTTCGGCAAGCGCCGCCCGCACCAGCTGTCCGGCGGCCAGCGCCAGCGCGTGGCGCTCGCCCGCTCGCTGGTCAAGCGGCCGAAGCTTCTGCTGCTGGACGAGCCGCTGGGCGCGCTCGACAAGAAGCTGCGCGAGCGCACGCAGTTCGAGCTGGTCAACATCCAGGAAAAGCTGGGCGTCACCTTCATCGTCGTGACCCACGACCAGGAAGAGGCGATGACCATGTCCTCGCGCATCGCGGTGATGAACCATGGCGTGATCGCCCAGGTCGGCACGCCGACCGAGATCTACGAATACCCGCACAACCGCTTCGTTGCCGAGTTCATCGGCTCGATCAACATGTTCGACGGCCGCGTCGTCTCGACCGAAGGGGACCAGGTCCTCGTCGCGTCGGAGGAGGCCGGCTGCGAGCTGCTGATCGCCCACGCCACCCCGGCGCCGGCCGGCTCGCCCGTCTCCGTCGCCATCCGGCCGGAAAAGATCGCCCTGTCGAAGGAGCCGCTGCCGGATGGTGACGGCCGCAACCGGACGACGGGCATCGTCCGCGAGATCGCCTATCTCGGCGACGTGTCGATCTATCTCGTGCAGCTGCCGACCGGCAAGACGGTGCGCGTCACCGCCCCCAACATCACCCGCCGCACCGAAATGCCGATCACCTGGGAGGACGAGGTGACCCTGACCTGGCGCCCCTTCGCCGGCGTGGTGCTGACCCAATGAGGACGGTCGTCTCCGTCCTCGTTTCCGGGCTCAGCCGGATCGGGCTGTGGGGCCGCGGCGTGGTCGTCGCCATCCCCTATCTGTGGCTGCTGCTGTTCTTCATGGTGCCCTTCCTGATCGTCTTCGGCATCAGCTTCTCCAAATCGATCATCGCCCAGCCGCCCTATTCGTCGCTGGTGGAGTGGCTGACCGACGAGGATGCCGGCACCTCCAAGCTGCAGATCCTGCTGAACATCAGCAATTATTTCCGGCTGGGCGGGGACGACCTCTACATCCTCGCCTATCTGAATTCGCTCAGGATCGCGGCGGTCACCACGTTGATGTGCCTCGCCATCGGCTATCCCATGGCCTATGCCATCGCCAAGGCCGATCCGGCCCGGCGCGGACCGCTGATGATGCTGGTGATCCTGCCCTTCTGGACCAGCTTCCTGATCCGAATCTATGCCTGGATCGGCATCCTCAAGGGCAACGGCGTCATCAGCAATCTGCTGGAATGGGCGGGCATCACCAGCGGGCCGGTCGAATCCTCTATTCCGACTGGGCGGTCTATATCGGCATGACCTACTGCTATCTGCCCTTCATGGTCCTGCCGCTCTATTCGACCCTGGAGAAGATGGATCCCAGCCTGCTGGAGGCGGCGGCCGACCTCGGCTCCCGTCCGTTCAAATCCTTCCTGTCGATCACGCTGCCGCTGTCGCTGCCGGGGATCATCGCCGGTTCGCTGCTGGTCTTCATCCCGGCAGTGGGCGAGTTCGTGACGCCGGAACTGCTGGGCGGCCCGGACACGCTGATGATCGGCCGCGTGCTGTGGAACGAGTTCTTCGCCAACCGCGACTGGCCGGTCGCGTCGGCGGTGGCCATCGCGCTGCTTCTGGTCCTGGTGGTGCCGATCATGATCTTCCAGCATGTGCAGGGCAAACAGGCGGAGGCCGGGCGATGAAACGGTTCGGATTCCTGTCCTGGGCGCTGCTGTTCGGCTACGCCTTCCTCTATGTGCCCATCGCGCTGCTGGTCGTCTTCAGCTTCAACAAGTCGCGGCTGGTGACGGTGTGGAGCGGCTTTTCGACCAAATGGTATGGCGAACTGCTCCACAACGACGCCCTGCTGGATGCGGCGTTCCTGTCCTTCCAGGTGGCGGCGGTGTCGGCGACGCTTTCGGTGCTGCTGGGCACCTGCGCCGGGCTGGCGCTGACCCGCTTCGGGCGGTTCCGCGGCCGCACCCTGTTCGGCGGCATGATCACCGCGCCGCTGGTCATGCCGGAGGTCATCACCGGCCTGTCGCTGCTGCTGCTGTTCGTGGCGATGGAGCAATGGCTGGGCTGGCCCGACGGGCGCGGCGTCACCACGATCACCATCGCCCACACCACCTTCACCATGTCCTACGTCGCGGTGGTCATCCAGTCGCGGCTGGCCGGCATGGACGGCAGCCTGGAGGAGGCGGCGATCGATCTGGGCGCCCGTCCGGCCAAGGTGTTCTTCGTCATCACCCTGCCGCTGATCGCCCCGGCGCTGGTCGCCGGCTGGCTTTTGGCCTTCACCCTGTCGCTGGACGACGTGGTGGTGGCGAGTTTCGTCTCCGGCCCCGGTTCGACGACGCTGCCGATGGTAATCTTCTCCAGCGTCAAGTTCGGCATCAGCCCGCAGATCAACGCGCTGGCGACGCTGATGGTTCTGGTGGTGGCGGCCGGCATCTTCGTCGCCAGCATCGTCATGGCCCGCCAGGAACGGCAGCGCAAACGCGACGAACAGATGGCGATTCAGAACGGCTGAACGGCTTTTTGGAAGCGTTCCGCAGACCTAGCCATCCGCGCGCAGCAGACCTCTGCCGCCGCGGATGGCAATTGCCCGTTTCCTTTGCTATGTTGATGTCATCGTCAACAGCGAAAGAGGTCGTGCCATGCGCGCGCTCCTGTGGTTCCCCTTGTTGAGACTCGGATTTTTCAGTCCCGTTTCCACTGCCTATGCGACCACCCGTTCGGTCACCGCCCGCCGCGCCCTGCGCCCGCCGTCCGGCCTCTAGCCGGGCCTCATGCCGGACTCCTCTCCCGGCATGACGACGCGACGTCCATCCGCGTCTTTTTAAAATCCCGTCGCCGCAAGGCCACTCTGCACGACGCCCCTCTGCCATAACGCCAAGCACGCGCTGCGGCGGACGCGATTGCCAAAGGCGCGCTCCCGTGGTTAGGGTGGAGGGGTATGAAAAATGTCCCGGTCTCTTGCGGCGCGCTGACCGTTGTCTCGGTCCGACCGTTGTTTCGGTGTCGCGGCTGCGACGGGCAGAGGACTTTGAAAAAGGGTAGAGGGATCGACGCATGACGACACCGAACGCCCCGATGCCGACGGGTGAATGGACGGGTCAAGGCTTCCGCATGCCCGGCGAATGGGCCAGCCACAGCGGATGCTGGATGGCGTGGCCGTGCCGGCCGGAAACCTGGCCGGAGGGCGCTTTCGACGCCGCGTGCGACGCCTATGCCGAGGTCGCGCAGGCCATCTCCCGCTTCGAGCCGGTGACGATGGTGTGCGACCCGGCGGACGTGGCGGAAGCCTCGCTCGCCTGCGGTCCCGGCATCCAGATCCTGCCGCTGCCGATCAGCGAATTCCTGGATCCGCGACACCGGCCCCAGCTTCGTCGTCGACGGCAAGGGTGGGCTGGCCGGCGTCCATTGGGGATTCAACGCCTGGGGCGGCAATTACGAAGGCAGCGACAAGGACCAGCAGGTCGGCCGCCTGATCCTCGACCATCTCAAGCTCCCCTGCATGTCCGCCCCGCTGGTGATGGAGGGCGGCTCCTTCCATGTCGACGGGGAGGGGACGCTGATCACCACCGAACAGTGCCTGTTGAATCCCAACCGCAATCCCGGCCTGTCGCGGGAAGAGATTGAGCAAAACCTGAAGAGCCATCTCGGCGTCGAGACGGTGATCTGGCTGGGGCAGGGCTATCAGGACGACGAGACCGACGGGCACATCGACGAGATCGCGCTGTTCGTGCGTCCGGGCGTGGTGATGGCGATCACCACCGACGATCCCGGCGACCCCAATTTCAAAATCTTCCAGGACAATCTCGACCGGCTGAAGCGTGCCCGCGATGCGAAGGGCCGCGAACTTGAGGTCATCACCATCCAGCAGCCGGCCCGCCGCGACGTGAACGGCGTGCGCCTGACCCTGTCCTACACCAACCTCTACATCGCCAACGGCGGCATCGTCATGCCGGCCTTCGAGGATCCGGCCGACGACGAGGCCTTCCGCGTCGTCCGCAAGGCCTTCCCCGACCGCGAGGTGGTGCAGATCGCAGCGCTCGACATCGTCCGCGGCGGCGGCGGCATCCACTGCATCACCCAGCAGCAGCCGCTTCCCTGACGGGCCCGATCATGGTTTGGCGACCCTCGCCGCCGTGACGGGGCAGGCGAGGGAACGTGGCGGCGCGGCCGGTGTTCATGTCGGGCATTCTCCCTTCCGGAAAGCCCGACGATCATGGCCGAGGACACCGCCCGCCGGCTGCAGGCACGCCCCATCGCGGTGACGAAGGCCGCTCCACCCGTCTCCACCCGAACGATCCTGCTGATCATCACGCTGATCGTGGTGACGCTGTATCTGGCGGCGGACATCCTGATGCCCATCGCGCTGGCGGTGCTGCTCAGCTTCGTGCTGACGCCCATCGTCACCCGGCTGGAGCGCTGGCGTCTGGGCCGCGTTCCGTCGGTGCTGGCGGTGGTGGCGCTGCTCTTCCTCGGCATCATCGGCTTCGGTGCGGTGGTGGGCAGCCAGCTGGGCGATCTGGCCGACAATCTGCCGACCTACCAGCGCAACATCCACACCAAGATCAAGTCGCTGCGCAGCGCCACCGCCTCGGCCGGCGACCGCGGCGCGCTGAAGCAGGCGACGGATGCCTTCCGCGACCTGCAACAGGAGATCGAGCGCGCCACCGCCGGTGCCGCGGCCAACCAGCTGCCCGGCGCCGGTCCGGCGCCGCAGGCCGGCGCGCCTGTGCACCGCGAGCCGGTCCCGGTGCGCATCGACCAGTCCGACACCGGCGTCTTCGACCTCGTCAGCCGGGTGCTTGGCCCGGCGATGACGCCGATCGCCACCGCCGGCATGGTGCTGGTCTTCACCATCTTCATGCTGTTGCAGCGGGAGGATCTGCGCGACCGGATGATCCGGCTGGTGGGTTCCGGCGACCTCAGCCGGACGACGGAGGCGATGAACGACGCCGGTGAGCGGGTCAGCCGCTATCTGCTGATGCAGGTGGTGGTGAACGTGACCTACGGGCTGCCCATCGGCGTCGGGCTCTGGCTGCTCGGCGTGCCGAACCCGCTGCTGTGGGGGCTGCTGGCGACGGTGCTGCGCTTCATCCCCTTCCTCGGGCCGGTGATCGCCTCGGCCTTTCCCATCCTGCTGTCCTTCGCGGTCGACACCGGCTGGACCCTGCCGCTGCTGTGCATCGCCCTGTTCGTGGCGGTCGAGCTGTTCTCCAACAATGTGGTCGAGCCCTGGCTCTACGGAACGGCGACCGGCCTGTCCTCGCTCGCGATCATCGTGGCGGCGGTGGTGTGGACGACGCTGTGGGGCCCGGTCGGGCTCTTGCTGGCGACGCCGCTGACCGTCTGCCTCGTGGTGCTCGGCCGCCATGTGCCGCAGCTGCATTTCCTGGAGGTGATGCTGGGCGACCGCCCGGTCCTGCCCGACGAGGCGAAGATCTACCAGCGCCTGCTGGCCCGCGATCCCGCGGAAGCGACGGAACTCGCCGAGGAGCGGCTCGGCAAGTCCACTCCGCTGGAACTGGCCGACGGACTGCTGCTGCCCGCCCTGTCGCTGGCCGAACAGGAGCGCCAGCGCGGTTCCCTCAACCCGGACGGGAGGCAGGCGGTGGCCGAGGGCATGGCGGGGCTGCTGGACGAGTTGTCGGATGCAACCGCGCCTGCCGAGAATGCGCCGCGCGTGCTCTGCGTCGGGGCCCGCAACAATCTGGACGAGGCGGCGGCCGGGCTTCTCGCCTATCTGCTGGCGGGACGCGGCATCCATGCCGATGTCGTGCCCTGCGAGAAGGCATCGACCCGCTCCATCGCCAGCCTCGGCACCACGGGGGTGGATGCGGTGGTGCTGTCCTCGCTCAACCCGTCGGCGCTGGGCCATTGCCGGCGGATGATGCGCCGCCTGCGGATGCATTTCGGCCCGCGCGTGCCGATTCTGCTCTGCCTGTGGAGCGCCCATCCGGAATCCGAGGTGCCGGAGCGGGCCAGCGCCGAGACCGACGCCACTCTGGTCGCCACCGGGATGGCCGGGGCTCTGGCGCAGCTGGAGGAGCTGAACATCGGTGCCGTGCCGGTGCCGGACACGGTTGCCGAAGCAGCACCTTCCCCGACCTAGGCTGCTGCCGCCCAGCGGTTGCGTCCGGCGCGCTTGGCGATGTAGAGCGCGTCGTCGGCCGCCTGGATGCAGGTGTCGGCGGTCTGCCCCTGGCGATAGGACGCAACGCCCAGGCTGAGCGTCACCGTGATGCTGCTGTCCTGGTGGGCGAACGGATGGTGGGCGATGAGCTGGCGTAGTTTTTCCGCGACGGTTTCGGCCTGGATCTGATCGCTGCCGGGCAACAGGATCAGGAATTCCTCTCCGCCCCAACGGGCGCACAGGTCGTGCAGGCGGAGGTTCCGGCGCAGCAGGCCGGCGGTCTCCACCAGCACATGGTCGCCGGCGGCATGGCCGAAGGCGTCGTTCACGTCCTTGAAATGGTCGATGTCCAGCATGATCAGGGCGAAGCCGCTGCCGTTGCGGCCGACGCGGCACAGCTCCGCCTCCAGCCGCTCCATCATCTGGCGGCGGTTCGGCAGATCGGTCAGCGGGTCGGTCTGCGATGCGGCGTGCAGCGTGCGCGCCATCTGGCGGGTGTCGGTCTGCATGCGGTCGCTGATCTTGGCGATCTTGGTCAGCTGCCGCATCAGCTTCATGTGGTCGTTGGCGAGCGCGCGGAACTCCTGCATCAGCGGATGGCCGGCATAATCCTCGTTCGCCGCAAGACGGTCGACCCAATCCTGAAGCCTCTGTTCCTGCAGCATCATGCCCATCGTTCCCCGCCGCAAGGCCCAGCGCCTGGGCAAGCCCGTTACCGTCGTGCCGTCGGAATTGTCGACCTCGGAGTCGGCAGCCCCTGTCATTGCGACGTCTCCGGTACCGGAACCGCCGCCGAAGCCGTTGCCGCCGTGGACATCGCTGCCCGCGCCACCGGCAGCCGGACGGTGAAGGTCGAGCCCTGGCCCGGCTCGCTCGCCACCGAGATCCCGCCGCCATGGGTATCGACGATGCAGCGGGCGAGGTGGAGGCCAAGCCCGGCCCCGGTCGTCCCCGCCGCGTTGGAGGCACGGAAATACTTGTCGAACAGCCGCGCCGCGTCGGCTGCGTTGACACCGATCCCCTCGTCCGAGATCCGCACCGTCACCTGACCGCCCGCGCCGCCTCCGCAAGGGCTGCCGGCGGCACCGTCGCCGACCGAAAGGTCGAGGCGGATCGTCCCCGTTCGGCGAGTATTTGACAGCGTTTTCCATCAGGTTGGAGAACACGACCGCCAAAAGGTCGCGGTCGCCTGGAATCGGCACCGGAAGGTCCAGGCCGTGCAACTCGAACCGGTGGCCGGTGGCGGTCCCTGCCATCTCGCCCGCCAGCGTGGTCAGCATCGCCGCAAGGTCGAAGGCCACTGGCCGCGCCTTCGCGGCGCCAAGCCGTTCGTTGGTCAGGCAGCGTTCGATCAGGTGCAGCATCCGCTGGACCGCGTTGCGGATCTTACCGACCCGCGGCATCGCCGAAACCGGCAGCTTCGGCTCCAGCTCCAGCATCTGCGAGGCGCTGTCGATGATCGCCAACGGCGTGCGGAATTCGTGGCTGACCATCAGCACGAACTGCCGCTGCTGGCGCGTTATCTCCTTGGTCTCGGTCTGGAGACGGTCACTGATCTTGGCGATCTTGTGAAACTGGCGCAAAAGCTTGCCATGCCGCTCCGCCAGCGTCTGGAATTCCGCCAGCAGCGGGTTGTCGGCATTGGCCGGATCCTCGGCCAACCGTGCCACCCATTGACGAAGCTCCTGTTCCTGTGAGCGCATCGGCATTTCGGGTACTCAGCGCGCCATCAATGGGCCAGAATTTCAAACGGCAGAGACACGTCCTCGGCAAACTCCTCCGCCATGTCGAGGGCGCGGTCGTTGTCGCTGTCGTAATGCCAGCGCACCGACACCGTCTGGCCCTGCTGGTGGGCGCCGTCCAGCATTTCCAGCACGTCGATCATGCATTTGATGCTGCTGGTGTTGAGGTAGCTCAGCCCGATGTCCAGCACCACTGCCGGCGCGGGGGTCTTCAGATAATCCTCCAGCCAGTTGAACACCGGCGCGTAGAAATCGAAGGAGTTCTCCGGATAGGATTCGCCTTCGATGCGCAGCAGTCCGGCCGCCGGATCGAAATCGATCAGGGGAGAGCAGGAGGTTGCCTCGATCCGCAAACTGTCCATTATGTGTATTCCGTGATTTCTTATAGCTGCACTTCAAGGCTGAAGAAGAAATAGGTGTCATCCACCGCGCGCAACGAATATTCCAGCGGCCGGGTGGCCTTGCGCGCCATGTCGATCAGGCCCAGCCCGGCGCCGCTGGCGCCCGCCTCGCGCGGCTTGCGCGACTGTTCCTTGTAGACCGCCTTCAGGCCGGCCTTGTCCAGCCCGCGCAGCTTCTCCAGCATCGCCGACAGGCCGGGGACGTCGTCCGCCTCCACCAGATTGCCGGAGCTGACCACGTAATGGTCATGCTCCTTGCCGATCACCACGATGCCGCTGTTGGCCGGGATCGGCCGGCCCAGCGCTTCCCGCGACGCCGTGTAGTTGCGGACATTCTGCGCCTGCTCCACATAGACGGAGAAGACGTCCATGATCGCCGACTTTTCGATCCGCTCATTTTCCAGATGGTTGCGGACCGCCTTGCCCAGCTCTTCGATGACGCTGTGGCTGAAGGGGCCGCTGAAGCAGATCAGCAGCTTCTGCCGCGACAGCAGCTCCTGAAGGTTGAAGAGTTCGTTGCCTTTCATCGGACCTTGACGACCTGCCTTACGGGTGAACGGGGTGGGATGAGGATGCGTCGGGCGCGGATGCCGCCGCAAGCACCGGTGTTGCGGCCGGTGCGGCGGCAGGCGAAACGGTGAAGCCGACCAGGGTGATGTCGTCGCGCTGTGCCCGCTCGCCCTGATGCTCGGCCAGGGCCTGCGCGAAGGCGGCCCGGCGCTCCGTCATCGGGATCGCGTCATGCTCAAGCAGCATCGCGGCGAAGCGGCGGTTGCCGAAGCCGAAGCCGCGGGTGCCGCCGGCCTGATCGAGGAAGCCGTCGGTGGTCAAATAGAAGCTGCGTCCGGGCGCCAGCTCCACCCGGTGGGTGGTGAAGCGGTGGCTGCTGTCGGACCGGCGATAGCCCAGGCTCTGCGCATCGCCCTTCACCTCATCGACGGTCCCGCCGGCAGCGGAGTCGACGATGTGCAGGCCGATCCGCCCGCCGGCGAACAGCAGGTCTCCCCGGTCCGGCCGCACGAGGCACAGCCCGATGTCCAGGCCGTTGTCGAAGCGCGGGTTGTCGCGCCCGCGGGCCAGTGCCGCGCGCACCATGCGGTTCAGCCCGCCCAGGATCGTCGCCGGATCGCTGTCCGGCGTTTCCGACAGCACATGGTCCAGGACGGCCGACACCGTCATCGTCATGAAGGCCCCCGGCACGCCATGGCCGGAACAGTCGGCGACGCCGATCAGGAAACGGCCGTCCTCCAACTCGCGGAAGATGTGGAAATCGCCGCCCACCACGTCGCGCGGACGCCAAAGCACGCAGACGCCGTCCAGGTGCCGTGCCATTTCCCGCTCGTCGGGCAGGATGGCGGATTGCAGGAGGCTGGCATACTGGATGCTGTCCATCACCTGCCGGTTGACGACCGCCAGCTGCTCATTGGACTGGCGCAGCTCCTCCGTCCGTTCGGCGACGCGCTGTTCCAGCCGCTCGGTATAGCCGTGGACGGTTTCCGCCATGTGGTTGAAGGCGACGGTCAGCTGCCCGATCTCGTCGGCGCGGGTGTTGCGCAGGCGGACGCGGTAGTCGCCGGCGGCGATGGCCCCGGCGGAGCGCGTCAGCCGGGCGAGCGGCGCCAGCACCAGCCGGTTCAGCAGGATGCTGATCATGCCGATGACGGCGAGCAGCGAGAAGAAGACCAGTCCGGCCATCGGCGCCAGCGCGGTCATGGTGGCGCTTTCCGCCTCCTCCAGCGAATAGGTCATGCGCAGCAGGCCGACCATCGTGCGCTCGCCGTTGCTGCCGGACATGACGATCTGCTTTTCGACGGTCGTCAGCTCGGCCCGGCCGGCCGGACGCTCCAGCGCCACCAGCGGCTCGCCATGGCCGCCGCGGCCGCCGGAAGCCGCCCACACCTTGACGCTGCGCACCGCCGCGTCCTCGGCCAACAGGCCGCGGATCATCGCCTCCACCGCGCGGGTGTCGAACTCCCACACCGCCTGCCCCATGGCCGAGGCCTGGAGCGTGCCGACCAGGGTCGCCCGGTGGGTCAGCGCCTCCCTCTGCTGCCGGCCGACCAGGACGGAGGAGACGCCCATGGCGATCAGCCCGACCAGCAGGGTGCAGCCGACGATCATCAGGATGACGCGGGTCAGCAGCGACGACCCGCCGGCACGGACCACCTCGTCGCCCGACCCCTGGGGGCCGGCGCCGCGCAGCGTATCAGGATTCGGTGTCGTCCCATCCCGTGACGCTCATCCACATCCTCCTGACCCGGCCGATCGGACGATCCGTGTTCATGGCGGGTTTCAAGTCAGCCGCGGCCCCGGTTGCCGGATCCGCGATAGTCCCAGGCGCATCAGTAAATCCACCCTCGCGTGCAGCATGCCGACAGTCATCGAACCGGCCGGCGGACATGATGCATGTGGCGGATAAGGTTACCCTTAGCACGACGGGATCAATCAGTCCTGAAATAACATTCGGCACCGGCTTCATGCAGTGTCGGGACATCCGGGAAAATGGGAACAATCGGAAACCGGCGGAGACCATTTCCATCCAATTGCGACGAAGTGTAACAACGGCCTGGCCACCCGGCTGAAGCCTTTGGGGGAAAGCGGTTTTTCCCGTAGACGCCCGCGTCGCCGGCCGTGCTACCCTCGGATACTGTTGCTTGTGGCAAGAGCCGGCGGCTGGAGCTGTCTTCTGGGGGAGAGCGAAGGATGGCGTTTGGTGTTCGTGCATTCGTTGTCCCGCGGACCGTTCCAGCCAGACTTGCCGCCGTCGGCGGGGCCGTTCTTGCCGCATTGGCCGCGACGGCGTTGCCCGCCGCTGCGCGTCCGGTGACCGTGCTGGCGCCGGAACTGCCCCCGATGATGAGCGCCGACGGCACCGGGCGCGAGGCCAGCATCATCGCGGAGACGCTGGCCGCCTGCGGGCATGAGGCGCATTTCAAGGTCGTCCCCTTCGGCCGCCACTGGAACGACTACCGCGACAGCGTCCAGGGAAGCGCGCAGGCCGGCGGGCAACCGGGAGGGCAGATCGACGCCGTCTCCACCGTCCCGGCGGGCATGGAGATGCCGGGAGCCCGCTCCGCCCCCTACATCCTCTACCAGAACGGCGCCTCCGTGCTGAAGAGCAGCGGTTTGACCGTGCAGTCGCTGGCCGATCTGGCGGGCAAGCGCGTCATCACCTTTTCCGGCGCGCCGGACGTGCTGCCGGGGCTGCGCGCCGCCATCCCCAGCTTCGGCGATTTCCGGGAGCGCGCCGACCAGATGGTGCATTCCAACCTGCTGTTCGCCGGTCGGGTCGACGCGGTTCTGGCCGACGGCCTGATCTTCGCCGAATACAACCGCCAGCTTCAGGAAAAGGCGAAGGCGGCCGGCGGCCTGCCCTTCGACCCGGCCCAGCCGGTGCAGTTCACCGCCATCTTCCCGCCCACCGCCTACAGCATGGTGTTCCGCGACGAACAGCTGCGCGCCGACTTCGACCGCTGCCTTGCGGAGATGAAGGCGAAGGGGCGCCTCGACGCCATCGACCGCGACTGGGTCGGCCGCTATTCCGCGACGGTCGGCGACCGCTACCTGTCCCAAAGGTGAGGTCGCGGAACCGGATTTGCGGAACCGGGGTTTATCCCATCCGTCCGATATGGTTTGCGTAACCGCTTCGGGCGTTTAATATAACTTCATATGAATGTGAATGGGGGCGTGAGGCGTCGTGGCCCGGATCATTGTGGTCGAGGACGAAGCCGACCTTCGTGACGATCTTGTCGAATATCTCGACCGCTGCGGGTTCGAGGTGGGGGGTGCGTCGCGCGGCGCCGAGCTGGACCGCCTGCTGGAGGCAGGCCCGGCGGATGTGATCGTGCTCGACATCAATCTGCCGGACGAGGATGGATTCTCGGTCGCCCGCCGCGTCCGCGCCAGCTCTTCGGCCGCCATCATCATGCTGACGGCGCGATCCGGACTGATCGACCGTGTCATCGGGCTGGAGCTGGGCGCCGACGTCTATCTGGTCAAGCCGGTCGATTTCCGCGAGGTGGAGGCGCAGATCAAGGCGCTGATGCGCCGGATGCAGAAGGGCGCCGCACCGCAATCGGCCACAGAGCAACCGGCGGGGATCGGGGTGTCGTTGCCCGGTCCGGCGCCTGCCCTTGCCCCTGCGGACTCGCGCAAGGTCTGGGTGTTCGACGACATCGAATGGCGCATCCAGCCGCCGACCGGTTCCGCCGTGCCGCTGACCGCGACGGAGTACAAGTTTCTTTCGCTGCTGGTCGCCGCCCCCGGTGAGGCGGTCAGCCGCCAGGACATTTCCGTCACCCTGACCGGCCGCGATTGGGACCCCTACAGCCGCTCCATCGATTCCCTGGTCCGCCGCTTGCGCATCAAGGTGGAGGAGCGCAGCGGCTGCGCCCTGCCGGTCCAGGCGGTCCACGGCGTCGGCTATGCCTTCGTCGGCCCGGTGGTGACCAGCGCGGTGGAGGACAGCGCCGACTGAGGCCGCGCTGCCGGCGGTGTGCTGCCGGCGGCAAGGGGCGTTGGCGGCGGGTCTCCACCCCGGTCTCGGCACTCGACTCCCGGCCCTCCTTCGGCGATGGTAGCGCCCGCAAGGAAGGGACGAGAGACCACCATGACAGATGCCACCGCCGCCTCCGAGAACACCCCCGCGACCGGCAGCCCCGCTTCCGGCGGCGCCAATTCGGGCAGCGACGGCAGCGGCCTGTATCTGGTCGACGGCTCGGGCTTCATCTTCCGCGCCTTCCATGCGCTGCCGATGCTGACGCGACCGGACGGCACGCCGGTCAACGCGGTGCTGGGCTTCTCCAACATGCTGCTGAAACTGCTGGCCGACGCCAAGGCGGAGGCCGTGGCGGTGGTCTTCGACAGCAAGCGCCTGAATTTCCGCAACGAATTCTACCCCGACTACAAGGCCCACCGCCCGGAGCCGCCGGAGGAGCTGAAGCCGCAGTTCGCGCTGATCCGCGAGGCGACGGAGGCCTTCTGCCTGCCCTGCCTGGAGCTTGAGGGCTATGAGGCCGACGACCTGATCGCCACCTACGCCCGTCTGGCGCAGGAGGCCGGCCGGCCGGTCACCATCGTGTCGTCGGACAAGGACCTGATGCAGTTGGTCCGCCCCGGCGTCGGCATGTTCGACCCGATGAAGAACAAGGCCATCGGCCCCGACGAGGTGTTCGAGAAGTTCGGCGTCCCGCCGGAGAAGGTGGTGGACGTACAGGCGCTGGCCGGTGACAGCGTCGACAACGTCCCCGGCGTGCCCGGCATCGGCGTGAAGACAGCCGCCCAGCTGATCACCGAATACGGCGACCTGGAAGCCCTGCTCGCCAATGCCGAGAAGATCAAGCAGCCGGCCCGCCGCCAGAAGCTGGTCGAGTTCGCCGATCTGGCCCGCGTCTCCCGCCGTCTGGTCCTGCTCGACGATCAGGTGCCGCCGCCCAAGCCGCTGGACGAGCTGCGGGTGCGCGAGCCCGATCACCAGCGGCTGATCGACTTCCTGCGCGCCCAGGGCTTCCGCAGCATCGTCTCCCGCGTCGAGATGGAGATGCAGAAGGACGGCCGCATCGCCGACGGGGCCGGCGGCTCGCTCCCGGCCCCCGGCTCCATGCCCAGCCCTGCGGCGAAGTCGCCGGCGACGGCGGAAAGCCCGGCCACGGAGGACCGCCCGGCCCGCAGGACGGTGCTGAACGTCCCGGAGGTGCGCTACGAGCTGGTCCAGGATGCCGACGCGCTGCGCCGCTGGGTCGAGCGGGCGCGCGAGACCGGCGTGCTGGCGGTCGACACCGAGACCGACAGCCTGACGCCGGCCACCGCCACGCTGGTCGGCGTCTCGCTGTCGACCGAGCCGGGCATCGCCTGCTACATCCCGCTCGCCCACAAGGCGGAGGGTGCGGCGGCGGCCGGCCAACTCGATTTCGAGGCCCCGACGCCGCCCAGGCAGATCGCGACCGACGAGGCGATGGCGATCCTGAAGGACGTGCTGGAGGACCGGTCGGTCCTGAAGATCGGCCACAACTTCAAGTTCGACCATCAGCTGTTCGCCCGCAACGGCGTCAACGTGTCGCCGGTCGACGACAGCATGCTGATCTCCTACGTGCTGGAGGGCGGGTCGCACGGCCACGGCATGGACGAACTGGCGGAGCTGCACCTCGCCTACACGCCGATCCCCTTCAAGGAGGTCTGCGGCACCGGCAAGAACCAGATCACCTTCGACCGCGTGCCGCTGGACAAGGCGCTGGCCTATGCCGCCGAGGACGCCGACATCACGCTGCGGCTATGGACGCTGCTGAAGCCGCGGCTGGTCGACGACCGCATGGTCACCGTCTACGAGACGCTGGACCGCCCGCTGGTCCCGGTGGTGGCGGACATGGAGCGGGCCGGCGTCCACATCGACAAGAAGGCGCTGTCCGACCTGTCGCAGAGCCTGTCGCTCCGCCTCGCCGAGATCGAGAAGGATGTCCATGCGCTGGCCGGCCAGAGCTTCAACATCGGCTCGCCCAAGCAGCTGGGCGAAATCCTGTTCGACACTCTCAAGCTCGGCACCGGCAAGAAGGGCAAGACCGGAGCCTATTCCACCGACAGCAGCGTGCTGGAGGAGCTGGCGGAACAGGGCCACACCATCGCCCAGCGTGTGCTCGACTGGCGCCAGCTCGCCAAGCTGAAGAGCACCTACACCGACGCGTTGCAGGAGAAGATCTCGCCGGTCACCGGCCGCGTCCACACCGCCTTCGCGCTGGCGGCGACCAACACCGGCCGCCTGTCCTCGACCGACCCCAACCTGCAAAACATCCCGGTGCGGACGGAGGAGGGCAAGAAGATCCGCCGCGCCTTCGTCGCGTCCCCCGGTTACAAGCTGCTGAGCGTCGATTATTCGCAGATCGAGCTGCGTCTGGTGGCGGAGATGGCGAACATCCAGGCGCTGAAGGACGCCTTCCGCGACGGGCTGGACATTCACGCCGCCACCGCCGCCCAGGTCTTCGGCATCCCGCTGGAGCAGATGACGCCGGACATCCGCCGCAAGGCCAAGGCGATCAACTTCGGCATCATCTACGGCATCTCCGGCTTCGGGCTGGGCCGCCAGCTCGGCATCGCGCCGGGGGAGGCCAACGCCTTCATCAAGACCTATCTGGAGCGCTTCCACGAGCTGAAGGTGTGGATGGAGGCGACCAAGGCCTTCGCCCGCCAGCACGGCTATGTGGCGACGCTGTTCGGCCGCCGCTGCTACATGCCCGGCATCCAGGAAAAGAACGCCGCCCGCCGCGCCTTCGCCGAGCGTCAGGCGATCAACGCCCCGATCCAGGGCACCGCCGCCGACATCATGAAGCGGGCGATGAACCGCATGCCGGGCGCGCTCGCCGCCGCCGGCAGCAACGCACGGATGCTGCTGCAGGTGCACGACGAACTGCTGTTCGAGGTGCCGGAAGCGGAAGCCGAGGACGCCGCGCGCATTGTGCGCGAGGTGATGGAGGGTGCGGCGACGCTCGGCGTGCCGCTGGTGGCGGAAGCCGGGATCGGGGATAACTGGGAAGAGGCGCACTGAGGGGGGCGAGAACCCCCCTCTCCCTCCCCGGGGAGAGGGGATTGCAGTTTTTTCCTACGCCACGATCCGTACCGGCACCCCCTTCGCGGCGGGCGTCTTCGACGCCTCGTCGTGATACCACAGCGGAATCAGCGGGTTCATCTCCGGGTAGTACGCCCCGACGCAGCCGCGCGGCAGCTGGAAGGGCGTCACCGTCAGCCCTCCCACCCGGCGGTCGACGTCGTCGCCGGCATCGCTCGCCAGCGCCACCACCTGACCCTCGCGCAAGCCGGCGGCGGCGATGTCCTGCGGGTTCATCAGCAGCACGTCGCGGGTGCCCTCGATGCCGCGCAGGCGGTCGGAGTAGCCGTAGATCGTCGTGTTGAACTGGTCGTTCGACCGCATCGTCATCAGCCGCCAGCGGCCCGGCGCATCCTCGAAGCCGATGGCGCGCAGACGGCCCGGCGGGGTGAAGTGGGCCTTGCCGGACTCCGTCTTCCAGATCCGCTCGCGTGCCGGGTTGCCGCGGTAGAAGCCGCCGGGGGTGAAGACCCGCTCGTTGAAATGGTGGAACTGGTCGGGATAGGTCGCCTCGATCTGGGCACGGATGCGGCGGTAATCGGCCACCCACGCGTCCCATTTTACCTTCGGGTTGGGCGGCAGGGTCGCCTTCGCCATGCCGGCGACGATGGCGACCTCCGATTTCAGATGCGGGCTGGCCGGCGTGTTGTTGCCGAGCGAGCCGTGGATGCAGCTCAGGCTGTCCTCCATCGTTACCGCCTGCGCGCCGCTCTCCTGCACATCCTCCTCCGCCCGGCCCAGGCAGGGCAGCAGATAGGCGACCTCGCCGTTGATCAGGTGGCTGCGGTTCAGCCTGGTCGCGATCTGCACGGTCAGGCGCAGGCGCGACCAGGCCGCCTCCATCCGCTCGCGCTCGGGGATGGCGCGGACGAAGTTACCGCCGAACCCGATGAAGGCCTTCACCTCGCCCGACAGGATCTTCTCGCAGGCCTTGACGGTGTTCAGCCCCTCCTTGCGCGGCGGCTCGAAGCCGTACTGTTCGGCCAGCCGGTCGAGCGGCACCAGCTCCGGCTTTTCGGAGATGCCGACGGTGCGCTGGCCCTGGACGTTGGAATGGCCGCGCACCGGCGAAATGCCGGCGCCGTCGCGGCCGATGTTGCCCTTCAGCAGCCACAGATTGACCAGAGCCCCCAGCGTCTCCGAGCCGTGCACCTGCTGGGTCAGGCCCATGCCGTACATGGCGATGGAGCGTTCCGCCTCGATGTAGATGTCGGCGGCCTGCTTTAGGTCGGCGCGGGTCAGGCCGGACTCCTCCTCGATCTCCTCCCAGCCGATGGCGTCGACCCGCGCCTTCATCTCCTCGAATCCGGCCGTGTGCTGGGCGATGAAGTCGTGGTCGAGGATATGTTTGCCGTCCGCCTTCCGCTCCTTCTCGGCGGCCAGCACATGCTTGATCAGGCCGGTGATCGCGGCGATGTCGCCGCCGGTCTTGACCTGGAAATAGAGGGTGGAGATTTGGGTGTCCTTGCCCGTCAGCATCTCCAGCGGGCTCTGCGGGTTGCGGAAGCTCTCCAGACCCTTTTCCCGCACGGGGTTGAAGGTGACGATCTTCGCGCCGCGCTTCACCGCGTCCTGCAACGGGTGGAGCAGGCGGGGGCTGTTCGACCCGGTGTTCTGGCCGAAGAAGAAGATGGCGTTGCAGCTCTCGAAATCGTCGAGCACGCAGGTGCCGACCGGCGAGCCGATCACCGTCTTCAGCCCGACCGAGGTCGTCTCGTGGCACATGTTGGAGCTGTCGGGCAGATTGTTGTGCCCGTAGAGCCGCGCGAACAGCGCGTAGAGATAGGAGGTCTCCAGGCTGGCGCGGCCCGAGGCGTAGAACACCGCCTGTTCCGGGGCGATGGCGCGCAGCTCCGCCCCGATGGCGGCGAAGGCCTCGTCCCAGCCGCAGGGCACATAGCGGTCGCCGGCGCGGTCATAGCGCATCGGGTGGGTCAGCCGCCCCTGCTGCTCCAGATCGTAATCCTTCCAGCCCTTCAGCTCCGTGACCGTGTGCTGGGCGAAGAAGTCGGGAGTGCAGCGCCGGCTGGTCAGTTCCCAGATCGTCGCCTTGGCGCCGTTCTCGCAGAACTCGAAGGCGCGGGGCTTGGCCGGCTTGGCCCAGGCGCAGGACACGCACATGAAGCCGCCGGGCTTGTTCTGCCGGCGCAGCGTGTCGAGCACGGCGGGGGTCGGCCGTTCCTCCCCCATGATGCGGGCCATCGACCCGACCGACCCCCAGCCTCCGGCCGGACCGTCGTAATGCGGGGTGTCCTTGTCGTCCGACAGGCCGTCGATGCTCATGGGGCGATACTCTGGGGAGTGGTCTTGCGACATTTCGGGGGCAGGCTCCTGGGACCGGAACGTCGGTTCCGACAAGGATCCAACCCGGCGGACGGCTTCGGGTTCCCCGAACCGGTCAGCGCTTCTTCTGGGAACTGGTGTTCCGGACATCCGGCTTGGACAGCACTGCGCGCAGCAGTTCGGCGTTCTTGCGTGCCTCCTGCTTCTGGCTGTCCCAATTGGCGGCGATCAGGTCCTGGCCGCGTTCGCGGGCATAGTCGCCCAGGCGCTGGAACAGCTCCACCCGTTCCTCGTGGGTCCGCAGGGCGACCCAAAGGGCCGTTTCCATCGCTTCGGCCTGCGCCGCCTCCATGCTGTCGGGGCTGTAGGCATGGCCGACATGGCAGCGGAAGCGCAGCACCGGTCCGTCATGGATCTCGCTCAGGCCGCCGCCGCATTCCGGACAGGACAGGGTGGTCGGCTTGCCGACCGCGTTGGTGTCTTCTGACACGGCTGTGAACTCCTGCTCGGCGATCCGCGCCTCCGTGGCGACATCGAGCGGCACGGGTGGGCCAGATGGGGCCGGTTCGGCGGCCAGCCGGTACAGCAGGGCCGGCATATGGGCGAGCGGCAGGACGTGATCGGCCTCGCCTTTGTCGATGGCGCTTTGCGGCATTCCCGGCCATTCGGCATCGTCCGGATCCTGGACGACGCCGATGCCGCCGCAGCGGCGGATCGCCCGCAGGCCGGACGTGCCGTCATCCAGGGTGCCCGACAGCACGACGCCGACGACACGGCTGCCGAAGGCGACCCCGGCCGAGCGGAACAGCGGGTCCACCGCCGGCCGGGTCCGGTTCTCCCGCGGGCCGCGGCGGACCAGCACCCGGTCGCGGTGGACCAGCAGATGGTGGTCGGGCGGCGCCACATGGATGTGACTGGGGCGGATCGGTTCGCCATCCACGGGATGGAAGGCCGGCAGCCAGCCGATCCGTTCCAGCAACTGCGGCAGGACGCTGGTGGCATTGGGCGTGATGTGGAGAACGACGAACACAGTCGGCGCCCATCCTTTCGGCATCGCGCCGAACAGGCGGGTGAGAGCGGTCAACCCGCCGGCCGACGCACCGATGGCGATGATGTCGCGATTCTCCATGAAACCAGAACAGGTCCGCATCCGCGGCGTTTCACGATTGGCTGAATAATTCACCTGTTGCTTGCAGCAGTTCCCGGGAAGGGCGTAGGTCTCCACGTCGCTTGAGCCGGGGGCGGGCAGGCGATTATGCTTGTCCCGACACCGTCATGACGCAGACTGATGACCAAGAAGACCGACGATCCCGACAGCGATTTCAACAATCTGATCCGTCACATCCAGGAAAGCCGCGGCATCGATTTCCGCGGTTACAAACGCACGAGCCTGGAGCGGCGCATCCGCCGGCGGATGGAGGAGGTCGGCTGCGACAGCTTCGCTGCCTACCACGCCTTTCTGGAAGTCCACCCGCAGGAATTCGTCGATCTTCTGAACACCGTCCTCATCAACGTCACCTCCTTCTTCCGCGACACCGAGTCGTGGGAGGTTCTGCGGCGGGAGGTCGTTCCCCGCATCCTGGAGCGCAAGGGCGACAAGGGGGCGATCCGCATCTGGAGCGTCGGCTGTGCCTCGGGCGAGGAGCCCTATTCGCTGGCGATGATGTTCGCGGAGGTGCTGGGGACTGTGGACTTCTGCCGCCGCGTCAAGATCTACGCCACCGATCTGGACGATGCGGCGCTGAACACCGCGCGCCACGCCACCTATGCGCCGCGCGACGTGGAATCGGTGCCGGAGCCGCTGCTGGAACGCTATTTCGAGCGCATCGGCAATCATTACGTGTTCCAGCGCGACCTGCGCAAATGCGTGATCTTCGGCCGCCACAATGTGGTCAGCGACGCGCCGATCTCCCGCATCGACCTGCTGATCTGCCGCAACCTGCTGATCTATCTGGAGGCCGACACCCAGGGCGTCGTCCTGCCGCGGCTGCATTACGCCCTGGTCAATGACGGCTTCCTGTTCCTGGGCAAGGCCGAAACCCAGCTGGCCCGGTCGCGCATGTTCGAGCCGGTCGACCTGAAGAGCCGCATCTTCGCCAAGGTGCCGCAGGAATGGCGGCGGAGTGCCGGCGGAAGCCTGTCGCTGGCCAACGACGCCGGCGGCCCCCGCGTCAACCAGCAGATGCGGCTGCTGGAGAGCATCGTCGACAGCAGCTCCACCGGCTATCTGGCGGTGAACGCCGAAGGGGTGCTGGTCTTCGCCAACACCCATGCCCGCCGCCTGTTCGACGTCGAGGAAACCGACATCGGCCGCCCGTTCCACGACCTGACCATCTCCTACCGTCCGACCGAGCTGCGCAGCCGGATCGAGGAGGTGCGAACCTCCGGCCGCATGGTCCGCATCGAACACCAGCCCTTCACCCGGCCGGAGGCCGAGCCGGTCCGCCTGACCATCGAGGTGGCGCCGCTCCACAGCCGCGACGGCAAGGCCTTCGCCACTCTGCTCAGCTTCTTCGACACCAGCCGCATCTTCCTGTTGCAGCAGGAGATCGAGGCGGCACAGGAAAGCCTGGAGACGACCATCGAGGAACTCCAATCCTCCAACGAGGAGCTGGAGACGACCAATGAGGAACTCCAGTCCACCAACGAAGAGCTGGAAACGACCAACGAGGAACTCCAGTCCACCAACGAGGAACTGGAGACGATGAACGAGGAGCTGCGCTCCACCAACGAAGAGCTGGAGGTCGCCAACGAGGAGATGCGCCGGCAGAGCGAGGAGGCGGGCGAGTATCGCCGCTATTCCGAATCGATCCTGCGCAGCATCGACGTCGGCATCATCGTTCTGGACGACAACCTCACCGTCCAGTCCTGGAACCGCTGGAGCGAGAATGTCTGGGGCCTGCGCAACGAGGAGGTGGCCGGAGAGCTGTTCCTGGATCTGGACATCGGCCTGCCGGTTCAGCGGCTGCGCCGCCCCCTGCACGACATCCTGACGACGCAGGCTCCGGCGGAGCCGGTGGAGATGGAGGCGATGGACCGCCGCGGCCGGCGCATCGCCTGCCGCATCCGTCTGTCGCCTCTGCTCTACGACAACCGGGCAGCCCGTGGGGCCGTGCTGATCATCGAGGACGTGACGGAACGGGCGCGGTCCGACGCCTTCGTCGAGTATCTGGGGCGCATCATCGGCCAGTCCCTGAACGAGGTCTATTTCCTCGACGCCGCCAATTTCAATTTTCAGCTGGTCAACAAGGGAGCGGAGGAAAAGCTGGGCTATTCGCTGGATGCGCTGCGCCAGATCGCGCTGCACGACCTGATGCCGGACATCGACGCGGCCGCCTTCAGCCGGCTGGTCGGGCCGCTGCTGTCCGGGGAAAAGGCGGAGATCGTCCTTGAAACCACCATCGAGCGTCCCGACCAATCGGTCCGCCCGGTTGAGCTTTGCATGCAGTATTTCGGTGAGGAACAGCCGCCGATCCTCGTCGCCCTGGCCCATGACGTGACCGAACGGCAGCGGATCGGCCTCGATGACAGCCGCGTGGAGGCGGCCAGCAATTGATCGTCAGGCCGATTTATACGATGGCGGCGCGTGGAGGTCGCGAAAGGTCCGGTTGTGATCAGGGTGGCCGATGCTGGCCACCCCGCCTGTACTCGATCCGGCTCATATCAACTGGCCTAAAGGAATAGGGTGGAACTGCGGCTGACTGTGACAGTTTAGATAATGAACCTACGGCTGGTTTGTCTGAACGACTCGATGCAAAGTTGCTCATTGGTGGCGCTGGCAGGGGCTGCACAGGATGTCGGATGCGCACGGATACAAGGGAGCGGAGCGGGTCGCGACCACTGGCGTGAAGGCTAGGCCGCTGATCGTGCAGCCCCTTTGGGACCACATGGACCATGCCGTCATCGTTACCGACTGCAATCTCGATGCGCCGGGACCGATCGTCCTCTATGTCAACCGGGCCTTCACCACCCTGACCGGCTATCGGGCGGACGAGGCCATCGGCCGTTCCCCACGCTTCCTGCAATGCCGCCGCACCGATCCCGCCGTGTCCGCGACCATCCGGCGTGACCTGCGGCAAAACGGTGCGGCCCGCGTTTCCCTTGTCAACCGCCGCAAGGACGGCAGCGACTATCTGTGCAGCCTCGTCATCACGCCACTGGTTGGGGTGCGCGGCGAAACCGAGCATTTCATCTGCGTGGCCCAGGCCCTGAAGGAAGACCGCACTCCCGACGCGCTGATGCGCCTGTCGGCCGAGCTGGAGCAGGCGCAGACGCTGATCGAGGATCTGGAGCGGCGTCAAAGCGACGCCGATGAGTTGATCGACCGTCAGCATCGTGAAATGGCGATCGTGACGGAGCGCTACCGCGAGTCCCTGTCTCAGCTGGATGCGATCCAGGAAAGGTTGGCCATCCGCGAGACTGCGCTGGACCGCCGCGGCAGGGATTTCGAGCGCTCGGATTCCGAACTGAACGCCTCGCTGGAAGAGCTGCGAGCGATGGACGAGGAACTTCGCGCCACGCTGGAGCAGATGGAGGACTCCAACATCCAGCTTGCCCAGGTCAACGAGGAACTCCGTCGCCTCCAGGCCGCCGATGCCGACAAGCTGCAGCTCCTGGCATCGGCCAGCCACGACCTGCGCCAGCCGGTGATGTCGATGGGGCTGTTCCTCGATGTCCTGCGCAACCGCCTGGGCGAGGCGGAGCGGCCGATCATGGGCGGGCTTCTGGCGGCACACCTGTCGATCCGCACCCTGCTGGACGGCATGCTGGACACTGCGAGGCTGGACGCCGGAGCGATAGAGCCGGTGGTCGAGACATTGCCGGTCGCCCTGATGCTAGAAATCATCCATGGCGAATTCATGCCGCAGGCCGAAATGCGCGGCCTACGCTTCCGCGCCGTTCCCAGCACCGCGATGGTGGTCAGCGACCCCCAGCTGCTGGAGCGCATCCTGCGGAACCTCGTCGCCAACGCGCTGAAATACACCGTGTCCGGCAAAATCCTGCTGGGCTGCCGCCGCTGCGGCGATTGCCTGCGCATCGAGGTGTGGGACACCGGCCCCGGCATCCCCGAGCACAGCCAGCAGGCCATATTCGAGGAGTTCCGGCAGCTCGACAATCCGAGCCATGATCAGAAACACGGCGTCGGGCTGGGGCTGGCGATCGTCTCGCGGCTCGCCGGCCGGCTCGGTCATCAGGTTCAGTTGCGCTCCTGGCCGAACCGTGGATCGGTCTTCTCGGTGACGGTTCCGCTGGCCGAACGTAAAAGGCGCAAGCGCCGCCGTTGATGGTGTGGCTTGCCACCTTCGGTTTGGAGGACGGTTATCCCCATGCGCCGTCTACGTGCCGATGGAACGGTTCATCCCAAGGCCAAATCGGTCCAAAGTCGCATCATGGCCCTGCGTCTCTATGGCCAAGTGGCACTTTTGCACGAGTAAAGGGGAACAAACGTGGATCATCACGTGCAGCACGCTCATGACTCAGCAAAGTTGGATCAGGCGTCCGACCGCCGGGGCTTGTCCGGCGCTCCCCTCAAGTTCCTGATCGTCGACGACCATGCCCTGGTCCGCTACGGCCTGTCGCTGGCCTTGCAGCAGCGCTATGAGGACGTCGCGATCGTCGAGGCGGGATCGCTGGCCGATGCCACGCGCAAGGCGCACTCCGAACCGGGTCTCACCGCCATCCTCTACGATCTTCAGATGGGCGACGCTGACGAGCACAGCGGTTTGGCCGAGATGCTGGAGGCGGCCGGCGATGTGCCGGTGATCGTGGTTTCGGGGGTGACCGACGGCAACGTCATCGCCTCCTGCATCCGCGCCGGTGCCCGCGGCTTCGTCCACAAGGGATGCGACGGCACGGTGCTCGACCAGGCGCTGCCCATTGTGCTGGAAGGCGGCATCTTCGCCCCGGCGCCGCCGGCCGTGCGCGGCGGCACGCCGATCCGCATTCCGCTGCCGGCCTCCGCGACGCCGGTCCGCACCGAAGGCGATGCCGTCAACAGCCTGACCGACCGTCAGCGCGAGGTGCTTCGCCTGCTTCTGGAAGGCCAGTCGAACAAGGAGATCGCCCGTGCGCTGGGTGTGCTGGAGGGCACCATCAAGGTCCATCTGCGCACCGTGATGCAGCGGCTGGGCGTTCGCAACCGCACCCAACTGGCGCTGGCGACCATGAAGTCGGGGATCAAGCTGTCGTCCTGATCGGTAAAGGGTGGGGGCTATTGCGGCGTCGGGCCGATGCCGCGTTGCTGGGCGGCGTCCAGCAGGCTGACGAGTTCGCCCGACACCCACCAGCGGCAGCGGCGGCGCTCCTCGGTCGCGACGGTCACGACGCGCTCGATCAGCCTGCTTTCCCCGGCGTTCAGCTCACGGCCATCGCGCAGGGCCCGCTCGGCGATGCCCAGCAGGGTCTTGTCGATGGCCGTCACCTCGATGGGGTAGCCGGCCTCCTCCGCCAGTTCGCACAGATCGGCCATGGCCGACAGCGCGTCCTCCCGGCCATAGGCGCCGATCTGCCGGAACAGGGCGGCCAGATGCTCCCCGATTGCCGTCAGCCAGGGGTTGGTCGAGGCGGCGATGCCGCGGCGGCGCAGCCGGTGGTTGAAGCCGTTGATGAAACGCACCGGGTCGATCAGCGGCCGGGCGGAGGTGCTGGCGTTCAGGGTCAGCAGCCGGTGGCTCAGCACCGGCACCACCTCGCCCTCGACCAGCCCGGTCACCCGGCCGACGGCGGCCGAGACCGCCGCCCAGTTGCGTCCGCCGCGCTCGACGCCGAAGCCCTGCAACGCGTCGTACCAGCGGAAGGCACGTTCCTGCAGGCGGTCCACCGTCTCGCCCGCCGTCAGCTGCGGCGGGGCAGGGCGGCTGAGATGCAGATCCTCCAGCTTCTGGCGCAGGCATTGCCAGGCGAACTGCACATGCCCGACCGCCGCCTCCACCAATGCCGGGCTGGGGGACATGCCATGGAGGGCCAGCGCCTGATCGGGATCGCGCGACCCGTTGATCAGGGAGAGCGCATAGTGCATCGCGCCGTCGGCCGAGCCGTGCTCCGCCATCTCCGACACGGCGTGCAGGATGCCGATGGTGTCGCGCGGACGGACCATCCCCTTCCACAGCGGCGCATGTTCCAGCATGGAGTCCAGCATCGCCAGATCGCCCATCGACAGCGGCGCCACGCCGGCCAGCCCGCGCTTGCGCAGCAGCGTCAGCCGTTCGGCGTTGGCGGTCGCCAGCAGCGGCCCGGCCACGCCGCGCTGGCGCAGGACGGCCAGCGAGCGGACGCGAAGCTCCTCCGCCCAGTCCGCTGCGGCGGTGGAGGCGAGGACCCTGTCCAGCGGATGTTCGCTGGCACGGGCGGCGATGTCGGACTGCACCCGTCCGGCCAGTTCGCGCAGATGCGGCAGCAGGGCGAACCACCAGGCACTGGCGTCGACCACATGCATGCAGCCGGGCGGCCGGCTTTCCGCCAGCATCAGCTGGTCGGTGCGCAGCATCACCGGATCGAACCAGCCGGTCCAGATGCGGCGCGCATGTTCGGTGCGCGGGCCGTTCAGCATGGCGACGATCAGCCGGCCGACCTCCACCGTCATCTGATCGTCTTCCAGATGCCCGGCCTGCACCAGCTCGAACAGCTTGGATTTCTGCGCCCGGTCCAGCGGAGCCAGAATCGCCTTCACCTTGTCCAGGCTGACGGAAGCCGGATCGGGTTCGACCGCGCGGAGCGGAGCGGTCAGAAGGGAGGCGCTGCGGTTGGGGCGGCCGGCCATTGGCGTTCACGGGCGCTGCTGAATCACGGCAATTTTAGGTACTGGCACGAATGATTGCTACTGGTATGTCGTGACATATTCTGTCGAGCTGTGTCGGAGCCGTTTCTTGCAGCACCTCCGCAACTTTTGGCCGACGGGCCGACACAATTGAAACGAGATGCATCAAATGCATCCAAAATTTATTTCATTTAAGCGCTAAATCGTCCCTTCACACATGTGTCCCGTACACCCATTATGGGGTCAGGCATCGCCTCACGCATCAAGGCGCTCACATGGTTCCGCAACAGATCGCCGACACCGCTCCCAGGTTGTTCAAAGTCATGACCCAGGCCGACTCCCGCAAGGCAGAGAAGATCGGACCCGAGCAGGCGGCAGACGATTTCGTCGCCCGTCTCGCCGCGGCCGGCCTGCCGGCCGACGAGCGGGCCGAGGCCTACGAGGCGGCGCTGAAGCGGCTGATGGCACACCTGATCCGGCAGGAAGGCTGGCTCGCCGAGGAATTCACCGCCGTCGCCCGGTCGCTCGGCGCCTACTGACCGCTTCCGCCGTCCACACGCCGGCCGCCCGTCCACTCAGGACCGGCGGCCTTTTTGCGTTTGTGGAGCGTTTGCAGAGGGTGGCCGTCCTCCCCTCTCCCCGGCGGGAAGAGGGGATGGCCACTGCCCTCACCGCTCGTTGAAGCTGTCGGACAGGGCGAAGTAGATCGGCTTCAGCAGATATTCCAGCAGCGACCGCTCGCCGGTGGGCAGCTCCACCTGGGTGGTCATGCCGGGAAGAACCGGGTGCTGGACGTCGTTGCGGCCGACATGGTTGCGGCTGAGCGCCACGACCGCCTTGTAGTAGGGGCGGTGCTGCTCGTCCAGGAAGGTGGAGGCCGAGATGCGCAGCAGTGTGCCGGTGATGGCGCCATAGCGGGCGAAGTCGTAGGTCAGCACCTTGACCGTCGCCTCCTGCCCGACCTGGAGATGGCCGACGTCGCGCGGGGTGACATGCGCCTCCACCGTCATTTCATGGTCGACCGGGACGACCTGCATCAGCACGCCACCTTCCGGCACCACCGCGCCGATGGTGTTGACCCGCAGATCCTGCACCAGCCCGCGCACCGGCGACAGCACGGTCAGGCGCTGGGCACGGTCGTCGAGCTTGGCGCGGGCCTCGCGCAGCTGGGCGATCTCGGCGGTGACGGTTCCCATCTCGGTCACGGCGTCCTGCGACAGCTTGGCCGACTGGTCGAGGATGCGGTTGCCGGCCTCGGTGATCGCTTGGCCGGTGGCGATGATCTGCCCCTCGATCCGCCGCTGCTCACCCATCAGGCGCGACTGCTCGCGCTGGGTTTCCAGCGATTGCAGCTTCGACGACAGGCCCATCGATTCCAGCTTGTTGCGGATGTCGACCGATCCGGTGATGAAGGTGATCTGGTCCTTGATGCTGGCCAACTGCCCCTCATACAGCGCCAGTTCCGCCTCGCGCTGCGACACCTGGGCGCGCAGGACGGCGATGGCGGTGTCGCGGGCCTGGCGCTGGGTGTCGTAGATCAGCTTCTGGTCGGCGACCTGCGACTCCGTCTGCGGCGTGTCGGGACCGGCGACGCGGGCGAAATCGGCGGCCCGCCCGGCGGCGAAGGCGCGCAGCCGCTCCGCCCGCAGTTCCAGCGTCAGCAGCCGGGCATTCATCTGCTCCCGCTCCGCCTGGACCTGCTTGGGGTCGAAGGCGAGCAGCGGCTGGCCGGCCTCCACCAGATCGCCTTCCTTGACCAGGATGGACGACACGATGCCGCCCTCCAGATGCTGGACGACCTGGGCATTGCCGGACGGCACCACCTGCCCGGCGGTGACGACGGCCTCCTTGACCGGCATCAGCGTGGCCCAGGTCAGCAGGGCCGCCATCAGCAGGACCAGCACGAGGATGGTGGCGCGGACCAGCGACAGCGTCGCATCGTCGGCGCTGAGCGATTTGCCGGTGGGGCGGGCGAGGTCTGAAGCGGCCATCTTGCGGTTCACACGGGACTGGAGGAAAGAGCGAAAGGCGTCGGTGCCCGATCGGCGCCAGATCAGCGTTGTGGCGTAGCGGCGACGCCGGGCGGGCGTTGCAGCCCGATCCCACCCAGCAGCGCCCCGGCGATGCCGTTGGCGACGCTGTTGCCGCCGCCCGGGCCGCCGCCCGGGCCGCCATTGGGACCTGTTCCGGGGCCGACCGGACGGGGGCCGGGCAGGCCGCCGGCCGGGGCGGCGGGGCCGATCATGCCGGCATCCATGGTCAGCACCGTGTCGGCCAGCGTCAGGTGGCTCGGCCGGTGGGTGACCAGGAAGATGGTGCTGTGGCTGCGCAGGGCGGCGAGCGCCGCGTGCAGCGCCTTGTCGCCCTCGAAGTCCAGCCGGCTCGCCGGCTCGTCCAGCAGCAGGATGCGCGGACGGCGGATATAGGCGCGGGCCAGACAGAATCTTCTGGGTCAGGCTGGGCGACAGGCGCAGCGACTGGTTGTCGCCGATGCGGGTATCCAGCCCGCGCGGCAGCGCCTCCACCTCGTCCAGCGCGCCGGCCAGCGACAGCGCCCAGCGCAGTTCGGCCTCGTCGGCGGTCTGGTCGGCGAAGCGGAGGTTCTGCGCGATGGTGCCGTAGAACAGCGAGCTGGCTTGCGGCACATAGCCGATGGACTTGCGCAGGTCGACCGGGTCCATCTGGCGGATGTCGACGCCGTCGACCCGCACATTGCCGGCCTGCGGCGCATAGAGCCCCAGCATCACCTTCAGCAGCGACGACTTGCCGGCGCCGTCCGGCCCGACGATGGCGACGATCTGCCCCGGCTTGACGGTGAAGGTCACGCCGACCAGCGCCGGATCGGCATCGTTGCGGTAGCGCAGCGACACGCGGGAGAAGGAGACCTCGCCCTTCAGCCGGCGCGGCTGCAAGGTGGCGCAGCGCGGCTCGCGCTCCGGCCGGATGCTCATCAGGCCGTTGATCTGGCGGGCGTTGGCGCGCAGCTGCTCGATGCGCGGCAGCATGGAGACGGCGGTCTGCAACGGCACCATCACCCGCCACAGCAGCATCATCGACGCCATCAGCGCGCCCGGCGTCATCGTGCCGGCGAAGACCTGGAGGGCGCCGACGCCGACGGTGGCCAATCCTGCCACCGGCACCACCAGCCCGGCCAGCGCCGCATGGGTCGCCGACAGGTTGGCGGCGGTGTGGCCCGACCGGGCGGTGCGGGCGGACAGCCGGTCATAGCGGTCGCGCCAGTGGGCCAGCCCGCCGATGGCGCGCAGGGCCGGCATCTTGGCGACCATCTCGACGAAGAATTCCTGCCGCTCGGTGTCGGCCCGCGCGGTGATGCCGGTGCGGGCTCGCACCATCGGGTGGACGGCGGCGCCGATTGCGGCGGTGACCAGCACGGCGGCCAGCGGGACGAGGGCCAGCGGCCCGCCCAGCACCGCCATCACCATCAGATAGAACAGGGCGAAGGGCACGTCGAACAGCGCCGCCACCTGCCCCTGGCTGATGAAGTCGCGGATCGACTCCAGGTCCTTCACCCGCGCGATCTGCGTGCCGATGGCCGCCCGCTCGCTCATGCCCACCGGCAGCATCAGGATGCGGTCGATGGTGGCGTTGCTGACGGTGCGGGCGATGCGCGATCCGGCATGGGCCAGCGCCCGGCCACGGATTTGGCGCAGGGCGAAGTCGCCGGCGATGACCAGGAAGGCGCCGACGGCGATGGTGACCAGCGTGTCGAACGACCCGGTGCCGATCACCTTGTCGTAGATCGCCATGGTGAAGAGCGGGGCGGCGACGGACAGCAGGTTGATGACGGCACTCAGCCCCAGCACCGCCCACAGCAGCGGGAAATAGGCGTGGATGACCGAGCCGACCCAGTTCTGGCTCCCGGCGCCGGAGGCGGACTCCAGCGGCGTGAAGACGTAAGCCGTGCCCTTGCCGTAGTTCAGCGTGACCGTTTCGCGCGACTGGCCGCTGAAGGCGGTGACGCCGTCGGCATCGGCCGACAGCAGCGTGTAGATGCCGCCGTCGCGGGCGCGGAACAGGCAGGGCAGCAGCGACGGCTCCGGCCGGCCGAGGTCGAAGCGCAGGCTGCGCCCCTCGAAATGCAGGCGCTGGAACACGTCGCACAGCTCCTCCACCGTCTGCACCTCGGAGAAGTGGGGCAGGGCTTCCGCCAGCGTCTGCGGCGCGCCGCGCCAGCCGAGCGCGTCGAGCAGCGGCACCATGCAGGCGCCGACGGCCGACGCCTCGGCCAGACGGCGGCGCAGGATGTCGCCATCATCATGGGCGGCACGGATCGGCTGCGCATCGGTGCCGGATTCGGCCTCCGGTTCCACGGCGCTGGAGACGGCGGCCACCAGGGCCGGCTGTCCCCCGACGGCATCGGCGGCCGGGTTGCGGGCCACCGCAAGGCCGTCGACGATCTGCACCACCCGGTCGGCCAGCGACAGCAGCGACGGGCGGCTGCTGACCAGCAGGATGGTGACGCTGCCGCGCAACTCGTCCAGCGCACGGCGGAACGCCTTGTCGGACTCGACGTCGAGCGACGAGTTCGGCTCGTCCAGCAGCAGGACGGCCGGTTCGCGGACCAGCGCGCGGGCAAGGCAGATCATCTGGCGGGCACCGCGCGGCAGCGCCTCCTGCGAGGCGTCGCCGACGATGGTCTCGTAGCCCTGCGGCAGGCTGGCGATGCGGCGGTCGAGGCCAAGGCGCCGGCAGACCTCCATCGCCAGATCGGCCCGGCTGGGGTCGAACAGCGTCAGGTTCTGCAGGATGGTGCCTTTGAACAGCTCCGGATGCTCGCCGACATAGACGACGCCGCCGATGCCGATCATGGCGTCGGCCCCGGTCAGGGTGCGCACGCCGACCCGGACCTCGCCGGACCGCGGCCGCAGCACGCCCAGGATCAGGCGCAGAAGCGTCGTCTTGCCCGAACTGTTGGTCGCCACCACGCCCAGCAGCTCGCCCGGCCCGACGCTGAGCGACAGGCCGCTCAGGATCTCCGGCCCGCGGTCATAGGCGAAGACGACCTTGTCCATCTCGATGGAGCCGGGGGCCAGCGGCGTGGCGACCGCACCGTCCGACTCGGGGTTTCCATCCCTGGCGACCGGCGCCGCGGCGCCGTTGGATCCGACCTCCAGCAGGACATGGCCGATGCGGCGCAGGGCCAGCGACACCGACTGGTAGCGCACCCAGCGGTCGAACAGCGCCTGCACCGGCTGGACGCAGCGCCCGGCCAGCATCGAGCAGGCGGTCAGCACGCCGGTGGTCATCGCCCCGTCGATCACCGACACGCTGCCCAGCAGAACCACCAGCATCATCGTCGCCTGCGCCAGCGTGCCGGCGACGACGGAGGCGGTGCCGCTGAGCCGCGCGACGGTGAAGTCCTCCTCGCTGCAGCCCTGTTGCAGGCGCTCGTGGCGGCGCAGCAGGCCGGCCTCGGCCCCCAGCCCCTTCACCGTGTGGACGCCGCCCAGCACCTCGCTGATGAAATTCAGGCGCCGCTCCTCCAGCGTGTGGCGGCTCTCCAGCGCCCGGCGCATCCGCCGGCCCAGCACGGCGCCGACGATCAGGAAAAGCCCCAGCACCGCCACCGGGATCGCCGCCAGCCAGCCGGCCAGCAGGGCGATCAGGCCCAGGTAGAGGGCGGCGAAGGGGATGTCGATGGCCGATTGCAGCGCCTGGCCCGAATAGAATTCCCGCACCAGCTTGATGGCGCGGTAGACCTCGAAATGGGTGCCGATTCCCTGCTGGGAAAAGGCGTTCAGCGGCATGTGCATCAGCCGGTCGATCAGCGACGCGCTCGACTGGTGCTCGATCCTCGCCCCCATCCAGGTGGTCAGCGCCGAACGCGCGACCCGCAGGATCGCCTCCATCACCGCCGCCGCCCCGCAGCCGATGCCGAGCAGAAGCATGGTGCCGGTCGGATTCGTTCGGCAGGATGCGGTCGTAGACGTGCAGCAGCGTGACCGGCAGGGCCAGTCCGAAGATGTTCAGCGCGAAGGATGCGAGGATCAGCATCCCCCGGTCGCGGCGCGGGCCCAGCATGCCGGACAGCAGGCGCCGCGCAGCCTTCTCGGCCGCACGGTTGCTGTCGCCGCGGTCCCGGCCGGTCGAGGCCTTGGCCGAGTCGGCGGAGGATGTGGTGCGGGAAGTGGGCTGAGGGGCGGGCTGCAAGCGGATCGACCTGTTTCACGGAGTTAACCGAGCGCTAATCAACACCATATTTGCTAGTGATAGGTAAATCCGCGAATAGCAACAAAAGGCAACCGAGTGACAAAGCGCGTTGCGCGCGGCCCTTCGGAGTTTGCGCGAAAGCGGTAAAAACCCAACAGTCCCAAGGGATTTCGTTGCCACTGGGTGGGCCCCCTGGGGTAGAGGTGGTGGGCGGTTCAGCGTCCAACATGTTGAAACTCATCACAGGATGTTTCTTATCACAAGCAAGTAGGAGCGCTAGAACCTAGGGTCGTGACGAGTGGTGCGGTGCGATTTCGCGCCCGACTTTATGGAGCGGTCCGATGGCTGAGGAAGCGGTTCAGGGTAAGGTCCCGGCGGTCGACGATCGTCAGATCCTGGACGATCTGACCCTTCTCCAGCAGGTCGACGGTACTCGCCTGGGCGGCGTCATCCATGAAGCGAGCTCGGTACAGCTTCAGCGGCCCGACGATACGCTGGGCTATGTCCAGACCGATTATCGCGGCGCCGAGGATTCTGATGGTGGGCGGCGCGGTGCAGACCGGTGCCGTCGTCGGCGAATTCGGTGGCGGTCGCCGCCGACCAGGCGGTGAACGCGCTGCTGCTGAACGGCGACGTGCTGCGCACCGAAGGCACCCGCGGTTCCGGCCCGACCGGTCCCGAGGGCTCCGGCCCGACGGACGGGGAGGGCCGCGGTGCCGACGGCAAGGCGGCGGAGCGGGCGGAGCTGCTGTCGACCGCGCGCACCACCTCGGCCTACGACCCGCTCGAGGCTGCGGCGTCGGACATCCCCGTGCCGGAGTTGCCCGATCAGGTGATCGACAATGGGGTGGTTCCCGCCGCCGAGGGCGTGACGTTCCTGCAGGCCGCCGCGGTGGTCGCCCCCGCCGTCGCCACAGCCTCGACTCCGGCCCCGGCCCCGGTGTCCGACACGCCCAGCCTGACGGTGAACGGGGTGTCCGGTGACGAGGACAGCGCCATCGCGCTCAACATCGCCGCCGCCCTGACCGACACCGGCGGGACGGAGGTGCTGACCGTCACCCTGGCCGGCATTCCGGACGGCGCGGTTCTGCGCGACGCCTCCGGTGCGGTGCTGACGGTGGTCAACGGCAGCATCGTGCTGACGGCGTCGCAGATCCCCGGCCTGACGCTGACCCCGCCGGCCAACAGCGGCGACAGCTTCAGCCTGACGGTGACGGCCACCAGCACCGACGGCACCGCCGCGCCCAACAGCGTCACCGCCACGCTGCCGGTCACGGTCAATCCGGTGTCCGACACGCCGACGCTCAGCGTCTCGGCCGTCACCGGTGCCGAGGATACGGCGATTCCGCTGACGATCAGCCCGGCGCTGACCGACACCGACGGCTCCGAGACGCTGACGGTCACCATCGCCGGCATTCCGACCGGTGCGGTCCTGACCAATGCGGCCGGCGAGGTTCTGACCGTTTCCGGCGGCTCGATCACCCTGACGCCGGGCCAACTGGCGGGGCTGGCGATCACCCCGCCGCTGAACAGCGACGCCGATTTCACGCTCACCGTCACGGCGACCAGCCGCGACGGCAGCGCCGCGCCCGCCAGCACCAGCCTGCCTCTGGTGGTCACGGTGAACCCGGTCACCGACACGCCGACGCTGAGCGTCGCTGCGGCGACCGGCAACGAAGACTCCGCGATTCCGCTGACCATCACCCCGGCCCTGACCGATACCGACGGGTCGGAAACGCTGAGCATCACCATCAGCGGCATTCCCTCCGGCGCCAGCCTCGCCAACGCGGCCGGCGATACGCTGTCGATCAGCAACGGCTCCGTCACGCTGACGCCCGGCCAGCTGGCGGGTCTCCGCATCACGCCGCCGGCCAACAGCGACGCCGACTTCACCCTGACGGTCACCACGACCGCGCAGGACGGCACCGCCGCGCCGGTGAGCGTCAGTGCGCCGCTGGCCGTCACCGTCAATCCGGTGACCGACACGCCGACCCTGTCGGTCAGCGCGGCGACCGGCAGCGAGGATACGGCCATTCCGCTGGTGATTTCGCCGGCCCTGACGGACACCGACGGCTCGGAATCGCTGAGCATCACGATCAGCGGCATTCCCGTCGGCGCGAGCCTGAAGAACAGTGCGGGAGACACGCTGACGATCGGCAACGGTTCGATCACGCTGTCGCCGAACCAGCTGGCCGGCCTGACGATCACGCCGCCGGCCAACAGCGACGTGGATTTCACCCTGACGGTCACCGCCACCGCCCGCGACGGCGGCGCCGATCCCGTCAGCGTCAGCGCGCCGCTGGTGGTCACCGTCAATCCGGTGACCGACACGCCGACCCTGTCGGTGTCCGCCGCCACCGGCAGCGAAGACACGGCGATCCCGCTGTCGATCACCCCGGCGCTGACCGATCTGGACGGGTCGGAGGTGCTGACCATCACCATCAGCGGCATCCCGGCCGGCGCCAGCCTCAGCAACACGGCCGGCAACACGCTGACCATCAGCAACGGCTCGATCACGCTGATGCCGGACCAACTGGCCGGTTTGAAGATCACGCCGCCGTCGAACAGCGACGACGACTTCACCCTGACCGTCACGGCAACGGCCAAGGATGGCGTCGCCACTCCGGTTTCGGTGACGCAGACCCTGGCGGTGACCGTCAACCCGGTGACCGACACCCCGACCCTGTCCGTATCGGCCGCCCGCGGCGATGAAGACACCGCGATTCCGCTGACGATCAGCCCGGCCCTGACCGACACCGACGGGTCGGAGACGCTGAGCATCCGGATTTCCGGCGTTCCGGCGGGAGCGACGCTGAGCGCCGGCACCTCGGTCACCGAAAGCAACGGCACCACCACCTGGACGCTGACGCCCCAGCAGCTTGCCGGTCTGAAGATCACGCCGCCGGCCAACAGCGACGTGGATTTCGACCTGACGGTCACTGCAATCGCCAAGGACGGCACAGCACCGGTCGCGACGACGAGCCAGACCCTGCACGTCACCGTCGATCCGATCACCGACACGCCGACGCTGAGCGTCACCGCGGCGAGCGGCAATGAAGACACCGCAATCCCGCTGTCGATCACTCCGGCCCTGACCGATCTTGACGGGTCGGAAACGCTGACGATCACCATCAGCGGCATCCCGGCGGGCGCCAGCCTCAGCAACACGGCTGGCAACACGCTGACCATCAGCAACGGGTCGATCACGCTGACGCCGGACCAGCTGGCCGGGCTGAAGATCACGCCGCCGTCGAACAGCGACGACGACTTCACCCTGACCGTCACGGCAACGGCCAAGGATGGCGTCGCCACTCCGGTTTCGGTGACGCAGACCCTGGCGGTGACCGTCAACCCGGTGACCGACACCCCGACCCTGTCCGTGTCCGCCGCCCGCGGCGACGAAGACACGGCGATTCCGCTGACGATCAACCCGGCCCTGACCGATACCGACGGGTCGGAGACGCTGACCATCCGGATTTCCGGCGTTCCGGCCGGAGCGACGCTTAGTGCCGGCACCTCGGTCACGGAAAGCAACGGCACCACCACCTGGACGCTGACGCCCCAGCAGCTTGCCGGCCTGAAGATCACGCCTCCGTCGAACAGCGACGTGGATTTCGACCTGACCGTCACCGCGATTGCCAAGGATGGCAGCGCGCCGGTGGCGACGACGAGCCAGACCCTGCACGTCACGGTCGATCCGATCACCGACACGCCGACGCTGAGCGTCTCCGCGGCGAGCGGCAACGAAGACACGGCGATTGCGCTGGCGATCACTCCGGCGCTGACCGATCTTGACGGGTCGGAGACGCTGACGATCACCATCAGCGGCATCCCGGCCGGTGCGACGCTCGCCAACACGCTGAACGGGACGCTGACGGTCAGCAACGGCTCGATCACGCTGACGCCCGACCAACTGGCCGGCCTCAAGATCACGCCGCCGGTGAACAGCGACGACGACTTCACCCTGACCGTCACCGCGACGGCCAAGGATGGCGTCGCCACTCCGGTCAGCGTCAGCGCACCGCTGGTGGTTACCGTCAATCCGGTGACCGACACGCCGACGCTGAGCGTCACTGCTGCGACCGGCAACGAAGACACCGCCATTGCGCTGACGATCAACCCGACCCTGACCGATACCGACGGGTCGGAGACGCTGACGGTGACCATCAGCGGCATTCCGGCGGGCGCCAGCCTCAGCAATACGGCCGGCAACACGCTGACCATCAGCAACGGCTCGATCACGCTGACGCCGGACCAGCTGGCCGGGCTGAAGATCACGCCGCCGTCGAACAGCGACGATGACTTCACCCTGACCGTCACGACCACGGCGAAGGACGGTGTCGCCACTCCGGTCAGCGTCAGCGCACCGCTGCTGGTGACCGTCAACCCGGTGTCCGACACCCCGACCCTGTCCGTATCGGCCGCCCGCGGCGATGAGGACACCGCGATTCCGCTGACGATCAGCCCGGCGCTGACCGACACCGACGGGTCGGAGACGCTGAGCATCCGGATTTCCGGCGTTCCGGCGGGAGCGACGCTGAGCGCCGGCACCTCGGTCACGGAAAGCAACGGCACCACCACCTGGACCCTGACGCCCCAGCAGCTTGCCGGTTTGAAGATCACGCCGCCGTCGAACAGCGACGTGGATTTCGACCTGACGGTCACCGCAATCGCCAAGGATGGTAGCGCGCCGGTGGCGACGGCGAGCCAGACCCTGCATGTCACGGTCGATCCGGTCACCGACACGCCGACGCTGAGCGTCTCCGCGGCGAGCGGCAACGAAGACACGGCGATTGCGCTGGCAATTAGCCCGGCGCTGACCGATCTTGACGGGTCGGAAACGCTGACGATCACCATCAGCGGCATCCCGGCGGGCGCCAGCCTCAGCAATACGGCCGGCAACACGCTGACCATCAGCAACGGCTCGATCACGCTTACGCCCGGTCAGCTGGCTGGGCTGAAGATCACGCCGCCGCTGAACAGCGATGCGGATTTCACGCTCACCGTCACCGCGACTGCCAAGGACGGCGTCGCCGCGCCGGTTTCGGTCAGCCAGACCTTGCCGGTGACCGTCAGCCCGGTGTCGGATACTCCCTCGCTGAGCGTCACGGCGGCGACGGGCAACGAGGACACCGCGATTGCGCTGTCGATCACGCCGGCTTTGACCGACACCGACGGGTCGGAGGTGCTGACCGTCACCATCTCTGGGATTCCGGCCGGTGCGACGCTCGTCAACACGCTGAACGGCACGCTGACGGTCAGCAACGGCTCGATCACCCTGAACCCCGACCAGCTTGCCGGGCTGAAGATCACGCCGCCGCTGAACAGCGACGATGACTTCACCCTCACCGTCACCGCGACTTCGAAGGACGGGAGCGCCGCGCCGGCCAGCACCAGTGCGCCGCTGCTGGTGACCGTCAACCCGGTGTCCGACACCCCGATCCTGTCCGTATCGGCCGCCCGCGGCGATGAGGACACCGCGATTCCGCTGTCGATCAGCCCGGCCCTGACCGACACCGACGGCTCGGAGACGCTGACCATCCGGATTTCCGGCGTTCCGGCCGGAGCGACGTTGAGCGCCGGCACCTCGGTCACCGAAAGCAACGGCACCACCACCTGGACGCTGACGCCCCAGCAGCTTGCCGGGTTGAAGATCACGCCTCCGTCGAACAGCGACGTGGATTTCGACCTGACCGTCACCGCGATCGCCAAGGATGGTAGCGCGCCGGTGGCGACGGCGACGCAGACCCTGCACGTCACCGTCGATCCGGTCACCGACACGCCGACGCTGAGCGTCACCGCGGCGAGCGGCAATGAAGACACCGCAATCCCGCTGGCGATCACTCCGGCGCTGACCGACACCGACGGGTCGGAAACGCTGACGATCACCATCAGCGGCATCCCGGCCGGAGCAACGCTCGCCAACACGCTGAACGGCACGCTGACGGTCAGCAACGGCTCGATCACGCTGACGCCCGACCAACTGGCCGGGCTCAAGATCACGCCGCCGTCGAACAGCGACGTGGATTTCGACCTGACCGTCACCGCGACGGCCAAGGATGGCGTCGCCACGCCGGTTTCGGTGACGCAGACCCTGGCGGTGACCGTCAACCCGGTGACCGACACCCCGACCCTGTCCGTGTCCGCCGCCCGCGGCGATGAGGACACCGCAATTCCGCTGTCGATCAGCCCGGCCCTGACCGACACCGACGGGTCGGAGACCCTGACGGTCACCATCGCCGGCGTTCCGGCGGGAGCGACGCTGAGCGCCGGCACCTCGGTCACCGAAAGCAACGGCACCACCACCTGGACGCTGACGCCCCAGCAGCTTGCCGGGTTGAAGATCACGCCGCCGTCGAACAGCGACGTGGATTTCGACCTGACCGTCACCGCAATCGCCAAGGATGGTAGCGCGCCGGTCGCGACGGCGACGCAGACCCTGCACGTCACCGTCGACCCGGTCACCGACACGCCGACGCTGAGCGTCACTGCGGCGAGCGGCAATGAAGACACCGCAATCCCGCTGGCGATCACTCCGGCGCTGACCGATACCGACGGGTCGGAGACACTGACGATCACCATCAGCGGCATCCCGGCGGGAGCAACGCTCGCCAACACGCTGAACGGCACGCTGACGGTCAGCAACGGCTCGATCACGCTGACGCCCGACCAGCTGGCCGGCCTCAAGATCACGCCGCCGGTGAACAGCGACGATGACTTCACCCTGACCGTGACCGCGACCGCCAAGGATGGCGTCGCCACTCCGGTCAGCGTCAGCGCACCGCTGGTGGTTACCGTCAATCCGGTGACCGACACCCCGACGCTGAGCGTCACTGCTGCGAGCGGCAACGAAGACACCGCCATTGCGCTGACGATCAACCCGGCCCTGACCGACACCGACGGGTCGGAGACGCTGACGGTGACCATCAGCGGCATTCCGGCCGGTGCAACGCTCGCCAACACGCTGAACGGGACGCTGACCGTCACCAACGGCACGATCACGCTGAACCCAAATCAGCTTGCCGGGCTCAAGATCACGCCTCCGCTGAACAGCGACGCGGATTTCGACCTGACGGTCACCGCGACCGCCAAGGACGGCACAGCGCCGATCGCGACGGCGACGCAGACCCTGCATGTCACCGTCGACCCGGTGACGGACACGCCGACGCTGAGTGTCACTGCTGCGAGCGGCAACGAAGACACGGCGATTGCGCTGTCGATCAGCCCGGCGCTGACCGATACCGACGGGTCGGAGACACTGACGATCACCATCAGCGGCATTCCGGCCGGCGCGATCCTCGCCAACACGCTGAACGGCACGCTGACGGTCAGCAACGGCTCGATCACGCTGAACCCCGATCAGCTTGCCGGGCTCAAGATCACGCCGCCGTCGAACAGCGACGTGGATTTCGACCTGACCGTCACCGCGACGGCCAAGGATGGCGTCGCCACTCCGGTTTCGGTGACGCAGACCCTGGCGGTGACCGTCAACCCGGTGACCGACACCCCGACCCTGTCCGTGTCCGCCGCCCGTGGCGATGAAGACACCGCGATTCCGCTGACGATCAGCCCGGCCCTGACCGACACCGACGGGTCGGAGACCCTGACGGTCACCATCGCCGACGTTCCGGCGGGAGCGACGCTGAGCGCCGGCAGCTCGGTCACGGAAAGCAACGGCACCACCACTTGGACGCTGACGCCCCAGCAGCTTGCGGGTCTGAAGATCACGCCGCCGTCGAACAGCGACGTTGATTTTGACCTGACCGTCACCGCAATCGCCAAGGATGGCAGCGCGCCGGTCGCGACGACGAGCCAGACCCTGCACGTCACCGTCGACCCGGTCACCGACACGCCGACACTGAGCGTCTCCGCGGCGAGCGGCAACGAAGACACGGCGATTGCGCTGGCAATCACTCCGGCGCTGACCGACACCGACGGGTCGGAGACGCTGACGATCACCATCAGCGGCATCCCGGCCGGAGCGACGCTCGCCAACACGCTGAACGGGACGCTGACGGTCAGCAATGGCTCGATCACGCTGAACCCCGATCAGCTTGCCGGGCTCAAGATCACGCCTCCGGTGAACAGCGACGATGACTTCACCCTGACCGTCACCGCGACGGCCAAGGATGGCGTCGCCACTCCGGTCAGCGTCAGCGCGCCGCTGGTGGTCACCGTCAATCCGGTGTCGGACACCCCGACCCTGTCCGTGTCCGCCGCCCGTGGCGACGAAGACACCGCGATCCCGCTGACGATCAACCCGGCCCTGACCGACACAGACGGGTCGGAGACGCTGACCATCCGGATTTCCGGCGTTCCGGCGGGAGCGACGCTGAGTGCCGGCAGCTCGGTCACCGAAAGCAACGGTACGACCACCTGGACCCTGACGAAGGACCAGCTGACCGGCCTAAAGATCACGCCGCCGCACAACAGCGACGTGGATTTCGACCTGACGGTCACCGCGATTGCCAAGGATGGCACAGCACCGGTCGCGACGACGAGCCAGACGCTGCATGTCACGGTCGATCCGATCACCGACACGCCGACTCTGAGCGTCACGGCGGCGACGGGCAGCGAGGACACAGCGATTGCGCTGGCGATCACTCCGGCGCTGACCGACACCGACGGGTCGGAAACGCTGACGATCACGATCAGCGGCATTCCGGCCGGTGCGATCCTCGCCAACACGCTGAACGGCACGCTCACCGTCACCAACGGGTCGATCACGCTGACCCCCAATCAGCTCGCCGGGCTGAAGATCACGCCGCCGTCGAACAGCGACGACGACTTCACCCTCACCGTCACCGCGACTGCCAAGGACGGCGTCGCCGACGCGGTCAGCGTGACCCAGCCCCTGCCGGTCACCGTCAACCCGGTGTCCGACACGCCGACGCTGAGCGTCACCGCCGTCACCGGCAACGAAGACACCGCCATTCCGCTGACGATCAGCCCGGCGCTGACCGACACCGACGGGTCGGAGGTGCTGACGATCCGCATCACCGGCATTCCGGCCGGTGCGACGCTGGTCAACACGCTGAACGGCACGCTGACGGTCACCAACGGCTCGATCACGCTCAATCCCGACCAGCTGGCCGGTCTGAAGATCACGCCGCCGCTGAACAGCGACGACGACTTCACCCTGTCGGTGACCGCCGTCTCCAAGGACCGCGGCGCGGCCGAGGCGACCACGACCCTACCGCTGGTGGTCACCGTTAACCCGGTGACCGACACCCCGACGCTGACCGTCACCGCGGCGAGCGGCAACGAAGACACCGCCATCGCGCTGGACATCAGGTCGGCCCTGACCGATCTCGACGGATCGGAGAGCTTGAGCATCAAGATCACCGGCGTTCCGGCCGGGGCGACGCTCAGCGCCGGCACTTTCGTCACGGAAAGCAACGGCACCACCAGCTGGACCCTGACCCAGGCGCAGCTGGCCAACCTGAAGATCACGCCCAAGGCCGACAGCGACGTCGATTTCACCCTGACCGTCACCGCCACGGCGACGGACCGCGGCCTGTCCCCGGTCTCGGTGCAGACGACCCTGGCCGTCACCGTCATCGCCGTGGCCGACAAGCCGACCGTTTCCGTCACGCCGATCACCTACGATCTGGCGGTCGGACAGAACGACACGCTGACCGGCACCGCCGGCAACGACACGCTGTCGGGCGGTGCGGGCAACGACACCATCCTGGGCGGCGCCGGCGACGACGTGATCTATGGCGACGGCAGCGGCACCTTCACCGTCGCCCTGTCGATCACCCCCGCCGTGACCGATCACGACGGGTCGGAATACATCTCCAAGGTGACGATCTCCGGCGTCCCGGCCGGGGCGACGCTCAGCGCCGGCACCCTCAACGCCGACGGCACCTGGACCCTGACCCAGGCCCAGCTGTCCGGGCTGAAGATGACCGCGCAGGAAGGCGACACCAGCCATCCCATCACCCTCACCGTCGTCTCGACCTCCAGGGAGCAGGAGAACGGCAGCACCGCCGACAGCGACCCGCGGACGCTGACCGTCAGCTTCGCCAACACGCCGAAGGGCAACGACAGCCTGGACGGCGGCGACGGCAACGACACCATCTTCGGCGGGGCCGGCAACGACACCCTGATCGGCGGGCTGGGCGACGACAGCCTGGACGGCGGCGCCGACAACGACCTGCTGGCCGGCGGCCCCGGCAACGACACCATCGACGGCGGCGCCGGCAACGACACCGTCACCTATGCCGGCTCGGCGACCGCGGTGAACGCCAACCTCGCGACCGGGGTCGGCACCGGGGAAGGCACCGACGTTCTGCGCAATCTGGAGAACGTCACCGGCTCGGCCTTCGACGACGTCATCACCGGCGACGGCGGCGCCAACATCCTGCTCGGCGGCGGCGGCAACGACACCATCACCGGCGGGGCCGGGACCGACACCATCCATGGCGGGGCGGGCGACGACCTGTCGATCTTCACCGTCGGAACCGACGGCGGAACCGCGTCGGCTCCGGAACTGCAGGATGGCGATGCCGGCATCGACACCTTCCGGGTGATGCTGACGTCCGCCCAGATGTCCAACCCGGCGATCCTGGCCGACCTGCGCACCCTGCGCGACCTGATCGAGGCGGCGGCGGCCGATCCCAACGCCGCGACCAAGGACACCGATGTCGCCAACGCCGTCACCCTGACGGCGCTGGGCATCAAGGTCGCGGATTTCGAGAAGCTCGAAATCTACGTCGACGGCCAGCCGGTCAATGTGCGCGAGGTGCTGAACTACACCCCGACGGCCACCGCCGCCGCCGCCACCACCTCCACCACCGAGGACAATGCGGTCAGCAGCCGCCTCGTCGCCACCGACCAGGACACCCTCAACGGCCGCACCGACGACAGCCTGACCTTCAAGGGGCCGGGCGCCGACGGCCAGCCGGTGCGGCTGGCGCACGGCACGCTGGTGGTGAACGCCGACGGCACCTTCACCTACACGCCGGACGCCGATTTCAGCGGCACGGAAACCTTCTCCTTCACCGTCACCGACGCCTATGGCGGCACCTCCACCGCCACGCAGACCATCAAGGTGGCGCCGGTCGCCGACTCCATCACGCTGACCACGCTGAACACGCGCGGCAACGAGGATGCGGCCGGCGGCATCGCCATTGCCCCCACCATCACGCTGAGCGACGTCGATGCCGCCAGCCCGGAGGCGGTGGAGACGGTCACGCTGACCATGTCGGCCTCGCAGCTGGATGTCGCCGGCGCCAAGCTGTACCTGAACGGCACGGAGCTGACGCGCAGCGGCAGCGGGACCTACAGCTGGACGATCCCGACCAGCGCCCTGGTGGCCGGTGGATCGGCCGGAACCTGGACGGTGTCCGGCCTGAAGATCGTCACCACCCGCAACTCCGATGCCGACCTCACCTACACCCTGACGGTCGGGACCATCGACAGCACCAGCGCCGGCACGGTGCGCGGCAGCAAGTCGGCGACCGGCACCATCACCGTCGATGCGGTGGCCGATGCGCCGACCGTGACCGCCGCCGCCGCGGCGACGGACGAGGACACCTCGGTCGCGCTGAAGATCACCCCGGCGCTGACCGACACCGACGGGTCGGAGAGCATCGGCTATGTCACCGTTTCCGGCGTGCCGGCCGGGGCGAGCCTTAATCTCGGCACGGTCCTGAGCACCCAGGGCGACGGCAGCACCAGCTGGAAGGTCAACGCGGCCGATCTGGCGAGCCTGCGCCTGACCCCGCCGCACGACTTCTCCGGCACCATCACCCTCCGCGTCGTCGCCACCTCGGTGGAGCGCGAGAACGGTTCGACCGCCGATTCCGCGCCGGCGACCTTGACGGTGACCGTCACCGGCGTGGCCGACGCCCCCATCGTCATCCCCGTGGCGGCGACGGGCAATGAGGATACCGCCATTCCGCTGTCCATCGACGCCCACCTGTCCGACGTGACGGGCGAGACGCTGGACCACATCACCATCACCAACCTGCCGGAAGGGGCGACGCTGTCCGCCGGCATCCACAACGCCGACGGCAGCTGGACGCTGACCCCGGCGCAGCTGACCGGCCTGACCTTCACGCCGCCGCCGAACTATTCCGGCACGCTGACGCTGAAGATCACCGCCACCTCGGTGGAAGGGGCGACCACCGCAACCTCGGCACAGCAGTCGCTGACGGTGACCGTCACCGCCGTCGCCGACACGCCGGTCCTGTCGGCCTCCGATGCGGTGGGGCGCGAGGACACCGCCATCCCGCTTTCGGTGGTCGCAGCATTGACCGACCGCGACGGGTCGGAAAGCCTCAGCATCCTCGTCGGCGGCGTGCCGGCGGGCGCCACGCTGAACCACGGCCATTACGACGCGACGCTGGGCAAATGGGTGCTGACCCAGGCCGACCTGTCCGGCCTGACCATCACCCCGCCGGCCAACTCCAACACCGGCTTCAACCTGACCTTCACCGCGCGGGCGACGGAAGGCTCCAACGGCGCCTTCGCCGACGCGGCTGCGGTGTCCGTCCATGTCGAGGTGCAGGGCGTTGCCGACGTGGTGACGCCGAACGGCACGCTGACCGCGCGCGGCGACGAGGACACGGCGATCAACCTGAAGCTCGGCGATCTGGTGATGACCGACAATGACGGGTCGGAGCGCCTGTCGCTGGTCGTCAGCAACCTGCCGTCGGGCTCCTGGCTGTCGCTGGCGGCCGGGCACGACAGCGGCCTGGTTCTATCTCGGCAACGGCCGCTGGTCGGTCGATGCGGAGTACCGCAACGAACTGACGCTGACGACGAAGAAGGACTTCTCCGGCACCATCACGCTGAAGGTGGACGTCATCACCACCGACAGCAACGGCGCGCCGATCATCACCGTGAACGGCGTGACCTCCGGCGGGATGCTGAAGGACACCCGCGACCTGACGGTCACCGTCGACCCCAAGGCGGACGAGCCGGTCGTCTCGATCGGCGCCAGCGGGCTGGAGGATGCCGTCGGCGGCATCCCGCTGACCATCTCCGCCCTGACCGGCGACAGCGACGGGTCGGAGCACATCTCCTCCATCGTCATCTCCGGCCTGCCGGCCGGGGTGACGCTGACCAGCTCGGACGCCGGCGCGCTGACCGCGAATGCCGACGGCAGCTGGACGGTCGATCCGGCGAAGCTCGGCAACCTGCGCCTGATCGTGCCGGCCAACAACGCCGACGACTTCACCATCACCGTCAAGGTGACGGCGATGGACGGCACCGACACGTTGACCAAGACCTACACCCCGACCGTCACCATCACCGCGGTGGCCGACGCGCCGGTGTCGCATGCTGCCGACGGTTCGGCGGTGCCCTACCATGTCGACGACCAGTCGACGACCGGCGTGCCGGACGGGCTGGTGCTGAACCTGAACGCCTTCCTGGCCGACACCGACGGGTCGGAAAAGCTGGCGGTCACCATCGGCGGCGTGCCGAAGGGCACGGTGCTGTCGCGCGGCATCGACAACGGCAACGGCACCTGGACGCTGACCGCGGAGGACTACACCGCGGCGCTGGCCGAGGGCGGCCTGAAGCTGACCGTCAAGGATGCGAACGCCACCGGCATCACCCACAGTGTGTCCGGCAGCGTCGACACCGCCAGCGTCACGCTGACGGTCAACCCTTACAGCATCGAGAGCGAGGGCGACCGCAACACCAGCGTGTCCGACAGCTTCGTGCTGAGCTGGACCACCACCGCCTCCTCCGGCGGCGGCTCGACCGATCCGGGCAACGGCGGCAACACTGGCGGCGGCACCAGCCCGCCTCCTCCTCCGCCGCCCCCTCCGCCCCCTCCGCCGCCGCCCCCGGTGCTGGACCCCAGCGTCGGCAGCGACCGGCCGCATGCCGTGACCACCGCCGAGGATACGTCGGTGGCACTCGGCCTGAAGGACGGGCTGGCGAACTGGCAGGACGTCTCCACGGTCACCCTGTCGGGCATCCCGACCGGCGCCAGCCTGAGCAACACGGCCGGCGACACGCTGACCGTCACCGGCGGCTCGATCACGCTGACCAAGGCGCAGCTGGACGGGTTGAGGCTGACGCCGCCGTCGAACAGCGATGCCGATTTCACGCTTTCCATCGACGTGGTGTCGGGCAGCAGCAACGCCCACACCACGCTGACCCAGGCCGTGACCGTCACCGCCGTGGCCGACAGCCCGCTGCTGACCGTGCAGACGGCGTCCGGCAACGAGGATACCGCCATCGCGCTGGACATCACCGCAGCGCTGGCCGACACCGACGGGTCGGAAACGCTGGCCAGCATCGTCATCGACGGGGTGCCGGCCGGTGCCTCGCTGTCTGCCGGCTATCTCGACTCCACCACCGGGCGCTGGGTGCTGACGCCGGGCCAGCTGGCCGGGCTGAAATTCACCCCGCCGCACGATGCCAGCGGCACCTTCCAACTGACGGTGACGGCGGTCTCGCGCGAAACCAGCAACGCCGACCGGGCGACCACGACCAAAACGCTGACCGTCGAGGTGGCGCCGGTCAGCGACGCCCCCGCCATTTCCGTCAGCGCCGCCACGGCGCTGGAGGATCATGCCGCCAACCTGTCCATCGATGCCGCGGTCACCGATCTGGTCGGCACCTCCGAGGTGATCACCGCCCTGCGGGTGACGGTGCCGGCCGGCTTCACCCTGTCGGGCGGCACGTCGCTCGGCAACGGCGTCTACGACCTGACCGGCCTGTCGGCCAGCGACCGCGCGGCCCTGAAGCTGACGCCGCCCGCCAACTATGCCGGCACGGTGACGCTGACGGTGGACGCTGCCGCCCAGGACGGCACGGCGGCCCCCGCCTGGTCGAGCAGGAGCTTCTCGGTCACCTACACCGCGGTCGCCGACGCGCCGAACGTCACGGTGCATGACACGACGGGGGCGGAGGACACCGCCATCGCCCTGAACCTGTCGGCCAGCCTTGTCGACACCGACGGGTCGGAGACGATGGCGGTCATCCTGTCGGGCCTGCCGGCCGGTGCCGTGCTGAACCATGGCTCCAACAACGGCGACGGGTCCTGGACCCTGAAGCCGTCGGAGCTGGCCGGCCTGACCGTCACGCCGCCGCGCAACTATTCGGGCGGCATGGACCTGACGCTGACCGCCACCAGCCTGGAAAGCTCCAACAAGGACACGGCGAGCACCACCGCCACCATCCATGTGACCGTCACTGCGGTCGCCGACGCGCCGACCGTCATCGTCGCCAACGCCTCGGGCAGCGAGGACACCGCCATCGCGCTGAACCTGACGGCGGCGCTGGTCGATACCGACGGGTCGGAGACGATGGCCCTGGTGCTGTCCGGCCTGCCGGCAGGTGCGGTGCTGATTGATGCCAACGGCACCATTCTGACGCCGACCGCCGGCTCGGTCGCGCTGACCGCCGCCCAGCTGTCCGGGCTGAAGCTGATGCCGCCGGCCAATGCCGGCACCGACTTCAACCTGACCCTGACCGCGACGACGACGGAGGCTTCCACCGGCGCCACCGCCACCACCAGCCAGCTGTTCCGGGTCAGCGTCGATCCGGTCGCCGACCAGCCGATCATCACCTGGGCACCGCTGTCCGGCACCGAGGACACGGCCGTGCCGCTGAACCTCTCGGTGGCGCTGTACGACACCGACGGGTCGGAGCGGCTGGGGCTGCTGACGATTGCCGGCGTGCCGACGGGCGCGCTGCTGTCGGCCGGGACGAAGAACGCCGACGGCAGCTGGACCCTGACGCCGGCCCAGCTGACCGGCCTGACCCTGACCCCGCCCGCCAACAGCGATGCGGCGATCGCCCTGACCGTCACCGCCGTCAGCATCGAGTCCAACGGCAGCACGGCGACCAGGACCGTCACTGTGCCGATCACCCTGGCCGCGGTGTCCGATACCCCGACGCTCAGCGTGTCCGCCGCGACCGGCAACGAGGACACGGCCATCGCGCTGACCATCACCCCGGCGCTGACCGACACCGACGGCTCGGAGACGCTGACGATCACCATCAGCGGCATCCCGGCCGGCGCCAGCCTGAGCAACAGCGCCGGCAATGTCCTGACGATCAGCAACGGGTCGATCACCCTGACGCCGGCCCAGCTTGCCGGGCTGAAGATCACGCCGCCGTCGAACAGCGATGCCGACTTCACCCTGACCGTCACGGCTATCTCCACTGACGGTACGGCGGCACCGGCCAGCACCAGCGCGCCGCTGCCGGTCACGGTCAACCCGGTCACCGACACGCCGACCCTGAGCGTCGCGCCCGCGACCGGCAATGAAGATACACCCATCGCGCTGACCATCACCCCGGCCCTGACCGATCTGGACGGTTCGGAGACGCTGACGATCACCATCAGCGGCATTCCCACCGGCGCCACCCTGAGCAACAGCGCCGGCAACACCCTGACGGTCAGCAACGGCTCGATCACGCTGACCCCGGACAAGCTCGCCGGGCTGGCGATCAAGCCGCCATCGAACAGCGATGCCGATTTCAACCTGACGGTGACCGCCACCGCCAAGGACGGCAGCGCCGCTGCGGTGTCGGTGTCCTCGACCCTTGCGGTGACGGTCAACCCGGTGTCCGACACCCCGACGCTCAGCGTGTCCGCCGCGACGGGCAACGAAGACACGGCGATTGCGCTGACGATCAATCCGGCGCTGACCGACACCGACGGGTCGGAAACGCTGACGGTCACCATCAGCGGCATCCCGGCCGGCGCCAGCTTGAGCAACACGGCCGGCAATGTCCTGACCATCAGCAACGGCTCGATCACCCTGACGCCGGCCCAGCTTGCCGGGCTGAAGATCACGCCGCCCTCGAACAGCGACGCTGACTTCACCCTGACCGTCACCGCCACCGCCACCGACGGCAGCGCCGCCCCGGCCAGCACCAGCGCGTCGTTGCCGGTCACGGTGAACCCGGTCTCCGACACGCCGACCCTGAGCGTGTCGCCAGCGACCGGCAACGAAGACACGGCGATTGCGTTGGCCATCACCCCGGCGCTGACCGACACCGACGGGTCGGAGACGCTGACGATCACCATCAGCGGCATCCCGACCGGCGCCACCCTGAGCAACAGCGCAGGCAACATCCTGACGGTCAGCAACGGGTCGATCACCCTGACACCGGCCCAACTGGCCGGGCTGGCGATCACGCCGCCGTCGAACAGCGATGCCGATTTCAACCTGACGGTGACCGCCACCGCCAAGGACGGCAGCGCCGCTGCGGTCTCGGTGTCCTCGACGCTCGCGGTGACGGTCAACCCGGTGTCCGATGCCCCGACCCTGACCGTGTCGGCGGCGAGCGGCAACGAGGACACGGCGATCCCGCTGTCCATCACCTCGGCCCTGACCGACACGTCGGAAGTGCTGAGCATCACCATCAGCGGCATCCCGGCCGGGTCCAAGCTGACCAACAGTGCCGGCAACACGCTGACGATCAGCAACGGGTCGATCACCCTGACCCCGGCCCAGTTGACCGGGCTGAAGATCAAGCCGCCGTCGAACGACGACGCCGACTTCACCCTGACCGTCACCGCGACCTCGACCGACGGCAGCGCCGCTCCGGCCTCCACCGTTGCGCAGCTGGCGGTCACGGTCCTGCCGGTGTCCGACACGCCCACCCTGGCGGTCAATCCGGCGACGGTGGCGGAGGATGGCACGGTCGCCCTGTCGATCACCCCGGCCCTGACCGACCCGTCGGAGACGCTGAGCGTCACCATCGCCAACATCCCGACCGGTGCCCACCTGTCGAACAGCGCGGGCGACACGCTGACCATCAGCAACGGCTCGATCACCCTGACGCCGGCCCAGCTGGCCGGCCTGTCGATCACGCCGCCCCATGACAGCGGCACCAGCTTCACCCTGTCGGTCACCGCGACCTCGACCGACGGCACCGCAACGCCGGCCAGCCTGTCGCGCTCGCTCGCGGTGACGGTGACGCCGGTCGCCGACACCCCGACGCTGACCACCCCGGCCGTCCATGGGCCGGAGGACACCGCGATTCCGCTGACCATCACCGCCGCCTCCACCGACACCGACGGGTCGGAAACGGTGACGGTGCGGATCACCGGCATGCCGGCGGGCGCCAGCCTGAACCACGGCACCCACAACAGCGACGGCAGCTGGACCCTCAGCACCTCGGACCTGACCGGCCTTACCTATACCCCGCCGGCCGACGCCAACGGCACCGTCACCCTGTCGGTCACCGCGACCTCCCAGGACGGGGCCAGCACCGCGGCGGTCACCCAGACCCTGGCGGTGACCGTCGATCCGGTGAACGACAAGCCGACGCTGGCCGCCGCCCACACCACCACCGTGATCGCTGCCGATGCGACCGACCACCCGGCCGTGGTGTCCGACGCGACGATCACCGATGTGGACAGCAGCGTCATGTCCGGCATGTCGATCCGCATCGCCGCCGGCTCGCAGACCGGCGACACGCTGAAATCTCGACAGCCTGACCATCGCGACCGATCCGTCGACCGGACGCAAGACGGTGGCCGGCACCGGGATCGAGGTCAGCTGGGACGATGCCAACCACCAGCTGTCGCTGTCCGGCACCGCCTCCACCGCGACCTACACCGACATCCTCCACCATCTGGCCCTGACGCCCAACGGCAGCGGCGCCCGGACGCTGGAGGTGATGGTCAGCGACGATCAAGGGCTGTCCAGCGACCCGATGGCGGTGCAGGTGCTGGTCTCGAACAGTGCGGCGATGACCGGCAGCGCCGGTGCGGACATCCTGCATGCCGGCAGCAGCACCACCAGCATGTCCGGCGGGGCCGGGGACGATCTGTTCATCTTCGCCCCGCGCGGTGGCGACCTGACCATCAATGGCGGGGCGGGCTGGACCGACGTGGTGGAGGTCGGCGCCTTCGTTGCCAATGCCGGCACCAACTGGATGCAGCAGCTGGACGGGCATGCCTACACGGTCGATCCGTCAGGTCACGGCCTGACCTTCACCCAGGAGACGACCGTCACGCTGGAGGACCAGAACCATCACCAGCTGGTGCTGCAGAACATCGAACGGCTGACGTTCTGACGGGGTGGGTGACGCGGTGGGGCAGAGGCAGAGGGGGGAGCGGCAGGCGGGGTCAGGCGTCCGGCGTGCCGTCCGCCTTCTCCCCTCCGGCTTCACCGTCGCCGCTGTCGGTCTGCATGTGGGTTATGATCCGCTTCATCAGCCGGCCCAGCATCGCCCGTTCGTTCGCCGCCATGGCGGCGATGGGCGGGCTGAGCGACTGGCGCAGGGGGTCGCGGTCCAGAAGGAGCCTGCCGTCGTCGGTCAGGTCGAACAGCCAGCCGCGCTTGAATCCCGGATGCTGCCGGCGGGTCAGCAGCCCCTTGTCCACCAGGGTGGAAACGGTGCGCGATACCGGTGCCAGGTGGATTTTCTGGAACCGTGCCAGCGCGGTCAGGGTGCGCGCCGGCTCCGGCGCGTCATGGAAGTAACGCAACGCCACCCATTGGGCCGGGAAAAGCCCATCGGTGAAGCTGATGCCATCAGACAAGCCGGCTGACCTGGTCCAGCAAGGTGACCAGATCGTCGTCGGTCGACGGGTTGTCGCCATCCTCCGGCCTTTCCGACACGCGCTTCTCTCCCTCCCGACACTGCACCGAACCAACCGGCGGCAAGCTTGGCGGTGGACTGTAGCGAAGTCAACGCGCCAGCGGAAGCGGCAGTCTTCGCGTCTGCGTGGTGAAAGTGCCATCAGGATTCGCGTGGATTATCGTTGAGGGAAATCCATCGCTTCCGTACCAAAGCCTTGGCGAAAGCAGCCGGCCCGCCCCATTTGTGGTCCAACCATCACAAACCGCGGATACTGGACATGACCGGCACCCCCCGTCTGACCAACGCCTTTCTGTTCGACCTCGACGGCACGCTGACCGACACGGTCTACCAGCATGTGCTGGCCTGGAAGGAGGCATTGGACGAGGAGGGCATCGCCCTGTCGGTCTGGCGCATCCACCGCAAGATCGGCATGAGCGGCGGGCTGTTCACCAACATGCTGCTGCGCGAGACCGGTCTCGGCGCCGACCAGGCTCTTCTCGACCGCCTGCGCCAGCGCCATGCGCAGGCCTACAGGCGGCTGGCCCCCGGCGTGGTTCCGCTGCCGGGCGCCCGCGAGTTGCTCGACACGCTGACGGAGTTGAACATCCCTTGGGCCATCGCCACCAGCGGCCGGATGGAGACGGCGCGGCCGGCGCTGGAGAAGCTGGGCGTCGATCCCTCGAGGGCCGCGGTCATCACCCGCGACGAGGTCGAATATGCCAAGCCCGACCCCGACCTGTTCCTGGCCGCCGCCGCGCGCATCGGCGTGGACATCGCCAGCGCCTTCGTCGTCGGCGACAGCATCTGGGACATGATCGCCGCCAAGCGGGCGCGGGCGCTGGGAATCGGCCTGCTGTCCGGCGGCTATGGCCGGGAGGAGTTGGAACGCTCCGGCGCGCTGCGCGTCTATGAGGACCCGGCCGACATGCTGGATCACCTGGACGAAGTCGGCGGGCGCCGCGGGCTGGCGCAGTAAAAGCGGGAGTGCCGGAAACCATCCGATCCGCCGTTTCGGTCGGAGCGGTGCGAGGTGCCGTCTCCGGTCTCCATGACTGCCATCGATAGCCAGTCCTTCCTGTTCAACTGAAGGCCGTCTCCAGACCAGCCAAAAAAAAGCCGCCGGAAACACCGGCGGCTTTTAAGTCCGAGAGGAACGTCCAACAAGTTGTGCCGGGTCAACCCACGGCGCATCCAGCGGTACGGGACTAATATATTAATATCTCATCCGTCTGGCAAGCGGCTTTCCTTCCTTCGGCCGGATTTTTTGTCCCGTGGTGCCTGACCGCAGATATGACGGCGCCCAAACGCAGAACGCCCCCCGGCGGTGAGCCTGAGGGCGTCTCTATCACAGTTAAGCGGCTTTTCAGGGAGGGGCGGGCCGTCAGTCGGCGCCGGCCGTGGCGTTCGGGACGGCGGCGGCGGATTTCGGACCGCGCTGGCCCAGCACCAGGGCGATGATGGCGAAGGCGGTCAGGTCGAACACGGTCAGGCAGGCGAACAGCGGCTCGTACCCGATGGTGGTGGCGAGCTGGCCGATCATCAGCGAGAAGATCATGCCGCCCATGTAGCCGGCCATGCCGCCGAAACCGGTCGCCGTGGCGACGTCCTGCTTTTCAAAGGTGTCGGTGACCAGGGCGTAGAGCAGGCTCGACAGCATCTGATGGGCGAAGGCACCGAGGGAGAACAAGAAGATCGCGGTGATCGGGCTGGCGGCGAAGCTGATCAGCGCCGGGCCGACCATGCAGACCGCACCCACGCCGACGCCGGCGATGCGGGAGTTGACCAGCGACATCCGGAAGCGCTTCACGAAGAAGGGCGACAGGTAACCGCTGAGGATGCAGCCGATGTCACCGGCCAGGAACGGCAGCCAGGCGAACAGGGCGAACTGCTTGATGTCCATGCCGCGGGTGGAGACCATGTACAGCGGGATCCAGAAGCTGAAGGTCTGCCAGGCCGGCTCGGTCAGGAAACGGGCGGCGGCGATGCTCCAGAACTTGCCCTTGCCCAGCACGCGCTTCATCGACGGCTTCGGCAGCTCGACCTGCTCCTGGCCGTCCAGGATGTAGGCATGCTCTTCCTTGGTCAGGCGCGGATGGTTCTCCGGGTTGCGGTACAGCATGTACCACAGGGCCGACATGCCGACGCCCAGCAGACCGGTGACGAGGAAGGCTTCCTGCCAGCCATAGGTCAGCGACAGCCAGATGACGAAGGGCGGGGCGATCATCGCGCCGATGGAGCTGCCGGTGTTGAACCAGCCGGTGGCGATGGAGCGCTCCTTGGCGGGGAACCACAGGGTGGAGGTCTTGACGCCCGACGGCATGGCCGCCGCTTCGCTGACGCCCAGCAGGCCGCGGAAGAAGGCCATCGACTGCCAGCTGCCGGCCAGCGCATGCATGGCGGCGGCGATGCCCCAGACGCCGGCGAACATCGCGTAGCCCAGCTTCAGCCCGATCAGGTCGGTGATGTAGCCGGCGACCGGCTGCATCAGGCTGTAACAGAGCTGGAAGGCGCTGACGATGAAGGAATACTGCTCGGTCGTGAAGTGGAGCTGTTCCTTGAGCGTCGGCGCCAGGATGCCCAGGGTGTTGCGGTCGATGTAGTTGACCACGGTGCCCAGCATCATCAGGGCAAGGATTTGCCACCGCAAACCACGGATCTTGTTCATCTTTTCCTCACATGCCTGCCACGGCAGGCGCCGGTGCGCACGTACAGGCCCTTATGGCGGCGATCCTCGGGCGGGATGCCTGGCCGGCGGGTGTTCGGTGCCGGGCGAATGGGTCGCTTCCGCTCTGCTTCAAGAGGGGCGGGAGCATCGCTGACGGAGTTATATTAATATATCAGTGTTGGGTGCAAGCGGTTTTCCGGTGCCGCCTTCGGCTCTTGCGAAAATGTCGCAGTCCAATGATGCGATGCGCTGATTTCTTCGCAGTCGCAGCAAAAACCAGCCCGTTTCCCGAGAGCGGTTACTTGCTGCGGTGCAATATCATTGAAAGTTGAAAGGCCTGTTTTGCTGTTCGGATTTTAATGGCGGGCCGGTCTGCCCGGTTCATCCGCCCGTAGGAAGCCACAGCATCGGCTCGCCATAAATGACCTGGATCAATGGCCTACGCGCCGCTTCCGCCCCGCCGGCAATGGCAGGACGGCCGCCATGCCGCTGCCATCTCTGTGGAAACGCTCGGATCTTGTTCGTTGCTGCACTGCGACAATCTGGGGCCTTCCTTGCAAAAGTAATATATCAGACAGTTGTGCAGCGCAGAGCAGCGGCACCCGGAAATCCCGCTTCGGACTGACCGACGTCAATGTGTCCGGCCCGCTTCGGACCGACCATTCGTCCTGGTCGACCGCCGTTTTCTGCCGCACCCCGCGCCGGCTTTTGAAAGACCCGCCGGCCCCGTCATCGAAGACGCCCCCCTCGGGAGACGACTGTCGCCAGCACAAAGGATTTTTCCGGCATGACCCAAAGCCCGACCTCCACCGCCCCCCTCAGGCCCGTCTCTTCCGTCCGCAACATGGCCCCCAAGATGGCCCGCATCATGGACGGCAACGAGGCGGCGGCCTCCGTGGCCTATCGCGCCAGCGACGTCATCGCGATCTACCCCATCACGCCATCCTCGCCGATGGGGGAATTCGCCGACGAATGGTCGGCGGCGCACCGCCCCAACCTGTGGGGCAGCGTGCCGCAGGTGGTGGAGATGCAGTCGGAGGGCGGGGCGGCCGGGGCGGTCCATGGCGCCCTGCAGGCGGGATCGCTGGCGACGACCTTCACCGCGTCGCAGGGCCTGTTGCTGATGATCCCCAACATGTACAAGATCGCCGGAGAGCTGACGCCCTTCTGCATGCATGTGGCGGCGCGCACGCTGGCGACCCATGCGTTGTCGATCTTCGGCGACCATTCCGACGTGATGGCCTGCCGTCAGACCGGCTTCGCCATGCTGGCCTCGGCCAACGTGCAGGAGGCCCACGATCTGGCGCTCGTCGCCCATGCCGCCACCTTGCGGGCGCGGGTGCCCTTCCTGCATTTCTTCGACGGCTTCCGCACCTCGCACGAGTTCAACTGCATCGTGCCTCTCGCCGACGATGATCTGCGCGCCCTGATCGATGACGGTTGCGTCGATGCCCACCGCCGCCGCGGCCTGACGCCGGATCATCCGGTCGTGCGCGGCACGGCGCAGAATCCCGACGTGTTCTTCCAGGCGCGCGAGGCCGCCAACCCCTGGTACGACGCCTGCCCGGCCATCGTGCAGGAGATGATGGACCGGCTCGCCGCCCGCACCGGCCGGGCCTACCGCCTGTTCGACTATCACGGCCATCCGCAGGCGGAGCGGGTGGTGGTGGTCATGGGGTCTGGGGCGGAGACCTGCAACGGCACGGTGGACCGGCTGGTCGGGCAGGGGGAGCGGGTCGGCTGCCTGACCGTCCGCCTGTTCCGTCCCTTCGCCATCGCCGATTTCGTGTCCGCCCTGCCGGCGACGGTGCGGCGCATCGCCGTGCTCGACCGCACCAAGGAGCCCGGCGCCGTCGCCGATCCGCTCTATCTCGACGTGGTTGCCGCCTTGGCCGAAGCCCGCGCCGCCGACCCCGCTGCCATCGATCCGATGGTGGTTGCGGGCCGCTACGGCCTGTCGTCCAAGGAATTCACCCCCGCCATGGCGAAGGCGGTGTTCGACGAACTGGGCCGCGACCGTCCGAAGCGCCGCTTCACCGTCGGCATCACCGACGACGTCACCCACCACTCGATTCCCTGGGATCCGCGCTGGGCGGTGGAGGAGCCGGGCGTGTCCCGTGCCGTCTTCTTCGGCCTCGGCGCCGACGGCACGGTGGGCGCCAACAAGAACTCGCTCAAGATCATCCAGTCGCGCAGCGGCGGCCATGCCCAGGCCTATTTCGTCTATGACAGCCGCAAGTCCGGCTCGACCACCGTGTCGCACCTGCGCTTTTCCAAGGAGCCGATCCGCGCGCCCTACCTGATCGGGCAGGCCCAGTTCGTCGCCTGCCACCATCTGCCGCTGATGGAGCGGGTGGAGGTGGCGGAGATGGCCGCCCCCGGCGCCACCCTCCTGTTGAACGCCCCCGGCACGCCCGAGCAGGTGTGGGACGCCCTGCCGGCCGAGGTCCAGCGCCTCTGCATCGAGCGCAGGCTGTCCCTGCACGCCATCGACGCCGGCGCCGTCGCCCGCGAGGTCGGGCTCGGCCGCCGCGTCAACACCATCATGCAGACCTGCTTCTTCGCCCTCTCCAACGTCATGCCGGTCGCCGACGCCATCGCCGAGATCAAGGCGGCGATTGCCAAGACATACTCCCGCCGCGGCGAGGAGCTGGTGGCGCGCAACATCGCCGCCGTCGATCAGGCGCTGGCCCATCTGCATCCGGTCCCGGTGCCCGACCATGTCACCGCCGACCATGGCCGCCCGGCCCCGGTGCCGGAAACCGCCCCCGACTTCGTCAAGCGGGTCACCGGCATGATGATCGCCGGCCATGGCGACCGGCTGCCGGTGTCCGCCTTCCCGGTCGACGGCACATGGCCGACCGGCACCTCGAAATATGAGCACCGCAACATCGCGGCGGAGGCGCCGGGCTGGAACGCCGATCTCTGCATCGAGTGCAACAAGTGCGTGCTGGTCTGCCCGCATGCCGCCATCCGTGCCACGGTGGTGCCGGAGTCGGCACTGGCCGGTGCCCCGGACTGCTTCGAGACCATCCCCTACAAGGGCCGCGAGTTCCCCGGCGGGCGCTACCGCCTGCAAGCCTCGCCGGCCGACTGCACCGGCTGCACGCTGTGCGTCGCCGCCTGCCCGGTGGAAGACAAGAGCGGCTCCGGCCGCAAGGCGCTGGAGATGCGCCCCATCCAGGCGCTGGCCGGCCAGCAGGAAGCCTTCGAGTTCTTCCGCGGCCTGCCCGCCATCCCGCGCGAGTCGGTGCCGGTCACCGTCAAGCACAGCCAACTGCTGGAACCGCTGTTCGAGTTCTCCGGCGCCTGCGCCGGCTGCGGCGAGACCCCATACATCAAGATGCTGACCCAGCTGTTCGGCGACCGCATGGTGATGGCGAACGCCACCGGCTGCTCGTCGATCTATGGCGGCAACCTGCCGACCACGCCCTACACCACCGACGCCAGCGGCCACGGCCCGGCCTGGGCCAACTCGCTGTTCGAGGACAATGCGGAGTTCGAACTCGGCCTGCGCGTCGCCATCGACGGCATGGCCGAACAGGCGCGCGACGCGCTGGCGCTGCTGTCCGCTCAACTGGAGCCCGGTCTTGTCACCGAACTGCTGGAGGCCGGCCAGACCGACGCCGCTGGCATCGCCGCCCAGCGCGCCCATGTCGTCACGCTGAGGACGCAGCTCGCACCGCTGAAGGACCCGCTGGCCCGTCGGCTTGAGCAGCTGGCCGACTATCTGGTCCGCAAATGCGTGTGGATCGTCGGCGGCGACGGCTGGGCCTACGACATCGGCTATGGCGGGCTCGACCATGCGCTGGCCTCGGGCCGCGACATCAACATCCTGGTGATGGACACGGAGGTCTATTCCAACACCGGCGGCCAGCAGTCCAAGGCGACGCCCATCGGCGCCTCGGCCAAGTTCGCCACCGCCGGCCGGTCGGCGGCCAAGAAGGATCTGGGGCTGATGGCGATGGCCTACGACCATGTCTATGTCGCCCGCACCGCCTTCGGTGCCCGCGACAGCCACACGCTGAACGCCCTGACGGAGGCCGAGGCCTATCGCGGCCCGTCGCTGGTGCTGGCCTACAGCCACTGCGTCGCCCACGGCTTCGAGCTGTCGCACGGGCTGGAGCATCAGAAGCTGGCGGTGGACAGCGGCCACTGGTCGCTCTACCGCCGCGACCCGCAGCGGCTGGCCGAGGGCAAGACTGCCCTGCAACTGGACAGCGGCGCCCCATCGGCTGGCCTCGCCGCCTTCATGGCCGGCGAATCCCGCTTCAGCGCGGTGGAGCGGGCCAACCCGGAGCGCTTCCACGCCCTGCTGGACGAAGCCGAGGCGGAGATCCGCCGCAAGCGCCACCTGTTCGAGCATATGGCGGGGTTCAAGGAGTGATACCCCGCCCCCTTGCGCCAGTTTCTCCGCTTGCTTGAAGGGGGCGCTTCCAGTTGAACCGTGGACGGCCATGACGGTGGATCCGGAATGGCCGCGCGCGGTCAGAATGCCGGTTCACCTGTCCGGTCCGCCGCAGGACCGCTCTGCCGCCATCCGTCGGCAGCCTTTCCTTTGTTCCTGTCCACCGGTCCGCAGAGGCACCGAAGCCGAGCACGGGAACCTGCCACGCCATAGCCAGAATCCGGGCGATTTCCCGCAGTAACAATTGCCTGCCTGTGGTAACTGTCATTGCGAACATCGCATGGAGATTAAGATACATGACGGATAGGAAAACCCATATCCGCAATCGACCACTTTCCGTTTTCAGGGAATTTCTGGAGAGCGAAACCGCTGGTGGCTTGCTCCTGATGGGAGCCGCCGCTGCTGCTCTTGTTGTCGCGAATTCTCCGTTGTCCACCGTTTATTTCCAGGCGCTTCATTCCTATGTGCTTGGATTGAGCATCGGGCATTGGATCAATGACGGTCTGATGGCGGTCTTCTTCCTGCTCGTGGGCCTGGAGATCAAACGCGAGATGCTGGATGGCCAGCTCTCCACATGGTCGCGCCGCATCCTGCCCGGCCTGGCGGCGGCGGGCGGCATGCTGTTTCCCGCTCTCATCTATGTGGCATTCAACCGCGGCAATCCGGAAACCATGAGCGGCTGGGCCATTCCCACCGCGACGGACATTGCCTTCGCCTTGGGAGTGTTGTCCCTGCTGGGGCCCCGCGTTCCGACATCGCTGAAGATTTTCCTGACGGCTCTCGCCATCATCGACGACCTCGGCGCCGTCGTCATCATCGCGCTGTTCTACACGGCGGAGCTGTCGCTGACGGCGCTCGGCATCGCAGCGGCCATTCTGGCCGTGCTTGTTCTCCTGAACCGGGCCGGAGTCGAAAAGCTTTGGCCCTACCTGATCCTCGGTGCCGGGCTATGGGGGGCCGTGCTGGCCTCCGGCATCCACGCGACGCTGGCCGGTGTCGCCCTGGCGCTGACCATCCCGCTGCGCCCGGCCCCGGGCCGGCCGGATGACATGCACTCGCCGCTTCACCGGCTGGAGCACGGCATCCATGGCTGGGTTGCGTTCTTCATCGTGCCGCTCTTCGGTTTCGCCAACGCCGGCGTGTCCTTTGCCGGCATGGAGGCCTCGATCCTGACCGAGCCTCTGCCGTTGGGCATCGCCCTCGGCCTGTTCCTGGGCAAGATGGTCGGTGTGTTCGGTACCGCTTGGATCACCGTGAGACTGGGCTTTGCCGACATGCCGGCGGATGCCTCGACCGTCCAGCTCTTCGGCGTGGCTCTGCTGTGCGGCATTGGCTTCACCATGAGCCTGTTCATCGGCGCGCTTGCCTTTCCGACCTCGCCGGAGCTTGGGGATGCGGTCAAGGTCGGCGTATTCGCCGGCTCGCTCCTCTCGGCGACGGCCGGAGCCGTTCTGCTGCGCTTCGCTCACCGGGAAATCCGGCCGATGACGGGGGCCGCCTGATCCACCATGCCGTCCGCCCCTCCATCGCATGAGGTGGAGGGGCCCCGCTCCGCCCTGGAGTGTGATCGGTGGTCGCACCATGCCGTCGCCTCGGGCCTGCTGTGGCAGCCTGCCGCCGCCCCGATGACGTTCATGGCGCCGTTTGCGCGGAGCCGACCCATCCTCCGCCGGGCCGTTTCTTATCGTGAGGTGTTTGCAACCCCGGACATAGACGGCCTTGTCACGGGAGCGCCAATGAACGACAGGATTCGTCATTACTGGGAGATCGTTCGTACAAGCCTCTGGCTGGTGCCGGTCCTGATGGGGTGCGCCGGGTTCGGACTGGCCGTCCTCCTGTTGTCCTGGGGGCGGGGCATCATCAGCAATGCCGGCGAATATTGGCTGATCTATGCCGGAGACATTGATAGCGCCCGTCAATTGCTGTCCGCGCTGCTGTCCGGCATGATCACGATGACCTCTCTGGTGGTCTCGATCACCATGGTCGTGCTGACGCTGGCGGCCGGCCAGATCGGTCCGCGTTTGATCCGCACCTTCATTCAGGATCGTACGACGCAGGGCGTGCTTGGCCTCTTCCTTGCGGACATCGTTTACCTGCTGGTGGTGTTCCGTACCATGGACGGGGAGCGGATCGACAGCGTCCCGCATTTGGCGGTGAGCGTGGGGACCGGTCTCACCACCCTTTGCCTGTTCGTGCTCCTCTATTACGTCCACAGTCTTGCCCGGTCGATCATCTACGACAACGTGGTGCAGAACGTGGCGTCGGAACTGTGCAGGATGGTGGATGCCCTGCTTCCCGAAAAGGCCGAACCGCCGATCCCAGCCGAAAGCCCCGGAACGGATTTCACGTGGCTCGCCCTGCATCAGGACGGCTATATCCAAACGCTCGATGCGGAGGCGCTTGTTACCGCGGCCCGACGGGCGGATGCCGTCGTTCGGATAGAGGTCCGACCCGGACATTTCATGATCGGCGGTGGCGAGCATATCGCCGTCTATCCGCCGGAAGCCTGCACGGACGACTTTTGCCGGGCCATCCGCTCCGCCTTCATCGTCGGGCCGGAGCGCACACCCACCCAGGATGTGGAGTTCGGCATTCGTCAGTTGGTGGAGATCGCGACCCGGGCCTTGTTTCCGGGCATCAACGACGTGTTTACCGCTCTTGCTGTGATCGACAACCTGTCCGCCGCGCTCGCGCATATCTTCGGCCGCGGGCTCGAACCATCGGTGTTGCGCGACGGTGACGGAGTGGTCCGTGTCATCAGGAACATTCCGGACTATGACAGCTTCGTCGGCGCCGCTTTCGATCAGATCCGGCAGGGAGGCAGCGGCAGTCCGGCGATCTTGATCCGGCTGGCGGAGGCGCTCGGAGAGCTTGCGGCACGGGTTCATGCGGAGGAGATGCGGGGCCCGCTGCTTGAGCAGCTCGACTCCGTGCTGGCGACGGGTGAGCAGACAATCTCCATCGATCGGGACCTTAGGATTCTAAAAGAGCGCTGCCGACAGGCCCGCGACCGTCTTTCGTGCTGACTATGAAGCCGTACCCGCTCATCGAACGGTAGAGGCTCGGGCACTTCCTTGCGCGGAAACCTGTCTGGACCCAGGGAAGGCTGAAGCGGGAACGGTGAAGCGCAGCATGAGGGGCGCGGTGTAAATGCCGCACCCTTTTCCCCTTGCTCCGCCCATTAATATATTAGTATATTGAACTCATCGCCCGTGCTTGCCCTCCTGGCGCCGGGCCCGGATTTTCAGCTCCCCTCAAGGATGCCCAGTCATGCGTTTCCTGACCCGTGACCAGCTTGCCGGCGGCGCGTTCGACGTCGCCCACACCGACGGCGCCCCAACCCTGCCCGTGACCATTCTCCAGGTGGGGGACGGCAATTTCCTGCGCGGCTTCGTCGATTGGATGGTCGATGTCGCCAACGGGCAGGGACTGACCAAGGCCGGCGTCGCCATCGCCCAGCCGCTGGACCAGGGCATCGCACCGCTGCTGAAGGCGCAGGACAACCTCTACACCGTCCTGCTGCGCGGCATCGAGAACGGGCAGGAGGTCGAATCCCGCCGCGTCGTCTCCTGCGTGTCGGAAGCGCTGAACCCCTATGCAGACTGGGCACGGATGGTCGAGCTGGCCGTGTCGCCGGCGCTGCGCTTCTTCGTCTCCAACACCACCGAGGCCGGCATCGCCGACCGTGAGGAAGCCTATGCGCCCGGCACCTGCCCGGACAGCTTCCCGGCCAAGGTCGCGGCCCTGCTGCATGCCCGCTACACGGCGCTGGGCGGCAGCGCCGACAGCGGTCTGGTCTTCCTGCCCTGCGAGCTGATCGAAGCCAACGGCACCAACCTGAAGCGCATCGTCCTCGCCCACGCCAAGCGCTGGGGCCTGGAGGCCGGCTTCGCCGACTGGATCGAGACGCACAACCACTTCCTGAACACGCTGGTCGACCGCATCGTCCCCGGCTACCCAAAGGACGAGGCCGCGGCGCTCAGCGCCAAGTGGGGCTATGAGGACAAGCTGGCCGTCGCCGCCGAGCCCTTCCATGTCTGGGTGATCGAGGGGCCGGCCCATCTGGCGGACGAGCTGCCGCTGCACAAGGCCGGCCTGAACGTGGTGTGGACTGACGATCTCCAGCCCTACCGCACCCGCAAGGTCCGCATCCTGAACGGCGCCCACACCGCCAGTGCGCTGGCCGCCTATTGCGCCGGGCTCGACACCGTCAAGTCGATGATGGACGACCCGACCGTCTCGGCCTACCTGAACACAGTGATGTTCGAGGAGATCGTCCCCTACGTGCCCTTGCCGGAGGCCGAGCGCCAGGATTACGCCCGCACCATCATGGAGCGCTTCGGCAATCCCTATATCCGGCACGAGCTGATCTCGATCACGCTGAACTCGGTGTCGAAGTGGCAGGTGCGCGTCCTGCCCAGCCTGAAGGACGCGGTGGCCCGCAACGGCTCGGCTCCGGCCGGCCTGTCCTTCTCGCTGGCGGCGCTGTTGCGCTTCTACCGCGGCGAGCTGTCCGGCGGCGCCTATGCCGGCACGCGCGAGGCCGGGTCCTACCCGATCAGCGACAATGCCGAGGTGATCGCCGCCATGAGCGCCGCCTGGGCGGCCAACGGCAGCGATCCGAAGGCGCTGGTTGCCGCCGTCCTGTCCGACGTCCGCCTGTGGAAGGAGGATCTGACCGCCGTCCCCGGCCTCGCCGCGCGGGTGGCCGACAGCCTCGCCGCCATCGAGGCGAAGGGCATGAAGGCCGCCATGGCCGATCTGGTCGCCGGCTGATCCGGCAGCTTTATTGTGGGAAAGCGGGGCGCGTCCATCGGGGCGCGCCCCGAAGGCATGACATCGATGACACCCCTTCTCAGCCGGCGTATCGCCGAACTGGAGCTTGACGCGGCCGTGCTGCGCCATCGCCTGTTGCATATCCCGCTCGCACTGCAAGAGGATTGCGGTCTGTGGGCAAGCCATAGGATCATCGGGCGTGAGGCGTTGAGCCTGTTCCGGGCGGTGCGCCAGGAGACGCGTGACAGCGGGGAGGATTGCGATCCGGCGCTCGGCCGGATCGAGGCCGCCTATCAGCTCGTTCACGACGCGATCCTGGCGCTGTCCGAACTGGCTCTTGCCGACCCGCCGACGCGGCACTGAAACGCCGCACTCCGATGCGTGAGGAAGACCGACGATGCAGACGACCGAAACCAGGAAGCGGACACGCCGCGGCACCCAGCGGGTGACGATGACCGACGTGGCCACCGCCGCCGATGTGTCGGCCAGCACCGTCTCGCTCTATCTCCGCCGGCCGGAGGCGGTGTCCCGCCATCTCGCCGAACGCATCGCGCGGGTGATCGACGAGATGGGCTATGTGCCCAATCTGGTCGCCGGCAGCCTCGCCGCCGCGCGCAGCCGCACCGTCGGCGTCATCCTGCCGTCCATCCTGAATTCCTTCTTCGCCGAGACCTACAACACGCTCCAGGGCATGTTCCAGGCGGCGCATTACCAGACCCTGCTCGGCGTCAGCGAGTTCAGCCCGGAGGAGGAGGAAAGCCTGATCCGCGCCTTCCTCGCCTGGTCGCCGGCGGCGATGGTGGTGACCGGCTTCCATCACACCGAACGGACGCGCGCCATGCTGGCCTCCTGCGGCGTGCCGGTGGTGGAGATGTGGGACATGCCCGGCCACCCCGGCGAGGCGGTCAACATCAGCGTCGGCTTCTCGCATTTCGAGGTCGGCCGCATGCAGACCAGCCACCTCTACGACCAGGGCAGCCGCAAGGTCGCCTACATCGGCGCCGCCGCCCACCAGGATCTGCGCGTCCGCAGCCGCACCGACGGCTACGAGGCCGAGGTGATGCGCCGCGGCCTGCACGATCCCATCGACTTCACCGTTCCCGACGCCGCGACGACGGAGGTCGGGCGCTGGCTGATCGACGAGATCCTGACCCGCCATTCCGACATCGACGGCGTCGTCTGCTCCAACGACGCGCTGGCTCTGGGCGTGCTGTTCGAGGTCACCCGCCGCGACCTGAAGGTGCCGGACGATCTGGCGGTGGTGGGATTCGGCGACCTTCCCTTCAGCAGTTCCTGCCCGCCGCCGCTGACCACCGTCCGCCCGCCCCAGCGTGAGATCGGCCGCCTCAGCGCCACGCAGATCCTGGCGGCGCTCGACGGTGTCCGCGTCACGCCGAAGCACCACAATCTCGACTGCGAACTGGTGGTCCGCGGCAGCACCCGGCCGGTGGTGGATGGGCCGGCAGCGAAGCGCTGACGTCCGCGCCTTGCCGTTTCCCGATTGCGAGTCATACCCTCGATTCCAGCTATGGCTTTCGGCGTAATCCCGCCGAGCCGCTCACTGGACGGGGGCAGGGTGCATGCGGACGCAAGGACGGGACGATACCGGCGGCTTTTCCGGCCGCACCGGGCGGTTGCGCCGGCTGATGCCGGGACTGGTGCTGCTGTTGGCCCTGGCGATCCCATTCTCCGAAGCGGCAGCCGCCAAGCCCGACCGGTTACAACGGCTGCTCGACCGTTTCCTGGCCGACGAGGAGTTGGACGGCGGCATCCTGCTGGTGTCGGGGCCGGACGGGCGGCGGCTGGTGGTGTCCGGCATCGCCGACCGCAAGGGCGGACGGCCGGTGACGGAAGACACCCGCTTCTACGTCGCCTCCGTCGGCAAAATGGCGACCGCCGCCGCCGTGCTGCAACAGGTGGAGGAGGGGCTGCTCTCGCTCGACCAGCCGGTGCGGGAACTGGCTTCCGACCTGCCGCTCGACAGGATCGCCAACGCCAACCGGGCGCGTCTGGTCCATCTGCTCGACCACAGCTCGGGCATTCCCGATTACATCACCGACGCCTATAAGGCGGATGAGGCGGCCAGGCCGGAACGGCTGCCGCGCGACGGCACCCTGCTCGCCTATGCGGCGGGGGAGAAGGCGACCGGTCCGGTCGGCGGGCATTACGAATACTCCAACAGCAACTATGTCCTGCTCGGCCACATCGCGTCGCGGCGCGACGGCGTTCCCTTCGCGCAGGTTCTGCGGACCCGCGTGCTGGAGCGGGCCGGAATGGCCTCGACCAGCGTCGGGGCCGATCCGCGTGACCGCAGCCTCGCCCATGGCTACACCGAGGAGGGCGACGTCAGCCGGCGGTCCTGGGCGGCGACCACCGGCGACGGGCCGCTGGTCACCACCGCCGGCGATCTGGAACGCTTCGTCTTCGCCCTGTTCCGCGACAACCGGCTGCTGGGGGCGGCGACCGTCCGCCGCATGCTGACCCCGTCGGAGAATGAGGACGGGCAGGGGCTGGGGGTGGCGCTGTGGAAGGACAGCTGGGGACGCGGCGCCGGCCATGACGGGCGCTATGACGGGTTCGAGGCCGATGTCCGCTATTACCCCGACCGCCGCACCGCGCTGATCTTCCTGACGAACGGCAACCAGCAGAGCGACGATGCCCTGCTGGATGCGGTGGCCGAGGAGGTGTTCGGCCCCTGAGCCGGCTGCGGTTGACGATTATTATTATCAATAGGATAGTAAATGTAGAAAAACACAACTTATTAAGCAGGGTGGACAGGCCCATGGCGCTCGGACTGCATGCTTCCCGTCGCAATTTTCTCGTCGGAGCCGGCCGGTTCGCCGGTGCCGCCGCCGCGGTCCGGCTCATGCCGGGTTCCGCTTTCGCTGCGGAGGCGGGCGCGGCCTATTGCCCGCCGCCGTCCGCTTGGTCAGATCTGGCGAAGGGGGTGAAGGGCGGGGTGCTGCGGCCGGAGGATCCGTTCTTCGCCGATATCTGCCGGCCCAACAACCTGCGCTATGGCGCCACCCTGCCGGCCGGCATCGCCCGCTGCTCGCGGCCGGAGGATGTCCAGGCCTGCATCGCCTGGGTGAAGCAGCAGGCCATGCCCTTCGCCGTGCGGTCAGGAGGCCACAATTACGCCGGCTTCTCCACCACGCCCGGCCTGCTGATCGACATGACGCTGATGGCCGGGGCGGAGCCGGTGAAGGGCTCCGACGGGCTGGTCAGGGTGCTGGGCGGCACGCTGAATTCCTACGTCTACAAGCAGATGGAGCGGCTGGGCCGCACCATCACCCATGGGCGCTGCGATTCGGTCGGTGCGGCCGGCTTCCTGCTCGGCGGCGGCATCGGCTTCAACATGCGCAAGTTCGGCATGGCGTCCGATCTGCTGCGGGGAACGGAGCTGGTCAAGGCCGACGGCAGCCATGTGAATGCCAATGCGGATAGCGAATCCGCCCTCTACTGGGCCTGCCGCGGCGGTGCCGGCGGGAATTTCGGCATCAACACCTCCTTCACCCTGGAAACCCGCCCGGCGGAGCCGGTGACGGTGTTCAATCTGGTCTGGACCAACAAGGATCTGCCGAAAATCCTGAAGCTCCTGCTGACCGAACTGGCGGCGGCGCCCGACGAGTTCGGCAGCAAGATCAACGTCACCATCCCGAGCTGGCAGGAGCGCTGCGCCAACGTGCCGCTGAAGCTGTCGATCCTCGGCCAGCTGCACAAATCCAAGACGACGCTGAAGGAAATCTTCAAATCCACCTGGGAGTCGATCGACTGGAGCCAGTCCAAGCTTGAGGAGAATGTGCCCTACTGGACGGGGCAGGATTTCCTGACCGAGACGACCTTCCCCTATTATTACCAGGAAAAATCCAGCTACATGAAGGCGGCGGACATCGGCGACGAGGCCATCGCCGCAATGTTCGACTGGGCGGCCAGGATGCCCGCCACCTCGATGCCGGTCGCCTTCAAGTTCTTCCAGGTCGGCGGCGCCATCAACCGCGTCGGCCCGACGGAGACCGCCTATGTCCACCGCGGCTATGACTGGCTGTTCTCGGTCGAGGCCAACTGGTGGCGGCCGACGGATTCGGTGCTGCTTGTCGAGCAGGCGCTGGAGTGGCAGCAGCGCTTTTATGACGACGTGAACCGCCGGACCAGAGCGCAAGGGGCGTTCCAGAACTTCCCCGATCCGTCGCTGGCCGACTGGCAGCGGGCCTATTACGGCGAGAATCTCGCCAAGCTGGCCGAGGTGAAGAAGGCGGTCGACCCGACCATGCTGTTCACCTTCGCCCAGGCGATCCGCCCGGCGTAACGTTCCAGGCCAGGGTTGCGGGTCAGTCGGCCCGCAGCCCCTGCGCCTGGAACTGTTTGCGCACCCGTTCCACCAGTTCGCGCGACGGCGGTTCGGTGTCGGTCAGCATGTATTTGCGCCCCAACGCCTTCCATTTGTGTTCGCCCATCTTGTGGAAGGGCAGCACATCGACCCGGTCGACCACGCCCAGCCCGGCGACGAACTCAGCCAGCCCGTCGATCTCGGCCGCGTCGTCGGTCAGGTTGGGAACCAGCACGTAGCGCAGCCAGATGCGCTTGTTCAGCCCGGCCAGCCGTTCGGCGAATTCCAGCGTCGGGCGCAACGGAACGCCGGTCAGATGGCGGTAGGTCTTCTCCGAAAAGGCCTTGATGTCGAGCAGGACGAGGTCGACGTCCTCCAGCAGATGGTCGTCGGCATGGTTGCCGAGGAAGCCGGAGGTGTCGAGGGCGGTGTGCAGCCCCAGCGCCTTCGCCCCGCGCAGGATGGCGGCGGTGAATTCCGGCTGCACCAGCGGCTCGCCGCCGCTCAGCGTCAATCCGCCATGGGCGCGCTGCAGGAAGGTGGCGTAGAGCGCGATGTCGTCGAGCACCTCCGCGGAGGTCGTCCGCGTCCCGTCATGCATGTGCTGGGTGTCGGGGTTGTGGCAGTAGAGGCAGCGCAGCGGGCACCCCGACATGAACAGCACATAGCGGATCCCCGGCCCGTCCACCGTGCCGCCGGTCTCGACCGAATGGATCCAGCCGGAAACGGAGCCGGGGCGGGTTTGGGGGAGGGGGGATGTCATAACCGATCCAATTTTAAAACTCTGTGCCCGGATATCCCCCTCTCCCCAGGGGGAGAGGGGATTTTACCGGGATGAGTGGAACAGCCCTCAATGCTTGTCGTGGAACGTCCGGCTGATGACGTCGAGCTGCTGCTCGCGCGTCAGCTTGATGAAGTTCACGGCATAGCCGGACACCCGGATGGTCAGCTGCGGATACAGCTCCGGATGATCCATGGCGTGCAGCAGCGTCTCGCGGTCGAAGACGTTGACGTTGATGTGGTGGCCGCCCTGGGCGGCATAGCCGTCCAGCATGCCGACCAGATTGCTCACCCGCTCGTCTTCGGTCCGGCCGAGGGCGCCGGGGACGATGGTGAAGGTGTAGCTGATGCCGTCCTGCGCATGGGCGTAGGGCAGCTTCGCCACGCTGGCCATCGAGGCGATGGCGCCCTTCTTGTCCCGCCCATGCATCGGGTTGGCGCCCGGCGCGAAGGGCTGGCCGGCCTTGCGGCCGTCCGGCGTGTTGCCGGTCTTCTTGCCGTAGACCACGTTGGAGGTGATCGTCAGCACCGACTGGGTCGGCATGGCGTTGCGGTAGGGCTTCTGCTTGCGCAGCGCCGTCATGAAGCGCTCGACCGCCCACACCGCGATGTCGTCGACCCGGGCGTCGTTGTTGCCGAAGGCCGGATAGTCGCCGTCGATCTCGAAATCGGTGGCGAGGCCGTTGGCGTCGCGGATCACCTTCACCTTGGCGTGCTTGATCGCCGACAGGCTGTCGGCCACCACGCTGAGGCCGGCGATGCCGCAGGCCATGGTGCGCAGGATGTCGCGGTCGTGGAATGCCATCTCCATCCGCTCGTACATGTACTTGTCGTGCATGTAGTGGATGGCGTTCAGCGCGTTCATGTAGACCTTGGCCAGCCACTCCATCATCGGCTCGAAGCGGGCCATGACCTCGTCATAGTCCAGCACGTCGCCGGTGATGGGCGCGTAGGCCGGGGCGATCTGCTCGCCCGAAACCTCGTCCTTGCCGCCGTTGATGGCGTACATCAGCGTCTTGGCCAGATTGGCGCGGGCGCCGAAGAACTGCATCTGCTTGCCGATGCGCATGGCCGACACGCAGCAGGCGATGCCGTAATCGTCGCCCCAATAGCCGCGCATCAAATCGTCGCTCTCGTACTGGACCGAGCAGGTCTTGATCGAGGTGTCGGCGCAGAAGCGCTTGAAGCCATCCGGCAGCTTCTCCGACCACAGCACCGTCAGGTTCGGTTCCGGCGCCGGGCCCAGGTTGTGCAGGGTCTGCAGCATGCGGAAGTTGGTCTTGCTGACCAGCGTCCGGCCGTCCAGCCCCATGCCGCCCAGGCATTCCGTCACCCAGGTCGGGTCGCCCGAGAACAGCTGGTCGTATTCCGGCGTGCGCAGGAAGCGGACCAGACGCAGCTTCATGACGAAATGGTCGATCATCTCCTGGGCTTCCGCCTCGGTGATGACGCCGTCCTTGAGGTCGCGCTCGACGTAGATGTCGAGGAAGCTGGACACCCGGCCCAGCGACATGGCGGCACCGTTGGCTTCCTTGACCGCCGCCAGATAGGCCAGATAGGTCCACTGCACGGCTTCCCGCGCGGAGGCGGCCGGGCGCTTGACGTCGAAGCCGTAGGAGGCGGCCATCTCGACCAGCTCCTTCAGCGCGCGGATCTGCTCGGAGATCTCCTCGCGCAGGCGCAGCACGTCCTCGTCGATCCGGCTGACTTCCAGCGAGGCCAGCTGGGCCTTCTTGTCCTTGATCAGGAAATCGGCGCCGTACAGCGCCAGCCGGCGATAGTCGCCGATGATGCGGCCACGGCCATAGGCGTCGGGCAGGCCGGTGATGACGCCGGACTTGCGGCAGCGCAGCATCTCGGGCGTGTAGACATCGAACACGCCGTCATTGTGCGTCTTGCGCAGGACCGGGAACACCTCCTCCAGCTTCGGCGACGGGGTGTAGCCATAGGCCTCCAGCCCGGTCTTGACCATGCGCCAGCCGCCGAACGGCATGATGGCGCGCTTCAGCGGCTTGTCGGTCTGCAGGCCGACGATCACTTCCAGCTCGCGGTCGATATAGCCGGCGGCGTGCGAGGTGATCGAGGCGAAGACTTCGGTGTCGGCGTCCAGAACGCCGCCCTTGGCGGCGCGTTCCTGCTTCAGCAGGTCGGTGACCTTGGCGAACAGCGCGGTGGTGCGGGCGGTGGGACCGGCGACGAAGCCCGCGTCCCCTTCATAGGGGGTCAGGTTGCGCTGGATGAAATCGCGGACGTCGACCGAGCGGCGCCAGACGCCCGGGGCGAAGCCGCGCCAGGGGTCGGCGGCGGACTGCTGCTCCGTGGCCTGGGCAAGTCCGTCCATCAGCAGGGTGTCCATGATGACTCCTCAGAGATATAGCCGTCGGCGCGGGTCAATGGCCGTGTCGGCGGTCTCGTGGTGCCCGCGAACCGCGCGGGACGATTGGAAGCATAGGCGCAATCGGCGCCGGATTCGTTGATACACGTCATATTTTCAGACCGGGCGCGGGGCGGTCGATGCGATGACCGATGCCGTGCGTTGCGCCCGCTCTGTAGTTTTACTACATACTCCCGGACGGGCTTCCGGACAAGGCGGACAGGCCCGGCATTTTGTCGCAGGGCAGGGCTGGAGCGGTTGGAAACGCTCGGAAAGGAGAGGCCGCACCCGCGACGGAATCGGTCGTTCGCAGCGCTGTATATGTAGCTTTGCTACATGTGCTAGGCTGACCCGAAATCAGAAGGGAGCGTCCCCCACATGCTGGCGAGAATCGCCGCCGTCCGCGACCAGATCCGGCCTTCGGAACGCAAGCTGGCCGACTATGCGATGGCCCATCCGGGCGACGTCATCAACCTGTCCATGGCCGAACTGGCCGACCGGGTCGGGGTGAGCGAGCCGACGGTGGCGCGCTTCTGCGCGGCGCTGGGCTGCCGCGGCTTCCGGGAATTCAAGATCAAGCTGGCGCAGGACATCGCCGGCGGCATGCCGTTCCTGCATCAGGACCTGTCGGTGGGCGGGGAGCTCGATGCGGATGGGGGCGTGCCGGGGGCGGTGCTGGCCGGCAAGCTGTTCGACCGCACCATCGCCACGCTGATGCAGGTGCGCAACAACCTGCCGGCCGACGCGGTGGACCGCGCCGCCGACGTGCTGGCCTCGGCCCGGCGGATCGAGTTCTACGGCTCCGGCAACTCCGGCACGGTGGCGGAGGACATCCAGCGCAAGTTCTTCCGGCTGGGCATGCCGACCGTCGCCTACACCGACTCCCACGTCTATTTCGCCTCGGCCCTGACCCTGGCGAAGGGCGATGCCGTGGTTGCGGTGTCCAGCACCGGCCGCACCCGCGACATCCTCGATGCCGTGCAGAACGCCCGCAAGGCCGGGGCCGACGTGGTGGCCCTGACCCGCTCCGGGTCGCCGCTCGCCGACATGGCGACGGTCAGCCTCGTCGCCGACGTGGCCGACGATTTCGACATCCACTCGCCGATGACCGTGCGCATCGCCCATCTGGTGCTGGGCGACATCCTGTCCATCGCCGTCGCCCTGCGCATGGGCGACACGCTTCAGGAGCGGTTGAAGCGCCACGACCGTGCCGTGGATGCCCATGTGTCGGAGCGTTAGGCGGCAACGCAGTCCAAGCGGCAGGGGGATAGTTAAGACAGGTCAGAGGTTTTTGCGGACCGGAGCCGCAAGCCGGGCAATTCGACAAAAACCCCGAAAAAGGATGGAAGTCCTATAAGCTGTGGCAGGTCGAACCCATTCACGGAGGCCCGCCATGCCGCTCGACAGTCAGACCGCCGCCGATTGGGCCGGTTCGCCCGAGCGGATGGAACGACAGCCGGGGAACTGTCTCACGCCGTTCCACCGTCCCGGCGAGGCCCTGTCGCAACCAGGGGCAGGGCCCGATAGGACGCGGTGCGACATGGAACGACAGGCGGGGTCCTGTTCCACGCTGTTCCACCGTTCCGGCTGAAGTCTGTCCCGGGCGGGCAACGGCCCGGGTATGGAACGGACGCCGGAAACCTGTTTCACGCCGTTCCATCCCCAGGCCTGGACGGCCATCGCATCACCTGCCCGGCAGCTTCGCCCCTTCGCGGGCATAGACCTGGATCGGCCGGCAATCCTCGTCGAGCGTCACCACCAGCGAGCCCGGCTGGTCCTTCAGATACACCCAGGCATCCCAGCGGACGATCTTGTCGCGGTATTCGTCGCGATAGATGCCGTAATTCACGCCGCGGACGTTGCTCGCGGGCAGGCCAATGCCGGTCAGCACCGCGGCGGTCTGCGGGTTGCAGTCGTTGGTCACGTTGCTGTTGATGACCGAAAGCAGCGCCGGATCGGGCTGCGCCACCGGCGGCGGCGAGAGGGTGGAGGCGCAGGCGGAGACCAGCATCGTCAGCGCACCGGCTGCGGCGAAAGCCACGAAGTTCGGCGTTTTCATCGGGAAGGCACCATCCGTTTTCTTCGTCTTATCGGAAATATGGGTGCGGTTGCGCCGGCGTCGATTGCACGTTCGGCAAGTCTCCTGCGTCACGTTCGCCGACCTGCCGCCATCGCGGCGCGCGGCCCTTGCCTCCCGCCTACCTTTGGCGCAAGAGGGGGGCGAGAAAGTCCCCGTACCGTTCACGCTGTGGAGTGCGAAGCCCCATGACGATTGACCAGAGCGCCGCCATCCAGACCGCCGCCCCATTCACCCCCACCTGCGACCTGTTCGACCGCTTCAAGGACGACGCCCGCTATGTCCTGCCGGGCTTCCGCGACTTCGGCGCCGTCACCTGCTTCACCGGTGCGGTCGTCACCGTGAAGTGCCTGGAGGACAATTCCCGCGTCAAGGAGCTGCTGGCAACCCCCGGTGCCGGCCGCGTTCTGGTGGTGGACGGCGCCGGCAGCCTGCGCTGCGCCCTGATGGGCGACATGATCGCCGCGTCGGCGGTGAAGAACGGCTGGGCCGGCGTGGTGATCTGGGGCTGCGTCCGCGACGTGGCCGAACTGGCGGCCCTGCCGCTCGGCATCAAGGCGCTGGCGTCGATCCCGCGGGCCTCCACCCGCAGCGACCAGGGGCTGGTCGACGTGGCCGTAGACCTGCCGGGCGCCGCCGTCCGGCCGGGCGACATCCTGTTTGCCGACGAGGACGGCATCGTGCTGCTGACGCCGGAGCAGGCGGCCGCGCTGAAGTAAAGCGGGGAAGACGAAGTGGTCATACCAAGCGCCGGTAATACCAGTGCAAAAAGAATGGCAGCTTCGTCCTGTCCGCTTCACGTAAGCGGGGCGCCCCCTTGCACTTTCATTTAAGCAGGCATATAAACCCGACCTGAGTTCAAGCGGGCCGTCTCACGGTTCCCATCCAAGGGCCGGCCTTTCATTTATGAGGAACCCTGCCGTGCTCGAAGCCTACCGCCAGCACGCGGCCGAACGCGCCGCCCTCGGAATCCCGGCCCTGCCCCTGACCGCGAAGCAGACGTCGGAGCTGATCGACCTGCTGAAGGCCCCGCCGGCTGGTGAGGAGGCCTTCCTTCTCGACCTCATCACCCACCGCGTTCCGGCCGGCGTCGACGATGCCGCCCGCGTCAAGGCCGGCTTCCTGGCCGCCGTCGCCAAGGGCGCCGACAGCTCGCCGCTGATCTCCAAGGTCAAGGCCACCGAACTGCTGGGCACCATGCTCGGCGGCTTCAACGTCCAGCCGATGATCGACCTGCTGTCGGACGCCGAGTGCGGCAGCGCCGCGGCGGAAGGCCTGAAGAAGACCCTGCTGGTCTTCGACTTCTTCCACGACGTCAAGGAACTGGCCGACAAGGGCAACGCCAACGCCAAGTCGGTGCTGCAGTCCTGGGCCGATGCCGAGTGGTTCACCTCGCGTCCGGAAGTCCCGGCGTCGATGACGCTGACCGTCTTCAAGGTGTCGGGCGAGACCAACACCGACGACCTGTCGCCGGCCCCCGACGCCTGGAGCCGCCCGGACATCCCGCTGCACGCGCTCGCCATGCTGAAGAACCCGCGTCCGGGCATCGAAGCCGACGAGGCGGGCCAGCGCGGTCCGACCAAGCAGCTGGCCGAGCTGCAGAAGAAGGGCAACCTGATCGCCTATGTCGGCGACGTGGTCGGCACCGGCTCCTCGCGCAAGTCCGCCACCAACTCGGTGCTGTGGTTCACCGGCGAGGACATCCCGTTTGTCCCGAACAAGCGGTTCGGCGGCGTCTGCCTCGGCACCAAGATCGCCCCGATCTTCTTCAACACCATGGAAGACGCCGGCGCCCTGCCCATCGAACTCGACGTCAACAAGATGGAGATGGGCGACGTCATCGAGCTGCGCCCCTATGAGGGCAAGGCGCTGAAGAACGGCGAGGTCATCGCCGAGTTCACCGTGCGCTCCGAGGTGATCTTCGACGAGGTGCGTGCCGGCGGCCGCATTCCGCTGATCATCGGCCGCGGCCTGACCGCGCGGGCCCGCGAGGCGCTCGGCCTTCCGGCGTCGGAGCTGTTCCGCCAGCCGGCCTCCCCGGCCGACACCGGCAAGGGCTATACCCTGGCCCAGAAGATGGTCGGCCGCGCCTGCGGTCTGCCGGAAGGCAAGGGCGTCCGTCCGGGCACCTATTGCGAGCCGAAGATGACGACGGTCGGGTCGCAGGACACCACCGGCCCGATGACCCGCGACGAGCTGAAGGACCTGGCCTGCCTGGGTTTCTCGGCCGATCTGGTCATGCAGTCCTTCTGCCACACCGCCGCCTATCCGAAGCTGGTGGACGTCAAGACCCACCACGAGCTGCCGGACTTCATCTCTACCCGCGGCGGTGTGGCCCTGCGTCCGGGCGACGGCGTCATCCACTCCTGGCTGAACCGCCTGCTGTTGCCGGACACCGTCGGCACCGGCGGCGACAGCCACACCCGCTTCCCGATCGGCATCAGCTTCCCGGCCGGTTCCGGTCTGGTCGCCTTCGCCGCCGCCACCGGCGTGATGCCGCTGGACATGCCGGAATCGGTGCTGGTCCGCTTCAAGGGAGAGATGCAGCCGGGCGTCACCCTGCGTGACCTCGTCAACGCCATCCCGCTCTATGCGATCAAGGCCGGCCTGCTGACGGTCGAAAAGAAGGGCAAGAAGAACATCTTCTCCGGCCGCGTGCTGGAGATCGAAGGTCTGCCGGACCTGAAGGTCGAGCAGGCGTTCGAGCTGACCGACGCCTCGGCCGAGCGTTCGGCGGCGGGCTGCACCGTGCTCCTGAACAAGGAGCCGATCATCGAGTACATGACCTCCAACATCACGCTGATGAAGTGGATGATCGCCAACGGGTACGCCGATGCGCGCACCCTGGAGCGCCGCATCAAGGCGATGGAGACGTGGATCGCCGATCCGCAACTGCTGCGTCCCGACGCCGACGCCGACTATGCGGCGGTGATCGAGATCGATCTGGCCGACATCAAGGAGCCGATCCTGGCTTGCCCGAACGATCCGGACGACGTGAAGACGCTGTCCGAGGTCGCCGGCGACAAGATCGACGAGGTGTTCATCGGCTCCTGCATGACCAACATCGGCCACTTCCGCGCCGCCGGTAAGATCCTGAACGGGAACTCGGACATCCCGACCCGCCTGTGGATCGCCCCGCCGACGAAGATGGACGCGATGATGCTGACCGAGGAGGGCTACTACGCCACCCTCGGCAAGGCCGGCGCCCGCATGGAGATGCCCGGCTGCAGCTTGTGCATGGGCAACCAGGCGCAGGTCCGCAAGGGCTCGACCGCCGTCTCGACTTCGACCCGCAACTTCCCGAACCGTCTGGGCATCGACACCCGCGTCTACCTGTCGTCGGCCGAACTGGCCGCCGTCGCGGCGCTGCTGGGCAAGATCCCGACCACCGAGGAGTATCTGGCGCAGGTCGGCGTGGTGAACAAGTCGGCTGGCGACATCTACCGCTACATGAACTTCGACCAGATCCCGGCCTTCCAGGAAGTCGCGGACAAGGTCGCCGTTCCGGCCTGATGGCCGCAAGCAGCAGTCGGTAAAGGAAACCCCCGCCGGAGCGATCCGGCGGGGGTTTTTCTTGCCGGCATTGAAGGAAGTAGAGGTTAGGGCGCGCGATAGGCGCTTCGGTCCTCTGCGCGGGCCGGCTTTTCCAGATAAATGCCCTGCCGTGGGATGGCGATGTTGTCGAACTCGTCGGCGAGGCGATGGAGGGCGGCGCACATCTCGGCTCCCTGCATCGGCTCGCCGTGTCCGGTGATGACCAGTTCGGGGTCCAAGGCCGCCAACTGGGCGACCGACTCCCGTGCCTTATCCCATTCGACGGTGAAGTACATTGGCGGGCCGTGCATCTCCGCCCGCTGCACCGCGACGGCATAGGCCGATTCCTGCCCCGTGGTGACAAAGGCGTCGCCGACGATCATCGAGCGGTCCCGCTCCCGCCAGAAGGAGACATGGCCGACGCTGTGCCCCGGCGTGTGGATCCAGCGCCAGCCCGGCATTTCCGGCACCGACCCGTCCTCAGGCAAGGCACGCAGGCGCGACCCGACATCCACCGGCTTGCGCGGGTAGAAGCGGGCCAGCGCCGCCATCGCGCCGCCGCCGACCGACGGGTCGCCGGGCGGGTAGGCGGCCCGACCGTTCAAATAGGGGTGCTCCAGCGGGTGGGCGTAGACCGGAGCGTCCCATTCCTCCGCCAGATCCTCCAAAACCCCGACATGGTCGAAGTGGCCATGGGTCAGGACGATGGCGGCGGGTCTGGCATCACGGCCGAACCGTTCCGTCGCGGCGGCGCGGATGAAGCCCTTGGTGCCCGGCAACCCCGCGTCGATCAGCACCCAGCCGCCGTCGCCGGCTCCCGGCGGTCCCCAGAACACCACATTGACGATGCCGAGCCGCCGATAGGCGAGGTCGGGTGCGATCTCGTGCGTGTGGTCGTTGCGCAGCGCGTCGAGCGCCGGATCGATTGCGCTGCTGTCCTCCGACAAGGGAATCTGCGAGGCCATGGCTGTCACTCTCCCACCTATGTCCTTGGACAACAGCAGGGGGCTGCAGTTGTCCTGTTTTCCGGCTTCACATTGCCCAATCTGGCGATGGCGGCGAACGGTCGCGGTTCTCGTCGGAGCGCTGCGAAACCCATGATCGCGCTTTCAAAATCCTGTCGTATCGGTCAGAAAAGGAAACATGCCGTGGCCGGCGGAGATGGTCCGGCACAAAATGGTCATCCTGGGAGAACCAATCATGCGTCTCACCGTCCTTTCCTTCGTCAGCGCGACGGCACTGCTGGCCGGCTTCGGCACGGCGCAGGCCGACATCGTGATCGGCCTGGGCACGGCAACGACCGGCCCGGTCGCGGCGCTGGGCGAGCAGTCGGTGTACGGAGCCAAGCAGGCGGTCGCGGACATCAACGCCAAGGGCGGCGTGCTGGGGCAGAAGCTGGTGCTGAAGGTGGGCGACGATGCCTGCGACCCGCGTCAGGCGGTGGCCGTCGCCAACCAGTTCGTGCGCGAGAAGGTGACGGCGGTGGTCGGCCATCTCTGCTCCGGCGCCAGCATCCCGGCGGCCGACGTCTACCAGGAGGAAGGCGTGGTGATGGTCACTCCGACCGCCACCAACCCGCTGCTGACCGCCAAGGGCCATCCCAACATCTTCCGCGTCTGCGGCCGCGACGACCAGCAGGGCGTGGTTGCCGGCACCTATCTGGCCCAGACCTTCAAGGGCAAGAACGTCGCGGTGCTGGACGACAAGCAGGCCTACGGCAAGGGGTTGGCCGACGTCGTGGTGGAAACGCTGGAAAAGGCCGGCGGCAAGGTGGCCTATCGCGGGTCGGTCACGGCGGGTGAAAAGGACTTCTCGGCGCTGATCACCAGCCTGAAGGACAAGAACATCGATGCCGTCTACTATGGCGGCTACCATCCGGAACTGGGCCTGATCGTCCGTCAGGCGCAGGAACAGGGGATGAAGCCGCAGTTCATCGCCGGCGACGGGCTCAACAACCAGGAATACTGGTCGATCACCGGCCCGGCCGGCGAGGGCACGCTCTACACCGACAGCGCGTCGGCGGCCAGCGATCCGAAGGCGCAGGAGCTGATCGCCTCCTTCAAGAAGGCTGGCCTGCCGGAGCCGGGCAACTTCGCCTTCTACAGCTATGCCGCGGTCCAGGTGATCGCCGAAGGGCTCCAGAAGGCCGGCAGCACGGACAGCGGGAAGCTGGCGAAGACCCTGCATTCCGGCAGCTATGACACCGTCGTCGGTTCGGTGGAGTTCGACAAGAAGGGCGACATTACCAAGCCGAACTACGTCATGTATGTCTGGAACAACGGTCAGCCCAAGATGGTGGCCCAGAAGTAACCAGGGCAGGGAGCCGGCCCGCCATCATGCGTGGGCCGGCTCTTCTATTTCCAAAATTTCCTGAGCTATCATGTATTTTGTGATGAAGTCTTCGACGGGCATCGGGCGTCCGAAGTAATAGCCCTGGAAAACCGCGCAGCCGCGATCCTCCAGAAAGTCCCGCTCGGCCGCGGTTTCCACCCCTTCCGCCACAACCTTCAGGCCAAGGCGGCTGGCAATCGACAGCATCGTTTCCACCAGAACCGCATTGTGGCTGTTGCTGTCGACATCCTGGACGAAGGAGCGGTCGATCTTGATTTCCCGCACCGGCAACTGCTTCAGGTAGGACAGCGACGAAAAGCCGGTGCCGAAATCGTCCAGCGAGAAGGAGATGCCGAGAGCGGCAAGCTCCGACATCTTGGCGACGGTGTCGGCGCAGTCGCCGACCGCGATGCCTTCGGTGATCTCCAGCATAAGGCGGCGCGGGTCGGTCCGGGTGGCGCGCAGAGCGGCGATGACGCCGGCGCAAAAATTCGGCTGACGGAACTGGCGCGGGCTGATGTTGACCGACAGGTGGCAGTCGCTGCCGGCATCGGCCAGACGGCGAAGCACATGGCAGGCCTCCATCAGGACCCAATCGCCGATCGGCAGGATCAGGCCGGACTCCTCCGCCGCCGCGATGAAGGCGCCTGGGGCGACGAAGCCGCGTTGCGGATGATGCCAGCGGATCAGCGCTTCCGCCGCCACCAGCGTGCCGTCGGCGCTGGTCTGCGGTTGCAGGAATAGGGTGAATTCCCCGGCGTCGACCGCCTTGCGCAAATCCTGGAGCAGCAGCAGGCGGGCCTGGGCCTCGATCAGCATGGCGGGGTCATAGTCTCGGATGGTGTTCCGCCCGCCATCCTTGGCGGCATACATGGCGGTGTCCGCCTGCTTCAGCAGATCCTCAACCGACTCGTCCGGGGTCTTGGGGAAGACGGTCAGGCCGATGCTGGCGAAGATGCTGTGCTCGCAGCAGTCGAGCTGGAAGGGCTGGGCCACCGCCAGCCGGAGCTTTTCCGCCACCCGCGAGGCGATGGCGGTCGTCTCCTCCAGCGTGGCGGCGAGGTCGGGCAGCAGGATGACGAACTCGTCGCCGCTCAGCCGGCAGACCAGATCGCCCTTGCGCAGGGTGGCGTTGAGCCGCGCCGCCAGTTCGCGCAGCAGCATATCGCCGACGATGTGGCCGCGGGCGTCGTTCAGCCCCTTGAAGTCGTCCAGATCGAGGAACATCAGCGCACCACAGCGTGCGCCCAGTCGGGCCGCCCGCAGATGGACGTCGAGATGCTCCATCAGCAGGCGCCGGTTCGGCAGGTTGGTCAGCGGGTCGTAGAAGGCGAGATTTTCGATCTGCCGCTCCGCCTGCTTCCGCTCGGTGACGTCCATCACCACGGTCAGATAGCCGCGGACCGCGCCGCCGCTGTCGCGCAGCACGCTGGTGACGGTGGAAATCGAGATGCGGGCGCCGCCCTTGCGCACTCCGGTCCATTCGCCGGACTCGGGCCGGCCGCTGCACCGGGTGTGGGCGACCAGCGCCGCGAAATCCGCCTTGACCGGACGGTCGAGTTCGATGGACAGCCCGTCGGCGTGGACGCGCAGTTCGTCCGGGTCATAGAGGCGCGGCAGGTCGGGGCTGCCGATCATCTCCGCCGCGGGGTAGCCGAAGATGCGCTCCGCCTCGCGGTTGAAGACACGGACGACGCCGTCCAGCGTGGTGGCGATGATGCCGCAGGCGGCGCTTTCGAGGATGCCGGTGTTCAGCGACAGGCTGTCCTTCAGCGCCTCGCGGCTGGCATAGGTCTCTGTCACATCCTGGAAGACCATGACGACGCCGTGCAGCGTGCCGTCCCGGTCGCGGATGGGCGAGGCCATGTCGGCGATGTGGCTGCGGGTTCCATCGCACGCCACCAGAACGGTGTGGTTGGCAAGGCCGACCATGTCGCCGTTCTTCAGCACCTGCTCGACCGGCACCGGCACCCGCTGCCCCGTCTCAGCATTCTCGATGTCGAACACCTCGGTCACCGGCCGGCCGGCGGCCTCGCCCAAGGTCCAGCCGGTCAGCCGCTCCGCCACCGGGTTCATCAGGCTGACGCGGCCGGCGGTGTCGGTCGCGATCAGCCCGTCGCCGATGGACAGCAGGGTGACGCGGGCCTGCTCCTTTTCCCGCCAGAGGTCGCGCTCCGACTGGTGCAGGGCGTCATAGGGGTGATGCACCGCAGTCACGAACACCGCGCGGTACAGATACCAGTAGCCGATGACCTTGTAGACGTGGCCTGCCATGTTCGCGAGATCGTAGACGCTGAGGTAAAGCGTAAAGCACAGCTCGCTGATCGCGATGGCGATGGCGGCGATCACCATGCGGTGGACGTCGAGGGTGAGCGCGGTGCGCCGGCGACGGTAGAAGATCACTGCGGTCCCGGCATAGAGAAGGACCAGCAGATATTCGGCCGCAACCTTCAGCGGCGTCAGCCCTTCCCCGTCCACATAGGTGCGCGGCAGCAGGTCGGGGTGCCACAGCACCGCCCAGAAGATCGCGGCGCACGACAGCAGCACCCCGACGACCAGCGGATAGCGCAAGGCCGCCGAGTTCCCCGCTTCAGCCGTCCAGGGAAGGACGGCCGCCATCAGCAGGGCCAGCGCCGCCATCAGCCGGGCGCCGAGCCAGAAGGCGATGGCCTTTTCCGGGCCGGCCGGCGTCACGAAGTCGGGCATGCCGGTAAAGGACAACATATGCCCGAAATCGAGCAGCGCCACGCCGAGGAAGCAGGTGGAAAGAACCAGCAGGGCCCGCGGGGTGTCATCGTTCCGGGAGTGCCAGCCAATGGCGAAGATCAGGGTGGCGACTGAGATGGCGAAGGTTTCAAAGAAGGTGTGCAGCGGCAGGTAATGGGCCAACTCCACCGACCCCGGCACACGGGCGCCCTGAAGCACGAGCAGAAAGGGAACGGAGAGGGTAACGAGCATGCCGATGGCACCGGGGGGCTTGGCACGGCCTTGCACCGTCCCCGTCTGTTTTGGGACTGTTGCGGTCATTTCGCTCCCCCCGGCCACTGGATCGATCACCCGCCCCCGCCGACCTTGTACCTCTTTTGCGTATATTAGAGCTTAACGGCATTAGGGGTCCATACGCGGACAACCCCTACCGAACCGGACGCTTGGAACACCGTGAAACAGATTTCGGGTGCTGTTCCACTGTTCAACGCATCCGGGCCGCGTGGAGATGGGCCGTGTGGAGATAGGGCGGGTGGGGATCGCGAAGAGCTTGCGGAGAACGTGCATGGCGGCTTCTCCGGAATAGGGGAGGCGTGCGCATTGTATCTCATCGGTCGGAGCGCATGTGGGCACTTACAAAAAACGGGCAGCAAGACTCTGATCTGATTGAGAAATTTCCGGACTCGGCGCCCAGGGTTTGACGCCTCAGGTCCCACGCGGCGCAATCAAGAGGGACGGCGCGTCAGGTCGATTGCCCCGCGGTGCCGCCAACCTCTATCCTCGACCGGGTCGGGCCTGTCGACCACGCTTGATAAGGAATGCCGCATGTTCATCGCGATGAACCGTTTCAAGGTCCGCCATGGGGCCGAGCAGGAATTCGAGGAGGTCTGGCTGAACCGCGAGGTGCATCTGCACAAGGTGCCGGGCTTCGTCGAATTCCACATGCTGCGCGGGCCCGACCGGGACGATCACCGACTCTACTCCTCTCACACGGTTTGGGAATCCGAAGGCGCTTTCCAAGGCTGGACGCGGTCGGAGGCGTTCCGCAACGCCCATGGCAATGCCGGCGCCCGCAAGCCGCTTTATGTCGGGCCGCCGGAATTCGAAGGGTTCGAGGTCATCCAGACCGTGCCGCGCGATCCGAACGCCTGAACGAAACAAGCCTCAATTGTCGGGAGGAAGACCCATGCTGGATTTGGTGATCGAGCAGCGCCGCAAAAGCCTTGGCGGTTTCGAGGTGGGGCGGGTTCTGCCCTTCGTCCAACGGCGGATGGTCGGCCCCTTCGTCTTCTTCGACCATATGGGGCCGGTCGATTTCCAGCCCGGCCTTCCCCGCGACGTCGATGTGCGTCCCCACCCGCACATCGGCCTGTCCACCGTGACCTACCTGTTCGAGGGCGAGATCATGCACCGCGACAGCGTGGGCTCCGAACAGCCGATCCGGCCGGGCGAGGTGAACTGGATGACCGCCGGGCGCGGCATCACCCATTCCGAACGCTTCGAGCGTGCCCGGATGGAGGGCGGGACGATGCACGGCATCCAGGCCTGGGTCGCGCTGCCCGAAGCCGATGAGGAGACCGACCCGGCCTTTGCCCATTACGGCACCGGCGACCTGCCGCTGTTCGAGGAGGGCGGCGTGCGCGGCCGGCTGGTGTCGGGCGAGGCGTTCGGCGCCAGGACTGGGGTGAAGACCCATTCGCCGCTGTTCTACATCCATTGGGATCTCGCCCCCGGCGCCCGCGTCGCCTTGCCGGAGGACGGATGGCAGCGCGCGGCCTATGTGGTGGCGGGCGCTGTGGAGGCGGAGGGGCAGCGGTTCGAGGCTGGGCGGATGATCGTCTTCGCGCCCGGCCATCCGGCGGAGCTGACCGCCGCGACGCCGGCCATTGTGATGGCGGTCGGCGGCGAGCCGCTGGGGCAGCGCTTCATCGACTGGAACTTCGTGTCCTCGTCGAAGGAGCGGATCGAGCAGGCAAAGGCGGACTGGCGGGCCGGGCGGATGAAGCTGCCGGACCTCGACAACGGCGAGTTTATCCCGCTGCCGGAGATGCCGAAGCCGCCGGCGAATCCGATGTCGTGAGGGGGAACCCAATTCTCCCTCTCCCCCCTGGGGAGAGGGGCGGGGTGAGGGGGAGGCATGGGGAGGATTCTCGGGTACGGCACGCAGTGCGCCCCCCTCACCCTAACCCTCTCCCCGGGGGGGAAGAGGGGACTAAGGGGCGGGAGAGGGCGATCTGGGGTCAGACGTGGAAGCTCTCGCCGCAGCCGCAGCGGCCCTTCTCGTTCGGATTCTTGAAGACGAAGCCGGTCTGGAACTTGTCGTCGACATAGTCCATCTCGCTGCCGATCAGGAACATGACGGCGGCGGGGTCGATCAGGATGGTGACGCCCTTGTCCTCCACCACCTCGTCGAATTTCATCTTTTCCTTGGCATACTGAACGTCGTAGCTGAGGCCGGAGCAGCCGCGCGCCTTCACGCCGATGCGCAGGCCGACCATGTCGTCGGTGGCCTTGGACATCAGCGCCTTGACGCGCTCCGCGGCGGCGTCGGTGATCGTGAGCGCCTTGGGCAGGGGGCGGGCCATGGTGACGGTCTCCTAATGCGGCTCAGAACATATCCAGTTGCAGGCGGGCTTCCTCGGACATCATGCCCTGGTGCCACGGGGGCTCCCACACCAGCTCGATCTTGACCTCGTTGACGTCCTCGACGCCCAGAACGGCCTGACGGACCTGCTCGGGCAGTTCGCCGGCCACCGGACACATGGGGCTGGTCAGCGTCATATCAATCTCGACATTGCGCTGGCCATCCATGTCCACACGGTAGATCAGCCCCAGTTCCCAGATGTCGACCGGGATTTCCGGGTCGTAGCAGGTCTTGATGGCCGCCACGACGCGATCCATGATCTCCTCCCGCGGGTCGTAGCCCTCGGGCGGCTGGGGCATCGGGGCGAAGTCCTTGGATTCCGGAGCCTCGCTTGCAGCGTCGGCCTTCAACTGCGCCTCGGCTTCGGCCGGATTGGGAGCCATCGGGCGCTGGGTCAGGGCTTCATCGGGCATGTCGATCCCCTTCCGTCAAAACTGGTCGCTGGAGGCCGAAGCCTCGCCGTGGAGTGCCGCGTTCATGGCGTGCCAGGCCAGGGTCGCGCACTTCACCCGCACCGGGAACTGGCGCACGCCGGACATCACCATCAGCTTTTCCATCGTCTCGTCGTCGACACCCTCGGGGATGTCGGGCTCGTCCTGGGTGCACAGCTCGTGGAAGGCGTGGAACAGCTTTTCCGCTTCCGCCGCCGTCTTGCCATGCACCAGCTCCGTCATCATCGAGGCGCTGGCGGTGGAAATGGCGCAGCCGCGGCCCTGGAAGGCCACGTCGTCGACCACCCCGTCCTTCAGGGTCAGATAGACCATGAAGCGGTCGCCGCACATCGGGTTCTCGCCCTTCGCCTCGCGGTTGGCGTCGTCGGGATGGCGGAAGTTGCGGGGATGCTTGCCATGGTCCAGGATCACTTCCTGATACAGCTCGCGCAGATCGTCCATCATGCTCCGAAGAACTCCTTGACCGCCTGGAGGGATTGGACGAGGGCGTCGGCTTCCTCCCGGGTGTTGTAGAGGCCGAAGGAGGCGCGGACGGTCGGTCCGACGCCGAACCGCTCGGCCAGCGGCTCGGCGCAATGGCGGCCGACGCGCACGGCGACGCCATACTGGTCGACGATGGTGCCGACGTCGTGCGGGTGCACACCCTCCAGCGCGAAGGAGACGATCGGCCCCTTGCCGGGCGCGGTGCCGACGATGCGCAGCCCGTCGATCTGCGACAGCTGCTGGGTGGCGTATTGCAGCAGGTCGTGCTCGTGCGCGGCGATGGCGTCGCGGCCGAGAGCCTCGACATAATCGATGGCGGCGCCCAGCCCGATCACCTCGGTGATCGGCGGCGTGCCGGCCTCGAAGCGCGACGGCGGCGCCTTGAAGGTGGTGCTGTCGAAGCTGACGCTCTCGATCATGTCGCCGCCGCCCTGGTAGGGCGGCATCTTCTTCAGGAGGTCGTACTTGCCGTAGAGCACGCCGAGGCCGGTCGGGCCATACAGCTTGTGCGCGGTGAAGACGTAGAAGTCGGCATCGATGTCCTGCACGTCGACCGTGCCATGCACCACCGCCTGGCTGCCGTCGAACAGGACGGGCACGCCGCGCTCATGCGCCAGCCTGGCGATGGTCTTCGCCGGGGTGACGGTGCCCAGCACGTTGGAGCAGTGGGTGATCGCCACCAGCTTCGTGCGGTCGGACAGCAGGCTGCGGTAGGCGTCCATGTCGAGGACGCCGTCCTCGTCGCAGGGCACGACCTTGATGACGATCTTCTTCTCGGCCTGGAGCAGCTGCCACGGAACGATGTTCGCGTGATGCTCCATGATCGACAGGATGACCTCGTCGCCTTCGGTCAGGAAGGTGCGGCCATAGCTGGAGGCCACGAGGTTGATCGCCTCGGTCGAGCTGCGGGTGAAGACGATGCAGCGGTCGTTCGGCGCGTTCAGGAAGCGCGCGACCTTGGTGCGCACCGCCTCGAACTGGTCGGTCGCGGTCTGCGACAGGAAATGGACGCCGCGGTGGATGTTGGAATAATCCTCCTCCAGGAAGCGGGTCATGGCCTGGATGACCTGACGCGGCTTCTGGGCGGACGCCCCGCTGTCCAGATAGACCAGCGGCTTGCCGGGCTTTCCCTTCCTGGCGTGGACGCTGCGGGCGAGGATGGGGAAATCCTCCCGCACCCGCTGCACGTCGTAGGCTTGGTTCAGGATGGCATCGGACATGGTTACTTCTGCTCCTCCAGCCAGCCGGCCACGATCCCCTGGAAGGCGTCGCGGATCGACTCTTCGGCGATTTCCCCAAGGGATTCCGACAGGAAGGCGCCGATCAGAAGGCCCTGGGCGGTGTCGCGGTCGATGCCGCGGGCGCGCAGGTAGAACAGCGCGTCGTCGTCCAGCTCACCCGCGGTGCAGCCATGGCTGCACTTCACGTCGTCGGCATGGATTTCCAGTTCCGGCTTGCTGTCGATCTCGGCCCCGTCGGACAGCAGCAGGGCGCGGTTCAACTGGTAGCCGTCGGTCTTCTGCGCGCCGGGGCAGACGGTGATCTTGCCCTGGAACACCGCACGGGCGGTGTCGTCGATGACGCCCTTGTAGACCTCGCGGCTGGTGCCGTTGGGCTGGGCGTGGACGATCAGCGTGGTGGTGTCGGCATGCTGGGTGCCGCGGACCAGATAGCCGCCGCTGACATGGGTGCGGGCGTCGGTGCCGTCGAGGCGGCTGACCACCTCGTTGCGCGACAGCTTCGCGCCCGTGGTCAGGATGAAGTTGTCGTAGCAGCCGCCGGTCGCCACCGTCGCCGCGATGTGCGACAGGTGGATGGCGCCGCCGCCGTCACGCTGCGACTTGTAATGGTGCAGGGTGGCGCCCTCGCCGACGAAGACCTCGGTGACGTGATTGGCCAGCGTGGTGCCGGTGCCGCGGCCGACATGATGTTCGACCACCACCGCCTTGGAGCCCGCTTCCGCGATCAGCAGGCTGCGCGGGTGGCAGGAGGTCGCCTGCACCTCCGACCCGACCGAGACGAAGACCAGCTCGATGGGGCGTTCGACCTGGACGCCGGCCGGCACATGCAGGACGGGACCGTCGGCGAGATAGGCGCTGTTCAGCGCCACCAGCGGACGGTCGTCCGCCGCGGCGAGACGGCCGATATGGTCGGCCAGCAGGTCGGTGTGGCTGGTCAGGGCAGCGGCGATGCTCAGCAGTTCCACGCCCGGCGGCAGGCCCTCGACCGACGACAGGTCGCCGCGGAAACGGCCGTCGACGAAGACCAGACGCGGACCGTCCTGCCCCTCGGCCCTCACGGTCGGCAGCAGGTCAATGGCCGCCGCCGCCGGGGCGGCCGGCTGGAAGCTGGTCTTGGCGAGGTCGCGCAGGTTGGTGTAGCGCCAGCTCTCGTTTTTGATCGTCGGCAGGCCGACGGCGGCGAAGCGCTCGCGGCCGACGGCGCGCAGATCGGTCAGCCAGGACAGGCCGCTGCCGGGCAGGCCGGCGCCGACCTGATCGAGCGGTGCCAGGAGGGCCGGCGCCGTCGCCGGATCGGCGCCGCGCGTCGAGTAGGTCATCGGATGGAGAGGAGAGTGGTTGGCCGTCATCACGCTGCCTCGCTCGCGCCGAAGTCGCGGTAGCCGTTCTTCTCCAACTCCAGCGCCAGTTCCTTGCCGCCCGACTTGACGATGCGGCCGGCGGCCAGCACATGGACATGATCGGGAACGATGTAGTCGAGCAGGCGCTGGTAGTGCGTGATGACCAGCATCGAGCGCTCCGGCGAGCGCAGGGCGTTGACGCCCTCGGCGACGATCTTCAGCGCGTCGATGTCGAGGCCGCTGTCGGTCTCGTCGAGGATGGCGAATTTCGGTTCCAGCACCGCCATCTGCAGCGTCTCGTTGCGCTTCTTCTCACCGCCGGAGAAGCCGACATTGACCGCGCGCTTCAGCATCTCGTCCGACATGCCGAGCGCCTTGGTCTTCTCGCGGATCAGCTTCAGGAACTGCATGGCGTCGAGTTCCTTCTCGCCGCGATGCTTGCGGATGGCGTTGATCGCGGTCTTCAGGAAGGTGGTGTTGCCGACGCCGGGGATTTCGACCGGATACTGGAAAGCCAGGAAGACGCCCTCGGCCGCCCGCTCTTCCGGCTCCATCGCCAGCAGGTCCTTGCCGTAATAGGTGACCGAGCCCTCAGTGACCTCGTAGCCGTCGCGGCCGGCCAGCACGTAGGACATGGTGCTCTTGCCGGCGCCGTTCGGCCCCATGATGGCATGGACCTCGCCCGGGCGGATGGTCAGGTCGACGCCCTTGAGGATTTCCTTGCCGTCCACGGTGGCGTGCAGGTTCTTGATTTCGATCATCGTCTTTGCCTCTTTGTCTTCTTCAGGCCGCCGGCACGCCGTCCGGTCTTCACGTTCTCTTCGGTGGGTGGGACGCGCCCTTAGCCCACGCTGCCTTCCAGGCTGATGCCCACCAGCTTCTGCGCCTCCACGGCGAATTCCATGGGGAGTTCCTTCAGGACCTCCTTGCAGAAGCCGTTGACGATCAGCGACACCGCGTCCTCTTCCGAGATGCCGCGCTGGCGGCAGTAGAACAGCTGGTCCTCGCTGATCTTGGCCGTCGTCGCCTCATGCTCGATGCGGGCGGAGCGGTTGCGGCTCTCGATGTAGGGAACCGTGTGGGCGCCGCACTGGTCGCCGATCAGCAGGCTGTCGCACTGGGTGTGGTTGCGCGCACCCTCCGCCTTCGGCAGGATCTTCACGAGGCCGCGGTAGGTCTGCTGCGCCTTGCCGGCCGAGATGCCCTTCGACACGATCGTCGAGCGGGTGTTCTTGCCGATGTGGATCATCTTGGTGCCGGTGTCGGCCTGCTGGAAGTTGTTGGTGATGGCGACCGAATAGAACTCGCCCACCGAATTGTCGCCCTGCAGGATGCAGCTCGGATACTTCCAGGTGATCGCCGAGCCGGTCTCGACCTGCGTCCAGGAGATCTTGGAGTTCTTGCCGCGGCAGGCGCCGCGCTTGGTGACGAAGTTGTAGATGCCGCCGACGCCTTCGGCATTGCCGGGGTACCAGTTCTGGACGGTCGAGTACTTGATCGTCGCGTCGTCCATCGCCACCAGCTCGACCACCGCGGCATGCAACTGGTTCTCGTCGCGCTGGGGCGCCGTGCAGCCTTCCAGATAGCTGACATAGGCGCCTTCGTCGGCGATGATCAGCGTCCGCTCGAACTGGCCGGTGTTGGCCTGGTTGATGCGGAAATATGTGGATAGCTCCATCGGGCAGCGCACGCCCTTGGGGATGTAGACGAAGCTGCCGTCGGTGAAGACCGCGCAGTTCAGCGTCGCATAGTAGTTGTCGGTGTAGGGCACCACCGAGCCGAGATACTTCTTCACCAGCTCCGGGTGCTTCTGCACCGCCTCGGAGATCGCGCAGAAGATGATGCCCATCTCCTCCAGCTTCGCCTTGAAGGTGGTGGCGACCGACACGCTGTCGAACACGGCGTCCACGGCGATGGCCGGGCTCTTGCCCTCCGACCCTTCGACGCCGGCCAGGATCTCCTGCTCACGCAGCGGGATGCCCAGCTTCTCGTAGGTCTTCAGCAGTTCGGGATCGACCTCGTCCAGCGATTTCGGCCCAGCCTTCTTCTTCGGCGCCGCATAGTAATGCGCGTCCTGATAGTCGATGGGCGGGAAGCTGACGGCGGCCCACTGCGGCTCCTCCATCGTCTGCCAGACGCGGAACGCCTTCAAGCGCCAGTCCAGCAGCCACTCCGGCTCCTCCTTCTTGGCGGAGATGAAGCGGACGATGTCCTCGTTCAGGCCCTTCGGCGCGACGTCGGCCTCGATGTCGGTCGTGAAGCCGTACTTGTACTTCTGCTCCGTGACGGCGCGGACCTGCTCGACGGTTTCCGGTTGGGCGGCCATGGCTTTGCCTCGTCCTTCTCAAGAATGCTGTTCGGTGCGCGCCGTTCAGTGCGCAGGGCGGGCCGGCTGGGCGGCTGTGGAATTCGTTGCGGCTGCGGGAGCCGGGAAGGTGATCGGGACCATCATGTCGGCCAGCGACACCTCCTCCAGCGCGTTGCGGATGGCGCGGTTCACCTTTTCCCAACCGCCGCGCATGGGGCAAAGTTGCTCCACCCCGCACTGGCTGTCGGCGCCGTCGACGCAGGCGGTCAGCGCGATGGGACCGTCGAGCGCCGTGATGATTTCCGCGATGGAGATTGCATCGGCCGGCCGGCTCAGCGCATAACCGCCGGCGGCACCGCGCTGCGAGGTGGTGAGCCCGGCCGGTGTCATCGCCTTCATCAGCTTGGCGACGGTGGGAGCGGGAACGCCGGTGCGGTCGGCAAGATGGGCGACGGTATGGACCGTGCCGACCTGGCGCGCCATCTCGCTCAGCACGACGATGGCATAGTCGGTCAGCTTGCTCAGCCGGATCATGCCCACACCCCGTTTCACCCCGGTTTCCAATACAGGACCAATTTAGTCCTGATTGCTCCGGGGGGCAAGGGGCGTTTGTCGATAAAAGTGCAGGATTTCCGCGGCTTTCGCGGGTTTGCATGGCTGATGTGCCGGCAATACCCGTCAACACCGCTTGGTTATAGCGTGGCGCTCGTCCCCAGGCTACAGCGAAGCCGCAGGTCGGGGGACGCGATGCGGCGGTTTGCCGCAGGGTGGCAAAAGACCCCCCAATGCGGAAAACCCCGCGCCGTGGGCGGCGCGGGGTCGGTCCGGGTGGCGAAGGAAGCGGGGATCAGCCCGGCTTCTTCACCTCTTCGCGGGCGGCGTTGGTGGCTTCGGTGACGACGTCACGGACGTCCTCCTTGGCCAACTCGACCACCGTATTGGCGGCCGCCTGGGCGGCGCGGGTGCCGCGGTCCAGCGCGTCCATGGCGATGGCCTTGGCCCGCTCGGTCGCCTCGTCAGCATAGTCGCCGACCCACTGCTTCTCATAGCGGGTGCCGGGCAGGGCGGCGCCGATGGCCGCACCCAGCGCCACGCCCATGGCGCCGGCGACGATGGGATGGTCCTCGACGAGGTCCCAGAAGCCGGTCGACATATCGTGCGCGCGGTGGCGCAGATGGTCGGTCGACGGTGCCATGGAGGACAGGCGCGACACGCCGCGGCTGACATAGCCCTGCGACTGGCGCTGGGTGTGGAGGTCGCCCCGGCCGGATACGTGGCCCGACACAGGGTCGTTGTCCGAACCGCCCATCATGCCGCTGACGGTCCCGGACGCGCTGTCGTAGGCGGAGCTGACCGCACCCGAGGCGCTGTCATAGGCCGAGCTGGCGGCATTGCGGACGCTCTCGCCGGCATCGCTCAGCGTTTCGCGGGCATAGTCCACGGCGTCGCCCACGCGGTGTCGGGCGTTGCGGACCGTGCTGGAGCGGGCGATGCGGCGGTCGTAGCCGGTGCTGGACAGGGCCAGCCAGCCCAGACCGATGCCGACCAGCGCCAGCGGGATCGGGTTGCTGGTGACGCTGTCCAGCACAGACCCGGAGGACTGGGACTGCCGGCGATTGTAATGGACGGTCTGGCCGCTTTCGTAACGGTCGGTCCGGTGCAGGTTGGCGCGCTGGGACGGGGTGTCCGGCGTCGACGGCGAATAGGTGTGCTTCATGGAATTCTCCATCAGGGTTTGGGGAGACCACCGCGTCAGACTGTCGCGCAGACGGGATGTCCGGTCGCGCAGCGCATCGACGGTGCCGCCGATGCGCGCGCGGCTGGCGCGGATGTCGCCCTCCAGGGCGTCGAGATCCTTCGATTGACGTTCGTCGTCCGTCATCGGCCGGCCCCTCAGCGGGCAAGCTGGGATTTCGCCCAGCGCTTGTCCTCGTCCAGCGTGTTCATGGTGCGGCGGGGGCGGAGGTTGGCGGGGCTCAGCCGGTTCTTGCCGACGTAAGCCAGGATGCCGCCCACCGCCAGAACCACCACGCCCACGATCAGCGCGGACAGCCACGGGGCCAGGACGTTGGACAGGCCGAGAACCGCGGAGGCAAGCAGGACCAGGACGCCGGCGAAGGCGACCAGTCCGCCGACGGCGATGAAGGCCACGCCACCGGCGGCCTCTGTGGCCTTGTCGGTCAGCTCGGCCTTCGCCAACGCGATCTCGGATCGGGCGAGGTTGGCGGATTCGCGGGCGAGATCGGCGAACAGGCCGGCAAGCGGCCGGTCCTGCCGCGGATCCCGCGGCTCGTCATAGCGGTTCTCGGCGGCGCTCATGGACGCTGACCCTGCGGCTTGGAGGTGGAGGAGGAGGCTCCGGCAGGGCCGCCGTGGCTGCCGCCCTGGACACCGCCGCCCTGGACGCCGCCAATGCCGGCGGTGCCGGAGTTGACGGTGCTGGCGGCGGCACCCGACACGCCGGCCGGCGTGCCGATGGTGCTGGTGCCGAGAGCGGTGTCAGCCGACGGCGCGGCGCCGTGGCCGGTGACCGAGGCCGGAGCGGTGGACAGCGGCATGCCGATGCGGCCGGCGGCCGGCTTCGGCTCACCCAGGCGCTCCGACCCGCGTTCGGAGTCCATGCGGCCGGCGAGGTGGCCGGTGTTCACGCTGGACGAGCCCGTCGTCGGGGTGTCGGCGCTGTGGGACGGGGTGCTGCGGCTGACGGGCTCGCCGATGCCGCCGGCCATGCCGCGGCTGGGCGTCGTGTCGCGGCCCGTGTCGCGGCCAGTGTCGCGATTGCGGTCGCGGCCGGTATCGCGACCGGCGTCGTAGGAGGCGCCGCGGGCGGTGCGCACGGTCTGCGACGGGTGCGCGTTGCCGCGAAGCGAGGTCGAGGCGCGGTGCATGCGGCGGTCGCTGGAGCTTTTCAGGAAGCGCGCGGCGAGGAAGCCGACGGCGAAGGCGGCGCCGATGAACACCTCGGGCTGGCGGCGGGCGAAGCCTTCGACCTCGCCGACGATGTCGTCGACCGAGGCGTCGCGCAGCATGTCGGCGACACGTTCGACGCGGCTGGCCGCCTGCTCGGCGTAATCGGCGACCACGCCGCCATTTTCCTCGTTCAGCTGCTCGGCGGCCTTGTGCAGGGCGTTGGCGACGCCACCCAGCTGATCGGCGGCGCGGCCGGTCTGCTGTTCCAGCAGCGAGCGGATGCGGCCCTGGGCGTTGCCCAGCGTCTCGCGCCCGGTGGACATCACGTCGTCGGCCGCGCGGTTGACGGTCTTCTTCATCTCATCGACGCTGCCGCCGATGTTGGAGCTGCCGGCAGCGAAATTTCCGGTCGACGAGCTTCCAGCGGTAGAACTTCCGGTGGTGGAGCCGGTCGGGGTCGGTCCGCCGGTGCCGGTCATGTCGCGGTTCGGCATCTTGTCTTTCCTCCTCGGGGATTCCGGTATTCCGTGGCTCCGCGCCTGCGGTATCGAACCGCCCGTTGCGGAAGCGGGTGTCGGGAAGTGAAACACCGCCCAAGCCTTCGGGGTTCCACGCACGCACCGCGCGAAATGGACAGTTTCTGCGATTGTGCTAAACTTTGCCGCGAACAAGTTGGTTCGGCCGGACCGGGGGGGGCGGCATGAGCGTTTTCAGCGTGGTGGCCGACGGTCAGGCCGGCCTTTTCCGCCTGCAGCAGGCCAGGAAACCCTGGGAGAAGGAACTGCAGGCCAAGGACGCCCACGGCCAGCTCGCCCAGAAGGCGGAGCGTGCGCAGGCGCTGACCCAGGCCGCGACCAAATGGCAGAGCGACCATGCCAGCGCCCAGGCGGCTCTGGAGGAGGCGAGGCGGGTCGGCGGGCCCAAGCAGGCGGCTGCCGCGCGGCTTGAGCAGGTCGAACGCAAGATCGAACAGTTGAAACTGGCGATGCGCTTTGCCCAGGGCGATCCGCAGAAGCTGGCGACCCTGGCGCGGGAAGCGACGCTGCTGGCGCGCGAGGCCGGGCGCGCCGCCAAGGAGTATGGGGCCGGCATCAAGGCCGCGGCGGAGTTGGGGTTGCCCGGCGATGCCACCGGCGGCGCCACGATGCTGTCGTCGGAGACGACGATCACCCGCACGACCACCAGCCTGACCCTGCAACAGACCGAGGTGACGCTGACCATCGGCTTCTCGACGGGGGACGGGGCGTCGGCCGCCGCCGGTTCCGCGGAAAGTACCGCCGACCTGATGGCGGCCGATGCCGGCGCCGATTCGGATGCGCAGTCGGCGGGGGCGGCGGAGATGCGGGACGGCAAGTTGCCCGCCGACATCGCCCGCCTGGTGGAGGATGTGCTGTCGGGCCTGGGCAATGGCGGGATGACCGGCGCCGTCCCGTCCGACACCGATCAGTCCGACACCGATCCATCAGGGGCCGATCAGTCCGACACCGATCCGGCCGCTCCTGGCCAGCCTGCCGGCAGTCACCCAGCCGCGGCGTCGGCCGGCACCGGCGGGCGAAGCGCGATGATTCAGCAGCTGATGTCCGACAACGCCTTGAAGATGTCGCGCTACCGCGAGGCGGACACCTTCGGCCAGCGGGTTGAGGGGGTGCTTGCCACCTCCAAGCGCATCATCGGCGAGGCGAAGGCCGCCAACATGCTGGACGAGTCGGAAAAGCGTCGGCGCGAGCGGCGGGAAGGCTTCAAGGCCGACGACAAGATGGTCGAAGCCGCCCAGAAGGAGGTCAACGCCCTGCGCGCCGCGGCGCTCGGGTCGGCCAAGGAGCTTGGGCAGGCGGTCGGGGCCAGCGGGGCGCCCGATAACGCTGCCGATGGGGCAGATGGCGCGGCCCTGTCGACGGCCGCCGCTTCGGCCAACCAGCCGGCAACGGTGCTGAATATGCTGGCGTGAGCGCGGCCGGCCCGGTGCCGGCCGCCTGCTACCATTTCTCCATACGCTGCGGTGCGACATTGTGTTGACCGGGTCAATCGGAAGACGCGATAACCGATGACAAAGACTCCCGGAGAGGAGTCTGCGAACCGAGCGCAAGAGAATGGGACACGCAACGAGATGAGCAACTGGATCCGCCGTGGCGGCCTCGAAATCGCCCGCCCGCTGTACGACTTCATCAATGACGAGGCGCTGCCGGGAACCGGTGTCGACGCCGACCGTCTCTGGACCGGCCTCGACCAGCTCCTGCACGAGTTGGCGCCGCGCAATAAGGCTCTGCTGGACAAACGCGACAGCCTGCAGGCGCAGATCGACGGGTGGCACACCGCCCGTCGCGGCAAGCTCTTCGATCAGGCCGACTACGAGTCCTTCCTGCGCGAGATCGGCTATCTGGTGCCGGAGGGCGGCGACTTCGCGGTCGGCACCGGCAATGTCGATCCGGAGATCGCCTATCTCGCCGGCCCGCAGCTGGTGGTCCCGATCACCAACGCCCGCTATGCCCTGAACGCCGCCAACGCGCGCTGGGGCAGCCTGTACGACGCGCTGTACGGCACCGACGCCATCCCCGGCACCCCGGCGGCCGGCGGCTATGACGCCGCCCGCGGCGCGCAGGTGATCGCCTGGGCCCGCAAGTTCCTCGACGACAGCGTTCCGCTGGCCGACGCCAGCCATGTCGATGCCGTCGGCTATGCCGTCGAGGGCGACGCGCTGGCGGTGACCCTGAAGGACGGGCGCAAGACCGGCTTGAAGGACAAGGCCGCCTTCGTCGGCTGGCAGGGCGAGGCCTCGGCGCCGTCGGCCGTGCTGCTGGTCCAGAACGGCACCCACATCGAGATCCGCATCGACCGCAGCAGCGTGATCGGCAAGGACGATGCCGCCGGTGTCGCCGACGTCGTGCTGGAAGCGGCGCTGTCGACCATCCAGGACTGCGAGGATTCCGTCGCCGCCGTGGATGCGGAGGACAAGGTCGTCGCTTACCGCAACTGGCTGGGCCTGATGAAGGGCACGCTGGAGGCCAGCTTCCCCAAGGGCGACAGAACCGTCGTCCGCAAGCTGAACCCGGATCGCACCTACACCACGCCGACCGGCAGCGTCACCCTGCATGGCCGCAGCCTGCTGCTGGTCCGCAACGTCGGCCATCTGATGACCATCGACATGGTCAAGTTGGCCGACGGCAGCGAGGCGCCGGAAGGCATCCTCGACGGCGTCTTCACCTCGCTGATCGCCCTGCACGATCTGAAGGCTGAGGGGGGCTTGCGCAACAGCCGCGCCGGCTCGGTCTACATCGTGAAGCCGAAGATGCACGGGCCGGAAGAGGTCGCCTTCGCCGACGAGCTGTTCGGCCGCGTCGAGGATCTGCTGGGCATGGCCCGCAACACCCTCAAGGTCGGCATCATGGACGAGGAGCGCCGCACCAGCGTCAACCTCAAGGAGTGCATCCGCGCCGCCAAGGACCGGGTGGTGTTCATCAACACCGGCTTCCTCGACCGCACCGGCGACGAGATCCACACCTCGATGGAGGCCGGCCCGGTTGTCCGCAAGGCGGCGATGAAGGCCACCAAGTGGATCTCCGCCTATGAGGACAACAATGTCGATGTCGGGCTGCGCGCCGGGCTGAAGGGCCGCGCCCAGATCGGCAAGGGCATGTGGGCGATGCCCGACCTGATGGCCGACATGCTGGTCGCCAAGATCGGCCATCCGAAGGCCGGCGCCAACACCGCCTGGGTGCCGTCGCCGACCGCCGCCACCCTGCACGCCACCCACTATCACGCGGTGAATGTGGCCGAGGTGCAGGACCAGCTGGCCAAGCGGCAGGCCGCAGCATTGTCCGACATCCTGACCATCCCGCTGGCCGACCGCCCCAACTGGTCGGAGGACGAGGTCCGGCAGGAGCTGGAGAACAACGCCCAGGGCATCCTCGGCTATGTGGTGCGCTGGATCGACCAGGGCGTCGGCTGCTCCAAGGTGCCGGACATCCACGATGTCGGGCTGATGGAAGACCGCGCCACCCTGCGCATCTCCAGCCAGCATATCGCCAACTGGCTGCACCACGGCATCTGCACCGAGGCCCAGGTGATGGAGGTCATGAAGCGCATGGCCGCCGTCGTCGACAAGCAGAATGCCGGCGACCCGCTGTACAAGCCGATGGCCGGCAACTTCGACGGCAGCATCGCCTTCCAGGCCGCCTGCGATCTGGTGTTCAAGGGCCGCGTCCAGCCGAACGGCTACACCGAGCCGGTGCTGCATGCGCGCCGCCGTCAGGTGAAGGCGGCCGGCTGAGGCCGGTCTTCGCTGCGGGGGGCGTCGCTCCCCGCAGCACTTATTTCGAGTGGCCGATTTCCAGAACCCGCACCGCCACCTGCTTGGTGTAGGGGCTGGCGGCGAAATACTCGTAGCGGACCGCATTCTCCGCGACGAATTCCTGGAACGCCCGGTACTCGTCGTCGCGCCAGCTGCGGTTGCCGATATACTCGTCGAAGACGATGATCGTTCCCGGCCGCACCCGGTCCGCCAGCGCGGTCAGCACGGTGCGGGCCGAGGCGTAGATGTCGCTGTCGACATTGACCAAGCGCACCGGTCCCGGATGGGCGGCGAGGAAGGGCGGCAGGCTGTCCTCGAACCACCCAACATGCAGCCGGGCGTTGTCACGCACCGGCGGCAGCTGGCTGCCGGTGGTCAGCACGCCGCGGGGGGAGTTGACCCAGCCCTCCGGCAGGCCCTCGAACGAATCGAAGCCGTGGACCTCCTGGCCCGCCGCGTCGGCAATGTGGTCGAGCGAGGTTCCGCGCCGGACGCCGAACTCCAGCACCAGACCGGGCGTGGCGGCGCATGCGACCGCATGACGCAGCAGCCGGCCGCTGTTGCCGAACAGCCGGAAGTCGGCGGAGAGCTTCGGCAGCAGCGCCTTGACCCCGTCCGGCAGTGGGCGGCGCTTCGGATTGTCGCCGACCTCCGCCTGCTCCACCGCGTCGGCCTCGGCATCCCGGCCAAGCAGCCGCAGGGTGGCGGCGAGATAGCCCCAGTATTTGCCGGCGGCACCGCCGCAGCGGGTGGCGCGGCGCAGCCGGCGCAGGGACTCGTCGGGGCCATGGTCGTGCAGGGCCTGGGCATGGCTGCCGAACCAGCCTGCGGCGTGCTCGGGATCGTCGGCCAGCAGCGCGTTGAAATGGGCCAGCGCCTCCCCGTCACGCCCGAGATAGGCCGCGGCGGTGGCGGCCTCGAAGCGGATGTCGGGGGAGAGGTCGCCGGCGGCCAGCGCCTCGCGCGTCACGGCAATCGCGTCGGTGTAGCGGGCGTCGCGGCGCAACGCTCCGGCCAGCGCCGCCGTCAGGTCGGGGCGTCCGGGGGTGACGCGCAGGGCGCGCTCCAGCAGGGTGACGGCCGGGAAGGGGGCGTTGTCGGCCTGATGGGCCCTGGCGAGAAGCGCCAGCCGGTCGGCGTCTCCGGGGCTGTCGGCCAAGACCCGGCGCAGGCAGGCGATGGCGGCGGCCGGACCGCGATGGCCGAGATGGGCCAATCCCAGCAGATGAAGCCGCTCGGTCCCGGAGGACGAGGGGGCGCCGCGGAGCAGGCGCAGGGCGGGGCGGTAACGGCGCGCGTTGATCAGGGCGCGCGCCTCGTCCAGTACGGTATCAGCGGTCGAAAATGACTCGTCGTCAGGGCAGCCTGCGGAAGGTCCAGACCGACGCCGGGGGCAGGTTCCGGGCGATCCAGGCATGGCGCCGCGGCTTCAGCCGCAGCCGCCGGATCAGTTCCGGATTGACCGGGGCGAAGGGACCGTAGGTGAATTGCACGAAAACGCCGTCGGGCGCCAGCACGGAAAAGGCGCCGCGCACGATCCGCGCCTGCACCGACAGCGGCATGGCGATCAGCGGCAGGCCGGAGACCACCGCGTCGCAGCTCTCCCAGCCATGGGCCCGGACGATGCGGTGCACCCGCGTCGCGTCGCCGCGCACCACCGTGGCGCTGGGGTGCAGCATCGACAGATGATCGGCGAAGGCGGGGTCGAGTTCCACCATCAGCAGATTGTCGGGCGTGACGCCATGGGCCAGCAGCGCCGAGGTGACGGGACCGGTGCCCGGCCCCAGCTCCACCACCCGCCGCGTGGGGCTGCACTGGGCGGCCTTCGCCATCGCCCGGCACAGTTCAGGTCCACTTGGAGTTACCGATGCGACCTTCAGTGGTGAGCGAATCCAGCGCTCGACAAAAAGCTTGCGCTCAGCAAGTGACATCGATCGACCTCCCAACAGACGCCCGATCAAATCCTCGGCTCTGCGTAACCCCTTTCTACTAAGTTACGTTTCATTGCGCCAGCCGAATGGATTTTGAACGATCGTTTAACAAAACGATTAAACTTGTGTGTCTGTTTGTTAACAGTTCGCCAATAGGATTGTATGTGTACGGCGCTGTGGCGGGCCGCCCTTTCGGTTGGGAACCATTCCGGGGAAGGGACCGGACGCTTGCCGCGCCAGTGAAGCCGGGCCAACCGGCACCTTAAGCCCGTACGGGAGGAGCACAACCTTGAATAGATTGCTTCTGCGCCACAAGATACCCGGCGCGGTGGTCGGGTCGGCGGTGCTGACGGCGGTGCTGCTTGGCAGCTTCGCCTATTCCGCGGCCACCGACCGTCTGCGCACCGCGGCACAGGACAAGCTGGTGGCGCTGGCGGATGCCCGCGCCGCCAGCGTCCAGTCCTATCTGGAAGGGTTGGAGGGCGACATCGTCCTCACCGCCAACACGCGCTCGATGCGGGACGCGGCGGTGGCGCTGGGCAATGGCTGGAGGATCGAGGGCGACCGCGGCGACCCCGGCACCCTGCTGCGCAAGCGCTATGTCGACGACAACCCCAACCCGCCGGCCGAGCGCTACAAGATGGAGAAGCCGGAGGGCAGCACCATGTACGACATGGCGCATCTCAGGCTCCATTCCTGGATGACCGACCTGATGCTGCGCCGCGGGCTGGCCGACGTCCTGCTGCTGTCGCAGGATGGAACCGTCCTCTACAGCGCCGCGAAGGGCGGCGACTTCGGCAAGCCGGCCGCCGACGGTCCGCTTGCCGCGCTGGCCAACTCGGTAAAGCGCGATCCCAAGCCGGACGAGGCCCGCACCGCCGATTTCAGCGCCTATGCGCCGGCCGGCGGCGCCCCGTCGGCCTTCCTCGCGACGCCGGTGGCGCTGCGCCAGCCGGATGGCAGCGTGCAGATGCTGGCGACCCTGGTTTTCCGCATCGAGCCGAGCGGGCTCGACCGCATCATGCGCGCCACCGGCGGGATGGGGGACAGCGGCGACACCTTCCTGGTCGGCGAGGACGGCAAGCTGCGCAGCACGCCGCGATTTGCGACGGGGCCGGCGGTGCTGAAGCCCTATGAGGGCGGCGCCATGGGCGTCATCAGGAACGATGCCGACCACACCGGCGTGGTCGAGGCGGCCAACATCTCCGGCGACCGTCCCGCCCTGACCGCCTATCGCCCGATGACGCACAACGGCGTCCAGTGGCTGGTGCTGGCGGAGGCCGGCGTCGACGAGATTCTGGCGCCGGTCAAGTCGATGCGCGACAACATGATCGGCGCCGGGGCGGCTCTGCTGCTGGTCATCTGCCTGGGCGGCATGCTGTTCGCCCGCGGCATCACCCGCCCGCTGTCGTCGATGTGCGATGCCATGCAGCGGCTGGCCCAGGGCGAGCGTGCGCTGGCCGTGCCGGCGCAGGACCGCCATGACGAGATCGGCCGGATGGCCGGGGCCATGCAGGTCTTCAAGGAGGCGCTGATCAAGGCCGACGACCTTCATGCCGAACAGGAGCGGGTCCGCGCGCTGCGCGAGGAACGCACCCGCCAGCTGGAACGGGTGACCGATGGGTTCGATGCGCGGGTCGGCGGCATCGTCCGCGCGGTGGCCAGCGCCGCCGGCGGGCTGGAGGCGACGGCCAGATCGATGAGCGACGGCGCCGACCGCACTTTGCACGAGGCGACCAGCGTCGCCGCGGCTGCCGACCAGACGGCGAGCAATGTCGGGACGGTGGCCTCGGCGGCCAACCAGCTGCGCGCCTCCATCGGCGACATCGGCCGCCACATCGAGGAGTCGGGCCGGATCACCCAGGCCGCCATCGGCGCCGCCGCGCAGGCCGGCGAAACCATGCGCGCCGTGGTGGAGACCGCCGGCCGCATCGGCACCGTCGTTCAGTTGATCCACGACATCGCGGCGCAGACCAACCTGCTGGCGCTGAACGCCACCATCGAGGCGGCACGGGCGGGGGAGGCGGGCAAGGGCTTCGCCGTCGTCGCCAACGAGGTCAAGCATCTGGCCGCGCAGACCGCCAAGGCCACCGACGAGATCGGCAGCCAGATCGGCACCATGCAGTCGGTGACGGACGGTGCCGCGGCCTCCATCGGCCAGATCGCGACGGTGATCGAGGACATGGGCCGCATCTCCAGCATCGTCGCCGGCGCCATCGAGGAGCAGGGCACCGCGACGATGGACATCGCCGCCAACGCCGAACAGGCCGCCAAGGCGACGCAATCGGTCACCGCGATCATAGACGGGGTGGCGCGGTCCGCCGACACGACCAAGACGGTTGCCGGCGAGGTGCTGGTCTCGTCCCAGGATCTGACCCGGCAGGCCGGGCATCTCCGGACGGAGATCGAGCGCTTCCTGGCCGACATCAAGGCCGCGTGAGGGACCGGCCCTGCCGGCGGCAGCGAAGCCGGCGGGGCCTGTTCTCCTTTTCTTCTCACTGTGCCGTTGACAGAGCCGCAACGGCCGGGGCACCGTTGCGGGGCCGGAAGGACCGGGAACCAGGGGACCAGACCAGGACATGCCGACGCTCGCACCCGATCACTCGGATCTGTTCGACGATACGGGCAAGCCGCCCCGGCTGCTGGAACTCGATGTCGCCAGGATCATGCGCAACCCGAGCATGCCGCGCCGCCATTTCGACCCGCAGGACATGCAGGGGCTGGCCAACTCGATCGCGCATTACGGGCTGAAGCAGCCGGTGCTGGTGCAGGAGGTCGTGGGCGGCCATCGCCTGGTCGCCGGGGAGCGGCGGCTGCGGGCGCATGAGATGCTGGGGCTGGCGACCATCTATGCGCTGGTCACCTCCGGCAATCCGGACGAGCTGACGCTGGTGGAGAATGTCCAGCGCGTCGACCTCGACGCGCTGGAACTGGCGGAGGCGCTGGCGCGGCTGATCGACCGCTTCGGCTACACCCAGGAACAGCTGGGCCGCATCATCGGCAAGAGCCAGAGCAACGTCAGCCACACATTGCGGCTGAACAGCCTGCCGGAGACGATCAAGCAGGAATATGCCGCCGCCCACCATGACGTGTCCCGCTCCACCCTGATCGAAATCGCCTGGATCAAGGATCTGGACGAGCAGATCGCCCTGTGGGAGCAGGTGAAGGCCGGCGACGGGACGGTGCAGGCGGCCCGCAGCCGCAAGGACGCCGCCAAGGAACCGTCACTGCGCACCATGTCGGCGGTCGGCCGCTTCCTCGACGCGCTGCGCCGCGCCACCGCCCGGCTGGGCGATCCGCGTGAGCACCGCGCCTATGTCGACGACATGCAGCGCCGTGAACTGATCAGCCTGCGCCGGCGCATCGACCTGCTGCTGGGCGACGATCCGTCGGTCGATTGACGGCGGGATCCGCCGTGAAAAGCGCAACTCCACCTTTCGGTGGAGTTGCGCCGTCGAACTCCCGTTACGGACGGTTGGGATAGAGGCCCACGGTGGCGATGCAGACGGTCTGTCCGATTGCTGGCGACTGGGTGCTGACCTTCTGGGTCGCACCGGCTGCGGCGGGGGCGACCGCCACTGTGCCGCCGGTGATGCCGGTGTTCGGGACGGTGATGCTGCCGCTGGCCGTGCCCGCCACTTTGGCGCCGGTGCCCGGACCGGTGGTGTTGTACGGCCCCGTCAGCGTGATGCCACTGCCGCCATCGTCCAAGACGGTGCCGCCGAGATAGACGGTGCCCGAGGTGGGAGCCGACACCGGGGTGCCGCCGGTGGTGATGGGAACGCTCACGGTGCCGGTGAACGGAACCGTGGTCGAGCCCCCCGACCCGCCGCCGGTGCCGGTGAAAGTTGCGGTGTGGGTATGCGGTTGCAGCGGGACCTGCGCCGCCGAAAGCAGCAGTTCCTGCTGGCCGACCTTGGCGCCGATGTTGATGGTCGCCAGGCCGGGGCCGGTGCCGGAACCGATGGCGGCACGGCCGCGCAGGTCGGGGACGGCGAAGAGATCGGCATTGTTGCCGCCGTAGCGATAGCCGATCAGCGCGAACAGCGCTTGGTTCTCCCGGACGGCCAAGGTCCGGCCGTCGGCCGTGACATAGCCCTGCGGGCACCAATCGAAGGAGTAGGTGCAGATCGTGCCGATATAGGGTTCGACGTTACACGCGACGGCCGGCGCGCTGAAGAGCGCCATGCCGCTCGCAATGGCAAAACCGGCGGAGAGTAACATCTTTCTCATGATAAGTCCTTTTGCGCTCGGATTGCTTTAAGAGATATTTTTGCTACCGATGAGGATAAAAAGTGATGATTGTCGTGCATATTCGCGCATATCCGATGGAGACATTCAAATTGAAATTATAAAAATTGCGTGCTCATAACTTTTTCGCGAAAATAGCGCGAATCATGGTCTTGAAAGTTGTGTCTTATCGAAAAATTGGAGCCTTCAGGCAGGCGCACGGCTCCAAGGCCACCCCCATAAGGGACGGGCAGCCATCTCCGACGCCTGAAGGCGCGAAGGAGAGCAGACGCGCTACAGGACTTGCGTGTTCAGCCTGACTGCCCGAGTTCCGAATCGGAAGATTTCCGACTGTGCGACGGTTAATCGTTCAGGAACGGGTTGTACAGCCGCTCCTCGCCGAAGCTCGACATCGGTCCGTGGCCGGGGATGAAGGCGATGTCGTCGCCGTAGGGGAACAGCTTGTCGCGGATCGAGGCGATCAGGTCGCCGTGGTTGCCCTTGGGGAAGTCGGTGCGGCCGACGGAGCCCTGGAACAGCACGTCGCCGACGATGGCGAGCTTCGACGGCACATGGACGAACACGACATGGCCGGGTGTGTGGCCGGGGCAGTGGCGCACCTCCAGCGTCTGGTTGCCGACGGTCACCGTGTCGCCCTCCTCCAGCCAGCGGCCGGGGGTGAAGGAGCGCACCGGCGGGAAGCCGAACATCTGGCTCTGCATCGGCATGCCGTCGATCCAGAACTGGTCGTCGCGGTGCGGGCCCTCGATGGGCAGCGTCAGCTTGTCGGCCAGGTCGGCGACGGCGCCGGCATGGTCGATGTGGCCATGGGTGACGAGGATCTTCTCCAGCGTCACGCCCTTCGCCTTCACGGCGGCCAGGATGCGGTCAAGGTCGCCGCCGGGATCGATGGCGGCACCCTTCATCGTCTCGGGGCACCAGAGCACCGTGCAGTTCTGCTGGAACGGGGTGACCGGAACGATGGCGTACTGCATGGCCTGACCTTCGGTTCTGCGGGAAAATGGCGGAATGATCCTATGGGCGGGGTGACCTTAACGCGCCCGCGACGGATGCCGCAAACCATTCGCGCGTCAATTCGATTCCGATTTTCTGCGATCCGATCTAAGGTCCGCGGGTTCCGGCCGCAAGTTACGCCCTGGGGTGGAATAACGGACCGGTACGAAATGTTAACCACCGAAGCTTTAGATCGGGGCGGACCACCCAACCGCCGCCGCCATAATACGGATTCCGCCGGAATGCTGTCGCAGAAAGCCAAATACGCGTTGCGTGCCCTGATCATGCTGGCGGAGAAGGACAATGGCGACCTGATCCTGATCGCCGACATTGCGGAGCGCGAGAACATCCCGCGCAAGTTCCTGGAAGCGATCCTGGTCGAGTTGCGCAAGGAAGGCATCCTGTTCGCCAAGCGCGGCAAGAGCGGCGGCTACCGGCTTGCCCGCCCGGCCGCGGAGATCACCTTCGGCGAGGTGATCCGCCTGATCGACGGCCATCTGGCGCCGATTCCCTGCGCCAGCAAGGCGTCCTTCCGGCCGTGCGAGGATTGCATCGATACCGAGACCTGCTCGGTGCGCTGGCTGATGGTCCAGGTCCGCGACGCCACCGCCGCCGTGCTCGACAACCAGACGCTGGCCGACGCCCTGCGTCATCGCCAGTCCACCGGCACCATCGCCGCCAATTTCGACATCTGACGCTCTCCGCTCCGCAGGGGCCGGCCCGCCTGAAATCGCATTTGAGGCGGCGACCGGCCGCCCTTATGGTTGGGCGACCAAAGGATTGGGAGGAATGAGCATGTCCGACGAAAAGGTTGCCGTCATCACCGCCGGCGGCAGCGGCATGGGTGCGGCCTCGGCGCGCCGGCTGGCGGCCGACGGCTTCAAGGTCGCGATCCTGTCCTCCTCCGGCAAGGGCGAGGCTCTGGCCGGGGAGTTGGGCGGCATCGGGGTGACCGGGTCGAACCAGTCGAACGACGATCTGAAGCGGCTGGTCGATGCGACGATGGAGCGCTGGGGCCGCATCGACGCGCTGGTCAACAGCGCCGGCCATGGTCCGCGCGGCGCCCTGCTGGAGATCAGCGACGAGGACTGGCACCGCGGCATCGAGGTCTATTTCCTCAACGTCGTGCGGGCGGTCCGGCTGGTGGCGCCGATCATGGTCGGGCAGAAGGGCGGCTCCATCGTCAACATCTCCACCGCCTGGGCGTTCGAGCCGAGCGCCATGTTCCCGACCTCCGCCGTCGCGCGGGCCGGTCTGGCCGCCTACACCAAGCTCTTCGCCGAGCAGTATGCGGCGGAGAATGTGCGGATGAACAACGTCCTGCCGGGCTGGATCGACAGCCTGCCCGCGACCGAGGAGCGGCGCCAGAGCGTGCCGATGCAGCGCTACGGCAGCAGCGAGGAGATCGCCGCCACGGTGGCCTTCCTGGCCTCGCCGGGCGCCGGCTACATCACCGGCCAGAACATCCGGGTCGATGGCGGGCTGACGCGGTCGGTGTGATCGGGGGTGGCCCGACCTGGGACAGCGGAAACGAAAAAGGGCCGGCGAAATGCCGGCCCTTCTTTCTTGGGAAGCTCCCGCCAGCTCAGTCGGCGAACGGGTCCGTCATCAGGATGGTGTCGTCGCGTTCCGGGCTGGTCGACAGCAGGGCGACCGGGGCCTGGATCAGCTCCTCGATGTGGCGGACATACTTGACCGCCTGGGCCGGCAGCTCCGCCCAGGAGCGGGCTCCGCGGGTGGTGTCCTTCCAGCCTTCGAAGGTCTCGTAGATCGGCTCGACGCGGGCCTGGGAGCCGGCGTTCGACGGGTAATAGTCGAGTTCCTGGCCATCCAGGCGGTAGCCGACGCAGACCTTGATCTCGTCGAAGCCGTCCAGAACGTCGAGCTTGGTCAGGGCGATGCCGTCGATGCCGCCGGTCTTGACCGCCTGGCGGACCATGACGGCGTCGAACCAGCCGCAGCGGCGCTTGCGCCCGGTGACGACGCCGAACTCCTTGCCCTTCTGGCCGATCAGCTCGCCGATCTCGTCCTTCAGCTCGGTCGGGAAGGGGCCGGAGCCGACGCGGGTGGTGTAGGCCTTGCAGATGCCCAGCACATAGCCGACGGCGCGCGGGCCCATGCCGCTGCCGGCGGCGGCGTTGCCGGCCACCGTGTTGGAGGAGGTGACGTACGGGTAGGTGCCGTGGTCGATGTCCAGCATCGTGCCCTGGGCGCCCTCGAACAGGATGCGCTTGCCGGCGCGGCGCAACTCGTCCAGCTGCTTCCAGACGACGGCGGCGTAGGGCAGGACCTGCGGGGCGATCTCGCGCAGCGGCTCCAGGATGTCGGCCGGGGTCATCTCCGGCGCGCCCAGCGCGCGGAACAGCGCGTTGTGGTGGGCGAGCAGGGCGTCGACCTTCTCCACCAGCACGGCGTCGTCGGTCAGGTCGCACAGGCGGATGGCGCGGCGGGCGACCTTGTCCTCATAGGCCGGGCCGATGCCGCGGCCGGTGGTGCCGATCTTGCCGGCGCCCTTGGCCTCTTCGCGCGCCTTGTCGAGTGCGCTGTGCACCGGCAGGATCAGCGGCACGTTCTCGGCGACGATCAGGTTTTCCGGGTTGACGGTGACGCCCTTTTCCTTGATCGCGTTGACTTCGCGGATGAAGGCCCAGGGGTCGAAGACGACGCCGTTGCCGATGACCGACAGCTTGCTCTGGCGCACCACGCCGGACGGCAGCAGGCTCAGCTTGTATTCGACGCCGTTGATCACCAGCGTGTGGCCGGCGTTGTGACCGCCCTGGAAGCGCACCACCACATCGGCCCGGCTGGACAGCCAGTCGACGATCTTGCCCTTGCCCTCGTCGCCCCACTGGGCGCCGACCACCGCAACGTTGGCCATCTCTCGTCTCCGCAAAACTTCAAAAAGGAACCGCTCAGCCTCCCGATCCACCGCAGGGTACCATCCGCGCGGCGTGGGGGCCCGTTCACCCTGAACCCAACTCGCTTGAACCCAACTTCCGTGAACGCAAGTCGTTTGAACCCAGGGTCACCCGACCGGCTTGACGTCCCCGCCAACCAGCCAATGGCCGCAATGGAGCCGTCTGGCTTCCGCGGCCGCATCGGCCACCGGGGCAAGCCCGGCGACCGTCACCCATCCGTCGGCCCGCAGCCTGCGCGCCGTTTCCCAGCCGCTGCCATGCGGCACATAGACCCGGCCCGGGGCCTTGGCCGCCGGAACCGCGCGCAGCAGCGTATCCATGTACAGCGTGAAGCCGGTCGCCGGCTCGCCGCGGTCTTCCCCTGGGCGCCGGCGCGGTAGCGCCCGCCCTGGCCCAGCTCGCCCGCGGCGCGGGAGAACAGGGTGAAGCTGAGGCCGGTCTGGTACTCGAAGCCGCGATGCTCCACCAGATCGATGGTCACCGTCAGGTCCGGCATCGCCGCGCGCAGCAGGGCCAGCGTGTCGGTCAGCCGGCGGCGGTCCTTCTCGGCCCCCTCCGGCAGCGGCAGGGCGGCCAGCGCCTGCATGGCGCGGTCGGCGGGACCGGACGCGCTCATCAGCGTTTCCAGCAGCGAGGCGGCAGGGCCGCCGACGGCCGCCACGGCAGCCGAAGTCCTTGCGGTCGAGTGCGGCGCGCAGCTGCCGGATCTCGTCCTCGCCCAGCCCTAGGCCGGCGCAGATGCGCGACACCATGGTCGGCACGCAGAGATCGACCGACAGGTGCGGCACGCCGATGGCGGTCAGCGCCTGGACGGCAAGCAGGACCACCTCGGCATCGGCCTCGGCCTCCAGCGCGCCGATCAGCTCGACGCCGACCTGGGTGAACTGGCGTTCGGGGCGCAGCTGCGATCCCTTCACCCGCAGCACCTGGCCCGCGTAGCACAGGCGCAGCGGCCGGGCCTCGTTCTTCAGGCGGGTGGTGGCGATGCGGGCGATCTGGGGGGTGATGTCGGCGCGGACCGCCATCATCCGCTGCGAATGCGGGTCCATCAGCCGGAAGGTCTGCTTGGACATCGCGGCACCGGGGCCGGAGAGCAGGTTCTCTTCGAACTCGACCAGCGGCGGATCGACGCGGCGGTAGCCCTGCGCGGCGAATTCCGCCAGCAGGCGTTCGACGGCGGCCGCCTCATGCGCCGCTTCGGACGGCAGCACGTCGTGCAGTCCGGCGGGAAGCAGGGCGGAGCTCAGTGCGTCGGCGGGCATGACCAGCGTGTCTCGTTGCAGGCAGGGAAAGGGATGCCGCGGCTGATGTCGGGCACACGGGGCGGGCTAATACCCGACCCCCGCGCCGCATGCAAACGGAAAAGCCCCGCACCGTGGCGGTATCTCCCCTGCGCGTGCGAATCCGCAGGCTGTGGCCGGACAAAGTGTCGCCGCCGGCGGCGGTCCGGGCAAGTGCGAGAGGCGGGCGGGGAGGGGGTCAGCCGGCGTCGGCGGGGCCGGCATCCTCGTCGAGCGGGAACGCCGTGTCGCTATCCGGCGCCATCGGCGTGACGACGGCGAAGCTGCTGCCGTCGTTCTTCGGGCGCAGCACCGTCAGGGGGCTGCCGACCACCAGGAAATGGATGATCTCGGCGATGTTGGTGGCGTGGTCGCCGATGCGCTCCAGATTCTTCGCCATGAACAGCAGATGCGTGCAGGGCGTGATGTTGCGCGGGTCCTCCATCATGTAGGTGAGGACCTCGCGGAACAGGCTGGTGTAGAGGTCGTCCAGCTCCTCGTCGCGCTCCCAGGCGGCGATGGCCTTGTCGACGTCGCGCTCGATATAGGCGTCGAGCACCTCCTTCAGGATCGCCTCGACCAGCCGGCCCATGCGCGGGATGCCGGCGGCCGGCCGCACCACCGGCACCTGGGCCAGCGCCAGCGACCGCTTGGCGACGTTGGCGGCATAGTCGCCGATGCGCTCCAGATCGGCCGAGACCTTCAGGGCCGAGACGATCTCGCGCAGGTCCTGGGCCATCGGCTGGCGCAGCGCCAGCAGCCGCACCGCCTCGGCGTCGATGTCGCGCTCGTAGGCGTCGAGCCGGGCATCGGCCTGCATCACCTGGGAGGCCAGCCCGACGTCGCGGCGGGTCACCGCCTTCACCGCGGCCTCCACCTGGGCTTCCGCCACGCCGCCCATCTGGGTGACGAGGTTGGACAGACGCTGCAATTCCTGCGCGAAGGAGCGGACGATGTGTTCGGTACCCATGTTCGGTCGCGACGCTCCAATGATGTCCGTCCCATCCGGCGGGACCCGGAAGGCCGCCACGCGCGGGAGGTGTATATTAGCCGGTGGTCATGACGGCGTTGTGGCGGGAGTATTTCACTTTCTTGACAATAGGATGTCGCCGGGATGACGGGAATTTACCGGCGGCATCGCTGTGATCGGAAGCGGCGGCGGCGTATTGGATTTGAAGTACCCCGGTAACTTCGTTAAAGGAAACAGCAGCTATAGTGATGCCGTCCGTAGGGGGTACAGCCCCCTGCACTGACCGGGAGGCCGTTTTTCCATGTCCGTCGCCATGTCCGTTGCCATGTCCGTCGCGTTTCAGATGCCCGTCCGCTCCGCCGTTGCCGGAACCCTGCTTCTGCTGGCTGCATCGCCGCTGGCGCTCGCCGCGGATCCGGCTCCGGCCCCGGCCGCACCCACCGCATTGGTTGAGGATGTGTCGGACGGCGTCGACGGCGTGCAGCCGATGGACTATCTGGCGGCAGGCCGCACGCTCACGTTGAAGGCCGGGCAGACGCTGACGCTGAGCTATCTGGAATCCTGCGTCAACGAGACGATCACCGGCGGTTCGGTGACGGTCGGCGCCCGCGAATCGGCGGTGCAGGGCGGCAGCATCGACCGCCACACGCTGCCCTGCGACGGCGGCAAGCTGCTGCTGGCTTCCAACGAGGCAGGAAAGGCGGGGGTGACCGTCTTCCGCAGCGCCCCCATCGCCCTGGCGGGCATGAAGGCGCCGCTGCCCAAGCCGGACCTGACCCTGTTCAAGACCCATCCGGTGCTGATCCTGTCGGCGCCCGGCCCGGTCACCATCGACCGGCTGGACGTGCAGGGCATCGCGCTGAGCACGGTCAATGTTCCCGGCACCACGCTGGACACCGCCAAGAGCGGCGCCGGGCTGGAACCGGGCGGGCTCTACAAGATCGCCGCCGGGCAGAAGTCCTTCACCGTGAAGATCGACGAGAAGGCCGCGGCCGGCGGCGGTCCGGCGCTCGGCCGGCTGATCCGCTTCTGAGCGGCGGGCGCGGCCGTTGAACGCGATAAGGCTGCCCCGGCGCGCCCGGCTGGTCCTGCTCGGCGCGGTGGCGCCGGCGGTCGCGTCGCTTCTGGTGCTGGCGGCCTCGTCCATGCTGCAGGGGCCGTCGATCGACAGCCTCTATTGGTTGCGGGAGCGGGTGCATGGTCCCCGGCCGGCCCCCGACCCCTCGCCGGTGGTGGTGGTCGGCATCGACGAGGAGACCTACCGCCGCCCGCCGTTCGCCGGCACGCCGCAGGCGCTGTGGGGGCCGCGGCTGGGCACCGTCCTCGGTGCCCTGCTGGATGGCGGGGCGGCGGCCATCGGCCTCGACCTCGTCCACCCGACCTCGGTCGAGACGCTGATCCCGGGCTTCGAGCGCGATTACCTGCTGACGCTCCGCCGCGGCGGCAAAGAGGGGCGGCTGGTGCTGGCCAAGGTCCAGCATCAAAGCGACCCGCTGATGCCCTACCGCGGCTATACGATCGCCGCCGGGGTGAACAATGTCCGCTCGGTCAATCTGGTGGAGGATGCCGACGGCGTGCTGCGCCGGGTTCCGCTGACGCTGTCCGTCGCCGGACCCGACGGCCAGCCGAAGGCCGAGCCCGGCATGGCGGTCGAGGTCGCCTCCCGCGCGCTGAAGGCGCCGCTGGAGCGGGGGGCCGACGGCTCGGCCACGCTGGCCGGCTACCGGGTGCCGGGCGGGGAGGGCAACCGGCTGCTGGTCAACCACGCCACCGCCGCCGGGGCCATCCCGACCTATTCGCTGGCCGACCTCCATGCCTGCGCCGAAGCCGGCAAGGCCGACTTCTTCGCCAGGCACTTCAAGGGCAAGGCGGTGATGGTCGGCACCGTGTTGGATGTCGAGGACCGCAAGCTGTCCTCCAACCGCTGGGTCACCAAGCCGGAGGGGATGAACCTTCCCGAACGCTGCACCCTGCCGGTGATGAGCGAGCTGTATGTCGCCGGCCGCACCCGCGACAGCATTCCCGGCGTCTACATCCACGCCGCCGCCATCTCCAACCTGATGGCGCACGACGCGCTGGAGGAAACCGGCCGGCCGGCCGCCGCTGCCCTGGTCCTGCTGCTGGCCGGTCTGGCCGCGGTGGTGACGCTGGCGACCCGGCCAGCGGTGGCCGCGGCCGGGCTGCTCCTGCTGCTGGCGGGGTGGAGCGGGGTGGCGGTGCAGGCCTTCCAGGGCGGGCTGGTGCTGCCCTACCTGCAGGCGGCGCTGGCGGCGCTTCTGGTCTTCCCGCTGGCGCTCGGCTTCCGTTTCGCCGTGCTCGACCGTGACCAGCGGCACATCCGCAACGCCTTCAAGCTCTACCTGCCCGGATCGCTGATCGACGACATGATCGCGTCGGGCCAGTCGCCCAGCCTGGGCGGGGAAGAGCGCGACCTGTCCATCCTGTTCTGCGACATCGCCGGTTTCACCAGGATGTCGGAGGGGATGGAGCCGGAAGCGCTGGTCGCCGTGCTGAACCGCTATTTCACGGTGATGACCGACATCATCGAGGCGCATGGCGGCTTCGTCGACAAATACATCGGCGATGCCGTGCTGGCGGTGTTCGGCGCCCCCTATGCCATCGACAACCATGCCCGCGCCGCGGTGTCGGCCGCGCTGGCGATGCGTCAGGCGATGGCGGACGACCCGACCCTGCTGGCGACGGCCAGCGGGCGCGGCTCCAACCGCACCGGCATCGCCACCGGTCCGGCGCTGATCGGCAACATCGGCTCGCCGCGCCGCTTCAACTACACGGTGATGGGCGACACGGTGAATCTGGCCTCGCGGCTGGAGGGCGCCAACAAATACTACAACTCCGTGCTGATGGTCAGCGGCGAGACCGTGCGCAACCATGGCGACCCGGAGGCCTTCCGCGCGCTCGACATCGTGCAGGTCGTCGGCCGCAGCGAACCGGTCGAGGTGTTCGAGCCGCTGTCCGAGGCCCGCCGTGCCGATCCCGAGGACCGCGCCCAGCGCGCCGCCTACGCCTCCGCCCTGGACCATTGGCGCGCCGGCCGGTTCGAGGCCGCCGCCGCCGGGTTCCGCGCGCTGGTGGCCGTCGACGGTGCGGCACTGGCGATGCTGCACAAGGCCGAAAAGCGCATCGGACAAACGGCCGGTCCGGACTGGGCCGGCGTGACCGCCCTAACCGACAAATAGCTTTGCGACGACGATCCGTGTCCCGAACCGCCAATTCCGCCATGCTCATTTCCGCGCCTCCCGGCCTCCGGCGGCTCGTCCGCCTGTCCGCCCTGTTGCTGGCCGGTGCAGCCGCTCCGTTGCCGGCGCTGGCCCAGGCGGTACCGCCGGTGCTGCCGCCGTCGCTCGATCCCAACCGGCTGGAGCAGCGCTTCGAGCGTCCGGCCGTGCCGCAATCCTCGCCGGAGATCGAGATGCCGGCGCCGGAGAAGGCACCGCCGCCGCGCGATGCCGAACGCATCTCCTTGACGCTGACCGAGATCCGCATCGACGGCAACAGCGTCTATGACGGCGACAGCCTGTCGGCCCTGTGGCGCGACAAGCTGGGCAAGCCGGTGACGCTGGCCGATCTCTATGCCATCCGCGACGCCATCACCGCGCGCTACCGCAACGACGGCTATGTGCTGTCCCAGGCGGTGGTGCCGGCCCAGCGAATCCGCGACGGCGTGGTCCGCCTGCAGGTGGTGGAGGGATATGTCGACGAGGTGGTCGTCCAGGGCGAGGCAAAGGACCGGCTCGGCCTGCTGCGGCAGTTGGGGGAGAAGATCAAGGCCTCCCGCCCGCTGCGCATGGCCGACATGGAGCGCTACGTCCTGCTGGCCGACGATCTGCCCGGCGTCGCGGTGAAGACGGTGCTGGAGGCGTCGCCCGACACCCCCGGTGCCTCGCGCCTGACCCTGGCGCTGGAGCGCACGCCCTTCAACGGCTTCCTGTCGCTGGACAACCGCGGCACCCGCTCCATCGGCCCGATGCAGCTGACCGGCCTCGCCACCGTCGAGGATCAGCTCGGCCTGTTCGAGCGGACCACTGCGCAGGGCATCGTCACCCCACAGATCCGCGAACTGCGCTTCTTCGACGTCGGGCAGCTGGTGCCGGTGGATGCCGAGGGCACGACGGTGGAGTATGGCGTCCGCCGATCCTGGTCGCAGCCCGGCGACAGCGTGCGGCCGCTCGACCTGTACAGCCTGACCACCTCCGCCCGGGTGGCGGTGTCGCATCCCTTCATCCGCAGCCGGTCGGAAACCCTGCGCGCCGGCCTCAGCGTCACCATCCGCGACAGCCGCACCGACGTGCTGGGCGCCGAGCTGTCGCAGGATCGGCTGCGCATTGTCGCCGCCAACATCTCCTACGATTTCGCCGACGGCTGGGGCGGCTCGAACCTGCTGACGGCGGAGCTGTCCAAGGGGCTCGACATCCTCAACGCCACGGAATCCGGCAGCGCCAACCTGACCCGCAGTGGCGGGCGCAGCGATTTCCGCAAGCTGCTGCTGTCGGCCCAGCGCAACCAGCCCCTGACCGACCAACTGATCCTCGCCCTGTCCGGCGAGGCGCAATACAGCCCGGACCAGCTGCTGTCGTCGGAGGAATACGGGCTTGGCGGCAAGCAGTATGGCCGCGCCTTCGACCCCTCGGAAATCACCGGCGACAGCGGCTTCGCCGGCCGGGCGGAGCTGCAATACATCCTTCCGGTCCAGGAGGACGGGCTGGATTACGCGGTCGCCTATGGCTTCGGCGATTATGGCGCGGTTTACAATTACGAAGGTGGCACGCGCCATGGCCGCCGGTCCCTCGCCTCGACCGGCGTCGGCCTGCGCTTCGGCGTTTTCCAGCGCATCGATGCCAGCGTGGAACTGGCCAAGCCGTTCATCACCACGCCGTTCAGCACGCAGGACCGCGCCCCGCGAGCTTTCTTCACACTTTCCACCAGATTCTGAGGCGGTCCGCCTCCGAACCAAGCCGGTTCCAACCCGATGTCCAACGACCGCCGCGCGGCCGGCCTGTTACGGCCAACCGGCGGCGGCAAGCGCCTGCGTAGGCGGTATCGTCAGATCAGCTCGACCCGCTGGGCGACCGGCGCATCCTCCGACCCGACGGCCAGATAGCGCACGTCCTCGCCATCGGCGACGATGTCCAGGCCGGACTGGCGCAGGGTGGCACGGTCGAAATAGACGGTGGCGCCGTCTTCCCACGGCTCGATCAGGCCGGACTGGCTGTCCAGATTGTACCAGCGCACCGTCCCATAGGCCATCGTGGCCGGACCGGCGGGCTCGGCATGGCGCTCGCGCCGTTCGCGCTGCGGCTTCGGCGGACGGACGAAGCCCTCGCCGCCATCCTCAGGCTGCGGACCCTGTCCGGCGGCCTGGCCGGCCGGCTGCCCCATCGGCTGGCCCATGGGCTGGGACGCCGAGGCGGTGGCGCGCGGCGGGCGCTGGTTGCGGGCACGCGGGGCGGGCGGGGTTTCCGGCGGCGTGGCGGAGTGAATGGCGACGACCTGGGGCCCCTTGGCGCCCTGGGCCAGATCGCAGACGACCGTCGTGCCCTCGACCGGGTTGGGCAGGGAGGCGGCGGCCAGGACCGAAGCGTGCAAGAAAGCCTCGCCGGAGCCATCGGCAAGGCGGACGAACCCAAAACCCTTTTCCGGCTTGAACCACTTTACCGTCGCGGTGACGTTCGTCGCGGTGACGTTCTTCAACTCTTCGCTCAAGACAGGTCCCTTTCACGTCCTGTAGCCGGGGGAGGGGCGGCCCTGACGCTGAACTGGGCGCGGCACCGCTGTATGACCAAGAACAAGACCCCGGCGTCGGTCAGCTTATCATAAAATTCCAGAAAATGGCCAGTCCAGTGATGCCCTGTAACGTGGCGGCGACTGTCGACATCACATGCCGGTCGAGCGATGCTCGTAATGCGCGAACCTGAATAGCGACAGCTTGTCCATAAAGAATGTTCAGTTTCACAATTAATGCCGGATCACATCGCCACCAATTCGTGGCTGTTCATCGCATCCCATAATACCGTTCTTGCAGAGCCCTCCTGTCCATCAGAGGTACTAAGGCCGTAAATAAAATTTTAACTAAAAAATTCGACTCATGCCTCCATCAGAACGGAGGAATGACTTATGACGACCACCGACCAGGCCGCTTTTTTCGTGTCCACCAAGGGCAATGACAGCTGGTCCGGGCGGCTCGCCGCTCCCAACGCCGCCGGCACCGACGGTCCCTTCGCCAGCCTCGAGAAGGCGCGTGACGCGATGCGGGCGGGCGATGTCGACACCACCTATGTTCGTGGCGGCACCTATCGCCTCAACAAGACCTTGACACTCGACTCGCACGACGACGGCCACAGCATCCTTGCCTACGGGAAAGAGACGCCGATCCTCAGCGGCGGAGAGCGGGTGACCGGTTTCACTTATGAAGGCAAAGGCCTCTACTCCGCCAAGCTCGCATCGGCCAACGGCCTGGATGTCAGCATCGGCGGCGTGCGCCAGCATGCGGCGCAGACCGGCGATTTCGATCCCGCGGAGGCGGCCACCAGCGGCTGGCATGTGCTGAAGGCCAATTCGACCGGCGCCAGCAAGACCAGCTTCAACTTTTCGACCGGCGACATCCCGTCGGGCCTGAAGCCCCATGACGGCCTGGTCGTCCAGACATTCGACACGGAACGGCTGAGGGACGACATCTCGCAGGTGAAGTCGATCGACCAGTATCACCACACGGTGACGCTCGACGACTCGGCCTCCTACGCGCTGCGCACCGGCGGCACCTATCGGGTGATGAACGACGCCTCGCTGATCCGCGACGCCGGTGAATTCGGCTGGCGCGCCGGCGACGGCAAGCTGGTGGTGAAGCCGGAACATGCCGCCAGCTTCCAATCGGACGGCGTCGTCGTCGCCCGGCTTGGCACGCTGATCAAGTCCAGCAATGCCAGCAATGTCAGCATCGAAGGGCTGACCTTCTCCGACACCCGCTATGACGGTGCTGCGCTGTCGATGCAGGGCGGGCATGGCAACTCGGTCGGCGGCAATCACTTCGTCAATGTCGGGACCGCGGTCTCGCTCGACGCCACCGACAACAGCCGCATCGCCGGCAACCACATGGAGCAGCTGGGCGACACCGGCGTTTCGATGATCCATGCCGCCGACGGCAACCGCATCTACGCCAACACCATCGAGCATATCGGCCAGATCACCAAGGGCGGGGCCGGCATCGGCGCCGTCGGCAGCAGCAACAGCATGGTCAGCAACAACGACATCACCGACGCCCCACGGTATGGCGTGTCGTTCAAGGAATGGGACGACGGCCAGCTGAACCGCAACAACACCGTCCAGTTCAACAAGATCCACCATGTCGGGCAGGAGACCGCCGACGGCGGCGGCATCGAGATGCTCGGCCGCTCGGCCAAGGACATGGGCTCGGTCATCCGCGGCAACGAGGTGATCGACACCGGCGGTCTCGCCACCGACGGCA